>NZ_JAZHPB010000001.1:0-1293471 GCF_036543145.1 Janthinobacterium sp. LS2A
GGCAACGCCGTTTGCATTGGAGTGCCCATTTTAATCGACTCTCGGTGACACACGGGCAATTTCATGTCCTGTCCGCCTGACGCCAGCTCCGGTATCATGGCGCCTTTGCCCGCGAGATATTCATGCTCAGTCCCGACCAGTTCCTGGCCTTCCTGGCCGCCGCCGTGTTGATCACCGCCAGCCCCGGTCCCGACAACCTGATGGTGCTGGGCGTGGGCATGTCGCGCGGACGCCGCCAGGGCATGGCGTTCGGCCTCGGTTGCGCCCTTGGCTGCCTCACGCACACGGTGCTGGCGACCATCGGCGTGTCGGCCCTGCTGGCCGCCTCGCCCACGGCATTTACGGCGCTCAAAGTGGCCGGCGGGCTATATCTCGTGTGGCTGGGCATCGGCGCCTTGCGCAGCCGTGGCGGCGCCAGAGTCGATGGCGCGGCGGCCTTGCCCGACGAATCCTTGCTGCGCCTGTTCGGCAAGGGACTGTTTGCCAACAGTATCAATCCGAAAGTCGTGCTGTTTTTCCTGTCGTTCCTGCCGCAGTTCATCGTCGCTGGCCAAGGCAATGCCAGCTGGCAGACGGCGCAGCTGGGCCTGGTCTTCACGGCGCAGGCGTGCGTGCTGTTCGGCCTGCTCGGCTATTTTTCCGGCGCCGTCGGCCTGTGGCTGAACCGCCGCCCGCGCGCCGGCCTGTGGCTGGACCGGGTGGCCGGCACCATCTTCATCGGCCTGGGCTTGCGATTGATCCTGGCACGCTGAGTTCTTGCCGGGCGGTAATGCGGAACGCCAGTTCCATCTGATCCTGCACGGCCATGGCGCCGCCCAGGACGGCGAACGGCACGATGCCGAAGTCGCTCTGTTTCAGCAGCAGGCTGCCGCTGGCCTGCAGGCGGCGTCCATCGGCCGCTTGCTCGACCCGCACCGGCAGCTGCACCGTGCGCGTCACGCCATGCAGCGTGATGTCGGCATCAAACACCTGCTTGTTGCCCGTGCGGCGCGCGGCGATGCTGACCCACGGATAGCGTTCCGCCTCGAGCACGCGCACCAGCATATTGTGGCGCGTGCCGGCGATGGCGTCGGCCGACGGCGTCGTCGTCAAACCGGCCGCCTGGCGCAGGCTTTCTTCATCCACGCTCATCTCGTCAAGCCGGAAGCGGAATTGCGCGCGCCCCAGCGCGGGCGCAACGACGCCCTGCAGGCTGCGGCTGGCCACCACGTGGTCATGCCCGAGCCGCGCCAGCGCACCGCCGCGCCGCACGGTGATGGTCAGCAGGGATTCGTCGGGCGCGATGTGCAGCAGCTGCACGCCCTGCCGCTGCCACGCGGGCGCGGGCATCGCGGCAGGGGTAGCCGGCGCGGAAGCCGGGGCAGGCGCGGGCGGCAGGGGTGTGCAGGACGCCAGCAAGGCGCAGGCAAGCAGGAAAACGGTGCGAAGATTCTGGCTGGGCATGGGGCAGATGGAATAGATGGAACAAGGGCGATGGGCGATGGGGGAATAGTACGCGATCCGCGCGGAGGTGCGCGTGCAATGTTAGAGCTAGGTCATATGGCGGTCATATGACGCTGTTATGATGCTTTTGTTGGCACACAGCATGCGATGCGCAGATCACTACGCTCCGGGAGCGATAGGATGCAGGCATGACTCAACAGCTTAGCCGGTGAGCTCAACCATCGGCACCAGACATGTAAAATTTGTTTTATGGCAATGATTGCAGGGCGGGGCAGGGGAAATACGGGAAACGGGCGGGGATTTAATGAAGTCCTAAGCCTGTCTCAACGAAGGGCTGGCATAGTGGATACATGGCGCACGGAAACCCCGAGCGCAAGGTTGCCGGACACCTCAATGACCGGCACGATTTCCACTTTTTCATGTGTTTTCCCGTTTTATCCCTGCGCTCTGAAACAGCGTTTCAACCGGCTACCGCACTTTGCGAAGCCGGTTTTTTTTGCCTGCGTTTTCATCAGTTCCCGGCACCAGGGTCGGGATGCCAATTACTTAGCCCGCCTGTTTCGCCAGCCACGCATCGACTGCCGGCAGGCGCTCGGCGCGCACCTTGATGCGGTACTTGATACCGGCCACCGAGCTGTCGGCGTCGCCGCGCGCGCTGGCCGGCAGGTTCGCTTGCGCGTACGCTTCCAGCTTGGCGATCATGTCCGGCTGAGCCGAACCGGCGGCCAGACGCGGGAAATAGCGGCTGCGCGAGCTGGCGTCGATGCGCGCATTGACTTGCTCCAGGTGCGCCAGCGCGAAGTCGAAGGCCAGTTCCGGATGCGAGCGCGACACGCGCGAGATCATGGCAGGGCTGTTCGTCACGCCCGGTTCATCCGTCAGTGCCAGCGCCAATGCGCGCTGCGCCAGTGCGGGATCGTCGGTCGAGGCCAGCAAGTCGTACAGCTGATTCTTGACCAGCGGCGTCTTTTCCTGCCGCGCCTTGGCGTGCAGCTGCTCCCAGGTGGCGGCGTCCGCATGCTGCGCCACCACGCCCAGGATGGTACGGCGCAATGGCGCGGGCATGGCGGCGGGATCTTGTTCGTTGGCCGCGTAACGGCGGCGCGCTTCCGCGATCACGCCCGGTTCGCCCATGTCGCCGAGGATGGCGATCAGGTGTCCGCGCAAGGTCGCCACGCTCGATGCTTCACCCGCGCGCGCTTCCCAGCCCGTCTGCGCCATCATCGGCGCCAGGCGCGCCACGGCGAAGCGGCCGAAAGCCTGCTGGCGAACGGCATCACCGGCATACTGTTCGTACAGGCTGCCCAGGGAAGCGGCTACCTTGCCCAGCACCTGCGGATCGGCCGACAGCGGCGTCGCCTTCACCAGTTCCAGGAAGTCGGCCAGGTTTTGCGCACCGGCCAGGCCCAGCGACTGGCTGTCCGCCAGCAAGCCCAGCTGGTCGATCGGCGCCAGGCGCGCAAAGCTGCCCGCCAGCGCGCGCGTGTTGGCCGGCGCGTACACGGTACGGTAGTAGCCGCTCTGGCCCGCGTTCACGAGCAGGGCGCCGCAGCCGGGCACGTTCAGGGTGGCCTTGCCATCCTTGAGCACCACCTTGGCCAGCTTGCCGTTGCCGACCGTCGACGCGATCACGGGCACTTTCCACGACAGCGGTCTCTTATTCGGCTGGTCCTTGGAAAATTCCGTCTGCGTCAAGCGCACGCGCGTATTGCCGTTTTTGCATAAGGTCTCGCCCACCGTGATCATTGGCACGCCCGGCTGCAGGGTGAAATCATGGGCGATGGCGCTGACAGGCTTGCCCGCGGCCGCATCGACTTCGCGCCACAGGTCGTCGGATACGGTATTGCCATACGCATGCTTGCGCATGTAGTTGCGCACGGCCGTGCGCCACGTATCGGCGCCCACATACGCTTCGAGCATGCGGATCACGGCTTCGCCTTTTTGATAGGTGATGCCGTCGAACGCCTGGCTGGCCTGCTCCACGGTGGCGATGCGCTGCACCACGGGGTGCGTGGTGCGCAGCGCATCCTGGCTCATGGCCGACTCGCGCCCGCCGACGCTGGACAGGGCCGTGTTCCATTCAGGGTGCAAACGCTCCGTGGTGCGGCCTTCCATCCACGAGGCGAAACCTTCGTTGAGCCACAGGTCGTCCCACCAGCGCATGGTGACGAGGTCGCCGAACCACTGGTGCGCCATTTCATGCGACAGGGTGGTGTAGATGTTTTCCTTGTCGGCCTGGGTCGAGATGGCCGGGTCGAGCAGCAGGCCATACTCAAAAGTGAACACGGCGCCCCAGTTTTCCATGGCGCCGAAGAACTGGCTGCGGCCCGGCGCGGCGATGTTGTCGAGCTTGGGCAGCGGGTAGCGCACGCCGAAATAATCGTTGTATTCGCGCAGCAGGGCGGCCGACTCGTCGAGCGCGAAGCGGCTTTGCGCCAGCGCGCCCTTCTTCGTGATGACGCCTATTTCCGTGCCGTCGCTCATGGCCGTGGCCCGCTCGAAGTCGCCCAGGCCGAAGAACAGCAGGTAGGTCGACATGCGCGGTGTGGTAGCGAAGCGCACGTGCTTGGTGCCATTGCCCAGGTCCTCGCTGCTGGCGACCGGCATGTTACCGACGGCCATCTGGCTGCTCGGGACGATCACGTCCAGCGCGAAGGTGGCCTTGTAGTCCGGTTCATCCCATGACGGCAGCATGCTGCGCGCGTCGGAATTTTCGAACTGCGTGTACAGCGCGCGCTGGCGGCCCTGCGGCGTGTCGTAGTCGAGCGAGAACAGGCCCGTGGCCTGCGTGCCGATCTTGCCGCTGTAGTCGATGCGCAACAGGTACTCGCCCTTGGCCAGCGGCTGGGCGAAATGCACGGTGGCCGTCTGCTTGTCCGCATCGAAATCGATCTTGCGCGTCACCTGCTTGCCGCCGCCCGCGCCTTCGATGGCGGCAGCGGCAAACTCCAGGTTCAAGGCGTTGAAGGTGATGCTGGCGGTCGGCGCGTCGACGGCGACCTTGATGGCGGCTGCGCCCTTGAAGGTGGAGGCGGCGGCGTCCGGCGTGATCGACAGCGCATAGTGCAAAGGCGTGACGCCGCGCGGCAACTGCGTGGTGGTCGTAGCGGCGTGGCTGGCCGAGGCGTATCTGCTGGCGGGTGCGGCGTGGCCCGCATGGGCGGCGGTGATGGAAGCCAGTGCCAGGACGGCGGCGGCCAGTTGGCTGCGGCGGAAGCGCGGAGTCGGTGTGCGATGCATGGTATGCCCTAGTTTCATGGATAAAACGCCCGCCAGCCGGATGGGCTGCGGGCGTTGATGACGTGTGGGGGACATCGCTGGAACTGGCGGCCAGCGTTCCCGTACAGCAATCTAAGGCGAAACGGGGGCAAAGTCAACGCGCCAGGGGCGCCGCACCATGGCAGTGCGCTGGTATGATGGGTGCCTGACTGTACTGCCGCAGACCTGTCCCGCAGCCGCGCCCGCCAACATAACAAGACGAGACCCAAGCATATGAAACTGATTATCAGCCCCCGCACGCCCAATCCGCGCCGCGTCACCATGTTCATCGCCGAGAAGGGCATCACCGGCATCGAGGAAGTGGCGCTCGACCTGATGGCGGGCCATCACCGCGACCCTGCCTTCCTGGCGAAAAACCCGCTGGGCCGCGTGCCCGTGCTGGAACTGGACGACGGGCGCGTGCTGACCGAGACCCGCGCCATCTGCACTTACCTGGAGGGCTTGCAGCCGCAGCCGAACCTGATGGGAGAAGGTTTCGAGGAGCGCGCGTTCATTGAAATGGCAGACCGCCGCGTGGAACTGCATTTGTTCAGCGCAGCCGCCAACTGGGTGCGCCACGGCCATCCGGCCCTGGTGGCGCTGGAAAACCCGCAGTTTCCCGATTTCGCCACGGCGCAGGCGGGCAAGCTGCGCGAGACGGCGCAATGGCTGGACCAGGTGCTGGCTCACCAGCCGTACATCGCCGGCAACCGGTTTACGATTGCAGACATCACGGCTTTCTGTGCGCTGGAATTCGTGCGTGGCCTGATGAAGTACCGGCCCGGCGCGGAAGGCTTGGCCAACCTGCAGGCCTACCGCGACCGCATCGCGGAACGCCCCAGCGCGCAGGCGAAGTAAGGATATTTTGCTACCGGCCCACGTCAACAATGTTTGTCGGGTTACGCCCGCTGGGCTAACCCGACCTACGGCCTTGGGGACCGACATGCCGCGTAGGTCGGATTAGCGGGGCCGCCGAGGCGCGTGAGCGCGTAATCCGACACCACCACATTACTTCAGCTGCTCCCACAGGAAGGTGTAGGTCAACGCCCACATCAGCGCCTGCTGGTCGTTGTTGGCGGCGCCCGCATGGCCGCCCTCCGTGTTTTCCCAGTACAGCACGTCGTGGCCTTGCTCTTCCATCTTCGCCACCATCTTGCGCGCATGGCCAGGGTGGACCCGGTCGTCGCGCGTCGAGGTGGTAAACAGCACGCGCGGATATTTCTTGTCCTTGAAGACGTTCTGGTACGGCGAATACTTGCTGATGTAAGCCCATTGTTCCGGCACATCCGGGTCGCCGTACTCTCCCATCCACGAGGCGCCCGCCAGCATCTTGTTATAGCGGCGCATGTCGAGCAGCGGCACCTGGCTGACGACGGCGTTGAACAAATCGGGACGCTGCACCAGTACGGCGCCCGTCAGCAGGCCGCCATTGCTGCCGCCCATGATGCCCAGGTGGCGCGGGCTGGTGACCTTGCGCTTGATCAGGTCTTGCGCCACCGAGATGAAGTCGTCATACGCGCGCTGGCGGTTTTCCTTCAGCGCCGCCTGGTGCCAGCGGGGACCGAACTCGCCGCCGCCGCGGATGTTCGCCAGCACATACACGCCACCCTTTTCCAGCCACGCCACGCCGGTGGTGCCGCTGTAGCTCGGTTTGAGCGACACTTCAAAGCCGCCGTAGCCATACAGCACGGTGGGGTTGCTGCCGTCGAATTTCGTCTTCTTGCCCATGATGGCGAAATACGGCACCTTGGTGCCATCCTTCGACGTCGATTCGAACTGCTCCACCTTGTATGGCGTGGCGTCGTAGTAGGCGGGTAGCGACTTGATTTTCGTGCGCTTGTCGCTTTGCGCCGTGGCCAGGTAAAGGGTGGTCGGGTTGAGGAAGTCGGTCATCGTCAGGAAGTACTGGTCCGAGTCGACGGAGTCGAGCGCGCTGACGGCCAGGGTGCCCAGCTTCGGCGCATCGACGGCGCGGCGCTGCCACTTGCCGTTCACATGACGCAGTTCCGTCAGGCGGTTCTTGACCTTGTCCAGGGTGGTGACGAGGATGGCGGACTTGGTCGCCGTCACATTGTCCAGCGACGACGTGGCCGTGGGCGCATACAGCACTTCCAGCTCCTGCTTGCCCTGCATGAAGGCCTTGAAGTCGGTGGCCAGCAAGGAGCCTTGCAGGTAGGTCTTGCCGTTGACTTTCCAGTCCGAGCGCAAGGTGATGACCAGCTGGTCGCGCACGGTGAAGGCCGTAGCGTCGTCCGGCTTCGGCACTTTCTTCAACTCGGCGCCGTCGCGCAGGAACATCTCGCCGCTGTAGAAATCGATTTGCCGCTCGATAAATTGATGTTCGTGGCCTGGCGTGAAATCCTTGTAGGCGCTGGCGCTCAGGTCGTCGGGCTTGGCTTCATACAGCGTTTTCGCCTGCGCCAGCGGCGTGCCGCGCTGCCACTGCTTGATGATGCGCGGGTAGCCCGAGCTGGTCATCGAACCGGGGCCGAAATCGGTGGACACGAACAGGGTATCCTGGTCGATCCAGCTGGTGCTGCCCTTCGCTTCGGGCAAGGTGAAGCCGCCCTCGACGAAGGCGCGCTTGGCCACGTCGTATTCGCGCACCACCTTGGCGTCGCCGCCGCCGCGCGACAGGGAAATGAGGCAGCGTTCGCCTTTCGGATACAGGCAAGAGGCGCCGCCCCAGACCCAGTTTTCACTCTCGCCGGCGGCCAGCTGGTCAAGGTCGATCACGGTTTCCCAGACAGGTTCGGCCAGCTGGTATTGCGCCAGGGTCGTGCGGCGCCAGATGCCGCGCACGTGCTGGGCGTCGCGCCAGAAATTATAGTAAAACTCGCCTTCCTTGCTGACGTAGGGAATGCGTTCCTTCGAGTTGAGGATGGTTTTCAGGCGCGCCTGCAGGGCGGGGAAGCCGGGCTGGGCTTCCAATTCCCTGGTGCTGACGGCATTGTGCTGCTTGACCCAGGCCAGCGGCTTGTCGCCGAGGACTTCTTCCAGCCACAAATGGGGATCGGCCGGAGCGGTGGAGGAGGCAGGCGCGGGTGCTTGTGCATGGGCGATGCCCGCTGCGGCCAGGCCGAGCAGCATGCTGCCGGCGAAGGTGCGATATGACGACATATAGGGTTCCTGGTTGGTCCGATGGAGGCCGCGTTGCAGGCAAAACGGCGCAGCCATGGTGCCATGGATTGCTGCGAGGAACCAGTGTCTATGGACGGCTACTTAAAAAATAATTACTTTTCCAATATTGTTTGCTGGAATGGAAGCTGGCCGCAGAATCTGCGGCGTACTGCCCCCTTCAGGATACGCCAGGCCCCATCAGCGAGGTCACGGTGAGCCGCGTCTGTTCGACATCGCCGCCGTCGCAGTGATAAATCCATAAGGCATCGTTGTCGCGGCTGTCGATGAACAGGATGCGCGTGTTTTCCTCGCCGATGGCCAGGCACTCAGCCAGCTCGGCAGGACTGAACGGTGCAGCCTGCTTCGACCCCGTTCCCGCCGCTTCTGCCAGCGCCTGCGCAAAGCCAGCCAGTTGCCTGACTGCCAGATAGCTTGTTCCATCCACATTGACCTCTTTGCACAACGCGTCCAGGCTGTACAGCGTGAAGGGGGCTTCATCCCTGAAGATCGCCACGTCGGGACGTGGCTTTGCGCTGCGGAGGTGAGCGAGATAGGCCTGGGGCAGGACCACTTTTTCCCTGGCCAGCAATTTTTCCAGCTGCTTGCCGCTTTTCTTCCCTGGCCGGGCGGCCTTGGGCGCGACGGCTTCGCACGTCTGCGCTGTCCAGGCGACTGGATTGAACTGAAACATCCTTGCACATGCGGGGCAGTGCAGGAACATGAAGGTCATTCTTTTGCCGATGGCCGTTTTCAAGAACGCGCCATCCGAGGCATCCATTGCGCTGCTGTCGAAGTGGCGTCCGCAGTCGCCATCGTAGGGACACGTGATGTCAAGCATAGGCGTATTTCTCCATCCGCAAAGCGATCTCTTCTTTTTCTTCCGGAAAAGAGGCTGCGGGATTTTTCTGCCAATAGGCAATGCCTTCGTTCAAGGCCCACAAGGCTTTTTCCTGCTTGCCCGCCATCAGATAAAAATCGCAGGCCCTCGCATGCGATTCTTGCGCTTCGACGAGAGCCAGGGCCGCATTTTCCCAATTGGACAGGCGCTCAAGCCAGGGGACGGCCAACTCCAGCAGATTGTCCCGCAGGCAGGCCATGACCGTTGCCCGATGGGACGGATCGACGAGCTGGTGTTCTTTGTCCTGCTTGCCATCGAGGATAGGGAATTGCCAGTTTCTTATATTCCAGTCCGCCACGCCGCCAACGATATTGTTGACAGGTTCACGGCCGTAGCGCGCCGTGTGCCATGTTGAATAGGATCTGGACGAGACTTGATAGTGACTCCAGAATGCCACGCAGACATCTTCTTCGTTGTGACGGTTGGCCTGGAAATGGATGGCCTGGACGAATTCGTTCTGCGTGCGCTTGAAGGTCAGCTGGCTAGGCGAGAACTTGAAGCCCGCTGCGCTCAGCGGCTCCAGCAAGTACGCTTCAATATTGGCGATGATCAGCGCTTTTGGTTTCATTGCGTTTCCTGGCATGCGTCGGTTGCGCAATGTTGCCATAGATCAGTGCCAGCGCACCTTGCGGCGGGCAATCGTGCGAGGGAAAGCCTGCTGCCATTTCCCTGCACGCTGGCGGACGCCGTGTTCTAGCCCGGCAGCTTGGCCACCACCTTGATCTCGAACTGGAAACCATACAGCCACGTCACACCAACGGCCGTGACCGTCGGGTGCGGTGCCTGGCCCCAATACTCAGTCTGTACGATATCCCAGATGCGCTGGAAGTGCGATTGTGGATCGACGATAAAAATGGTCACGTCCTGCACGTCGTCGAAGGTGCAGCCGGCGGCGTGCAAGATGGCGTTCAAGTTGTCGAAGGCGCGCCGGACCTGGGCGTCGAGCCCGGGTTCGGGCGTGCCATCTTCGCGGCTGCCGACCTGTCCCGAGACAAACAGCAGGCCATTGGCGCGCACGGCAGGGGAATAGCGGTTCTGTTCATACAGGGCTTGGCGGCCCGCAGGGAATACGACGTCGCGTTTCATCAGCTTTCCTTTATTGATACAGCGAAGTTGCTGCCTGGAGAACACTTTATCTGCTGCCAACCTGCGGATAAAGCGGCCAGATCGGACTGGACTATTTGTATAATCCAAACAATCGAATGGCGGAGGCGTGGATGGACAGGTTTGATGCGATGAAGGCGTTCGTGCGGGTGGTCGAGACGGGCAGTTTTACGCGCGCAGCCGCGACCTTGTACATGAGCCGCACCACGGTGACGCAACTGGTGCAGCAGCTCGAGGCGCGCCTGCGCCTGAAATTGCTGAACCGCACCACGCGCAAGGTCAATGTGACGGCCGATGGCGCGGCCTATTACGAACGCATCGTGCAGGTGCTCGATACCCTGGAAGAAATCGAAACGAGCTTGCCGCATGCCGCCGCCTTGCCACGGGGCCAGTTGCGGGTGGACGTGCCCAGTCCGCTTGCCGCCTTGCTGCTGGTGCCGGCGCTGCCCACGTTTCATGCGCTGTATCCCGATATCGTGCTCGACATGGGCGCCAGCGACCGCATGGTCGACGTGATCGCCGACAATGTCGATTGCGTGATACGCGGCGGTGACATCACCGACCAGTCGCTGATGGCGCGCAAGCTCGCCAACTTGCCACTGGGCGTGTATGCGGCACCGGCCTACCTGCAACGGGTGGGCACGCCCTTGCATCCGCTGGACTTGCAGGACAGCGCGCACCGCATCGTGCGCTTTCGCTGGGGACGCAGCGGCAACGGCTTTCCGTATGTGATGCACCGCGAGGGCAAGAGCGTGAAGATCCATGGCCAGTATGTGTTGTCGATCGACGACGGCAACGCCTATCTGGCGGCCGGGGTGGCGGGGCTGGGCGTGCTGTGGCTGCCCGATTATATGGCGCGCCCGCACGTGGCCAGGGGCGAGCTGCTGCCGTTGTTCGAAGCATGGACGGTCGATCCCATGCCGCTCTATCTCGCCTATCCGCCGAACCGCCATGTCAGCAAAAAACTGCGCGTCTTTATCGACTGGGTGGCCGAATTGATGGCCCTGCATTCCGCCCGCCCTGTCGCCATCACGGCAGCTGATTGACCCACACGGGCGCCGACCAGACGATGTTGCCGTCATCCTGCGTCAGCCGCGCGTAATAGAAATGGGGGCCCGGCGCGGGCGTGATGGTGAGATCGGCCTGGTCCGATACTTGTGTGACCGAGCCGTTGCCGCCCGGCACGCCGTGGAAGATGGCGATGGCGGCCGCTTGGCGCCCGGCGCTGTTGCTGAAGCTGGTGGCCAGGCGCAAGGGACCGTGGTTGTCGAAGCGCTCTCCCATCAGCTTGCCATTGGCTGTGAACAGTAATTGCGCATGCTTGTCCATCGTGGCGTAGACGCGGCGCGCGCGCAGCGCGTCGAGGAAGCTGTCGCGTGAAACGGGCGTGCCGGCGGCCGGGCCGGCCACCAGGACGGCCGTGCGGTTGCCATACGACGCGCCCCAGTTGGCGCAGTGGTTGTCCTGGTTGCTGCTGAAGGCCACGTGGTAGCCGGCCGCCAGAGCCCGGTTGCAGGCGGGTTCGTAATTGCTGCGCCGGGTTTCCGTTTCCGCGTCGTTCGTGGAAAACGCGGACGTATTCATGACTTCGCACAGCACCATGGCCACGTCGCCGTCCGGCGTGTAGCCGAGCGGCTGCTCATTGACGAGAAACTGGCCCGTTTGGGCCGGATGGTTGAACTGCCCGATCCAGCCCCGTTCGCGCATCAGCGTGTACAGGCCCGCGTAATCGCCCTTCGGCGTCTCCACGTCGGCCAGCAGTTCCCCGCCGGCATTTTTTTCCCAGCCCAGCAACTGCTCGCTATTGATGATATTCAGGTGGCCACCCTTGTTGATGACGCCCCATTCCATGCCGTACAGGGCCAGGAAACCGGGATGGGCGGCAGTGTAAGCGGCCGCTTCAGCCAGCCCCGTCTGGTACAGCGCGATCGCTTCGGCAGGGGTGGCAGTGCTATTCGTGCCGTCCGAACCGTCGTACATATGGTTGTGCTCGGATGTCAGCAGGACGTCGAGCCCGTGTTCTTGCGCATATTTATAGGCATCGATGGGGCCGTAGGGCGCCGTTTGCGGGTCTTGCGCGCCATGGCAGGCGTCGAGCGCCGCGCCGCCGTCGCTGTGGCGCGTCTGGCTGTGCAGGTTGGCGTAGACGATGCGGTAGCCGGGCTGGCCTTCCAGGCCGGGCAGTTGCTGCAGGCCGGCCTGGAAGGCGCGCACCATGGGCGCCGTGCTTGCACCGCGCTGCACCTGGATGGGCCACTGCTGTTCCACCTGCGCTTCCCGCGGCGTGCCGGCATCGGCCACCGCCAGCAGGCGTAACTGATACAAGCCGTCCTGTGCCAGCACCCTCCGTTCGCGCGCATCGGCGTCGGCGCGGCCATCCCAGGGCAGGTTCACGCTCTTGCCGTTGGCCCCCACCTGTTCCGTGCCCGACCAGCGCCGCAGCACGGCGCCTTGCGGGCCGGGACCCGATAGTGTCAAGGTCCAGCGCACGGCATGGCTGCGGCCTTCGTCGGGATAGGTGAGCCGCACGACAAATGTACGCGCCTGCGTGACACGCTCACCGCGCGCGGCGTGAAAGGGCGCGACAACGGTGGCATCGAGCTCGCTGTGTTCCTTAGTCTCTTGCGCGGCGGCAGTGTTACTCCATGTCATCAGCAACAAACCCGCGCACGCACATGCCATCCATGGCGACCAAGGTGGCCTTAGGCGTCGTCGTTGCAGTGTCTTGACCATCGTGGCCTCCCGCTACTGCTTCAGATGCAGTTTAGACAAGAAATGCCGTCGCTGGTTCCCCGCATGCACCAGCAAGTGGCGTGCTTGCACCGTGATTGGCCATGATCTGGCGCAAAGCCAGTGCGAATGGTGCCGCTTGCCCGTCAGACAAGCTGGCACGGCGCTTGCTAAACAGAAGGTACGGATCAACGGCGATCCCCTGAATAAACGCACAACGGTCCAACGACGGACCACATGGACAACGGCGTCCGCCCAGGCTGATTTTTCATCGGCGGGGGCGGGCGCCGTTTTGTTTTATCAACGGGATATTTCGGGAACCTATCATGGCCAGCCAAAAAGCAACGCGCATCGCGCTCTTCTCCCTCGCCACGCCGCCCATGCGCGCATTCCACCTGACGTGGATGGCATTTTTCGTGTGTTTCTTCGCCTGGTTCGCTTGCGCTCCCCTGATGCCTGTCATCAAGGGCGAGTTCGGCCTTTCCTTGGCGCAAGTGGCCAACATCAATATCGCGGCCGTCGCTATCACCATCCTCGTGCGCCTGATCGTCGGGCCATTGTGCGACCGCTACGGCCCGCGCAAGACTTACACGGGCTTGCTGCTGCTGGGCGCCATTCCCGTGCTGGGCGTGGCCGCGTCGCAAAGCTATGAAAGCTTTCTGTTCTTCCGTCTGGGCATCGGCGCCGTCGGCGCCAGCTTTGTCATCACGCAATATCACACCTCCGTGATGTTCGCTCCGCGCGTTGTCGGTACGGCGAATGCCGCCGCCGCCGGCTGGGGCAATGCGGGCGGCGGCGCGGCGCAGGCGCTGATGCCACTGCTGCTCGGTGCCGTGGTCATGCTGGGCGTGTCCGAATCGCTGGGCTGGCGCGTGGCCCTGCTGGTGCCGGGCGTGCTGATGCTGGTGATGGCCGTTCTCTACTGGCGTTATACGCAGGATTGCCCTGAAGGCAATTACTCGGACTTGCGCGCCGCAGGCACCGCCATCGAAGGTGGCAAGAAGGGTGGCTGGGACAGCTTTAAGGCGGCCAGCACCAACTACCGCGTGTGGCTGCTGTTCGTCACCTATGGCGCCTGCTTTGGTATCGAGATTTTCATCCACAACATCGCCGCCGTGTACTACGTCGACCATTTCGGCTTGTCCTTGAAATCGGCCGGCCTGGCCGCCGGCAGCTTTGGCTTGCTGGCCCTGTTTGCCCGCGCTTTGGGCGGCTGGATGTCCGATAAACTGGCCCTGCGCGGCAACTTGAACAGCCGCGTGACCCTGCTGTTCATGCTGATGATAGGCGAAGGCGTGGGCCTGCTGTGGTTTGCCAAAGTCGACAGCGTCACCTGGGCCGTCATCGCCATGCTGGTCTTCGGCCTGTTCACCCACATGGCGTGCGGCGCCACCTACGCGCTGGTGCCTTTCATCGACAGCAAGGCGCTGGGCGGCGTGGCCGGCATCATCGGCGCGGGCGGCAACGTGGGCGCCGTGGCGGCCGGCTTCCTGATGAAGGGCACGGGCGACATCCGCCAGACATTGATCATCCTCAGCGCGCTGGTGGTGATCTCGGCCCTGTGCGCCATCGCCGTGCGTTTTACCCGTGCAGCGGCCGAACCGAACATGGCCGCGGCCTGAGGAGAGAGTAATGAACCACCCCTTGAACATCGTCGTCCTTGGCCATGGCATGGTCGGACATAAATTCCTCGAACGCCTGGCATTGGAAAACGCGCCGCACCTGTCCGTGACGGTCTTGTGCGAAGAGCCGCGCCCCGCCTACGACAGGGTGCACCTGTCCGAATTTTTCAGCGGCAAATCGGCCGACGACCTGTCGCTGGTGGCGCCCGGCTTCTTCGACAAGGGCAACGTCGTCCTGAAACTCAATGCGCGCGCCGTCTCGATCGACCGCGTGGCCAAAACCGTCACGGCCAGCACCGGTGACGTGCTGGCCTACGACAAGCTGGTGTTCGCCACCGGCTCGACGCCGTTCGTGCCGCCGCTGCCCGGCAAGGAGCGTGATGGCTGCTTCGTCTACCGCACCATTGAAGACCTGGAAGCCATGCTGGCCTGGGGCGGGAAGTCCAAAACGGGCGTGGTGATCGGCGGCGGGCTGCTGGGTCTCGAATGCGCGAAGGCCTTGCGCGATTTGAAGCTGGACACCCACGTGGTGGAATTCGCGCCGCGCCTGATGGCCGTGCAGGTGGACGAGGGCGGCGCGCGCGTCCTGCGCCGCAAGATCGAAGAGCTGGGCGTGACCGTGCACACGCAAAAAAATACCCTGGCCATCGTCGACGGCGAAGAAGCCACGCACCGCATGCAGTTCGCCGACGGCAGCCACCTGGAAGCGGACATGATCGTCTTCTCGGCCGGCATCCGCCCGCGCGACGAACTGGCGCGCGCCTGCGGCCTGGACGTGGGCCCGCGCGGCGGCATCGCCATCGATGACAGCTGCGTCACCTCCGACCCTGACATCTATGCGATCGGCGAATGCGCGCTGTGGGGCGGCCTGGTCTTCGGCCTGGTGGCGCCCGGCTACGAGATGGCCCGCATCGCGGCGCGCCACCTGTTGCAGGAAGAGGGCGAAGCATCGTTCAAGGGCGCCGACATGAGCACCAAGCTCAAACTGATGGGCGTGGACGTGGCCAGCCTGGGCGACCCGCACGGCAATGCGCCGGGCAGCCGCTCCTACCAGTTCATGGATGAGCGCAAGCAGATCTACAAGAAAATCGTCGTTTCCGATTGCGGCAAATACCTGCTTGGCGGCGTGATGGTGGGCGACGCCAGCGAATACGGCACCTTGCTGCAGATGATGCTCAACAAGATCGAGCTGCCGGAATTCCCCGAGTTCCTGATCCTGCCGCAGGCCGATGGCCAGCAAAAGGTGGGCCTGGGCGTGGACGCCTTGCCCGAGTCGGCGCAAATCTGCTCGTGCAACGACGTGTCGAAAGGCGCGCTGTGCGCGGCCGTCGCCGAGGGCGCCACCACCATCGGCGCCCTGAAAAGCTGCACCAAGGCGGGCACCGCGTGCGGCGGCTGCGTGCCGCTGGTCACGCAGATCATGAAGGCGGAAATGCAGAAGCAGGGCCTGATGGTGAACAACCACGTGTGCGAACACTTTGCGTACTCGCGCCAGGAATTGCACCACCTGGTCCGCGTGGGCAAAATCCGCAGCTTCGGCGAACTCTTGGGCGCGCATGGTCAGGGTCTCGGTTGCGACGTGTGCAAGCCCGTGGCGGCGAATATCCTCGCCTCGTGCTGGAACGATTTCGTGCTCTCTCCCGTGCACGCCAGCCTGCAGGACAGCAATGACTACTTCCTCGGTAATATCCAGAAGGATGGCACGTACTCGGTGGTGCCGCGCATGCCGGGCGGCGAAGTGACGGCCGACGGCTTGATCGCCGTGGGCATGGTGGCAAAAAAATACGGCCTTTACACCAAGATCACGGGCGGCCAGCGGGTCGACCTGTTCGGCGCGCGCGTCGACCAGTTGCCGGCCATCTGGGAAGAACTGATCGCGGCCGGCTTCGAGTCGGGCCACGCCTACGGCAAGTCGCTGCGCACGGTGAAATCGTGCGTCGGCTCCACCTGGTGCCGCTATGGGGTGGCCGACAGCGTGGGCTTTGCCATCGAGCTGGAAAACCGCTACAAGGGCTTGCGCACGCCGCACAAGATCAAGTTCGGCGTCTCCGGCTGCACGCGCGAATGCGCCGAGGCGCAGGGCAAGGACATTGGCCTGATCGCCACGGAAAAGGGCTGGAACCTTTACGTGTGCGGCAATGGCGGCATGAAGCCGCGCCACGCGGAACTGATCGCTTCCGATCTCGATGAAGCCACCTTGGTGCGCTATGTCGACCGCTTCCTGATGTTTTACGTGCGCACGGCCGACCGCCTGCAGCGCACCAGCGTGTGGCGCGACAACCTGGAAGGGGGGCTCGATTACCTCAAGCGTGTCATCATCGACGACAGCCTGGGCATCGCCCACGAGCTGGAAGCGGACATGCAGCACGTGGTCGACACCTATGCCTGCGAGTGGAAGGAAGCCGTCTCCAACCCTGCCGTGCGCCAGCGCTTCCGCCATTTCGTCAACAGCGAGAAGAACGATGAAAACGTGGTGTTCGTTGAAGAGCGGGGCCAGATCCGGCCCGCCACTGAACTGGAACGCCGCAGCACCGTGATCCCCATCCTTGCCGTGGAGGCGTGAGCCATGAATGCGATGAATGAACTTTCCGGCGCCACCGCCGACAACTGGGTAGCCATCTGTCCCTTGGCCGACATCGTGCCCGACACGGGCGTGTGCGCGTTGCTGGGTGGCCGCCACGTGGCCGTGTTCCGCGTCGGCGATGCGGCGCCGCGCGTGTACGCCATCGACAATATCGACCCGAATGCGGGCGCTTCCGTGCTGTCTCGGGGTCTCGTCGGCAGCATCGGCGAGCGCGTCGTCGTCGCCTCGCCCATCTACAAACAGCATTTCGACCTGGCCAGCGGCGAGTGCATCGAAGCGCCCGAGCATTCGGTCGCCGCCTGGCCGGCGCGCGTGTTTGCCGACATGGTGTGGGTGGCCCTGTGAATCCGCCAGTCAAGGCCACTGCGCGTCCCTCGCTCGTGGTCGTCGGCAACGGCATGGCCGGCATGCGCACGGTCGAGGAACTCTTGAAACTGGCGCCGGACCTGTACGACATCACCGTGTTCGGCGCCGAACCGCACGGCAATTACAACCGCATCCTGCTGTCGCCCGTGCTGGCCGGCGAGAAGTCGGTGGACGACATCATGCTGCACACGCGCGACTGGTATGCGCAGCATGGCATTACCCTGCACGCGGGCGACCCCGTCGTACGCATCGACCGCAAGGTGCGCACCGTGCAATCGCTGTCCGGCATCACGGTTGCCTATGACCGCCTGCTGCTGGCCACCGGTTCCACGCCGTTCATCGTGCCCGTGCCCGGGCATGATCTGCCTGGTGTGATCGGTTTTCGCGATATCAGCGACGTCGACACCATGCTGCGTGCGGCGCGCACGCACCGCCACGCGGTGGTCATCGGCGGCGGCTTGCTGGGACTGGAAGCGGCCAACGGCTTGCAGCGCCAGGGCATGGACGTCACCGTCGTGCACATGAGCGGCGCCCTGATGAACCAGCAGCTGGACGCACCCGCGTCGATGCTGTTGAAATCGGCGCTGGAAGCGCGCGGCCTGCGGTTTTTGATGCATGCGCAAACGGCGGAAATCCTCGGCACCGACCGCGTACAGGGAGTTCGCTTTGCCGATGGCACGTCGATCCCCGCCGACCTGGTGGTGATGACGGCCGGCGTGCGCCCCAACATCGCGCTGGCGCAAGCGGCCGGCCTGCACTGCGAACGGGCCATCGTCGTCGACGATTGCCTGCAAAGCTACGACCCGCGCGTGTACGCCGTGGGCGAATGCGTGCAGCACCGGCGCGCCACGTTTGGCCTCGTCGCGCCCATCTGGGAGCAGGCGCGCGTGTGCGGCGCCCACCTGGCCGGCGCAGGGCATCGCCGCTACGTGCAGCAGGCCAGCGCCACCAAATTGAAAGTGACGGGCATCGATCTGTATTCGGCCGGCGACATCATCGGCGGCGAGGGCAGTGAAGACCTGGTGCTGCGCGATCCGCGCCGCGGCGTCTACAAGCGCCTGGTGGTGCAGGGCAGCCGCCTGGCCGGCGCCGTGCTGTATGGCGACGTGCAGGACGGCCCCTGGTATTTCGACCTGATCCAGCAGCGCCGCGACATCAGCAAGCTGCGCGCCCATTTATTGTTTGGCCAGGCGCTGTGCGCCCAGGCCGCCTGACAGCGACCAACAGGATACGCCCATGACAAGCTGCACGCCCGTGAAAACCACTTGCCCGTATTGCGGCGTCGGCTGCGGCGTGGAAGCGACACGCCTGCCCGACGGCGCCATCCGCATCGCCGGCGATGCCAATCACCCGGCCAACCAGGGCAAGCTGTGCGTGAAAGGCTCTGCCCTCGGCGACACCCTGAACCTGGAGAACCGTTTGCTGCAACCGCAGGTACGCGTCGATGGCGTCCTGCAGCCGTCCTCCTGGGATGCCGCGCTGGACCAGGTGGCCGGCGGCCTGCGCGCCATCATCGACAAGCACGGCCCCGACGCCGTCGCCCTGTACGTCTCGGGCCAGCTGCTGACGGAAGACTATTACATCGCCAATAAATTCATGAAGGGCTATGTGGGCAGCGCGAATATCGACACCAATTCGCGCCTGTGCATGTCGTCGGCCGTGGCCGGCCACAAGCGCGCGTTTGGCGAGGATATCGTGCCGGGCTGCTATGAAGACCTGGAACTGGCCGACATGGTGGTGCTGGTGGGCTCGAACACGGCCTGGTGCCACCCGATCCTGTTCCAGCGCATCGCCCGCATCCGCGAAACCCGGCCGGAGATGAAACTGGTGGTGATCGACCCGCGCCGCACGGCCACCTGCGAGCTGGCCGACCTGCACCTGCCCGTGAAACCGGGCACCGACGTGTGGCTGTTCAACGGCTTGCTGTGCTATCTGGCGAAGGAAGGCGTGATCGCCGATGATTTCGTGACGCGGCACAGCAGCGGCCTCGATGAGGCGCTGGCCGCCGCCCATGTCGACTGTTCCGATCCTTTGCGTGTGGCGAAAATCTGCAAGGTCGACCCGCAAGCCTTGCTGGCGTTCTACCAGGCGTTTGCCGCCACGCGCAAGGTCGTCACAGCCTTTTCGCAGGGCGTCAACCAGTCGTCTTCCGGCACGGACAAGGTCAACAGCATCATCAACTGCCACCTGGCGACCGGGCGCATCGGCCAGCCCGGCATGGGGCCGTTTTCCCTCACGGGCCAGCCGAACGCCATGGGCGGGCGCGAAGTGGGCGGCCTGGCCAATATGCTGGCGGCCCACCTGGATCTCGACAAGCCGGCGCACCGCGAAGCCGTGCAAACCTTCTGGGACTCGCCGCGCATCGCCGACAAGCCTGGCTTGAAGGCGGTGGAGCTGTTCCACGCCATCGAGGCGGGCAAGGTCAAGGCCGTGTGGATCATCGCCACCAATCCGCTGGTCAGCATGCCGGACGCCGACCAGGTGCGCCGCGCGCTGGCCAAGTGCGAGCTGGTGGTGGTGTCCGACATCAGCACTGGGTCGGACACGAACGCCCACGCCGACGTGCTGCTGCCCGCCCTGGGCTGGGGTGAAAAGGATGGCACGGTGACCAATTCCGAGCGCCGCATCTCGCGCCAGCGGGCCTTCTTGCCGGCGCCCGGCGAAGCGCGCGCCGACTGGGACGTGCTGTGCGACGTGGCGCGCCGCATGGGGTATGCCGGCTTCGATTTCACGGCGCCGCAAGCCATCTTCGATGAACACGCGCGCCTGTCCGCCTTCCGCAATGACGGGTCCACAAAGCGTTTGTTCAACCTGGGCCACCTGGCGGGCCTGGATGCGGCGCGCTACGACGCCCTTGCGCCGCAGCAGTGGCCGCAAGGCCAGGCGCGCCTGTTCGGCGACGGCCGCTTCGCGCATGCCGATGGCCGCGCGCGCTTCGTGCCGACGGCGCCGCGCGCACCGCGCAACCTTCCCGACGAGGACTATCCGCTCATCCTGAATACGGGCCGGGTGCGCGACCAGTGGCATACGATGACGCGCACGGGCAAGGCGGCGAAACTGTCGGGCCACGTCGCCGAAGCCTTCATCGACCTCCACCCGCAGGATGCGCTGCTGTACAGCGTGCGCGAAGGCGAGCTGGCGCGCATCAGCAGCGCCTGGGGCGCGATGGTGGCGAGGGTCGTGCATGGCGGCGGCATCGCGCGCGGCCAGGTCTTCGTGCCGATCCACTGGAACGACGCGAATGCGTCGGACGCGCGCGTGGGCGCCGTCGTCAATCCGGTCGTCGACCCCGTCTCGGGCGAGCCCGAATTCAAGCACACGCCCGTGCGCATCGAGCAGTTCCGCGTGCACTGGCATGCTTTCGTATTGAGCCGCACGCCCTTGAACCTGGACGGCGTGGCGCACTGGACGCGCATCCAGGGCGAGCAGTTCCTGCGCTACGAGCTGGCCGGGCGCCAGCGCATCGACGACCTGGGCGCCTGGGCGCGCGCGCTGCTCGGTGTCACGGACGACAACGCCGACTGGCTCGATTACGCGGACGCCAGCGCCGGCGTGTACCGCGCCGTGCACCTGGACGAGGGACGCATCGCGCAATGCGTGTATGTCTCGCCCCGTCCCGACCTGCCGTCGCGCAGCTGGCTGGCGGGCCTGTTTGCGCACGCGCAGATGGATGCGGCCGACCGCGCCGGCGTGCTGCTGGGCCAGCCCATCGGCAAGGGCGTCGATGCCGGCCCCACCGTGTGCTCGTGCTTTGGCGTGGGGCGCAACACCATTTGCGCGGCCATCGTGGAGCAAAAACTGACGACGACGGCGCAGGTGACGGCCTGCGTCAAGGCGGGCGGCAATTGCGGCTCCTGCGTGCCGGAGATACGACAGTTGCTGCTTGAGGCGCGCAGCGCTGCCTGATAGTCTGTCCTTTCCTGCGCGGCTTTGTTATATTGCCAGCTCTACAGGAGAGAGGCAGTGTGATGACAGCAGGACAACACGACACGGTCTGGCTGACGGGCTTGAGCGGCGCCGGCAAGTCCAGCATCGCCGATGCGCTGGCGCGCCAGCTCAAGGCGCAGGGCCGCGCCGTGGCGGTGCTCGACGGCGACCAGCTGCGCCATGGCTTGAACCGCGATCTCGGTTTTACGCCCGAAGACCGGCATGAAAACATCCGCCGCGCGGCCGAAGTGGCGCGCCTGATGAACGGGGCGGGCCTGACCGTCATCGCCGCCTTCATTTCCCCGTACCGCGCCGACCGGGCCATGGCTGCAGACATCATCGGCGCTGCGCATTTCATCGAAGTTCACGTCAGCACGCCGCTGGCCGTGTGCGAGGCGCGCGATGCCAAGGGCTTGTATGGAAAGGCGCGCGCGGGGCAGCTCGCGCAATTCACGGGCATTTCCGCGCCGTACGAGGCGCCGCTGGCGGCGGCGCTGACCCTGGACACGGGCACCCTGGCGCTGGACGAATCGGTCGAGCGCCTGTGCCACTACCTTCAGCGACGTACGTGACGAACTGGCGAAAACAGCTGCGCCGGCGCCTGCCCGCCAGCCTGAAGGCGCGCATGAGCATGGTCGTCTTCCTGCTCGTGCTGGGCGCGGTCGCCTCGCTGGCGCTGGCCACCCTGGCCGTGGCCGAGCGCGGCATGCGCGACGTGATGGGGCGCCAGCAGTACGTATCGCTGGCCAGCGCCGCCGTCTTCATCGACGAGGAACTCGACGCGAAGCGCAATGTGTTGCGCGCGATCGCGGACAGCCTGGCGGCCAGCGGTGCGCACGACGGCACCGGCCTGCAGCGCTTCCTGGCCGCGCAAACGGTGCTGGGCAAGGAGTTCTATTCGGCCGGCGTGGTCGGTGCCGACGGCATCGTCCTGGCCAGCGTGAGTCCCTTCAAGCCGCAGGCGGGGCTGAACGTGAAGGGCCGCCCTTACTTTGAACAGACGCTGGCGACCCGGCGTTCGGTGATTTCCTCGCCGCTTAACGGCAGCATTTCCGGCATGCCCATCGTGGTGGTGACGCAGCCCGTGTTCGACGCGCACGGCGGCGTGCGCTATGTGCTGGCGGCCAGCGTCAACCTGCGCCAGCCCGATTTCCTCGGCCGTCTCGGCGCCCTCAAGCCGGGCCCTGGCGGCTACCTGTACATCATGACCAGCGAAGGCGTCATCGTCGAGCATCCCGACAAATCGCGCATCATGCAGCATATCGAAGCCCACGGCCCCGTCAGCGTGCCCACGCGGAGCGCCATGCAGGGCTACGAAGGCTGGATGACGGGGACCACCACGCAGGGCATCGATGCCCTGTTCGCCTACCACCGCATCGCCTCGACGGGCTGGATACTGGCGTCCGTGTATCCGATGAGCGAGGCCTTTGCGCCGCTGCACGCCATCCGCAGCAAGATCCTGCTGGCCGCCGTGCTGCTGGCGGCGCTGGCGGGCCTGGCCGGCTGGCGCGTCGTATTGCGCCTGTTGCGGCCTTTGGAACGCTTGCGCCGGCAGGTGCATCAGATCCGCCGCCAGCGCCTGGGCATCGAGGCGCTGCAAATCGAGCGGCGCGACGAGATCGGCGACTTGAGCCGTGATTTTTATTCGCTGGTGGCCGAGCGTGAAATCGCCGAGGCGCAAACGCGCGACAGCGAGCGGCGCTTGAAACTGCTGACGGACCATGTGCCCGTGGTGATCGTGTATATCGACCGCGAACACCGCTACCAGTTCATCAATGCGACGTTTGAGCGATGGTTCGGCGTCTCGGCCAGGGAAAGCCTGATGCATTCCATGCGCGAGGTGCTGGGCGAGGAAGCCTACCAGCTGCGCGAGCAGCACCTGCTGCGCGCCTTTGCGGGCGAGGAGGTCGACTATGAATTCACGGTCGACAACGAGGCGGGGGAGCGCACCTTCCATACCAGCTACGTGCCCGATGTGGGCGAGAGCGGCGCGGTGGAAGGCGTGTATGGCCTGATTCACGAAATCACCAAGACCAAGGCGATGCACACGGCGCTGCAGTTCGCCGCCGCCACCGATACGCTGACGGGCATCGCCAACCGGCGCCGCTTCGACGAGCAGCTGGCGCAAAGCATGCAGCGCACGCGGGCCACGCGCGCGCCGATGGCGCTTGCCTATCTCGATATCGACCGTTTCAAGGCCATCAACGACAGCCTGGGACACAAGGCGGGCGACGAGGTGCTCAAGGAATTCGCCTCGCGCCTGGTGCGCAGCGTGCGCGCCAGCGACCTGGTGGCGCGCCTGGCCGGCGATGAATTCGTGATCATTCTCCAAGGCGTGAACGGCGCGGCCGAAGTGCGCCAGGTCGGCGCCAAGATCGTCGACGCCATCCGACAGCCCTTCGAGCTGGCCAGCGGCCCGCTGCCGGTGACGACCAGCATCGGCATCGCCATCTTCCGCGAAGGCACGCTGACGCCGGCGCAGCTGCTGGACCTGGCCGACCAGGCCCTGTACGCGGCCAAGGGGCAGGGCCGCGATGGCGTGGCGCTGCTCGAGGCGGCGCCGTAGCGGCTACAGGGTGGCGCTCCAGTGGTCGAGCTGCTGCGTGGTGGCCGTCACGCCGCCGCACACGATGACGAGCACATTGCGGTAGGGCGCCAGTTCCGGTACTTTGCCGTAGACGGCCGCCAGCGCCGCGCCGCAGGCCGGTTCCACCACCAGGCGCTGGTCGGTAATAAAGCGCTGGCAGGCGTCGACGGCGGCCCGGTCGGACACCACCACGCTGTGGAGCAGGCGCGTCTGACTGATGGCGTATGCCTGCGCACACACCTGGCGCGCGGCCAGCGAGGTGGCGATGCTGTTGACCGCCGGCAGGGCCACGTGTTCGCGCGCGGCCACGGCCGCCGACAGCGAGGCGGCGCCTTGCGTTTCCACGGCCACGATGGCCACGTCGTCCCAGCCGTTGCGCTGCAAGCCTTCGGCCACGCCGGCCAGCAGGCCGCCGCCACCGACTGACAGCACCACGGCGTCCGGTTTCAGGCCCGCGCTGGCCACTTCATCGATCATGCCGGCATGGCCCTGCCACAGCAGCGGGTCGTCGAACGGATGCAAAAAGGCGTCTTGCGGTGTGAGCATCGATTGGGCCAGCGCGTTCGCTTCCTGCCAGGCGGCGCCGTGCACGATGACTTCGGCGCCCTCCTGCGCGATCAGGGCCTTGGCCCGTTCGCTGGTCGTTTCCGGTACGACGACGATGACGGGAATGCCCAGCTGGCGTCCCGCATAGGCGACGGCGATGCCGGCATTGCCGCCGGAAGATGAGATGAAACGGCTGGCGCCGCGCCGCGCGTATTCTTCGCAGGCCAGGCCGATGCCGCGGATCTTGAAGGAGCCGGGCGGCTGCAAGGCTTCGAGCTTGAGCCAGATGGCGCGTTCGCTGTGCAGGCTCAGCGCGCGCGAGTTGAGCAAGGGAGTTTCGATGTGCAGGGCCATGCGTGTTCCTGGTAAACAGTCAGGCCAGCATCATAGCCGAAGCGCGCGCGCCGCCGCGTCACCCTTGCCGTATGTGTTACTGCTGTCAGTTCAGCGGGGCGCTCTTGAGCTGGTGCGTGCGCGCCACTTCCTTCATCGCTTCGAGCAGGTCGTCGCGCAGCTGGCGCGGCAGCTTGCCGAAGAATTCCTCGTCGTTCTGGTCGGCCATCTCGGCCAGCACGGGCACCAGCGCCTCGCCTTCCGTGGTCAGCTCGATCGAATGCTGGCGGCGGTCGGCCAGCAGGATGGACTTGCTGACCATGCCCTTGCTTTCCAGGCGGTCGATCAGTTTCGATACGGCGCCCTTGCTCATGCCGGACACTTGCGCCAGCACCGTGGGCGAGGTGCAGCCTAGGCGGAACATTTCGCGCAGCACCACCCATTCGGACACCGTCACGCCATTGGCTTCGGCTTTTTTCTGGAAACTGTGGGAAACGTGGTTGGAAACGAAACGCAGCCAGTAACCGAGGTGGGCTTCCAGCTCGCTGACGGGGACGCTGTTGGGATGGGCGGCTTGCGGCATGGCGGCCGATTCAAAATTATGGCTCATTTCTCTTCCTTCACTGGGCGGCGTTGCCGGCATGGTTAAGGCCTTCACGCTTGCTGTCGAGTGGTTTGTTTGGGAACAATCATCGTGCTTGAGGTATTTTTAACACTGTTTTCACAGGAAATCACTCAGCGGCAAAGAGTTTTTTCCTTTTTCCTTACTCTAGATAAATAAAAAGCAATATCAAGCAAATAATCGTATTGCGAGAGAGGAAGATTAAAAAAATAACTCATGTTGCATCAATGGTAACAGCATTTTTGCCGAATTGATAAATATTTCATATCATTCTGTATGCTGGCCCACACAAGACGTATTGCCCACGCGACAGCGCGCAGTTTTACTGCGGAAATGCGGCCCGCTCAGGCCAGCACCACCTTCACGCCCGCTTCGCGCAGCACTTCGGCAAAGCGGGGCGGCGGTGGCGCATCCGTAAACAGGACGTCGATTTGCGCCAGGTCGGCCAGGCGCACGAGCGCCTTGCGGCCGAATTTATGCTGGTCGGCCACCAGCCACACTTCGCGCGACTGCTCGATGATGGCTTGCGCCACTTTCACTTCGCGCGCGTCGAAGTCGCGCAGGCTGCCGTCCTCGTCGATGCTGGAAATGCCGATGATGCCGATGTCGACCTTGAACTGGCGGATGAAGTCGATGGTCGCTTCGCCCACGATGCCGCGGTCGCGCCCGCGCACCACGCCGCCGGCCACGATGACTTCGCAGGCCGCGTTGTCGGCCAGGATGGCGGCCACGTTCAGGTTGTTCGTCACCACGTGCAAGCCCGTGTGCCGGCCCAGCGCGCGCGCTACTTCCTCGGTCGTCGTGCCGATATTGATCAGCAGCGAGCAGCCGTGCGGCACTTGCGCGGCGACGGCGGCCGCGATGCGCCGCTTGGCGTCGCTGTTGAACACCTGCCGCTGGCTGTAGTCGATATTTTCCACGGACGAGGGCAAACCCACGCCGCCGTGGTAGCGGGCCAGCAGGCGCGCTTCTTCCATCTGCTTGACATCGCGGCGCACGGTTTGCGGCGTCACGTCCAGCTGCTGGGCCAGCTCTTCGACGGACATGGTGACCTTCTGGCGCACCACTTCGAGCAGTCGGCGCTGGCGGGGATTCAAGATCATGGTGCTCTCTTTAAAAATCACAAAACGAACAGAAACGAACAAATAGTACTAAAAATATGTTGCTATGGGTTCGTATTCTGGCGTAACCTTATTCATATTGCATGCGTATTACGAAATGGTGATCTTAACGACAGTCGCCGGCGATGCCTAGTCTTTCCTCGCCGGCGTGTCCTGACCTACATGGAGTCCCGATGGCCGCAGCACAGCAAGGTGTGGAGACAGCGATCAAATGCGACGTACTGGTGGTCGGCGGCGGCATCAATGGCGCCGGCATCGCGCGCGACGCGGCGGGACGGGGCTTGTCGGTGGTGCTGTGCGAAAAGGATGACCTGGCTTCCCACACCTCTTCGGCCTCCACCAAGCTGATACATGGCGGCCTGCGCTACCTCGAATACTATGAATTTGGCCTCGTGCGCAAGGCGCTGATCGAGCGCGAAGTGCTGCTGCGCTCGGCGCCGCACATCATGTGGCCGCTGCGCTTCGTCATGCCGCACGCGAAGGGCCAGCGCCCGGCCTGGCTGATACGCGCCGGCCTGTTCCTCTACGACATGCTGGCGAAGCGGGAAATCTTGCCGGCCTCCAGCGGCATCGACCTGACGCGCCATGCGGCCGGCACACCATTAAAACCCCAGTTCAAGCGCGGCTTCGTGTATTCCGACGGCTGGGTCGACGATGCGCGCCTCGTGGTGCTCAACGCCGTCGACGCGGCAGACAACGGCGCGCACGTGCTGACGCGCACGCGCTGCACGATGCTGACGCGCGAAGGCGACGCTTGGCTGGCCACCTTGCAGCACGCCAGCGGCACGCAGACGACGGTGCGCGCGCGCAGCGTCGTCAATGCGGCCGGGCCGTGGACGGCCGAGTTCCTGCAGCAGGCGGCGCCCGGCGGGCAGGGCCGGCACTTGCGCCTGATCAAGGGCAGCCATATCGTCGTCAAGCGCCTGTTCGAGCATGATCACGCGTATATCTTCCAGCATCCGGATGGGCGCATCGTGTTTGCCATCCCGTATGAGCACGATTTCACCCTGATCGGCACCACCGACCTCGACTACCAAGGCGACCGTGGCAAGGTGGAAATCGATGACGAGGAAATTCGTTACTTGTGCGAGCTTTCCAGTTACTATTTCAGCAAGCCGATCGTGCCGGCCGACGTGGTCTGGACGTATGCGGGCGTGCGCCCGCTGGTGGAAGACGCGGCGGCCGACGCCAAGGCCGTCACGCGCGATTACCGTTTCGAGCTGGACCGGGAAGGGGCGCCGCTGCTGAGTATTTTCGGCGGCAAGATCACCACCTTCCGCAAGCTGGCCGAGGAAGCGATGGACATGCTGGCGCCCTTGCTGGGCAACGCGCGTCCGGCCTGGACGGAGCACGCTTGCCTGCCCGGCGGCGACGTGTATGGCGCCGTGCCGCAGAACCGGGCCGTGCGCGAGTTCGGCCAGTTCGTGCAAGGCTTGCAGCGCGAGTATGCGTGGCTGCCGGCGGCGCTGGTGGCGCGCTATGCACGCGCCTACGGCACGCGCATCCACGTGCTGCTCGAGGGCAGGGCGGACGTGGCGGCCATGGGCGAGGAAATCGCCGCCGGCCTGTACGCGGCGGAAGTTGATTATGTGCGGCGCCATGAATGGGCCGTCAGCGCGGCTGACATCCTGTGGCGGCGCTCCAAGCTGGGCTTGCACCTGCCGCGCGAGACGGCGGACACGCTCGACGCCTGGCTGTTGCAGCACCCTTTGCCGTAAGCAGTAAGCAGCACACGTAGGCGACCGCGCCCCACAGAGGGTGCGGCGAAGAATAAGATACATCACTGGAGGAGAAGCGCGTGCAACTGGTACTGGACAAGATCAGCAGGAAGCAGGGGGCTGACGACTTTTTATATCCGATGTCACTGGCCCTGGTGCCGGGCGCCATCAACGTCTTGCTGGGCACCACGCGTGCCGGCAAGACGACCCTGATGCGCGTGATGGCGGGCCTGGACAAGCCCAGCGGGGGCACGGTCACGGCCGATGGCGTCGACGTGACGGGCGTGCCCGTCAGCAAACGCAACCTGGCCATGGTGTACCAGCAATTCATCAACTATCCGGCCTTCACCGTCTACGACAATATCGCTTCGCCCTTGCGCCTGCGCAAGGTACCCGAGGAGCAGATACGCACCAAAGTGTTGGCGCTGGCCGAGCGCCTGCACATCACGCCGTATCTGCAGCGCACGCCCGGAGAATTGTCGGGCGGCCAGCAGCAGCGCACGGCGCTGGGGCGCGCGCTGATCAAGGATGCGTCCCTGCTGCTGCTCGACGAGCCCCTGGTGAACCTCGACTACAAGCTGCGCGAGGAATTGCGCCGCGAATTGACGGAACTGTTTTCCAGCGGCAGTACGACGGTCGTGTACGCGACCACGGAACCGCTGGAAGCGCTGCAGCTGGGCGGCCACGTGGCCGTGCTGCACGAGGGACGTTTGCTGCAGCAGGGGCCGACCCTGGACGTCTTCAACGCCCCCAATTCCATCGACGTGGCGCGCACCTTCAGCGACCCGCCCATCAACCTGATCCCCGCGCGTGTGGATGCGAGCGGCGTGGCGCAGGCGGCCGATGGCCTGTCGATCCATTTGAGCGGCGCACAGCGCGCCCGCCTGGGCGGCAGCACGCAGGTGATCCTCGGCGTGCGCGCGCACAGCCTGCATTTGTCACCGCAGTCCGATGGCGACGTGGCTATCGCAGCTACGGTGGACCTGGCGGAAATCAGCGGCTCGGAAACCTATGTGCATGCGCGCCGCGGCGACCTGGCCCTGGTGGCGCAGCTGGGCGGCGTGCACAACCTGGAGATCGGCAGCGCCTGCACCGTGTATTGCCAGCCGCATGCCTTGCTGATTTTTGCCAGTGATGGCGGCCTGCTGTTCGCTCCTGCGCAAGGAGGGGTGTGACATGGCGCGCATCGAACTGGTCGACCTGGCCCACGCCTACAAACCGAACCCGACGGCCCCCGCCGACTATGCGCTGCGGCCCATGAGCATGGAATGGCATGACGGCGGCGCCTACGCCTTGCTGGGGCCGTCCGGCTGCGGCAAGACGACCTTGCTCAACATTATTTCCGGCCTGGTCAAGCCGTCGCATGGCAAGGTGCTGTTCGACGGCAAGGACGTCACGCAGCTGCCGACCGAGGCGCGCAATATCGCGCAAGTATTCCAGTTTCCCGTCATCTACGACACCATGACCGTGCACGACAACCTGGCGTTTCCGCTGCGTAATCGCGGCTGGAAAGAGATCGAGGTGAAAAAGCGCGTGCAGCAGGTGGCGCAGATGCTGGAATTGACGGGCGACTTGAAATTGCGCGCCAGCGGCTTGTCCGTGGATGCCAAGCAAAAGATTTCGCTGGGACGCGGTCTCGTGCGTCCCGACGTGGCGGCCGTGCTGTTCGACGAACCGCTGACGGTGATCGACCCGCATTTGAAATGGCTGTTGCGCCGCAAACTCAAGGAAATCCACCACGAACTGAAATTGTCCCTGATCTATGTCACGCACGACCAGGTGGAAGCGCTGACCTTTGCCGACCAGGTGGTCGTCATGACGCAGGGCGAAGTGGTGCAGACGGGCAGCGCGCAAGCGCTGTTCGAGGAGCCCGAGCACACATTTGTCGGCTATTTCATCGGCAACCCGGGCATGAACTTGCTCGATTGCACCCTGGACGACGGCGGTGTGCGCGTGGCGGGGCAGCTACTGGCCGTGTCCGCTGCCGCCCGCGCGGCGCTGTCTGGCGCGCAAGGGAAAATCACCGTGGGCGTGCGGCCGGAATTTGTCGAATGCGTGAAAGCGGGCGAGGGTGGCGAAGGTGGCGACCATTGCCTGGACGCCACGGTCACGGCCGTGCGCAACATGGGCACGCATTACCTGGCGGAATTCCAGCTGGGCGGCGCGACGGTGGCGGCCAAGCTGCGCGCCATCGACGCCGTCGCCGGGAATGCTGTGCGGCTGCGCTTTCCGCCGCAACGCACCCTTTACTATGTCAACGATAAGCGGGTGGCCTGATGATACATAACGGTAAAACCGATAACAACCGCCGCGCCTGGCTATTGATCTTGCCCGTGCTGCTGTGCGTAGCCTTTTCCGCCATCCTGCCCCTGATGACGGTGGTCAATTATTCCGTGCAGGATATTCTGAGCCCCACGCAAAAGGTCTTCGTGGGCACCGAATGGTTCCGCATGGTCATGCTGGACGGCGACTTGCACAGCGCTTTGCTGCGCCAGTTGCTGTTTTCCGGCTCCGTGCTGGCCATCCAGATTCCGCTGGGTATTTTGATTGCCCTGTGCATGCCGGCCGATGGCTGGAAGGCGTCCCTCGCCTTGGTGCTGATCGCGCTGCCCCTCTTGATACCCTGGAACGTGGTGGGCACCATCTGGCAAATCTTTGGCCGCGGCGACATCGGCCTGATGGGCTATACCCTGAACCAGCTGGGCTTTGACTACAACTACAACGGCAATTCGCTCGACGCGTGGCTGACGGTGATGGTGATGGATATCTGGCACTGGACGCCTCTCGTCGTGCTGCTGTGCTATGCGGGCTTGCGCGCCATTCCCGACGCGTATTACCAGGCGGCGCGCATCGACGGCGCCTCGCGCCTGGCCGTGTTCCGCTACATCCAGCTGCCGAAACTGCGCAATGTGCTGATGATCGCCGTCTTGCTGCGCTTCATGGACAGTTTCATGATCTACACGGAACCGTTCGTGCTGACGGGCGGCGGGCCGGGCAATGCCACCACGTTCCTGTCGCAGTACCTGACGCAAAAGGCCGTGGGCCAGTTCGACCTGGGGCCGGCGTCCGCGTTTTCCCTGATCTATTTCCTCATCATCCTGCTGTTCTGCTTTGTGTTGTACACGTGGATGCAGCGCGTTGGCACGGGAGACCAGAAATGATGCACAAGAAAATGAGCAGCACCATCCTCGTCGTCTTTCTGCTCGCGTCCCTGTTGCCCATCTACTGGATGCTCAACATGTCTCTCAAGACCAACGAGGAAATCGTCGGCGTGCTGAGCCTGTGGCCCCAGCAATTGACGTTCGCCAATTACCACACGATTTTTACGGACCGGTCCTGGTACAGCGGCTACATCAATTCCATGATCTACGTGGCCTTGAACATGGTGATGTCGGTCACGGTCGCCTTGCCGGCCGCCTATGCTTTCTCGCGCTACAACTTTGTCGGCGACAAGCATTTGTTCTTCTGGCTGCTGACCAACCGCATGACGCCGCCCGCCGTCTTCCTCGTACCGTTCTTCCAGCTGTATTCGACGGTGGGCCTGATGGATACGCACCTGGCCGTGGCGCTCGCGCACATGGTCTTCAACGTGCCGCTGGCCGTGTGGATACTGGAAGGCTTCATGTCCGGCGTGCCCAAGGAAATCGATGAAACGGCGTATATCGACGGCTACAGCTTCCCGCGCTTCTTCATCCGCATCTTCTTGCCGATGATCAAGTCGGGCGTGGGCGTGACGGCGTTCTTCTGCTTCATGTTCAGCTGGGTGGAGTTGCTGCTGGCGCGTACCTTGACGTCCGTCAATGCCAAGCCGATCGCCGCCACCATGACGCGCACCGTGTCGGCGGCCGGCATGGACTGGGGCGTGCTGGCGGCGGCCGGTGTGCTGACCATCGTGCCCGGCGCGCTGGTGATCTGGTTCGTGCGGCATTACATTGCCAAGGGTTTCGCGATGGGGAGGGTGTGACATGGAAAATACCGATAGCACAGCCAGCCTGTTCGGCTGGATGGCGTGGACGCCGGAAGTGGCCATCTTCTTTATTTGCATCGGCTTGATGCTGGCCGGCATGACGGTGTGGCAAATCCGTTCGCCCAGCATCGAGCGCAAGGGTTTTTTGCCCATGCCGACGACGCGCGGCGACCGTTTGTTCATCGGCTTGCTCACGGCGGCCTATGTGAATCTGGCGTGGGCGGGGTTTACGGAAATGCAGCAGGCGATTGGTGCTGCCATCAGTTTTGTGTTGTTGTTGATTGTCATGCGTTGGGGATAACCGGCTTGCCGGTGTTGATGGATGCCGTACCGCCAGCAGGCGGCCGGTAAAAACTATAAAAGGAGATTCACGATGAAATTGAAGTTCACGGTCTTCGCGGCTGCGGCCATGCTCGTGTCGAATGCGGCCCTGGCCGACGCCAAGCAGGCGCAAACCTGGATCGACAAGGAATTCCAGCCATCCAGCCTGAGCAAGGAGCAGCAGCTTGCTGAAATGAAATGGTTCATCGATGCGGCGGCCAAGCTGAAAGCCAAGGGCATCAAGGAAATTTCCGTGGTTTCGGAAACCATCGACACCCACGTCTACGAATCGAAGACCCTGGCCAAGGCCTTCGAGGAAATCACGGGCATCAAGGTACGCCACGACATCATCCAGGAAGGCGACGTGGTGGAAAAGCTGCAAACGTCGATGCAGTCCGGCAAGAGCATCTATGACGGCTGGATTTCCGATTCCGACCTGATCGGCACCCATTACCGCTACGGCGCCGTCGAGCCGCTGTCCGACTACATGGCCGCCAAGGGCAAGGAATATACCAATCCTGGCCTGGACTTGAAAGATTTCATCGGCATCAGTTTTACCACGGCGCCCGATGGCAAGGTCTATCAACTGCCCGACCAGCAATTTGCCAACCTGTACTGGTTCCGTGCCGACTGGTTTGCGCGCAAGGATTTGCAAGCCAAGTTCAAGGCCAAGTATGGCTACGAGCTGGGCGTGCCGCAGAACTGGTCCGCGTATGAGGACATCGCCGATTTCTTCACGAATGATGTGAAGGAACTGGACGGCAAGAAAGTCTATGGCCACATGGATTATGGCAAGAAAGATCCGTCGCTGGGCTGGCGCTTCACCGATGCGTGGCTGTCGATGGCTGGCGCGGCCGACAAGGGCATTCCGAACGGCATGCCTGTCGATGAGTGGGGCATCAAGGTCGCGGCTGACAAGTGCACGCCCGTTGGCGCGTCCATGTCGCGCGGCGGCGCCACCAATTCGCCGGCGGCCGTCTTTGCGCTGACGAAATACATCGACTGGATGAAGAAATACGCGCCGCCGCAGGCGAACGGCATGAATTTCTCGGAATCGGGCCCCGTGCCGGCGCAGGGCGAAATCGCCCAGCAAATCTTCTGGTACACGGCGTTTACGGCCGGCATGACGAAACCGGGCTTGCCAGTGGTCAACAAGGATGGCACGCCGAAATGGCGCATGGCGCCGTCGCCGCACGGCCCGTACTGGAAAGAGGGCATGCAGAACGGCTACCAGGACGTGGGTTCCTGGTTCCTGTTCAAGTCCACGCCCGACGACCGCAAGGCCGCCGCCTGGCTGTACGCGCAATTCGTTACGTCGAAAACCGTGTCGCTGAAGAAATCGATCGTCGGCCTGACGTTTATCCGCGATTCCGACATCCGCCACGATTACTTCACGAAACACGCGAACGAATACGGCGGCTTGATCGAGTTCTACCGCAGCCCCGCTCGCGTGGCGTGGACGCCGACCGGCAACAACGTGCCCGACTATCCGAAGCTGGCGCAGCTGTGGTGGAAGAACGTGGCCACGGCGATCACAGCGGAAAAAACGCCGCAAGCCGCCATGGATAACCTGGCCGAGGAAATGGACCAGGTCATGGCGCGTTTGCAGCGTGCCGGCATGAAGGCCTGCGCGCCCAAGCTTAATCCCAAGGTCGATCCGAACCAGTATCTGTCGGACCAGCACGCTCCATGGAAAAAGCTGGCGAATGAAAAGCCGAAGGGTGAAACGATAGCCTACGACAAGCTGCTGCAAGCCTGGAAAGAAGGCAAGGTAAGGTAAACTGCCGCTGCAGTGCTGAGGGCACGGAGCTTGATGGCTCCGTGCCTGTTTTTACCCGTTTTTCCGCGCCACCAGACAATGACCAAATATATACTTGCTTTAGATCAGGGCACCACCAGTTCGCGCGCCATCCTGTTCGACCATGGGGGACGGCCGCACGCCAGCGCGCAGCGCGAGTTCCGCCAGATTTTCCCCCAGCCGGGCTGGGTCGAGCATGACGCGAACGAAATCTGGGCCTCGCAAGAGGGCGTGCTGCACCAAGTGCTGCGCGACAGCGGCGTGGCCGCGTCCGACGTGGCCGCCATCGGCGTCACCAACCAGCGCGAAACGACGGTGCTGTGGGACCGCGCCACGGGTGAACCCGTCGCCAACGCCATCGTCTGGCAAGACCGCAGAAATGCCGCCTATTGCGAGCAGCTGGTCGAGCAGGGCAAGGCGGACGTGATCCAGCAAAAGACGGGGCTCGTGCTGGACGCCTATTTTTCCGCCACCAAACTTAAATGGCTGCTCGACAACGTTCCCGGCGCCCGTGCGCGCGCCGAACGGGGCGAGTTGGCCTTCGGCACCATCGACAGCTGGCTGATCTACAAGATGAGCGGCGCCCATTTGACGGACACGAGCAACGCGTCGCGCACCATGCTGTTCAACATTCATACTTTGCAATGGGACACGGATTTGCTGGCGCTGCTGGACATTCCCGCCTCCCTGCTGCCCGACGTCGCGCCCTCGAGCGGCGTGGCCGCGCACACGCATGCGGCACTGCTGGGCATCTCCGTGCCGATCGCCGGCATCGCGGGCGACCAGCAGGCGGCCACCTTCGGCCAGGCGTGCCTGAAGCCGGGCATGGCCAAGAATACCTACGGCACCGGCTGCTTCATGCTGATGAACGTGGGCAAGCGCCCCCTGCCATCGAAAAACCGGCTGTTGACGACGGTGGGCTGGAGCCTGGGTGCGGGCAGCGACAAGACCGATTACTTGCTCGAAGGCAGCGCCTTTATCGCCGGTGCGGCCGTGCAATGGATGCGCGACGGCATCGGCATCATCCGCGACTCGTCCGAAGTGGAAGCGCTGGCCACCAGCGTGCCCGATTCGGGCGGCCTCGTCTTCGTGCCCGCGTTCGCGGGACTCGGCGCGCCGTACTGGGACCCGTATGCGCGCGGCACCTTGATCGGCATCACGCGCGGCACGGGCAAGGCGCACATTGCGCGCGCGGCATTGGAGGGCGTGGCGTACCAGAACGTCGACGTCCTGTCCGCCATGCAGGACGACGCGGGCATCGCGCTTTCCGAACTGCGCGTGGACGGCGGCGCGGCCCGCAACGACATGCTGATGCAGTTCCAGGCCGACATATTAAATGTGCCCGTGGTGCGCCCCGTGGTAACGGAAACGACAGCCCTGGGCGCCGCCTACCTGGCGGGCCTGGCCGTGGGCTTCTGGGAATCGCAGGAAGAAATCGCCGCCCAGTGGCAGGTGGGACGCCGTTTCGAGCCGAAGATGGCGGCCGATGAACGCTTGAGCCGGCTGCACAAGTGGCAGCGCGCCGTGGAAAGGTCGCGCGACTGGAGCGAGTAAATGTATTGGCTCAGTGCAGCGCAAAATACACGGCGTAACCTACCGTTTCGCGCGGCACCGAGTACACGTCGCGCAGCTCGAAATAGGGCGCATGCACGTTGCCGCTGACGGTGATGCCGCTGCGCTCCAGCGCCAGCCGGAAGCGGGGCACGTGAAAGTATTGCGTGGCCACCATGGCCGTGTGCCAGCCGTGTTGGCGCATCAGGGCTGCAGCGTTGCGGGCCGTGGCGTCCGTCGTCCAGCCTTGATTATCTTTGATGATGGCGCCAGCCGGCACGCCGCGCGATTGCAGGTAGCGGGCCATAGCTGCGGCCTCGTCAAAACCTTCCTTGCCCGTCGCCCCGCTGACGAGGATGCGCGGCGCCCTGTGTTCCTGAAATTGCTTGAGCGCGACGTCGAGTCGCGCCTGCAGCCGGGGGCTGGGCGTGCCGTCTGGCAAGATGGTATTGCCGGGCACGACGATCACGTCGGCGGCGGCGAGTTTGTCGTTGAGTCCCGCCAGCACCAGGGCGGCGGTGGCCAGCAGGAATACGCCAACAGCGCTTGAGCCCAGCACAGTTATTTTTCGCATCGTTCATCATCAAGTTGGGAATGGACGCATGATACCCGTCCATTCCCGCCGGCGTCAGTTCGCCAGTGCCTTGCGCGCGCGCTGGTTCGACAGATAGATATTGTCGATTTCCAGCGGCTTGCCTTCGCTTACGGCCTTGAGCCAGTCCTGCGTGCTGGCGACGGCGGCGAAATTCGAGTGGAACACGGCGCTGAAGACGCGGTGGATTTCCTCGGCGCTGGCCGTGCCGCCCGCATTGGCATAGGGCAGGGTGCCGGTGGCGTCTTGCAGAAACTCGACTTGCAAGCCATCGTGCGCGGCCTGGTAAATGGTGGCCGCGTCGCAGTTGTGCGTCATGTAGCCGATGACGCTCAGGGTGTCGATGCCGTGGCCGGCCAGCCATTCGCGCAAGTCCGTGCCCGCAAACGCGCTGCCCATGGTCTTGTTGATACGGTGGTCGGCGGCAAACGCTGCCACTTGCGGATGCAGCTGCCAGCCGTCGCTGCCCTTGGCGAAGATGGGGGAAGCTTCCGGCGCATCGTGCTGGACGACGATCACGGGCACGCGGGCGGCGCGGGCGGCGGCCATGGCCTGGACGATGTTCGGCAGGGAAATGTCGACGGATGGATATTCGATGGGCATGTCGCCCGTGAAGTATTCATTTTGTACGTCGATGACGAGCAGGGCGCGGCGTGGGGTGCTGGACATGGGTTCTCCTTGAGCGGTTGAAAGAGGAGACAGTTCCTCGATACAGCCATTTTCAAGCTGCTGGCTGCAAACAAAAAGTGGCCCGAAGGCCTATCTGCGATAAAATCGGGCCATGACTACTTCTCTTGCCCTTGCCGCTCCGTTGACGGTGGCCGTGATCGCCTTCGACGGCATGACGCCGTTTCACCTGTCCGTGCCTTGCCTCGTGTTTGGCGCCCAGACGGACGAGGCCGATCTGCCGCCGTTCCACGTGCGCGTATGCGCCGCCGACACCGTACCGTTGCGCACGGCGGCCGGCTTCGGCATCACGCCCGAGTTCGGCCTGGAAGGGCTGGACGGTGCCGATATCGTCATCATGCCGGCCTGGCACGACGATTGCCGCGATGCGGCCGCGCCCCTGGTCGCGGCGCTGCAAGCGGCCAGCCGGCGCGGCGCGCGCATGGTGGGCCTGTGCCTGGGCGCATTTCCCCTGGCGCAGGCGGGCTTGTTGGATGGCAAGAGCGCGGCCACGCACTGGGGCATGGCGGACCGGTTGGCGGCCCGTTATCCCAAGGTCAGGGTGGACCGGGAAGTGCTGTATGTGGACGATGGCGCCGTGCTGACGTCGGCTGGCGTGGCGGCCGGCCTCGATTGCTGCCTGTATCTGCTGCGCCAATTGGCGGGCGCCGAGGTGGCGAACCGGGTGGCGCGCCGCCTGCTGGTAGCGCCGCACCGCCAGGGCGGCCAGGCGCAGTTCATCGAGCGCCCGCTGCCCGTGTCCGGCAGCGAAGGGCGCTTTGCCGACGTGCTCGCCAGCGTGACGGCCAGCCTGGGCCAGGCGCACAGCATCGATGCGCTGGCCGAACAGGCCGCCATGAGCCGGCGCAATTTCACGCGCCACTTCCGCCAGGCCATGGGCACGTCGTTCAAGCAGTGGCTGCTGAACCAGCGCCTGGCGCATGCGCAAGGCTTGCTGGAAAAGAGCGCGGCCTCGATCGACATCGTCGCGCAAGAGGCCGGCTTCGGCACGGCCCTGTCGCTGCGCCAGCATTTCCGCGCGAACTTGCAGACGTCGCCTTCGGCGTATCGCAAGCTGTTCCGGCAGCAGCTAGGCCAGGTCGCCTGACCATAGCATGGCGGGGTCCCGGCTGTCGTGCGGCAGCATCGCGCTGACGGCGATTTGCCGCGCGATGAAGGCGGCTGGATCGAAGGCGTAGCGTTCCTGGAACGAGACGGTTTCCGCGCTCATCAGTTCGGCATACGTTTGCATCAATGTCGAGGCGCGTATCGGGTCGCCCTGGGCCAGGTAGTCGTCGATGGCGGCCAGCAGCACGCGATAATCCCCATTTTCCTTGCTGCCGCCAAAGTGGAACGACAACTGCCCGCAGGCGCGCCAGATGGGGTCAAGCTCCCCCTCCGGCACCGGCTGCGTGCGCAGCCATTGCAAGGCTTTCAGGGGCGGGCCGCCGAATGACGGGGGCGAGATGATGGCCTGGATGGCCACTTTGACGGCGTCGTCGGTTCTTCCCGCGCGCACGTACTGGCCGTGCAGCAGTATCAGGGCGTCCGTATATTCGGGAACGATGGCCAGCGCCGCTTCCAGCAAGGCGATGGCCGCCTCCGGCTTGCGCTGCGCGATCTGTTCCTTGGCTTCCAGGAAAGCGGCGCGCGGCGAAGCGGGGTCGTCGGCCAGCGATGGCGTGCCGACATACTCATCCTCCGCTGCTGCGTAGGCTTGCAGAAACGCCGTCAGGCTGGAAAAGTGCGGCTGGATGCGCCACTCGTCGTGCCACGTTTCGACGACGATGGGTTCGCTCGCTTCGCGGCCGATGGGCCAGTACAGGCCGAACGTGTCGCCATTGCCCAGTGCACTTTCTGCAAACGGGGTGAAGCCGAGCGGCGGATACGCAGTCGTGTGTTGCCAGTCTTGTTGCGCCGAGATGTGGGCGAGGCTTGCGGGTAATTGCATGGAAGCACCGGAGGAGAAAACGCCAGTGTAGGGCAAGAGGACGCGGCGGGCGCGCGCATCTGCGCATCAGCAAGGGAGCACTGAACTGATAAAATGGAGGCTTCTTCGCCCAGGCGGTCTCGCCATGTCCAGTCCATCACACTTTGCCATCGGCCTCAGCTTTCGCAGCTATGCGCACATCGGCGCGCCGGACCGCCACGATTTCGTACAGCTGGTGCTGCCCATCAGCGGACAGCTATTGCTGGAAATCGATGGCAGGCAGGGGAAAGTCGATACGCAGCTGGGCGTGGTGATCGCGGCGCACGCCTGGCATGTCCAGCATAGCCAAGTGGCCAATCATTCCATCATTGTCGACGTGGACGCGGCCGCCGTGGCGCGCAGCGGCTGGCAACGCCTGCTGGACGGTCCCTACACGGCGATCGGGCCGGGCGCCCGCAAGCTGATGGACTACCTGGGCGTCATGGCGCAGCAGCGGGCGCTGACGCCGGCCATCGTCACGGGCTGGACGCCGCTGTTGCTCGATACCTTGTTGCTGGGAGAGCCGCAGCCCCGTTCGCGCCTGGGCGCACTGCTTGCCCGTGTGCAAGCCGAGCCGGGCTTGCCGTGGTCGACGGCGTCGATGGCGCACTTTGCGAATCTCAGCGTCAGCCGCCTGCATGCGCTGTTTCGTGAAGAAATGGATGCCAGCCCGCATGCCTGGCTGTTGCAGCAGCGCTTAGGACGCGCCTGCGACTTGCTTGCCGCCGGCGATGCCAGCCTCGCCGAGATCGCGCTGGCGGCCGGCTTTTCCGAACAGAGCGCATTGACGCGCGTCATGCGCGACAGCATGGATGTCACGCCAGCGGCCTACCGGCGCGCTTGTCGCGATAAATGGGAGAAATGGTCAACAAGGCAGTAGCTGGCGCCAAGAATCGACGCGGCAGACTTGCCACAATCTCCTTTTCAGGAGATTGACCATGCATCAAGAAAACAAGAGCCGGCTGGGCATGCTGGCTGGCATCGCCGCAGGCGCACTGTGGGGGCTGGTATTCCTGGCGCCGGCGCTGATCCCCGCTTTCCAGCCGCTGGAACTGTCCGTGGGCCGCTACCTGGCGTATGGCCTGATCGCGGCCGTGCTCGTTGCACCGTCGTGGCGGCGCCTGCTGCGCGCCTTGAGCTGGCGTGAATGGCGCGGGCTCGTCTGGCTCAGCCTGACAGGCAATATCGTGTATTACGTGCTGCTGGCCAGTGCCGTGCAGACGGGCGGCGTGGCGATGACGTCGATGGTGATCGGCTTGCTGCCGCTGGTCGTCACGCTCGTCGGCAGCCGCGACCGGCATGCCGTGCCGCTGCGGCGCCTGATCCCTTCTTTGCTGCTGAGCGCGGGCGGGCTGGCCTGCATCAGCTGGCAGTCGCTGGCCAGCCCCCGCCATGCGTCCCTGCTGGGGCTGCTGTGCGCGCTGGCGGCGCTGCTGTCGTGGACGGTGTATGCGGTCGGCAACAGCCGCTGGCTGGGACGGCTGCACTCGGTATCGGCGCAGGAGTGGAATTTGCTCACGGGCGTGGTGACGGGCGCTGCCGCGCTGCTGCTGGCCATTCCCGTCGCGCTTGCCGCACCTGCCGCGCATGGCGGCACGGCCTGGCTGCAGTTTGCGGGTGTCGTCATGGGTGTCGCGCTGCTGTGCTCCGTCGTCGGCAATGGCTTGTGGAACCATGCCAGCCGCGTGTTGCCGCTCACCCTGATGGGGCAGATGATAGTCTTTGAATTCCTGTTTGCCTTGCTGTACGGTTACTTGTGGGAGCAGCGCTGGCCTACGCTGGCCGAGGCGGCGGCCACCATGCTGTTGCTGGCAGGCGTGGCGGCGTGCGCTGCGGCGCACCGGCCGCCTACTTGCGCGGCTCGTGTATCCGGAATTTCCTGACGATACCCGCCTGGTCGAACATGACGGCCACTTCGCGCGTGCCTTTTTCGCCGAGCAGGGGGATCAGCCGCGTCACCTTGGGCGCTTGCAGCTGGTTCTTGTAGACCCAGACTTCATAGCCGGGATCGAAGCTGACGACGGTGGCGTTGCCCAGGGCCGCGTCGAGGTCGAGGCGGGTGGTCTTGCCGACCTTGATGTTCTGATAGATGGCGCCATTGTCCGGCGCGCGGTTGACCTTGTATTCACTGGCGGTGCACATGGCCACGGCCAGGCCCGCGAGGCAGGAAGCTGCCAGTTTGATCAATGTGTTCATAGGGACTCCCAGTGTGCATCACTGCTTCCAATCTCAGAGGGGACGGGCGTGATGTCAGGAGAGGAGTGTGCTTGCGAACCAGGCAATGTGCTACAAGATTATACAAAGGTGCACAAAACGATGCCTTTGGTTCCGGCAGACGGTACTTTTATCGACTCTGCAATACGTCGGTCGACAGCGCCAGCGTTTCCTTGATTTCTTCCATCACCACATAGCTTTTCGATTGCGCGGCGCCCGGCAGCTGCAGCAGCATGTCGCCCAGCAGCTTGCGGTACTCGGCCATTTCATGGATGCGCGCCTTGATCAGGTAATCGAAGTCGCCCGACACCAGGTGGCATTCCTGTACCTCGGGAATTTGCAGCACTTCGCGGCGGAATTGCTCGAAGGCGGACGCGGATTTTTGATTGAGCGTAATCTCTACAAAGACGAGCAGCTTGGCGCCCAGCGCGGCCGGGTTCACCTTGGCATGGTAGCCCGTGATGACGCCGTCGCGCTCCATGCGCTTGACCCGCTCGATGCAGGGCGTGATGGACAGTCCCACCTGTTCACCGAGGTCTTTCATCGAGATGCGGCCATCCTGTTGCAGGATGCGCAGGATGTGGCGATCCAGCTTGTCGAGGCCACGTGCCGATTCTTTAAGGATTCTCATGATTTATTGCTGAATATCTCGATTTATACGTGAACAAATACTGGCTCTTTCCCAATATGATAGCGGTTAATCTGGCGTCAGCCTAAAAAAATATAATGAGGAAACTATGCGTATCGTGATTCTGGGTAGCGGCGTCATCGGCGTCACCAGTGCTTACTATCTGGCCAAGGCAGGACATGAGGTGACCGTCATCGACCGTCAGCCGGGCCCGGCACTGGAAACCAGCTTTGCGAATGCGGGGCAAATCTCGCCCGGCTACGCTTCGCCATGGGCTGCGCCCGGCATTCCCCTGAAAGCCGTGAAGTGGATGATGCAACGCCACGCGCCCCTGGCCATCTCGCTCGACGGCAGCGCCGCCCAGCTCAAATGGATGTGGCAGATGTTGCGTAATTGCACACCGGAAGCGTATGCCGTGAACAAGGAACGCATGGTGCGCCTGGCCGAATACAGCCGCGACTGCTTCAAGGTCTTGCGCGCCGAGGCGGGCATCACCTACGAAGGCCGCCAGCAAGGCACGATGCAATTGTTCCGCACCGAAAAGCAATACAACGACGCCGCCAAGGATATCGAAGTGTTGAAAGACGCGGGTGTGCCGTATGAAGTACTGCAGCGCAACGAACTGTCGCGCGCCGAGCCGGCCCTGGAAGCCGTCAAGGATAAGCTGTTCGGCGGCTTGCGCTTGCCCAACGATGAAACGGGCGATTGCCAGCTGTTTACCACGCGCCTGTCCGAGATGGCCGTGGCGCTGGGCGTGAAGTTCCGCTATGGCGTATCGATCGACGCGCTGCTGACGCAGGGTGATGAAATCGCCGGCGTGCAGTGCGGCGCGGAAATCGTCAAGGCCGACTCCTACGTGGTGGCGCTCGGTTCCTATTCGACGGGCTTCATGAAGCCGCTGCTCGATATTCCCGTGTATCCGTTGAAGGGCTATTCGATCACCGTGCCTATCGTCAACGCGGCCAAGGCGCCCGTGTCGACCATCCTCGATGAAACCTACAAGATTGCCGTGACCCGTTTCGACGACCGCATCCGCGTGGGCGGCATGGCGGAAATCGCCGGCTACAACCTGAACCTGAACCCGCGCCGCCGCGAAACGCTGGAAATGGTCGTCAACGACCTGTTCCCTGGCGGCGGCAATACGGCGGAAGCGACCTTCTGGACGGGCTTGCGCCCGATGACGCCGGACGGCACGCCGATCGTCGGCCGCACGCCGCTGCGCAACCTGTTCCTGAACACGGGCCACGGCACCCTGGGCTGGACCATGTCCTGCGGTTCGGCACAGTTGCTGGCCGACCTGATGTCGTCGAAGAAGCCGGCCATCCTGGCCGACGACCTGTCCGTCAGCCGCTACAGCGGCGCGCAGGGCCATGGCAAACTGCAGCACGCGGCGGCCTGAGATGGGGGCCAGCATGCCTCCGAAGGAACGTAGCGGCGCCATCCTGACGGTGGACCTGGACGCCGTGCGCGCCAACTACCGCTTGCTGCGCGACAAGGCGCACCCGGCCGCCTGCTCGGCCGTCGTGAAGTCCGACGCGTATGGCCTGGGCGCCGCGCAAGTGGGCGCGGCCCTGTATGAAGAAGGTTGCCGCCACTTTTTTGTGGCGCACCTGGAAGAGGGCATCAGCCTGCGCCCGCATGTGGCGCCCGACGCGGACATCTTCGTGCTGCACGGTCCGCCCGTCGGCACGGAAGGCGAATTCACGGCCCATGGCCTGATTCCCGTGCTCAACAGCGAGCCGCAGGTGGCTGGCTGGCGTGCGCATGCGAAGGCGCTGGGCAAAACCTTGGAAGCGAATGTGCAGGTCGACACGGGCATGTCGCGCATGGGTTTGTCGCCGCAGGAAATCGACGCTTGGCTGCTGGACCCGCACTTTCTCGACGGCATCAAAGTGCGCTACCTCATGAGCCACCTGGCTTGCGCCGACGAGCGCAGCAACCCGATGAATGGCGAACAGCTGGCACGTTTTACGGCCATCCGCGCCCGTTTGCCACAATACCGCGCCAGCCTGGCCAATTCCTCGGGCATCTTTTTGTCGCCCGATTATCACTTCGACCTGGTGCGCCCCGGTGCGGCCCTGTACGGCATCGGGCCGCAGGGCGGCGAACCGAATCCCCTGCGTTCCGTGGTGCGCCTGCAAGGCAAGGTCTTGCAGACGCGCACGATTGCCGCCGGCGACCACGTGGGTTACAGCCGCCGCTATACGGCCAGCGAGCCGCGCCAGGTGGCCACTGTTTCCGTCGGTTACGCCGATGGCTGGCTGCGCAGCATGAGCAACCAGGGCCTGGCCATCGTCGATGGCGTGAAAGTGCCGCAGATCGGCGCCATCTCGATGGATTCCATCACCTTGGACGTGAGCGCCATCGCCGAAGAGCGCGTCGCGCCGGGCAGCCTGGTCGACCTGATCTGCGCCGAACACCCGGTCGACGCCGTGGCGGCCATGGCCAATACCATCGGCTACGAGGTATTGACGAACCTGGGCGGGCGCTACTACCGCGAATACCAGGGATTGGCTGGCGCACGCTAAACAGCGCGAAACCCATGATTGTGTGGCAAGATAGCCCCGGTGTGAACTCCACTCCGGGGCTTCTTTTTAACCATCATCGGGGATATATATGAGCCAATATAACGTTGCTATCATCGTCGGCAGCCTGCGCAAGGATTCCTTCAACCGCAAGCTGGCCGACGCCATCGTCAAGCTGGCGCCGCCCGAATTTTCCTTCAAGCACATCGAAATTGGCGACTTGCCGCTGTACAACCAGGATGACGATGGCGCACAGGCCGAGCAGGTGCTGCGCCTCAAATCCGACATTTCCGCCTCGCAAGCCTTGCTCTTCCTCACTCCCGAATACAACCGCTCGATTCCCGGCGTGCTGAAAAACGCGCTCGACCACGGTTCGCGTCCGTATGGCCAGAGCGTGTGGGGCGGCAAGCCGGGTGCCGTGCTCGGCGTGTCCGTCGGTGCCACCGGCACGGCCCTGGCGCAGCAGCATTTGCGCAATGTGCTGTCCTACCTGGACGTGCCGCTGCTGGGCCAACCCGAAATGTTTATCCAGGCCAAGGATGGCCTGTTTGACGAACATGGCGGCATCGGTCCGGCCAGCCTCGGTTTCTTCCAGGGCTGGATGCAGCGCTACGTGGACTGGGTCCGCAAGCACGCTATCCACGCTTGATGCAGATCAAAGCGGCAGCGTTCTGCGTTGCCGCTTGTACATTTTCTTTGACCATGGATGCCAACATTTCAATATTGGCACGGGCGTCTCGGTATAATGCGCTCTTTCTTTAGCGCAATACTTTCCAACTTCTTGCCGACCCCATGTGGACTAAACCTGTTCTGCGCATGAACCTGCGCCGTTTGATCGTGCTCGTGGCCTTTATCAGCGCCCTGGTGTCCCTGGCCAATACCTTCTATGCCAGCTACAGCGTGCAGCGCCAACTGCTGATCGATACGACCCTGGAAGCGAACCACGCGTATGCGAGCAAGCTGGCCAGCACGGCCGAGGATTTCCTGCAGTCGGCGCGCCAGCAACTGGCCTACAGCGCCGGCAGCCTGCCATCGCGCATGGGCGACGATGGGTGGCTGACGGACGAGGCGCAGCGCCTACGTTTGCAAACGAACAGCTTCAATTCCGTGCTCATCGTCGATGCGGACGGCAAGGTGCTGGGCGTGTCGCCGGAAACGCTGGCCCTGAAAAACCGCACGCTCGACTCCGTCGGCGCCGTGCAGGCGCTGCGCGAACGGCGCCCGCTGGTGACGCAGCCCTACGTTTCCTCGGCCGGCAACCTGGTGGTCTTCATTTCGCATCCCATCATTGGCAAGGATGGCCGCTACCTCGGCTATGTGGGCGGCAGCATCTACCTGAAACAGAAAAACATCCTGTACACCATGCTGGGCCAGCATTACTACCGCGACGGCTCCTACCTGTATGTGGTGGACCAGAACCGGCGCCTGCTGTACCACCCGGACCCCGAGCGCCTGGGCGACCTGGCCGGCAAGAATGACGTCATCGACACCATCGTCGCGCAGCAGGGCGGCGGCAACCGGCGCATGAGCAACAGCCTGGGCGTGGACATGCTGGCTGGCTACGCCGTCATGCCGTCGACGGGCTGGGGCATCGTGGCGCAGCGTCCCACGGCCATGACCCTGGCCCCGCTGAACCAGCTGATGGCCAACACGGTATGGCATTCGCTGCCGATCGCCTTGCTGAGCCTGCCATTCATCTGGTGGCTGGCCAGCCTGATTTCACGCCCCCTGATGCAGCTGGCCGACGGCGCGCGGCGCATGGATGCGCCCGGCACGGCCGAGCACATCGCCGGTATCCGGGCCTGGTATGTGGAGGCGGCGCAAATCAAGAAAGCCCTGCTGAAGGGCTTGGCGTTGTTGCAGAACAAGATCGGCAAGTTGAAGACCGACGTGCAGACGGACCCGCTGACGGGCCTGTCGAACCGGCGCGGCATGGCGGCGGCGCTCGACGTCTGGCAGGCGCAGGCGCGGCCGTTTTCCGTCATCGCCATCGACATCGACCATTTCAAGCAAGTCAACGACCAGTGGGGCCATGCCGTTGGCGACGACGTCATCCTGCGCCTGGCGCAGCTGATGCGCGCCTGTTCGCGCGATGCCGACGTGCTGTGCCGTACTGGCGGCGATGAATTCATCATGCTGCTGCCCGACGCCGACCTCGACGCGGCCCTGCAGGTGGCCGAGCGTTTGCGCGCCAGGGTGGCCGCCGCCGTGATTCCCGGCGCAGGCGCCATCACGGTCTCGCTGGGCGTCGTGTCGTCGGAACAGGAGGCGGGCACCACGGACGCCGTGCTGCTGGCTGCCGATGCCGCGCTGTACGTGGCCAAGGAAAACGGACGCAATTGCGTGGGCATCACGGAGCCTGCCTGATAAACTGATCCGCTATTTTCTGTTGCATCTGAGCCTGTCCGCTTTGCCCGCCAGCGCTTACCATGTGACCCTGATCAGCTACAACGAGGACAACGGGCATGGCAGGGATGGATATTGATGACGTTTGAGCAAGCACCTGGCATCCGTTGCGAAGTCGCTGGACAGCCGCACCCGCTGTCCTTCCTAGGCTGCCGCGGACTCAACTATGGCCAGCACAGCGTGCTGCCGCTGCACCCGTTCCGCCTGAGCGTGCCGGAAGCGGCGCTGGCGGCCTTGCTCGACGAGCCGTTCAACAGTTTTATCCAGACTTGCCGCGAGGACGACCTGCAGGACGAGGAAAGCGACTTGCCCGCGCTCAAGGAAGCGGGCTATCCCGACATCACGGCCATGCTGGCGGGCCACCGGCAACTGCTGGCCGAAATGCTGTACGACTTCATGATCAGCGATTTAATGGACGCGATCGGGCGAGCCAGCGGCTACCGGAGTCAGGTTCCACGCTACTGGGGCGACGTGGAGGCGGCGGACAACCGCGCGTATTTCATCGTCAATGAAGTGGAGACAGTCTCTTTTGCCGATGGTCAGGTCATCTTCGAAGGGCAGGGCTACTACGGCACCTACGTCATCTGGCTGACGCACGGCTACGTCCGTAAATAGGGGCTTGACCTTCCTCGTGTGGGAAGGTTTATAGTTGTGTCATGAACCGTGCCTTTTTCCGCTTTCTCGCCCGCTCGCTGCTCTGGCTGCTAGCCGTCACGCTGCCCTTGCAGGGCTTTGCGTCGGCCATGCGCAGCTGCTGCGTGGATGAGCTGGCGGTCACGGTCACGGTCGCCGTCGAGGCAGTGCAGGCGCCCCAGTGCCACGACATGGCCGGCATGCACATGCAGAACCAGCCGATGAAAATGGCCATGGACGATGGCGGCGCCACGCACCACGGCCATGATTGCAGCAACCATGGCGCTTGCACCGTGGGTGCCACGGCGCCGCCCGGCATGCCTGCCTTGCACGCCTTGACCCTGCGCGCGCCGCCTCCGGCGCTGGCGCCCGATTCCCTGTTCGCCGGGCATATCCCGCCTGGTCCCGAACGTCCCCCGAGAAGCACGCGCTCCGCCTGACCGCCCGTTGAACCTGGCGGTGCGGCCATCGCACGTCCCAGCATCCTGAGCCTTGCACCGGCCGCGCCAGCGTTCCAGTCGCGCGCCCGCCGCGCCATACCCTGTCATTCAAGGAATACCATGAAACACCTGTTCAGCCTCGCGCTGGCTGTGCTGCCGCTGGCTGCCGCAGCGCAGTCCCAATCCGCCCCGCAAGAGGCGCAAGCATCCGTGCCTGCCACCACCTACCGCTCCGCCTTTGCCGGCTACCGTCCCGCCGCCGAGGAAGAGGCCACGCCCGACCAGACCTGGCGCGCCGTCAACGACAAAGTCGGCAAGGCCGGCGGCCACATGGGCATGATGAAAATGGATGGCCACAAGATGGACGGCCACAAGATGGAAGGGCACAAGATGCCGATGGCCCAGCCCAACCCCAGCCCCAAGCCGGATAAGCCTGCCCCGCAACATCAGCACCACCAGCATGAAGGACACTGACATGACGCGTTTCAAGAACCCGTATGGCCTCACGCCGCTGGCCCTGGCGGCCGTCCTGCTGCTCAGCGGCTGCGCCAGCTTCAGCCAGGATGGCGGCATGCAGACGGTCTCCGCGCTGGCCGACGCCCGCACGGGCGCCCCGGCGGCGCTGGCGGACAAGGGCGGCGAGGACAAGCTGACGCAATTGCTGGCCCAGCCCCTGGACGCCGACAGCGCCGTGCGCATCGCCCTGATGAACAACCACGGCATGAAGGTGGCGCTGGCCGAACTGGGCGCGTCCGAATCGGACCTCGTGCAAGCGGGGCGCTTGCGCAATCCCGGCCTGTCGTTCGGCCGCTCGCACGGCAGCCACGGCAATGAAATCGACCGCGGCGTCAGCTTCGACCTGGCTGGCCTGCTGACCATGCCGATGCGCGTGAACATCGAGCGGGGCCGTTTCGAGCAAGCCAAGCTGCAGGCCGCCAGCAGCGCCGTGCAACTGGCATCCGACACGCGCCGCGCCTACTTCAACGCCGTGGCCGCCGTGCAGACGGAAGCGTTCATGCAGCGCGCGCTGCTGTCGGCCGAGGCTGGCGCCGAACTGGCCACGCGCTTGCAGCAGGCGGGCAACTGGAGCCGCCTCGACCAGGCGCGCCAGCAAGTGTTTTATGCGGACGCCGCCGGCGACCTGGCGCGCGCGCGCCACCAGGCATTGGTGACGCGCGAGCACCTGACGCGCTTGCTGGGCCTGTGGGGCAAGCAGACCAGCTTTACTTTGCCATCGCGCTTGCCCGACTTGCCGGCCCAGGCGGCGGACGCGGGCAATATCGAGGCGCAGGCGATGGAGCAGCGCCTCGACGTGCAAAGAGCGAAACTCGACGTGCATGCGACGGCCGATGCGCTGGGCTTGTCCAAGGTGACGGGCTTCATCAATGTGCTCGACGTGGGCTACACCAACAAGAGCAGCAGCGAGGCGCCGCGCGAAAACGGCTATGCAGTGTCGCTGGAATTGCCGCTGTTCGACTGGGGCTCGGCGCGCAATGCGAAGGCGCAAGCCTTGTACGAGCAGTCGCTGCAGCGCACGGCGGGCACGGCTGTCAAAGCCCGCTCGGAAGTGCGCGAAGCGTATTCGAGCTACCGCACGGCCTACGACCTGGCGCGCCACTACCGCGATGAAGTCGTGCCGCTGCGCAAGACGATCTCGCATGAAGTATTGCTGCGCTACAACGGCATGCTGGCCAGCGTCTTCGAGCTGCTGGCCGACGCGCGCGAACAGGTCGCCAGCGTCAACAGCGCCATCGAAACCCAGCGCGATTTCTGGATCGCGCAAACCGAATTGCAGTCAGCCATCAATGGCAGCGGCCCAGCCAACAAGGAATAATGATGATTACACGTAGAAACTTTTTCATGAATGCGGGCGCCGTCGCCCTGAGTGCGGCCGCTGTCAGCCGAGTCGGCGCGGCATCGTTGCCGGAAGCCGTCAGCATGGCCGGCGCCGATACCAAGGCGCCGCCACCACCGCCGAACGGGCGCCCGTACAATCCCGTCGTCACCCTCAACGGCTGGTCCTTGCCCTGGCGTATGAACAACAACGTCAAGGAATTCCATCTGGTGGCCGAACCCGTCGTGCGCGAACTGGCGCCCGGCATGCAAGCGAACCTGTGGGGCTATAACGGCCAGTCGCCAGGGCCGACGATCGAAGTGGTGGAGGGCGACCGCGTGCGCATCTTTGTCACCAACAAATTGCCGGAACACACGAGCGTGCATTGGCATGGCCAGCGTTTGCCGAACGGCATGGATGGCGTCACGGGACTGACCCAGCCGGGCATCGCCCCCGGCAAAACCTTCGTCTATGAATTCGTTGCCAAGCGGCCCGGCACCTTCATGTACCACCCGCATGCCGATGAAATGACGCAGATGGCCATGGGCATGATGGGTTTCTGGGTCACGCACCCGAAAGACCCGAACTTCATGAAGGTGGACCGCGATTTCGTCTTCTTGCTCAGCAACTACGACATCGATCCCGGCAGCTACACGCCGAAGATCATGACCATGACGGATTTCAATTTGTTCACCTTCAACAGCCGCGTCTTCCCCGGCATCGACCCGATGGTCGTGCGCCAGGGCGACAAGGTGCGCGTGCGCGTGGGCAATCTCACCATGACGAACCACCCGATCCACATGCATGGCCACGAATTCGAGGTGACGGGCACCGATGGCGGCTGGACGCGCCCCGAATCGCGCTGGCCCGAAGTGACGACCGATATTGCCGTGGGCCAGATGCGCGCCGTGGAGTTTACCGCCACGGACCTTGGCGACTGGGCTTTCCACTGCCACAAATCGCACCACACGATGAATGCCATGGGACATGATGTGCCCACCATGATCGGCGTCGACCACCAGGGCGTGGCGGCGAAGATCAACCAGCTCGTGCCCGGCTACATGGTGATGGGCGAACGGGGCATGGCCGACATGGGTGAAATGCAGATGCCGATTCCCGACAATACCCTGCCGATGATGGCCGGAGACGGCCCCTTCGGCGCCATCGGCATGGGCGGCATGTTTACCACGGTCAAGGTACGCAAAGACCAGAAACCGGGCGACTACCGCGACCCGGGCTGGTACAAGCATCCGGCCGGCAGCGTGGCCCATGAATGGACGGGCGCCTTGCCGGCACCGGTGCGCGGCCAGGGCGCGGGCAAGCCGGTGACAAAAAGCGGCGTGGAGATGACGGTGCGCAAGCCAGGTGGGCACAGCGGGCATTGATGCGCCCCTCCCGGGGACTTGCTAACACGGCAAGCTCCGGGGTGTGTTGCTTCAAATCAATGAATTGTTGCTTAGTGACAATCCGAGCATTTTAGTGACTGTTTTTTCCTTATATTCAAGTCATACGCTTGAATTATTGGCTATCGTCTTGCCTAGGAGGAAACATGTTGAATCAAATGAAAGTGGGGACGCGCCTGCTTGCAGCCTTCTTTTGCGTCGCGCTGATGGGAGCCATCGTGGCCGGCATCGGCATTTTCAACATGGGCAAGATCGATACCATGGCGGGGCAGATGTACAACCATGAGTTGCTGGGACTGTCGTACATCAAGGAAGCCAATATCGCCCTGATCAAGGTGGGCCGCGCGCGCAGCAATTTCCTGCTGGCTACCACCAGCGAAGAGCGCGCCGGGCGCCAGGCCGATATCGCCAAATACCTGGAAGAGAACAAGAACAACCTGGCCAAGGCCCAGCCGCTGTTCGTCACGCCGGCCGCCAAGGAGCTGTTTGCCCGCTTCGCCACCGTTGAGGCCGAGTATGTGAGCACCTTGCAGCAGTCGCTGGCGCTGGCGGCGGCCGAGCCGCTGGCGCAGCGCAGCGCGCAGCTGACGGCGCTGCTGGCCAAGACGCGCCAGCACGCCGATGAGCTCGATGGCGTGCTCGATAAATTGTCATTGCAGAAGGAAGCGCGGGCCAAGGCGGCTGCCGAGCAGGCGTCCGGCGTGTACCAGGCCAGCCGCAGCTTCATGATCGCGCTCGTGCTGGGCAGCGTGGCGGCCGGCCTGGCGCTCGGAGCGCTGATCACGCGCGGACTGACGCGCCAGCTCGGTGGCGAACCGGCGTATGCCGTCAAGATCGCCGGCGCCATCGCCGAGGGCGATCTCACCGTCGAGATCCGCACGGCCAGCCACGACAGTGCCAGCCTGCTGTTTGCCATGAAAACCATGCGCGACAAGCTCGTGGGCATCGTCAGCCAGGTGCGCTCGGGCACGGACACCATCAATACGGCCTCGGGCGAAATCGCCCAGGGCAACCTCGACTTGTCGTCCCGTACGGAAGAGCAGGCCAGTTCGCTGGAAGAGACGGCGTCGTCGATGGAGCAGCTGACGTCGGCCGTGCGGCAGAACGCGGACAATGCGCGCCAGGCCAATGCGCTGGCCGGCGCCGCGTCCGACGTGGCCGGCAAGGGCGGCGCCGTGGTGGGGCGGGTGGTGCAGACGATGGAATCGATCAATGCGTCCTCGCGCAAGATCGTCGACATCATCAGCGTCATCGACAGCATTGCCTTCCAGACGAATATCCTGGCCTTGAACGCGGCCGTGGAAGCGGCCAGGGCGGGCGAGGAGGGGCGCGGATTCGCCGTCGTGGCAGCGGAAGTGCGCAACCTGGCGCAACGCTCTGCCAGTGCCGCCAAGGAAATCAAGACACTGATCGGCGACTCCGTCGAGCAGGTGGAAATCGGTTCCAGACTCGTGCATGACGCGGGCAAGACGATGGATGAGGTGGTCACCAGCGTGCGCCAGGTGGCCGACATCATGCAGGAAATCACGGCCGCAAGCGCCGAGCAAAGCGCCGGCATCGAACAAGTCAACCAGGCCGTGCTGCAGATGGACCAGGTGACGCAGCAAAACGCGGCTCTCGTGGAAGAGGCGGCGGCCGCCGCCGAATCGCTGCAAGACCAGGCGCAGACCTTGACGGAACTGGTGGGCGTATTCCGCCTGCATGCCCAAGCGCAACAGATGGCCGTGCCAGCGGCCAGCAACGTCATGCCGCTGCGCCGGTCAGCGCCGGCCGCCAGGCAGGACGTGCGGCGCCTGGCCTGATAACGGCGGGCCCGGGCGCAATCGGCGCGGCGGTGGTAGGCTGTCGCTATTGCGCGTTTGCCACTTCCGGATCTTTCATGCCGTCTCCCCGCTTGCTTTGCTTATCCTTGCTGCTGTCCCTGGCGCCGCTGGCGCAGGCGCAGCAGGGCGATCCCGTCCTGCCTTACCGGCCTTCCGTGGCCAGTCCCGCCCAGCTGCCCGTGCCGGGCCAGCTGGAATTCGAGGCAGGCGGACTGCTGTCGAAAACGGACGAGACGCGCCGCGCCAGCCTGCCTTACGCTTTCAAACTGGCGTTCACGCCCGAATGGGGCGTGCTGCTCGAAGGCGAGGGTGTAGTGCGTGCGCGCGACGGCACGAGGCGGCGCGAGACGGGCGTGGGCGACACGACGGTCGTGCTCAAGCGCGCCTTTTTGCTCGACAGCGCCACGGCGCTGGGCCTGGAGCTGGGCTGGAAGTTGCCCACGGCCAAGGACAGCATCGGTAGCGGCAAGAGCGACGTGTCGCTGAACGGTATTTTGAGCCGCGACCTGGGCGCCGTGCACGTGGACGCCAACCTGAACGCCACGCGCCTGGGGGCGTCCGACCCGGATACGGGCAGGGTGCAGACGGGCTGGGCGACCTCTTTTTCCACGCCCGTCAGCGGCCGCTGGGGCGCCACGGCGGAAGTGTCGGGCACGCGCTTGCGTGGCGCGGCGGCCACGGCGCAGCTGCTGCTGGCCGCTACCTACAGTCCCACGCCACGGCTGGCCATCGATATCGGCATGGCGCGCGGCTTGACGGCGGCGTCGCCGGACTGGTCGCTGTTCAGCGGCTTGGTCGTGCCCTTGGGCAAACTGTGGTGAGATTGCGACGGAGTTCCTTATGTGTCCTTGCGAACAAACAGTTAGTCACACAAGGTCTACAATGACGGCATAACTAAAAGGAGTGTCACCATGAAAACCCTGATTCTTGCCGCCGCCTTGCTGTCGGCAGCTACCGCTGCCGTCGCCCAGGTCGGCGTCTCCGTTACCGTCGGCCAGCCAGGCTTTTACGGACGTCTCGATATCGGCGACTATCCCGCGCCGCAACTGATCTATGCCCAGCCCGTCATCGTACAGCGCCCGCAATACTATTCGGCCCGTCCGATCTATCTGCGCGTGCCGCCCGGCCATGCCAAACACTGGTCGAAGCACTGCCGCAAGTATAATGCCTGTAACCAAGAGGTATATTTCGTCCAAGATAGTTGGTATAACAACCAATATGTGCCCCGTTACCGCCAGCAGCATGGCGACCATGGCCGTCCCGATTACGGCGACCGCGGCCGTCACGACTACAAGCATGATGACAAGCGCGACAAGCATGAAGGCAAGCGCGACAAGCATGATGACCATCCGGGCAAGGGTCATGGCAATGGCCGCGGCAACGGCAACGGCAACGGGCACAAGGATTAACAGGCAGGAGGATATTTGCATAGTAAAATCGTTATCGTAGGAGGAGGTGCGGGCGGCCTGGAGCTGGCCTGCAAACTCAGCCGTAAGCTCGGCCCCGGCCAGGTCACCCTGGTCGACAGCCGCCTGTACCACATCTGGAAGCCGTCGCTGCATGAAGTGGCGGCCGGCACCCTGGACATTCATCAAGAGGGCCTGTCGTACCAGATGCTGGCGCATGACAATGGTTTTACCTATGTCTATGGTCCCTTGATCGCGCTCGACGCCGGCTCGAACAGCCTCACCGTGGGCGCCATCGCCACGGACAAGGACGAGCAGCTCTTGCCGCAGCGCACTGTCAGCTATGACCAGCTGGTGCTGGCCGTGGGCAGCACGTCGAATTACTTCGGCGTGCCCGGCGCCAAGGAAAACACGATTTCCCTCAATGCCACGGAAGACGCGGAACGTTTCCGCTTGACCCTGCTGAAACTGCTGGCCATGGCCGAGCAGCGCCAGGGCGACGCGGGCCATCCCGGTGTCGACATCGTCATCATCGGCGGCGGCGCCACGGGCGTCGAGTTGGCGGCCGAATTGCGCGAAGCGAGCGGCGTGTATGCCGCGTATGGTTTTCAGAATCTCAACGCCATCAAGGATGTACGCATCACCCTGCTCGAAGGGGCGCCGCGTATCTTGGCACCGCTGCCCGAGCGCGTCTCCATTGCCGCCTCGAAACTGCTGCACCAGCATGGCATCACCGTGGTGACCGATACGCGCGTCACCACGATCGAAGCCGACAAAGTGACGGTGGCCAGCGGCACCAGTTATGCGGCCGACATCTGCGTGTGGGCCGCCGGCATCCGCGCGCCGGAATTCCTCGCCACTTTGGGCTTGCCGACCAACCGTTCCGGCCAGCTGGAAGTGACGGGCATGCTCAACGTGCAGGGCCATGCGAATATTTTCGCGCTGGGCGACTGCGCCGCCTGCACGGGGCCGGACGGCAAGCTGGTGCCGCCGCGCGCCCAGGCTGCCCACCAGCAAGCCGATTACCTGCTGAAAACATTCCTGCTGCAAGCGAAGGGCAAGCCGCCGCAAACGAAACCGTACGAATACCTGGACTACGGTTCGCTCGTGTCGTTCGGCCGCACCACCTCCGTCGGCACCCTGATGGGATCGCTGAAGGGCCTGAGCTGGTTCGTCGAAGGCTTTGTCGCGCGCATGATGTATGTGAGCCTGCACCTGATGCACCACAATGCCGTGCTGGGCAGCGTGCGCACGGCCGTCATGGCCATGGGCCGTTTCCTGATCAAGCGCAGCACGCCGCAGGTCAAGCTGCATTAAGCACGCTGATATCCGAGCAGAAAGGGGCCGCGAGGCCCCTTTTTATTTGCTGCGCGGAATTGGCGCCGCTTCGCAGCGGCCCCGCGTCATGGGGAAGTCGATAGTGGTGAGCTTGCCCTTCAAGGTGCCGGTAATGCTGGCGTGCAAGATGCGCTCGCTGTCGTGGCGGTAGATGATGCGGCTCGGGAAGTCATTGTCCAGGTTGGCGAAGATGAATTCATTCGGCTTGTCCTGGCGCAGCAGGTTGAAGATCACGGGCGGCTGGCCCGACGGCTGCACGATGTAGGCCAGCTGGCCCGGCTCGGTGAGGCGGATCTGCACGAATTCAAACGCCGTCGTCTTGCCGCCCTTGACGGTGCGGCTGGTGCCGAGGAGGGTGCCGCCGGCAGCCGTGCTCCATTGTTCTCCGGAACCGGGCTCGGCGCCGTCGACGTTCCAGCAGCCGGCCAGCCAGGCCAGCTTGTCCACGGTTTCCGGCGGCGGCACGGTATTGTCGGCGGCCTGGGCGGTGCCCATGGCCAGCAGCGCTGCCAGCAGGGTGGGGATCAGTCCTTGCATGCGGTCTCCTGTCGTCGAATAGTTCTGCGGTCCGGGGTGCCCCGGCAGTGTTCTGGCTTGATGCGGCCTGGCAAAGACTATTCTTTCGGAGCCACACGCGGCAAGACGACGGTCAGGGCCGTGCCGCCTTGCGGATTGGCCGCCAGGCTCAGGCTGCCACCGAGGTAATGCACGCGCTCGCGCACGGAGCGCAGGCCGTGCTTGCTCATTTCGACGGGCTCGCTGGCGGGCAAGCCCACGCCGTCATCCTTGACGGTCATCATCAGCGCTTCGTCATTGTCGTCGATGATGATGTCCACTTGCGTGGCATTGGCGTGCGCGGCGATGTTGCCGAGCGCTTCTTCCAGGGTGCGCAGCAGGGCTACGCCCACGTTGCGCGGGCAAATCAGTTCATCTTCGGGCAGGCTGCAGCGCACGGTGATGTTGTGCTGTTCGGCAAATTGCGTGGCCAGCTCGCCCAGCGCGACATTCACGCCGAGAAACTCGAGCTTGTCGTTCCACAGCTTCATCTGCATCTGGCGGTTGGTCTCGATCACATTGAGCAGCAATTGCTTCATGGTCGCCGCACGGTCGAGCAAGGCCGCTTCCTGCGGCATCTTTTGCGTCAGCAGCGACAGGTGCATGGTCAGTGCCGTCAGCGACGAGCCGAGGCTGTCGTGCAGCTGGCGCGACAGGGCGCGCCGTTCATTGTCCCAGCTGGTGTTGACATGGCCGAGCAACTCGCTGAGATCGGCGGCGCGTTCCGCATCGGCCTGGGCCGTTTCCTTGTTCGGATCTATTTGTGCGGACATAGCGCCCCGTGAATGGTGAAAGGTGGACCAAATTCAAGTTGTGGATCATACATGAGGATTTCATCGCGGGGCGCATGGATGGAAAATTTCTGTCTTTTCGGCAATTTTGATCTCCTTCCATCACTTTTATATTGTAGGCAATATTATCGTTTGCGCCAGCAGCTGCCGTTCCTGCCGTTACGTACGGCTGCGCACATACCAGGGCGCCGCACGCTGCCATAGTGGTGTCATGCATTTTCTCCATGCAGCACAGACCCGCTTACCGAAACGAAAGGACATGCCATGAATATCGATACCATCGTCGACCAGGAATACGCCGACAAAAGCTTCCGCGACATCGTCAATGCGCCCATCAGCGCCCTGCGCGGCGTCAGCCCGAAAGATGCCAAGGCCTTGCAGCAAGCGTTTGGCGTGCACACCGTGCGCGAACTGGCCAACCTCAATTTCGTCAAATGGGCCAGCGCATTGGCCATCCTGGCCGATGAAGAGGGCATGAGCGGCGAAGAGCGGGCCAAGGAAGAGTTGCTCGACGACGCCGTGGAAATGACCTTCCCCGCCAGCGATCCGATTTCCGTCGATGCCGGTATCACGCGCATCGAAGTGCCGCCGGAAACGGTCGATGCGCAAACGGACCACCAGCATGCGGGCCAGCATGAGGCAGCCGCTGGCAAGAAATAACGCATCCTGCGCATAAAAAAACCGGCTGGCCGTGAAGGCTTGCCGGTTTTTTTGCGTGCTGTGCGGTAAGAAAACTCAGGCGATCGACGGGACGTTGTTTTTTTGCATGTTTACTTGCGACTGCGCGGCGATCACTTCGTGCGGGATGCAGCAAAAGCGGTTCTTGCCGGCGCGCTTGGCTTCGTACAGGGCCGTGTCCGCCGCGCCCAGCAGCGAGTCGACGGTACTGGCGTCGTCCGGGTAGATGGCGATGCCGATGCTGGTCGACAGGCGCAGGGTCAGGTCGTTGATGAAATACGGCTCGGAAATGACTTCGATCAGCTTGGCAGCCGGTTCGCGCGCGTCGCCCTTGCCGGCCAGGTTGCCCAGCACGATGACGAACTCATCGCCACCGATACGCGCCACCGTGTCTTCCTTGCGTGAGGCGCCCACCAGGCGGGCCGCCACCATTTTCAGGATTTCATCGCCATAGCCGTGGCCGTAACTGTCGTTGATGGCCTTGAAGCCGTCCAGGTCCAGGTACAGGATGGCTGACTTGCCGCGGCTGCGGGCCGATTGCTGCAAGGTATGCTCGATGCGGTCTTCCAGCAGGCGCCGGTTCGGCAAGCCCGTCAGCGGGTCGTGCAGCGCCAATTCCTGCTGCTGCTTGCTGTATTGCGCCAGTTCCTTGTACAGCAGGCGCACTTCCAGCATGTTGTGGATGCGCTTGTGCACTTCCATCAGGTCGAAGGGTTTGCTGATGAAGTCGCGCGCGCCCGCTTCCAGGGCGGCGATCTTGAAACTCGGTTGGGCCGTCAGGGCCAGCACGGGCAGGTAGCCGCCATGCTCGATTTCCTTCAAGCCTTTCATGACCTGGAAACCATTGAGTTCCGGCATTTGCAGATCCAGCAAGATCAGGTCGTAGCAATGCTCCCGGTGCAGGGGGCAAACCTGGGCCGGACGCATGGTGGCCGTCACATTGGTATAGCCGGCATCGCGCAGGATTTCCAGCATCAGGTCAACATTGTCGGGTGAATCATCGACGACCAAAATTTTGGCTTTCAAAATCTCATCTTGGCTGGGCATGTAAGGTCTCGGTTATACGGTCTATGCAACGCTGGCTTCTACCGCAGATGATAGGCTGACGGCTGTGGAAAGATAGTAGCGCCTTGCAACAAGATAGGGCGCACAACAGCGCATGAGTTCGCTTCTGCCGTTCTCGCCGGCCAGGGCCGCCGTCTCCGGCCTGCCGTGCAGGTGTGCTTCTGCATTTCAGTGTAGCAAACTTTCGCTTAGTTGCTTGTAGGACAGTGCCGCGTCTGAAAGTAGGAAGGCTAACCCATGAAAATAGTCATTTTGTACTGCACTATGTATTTCTTTGCATCATCTTTTTAGGGTGGTGTATTGCGGCCCTGTTCAGGGCGGGGGGAAGTTCCGCGCTGCGCGGCCAGCTGCGCCACGGCCGCCAGCAGTTCGGCCGGGTCTATCGGTTTCGAGATCCAGGCCTGGAAGCCGCTGGCCAGCGCCCGCTGGCGGTCCTGCGGTTGCGCGAACGCCGTCAGCGCCAGTGCCGGCAGACTGGCGGCATCGGGGGAGGCGTGCGCACGGATTTGCGCCAGCAAGTCGAAACCGTCCGCGTCGGGCATGCCGATGTCGCTGACCAGCACATGCGGGTGCACCTGGTCCAGCAGTTGCAGCGCTTGCGCCACGCTGCCCGCGCCATGCACGTCGGCGTGGCTGTCGCGCAGGATGCGCGCCGTCAGTTCGCGCGCATCGGCCTCGTCATCGACCAGCAGCACCGTAACGCCGCGCAAGTCGTGGCTGGCGGACGGATCGCCGCCCTTCGGGCGCGCCAGCGCGGCCCGCGTCCCCAGGGGCAGGCGCACGGTAAAGCTGGCGCCCTGCATGTCGCCGGCGCTGCTGACCGTGACCGTGCCGCCATGCTGCTCCACCAAGTGCTTGACGATCGCCAGCCCCAGCCCCAGGCCGCCATGGCGGCGCGTGGTGGAGGCGTCGGCCTGGCGGAAGCGGTCGAACACGTGGGGCAGGAAGTCTTTCTTGATGCCGACGCCGTTGTCGGCCACCGTGATGGCCAGGCGGCTCGCCTCGCGGTGCACGCCGATCTCGACCCGCCCCCCTTGCGGCGTGAACTTCAGGGCATTCGACAGCAGGTTCCAGATCACTTGCTGGATACGGCTGGGGTCGCCCGTGATGGTGCCCGCATCGCTGGCGATGTTGCTGTGGATGGCGATGTGCTTGGCGTCGGCCGCCGGGCGCAGGGTTTCGATGGCCGAGGCGATGATGCTGGCGGGCACGATGGTTTGCAGGTCCAGCAGCACCTTGTCTGAGGTGATGCGGCTCATGTCGAGCAAGTCTTCGATCAGTTGCGCCTGCGCGCGCGCATTGCGTTCGATGCTTTGCAGGCCCCGGTGCAGGTCGGCCTGGTCGCGCGTGCCGCGCCGCAGCACCTGGGCCCAGCCCAGGATGGCCGACAGCGGCGTGCGCAGTTCGTGCGACAAGGTGGTGAGGAAATCGTCTTTCAGCTGGTTCGTGCGCTCGGCGTCGGCGCGCGCCTCGCGTTCGCTGTCGAGCAGCACCTTGCGCTCTTCGGCGGCGCGCGTGGCGGCCGCGTACAGGCGCGTATTGTCGAGCGCGACGGCGGCCTGGGCCGCGATGGCCGACACGATGCGTTCGCTGCGCGCGCTGAACATGCCCGCTTGCGGATGGCCGAGCAGCAAGCGCCCCAGCAACAGGCCCGAGCGCGAACTGACGGGCAGGCTCAGGCAGCTGCGCAGCGGCGGCGCGGCACCGGCGCTGGCGTCGGGCGCGGCCAGCAAGTCGTTCTGGCGCATGGCCGCTCCCTGGCGCAGTTCCGTGGCGATGGCATCGGCCTCGCGCAGGCTGATGCCGTTGACGGCGCGTGCCGATGGCAGGGGGGCGACGCTGTCGTGGACCTCGCCCGCATCGTCATAATAAAAGGCGCCGAAGCGCGCGCCGCTGATGCGCGTGGCCGCATCGACGGTTTCCTGCAGCAGGGCCGGCAAATCGAGGGTGCTGGCCAGGGCCGCGCCCGTATTGTTGAGCAACTCGAGCACGCGCGTTTCATCGCGCAAGGCTTCCTGCGCGCGCTTGACCTGGTCGACGTCGGTGCTCGTGCCAAACCAGCGCAGCAGCTGGCCGCCCTGGTCGCGCACGGGATTGGCGCGCGTCAGGAACCAGCGGTACTGGCCGTCGGCGCCACGGATGGGGAACTCCATTTCGAAGGGCGTGCCATCGCGTAGAGCAGCCTTCCATGCTTGCAGCATGGGCGGCAGGTGCTGCGCGTCATAGGCGATGCTCCAGCCGTCGCCCGCCATCTGCTCGGCAGTGGTGCCCGTGTAGTCGTGCCAGCGCTGGTTGTACCAGGCAATGGTGCCGTCGAAGCTGGCGATCCAGGCCAGTTGCGGGATGGAATTGGCCAGCGCGCGCAAGTCTTCCTCGCTGTGGCGCAAGGTTTCCTCGGTCGCCTTGCGCTGGCTGATGTCCTGGATATATGTGGTCAGTCCGTCGCTGGAAGGGAAGATGCGCACGTCCAGCCAGCGCCCCAGCGGCGGATACAGCAGCTCGAAACTGCTGCTGTGCTGCTGCGCCATGGCGCGCCGGTACTGCGTTTCCAGTTCCGTACCCAGCAGGTCGGGGCAGGCTTGCCACAGGTTCTTGCCCGTCAGGCTCGCGCCAGGCGCGTGCTGCGGCGCCAGCATGGCAGCGCCGCGCGTATTGAGGTAGCGGATGGTCCAGTCGCGGTCGAGCAGGCAAAAGCCGTCGGTAATACTTTCCAGTAAGTTGGACAGGCGCTCGTCGGAGAGGCTCAGCGGCGCTGATGGGGGAAGCAGGTCTTGCTCGCGGTCATGCTTGGCCATCGGAAATCCTGCAACAGTGAGTCTGCCGCACGGGCACTTGCCCCGCCGGGCCGCCGCTAAGCTCAGTTAAATAGGTCATGATGCTCAATGCCCGCCGTCATGCATTAGGGGAGGCACAAACGCCCCTGTCTGGCTGGTATTGTAGCCCCAAGCGGCGCGCCGCCACCGCACGCTTGCGCGCCACCTGCAGATAGCACTGGACAGGCTGGAAAGCAGTCCCTATAATCCCGCTTCTTTCGAGACAGCAACTTCTCGATTCGCTGGGCGCCACTGTGAAAGCAGAAGTGTCCACCGATAAAAAGGCGTGCGCTTTTTGGCAGTGAAAAGGTAGTCGATCATGCGGGGCGGTACTCTGCAAAATCAGCTAAGCGATTGAAAAATCGAACTTTTCAAAGCGAAATGAATACGCTATAATGTTTGCCTGCGCGGCTGTAGCTCAGCTGGATAGAGTACTTGGCTACGAACCAAGGGGTCGTGGGTTCAATTCCTGCCAGCCGCACCAGAATACTGAAAATCAGACTTTGCCTGGTTTTGTTGTAACAAGTTTCACCTCCATGTTGTTGATGGAATGTTGTCGAAGTTTTGCGGCTGTAGCTCAGCTGGATAGAGTACTTGGCTACGAACCAAGGGGTCGTGGGTTCAATTCCTGCCAGCCGCACCAGTATTGCCAAGACGGAGTTCGCTTCGTTTTGATGAAAGTTTCAAGCTTCGCGCCGTCCGGCGAAGTGTGTCAGAGTTTGCGGCTGTAGCTCAGCTGGATAGAGTACTTGGCTACGAACCAAGGGGTCGTGGGTTCAATTCCTGCCAGCCGCACCAGTATCAGCAGTAGTGAAAAAACCCGGAAAGTTCGCTTTCCGGGTTTTTTTTCGTCCAGATGGCGGGCAAGCGGGGGCCATGTTGGCGACCTGGGCAATTGTGAAATATCCGCACGGCGCCCTTTGCCATTCTGCAAAGCCCTGCTATAATCTTGTCTTAGGCGGCTGTAGCTCAGCTGGATAGAGTACTTGGCTACGAACCAAGGGGTCGTGGGTTCAATTCCTGCCAGCCGCACCAGAATATTGGGGGTCAGATTGTAAAATCTGATCCCCTTTTTCGTTTCCGAACGGATTTACGCCAAGTCTTTGGCGCCGCGCCGGTATTGCAGGCGAAACGCGCGCGGCGTGACGTGCTTGGCGGCGCGGAACTGGCGGTTGAAATGCGCGAGGTTGCGGTAGCCCGCCTCTTGCGCGATGACGGCAATGGCGAGATTGCTTTCGATCAGCTGTTGGCAGGCGCGCCCGATGCGCAGCCGCGCCAGGTACTCGCCCGGCGTGCAGTGCGCGTGGCGCTTGAAGCAGCGGTGAAACGCGCCCAGCGACAGGGCGGCCCGCTGCGCCAAGGTTTCCAGTGCGATCTCTTCCCGGAAATGCGCGTGCATGAAGTCAAACACGATGGCCATGCGCTTTTGCTGCCCATCGGCATGCACCGGCGCTTGCGCTTGTGAGGCCAGCGGCCGCGCGGCGCCATCGGCCGCCAGGTCCAGCAGCACGTCGAGCAGCAGCGGCAGGCGCTGCGGCACGGGCAGGGCGTTCAGTTGCAGCAGTTGATGGGCGCAGCGCGTGCTCGCGTCCGCTGAAAAATGCAGAGCCGGGCCGGCGCGGGCCGCCAGTTGCCGCACGCCGTGCAACTCCGGAAAACAGGCCACCAGCTGCTCCACCCACTCGAGCGAAAACCACACGACGACGGCCAGCATCGGTTGCGCGCTGTCGATGCGCTCGCTGGCCGACCACGTGTGCGGCAAATTCGGCCCCAGCAGCACCAGGTCGCCCGGTTCGAAGTCGCCCAGATGGTCGCCGATGTAGCGCTGCCCCCGCGCATTCACGGTCAGGGTCAGCTCGAATTGCGGGTGGTAATGCCAGATGAAGGGAATGGCATCGAGTTCGCGCCACAGCAAGCCCCAGGAGTGGCCCGTCGGGATCGTGACTTGTTCGAATAAAGGCGTCATCGTGACGTTTATTAGCTATGGATGATCAGGATAGTATCAGTATTGGTCGCTCCGCACGCATTTCCCTCTAATCTTCCGTCGCACAATCTGTCTCACACCAACACAGGAGACAGCGATGCAAGACCAGGTTCAGTATGTAAACCCGCAGTACGGCGAAGACCGTCCCGGCAACCCGTCCGTGGCCTACACGGAACAAACCCAGTTGCGCGACATCCAGAAACAGCTGCCGTTGCGCGTGCTGTCCGACAGCGACTTCTTGCACTGGCAAACCTACGGCTACGTCATCGTCAAGGATGCCGTATCGCCCGAGCAGGTGCGCCGTACAACGGACTTTCTGTGGGAATTCCAGGGACTCGATGAGAACGATCCGGCCACTTGGAACCGGGACCAGTTGCGCGACCACGCGATGAAGGAACTCAACGGTTCCGGCATGGTCGAGGCGTATCACAACCAGACCCTGTGGGACAACCGCCAGACCCAGCGCGTCTATGACGCCTTTGTCGACATCTGGGACCGCGAAGACCTGTGGGTGACGATCGACCGCGCCAACCTGAACACGCCGAACAATGGCAAGCGCAAGTTTGGCGGCTTCATCCACTGGGATGCCGACACCACGCTCGACCCGCTGCCCGTCAACGTGCAAGGCGTGCTGGCCCTGTCCGATACGTCGCCCGAGAGCGGCGGTTTTCAATGCTATCCGGAACTGTTCAACAACTTGCTGGCGTGGCGCAAGACCGTGCCGCTTGACCGCAACCCATGGCAGCCGGACCTGGCGAAGGTGCCGTACCCGATGGAATTCATCGCCATGAAGAAAGGCGAGTTGCTGATCTTCAACAGCCTGCTGGCGCACGGCATCCGCCCGAACACGTCGACGGACCAGGTGCGCCTGGCCCAATACATTTCCTTTACGCCGGCCCAGGAAGACAATCAGTCCCTGCGCGACTGGAGGGTGCAAAGCTGGCGCGAGCGCAGCGCGCCGCAAGGCTATGCGTTTCCCGGCGACCCCGAGGAAAAGGAAAAGCTGCGTTATCCGCAAGCGCGCCTGACGGAGTTGGGCGAGAAAATCCTCGGCGCACGCGCTTGGTAAGTGTGGCGGCATTGCCTGCCGGATAGACAATTGCAGGCAAATGCACGATCATGGCTTGACTTGCCATCGACCGAGGAAACGCATGAGTATCATCACCAGCATCGAAGACTTGCGCGTGCTGGCCCAGAAACGGGTGCCGCGCATGTTTTACGACTACGCCGATTCCGGCTCCTGGACGGAATCGACGTACCGCGCCAACAACAGCGATTTCGCCAAGATCAAATTCCGCCAGCGCGTGGCCGTCAACCTGGAAAACCGCAGCCTGGCCTCGACCATGGTGGGCCAGCACGTATCGATGCCGGTGGCCCTGTCGCCCACGGGCTTGACGGGCATGCAGCATGCCGATGGCGAAATCCTCGCGGCCCAGGCGGCCGAGCGCTTCGGTGTGCCGTTTACCCTCTCGACCATGAGCATCTGCTCGATCGAGGACGTGGCGGCGAACACGACAAAGCCGTTCTGGTTCCAGCTGTACGTGATGAAGGACCGCGAATTCATCAACCGCCTGATCGACCGCGCCAAGGCGGCGAAATGCGGCGCGCTCGTGTTGACCCTGGACTTGCAGGTGCTGGGCCAGCGCCACAAGGACTTGCGCAACGGCCTGTCGGCGCCGCCGAAGCTGACGATTCCGAACATCATCAACATGGCCACCAAGCCGCGCTGGGTGGCGGGCATGCTGGGCACGAAGCGGCGCGGTTTTGGCAACATCGTCGGCCACGCCACGTCCGTGTCCGACATGTCGTCGCTGTCGGCCTGGACGCAGCAGCAGTTCGACCTGAGCCTGTCGTGGGCGGACGTGGAATGGATCAAGCAGCGCTGGGGTGGCAAACTGATCATCAAGGGCATCATGGACCCCGAAGACGCGCGCCTGGCCGTCGAAAGCGGCGCCGACGCGCTGATCGTCTCGAACCACGGCGGTCGCCAGCTCGATGGCGCGCAATCGTCGATCGAAGCCTTGCCCGCCATCGTCGACGCCGTCGGGAGCCAGATCGAAGTGCACATGGACGGCGGCATCCGCTCGGGCCAGGACGTGATCAAGGCCGTGGCCCTGGGCGCGAAAGGCGTGTACATCGGCCGCCCGTTTTTATACGGCCTGGGCGCCATGGGCGGGCCGGGCGTGACCAAATGCCTGGACATCATCCGCAACGAGCTGGACCTGACGATGGCCTTTTGCGGCTTGCGCGACTTGCAGCAGGTGGATAAAAAGATCCTGCTGCCGGGCACGTTTTAAGGCCAGTGGGGCGGCAATTGCCTGGCCGTGCTGTCACGTATCAGCGCCGGATGGAGGCCAGTCTGCCATTTGTGAAAAGCAAGGAACGCCTGCTTTCGTATAGCCACTCTTCGTGCGCGCCGGCCGCATCGGATTTTTTGTGCATGCTGACAGGTTTTCCCCAGCCGGAGGCGCGTACCTGCTTCGCGCTCATGCCAATGTTGACGTCGCCTTTTGCTCGCAGGGCGGTCTCGAAGATAATTTCCAGGATGCCTTCTTTGGCCTCTGCTATCTCGATATCTTTGGGTGGCGAGGTGAAAAGATACTCGACAAAATCCAACCGCGAGCGTTTGGCCGGATCGTAGACATTGCGAAATAGCGTCAGCGGTCCCGGCCTGGACTCGAATAGATAGAAGGAGAGCTCCAGCGCCGCGTCCTTGTCATCTTCGAAGACGATCCGCGCATAGTGCCGGAAGTCTTTATCTACATAGCTATGCACGGTGAAACTCGTCGTTTCCGTGACGACAAACTTTTTTCCAGCGGGATTCCCGTCCTCGTCCAATTCCTGGAACTCATAGCGCGAGATGGCTTGTGGATTGGGAACGATCCAATACCTGGTCTGTTTCAAGGACTCAAGCATCAATTTGGCCGCTGCCTCGTTCTTTGTCCGCGCGGCATCGACCGGCGCATATTGCGCCTGTGCGGATCCAGCCAGCAAGGCAAGCAGAATGGCCAGGCCGCTGCCGGCGAACTTCATTATTTTCACGGAGTGCTGTCCTGTTTCTTATTGTGAGACATGCAGAGTATCAGCCGAAACGAAGACATGTCAAAAAAAGCATCCTGGTCGAAAGTACACAAGCTCTTGCCGACAGCCAGCCAGGAAACATTAACGGCTTGTTTGAACGATGTAAAAACCTTCCGAAGCATCGGGCGGCACGAAGTGGCGCGTGATGGCGTCAAAATCAGCGTCGCTGGTGGAAAACGGGTGCAACCCGCTTTCATTGCGCTGGCGCAAGCGCGCCTTGCATTCTTCGTCCGGCACGTCCAGATAGTGCAGCACGTGCGCCACGTCCGCCTGCTGGAACAGCTCGCGCATCCAGGCGCGGCTGGCCGGCGTATTGGCGGGGAAATCGAGCACGACGGACACGCCCGCCTGCAGCATCTGCAGGGCCAAAGGAGCGATGGCCGCACGCAGCCGCGTAGCGCACGCCACGTAATCGGCCAGGCTGGCGATCTGGCCCGGATACAGCTGCGCCAGCAGGCTGTCTTCGCTGATGCGCACGGTCTGTGGCGCGCTGGCCAGCCGGGTTGTCAGAGTGGATTTTCCGGACGCGATCTTGCCGCAGACGAGGTGCAGGGTGGGGGGAGCGGTGGTGCTGGAAGTTGGGGACATGGTCGCTCGCTAAAAAAGAAATGAAGCCTGCGAGACGGTTTGACCAGTGACTGCACATCAAAGCCGCCTCTCAGGCGGCTTTGGCAATCACACTGCTGCTAAGCCACCATCGTTGGAATGGCGGCAATAATCGATGGCAGGGGAGGGAGTGGCGATTGCATGGGGCAACGATGCCATGCGATGGGCCGCGCTGTCAAGCCTCCCTTATGCGCGGCCATTTTCTTGGTCCATGGATGGAAAGCTTGTCGCGACATTATGGCTGCGGTTGCGATATGGCCGCGCGCTGGCTGGGCCGCAGCAGGTAGACGCCATACAGGCACAAGGGCAGCACGGCCAGCAGGGCGATATACGGCAGGATGGACGCGCCGTCTTCGGCCGGGTTCGGCAAGGTGGCCGTCACCAGTGCGTAATCCCATATCCCATGCACGAGTACCATCGGCCATATCGAACGGGTGCGCAGGCGGATGGCCGCATAGCCGACACCCTGCAAGGTGGCGGCCACAGCTTGCCACAAGGCGCCGCTGACGTCGCCCGTGGCCAGGCCGTTGGCCGTATGGGCCAGGCCGAACAGCGCCGAAGAAATCAGGACGGCCGGCCAGACGGCGTAGCGGTCCAGCATGCCCTGCAGCAAGATGGCGCGGAACATCAGTTCTTCCGAGATGGCCACCAGCGCCGCATTGCACGCGACGATCAGCAGCACGCGCGGCTGCGGCCAGCCGCCGGCCCAGGCCAGCAACAGCATCAGCAGCGCATACAGCAGGGGTGGGCAGACGAGCCACAGCGTTTTCCACGGCTGCGGCGCGCACAGGCCCGCTTCGCGGCGCTGTCGCGACGCCAGCAGCAGCGCCAGCGCGAACAGTGCGGCCAGCGCCCACGACAGGCCGATACGGCCGGTGACGGCTGCGCCCGGCAAGGCGTAGCCGGCGGCTTCCAGCCAGCGGCCGCCCATGCTCAAGCCCAGCCAGACGGCCAGTGCGATGAGGGACAGCGGCATGGTGAGAGCGATTCTTTTCCCGGACATAAGCGGCCTCATGCTGCTGCTACGCCGCCGCTGACGCGGTTGCGGCCCGTGTTTTTCGACTGGTACAGCAAGGCGTCGGCCTCGCGTATCAGCTCGCTGCTGTCCGTGGGGCGGTCTTGGCCAGGCTGGACCGTGGCCGCGCCCAGGCTGACGGTCACGACTGCGTTCGCGCTGGCCGCGTGGGGAATCTGCAAGCCTTCCACGGCCGCCCGGATGGCTTGCGCGACTTCCAGGGCGCCCGCCGCGCCCGTGCCGGGCATGATGACGGCGAACTCTTCACCGCCATAGCGGGCCGCCAGGTCTTCGGCCCGGCCGACGCTGCGCGCCACGGCACCGGAAACCGCCTGCAGGCACTCGTCGCCCGCCACGTGGCCATACTGGTCGTTGAATTTCTTGAAGAAATCCACGTCCAGCATGATCAGCGACACTTCATGCCCGCTGCGCTGGGCGCGCTTGAGTTCATGCGCCAAGGTCTCGTCGAAACAGCGGCGGTTGGCCAGCCCCGTCAAGCCGTCCTGCGCCGCCCGCGCCGCCAGGTCTGCATTCGCGTGTTGCAACTGCGTCGTGGCCACGCGCAGGCTGGCTTCGATACGGTCGCGTACGGCAATCTGCCGCATCAGCTTGCGGAACAGGTAGATCAGCGCCGCGCCTGCCGCCAGCGACGCCAGCACGATTTGTATGCTCAAGCGCTGCCATTCGGCGAAAATATCTTCCTCCGATAGCCCCGCCGCCACGATGACGGGAAAGCGCTGCAGGTGGCGATAGCTGTACAGCCGTTCGATTTCGTCCACCTTCGCCGTCATCATGGCCGTGCCGACAGGCCCTTTTTCGCGGTAGGCGCGCAGGACTGCACCCGACGAAATATCCATGCCGATGACGCCGGGCTGGAATGGCCGGCGGTAGATCAAGGTGCCGTCGTCGAGGGCAAAGAAGGCCGTGCCCGTATTGCCAAGGTTGAGGCTATCGTAGATGCGTTCGAAGGAGGCGAGCCCCAGGGTGACCAGCACCACGCCCGCAAAGGAGCCGTCCGCCAATTCCACCCGGCGCGACACGGGCAAGACCCATTGCCCGCTGGATTTGCTGCGTACGGGCGCGCTGATGCGGCTGCCCAGTTGCGCATGCGTCTTGTGATAAGTAAAGTAGTCGCGGTCCGCATTGTTGCCGTCCTGTCCGGTGCCGGACGAGCTGGCCAGCCAGTCTCCGCGGCTGTCAAAAATGAAGACGCCGGCAATTTCCACGATATTTTTCGACAGCTGCTGCAGATGCGATTGCAGCCGCTCGCCGGTCGCGTCATTATTGCCTTCGTTGCGGATGTGCTCGACGATATCTTCCAGCATCACATCGGCGACTTCCAGCTCCATGTACGCTTGGGTCGCCAGGGTGCGCGCCATGTGTTCCGTCGTCGCCCTCGCTTCGTGCAAGCGCACTTCGCGCGAAGACCAGACGATCCAGATGGTCATGCCAAGCAGCATGGCGCACATGCAAAAGAAGGCGATGCTGGCCCAGATGATCACTGGCCGCTTGTGCTTGCTCAAGACCTCGGGCTGCGCCGGGATGGCGTCGGTATGTGCTGCTTCTTTTGTTGCGTGCATAGGCGGATCATGAAGTTGCATCTATGATATGGTGAAACATTGCCATACTACATTAAAAAGCAAGATCACAAAGTTGCCACATCGTTATAGTTGCATGGAATAATAAGCGTTGCCCCTTTGAACCTTTGATTGGAGTCGCATGGCCTACACGAAAACCATCACCACTGAACGCCTGATCCTGCGCAAGCCGCAACCGTCGGATGAAGCGGACTTCTTCGCCATGCATGCCGATCCCGAAGTGATGCGCTATTTCAGCGAGCCGCCATGGCAGGATGCCAGCATCGCCGCGCGCAAGCTTGCCGAGGACATCGCCGCTTTCGAGAGCGAGGAATTCTTCCGTTTCGCCGTCACGCTGAAGGCGACGGGCGAATATATGGGCAGTTGCAGCCTGTTTTCCGAACACCGCCAGAACCGCCGTGCCGAAATCGGCTATGCGCTGGCGCGACCGCATTGGGGCAAGGGCTATATGCAGGAAGCCTTGTCGGCGCTGCTGGAATACGCGTTCATCGAGCGCGACCTGAACCGCCTGGAAGCCGATATCGATCCGCTCAATACGGCTTCGGCCAGCGCCCTGGAACGCCAGGGTTTCAGCAAGGAAGGTTTCTTGCCCGAACGCTGGATCGTCGGAGGCCACGTCAGCGATACGGCCCTGTACGGCTTGCTGCGGCGTACGTGGGAGGCACGGCGCAAAGGCGCCGCGTGAGCCAGCAGGAAACCGAAGCGCTCGAGCGCTGGCTGGGCCGCGCCTTGCCGGCGTACTACCTGCGCTTTCTCCAGGACTGGCAGGAAGGTCTCCGTGGCGAACAGGTATTGCTGTATGGCGCAGAAAGTTTGGTGGAGCGTAACGAAACATATGACACGCTGCAATCCTGCCCCGGCCACATCACCATCGGCGACGACAGCGGCGGGCGCGCCGTCATGCTGGCCCTCGATGATGGCGACCGCGCCGTGTATCTGGTGGGGCATGGATCGATGCAGCGCGACGATTTCGAACTGGCTGCCGATGATTTCATGTCCTGGCTGGCCGCCGATTGCCCGCTGGATTGAGGAGGATGTCAAGCAATGAAAGCTGTCGATTTACCCGTTTCAGCCCATCCACTGGTGACGTTGCGCCAGCTGGAACGCAGTGACGCGCCCGCCTGGTATGCGTACCTGGCCGATCCTGTTGTCGTGGAACACACGAGCTGGGACTTGCGTTGCGCCGACGATCTGCAGGCCAATTTCGATGATTACGCCTCGGCCCAGCCAGCGTCGTCCATCCGCCTGGCCATCGTGCTGCGCGAGGGCGGCCAGCTGGTGGGCACGATCGGCTTCAATGCGATTTCCCCGCAGCACCGCACGGCCGAAATCGCCTACGATCTGTCTCCTGCCGTATGGGGGCAGGGAGTGGCCACGTCCATCGCCGCGTCGGTCATGGACTGGGGCTTCCAGCGCCTGGGCTTCCTGCGCATCCAGGCAACCGTACTGGAGAGCAATGAACGTTCGATCCGCGTACTCGAGCGCTGCGGTTTCGAACGCGAAGGCTATCTGCGCTGCTACCGGCAAATTCGCGGTAGGTCCGGCAATTTCTGGCTGTATGCGCGCATTGCCCACACTCCATGAATCGCTTGCCCCTGAGCATACTGCTGGTGGAAGACCACCTGGCCATCGCGCGCCAGGTGCTCGACTTCCTCGACGGCCTGGGCTGGCAGACCGACCATGCGGGCACGGGGGCGCTGGCCGTGCAATTGGCCACGCGCAACAGCTATGACGTGGTGCTGCTGGACCTGAACCTGCCCGACATCGATGGCTTGCAAGTGTGCCGCACCATCAAGGTGGGGGCACCCAGCAATGTGCCGATCTTGATGCTGACGGCGCGCGATGCGTATGAAGACAAGGCGCGCGGCTTTCGCGACGGTGCCGACGATTACCTGAGCAAACCGTTCGACTTGCGCGAAGTGGCCTTGCGCTGCGAAGCGCTGGCGCGCCGGCACCAGCTGCATGTGCACCAGGAAATGCGCGTGGGCCCCTTCATCTTGCAGACGCGCGAAGGGCGCGCCCTGCTCGGTGACGTGGCGCTGCCTTTGACGCAGACGGGTTTTAAAATCTTGCTGCTGCTGTGCCGCGAGCATCCGCACGCCGTGTCGCGTTCGGCCTTGCTGCAGCATCTGTGGGGCAGCCAGCCACCCGACAGCGATGCGCTCAAATCGCACATCTACGCGCTGCGCAAGCAGCTGGAGCTGGCCGGCGGTGCGGGCATGCTGGTGACCATACCGCAGCTGGGCTACCGCCTTGTCTTCGACACTGCGGCGTTTCCATGAGCAAGTCGATCCGGCAGCGCCTGTTCGCTGCCCTGGCCGGCTTTACTGTCTTGCTGTGCCTGTGCTACACGGGCCTGGCGCTGGTGATTGCCTACGTGACAGAAGACATGCTGGTGCAGCGCCTGCTCGAGCGCGAAGCGGCGGTGGTCAGCCAGCGTTTGCGCCAGCACGGTGAGCTTACGCCGTCTGGTAGCGACCTCATCAAGACATACGCCAGCTACCATGATCTGCCTCAAGTGGTGCGCGAGCAAGTGCCGCCGTCAGCCCCGCGCGGGGAAGTGTTTACCACGACGGGCCAGCATTATCACGTGCTGGCGCTGGACCTCGTTGCCGCTGGCCAGCCCCAGCGCAGCTATCTGCTGGCCGATGTGGCGCCCGTGCTGGTGGTGCAGCGCCTGGCGCAAGAGGTGGGCGGTGTCGTGCTGGGCGTGGCGCTGGCGCTGATCGCGCTGGCCTTGCTGCTGGCGTACTGGCTGGCGCGGCGCCTCGTGCTGCCCCTGCAGCGCCTGGCCCGGGAAGCGCGCCAGCTGGCGCCCGGCAGCGCCGTCCATTTCAGCGAGCGTGACCGCACCGACGAGATCGGTTTCCTGGCGCGCCGCCTGGAAACCACGTTTGCCGAACTACAGGCGGTGTTGCAGCGCGAACAGGCCTTCACCCGCGACGTCAGCCATGAGCTGCGTACGCCGCTGACCTTGATGCACAACACCTTGGCGCTGGCCGAGGCGCAGCCCCTGGGCGGGCAAGAGCAGGCGCAGCTGCGGCAATCGACGGACGAGATGCGCGCCAGCATCGACGTGCTGTTCGCGCTGGCGCGGGCCGAGCAACTGCCCGGCGACGTGGTGGAGTTGCGCGGCTGTATGGAACAATGCCTGCTGCGCCTGCTCGACGAACATCCGTGGGACGCCAGCCTGCTGACCCTGGACTTGCCCGAGCGGCTGGACGTGGCGGGCAACGGGCAGCTGGTCATGTTGCTCATCAATAATTGCCTGGCGAATGCGCTGTTTCATGGCGGCCCCGATTGCCGCATCAGCATTGCGTTTGCGCAAGGCCACCTGAACATTGTCAATACCGTGCAGGCGGGGCAGCCACGGCGCGTCCACGGTTTCGCGCATGGCCAGAACCTGCTGCTGCGCCTGGCGCAAGCGATGCGCTGGGACATTGCTTTCCACCCCGGCGCGACGCAGTACCGTGTCGCCATCGTTCCCACCCAAGTGCAATAAACTCAGCGGATTTCACCGCGATTTCACCTGCTCCTGCTTATGCTGGCTGCTCTTTGACTTGAAGGGAAGCCCATGAAAATCGCCATCAGCCTGTTGATCCTGTCCTGCGTGTGCACATCCGCGCCGGCCCAGGTGAGCAGCCTCGTCTACAAGGAAGACAAGCGCCGCTACATCGTCTACACGCCGCCGTCTTACCAAAGCGCGCCGCAGCAAGCCTTTCCCGTCGTCTTCAATTTCCATGGCGGCGGCATGAGCATGGCGGAACAAATGCTGTACACGCAAATGAACAAGACGGCCGAGCGGCACCAATTCATCGTCGTGTATCCGCAAGGCATCAAGCAGGACTGGAACGTGGGCTTCGGCATGGATTACCTGGCGGGCACGGATGACGTCGGTTTCACGCAAGCCATGTTGAGCAAACTCAAGCAGGATTACCGCATCGATGACAAACGGATCTATGCGACGGGCCTGTCGCGCGGCGGTTTCTTTGCCCTGCGCCTGGCGGCCGAGCTGCCGCAGCAGTTCGCCGCCGTCGCCTCGGTGGGCGCGCCCATGCCGGAACCCGTGGTGCGGCACCATCAACAGCGCGGAAAGGTCGGCATGCTGTTGATACAGGGGACGGCCGACAAGGTCGTGCTGTACGAAGGCAAGGCCGCCGGCTACCTGTCGGCGCAGGGCACCTTTGATTACTGGCGCAAGCACAACGGCATCGATGGCGCCACGCCGCAGCCGCGCCTGATTCCTGGCCCGGCTGGCGATACGACGCAAGTAAGCTGGCTGGAGCAGGGTGGCGATGACGGCGGCGCCAGCGTTGCCTTGCTCACCGTCAAGGATGGCGGCCACACGTGGCCTGGCGCCGATGCCTTCAATGTCGGGCTGCCCATCGGCAAGACCACGCGCGCCGTCGATGCGAATGACGTCATCTGGGAATTTTTCAGCAAGCACCGGCGTTAAGGTGACGGGGACGCGGTTGCCTGTGGCACACTCTTGTCATATTGAATCTTGCACAAGGAAATGATGAACAGCCACCCCGTCACCATATTCTGCCGCTCCTTGGCGCAGCTTTCCGCCATGCTCGACAAGACCGGCACCGCGCCATCGATGCTGGCGGCGCGTTTGCACCCGGACATGCTGCCATTTGCCCAGCAAGTGCGCGCGGCAGTGAGCTTTTCCCTGCGCGGCTGCTGCCCTCTGGCAGGGCTGGACGTGGCCGATTTCAGCGCCGCCGCCAGCCTGCAGGAGCAGATCGCACAGACCACGCGCTACCTCAAGGACATTCCTGCGGAACGTTTTGACGGGCCGCCCGAACGCATCTGCCGCGACCGCGCCGGCTTTGCCGACATCGCGCTGCCGGCCGGCGAATATTTGAACTTGTATATCCTGCCGAATTTCTATTTCCACTTCAGCATGGCGTATGCGATTGCCCGCAGCCAGGGAGCCAGCATCGGCAAGGGCGATTTCGATGGCTATCACGCGTATGCGCCGGGATTTTCCTTCGAGACGCCAGTCGCATCGTAAGAACTACAGTCCCGCTTCCTTCCAGGCGGAAAACCCCAGCCGTTTCAGCAGCCGTCCCGACAGTCCGCAACTCCAGCAGCTGATCTGGATTTGCCGGTGCCGTGCCGGGTTCGCATGCCAGGCTTGCTCGGCGTAATCGAGCAGGGCGTCGCTGAGCGGGGAGGCGTCGGCTGTCGCAGGCAGGCGGTTCATCAGTTCAAACACGCCGTGTGGGGCCTCCTTGACCTGCAGCAAACCGGCCAGCAGGGCGCGCAGCACGGCGCCGTCGATGGAGCCGCTCGCTTGCGTGTAGCGTTGCCGCCAGCACAGGCTGCGCGCTTGCCACAGGGCCAGCAGTGCGGGCACGTCGGCCACCCGCAGTTGTCCGATCAGCTCGTCCGCTTCGTGAAACAGGTCGAGGCGGTCGTATTCCTCGTCGTCGCCGCACAGCAGTTCATCGAGTTCGTGCAATACGCTCATGCCACCACGTTCGTGGGCGTGCCCCGTTCGAACGCTTCCACGTTGCCGATCAGGATGTCCGCCAGCTTTTGCATGGCTTCGCCACTGGCCCAGGCCGTGTGCGGCGTGAGGATGAAGTTGGGCAGGCGTAAATTCAACAGCGGATTGTCGGGCAGCGGCGGCTCCTTCGATAACACGTCGAAGCCGGCGCCGGCGATCACGCCGTTTTTCAATGCTTCAGCCAGCGCCGCTTCATCGACAAGGCCGCCACGCGCCGTGTTGACCAACAGCGACGTCGGCTGCATGCGCGCCAGTTCTTGCGCGCCGATGATGTTGCGCGTCTTGTCCGTCAGCGGCAGGTGCAGGCTCAGCACGTCGGACGTGGCCAGCAGCTCGTCGAAGCTCACTTGCGTCACGCCGTCCTCATCGATGGGGGAGCGGTTGTGGACTTGCACCTGCATGCCGAAGGCGCGCCCCAGCTGCGCGACGGACTTGCCCAGCGCACCGTAGCCGAGCAAACCCAAACGGCTGCCGGCCAGGTCGCGGATCGGGTGGCCGAACAGGCAGAAGCGGTCCGATGCCTGCCACAGGCCCGCTTCCACGTCGGCGCGGTAGGCAAGCAGCTGGCGGCGCAGGGCCAGCATCAGTGCCAAGGTATGTTCGGGCACGGTGGCGCGCGCATAGTCGCGGATATTCGCCACGACGATGCCCCGCTCGCGGCAGGCGGCCAGGTCGATGATATCCGTGCCGGTGGCGGCCACGGCGATCATCTGGAGCTTGGGCAGCTGCGCCAGCTCGGCTGCGCGCAGCGGTACTTTATTCGTGATGGCGATGGTGGCGCCTTGCAGGCGGGATACGGTCTGTTCGCTGCCCTTGGTGTGCGCATGCTCTTCCCAGCTGTGCGCGAAGGCGGGCGGGCGCACGGTAGCGATCAGGCTGTCGCGGTCGAGAAAGACGATGCGGTGGGGCGATGTGCTTGCTGCGGTCATGGCTGGGCCTCGGTCAGGGTGGCGCGCGGGCTCGGGCTGGCGTTCTTGCCCTTGAGCTGCGTGGCCGGGTGGTTGGTAAACATGTCGGCGACCCATTCGACAAACACGCGCACCTTGGCGGACAGATGGCGGTTGGGCGGATAGATCACGTGGATGGGCAGCGGGTCGGATTCCCATTCACTGAGCAATTCCACCATTTTGCCCTGTTCTATCAGCGGCGCAAGCATGAAATGCGTCATTTGCACGATGCCCAGGCCCGCCAGGCCCGCGGCCGAGTAGGCATTCGAGTCGTTCAGGGCGATATGGCTGGGCATGGCGATCTGGATGCGTTCGCCGGCACGCGTGAAATCCCAGTCAAACGTTTTGCCCGTCTTGGCGGAGAAAAAATTCACGCCGCGGTGCCGGGGCAAGTCGTTCGGATGCAGCGGCGTGCCGTGGTGCGCCAGGTAGCCGGGCGAGGCGCACGTCATGAAGTGCAGCACGCCGACCCTGCGCGCGATCAGGTTCAGGTCGCCCAGTTCGCCGCCGCGCACGGCGCAGTCGACGCCTTCCTCGATCAGGTCGACGGGACGATCGCTGCAACCGAGCTCCAGCGAGATGTCCGGGTAGCGGGCAAAGAAATCGGGCAGGGCGGGGATGATCAGTTCGCTGGCCAGGGCCGTGGGCGCATCCACGCGCAGCCGCCCGCTGGGGCTCAATCGCGTGCGCGACAGCGATTCCTCGGCCTCGCGTACGTCCGACAGGATGCGCACGCAGCGTTCGTAATAGGCGGCCCCGTCGGACGTGATGCTGACGTGGCGCGTGGTGCGGTTAAGCAATTTAACCGACAGGCTCGCTTCCAGCGACTGGATCAGGGTCGACACGGTGGCTTTCGGCAGCTGCATGTTTTCCGCCGCGCGCGTAAAGCCGCCCGCATCGACGACTTGGATGAAAACTTCCATTGCTTGCAGCTTGTTCACTTGAATTCCTGTCACTTTATCCGTGATTATTCAGAATCCTGAACAATCAATTCGTCATTGCACTCTTTATCAGATTGTAGATCAAGTCTATAGTTGTTGTACTGCAGCATAAATGTGATGCCGCAGGCAGGACAACAGGAGAAACATCATGGCTTATCGGAATGGAATCTTTGCAGTGCTCGCTCTCGCTATGAGCTCGCTCGCTCTGGCCGCGATGGTATCGACGGATGCGTATTCACTGGCGGCGCAAAGCGAAGCCAGTGCTTACAGCGCCCTGACCCATGAAGTGGGCGGCATCGCCCTGTTGTGCCTGAACGACACGGTACTCGATGCTGCGGTGCAGCCGGTGGTGGCGCAATGAGCGTTGCCGGCACCGTGGCTGAACTGGCTCCTGGCCAGGCGCTGAAGATACGCGATATCCAGGTGCAGGGCGCGCAGGATGCGCTCGCCGCGCGCGTCTACACGGCCGGCGTGCCGGGCGCCAAGCAGTCGAGCCTGATCGTCTTCTTCCATGGCGGCGGCTTTGTTGACGGCGACCTGGACGACGCGGACGACTTCCTGCGCTGCCTCGTGCTGAGCAACCCCGACCACGTGGTGCTGGCCGCGAACTACACCTTGGCGAAGGTGCGGCCATTCCCCGCCGCCGTGGAAGACGCGCATGCCGTGCTGCTGTGGGCAAAAAAGAACAAGTCCAAGCTGGGCTGGACGGGCAAGCAGATGGTGGTGTCGGGCATCGAAGCGGGCGCCAACCTGGCTGCCGTGTGCGCCATGATGTCGCGCGACCGGGGCGGACCGCCCCTCGCGGGCCAGGTGCTGATCATGCCGATGCTCGACCCCGGCCTGTCGACCTGTTCGATGCGCAACTTGCCGACGTGCCCAGACCTGGCGGAAGTGGCTGATCAATGCGCCGCCGCCTACCGTGGCTACCTGCCAAATGCCGCTGACCGTACCCATCCGTACGCGTCGCCATTGCAGTCGAGCCGCCTGAAGAACCTGCCGCCGGCGCTCATCCTGTCCGGAGAAGACGACCCATTGCGCGACGAGGCCGAACAATACGGCAGCAAGCTGATCGCCTGCGGCATCAAGACCACCGTGCGGCGCATGCCCGCCGCGCCGCTGCAGGATGCGGGCGCGCGTAATGAGTGCGCTTGCAAGGTGCATGCCTTGAACGAGATTGCCAGCTTTGTCGCCGGACTGGGGCAGGAGCCCGAGTCATGACGCCGCCATCCGCGGCACCGCAAAAAACTTACACTAATCAGTTTACTTTTTGAGTTTTGGTTGTTACACTACGGAGTGTAGTTCCCATCTTGCCTGAGTTGTGCGATCGCACAGCCAGCTTTGTCGTCCCCGTCCGCTTTTAAATAACTGGCGGCCTGTTTACCTTTGATCGAGCGCCGTCGGGCGCCATGGCACCACCATTCACTTTTTCAGTTGGGTTGCTTCCTGCCGCCCATACCATTAGAAATTTTCATAAAACAGGGAAATAAAATGAAAAACGTTCAACAATTTTCCACTCTGCTGAAGCCCCTGGCTGCCTCGCTCGCGCTGGCGGGACTGGTGGCCGTGAGCCTGGCCGGCTGCGATTCGGCCAATAGCAAGGTGCCCGACGCGCCAGCGGCCGGCGGCCCGCCCATCTCGGCCGCCGCCGTCGTTGAAAAACAGATCACGGAAACGCAGGAATTCTCGGGCCGCCTGGAAGCGATCGAGCGCGTGGAAATCCGCTCGAGAGTCGGCGGTTTCATCACGGCCGTCAATTTCAAGCCGGGCAGCGAAGTGAAAAAGGGCGATGTGCTGTTCGTCATCGATCCGCGCCCATTCCAGGCCGAAGTGTCGCGCGCCGAAGGCACTGCCGCCTCGGCCCGCGCCAAGGCGGAACTGGCCAAGCTGGAACTGTCGCGCGCTGAAAAGCTGCTGGCCGAAAAAGCCATCGCCCAGCGCGAATTCGATGAAAAGGCGTCGGGCCTGAAAGAGCTGGACGCGAATGTCCGTTCGGCGCAGGCCGCGTATGAAGCGGCGAAACTGAACCTGTCGTACACGCAGGTGCAGGCGCCGATCAGCGGCCGCGTCAGCAAGGCGGAAATCACCGTCGGCAACCTGATCGACGCTTCCGCCATCCTCACCTCGGTGGTGTCGACGGACCGCATCTACGCCAGCTTCGACGGCGATGAAGATACCTATCTGCGCGTGGCCGGCACGGCGCAAAAGGGCACGCCCGTCACCGTCAAGGTCGGCCTGGCCAACGAAACGGGCTTCCCGCATGAAGGCAAGCTGGAATTCGTCGACAACCAGCTCGACCCGGCCACGGGCAGCGTGCGCATGCGCGCCACCTTCGCCAACGCCGAGCGCCAGTTGGTGCCTGGCCTGTTCGCGCGCATCCAGCTCGACGGCGGCAACGGCCCGCAGGCGCAAAGCACGGCGCTGTTGATCAGCGACCGCGCCGTCGGCACGGATCAAAGCCGCAAATACGTCTACGTGGTGGGCGCCGACAACAAGGCCGAATACCGCGCCGTCAAGCTGGGCCCGACTTCGGACGGCTTGCGCGTGGTGCGCGAAGGCTTGAAGGCGGGCGAGAAAATCGTCGTCAACGGCTTGCAGCGCGTGCGCCCGGGCGCCCCGGTGACGCCGCAGATAGTGGCCATGGATTTCGATCCGACCGCGCCTGCCGCTCCTGCAAAACCTGAAGCAAAAGATGCCAAGATCGCCGCGAAAGCAGCATCGACTTCCAAGGAATAAACATGAACTTTTCCCGCTTTTTCATCGACAAGCCGATTTTCGCGGCGGTGCTGTCGATCGTCATATTCGTGGCCGGGCTGCTGTCGATTTTCGGCCTGCCCATCTCCGAATATCCCGACGTCGTGCCGCCATCCGTGGTGGTACGCGCGCAGTACCCGGGCGCCAACCCGAAAGTGATCGCCGAAACCGTGGCCGCGCCGCTCGAAGAGCAGATCAACGGCGTCGAGAACATGCTCTACATGTCCTCGCAAAACACGTCCGATGGCGCGATGATGCTGACCGTGACCTTCAAGATCGGCACCAACGTCGAGCAGGCCGAAACGCAGGTGCAGAACCGCGTGCAGCGCGCCTTGCCGCGCCTGCCCGAGGAAGTGCGCCAGATCGGCGTGACGACCGTCAAGTCCTCGCCCAACCTGACCATGGTGGTGCATCTGGTCTCGCCGAACAAGCGCTATGACGATATGTATTTGCGTAACTACGCGGTGCTGAACGTCAAGGATCAACTGGCCCGTTTGCCCGGCATGGGCGACATCCAGATCTTCGGCGCCGGCGACTACGCCATGCGCATCTGGCTCGACCCGCAAAAGGTGGCGGCGCGCGGCATGACGGCCAATGACGTCGTCGACGCGATCCGCGAGCAGAACGTGCAGGTGGCCGCCGGTGTGATCGGCGCCTCGCCAGCGAAGAACTCGGACTTCCAGCTGACCGTCAATACCCAAGGTCGTCTGCAGACGCCCGAGGAATTTGGCGCCATCATCGTGCGCACGAATGCCGATGGCGCCGTGACGCACCTGAAGGACGTGGCGCGCGTGGAAATGGGCGCCAACAGCTACTCGCTGCGTTCGCTGCTGAACAATAATCCGGCCGTCGGCATGGGTATTTTCGAAGCGCCGAACGCCAACGCGCTGCAACTGTCTTCCGACGTGCGCTCCAAGATGGACGAACTGAAAAAAGACTTCCCGCAAGGCGTGGAATACCGGATCGAGTACGACCCGACGCAGTTCGTGCGTTCGTCCATCGAAGCCGTGATCCATACCCTGCTCGAAGCGATTGCCCTGGTGGTGCTGGTGGTGATCATCTTCCTGCAAACCTGGCGCGCATCGATCATTCCGCTGCTGGCCGTTCCCGTCTCCATCGTCGGCACCTTTGCCGTGATGCTGGGCTTTGGCTTCTCGATCAACACCCTGTCGCTGTTCGGCCTCGTGCTGGCCATCGGTATCGTCGTCGATGACGCCATCGTGGTGGTGGAAAACGTCGAGCGCAATATCGAAGAGGGCTTGTCGCCGCGCGACGCCACCATCCAGGCCATGAAAGAGGTCAGCGGTCCTATCGTTGCCATCGCCCTGGTGCTGTGCGCCGTGTTCGTGCCGATCGCCTTCGTGCCTGGTCTGTCGGGCGAGTTCTACCGCCAGTTCGCGCTGACCATCGCCATTTCGACCGTGATCTCCGCTTTCAGCTCGCTGACCCTGGCGCCAGCCCTGTCGGCCGCGCTGCTCAAACCGCACGATGCGCCGAAAGACGCGCTGACGCGCGGCATGGACATGGTCTTCGGCCGCTTCTTCGCCTGGTTCAACCGCTTCTTCGGCCGCGCTTCGCACCGCTATGAAGCTGGCGTAAAAGGCGTGTTGGGCCGCAAGAGCGCTTCGCTGGGTGTGTATGCGCTGCTGGTCGTTGCCGCCATCTTCACCTTCAAGTCCGTGCCGGCCGGCTTCGTGCCAGCGCAGGACAAGCAATACCTGGTGGGCTTTGCGCAATTGCCTGACGCCGCGTCGCTGGACCGCACCGAAGATGTCGTGCGCCGCATGTCCGACGTCATCAAGTCGGTGCCTGGCGTCGAATCGACCATCGCCTTCCCCGGCCTGTCGATCAACGATTTCACCAATGCGCCGAACGCCGGTATCGTCTTCGCCACCCTGAAACCGTTCGACGAGCGTACCAGCAAGGAATTGTCGGGCGGCGCCATCGCGGCCGAGATCAACAAGCGTCTGGGCGGTATCCAGGACGCCTTCATCATGGTCTTCCCGCCACCGCCGGTCAACGGCCTCGGCACCATCGGCGGCTTCAAGATGATGATCGAAGACCGCGGCAATCTCGGCTACGACGCGCTGTACAACGCCACCCAGGCGCTGGCCGCGAAAGCGTACCAGACGCCGGAACTGGCGGGCGTGTTCTCGGGCTACCAGATCAACGTGCCGCAGCTGTTCGCCGACGTCGACCGCGTGAAAGCCAAGCAGATGGGCGTGCAGCTGCAAACGATTTACCAGACCTTGCAGATCAATCTCGGTTCGCTGTACGTGAATGACTTCAACCAGTTTGGCCGCACCTACCAGGTGCGCGTGCAGGCCGATGCGGCGTTCCGTTCGCATGCGCAGGATATCGCGCAGCTGAAGGTACGCAACGACAAGGGCGAGATGATCCCGCTGTCGTCGCTGATGCGCGTCAAGGACAGCTATGGCCCGGACCGCGTGCAGCGCTACAACGCGTATGCCGCAGCCGACTTCAATGGCGGCGCAGCACCTGGCGTATCGAGCGGCCAGGCGCAAGCCGCGCTGGAACGCATCGCCAAGGAAGTGCTGCCGCAGGGGATTTCGTATGAATGGACGGAGCTGACCTACCAGGACATCTTGTCCGGCAATACGATGATCTATGTGTTCCCGCTGTGCGTGCTGCTGGTGTTCCTCGTGCTGGCCGCCCAGTACGAAAGCTGGACCCTGCCGCTGGCCGTGATCCTGATCGTGCCGATGTCGATCCTCTGCGCACTGCTGGGCGTGAAACTGACCGGCGGCGACAACAACGTGTTTACCCAGATCGCGCTGTTCGTGCTGGTGGGGCTGGCGTCGAAGAATGCGATTCTGATCGTGGAATTTGCCCGCGAACTGGAAGAGCATGGCCGTACCGTCGTGCAAGCGGCGCTGGAAGCGTGCCGTCTGCGTCTGCGTCCGATCCTGATGACGTCGATCGCCTTCATCATGGGTGTGGTGCCCTTGGTGTTCTCGAACGGCGCCGGTTCGGAAATGCGCCATGCCATGGGTGTGGCGGTCTTCGCCGGCATGCTGGGCGTGACCTTCTTCGGCCTGTTCCTGACGCCCGTGTTCTACGTACTGCTGCGCACCCTGGCGCAGCGTTTTGAGAAAAAACCAGCCGCCGTTGCCGCCAAGCCTGTCGCCGCGCCAGCGCTGGATCTGGAAGGAGATATATATTGAAAACCAAGGAAATCATCTGGCGCGTCAAGCCCGTGCTGACCGCCATGGCTGCCGCAGTCCTGCTGGCCGCTTGCGCGGCGCCGGAGTTCAAGCAGCCGCAGATCGAGACGCCGGCCGCGTTCAAGGAAGCGCAAACCTTGCCCGCCGTGCAGACGGCGGCCGACGGCACGCGCTGGAAGCAGGGCGTGCCGGCCGAGCGCCAGGCGCGCGGCGAGTGGTGGCTGGCGTTCAATGATCCTGCTTTGACTGGTCTGATCAACGAAGCCACGCAAGCGAATGCCAACCTGGCCATCGCCGCCGCCCGCGTCAAGCAGGCGAGGGCGATTGCCGGCATCGCCGAAGCGGACCGCATCCCGCAAGTAGGCGTGAACGTGGGCGGCCAGCGCAACCGCGCTTCCGCCGTGTCGCTCGGCTTGCCGAACGGCGCGCCGGTGGCGGCCACGAATGTCTACCAGGCCAACCTGACGGCCAGCTACGAAGTCGATCTGTTCGGCCGCGTGGCGTCCAACGTCAGCGCCTCGCGCAGCGATGCGCTGGCCGTGGAAGCGACTTACCGCTCGGTGCTGCTGTCCTTGCAGGCCGACGTGGCGCAAACGTACTTCCAGCTGCGTGCCACGGACGCCGAACTGGCGACCCTGGAGCAGACGGTGCGCCTGCGTGAAGAAAGCGTGCATGTGAACCAGCGCCGCTATGACCTGGGCGACATCGGCGAATTCGATCTGTCGCGTGCCCGCACGGAGCTGTCGACCGTGCGCGCCGAAGCCATCGGCCTGCAGCGCCAGCGCGCCACCAGCGAACATGCGCTGGCCGTCCTGCTGGGCAAACCGGCCGCCAGCTTCACGGCGACCGTCAACCCGCTGCGGGATAGCGGCTTCCTGCCCGTGATCCCGGCCGGCATGCCGTCGTCCCTGCTGGAGCGCCGTCCCGACATCGCGTCGGCGCAGCGCACCATGGAAGCGTCGAATGCGCGCATCGGCGTGGCGAAATCGGCCATGTTCCCGGCCTTGACCCTGAACGCCTCCGGCGGCGGTGCGTCCGATACCTTCTCGGACATCTTCAAGTGGAGCAGCCGCTCCTGGCTGCTGGGCGCCCTGATGTCGATGCCGATCATCGACGGTGGCCGTAATAAAGCTGCCGTAAGCCGCAGCGAAGCGCAGCTGGAAGAGTCGGTGGCGACGTATCGCCAGAGCGTGCTGGTGGCCTTCGCCGAGGTGGAAGACAACCTGGCCGGCCTGCGCATCCTGTCGGGCCAGACGCAGCAGATCGACGAAGCCGTCGTCTCGGCGCGCCGTTCGGCCGACCTGGCGCAAAAGCTGTACGACGCGGGCCGTTCCAGTTACCTGGACCTGCTCGACGCGCAGCGCAACCTGGCGGCCATCGAGCGCAACGCCGTGCAATTGCGCGGCAACCGCGCCGTCACCACGGTGGCGCTGATCCGCTCCCTGGGCGGCGGCTGGGGCGAGACGGAGCCGCAGGTCGCGGCCAACTAGTTTCCGGTCCGCGGCGATAAGCCTGCCGAAAACGGCGTCGTGCTTTGCACGGCGCCGTTTTTTTATGGCTTGCGCAGGCCGGCTTGGCACGCAGCGCGGTAGGTCGGCTTAGCGCATCGCGCGTAAGCCGACACCACCCGCGTCCTCAATCAAGGCCAGACCAAAAAAATAAATTGAATCCAATCCCCGACCCACCACGTAAATACTCCTGCAATCATGCAAACGCCGTCATCCAGGAGATACCATCATGCGCACCTTCGTTCCCGCAGCACTGTTCATTACTTCCATGCTGGCCGCCAGCGCCACGTTTGCCGCCGACATGACGACCATGGTCGGTGGCCAGAGCATGTATCCGTCCAAGGACATCGTCGACAACGCTGTCAATTCGGCCGACCACACGACGCTGGTCGCCGCCGTCAAGGCGGCCGGCCTGGTCGATACCCTGAAAGGCAAGGGCCCATTCACCGTGTTCGCGCCGACGAATGCGGCCTTCGCCAAGCTGCCGGCCGGCACCGTCGAGACCCTGGTGAAACCGGAAAACAAGGCGACCCTGACGAAAATCCTGACCTATCACGTGGTGCCCGGCAAATACGACTTCAAGGCGCTGGCCAAGGAAATCAAGATGCACGACGGTAAAGCCACCTTGCCCACGGCCAGCGGCGGCAAGCTGATGTTCGCCATGAACGGCATGCACAACATCGTGGTGATGGACGAGGGCGGCAACAGCGCCAGCATCAGCACCTACGACGTGTACCAGTCGAATGGCGTGATCAATGTGATCGACTCGGTGCTGATGCCTAAATAAGCGGGCGAAAAACGGACGAAAAAAAAGACAGGGAAAACCCTGTCTTTTTCATTCGTGCCGCCGCGATTACTTGGCTGGCGTTGCTGGCACTGCTGGTTCTGCAGGTGTGGCCGGTGCTGCTTTTTCTGCAGGAGCGGCTTTCTTCGCCTTGTGATGCTTGGCTTTCTTGTGCGCCGCTGGCTTGACGGCGGCTGCCGGCGCTTCTGCCTTGACTGCTGGCGTGGCTGCGACGGCAGGCGTCGCTGGCGTGGCGGCAGGAGCGGCTGGCGCCTGGGCGAAAGCAGCGGTGGCGAACAGGCTGGCGATCAGGGTGGCGATAACTTTTTTCATGATGAAATCCTTGGTATGTGTGGTCAGTAAAGAGTGTCGGAATTACTTGGCTGCTGCTGGTGCCGCTTCGGCGGTGGCCGATGCCAGCTTTTCGTCAGCCTTGGCCTTGGTTTTCTTGGCCTTGTGATGTGCCTTGGCTTTCGTGGTAGCCGCTTCCGCTTTGGCGCTGGCCACTTCCGTTTTTGCGGCGACGACTGCTTTCGCTTCTTTGGCATCCGCTTTGACGACGGCTTGCGCTTCCTTGGCGTCCGCTTTCACGACAGCCTTGGTATGGGCCGCTTCCACTTTGGCAGGAACCGAGGCTGCAGGAGCGGCTGCAGGTGCTGCCGGGGTTTGGGCGAAGGCTGCGGTTGCGAACAGGCCGGCGATCAGGGTAGCAATTACTTTTTTCATGGTGCAGTCCTCAGTGGTGGTTTGTCTGGTATGTCTGTTGGTGCCGGGATGATTCCCGTGTCACTGAGCATAAAACGCGCCCGGGATCGCTGCCGTTGACGGTCATTACAAACGCTTACATCTGCGTGGCACCCGCCTTCAGGATGGCCTTCAGGATGTCTTCCGAACGGCGCTGTCCATAGGGCTTGCCATACGCGTCGGACGCGATGCTGACCACCATGCGGCGCGCAGGTATCACGTAGATCTTGTTGCCGCCATTGCCCGAGGCGAAATGCACGGCGATCTTTTGGCCTCCGATGTCCTGCGTCTTCGCGTACCAGAAATAGCCGTAGCTGTCGGCATAGCGGTCGCCGGCGCCGATGGCCACGCGCGGCGCCAGCGCTGCGTGCAGCCAGGCCGTATCGATCACCCTCTTGCCGTCAACTACGCCGTCGTCGAGCACCATCTGGCCGATTTTTGCCGTGTCGCGTGCGCGCAGCGACAGATTGCCCTGGCCCTTCGGATGGTTGGCCACGTCGCGGCCCCAGCGCCAGCGCGTGATGCCCAGCGGCGCGAACAGCGCCTTGGCGGCGACATCTTCCAGGTCGGCGCCGCTGGCGCTTTCCACCACTCTGCCCGCGATATATGCGCCCAGCGAGTTGTAGCGGTACGTGCTGCCCGGCGCCGTTGCAGACGGCACGCCGCGCACGAAGGCGGCAGGGTCGGGCGCCGCATCGAGCTTGTCTTCATTGCCTGGCGACTGCTCGTCTTCATCGAAGGCGGCCAGGCCCGAACGCATGGTCAGCAGGTCGTCGATGAGCACCTTGCCTGCCGGGCTGCCAGCCACTTCAGGCCAGTAATCTCCCACCGTCTTTGTCGTCGCCAGCTGGCCGCGCGCCACGGCCGCACCCACCAGCAGTGCGGTGATGCTCTTGCCGGCCGAGCGGATGTCGTGCAGGGTGTCGGCCGTCTCGCCGTTGTAATAGCGTTCGGCGACGATGGCGCCATTGCGCAGCACGACGACGGCCCGCAAGTCGCCATGGCTGTCATGGTCCTGGGTGAGCAGGACTTGTTCGAGGGCGGTGGGGGCGTTTTGCGCATTGGCGGCGCAAGGCAGGGAAAGGGCGGTAATCAGCAGCAGGTGGCGCATGGAATAGGCTTCGCGGCGATGGTCGGAGTGCCAGTGTCCACCATCTGCGCCGCTTTGTCGTGCGCAAGCTGCTTTGTTCGCTGAAGTTTGCATGAAGGCGCGCCATGCAAAAAGGACAGCCGAAGCTGTCCCTGGGAATGCGGGCGAAGTGGCCACGCAAGCGCAGACCCGGCGGATGCGTTTGCGTGGCGTCGTTCGCGCTTACTTCGCCGGCGCTGCCGGTGCTGCCGGAACGGTTTCCGCCGCTTTCGCCGCATCCGCTTTTACTTTCGCCTTGTTCGCCTTGTGATGGGCCTTGGCCTTGGTGACTTTGGCGTCGGCCTTGACGCTGGCCACGTCTGCTTTTGCATCGGCGACGACGGCCGCTTCTTTTGCATCGGCTTTCACGACGGCCTTGGTTTCCTTGGCTTCAGCCTTGACCACGGCTTTCGTGTGGGCCGCTTCCGCCTTGGCTGGAGCCGATGCTGCCGGAGCGGCAGGGGTTTGAGCGAAGGCTGCGGTAGCGAACAGGCCGGCGATGAGGGTGGCGATAACTTTTTTCATTGTGTTTTCCTGGCGAGTGATAAGCGATTGTGTGGGGAATTACTTGGCTGCTGCTGGTGCTGCTTCGGCGGTGGCCGATGCCAGCTTTTCGTCAGCCTTGGCCTTGGTTTTCTTGGCCTTGTGGTGTGCCTTGGCTTTCGTGGTAGCCGCTTCCGCTTTGGCGCTGGCCACGTCCGTTTTTGCAGCGACGACTGCTTTCGCTTCTTTGGCATCCGCTTTGACGACGGCTTGCGCTTCCTTGGCGTCCGCTTTCACGACAGCCTTGGTATGGGCCGCTTCCACTTTGGCAGGAACCGAGGCTGCAGGAGCGGCTGCAGGAGCTGCCGGGGTTTGGGCGAAGGCTGCAGTTGCGAACAGGCCGGCGATCAGGGTAGCGCTCAGGTTGAAAATGCGTTTTTTCATGGTGCAGTCCTCAGTGGTGGTTTGTCTGGTATGTCTGTTGGTGCAGGGATGATTCCCGTGTCACTGAGCATAAAACGCGGCCCGGAATGTTACCGTTGACCTTGTTTACACTTTCTTACAATCGGCTGATTTAAGCGACGTTAATTGAAGAAGGCGGCGTAAAAATGCAAAAAGACAGCCGAAGCTGTCTTTTTGCATGGCGCATGAAACGCGCTGTAGGGATTATTTGGCTGCTGCTGCGGTCGCTTCAGTTTTGGCTTCGTCAGCCTTGGCCTTGGCTTTTTTCGCTTTGTGATGGGCTTTTTCCTTGGTGACTTTGGCGTCGGCCTTGGCGCTGGCAACATCGGCTTTCGCATCGGCGACGACGGCCGCTTCCTTGGCATCGGCTTTGACTACGGCCTTGGTTTCCTTGGCTTCCGCTTTTGCCACTTCCTTGGTGTGCTTGGCTTCGGCCTTGGCAGGTGCGGCTGGCGTTTGAGCAAAGGCTGCGGTAGCGAACAAGCCGGCGATCAGAGTAGCGATTACTTTTTTCATGGTGCAGTTCCTCAAGAAGTGGGTTTGTAGTTCAGGAGATCAGCCCCCTGTCACTGAGGCAAAAACGCGCCGTGCGGCAATACCGTTGACACGTTTTTTTCTAATTACAAACACTTACATTTGCGGCGCAGGCACTCTGTTAGCTGGCGTACCGCGCCATGACCTGCAGCGGACTAGACTCGAAGCCATCATCACCGCATGGGGCCGCCATGAAAGCCGCCTTGAAAACGTATCAAGCCAAACGTAATTTCGCCGTCACGCCCGAGCCTGCAGGTGGCGACGAGGATGCAAACGACGTGCTCACCTTCGTCATCCAGAAGCACTGGGCCAGCCGTTTGCACTATGACTTTCGGCTGGAACTCGACGGCACGATGAAAAGCTGGGCCGTGCCGAAAGGCCCCAGCTACGACCCGCGCGACAAGCGTATGGCCGTGCAGGTGGAAGACCATCCGATTGCGTATGCCAGCTTTGAAGGCACGATCCCCGAAAAACAGTATGGCGCGGGCAAGGTCATCATCTGGGATAAAGGGACGTGGCAGCCCCAGCCAGCCACGCCCGATGCGCGCAAGGCGCTGGCGGCCGGCGAACTGAAATTCACCTTGCATGGCCACAAGATGCATGGCAAGTGGGTGCTGGTGCGCATGAAGGGCCGGGAAGACAAACGCAGCGAAAAGCAGCCTGCCTGGCTGCTGATCAAGGAAAAAGACGACTATGCGCGGCCGGTACAGGAATTTTCTGTCGTGGACGAGTTCCCCGACAGCGTCCGGAACAAGGCCATGCCCAAGCGCAAGGTGGCTGCCGCGCCGCCAACTGCCGAGTTGTCCGCCACCCTGTCGCCCCAGCTGGCCACCCTCGTCGATGCACCGCCGCCGGATGCGCAAGACTGGATTTTCGAGGTGAAATTCGACGGCTACCGCATCCTCGCGCGTTGCGATGGCGATCATATTGCGTTAATCACGCGCAATGGCAATGACTGGACAGCAAAATTGCCGAAGTTGCGGCAGGCGTTGGAACAGTTGAGCTTGCCGCCCGGCTGGTATGACGGTGAAATCGTCGTCAACGATACCAGCGGGCACCCGGATTTTGGCGCCTTGCAGCGCGCGTTCGACGCGGAAACGACCAGCGAGATCGTGTACTACCTGTTCGACGTGCCGTACTTCGATGGCCACGATCTGCGGGGCCAGCCCGTCGAGGCGCGCAGGGCGCTGCTGCAAGGGCTGCTGCAGAGCTTGCCCGCGTCGCCCCTGGTGCGCTTCAGCGACGCGCTCGATGCCGCCCCGCAGCGGCTGCTGGACCACGCCTGCCGCCTGGGACTGGAAGGGGTGGTCGGCAAGCGGCGCGGATCGCCCTACGTCACGCGCCGCTCGGGCGACTGGATCAAGCTCAAATGCGGCTTGCGCCAGGAATTCGTCATCGGCGGCTATACGGCGCCGCAGGGCGCGCGCGAAGGGATCGGTTCGCTGTTGCTGGGCGTGCATGATGAGCAGGGCAAGCTGCGCTATGCAGGCAATGTGGGCAGCGGCTTTGACGATGCCAGCCTGCGCGACTTGCGGCGCCAGCTCGATGCGCTGGCTATCGAGACGAGTCCGTTTGAAGGCAAGGCGGGCGGCGTGCGCCAGCCCATCTGGGTCCGGCCGCAATTGGTGGCCGAAGTGAGTTTTGCGCAATGGACCAGTGGCGGCGCCGTGCGCCATGCCGTGTTTCACGGCTTGCGTGAAGATAAAAAGCCGGCCGCCATCGTGCGCGAGCGGGCGCGGCGAATCGAGAAGGAGAAGACAATGGAGAGCAAATCCATGCCGGACTGTACCTTACCGGCCAGTTTCAAGGTCAGTCATGCGGATCGCGTGATCGACAGCGACAGCGGCGCCAGGAAGATCGATCTGGTGTGCTATTACGCGCTGGTGGGCAAGCTGATGCTCGTACACCTGCGCGGGCGCCCCGTGTCGCTGGTGCGTGCACCCGCTGGCGTCGGAGGCGAGCTATTTTTTCAGAAACATGTTGACACTTCGACAATGCCGGGTATCAAACAGCTCGATGCACGGCTGGACCCGGAGCACCCGCCCATGCTGGAAGTGGCCAGCCTGCAAGGGCTGTTGTCCGCGGCGCAGTGGAATGTGGTGGAATTTCACACGCAAAACGCGCTGGCCAGCGCCTATGACACGCCGAACCGCCTGGTGTTCGACCTGGACCCGGGCAAGGGCGTGGCCTGGCCCGCCATTCGCGAAGCGGCCATACTGCTGCGCGCCTTCTTGACGGAGCTGGGCTTGCCCGCCTGGCTGAAAACCAGCGGCGGCAAGGGTTTGCACGTGGTCGTGCCGATCCGGCCCAGGCACGACTGGGACACGGTAAAAGCGTTTTCGCAAGCCATCGTGGCGCACATGGCGCGGCACATCCCGGAGCGGTTTGTCGTCAAGAGCGGTCCCGCAAATCGCGTCGGCAAGATTTTCATCGATTATTTGCGCAACGGCCGGGGCGCCACCACCGTGTGCGCGTGGTCGGCCCGCACGCGCTCGGGGCTGGGCATTTCCGTGCCGCTGGCCTGGGAGGAACTCGACGAGCTGGAGGCGGGCGACCAGTGGAACGTGGGCAATGTGCACAGCCGTCTCGGCGTGGGCAATACCCCGTGGGACGGCTATGCGCGCAGCGCGAAAGGCCTCGACGCGGCCATGAAAAAGCTGGCTTTTACGCCTCCGGCTTGAGCGGCAGGGTGGCGCGCGCCAGTTGCAGGGCTTCCTCGATGGCAGCGTTGAGCTGGGGAATCTCGACGGGTTTGGTCAGGTAGCGGAAAAAGCCCGAGGCCAGGCCATGCCGGATGTCGCCCTTCATGGCGTTGGCCGTCAGGGCGATGACGGGGATGTGCGCCGTGCGCGCATCGTTGCGCAGGATGCGCTGCGCCTGGTTGCCATTCATGCCGGGCAGATTGATATCCATCAGGATGACGTCGGGATGGCGTTCCAGCGCCAGCGCGATGCCCTGGCGCGCGTCGGTGGCCGAGATCATGCGCAGGTGGGGCAGGAAGCTGACGATGTCTTCCACCAGACGCAGGCTAGCCGGATTGTCTTCCACGTACAGCAGCAGCGCCTGGCCGCCGTCATCGTCCCCGCTGTCGCCGGCGGGCTCGGGCAGATATTCCGTGTCCGGCTGCCGGCTGGCGGGCGGCGCGGCCGTGGTGCCCAGTTCGATCCAGAATACGCTGCCCACGCCAATGCAGCTGTGCACGCCCATGCTGCCGCCCATCAGTTCGACCAGGCGCTTGGTGACGACGAGGCCGATACCCGTGCCTTCCTCGCTGCCCGCCTCCTGTCCCAGGCGGTTAAACGGCTGGAACAGTTCCGCCACCTGCGCCTCGTCCAGGCCCTTGCCCGTGTCGCGGATGGCGATGCGCACGTGCTGCGCATCGGGCTGCGAAATTTCCAGCTCCACCTTGCCGTCCGGGCGGTTGTACTTGATGGCGTTCGACAGCAGATTCAGCAGGACTTGCTTGAGGCGCGTATGGTCGGCCCGGACCGTAAGCGGCTCGCAAGCGGGAAAAACCAGGTGGATATGACGCTGCTGCGCCTGCTCTTCCACCATCACGCGCACTTCCTCGATCAGCGCGGGCAGCGTCACCGCTTCCATCGACAGGCTCAGGCTGCCCGATTCGATCTTTGCCAGGTCGAGGATTTCATTGATCAGGGTAAGCAGGTGGCGCCCCGACGTGACGATGTTCTGCACGAAGGCGCGCTTTTGCGGCACGGTGGCGGGCAAGGATTCGTTGGCCAGCAGCTGGGCAAAGCCGAGGATGGCGTTCAGCGGCGTGCGCAGTTCATGCGACATGCTGGTGAGAAAGCGGTCTTTCGCCTGGCTGGCCCGCTCGAGTTCTATTTTCTGTTCGTTGAGCGTGCGCTCGATGCGCTTGCGCTCGGTGATGTCGCGGATGGCCGACGAGACCAGCACGCCTTCGTCCGTTTCCAGCGGCGACAGGCTGATTTCGACGGGAAACTCGGTGCCATCGCGGCGCAAGCCGTACAGTTCCAGGCCCGCGCCCATGGAGCGGGCGCGCGGCGCCGTGGAAAACGACTGGCGGTGGCGCGGGTGATCGTGTGCATAGCGGGCCGGGATCAGCACTTCCACGTTGCGCCCCAGCAGTTCCGCGCGCGAGTAGCCGAACAGGCGTTCCGTCTGCGAATTGACGAGCACGATTTCGCCATCGCCGTTGACGATGACGATGGCGTCCGGCGCCGATTCGAGCAGGCCGCGGAATTTCTGCTCGGCCCGGCGGCGGTCGCTGACGTCGCGGATGGCGCTGATGACGAAGGTGCCGATCTCCGTCTGGATCGGCGACAGGCTGATTTCGACGGGGAACTCGATGTTGTCCTTGCGCAAGCCCAGCAATTCCAGGTCGGCGCCCATGGTGCGCGTGCGCGGCTGGTCGAAATAGCGCGAGCGGTGCGCCACGTGCGAATGGCGCAGGCGTTGCGGCAGCAGGCTATCGATTTGCCTGCCGTTCAATTCGCCTTCCGCGTAGCCGAACAGGCGTTGCGCCTGCTCGTTGGCCAGCACGATGGCACCCGTGGCATTGACCATGATGACGCTGTCCGGCGTCGATTCGAACAGCACGCGGTAGCGCACGTCGACGAACTGGGCGTCGCGCGCCGCCTTCAGCAAGGTCGTGTCCTTCATGGTGGAAATCAGGTAGCGTGGCGCGTCCACTCCCGCCTGCGCGGTCTGGCACGCGACATCGACGTAGATGAGCTCGCCATCCTTGCGCCGCCGCAGCGATTCGCGGTCGTAGCTGCCGTGCTGGGCCAGCTGCTCGTCGATCAGCGGGGACGCTTCGGCCTGTCCCGGCAGGGAGATCAGCTCCCACAGCGTCTGACCCAGCGCTTCTTCGCTGGCATAGCCGAAAATGCGCTGCGCACCGGGCGTCCAGCGCACGACGACATGATCTTCGTTCGTGATGACAACGCCGCCAGGGGCACCGCTGAGGATAAGCTGATCTAACTCGGCATCCATTTTTTCCGCACGCGTGACAGGGCTTGCCGGGCGGCACGCCTGTGCATAACGTAGCGAGAAGCCTGATCAAAGTCAATGCATTTGTATTATTGAAGAGTCTCCCGGGCCGCATGGGTGGTTCAGGCCGCCTTGCGTCTCGATGGTGTCGGTTTGCGGGCAGTGGACGAGGCCGCGCGCTTGCGGGCCGGTGCGGCGGGCGCTTTCTTGCCCAGGCTTTGCTGCAGCAGGGCGACCAAGTCGATGACGTTGCTGCCTTGCTCTTCTTCCCGCTCGGGGGCGGGCGGTGTGATGGTCTTGGTCTGTCGGGCCTTGATTTTCTTCTTCACCAGCGCCAGCACGTCTTCGCGGTAGCTGTCGCGGTATTGCCCGGGTTCCCACTCGTCGCTCATGCCTTCGACCAGCGACAGGGCCATTTTGAGCTCCTTGTCGGAAATACCTGCCGCCCTCATGGTGTTGGGCGGCAAGTCCAGGTCATCCGTGGGGCGGATTTCATCGGCGTAGCGCAGGGTGTTGAGCACGATGGCGTCGCCCACGCACACGAGCGCGCACAAATGCTGCTTGGTGCGCATGACCACGCTGGCGATGGCTACCTTGTTGGCTTTGCGCAAGGTTTCGCGCAGCAGTGCATAGACTTTCTCGCCACCCTTGGCGGGCAGCAAATAATACGGATGCTCGTAAAAGGTCAACGGTACCTCGGCCGCATCGACAAAGGTGTCTATGTCGATGGTTTGCGTGGCCTTCACATTGGCTTGCCGTAAATCCTCCTCGGACAGCACCACGTACTCATCTGTCTTGTATTCATAGCCCTTGATGATGTCGTCCCACTCGACTTCCTTGCCCGTCTTCTTGTTGTAGCGCTTGTAGCCGATGGGGGCGAAGTCGCGCCGGTCCAGCATGGACAAGTCCAGTTCATGGTCGAGACTAGCGGAAATCAGCTCGACGGGGATGTGCACGAGGCCGAAACTGATGGCGCCTTTCCACAGTGCGCGCGCCATCGCTTATTCCCCCACGCTGCCGGTGATGGGCAGGACGATGCCGCTGATGTAGCTGGAACAGGCGGGCGAGGCCAGGAAGACGTAGGCGGGCGACAGTTCTTCCGGCTGGGCCGGGCGGCGCATGTCCGTGTCCTGGCCGAATTTCTGGATGTCCTCGGGCGACTTGTCGGCCGGATTGAGCGGCGTCCAGACGGGGCCGGGCGCGATGGCGTTGACGCGGATGCCCTTGTCGAGCAAGTTGCCTGCCAGCGCCATGGTAAACGCATGGATGGCTCCCTTGGTGGTGGAATAGTCGAGCAAGTGCTTCGAGCCTTGCAAGCCCGTCACCGAGCCCGTGTTGATGATGGACGCGCCCCGCTGCAAATGGGGCAGCACGGCCTTGGCCATGTGAAAGTAACCGTAGACATTGGTTTTCATGGTGAGGTCGAAGCGTTCCTCGCTCAGGTCGAGCAGCGACTCGGCATGTTCCTGGAAGGCGGCGTTGTTCACCAGCACGTCGATATGCGTGAACTTGGCCAACACCTGGCTGACGGCTTCCTGGCAAAAGCCCTGGTCGCGCACGTCGCCGGGAATCAGGAGGCAGCTTTGGCCTTCCGCTTCCACGTAGCGCTTCGTTTCGTGGGCATCGGCGTGTTCGTTCAGGTAAATAATGGCCACGTCGGCCCCTTCGCGCGCATACAGCACGGCTACGGCGCGGCCGATGCCCGAATCGCCGCCCGTGATGACGGCCACCATGCCGGCCAGCTTGCCGCTGCCGCAGTAGTCGGGCGCCAGGAAGCGCGGTTGCAACTGCATCTCGCCTTCGATGCCAGGCTTGTCCAGGTGCTGGGCGGGCAGGGGAGGAGCAGGCTGGCTGCGGTGGCCCGTCTGCACGGGCGGCTTGCTTTCCTGGCCGGATTTGGCGGCATCGTGCTGCTGATCGTGCTGATCCTGCTCCTGTTGGATGCTGCGCTGCAAATTGCCGGCGGACTGGTCCTTGTTCTCGTTCATGCTGGCCTCCTTGTAAACGAAGGTCCAGTATCGGCGCGGCACCCGCATCAAACGGTGCGCTCGCTAACAGAGTGGCGAAAACGGGTGTAAAGTTATATGATGATTGACATAAATGTGGGAGGGTAGCATGAAAGTAAGCAGGGAACAGGCGGCGCTGAACCGCGAGCGCATCGTGGAGGTGGCGGGCAGATTGTTCCGCGAAAAGGGTTATGACGGCATCGGCGTGGCCGACCTGATGAAGAACGCGGGCCTCACGCATGGCGGCTTCTACGGCCATTTCGCGTCCAAGGAAGACTTGATGATCGAGGCGTGCCAGCATGCCCTGGAGAAATCGCTGGAAGGCTGGCGGGCGAAGGCCGCCAGCGACCCGCAGCGGGCGCTGCCGGCGATTATCGACAACTATCTGACCACCCGGCACCGCGACCAGCCCGGCGGCGGCTGCCCGGCGGCCGCCATGGGCGTCGATGCGGCGCGCATGTCGCCCGGCGCGCGTCCCGTGTTTACGAAGGCGACGCAGCAGCAGTTCGCGCTGCTGGAAGGCTTGCTGCCCGACGGCGCACCGGAAGAGCGGCGCCAGCAGGCGATCGCCACGTTCGCCGCCATGGTGGGTGCCATGGTGCTGGCGCGCTGCGTCGATGACGAGGTGTTATCGGCGGAAATCCTCGACGCCGTGAAGGCGCAATTGCTGCAAGAGTAAGTACGTCCCCCTGTCAGCCGGCCTCGTCGCATGATAGGCTTCGGTTTTCAGATTTTGGGATCATCCATGCTGCTCTGGCTCAGGCAATACCGGCGTCCTCTGTTGGCCGGAGACATCACTGCCGGTATCGTCGTCGCCATGATGATGGTGCCACAAGGCATGGCTTACGCGCTGGTGGCGGGTTTGCCGCCCGTGGTGGGCATCTACGCCAGCATCCTGCCGCCCGTGCTGTACGCCTTGTTCGGCAGCAGCATGACGCAATCAGTGGGCCCTATGGCCATCGTTTCCCTGATGACGGCCGCCGCCCTGGCGCCGCTGGCCGATCCCGGCTCCTCCCTGTATATCGTGCTGGCCGCCCAGCTGGCTTTCATCAGCGGCCTCGTCCTGCTGCTGTGCGGCGTGCTGCGCCTGGGCTTCATGGCCAGTTTTTTATCACGCCCCGTGATCAGCGGTTTCAGCAATGGCGCCGCGATCCTGATCATCTGGGGCCAGATCACGCCGCTCCTGGGCGCCACCTGGCCCCACTGGCACACGCCCAGCCTCGTGCTCGGGCTGTCCGGCCTGCTGTTCCTGTGGCTGGCCAAGCGCTATCTGTCGCGGCTGTTGCAACGCTGCGGCCTGAACAAGGTGGCGGCCGACGTGGGTGCGCGCCTGGCGCCGATGGCGCTGGTGCTGGCCGGCATCGCGCTGGTGTCTTATTGCGGCCTGGAAGCGATGGGCGTGCAGACGACGGGCCACGTGCCCAGCGGTTTGCCGGGCCTGAACCTGGCCACCTCGAGCGCCCATTGGCGCACCTTGCTGTCGCCGGCGCTGCTGATCGCCTTCATCATCTTCCTGATGAGCATGTCCGCCGCCCAGACCCTGGCGCAAAAACGCGGTGAAAAGCTGCATACGAACCGCGAACTGCTGGGCCTGGGCGCGGCCAACGTGGCCAGCGCGCTGTCGGGCGGCTTCCCCGTCACGGGCTCGATTTCGCGCTCGGCCGTCAATTTCCAGGCGGGCGCCAACACGCCGCTGGCCAGCATCATCACGGCGGGACTGCTCGCGCTGGCGCTGGTGGCGCCCACGGGCTGGCTGGCCCTGCTGCCGCTGCCCGTGCTGGCAGCCACCATCATCTTTGCCGTCAGCAGCCTGCTGGACTGGGACACCTTGAAACTGTCGTGGCGCTACGACCGCAGCGATGCGCTGGCCCTGCTGGCGACGACGGCCGGCGTGCTGGTGCTGGGCGTGGAAGCGGGCGTGGTGATTGGCGTGCTGCTGTCGATGGGCACCCTGATCTGGCGCGCCAGCCGCCCGCACATCGCCGTGCTGGGCCGTATCCCGAATAGCGAGCACTTCCGCAACGTGGAGCGCTATGAAGCGCAAACCCTGCCCGACGTCTTGCTGCTGCGCATCGATGCTGGTCTGTTCTTCGGCAACGTCGAAGCCGTGACGGAGCGCGTGGAAGACGAGCTGCGGGGACACCCGACGGCGCGCCACCTGGTGCTGGTGCTGTCGGCCGTCAACCAGATCGACAGCACGGCCTTGCTGGGCTTGATCGAACTCAACAGCACGCTGATCAAGCGCGGCATCAGCCTGAACCTGGCCGAAGTAAAGGGGCCCGTGATGGACCGCCTGCGCCAGAGCAGCCTGCTGCACGACCTGAGCGGCAAGCTGTACCTGAGCACGGCACTGGCCATGGATGACCTGAGGGGGGAAAAAGCATGACGATGGAACTGAATCTGCATGGCGAGCCGCGTGTGGTCGATAGCATCCCTATGCTGGAACAGGCGCTGCTGGAAGCGCGCACCTTGGCCCAGTGCGAGCTGTGGCTGACCATGGCCGAAGTTGCGGAGCAGGGCCCGGCCCTGTGCATGCTGCGCAATGGCGGCAATGCCTGGCTGATGTATCTGTCGGGACAGGACGACCTGAGTTTTCACTCCTTGGGAGACGAAGAGGAAACGGGCGAATGCAGCTATCTGCTGGCCAATGGCCAGGTGGATGTGTATCCGGAAACATGGTGCGTGGATGTGGAACAATGCCAGCGGGCTATCGTCGCGTTTTTCAAGACGGGCGGCGCGCGACCGGCTGGCATTGCGTGGGAAGCGGATTGAAATGCTAACCCGCTGGACCTGGACGACGAGCAAGTGCGCCCTGATCGCGAAGCTGCAGCAATGCCTGGCCGAGTCCGAAGCTGCTGCCAGCAAAGACTGACGTCTCAGGCCACCACCAGCTGCTTTTCCATCGCCACGCTGGCCAGGCTGATGCCGCTCGGATGCGCATATGCTTCCTCGCGCAAGGAGATAAATCCTGCGGCCTGGTAAAACGGCACGGCGTTCAGCGACGCGGACAGGTGCAGGCGCGCAATGCCTCGTTCGCGCGCCAGTTGCTCCAGCGCCGCCAGCAGCCGCTTGCCGATACCGAGTCCCGCGCGCGAAGGATCGACAAACACGGCATCGACTTCGTGTCTATCTACGTCCAGCATGGCATAGCCGGCAATGGCCTCGCCCTGCATCGCCACGATGCCGCCACCGGCAGCCAGCATGGCCGCATAAGCTGGCGGCACGAGCGAAGCCGTCCACACAGTAATTTGCTCCGGCGCATAATGCGTCGCGCAACTGACGCGCACGGCCACCGTGCGCAGGGCCCACAGGGCGTCGATATCAAGGGGCAGGGCGGGGCGCAGGGTGATGGGCATGGAAGCTTTCGGGGCAAAAGAAACATGCTAGCGCAATGGCTTGCATCACGCCAGCATGAGCTTATTCAGCTGTCACTGCGCAGGCTTGTCCGGATCGATGTAGTACGAACCCAGCGGCGCACCCGGCACCTTCACCCGGAACTTCAAGCCGGACAGCAGCTTGTCCCACAATGCAATCGCCTCCTCATCGGTCAGCGACGATGCTTCGGCGGCGCCGACCATGTTGTGGGCGACTTTGGTGTACATGGATGCTTCCAGCACCGATGGATAGGCGATATCGCGCGGCGTACCCACCAGTGTCCATTCAAAATCATGCACGCCATCGGTACGCCGTATCAACGATTCCTCACCATGCCAGTGCTGCACGTCACGCTTGCCTTCGCGTAGCAGCGTGCGAGCAGGATAATTCTTGCCTTGTTGGTCTTTCGCCCGCTGGATGCGGGCAAGTAATGATAATTCCCCACGTACTTTTGCATCATATTCAGCAGGAGGATAGTCACCGTATGCATTTTTATTCGATGTAATGGAAAAAGTCACGTCTGGAAAGCTGGGGAAATACAGGCCTGCATCCGCCATCTCCTGACTGTCATACTTGTTGTTGCTCATGAAGCCATGTTCAAGGCAATAGCCAGGTTCTTTTGGGACTTCATCTTTATCGCGCGGGCGCAAGCTATTGACGCGGATTAGTTGATTTTCTTTAGCACTTGCTACTGTTCCACCTTTTGGGATTGAGCCGTCAAGAACGAATATGTAGTTTCCTTTTATGATGTAGGTCTTGAAGAATAGATCGCCATCTTCCTTGGAAAATTTACCATCATAATATTGAAGTTGCCAGCTATTTTCTACTGGACCTTTTCCATTGTATGTAATTTCAGATGTTGGATCCCTTTTTTTTATTTTTTCAATTTCTTCGGCTATGCTTTCATTTTTTTCCGCTATTCCGCCTGGTATAGTTTTAATCTCCGAAAGAAGTATTGTTCCTCCTAGTATTAACTGTGCTTCTTGCGGAATTTCTACTGCATAGCGTCCGAAACATACAATTTTTGTTTTAAAAAATAGTGTTTCCAAACGTTTGCTAAGCTTGAAATTTTCAGGCATTATAGTTTCCTTGTCTGTAGTTTTTTTTGCATAAGTGGATAGGAGTGCCATCGCAATTATTGTTATGGTGAAGAGAAGTATTTTCTTTGTCATATTTTTCATGGCTCACTCCCATTTTGCCATCTTGGCGATTTGCACGATGGAATACAGCATGGATGCCATTACATTTGCATCCGCGTAGCTATTCTGATGTTCGTAACCATTCTCTTCCGCCATGCCGTGTACGAATAATGTACCGGTGATGTGTTGAGCTGAACGATCTGATGGCACTGTTCCATCACCGGGCGCACTGGCTGGCTGTAGCTTTAATTTTAAGAATTTCCCTCCGGCCTGAACCAAAAGTTGCCCCTTGCTATCATCTTCAAGTAGTTTCCATTTTTCAGGTAACGGCTCGAATTTATTCCAAGGATCATTTGAACCACTGTGAAGGCCTTCAATTAATTTAAATACGACATCACCATAGCTTAAAAAATTTCTGGATGAGCAATAACTTGCATAAGTGTTTGGGTGAAATGTTTTCTCTATGGATGATAAAAATCCTGCGGCATTCTTTATTCGCTTCATTGTTTTTTCTATGCCACCACCTTTTTCACGAGGGAGGTCTGCGGGATTTACCCATTTCGGGTTGATTAGTCTCCACCACGCATTGGCGGGCTGAAGGTAAATGCTTTCCAGTGCTGTGGCCTTGTCGCGAGGCCAACTCCATAAAACTTTATCCTGTGCATCTACAATTTTCAGCCAATTCTGGCCATATGCCTCACCTGGCATCATTTCCAGTGGCGCCGGTGCGTTTGCCAGAATGGCGGTGGCATGCATACCATCGATGCCTAGAACGCGGGCCTCTATTTCGGCTACGGAGCCTTCCCTTTCCTGAAAGCCAAAACGCATGCGTTTATACGCCCCTGCGGCTCCAATGGTTGGCATCACGTTGTGATAAATTCCGAGGATTTTTACATCCTTATCATCAAGCATCTTTCCATAACTTGGGTGTATCAATGCACGGGCCAGCAAGCCCCCCATGCTATGCGTGACGATGATAACTTCGTTACATTTGAATCCGCGTTTCTTGTAGCCTTTGACTAGTCCGCGTAGTCGCTCTGCAATAATGACGGCAGATTCACCATTGCTCTTGATAAAGTTGTAACCCATCGCATGTACTGGATACCAACAAGGAGAAATTTTCTTTAAATCGCTGACGGTAATGGCTTTGCCTGATGATGCACCAAAATTTTTTGGATCTTGCAAAAGCAGTGTGCCAAGACCATTTGTTTGGCGCCAGACCGGATGTGGCTTACCGTCGGAAATCATGTTATTGAGATGCAATTCGGCAGCCCGCAGCATTGTTCCATATGCACCAGCAAATAACACTTCACTCCATCCTCGCCAACGGGCTATTTGTGCTGGGCTTTGATATGAACAGGCTTTACCTTGATTCGGACTTGTTGTTGTCGCGACCCTGTTAGTTCCCATCAAAGGAGGAATGGGTGTAAAGCTGTCTGGCACATTTTGATGCCGTGCGTCTGCAGCTTTGGTTTCCGCGCCATCCGGATCGAAGCGGCTGTTGCTCTCCGTATAGTGGTAGTACTCGACTTCTGTTTCAGTGGGGTCAAACACCAATTGACGCTGCCGTGGCGACGCATCTTTGAACCAGCCACCCAAGCCATTGCCTGTGAGGACTGCCGTCTTGCCTCCCGCACCCATCATATCGTCTGGTCGCCAGGCCCGATTGTCTGAACGGCGCAATTCTTCTTGGCGAACCTTGCTCATCCTTAGATTGCTACCCATCACGCCTGGTAAGAAAATGACAGGAATTACTTTGCTTGGTGGTAGGGTGACGTCATGTCGCGCGGTATCTTTTGTTTCCGTCATCAAGACGGTGAGTTCCGCCCAGCCTCCCACGCCTTGACTAAACTTCGCAGGATGATTGCCGCGGTTATTCAAGTCATCACATTTGCTCATGGCAGTTCTCCCTTATAGCGAATAATGTAACTATCCATACCGGTGGATTTTTGTAATTGCGTGGAACCGTCTTCCGCGCTTTTGCCGGCCATGTTGCCGTCATCGCGCAGGATTTCAAAAGCAACGCCAACGGCCGGCGTATCGTCGGCATTCACTAGCAAGACCTCCTGATCAAAACGGGTTACGGGCCTCTCATTAAATTCCTGCGAAACGCTCTTCGGCGCCAAGGTTTCCAGGTTGCCGTTGAAGAGCACGGGGGAAGAGGTGAAGAACTGCACCTTGTCGCTGATTTCCAGCATGTGGTTGGCGCCGTGCAGGCGTACGCCTTTCTTGCCCTTGATGTTGATCCAGTCCGCTTCGCTGATCAGCGACAGGACTTTCTGGGCGAGGATTTCCACCTCGTCGCTGTGGGCCTGGATGGACACTTTGCCGCTGGCGGCGATCAGTTTCATGCCGGCCTTGTGCACGAACAGGCTGAAGGTCTTGGCGATGCTGGCAAACATGCTGTCGCCGCTGGCGAGTGAAATATGCTTGCTGCTGGTGAGCGCCACATGCTCGCTGGCGGCCAGGTGCATGGACTGGGCCGTGCTCAGCTCGATGCCGGCGGGACTGGCCAGCAGCAAATGCGGTTCGGACAGCTCCGGGAAATCGCCACCGGTACCCTTGATGGCGGCGTTTTGCCGCTGGATGGATTCAGCGACGGCGCCCTGTTGTGCTGCGCTGTCTTGCGCACCCGCGTCGATGGCCATGCCGGCCAAGCCCTGCTGCAGTTGGCGTGCCTGCGCCAGGCGGGCCTGTGTTTCGTCGAGCTGTTTGACTGATCCCGTTCCTGTTGATGTTTCTGTGGTGATCAGCATGCCTTTGGCTGCGCGCAGGGCGCCCCAGGCGCTGCTGGCCAATTCAAAGCCCACGCCGCGCGCTTCCCTGCGGCCGGCATTGTCGTCGATGCGGGTGATGCTGCCCAATGAAAGACGGCTATCCTGATGCTCGCTGCGCAGCTGCGCTTGAATCGCGCCCTTGGTATCGTCGAGCACGAGATGGTTGGCGCTGCGGGCGCCCAGTTCGCGGCTGCGCAAGCCGGACAGGGCGCGTTGCTGCGGCAATTGCCAAGGCGGTGGATTGGCGCTGTTGTAGACCACGCCGATGACGATGGGATGGTCGATATTGCCGTCCTGGAATTGCACGACGACTTCCTGACCCACGCGCGGCAGGGCGATTTGTCCCATCTGCGGACCCGCCATCGGCATCATGACCCGTATCCATGGCGAGCTGCGCTCATCGAATTCACCGAGGCGATCCCAGTGAAATTGCAGACGGATGCGTCCCAGTGCATCGGTATGGATTTCCTCCCCGGCCGGTCCGACCACCAGCGCCGTCTGTACACCGGCAACCACGCACGGCGTGCTGTTGTAGCTGCGGCCCGGGCGCCAGCGGATGTCCCGGCGCACGCACAGCATATTGTTGACATAGTGGGAGGTTGCGTTCGGGCCGACCTGATAATTATTGCTGGCGCTATGCTCAACTGACAGGATCAGGTACTCGCGTTCGGCAATACTGTCCGGGCGTTCCTCGCCAGGCTGATAGCGCTTTTCCTCGGCGCTGAAATGTCCATTGAGCCGGAAGCAAAGACCGGGCTGCGCGCCACGGTGATTGCCGGCCGCCTCGAAATACTGGCGCAAATGGTCGCTTTCTTCCATGCGGCGCTGTGCCAGAGCTTCCCCGGCATCGACATCCTTATAGCCATAGGCGCCCGTGTTTTCATACAGTTCGTGGGCAAATACATCACCCTGGCGATTCAGCGAGTAGCCGCTGGCAAGGCGCGGTTGCGGATTTTTATAGTCGAAACTGGCCAAGGTCAGTTGCCCGGAGCCGATCCGGCGCACGGCTTGCCACTGTTGCAAGCCATCGTCTTCCATGGAACCCGACTCGGAGTGAAAACGCATGGCGCCGTCGCCGGACGCCGTGGCGATCATGTCAGCCAGGGTGCTGTTGTCTGCGAGCCATAGCGTATGGCCATCGGCGCGGTGCTCGTACCAGTAGTGCCAGCCCAGCGCTTCCCAGCGCCGGTGCAGGTGGTTGTAGTCGGTTTCATTGTGCTGGTTGGCGCAGGTGATCTGCGGATCGTCGCCATGGATGCTGGTTTTCCAGTCGCGCTGCTCGTAGTGGGCAAACGTCGTTTCGGTCAGCTGCATTACGCTTTGGCCATGAAAGGACACATTGTCCTGGCGCAGCCTGGCGAAGGCCAGCCATGGTTGCAGCACCATCCGGTACCACGCAAAGCCGCCATCGGCGCGCAGCAGGCAAAACTCGCCCACATAGCCGTTAAAGTAGCGCAGCGTACCATCGTCGCGCACCATGGAAATGGTCACCATGCGGCCCATCATGGCCTTGAGCGCAATATGCGCATCATCGGACAGTAATTCGGCCTCGAAACGGAAGTCGCGCGACACTTCCTCCCTGGCGGTCAGCGAATTGACCAGCAGGATGGCGCCGGCAGGTCCATCTTCATGGGGAAAGTCGATCTTCAGCAGGCGCCGTTCTTGCGCGGCGAGGTCGAAGGCCGACAGTGCCGCCTGGATGTTTGCATGCATGGCCTGCCTCCGTTACAGGGATGTGATCAGGTGGGCGCCACAGGCGGTGGCGTCGCCGTCATAGGCGTACGGCTTGCCCATGTGTTTTGCGCCGGCGCCATCGGGCGTGATCGGGAAGTTGCCCTTGCACTTGGGGCAGAAGGTGGTGTCATCGGCCAGCGCCGCCGTCTTCCCCATCACGGTGCTGCCTGATGAGGCGCTGGTGACCTTGCCGCCGTGATCGGTTGCGTCTCCGAGCCGGATGACGCCGCGTCCCGCATGTTTCATGCTTGCCTCGCTTTCCAGTGATGGGCTGCTCAGGTCAGTTGCAGCAGATAACGCACTTCGGCGCCGCGTACCTTGCCTGGTGTTGTCTGCAAGAACGTCGTCCAGCCAAGCAGCCGTCTTTCTGACGGGTTGGAGCTCAGGAGCAGGGGAGTAATGCATGGTGGACTCAATATCAGCCGCACTTCATATTGCAAGTCTGGTACGCCAAACAGCGCCAGCATCTTTGCCAGTGCCGCCGCGCCTGTACTGCGCGGCAGGAAGCGTTGCAGGCCGACGGGATCCAGCGGGCCGATATGCAGGCAGACGCGCATGTCCTGACGCCAAAGCCGCAGGCCAAGCGTTGCGCCGCGTGCCAGGGTAAAGTTGACACTGCCCAGCAGGCTGCGCCGGTTCTTTTCCAGATAGTCCCAGCCACCGACAAATTGCTGCACGGTTACGGGTACGCCGCAGTACTCGGCCAGCACGGGGCCAATCGCCTGCGCGGAGACGGGGCGGCAGCGCAGCAGACCCGCGTACCAGGCCGCGACATCCTGCGTCACGGCATCAGCTTCGCCGCTCGACGGCAGCGCACCGCGCCGCACGCCGGCCAGTGCCGTCAGCAAAGGCAGTTGTACATCCCTTGCCTGGGTCTGGAGCGTGGATTCCAGCCGATACTTTTCCCATGCCTGGTAATACAGCGTGAGCATGCGGTGTGAAAAGATATCGAGGAAGGCCGAGACGCCAGCATCTTTGCTCGACAAGCGGTAGGCGGCGATGCGTTCCGAGTGGTGCAAGGGCAGGGTGCCGCCGACGCCCAGAAAACGCATGAACGTCGGCGTCAGGGTCAGTTGTTCATTGTCGTCGAGCGAGAGCTGTTCGATTTCACTGGCGGGGAAACTCAGCGACAAGCTGTTCTTGAAGCGCAACACCTGGCCAAAGGCTTGCGCATGGGACACGTTCTGCTCGCGTAGCCAGCACAGCAGAATACGCACCGCCTGCACGAACTGGTAGCGGTATGGTTCGGCCAGCAAGTGTTGTACTACACCAGATTCTGCAGTCCGCTTCTTGGTTTGCATCGGATCAGCTCCTCTCCGCTTTGCAGTGACAGCACCACCAGTTCGATGAAACTGTTGATTTGCACATACAGCCCAAGAAAGTGATCGATCACCTGCACAAACAGGTGCATGCCGCTGCCGACGAACGCTTCCTCGTCCAGCGTGAGGCGAATCTCCACGCCATGCGCCAGCGAGGTGCCGCGCTTGTGCCGCAGCCATGTCGTGGTCGGCGAGTGCGCGAGCGCGACGATGCCGCCGATCTGGCGTTGCGAGCTTGCCGATTGAGACAGGTCATACAGTGTCAGCATTTCACGCAGTGCCGGCAGGCCTTCCTGAACCAGCGCGTGATGATTCAGCGTCAGGTGCGAAATCAGCCGCCAGTGCAGGCCCGCGCCAGGTGAAAAGCATCGCGGCTGGCTGGGGCGTCGCAGCATGTGCAGTGCAGGTCCGCCGCAGCACGGTTGCAAGTCTCCTTGCGGCTGGCCGTATTTGAGCGACAGCGGAAGGTCGCGGTTACTGCATGTCAGCGACAGCGACAAGCTGGCTTTTTCGTTGATCAAGGGGTTGAAGCCGCTATCGACCAGCGTGATTTTCTTTTCGTGGCCAGGACTTTTCATGGCCAAAGCCATGTCGTGGCGCACGATCCAGTAATGGCCTTGTTGCGCCGCGCCCTCGCCATGGCGCAGGCTGTACAGCGGGCGAAATTCGGTCAGCGTGCTTTCGCCTCCCCGTTGGCGCAGCAAACGCACGGCATCGACAGTGACGACTTCGTAACCATGGGCATGGGTAGCATGGGCCAGCACGGAATAGTCGGTTTTTTGCCGGGTGATGGCGATCGGCACGCCATCCTGGCGGAAGAGGTTGATCGCCGGACTGCAGCCCAGCCTTAAGTTGTCGCTGGAAATACTGGACAACATGCGCGCCGCAGCGGAATCGGGTCGCAAACCGGCCATGCACAGATGCAGGGTAAAGCGCTGGCAACCAGGCGGCAGGGTGGCGCTCAGCGCCGCGATATCGATGTCGAAGAAATTGAATTTTTCCGGATATGCAAAATACTCGCTCAGGATGCGGTAGGCCGGTTGCGAACGGGCACCGAAAGGTATCAAGGCATCCGTGTCGGCGAAGCCGACGGGCGCCAGGGGGACGGCGGGTAGGGCTATCCATTGCGGCGCGTCGATGGACACAAAAGCGCAGACTGCATGCATGAACAGGGCATCGCGCAAGGCGGCGGAAAAAGAAGCTTCGCCATCGATGAAAACGCGCAGTGATGCGGGCGCCGCATCGAGATGCCGGATGCCGATGTTCAGCGAGGAACTGGCTGATGCTGGCAGGCGTACGCCTGGCGGTGGCTTGATCATCGCATCGAAAACCGCGCTTTCCAGTACCGATGCTCCGGTCGTCATGTCGTAGACCGTCTTGAAGCGGCAGCGTACGCCACGTACCGGCGTGGCGTCCATTTCACTGCCGGCCGGCAGGTGCATTACACCCGCTCCAGCCGCTGGGACAGACTGATGGACGATGGTGGACGATGGGAAGGGGCGCAGATAATGTGGAAACAGGGCTTCGAACAGGGCTTCGGTAAATTGCGGGTAGTCGTCATCGAGCCGTTTCGAGATGCGTGCCGCCAGCATCGCCACCGATTCGATTAAGTGTTCGACGTGCGGATCCTCGCAAGACTCGCCGGACATGTGCAATTTTCCGGCGATTCTCGGATAGCGCTCGGAGAACTCACGGCAATGCCGCCTCAGCATCACCAGCTCGCGTTCGAAATACGGCAGCAAGTCCTCCATCTCTCTTTTCCTGTGTCTTCGCGGCGGAATAGCCAGTATCCGAGCGTTTGCTCCAAGGTAAATTGCGTTTGCGCAATAATTGAACAGAGTTGCTGCGCAACATCAAGGACTTTCAAGCTGGCAACATCAGACTGGCAAGGCAGCATGATTCCAACGGTCAACATGGAGAACGCCATGACATTGCCATCCAAATTACTGTGGTCCGAGGGGCTGGCCATCGGCCCCCAGCAATTCCAGCAGCTGGACCGCTACCATGAAGCGCGCTTGCAGCGTCTGGCTTCACTCATCAATCCACATCTATGGGGTGTGCACGGCGTCAGCTGGAATGCGGATGCACTGGCCAACAATAGCCTGCGGGCGGACGCCATGTCGCTCGTCTTTCAGGATGGGGAATTCTTTGAGGCGCCGCTTGGCGATGTATTGCCCAGTGCGGTTGACCTGTCCAAGCTGCCTTCTAGCGAACATAGTTTTACTTTTTACGCCGCGTTGCCGACGCTGCAGGCACACGGCGGCAATGTGAGTTCTGCCGGCGCGCGCTATGTCCAGGCGGATATCGAAACCCCTGATCTGTACAGCGAGGCAGTCAGCATCGATGTGGCTTACCTGAAGAAGCGCGTGTATCTGCTGTCGCAACTGGATCCGCTCCATGATTATCTTGCCATCCCGGTGATCCGTTTGTACCGCGCTGGCAATGGCAGCTTTGAAGTCGATGCCTCCTTCATTCCGCCTGGCCTGACCATCAGCGCCGAGTCTTCGCTGCAGAAAATGCTCGATTCGCTGATCGACCGCATGGGCGCGAAAATCGGGGCGCTGTACAGCCGTCATCGTCAGCCCGGTAACAATACGGTTGAATTTCATGGCGGGGATGTTTCCTCATTCTGGATGCTCAATACATTGAGCACGGCCAGCGCCACGCTCAGTCATTGCGCCAGTTACCGGCGCCACCATCCGGTATATTTGTTTGAAAAATTGATGGCATTGGCCGGCGGCTTGATGACGTTCTCGAAAAAGTACACGCTGAGCGACTTGCCGGCGTATTGTCACGATGACGCGGCTCCCGGTTTCGGCAAGCTCGATGGCATCATTCGCGACTTGATCGATACGGTGCTCCTGTCGCGTTACTTCCCGATTCCACTGTCCAATGACACGCAACAAAACACCCACTATCACGGTTTGCTCGATGCCAAGCGGATTGACCGTCAGACTGAACTCTGTCTTGCGGTCAACGCCGATATGCCGGCGCTGGAACTGGTTGCCACGGTGCCGTTGCAGTTCAAAATATCGTCTCCGGACAATATCGAACTATTGCTTGGCAGGGCACTTCCGGGTGCCGAGTTGCGTCATATGGCCCAGGTTCCTGCTGAAGTGCCAGTGCGGCCCAATACCTATTACTTTTCGATCGATAACAAGGGCAGCATTTATGACAGCATGATCAAGGCCCAGGCGATTGCGATTTATGTGCCGTCTGGCATAAAAGGGCTGAAGCTGGAATTGTTCGGCATCAGCGGTACCGCCGCGTAACGATGGTTGTTTTGTCAAAAGATTGCCCTAAGCAATAGACTTGCCCCGGCAGTTGACGTTATCATGTTTTTGTAAGTGTCGGTCGCTGAGCAGTCAGCGCAATGGTGAAACATGGTGACAGCGAGAGTGAGCATGGGCATGGCGAATGATGCGTGATGTGCCTGGCGGCGGGATGGGCAGGGCAGCGGTGCGCCGCTGCGGCCGCGCATTGCTGTTGGCGTTGTGTGTTGCCGCGGCCCCTGCGGCCGTGCCGGCCGCGCCGCCGCACCAGGGGCAGCGCGTGCTGGTCCTCAACGCCTACGATTACGGCCGCGCTGGCGTGGAATCGTACACGCGCACTTACGTGGCCGCCATGGCCGCAGCGGGCCTGGCCAGCGAAGACATCATGGTCGAGCACCTGAACCTCAATACCCAGGGCGACCCGGCGCTGCGCAACGAGATGCGTGATTTGTTGCTTTTAAGATACACCCAGATGATGGGGCGCAAGGCTGACCTGATCGTTGCCATGCAGCAGCCGGCGCTCGATTTTTTGCTGTCGGACCTGGCGCCGCTGGCGCGCGGCGTGCCCGTGCTGGCGATTAACACCTCGGGCAAGGCCTTGCCGGTAGGCAGCCCGCTGGCCATCTGGCAGCAAAAGGCGAACGTCGATTTTCCCGGCACCCTGGCGCAAGCGATGGCGCTGTTCCCGGAGACCAAAACCATCGTCATGGCCGTCGGCGCCAGCGAAGCCGACCAGGCCTTGAAGCGCAGCATGCAGCAGGCGGCGCAGGCGTGGCAGGGTATCGTTTTCATGGAGTATCTCGACGGCCTGACCCTGGCGCAGATGCGCGCGAAGGTGGCGCGCCTGCCCGCCGATACGCTGCTGGTGACGGGCAATGTCAACCGCGACGTGGACGGCGCCATCGCCACCCCCGTGCAGTTTGCCGGGGAACTGGCGCGGCTGGCGAACGTGCCCGCCTTCGGCATGTACAACACAAACGTGGGCAAGGGCATCCTGGGCGGCTCCATCCTGCACATCGAAGGGGCCGCGCAGCAGGTGGCGCGGATGTCGCTGGCCGTGTTGGCCGGCAAGGCGCCAGCCGCACCGGGCGCCTTGCTGCCGCCGGTCCGTCCCGTGCCCATGTATGACTGGGAGCAGCTGCAGCGCTGGGATGCCGACATCAGCCGGCTGCCGCCGAACACCCTGTTCTTCAACCGTCCGCCGCAGCTGTGGCACGAGCACCGCGCGGCCGTGCTGTCGGCTGGCGCCGTGTTTCTCGCCATGGCGTGCATGCTGAGCGCCTTGCTGCTGCAGCGCCGCCGTTTGCGCCGCGCCGAGGGCGATGCGCGCGAAAGCGAGCAGCGCTTCCGCATCCTCGTCGAGCATGCGCCCGAAGCCATCGTCGTGTATGACCTGGACCTGGACCGTTTTATCGACGCCAACAGCAGTGCGCAGCGCATGCTGGGCATGTCGCGCGAAGCGCTGCTGGCGCGCGGGCCGTTCGACCTGTACACGGGCGAGCAGCCCGATGGTCTGCCGCTGGGACTGATGATGGAAGAGCATCTGCGCCGCGCCATGCTCGGTGAACCCATCCTGGTCGAGCGCAATGTGCGGCGCGCCGACGGCAGCATCTTCCCTTGCGAAGTGCGGCTGGTGCGCTTGCCGATGGAAGGGCGGCGCCTGGTGCGCAGCGGTATCGTCGACATTTCCGAGCGCAAGCAAAGCGAGCAGGAACTGCTCGGCTACCGCGACCACCTGGAGGAACTGGTGCAGCAGCGTACGGCCGCCCTGTCGGTGGCCGTCACCGAGGCCGAATCGGCGAACCGCGCGAAAAGCGTCTTCCTCGCCAACATGAGCCACGAGTTGCGCACGCCCTTGAATTCCGTGATCGGCTTTTCGCAGATGATGGCCGATTCGAGCAGCATGTTCGAGGAAGAAAAGCATAACCTGGCCATTATCAACCGCGCCGGCCACCATTTGCTCACCTTGATCAACGACATCCTGGAATTGTCGAAAATCGAGGCGGGCCGCATGCAGCTGCAGGCGGGGCCCGTGGATTTGAATGGCTTGCTCGACGAAGTGCTCGAGATGGTGCGCATGCGTTCGAGCGACCAGGGCATCGCGCTGCGGCTCGAACGTGCTGGCGTGCCGCCGCTGGTGCGCCTCGATGGCGCCAAGCTGCGCCAGGTGCTGCTCAATTTGCTGTCGAACGCGCTCAAGTTCATCAAGCAGGGCAGCGTGACCCTGTCGCTGGCCTGCCAGGCGCAGGACGATGGGCAAGTGGCGCTGGCCTTTGCCGTGCGCGATACGGGCAGCGGCATCGCGGAAGAGGACCTGGAGCGCATCTTTGAACCGTTCGTGCAGGCCGACAGCGCCGTGGCGCAGGCCGGCACGGGACTGGGGCTGACCATTTCGCGCGAATTCGTGCGCCTGATGGGCGGCGAGCTGCGCGTCGAATCGACCCTGGGGGCTGGCTCCATGTTCCATTTCGACTTGCGCGCGCCCGGCGTACAGTGCCCGGCCGTCGCGCCGCTGGCGCCGGGCCGCGTGGCGCGCCTGCCGGCGGCCCAGCGCGGGCGCACGGTGCTGCTGGTCGACGATGACGACAACTGCCGCAAGCTGCTGACCGGCTTGCTGGAGCCGCTGGGCTTCCAGCTGCAGGAGGCGGCGGGCGGCGTGCAGGCGCAAGCCATGCTGGCGGCGCAGCGCTACGACATCGTGCTCAGCGACTGGCGCATGCCGGACATGGACGGCCTGGCGCTGACGCGCTGGCTGCGCGCGCAGCCGGCGCTGGTGCAGCCGCGCCTGGTGATCATGACCGCTTCCGCCTTCGAGGAAGAAAAGCAGGAAGCGCTGGCGGCCGGCGCCGACGGCTTCCTGCGCAAGCCGATCGAGCAGGAACACCTGTTCGCCATGCTGGAGCAGCAGCTGGGCGTGCGCTTCCAGCGCACCGGCGCCGTGCCGCCGCGCGTGCCGGTCGCGCCATTTGACTTGCAGCAGTCGCTGGGCCAGTTGGGCGCGGACGAGCGCCAGGCGCTGCTCGCATCCGTGCAAGCCCTCGATTTGCGGCGCAGCGCCATCGTGCTGGCCGGCGTGGCGACCAGCCTGCCGCAGCTGGCCGCGCACATCGCCGCCATGCTGGAACAGCATCAATACCAGCCGCTGTGCGCCTTGCTGGCGCAGCTGGCCAGCGAGCCGCAGGGCGAAGACGCATGACGCTTCACCCATCCAAGGGCGCGCGCCTGGGCGGCGTGTCCATCGTGCTGGTCGTCAGCGTGGCGCTGACCTTTGTCGTCACCGCGCTGCTGCTGGTGTTTGCCGTGCTGTTTTACCAGTCCGAACGCGAGCAGCGCTGGCAGCAGCTGCAGCGCAGCCTGTCCGTCAGCGCGGACCAGCTGGCCGTGGCCATCGAACTGCCCTTGTGGAATCTCGATGAAAAGCAGATGCAGGCCATCATGCGCAGCATGCTGGGCAAGCGCGACCTGGTGGCCAGCTCGCTGACACCGGGCATCGGCAAGGAAGCGCTGGTCCTGCGCCGCACCGCGGACGGCGCCATCGGCAGCTTTTCCTCGCTGTCCGCGGAGCCGGACTGGCTGGTGCAGCGGCGTCCCGTGACGATGGGCGGACAAGTCATCGGCAGCGTTGCCGTGTATGCGACGCCTGCCCTGCTGCATGCGCAGCTGCGGCAGCGCGCGCTGGGCATCGGCGCCATGATCGTGGCGCTCGACGTGATCCTCGTGGCCAGCATCTGGCTGCTCATGTGGTGCCTGATGCTCAAGCCCCTGAAGGCGATCGGCCAGTATGCGGCCGGCATCCAGGCGGGGCAGGGCGAAGCGTTCGGCACGCCGCCGAAAGCGTGGTTCCTGGGCGAGCTGCGCACGCTGTACCGTTCCATCCGCGACATGGTGGCGCTGCTCGACAGCCGCTACCGCGCCTTGCAGCGCAGCGAGGAACGCGTGCAGATGGCCACGGGCGCGGCCAGCATCGGCATCTGGGACTGGAACGTGATCAACGGCGCCTTGCAGTGGGACGAGCAGATGTACGCGCAGTTCAGGGCCGATGCGGACAGCGGCACGGCGCCGGCGGCGATCTGGCGCGCGGCGCTGATGCCCGACGACGTGCCGGCCGCCAAGGAGGCCCTGCGCGCTGCGCTGGGCGCCGGCCAGGCGTTCACGCACGAATACCGCATCCTGTGGCCCGATGGCGCCATCCGCTACATCAAGGTCGACGCCGTGATCTTCCGCGACGGGCAGGGCCAGCCCATGCGCCTGGTGGGGTCGAACTACGACATCACGGCGCACCGCGAGGCCGAACTGGAACTGCTGCGCCACCGCCATCACCTGGAAGAACTGGTGGCCGAGCGCACGAGCGCCCTGTCGGTGGCCGTCAGCCAGGCGCAGGCGGCGAACCGCGCCAAGAGCACCTTCCTGGCGAACATGAGCCATGAACTGCGCACGCCCTTGAATTCCGTGATCGGCTTTTCGCGCCTGATGGCCGCCTCGCCCAATATGCACGACGATGAAAAGCGCAACCTGGCCATCATCCACCGCTCCGGCAATCATTTGCTCACCCTGATCAATGAAATTCTCGAACTGTCGAAGGGCGAGGCGGGGCGCCTTCACGCGCAGACGGCCGTGGTGGCGCTGGCGCCTCTGCTGCAGGAAGTGATGGACATGCTGGGCATGCGCGCCGAGCAGCAGGGGCTGGCCCTGCGCCTCGATTGCGCGGGCCTGCCGGCGGCCGTGCTGCTCGATGCGACGCGCTTGCGCCAGGTGCTGCTGAACCTGATGTCGAACGCCGTCAAGTTTGCCGGCGGCGGCGAAGTCACCCTGCGCGTGCGCGCCGAGCGGCGCGGTGGCGATCAATGGATGCTGTCGTTCGCCGTCAGCGACACGGGCATCGGCATCGCCCCGGAAGACCAGCAGCGCATTTTCGAGCCCTTCGTGCAGGCCGACAGCGCGGGACCGAAAGATGGCACGGGCCTGGGCCTGGCCATCTCGCGCGAATTCGTGCAGCTGATGAAAGGCGAACTGACGGTGGAATCGACGCCGGGGCAGGGCGCCGTCTTCAGCTTCAGCATTCCCGCGCAGGCGGCCGAGGCGCCGCTGCAGGTGCCCGTGCCGCAGCCCGTGTCGCCGGCGCCCGAGGCGCGGCCGGCACTGCGGGCGCAAGATTTGCTGCTGTTGACCGGGGAAGAGCGCGCCGCCTTGCTGGTGGCGCTGCGCGAATTGAACCTGGCCAGGGTGGCGCAGCTGCTGGCGGCCCTGCCCGCAGTGGCGGCGCCGTTGCTGGCGCCGCTGCAAGCCATGCTTGACCAGCATCAGTACCGCCAGCTGTGCGACTTGCTGGAGAATGAAGGCGTGCTGGCGCACGCTTGAAAGTGTGGGCTGACAACATCGGATTCGCTGAAAAGAACGACTAAGTAGCGCCGATGGATGGTGCTAAATTGCAATAAAGATTATGATGATAGTACGTAGTTCATCGCAAAGAAATGTCTTGTCCAGCGTGGCAACCGACCGCCGCGCCTCATCCAAAGCTGAGAGAACTGCTACATGCATCGCGATTTTTCGGAAGTGAACTCGAAGGGCGAAGTACTGATCGTTGAAGATACGCCGGCTTCGCTGAAGCTGTTGAGCGATTTGCTGGGCGGCGCCGGCTATGCCGTGCGCCAGGCGCCGAACGGTGAACTGGCCCTGTGGACGGCCCAGGCGCGCCCGCCGGAGCTGATCCTGCTCGACGTGCGCATGCCCGGCCTCGACGGCTTTGAAGTGTGCCGCCGCCTGAAGGAGATACCGTCCCTGCGCCAGGTGCCGGTGATCTTCCTGTCGGCCCAGTACGACACGGACGACAAGGTGCGCGGCTTTGCGCTGGGCGCCGTCGACTTCATCGCCAAGCCCTTCCAGGCCGAGGAAATCCTGGCCCGCACGGACGCCCACGTGCGCCTGGCGCGGGCGCAGCTGCAACTGGCGCAGGAGCGCGCCAACCTGGAACGGCGGGTGGCCGAACGCACGGCCGAACTGGAGCAAGTGGCCAGCACCCTGGCGCGCGAAGTGCAGATCCGCCGCGCGAATGAAGAATTGCTGCGCCTGTCGGGCCAGGTCTTCGAAGCGACCCAGGACGCCATCCTGATCACCGATGCGGCCGGCGTCATCGTCACGGCCAATCCCGCCTTTACGCGCATCACCGGCTACGCGGCGCAGGAAGTGGTGGGCACGGACATCATGCGCCTGCACGCCGAATACACGGGCGAAGCGGTGCTGCTGGCCCTGCGCCAGGGCTTGCGCAGCAGCGGCTGCTGGTCGGGCGAGGTGCAGACGCGGCGCAAGAGCGGCGACACCTATCCCTGCCTGCTCAGCGTCTCCACCGTGCACGGGCCCGATGGTGCCGTCGTCAACTATATCGGCGTCTTCCTCGACATCAGCGAACGCAAGGCCGAGCAGCATCTGATCGATTTCCTTTCCTACCACGATGCGCTGACCGGTTTGCCGAACCGCGTGCTGCTGCGCGAGCGCTTCGAGCAGGCGCGCGCGAACGCCGTGCGCGACAGCCAGCAGGTGGTGCTGATGTGCCTCGACCTGGACCGTTTCAAGAATATCAACGATTCGCACGGCCAGGCCGTCGGCGACAAGGCGCTGCAAGTGGTGGCGCGTTTCCTGTCCGGCTGCGTGCGCGAAGGCGACACGGTGGTGCGCCAGGGCGGCGACGAATTCCAGATCCTGCTGCAGGACGATGCCCTGCTGGGGCGTACCCTGGGGCTGGCGCAAACCATCCTGGCCGGCCTGCGCGAGGAACTCAGCGTCGATGGCGAACGCCTGGCGCTGACGACCAGCATCGGCATCGCCATGTGCCCGGCCGACGGCGACAGCCTCGACGACGTGCTGCGCCACGCCGACACGGCCCTCGTGCGCGCCAAGGAAATGGGGCGCGACCATTACGCCTTCTTCACGGAGCGCATGGGCAGCGATATCCGCGCCCGCCTGGCGATGCAGCAGCAGCTGCGCGGCGCCATCTGCCGCGATGAATTCGAAGTGCACTACCAGCCGCAGATGTGCTTGCGCACGGGTGCCTTGCTGGGCGCGGAAGCCCTGCTGCGCTGGGATAACCCGGTGCTGGGCAAGGTGCCACCCGGCCTGTTCATCGCGCTGGCCGAGGAATACGGCTCGATCACGGCCATCGGCGAATGGGTGCTCGAAAGCGTGTGTGCGCAAATCCGCGCCTGGCACGACGCTGGCCTGGGCAGCATCAAGGTGGCCGTCAATCTGTCCGGCAAACAGTTCGCACAGGACCGCACGGTGCCGTTCGTCGAGGCGGCCTTGCGCAAATACGGCATCGCGCCCGCCTGCCTCGGCATCGAGATCACGGAAAGCACGGTGATGGGCGACCCTGACAAGGCCGTGGCAGCCCTCACGCGCCTGAAGGATATCGGCGTGGGCATTTCGCTCGACGATTTTGGCACCGGCTATTCCAGCCTCGGCTACCTGAAACGTTTTCCCATCGACGTGCTGAAGATCGACAAATCCTTCGTCGATGACGTGACCACCAGCAGCAGCGACGCGGCCATCGCCCGTTCCGTCATCTCGCTGGCGCACAACCTCGACATGCGCGTCATCGCCGAAGGCGTGGAAACGCGCGAACAGGTCGACTTCCTGACGGAACACGGCTGCGATGAAATGCAGGGCTATTTTTTCAGCCGCCCCCTGGCCGCGGAAGCCTTCACGGCCTTGCTGCGCGAACGGCGCACCCTGGCCGTGACAGTGACAGTGGCCGTGGCCTAAGCGCCGCGGTGCGGCAGATGCACCATGCCGGTGCGCCCGCCGCAGCGCGGTGCACGATTCTCACTTTTCCTTCCCCTGACGCTGGCACATATCCTGCTTAGGTAATCGCTTATTTACGCGATTGCCCCGCATGCCAGACAGCACCCGACCAGTCACGCCTTTACCAGCCAGCGCGCACGGCGCCTGGCAGGCGCACCTGCGCCTGGGCTTTGCCTTGCACGATGGCGTCAGCCGCCTCGTCGAGCGCACGCACAGCGGCCCCCTGCGCGTGCAAAAGCCCCTGTATCCTGAAGGCGACGCCGTCTGCCACGCCATCATCATCCATCCTCCCGGCGGCGTCGTGGGCGGCGACCAGCTGGCCGTCGACGCCACGGTGGGCGAGGGCGCGCACGCCTTGCTCACGTCGCCGGGCGCCGCCAAGTGGTACCGCGCCAACGGCCACGTCTCGGGCCAGCACATCGTGCTGCGCGCCGGTAGCGGCGCGGCCATCGAGTGGCTGCCACAGGAAAGCATTTTCTTCGACCAGGCGTGCGTGCGCCTGCGCCACGAAGTGGAACTGGCGCCGGACGCCAGCTACATCGGCTGCGACATCGTCTGCCTGGGCCGCAGCGCCTCGGGCGAAGTTTTCAGCACGGGCGGCATCAGCCAGCAGGTGCAGATCCGCCGTGGCGGCAAGCTGCTGTGGTGGGAGCAGGGCGTGCTGGCCGCCGGCGGCGCGCTGATGGCCAGCCCACTGGGATTGGCGGGGCACACCGTGTGCGCCACCCTGATCGCCGTCGGCGCCCCCGTTCCTGCCGCCGTGCTGGCGGCCGTGCGCGGGATCGCCGTGCCGGCCGGCGCCGCGTTTGGCGCCTCGCACATGAAATCGCTGGTGGTGGTGCGCCTGCTGTGCGGTGACAGCGAAGCGGCGCGCCGCGTCATGCTGGCCGCCTGGCAGCTGCTGCGCCCCGCCATGCTGGGACGCGACGCCGTCGTGCCCCGCATCTGGAATACTTGAAGAAGGAAGAACATGGACCTGACTCCCCGCGAAAAAGACAAGCTGCTCATTTTTACGGCCGCGCTGCTGGCCGAACGGCGCCTGGCGCGCGGCTTGAAATTGAATTATCCGGAAGCGGTGGCCCTGATCAGCGCCGCCATCATGGAAGGCGCGCGCGATGGCAAGTCGGTGGCGCAGCTGATGTCGGATGGTACCAAGATCCTCTCGCGCGCCGACGTCATGGACGGCATCGCCGAGATGATCCCCGACATCCAGGTGGAAGCGACCTTCCCCGATGGCAGCAAGCTGGTGACCGTGCACCACCCGATACCGTAGTTTTTTTTGAGAAGGAGCCCCTCATGACCCCAGGCGAATACCAATTGGAAGAAGGCGAAATCAGCTTGAATGCCGGGCGCGCCACAGCCACCGTGGTGGTGGCCAACCGGGGCGACCGGCCGATACAGGTCGGCTCGCACTTCCACTTTTTTGAAGTCAACCCGGCGCTGGCCTTCGAGCGCTGGCGCGCCTACGGCATGCGCCTGAACATCACGGCTGGCACGGCCGTGCGCTTCGAGCCGGGCCAGCAGCGCACCGTGGAACTGGTGGCGCTGGCGGGCGAGCGCAAGGTCTACGGCTTCAATGGCGAAGTGATGGGCGAACTGCAAGACACACCACCGGGAAAGGATTGAGATGGCCAGCATTCCCCGCAGCGCGTATGCCGAAATGTTCGGCCCCACCAAGGGCGACCGCATCCGCCTGGCCGACACGGAACTGTTCATCGAGATCGAGCATGACTATGCGATCTACGGCGAAGAGGTAAAATTCGGCGGCGGCAAGGTGATCCGCGACGGCATGGGCCAGTCGCAGCGCTGCGCCGCCGAGGTGATGGATACCGTCATCACGAACGCCGTCATCCTCGACCACTGGGGCATCGTCAAAGCTGACATCGGCTTGAAGAACGGCCTGATCTTCGGCATCGGCAAGGCGGGCAATCCGGACATCCAGCCTGGCGTGACGCTTCCCATCGGCGGCGCCACCGAGATCATCGCCGGCGAAGGCATGATCATCACGGCCGGCGGCGTCGACACGCACATCCACTTCATCTGCCCGCAGCAGATCGAGGAAGCGCTGATGAGCGGCGTAACCACCATGCTGGGCGGCGGCACGGGACCGGCCGTGGGTACGGCCGCCACCACCTGCACGCCGGGACCGTGGCATTTGCACGCGATGCTGGCGGCCGCCGACGCCTTCCCGATGAATTTGGGCTTCATGGGCAAAGGTAACGTCAGCTTGCCGCTGCCGCTGGAAGAACAGGTGCGCGCGGGCGCCATCGGCCTGAAACTGCACGAAGACTGGGGCAGCACGCCGGCCGCCATCGACAACTGCCTGTCGGTGGCCGACCGCATGGATATCCAGGTGGCGCTGCACAGCGATACCCTCAACGAGGGCGGTTTTCTCGAGCACACGCTGGCCGCCTTCAAGGACCGCACCATCCACACGTTTCACACGGAAGGGGCGGGCGGCGGCCATGCGCCCGACATCATCGCCGCCGTGGGGCAAGCCAACGTGCTGCCCTCGTCGACCAACCCGACGCGACCATTCACCGTCAACACGCTCGACGAGCACCTGGACATGCTGATGGTGTGCCACCACCTGGACCCGGCCATTGCCGAAGACGTGGCGTTTGCCGAGTCGCGCATCCGCCGCGAAACCATCGCCGCGGAAGATATCCTGCACGACATCGGCGCCATCTCGATGATGTCGTCCGACTCGCAAGCGATGGGGAGAGTGGGCGAGGTGATCATGCGCACCTGGCAGACGGCGCACAAGATGAAGGTGCAGCGGGGTGCGCTGGCGCCCGATACGGCGCGCAGCGACAATTTCCGCGCCAAGCGCTACATCGCCAAGTACACGATCAATCCGGCCATCACGCACGGGATTGCGCATGTGGTGGGCTCGATCGAGGCGGGTAAGATCGCCGACATCGTGCTGTGGAAGCCGGCGTTTTTCGGCGTCAAGCCGTCGATGATACTGAAGGGCGGCATGATCGCGGCCGCGCAGATGGGCGACCCGAACGCGTCGATTCCCACGCCGCAGCCCGTGCACTACCGCATGATGTTCGGCGCCTTCGGCGGCGGCCTGAAAAAGTCGTTTACGTTTGTCTCGCAGGCGGCCTACGACCTCGATATCGGGCACCAGCTGAAACTGAACAAATCCGTCATCGCCGTGAAGAACATGCGCGGCTTGCGCAAGCACGACATGATCCACAACAGCGCCACGCCGCACATGGAAGTGGACCCGGAAACCTACGCCGTGCGCGCCGACGGCCAACTGCTCGTGTGCGAAGCGGCTGCCGTGCTGCCGATGGCGCAGCGCTATTTTCTATTTTAAGCAGGAGACAAGCATGCTGACTTTGCATACCAAACTGGGACCTGGCGATGAACGTACGCCGTTTGCCCAACTTGTGCTGCCCTACGACCAGCGCGAAAAATGCCGGCTGCGCGCCGTGCTGTCGAATGGCGACGACGTGGCCGTGTTCACCGTGCGCGGCACGGTGCTGCGCGACGGCGAGCGCATGACGGGGCCGGAAGGGCAGGTGGTGCAGATCGTCGCCGCGCGCGAACCGACCTACCTGGTGCGGTGCGCCGACGCGCACACCCTGCTGCGCTGCGCTTTCCATTTGGGCAACCGCCATACGCAGGCGCAGGTGGGCGACGGCTTTTTGCGCATCCGCAAGGACGTCGTGCTGAAGGAGATGCTCGAAGGCTTGCAGGCGATGGTGACGGAAGAAAGCGTACCGTTCGAGCCCGAGGCGGGCGCATACGGCGGCGGCCATGGCCACCACGACGGCCACGGCCAGCACTTGCTGGCGCCCGTGCCGCTGCGGCAGAAAATCCACCGTCCCGGCGATGTGCCAGGCGCCGCGTGATGCAGGCCTCGGCCCTGCTGCATTTGCTGCAGTTCGCCAGTCCGGCCTTGCCGATTGGCGCCTACAGCTATTCGCAGGGGCTGGAAGCGGCGCTGGAGTCTAGCCTGGTGCACGACGCGGCCACGGCGCGCGCGTGGATCGCCGAGCATCTGGCGCAGGTGGTGGCGCGCTGGGAAGCGCCCCTGTGCTGGCGCTTGATGCAGGCGTTTGAAGCGCAGGATTTGCGCGCCGTGCAGCGCTGGAGCGAGCGTTTCATCGCGTCGCGCGACACGGCGGAATTTCGCGCCGAAACCATCCAGATGGGCTATTCCTTGACCAAGCTGCTGGCCGAACTGGGCGTGGCCGACGGCGTCCTGATCGACATACTGCAGGGCCAGACGGAAGTGGCCCTGCCTACCGCGTATGCCTGCGCCGTGGCGGCACTGGCGATTCCCCGCGAAGAGGCGCTGCTGGCCATGCTGTTCGCCTGGGCGGAAAACCAGGTGCTCGTCTGCGTGAAATCCGTGCCGCTGGGGCAGGTGGCCGGGCAGCGCCTGCTGCTGTCGCTGCGCCCCGACCTGGAAGCGGCGGCGCTCACGGCGCAAACCTTGCCAGACGACGAGATGGGCAACTGGGCGCCCGGCCTGTCGCTGCTGTCGATGCGCCACGAAGTGCAGTACAGCCGCCTGTACCGTTCCTGAACATTACAACGAGAGACCATACTATGACTTCGATCACTTCCAATCCGCTGCGCGTGGGCATCGGCGGGCCCGTCGGCTCGGGCAAGACGGCCCTGTGCGAAATGCTGTGCAAGGGCATGCGCGAGCGTTACGACATGGCCGTCATCACGAACGACATCTACACCAAGGAAGACATGGAAATCCTGCTGCGCGCGGATGCCTTGCCGGCCGAGCGCCTGATGGGCGTGGAGACGGGCGGCTGCCCGCACACGGCCATCCGCGAAGACGCTTCCATCAACCTGGAAGCGATCGCGCGCATGCAGGCGGATTTTCCCAACCTCGATTTGATCCTGGTCGAATCTGGCGGGGATAACTTGGCCGCCACCTTCAGCCCGGAATTGTCGGACCTGACGATTTACGTGATCGACGTGGCGGGCGGTGAAAAAATCCCGCGCAAGGGCGGGCCCGGCATCACGCGTTCTGATTTGTTGATCATCAACAAGACGGACCTGGCACCGTACGTGGGCGCCAATCTCGACATCATGGCGCAGGACGCCCAGCGCATGCGCGGCGCGCGCCCCTTCGTATTTACCAACCTGCGCAGCGGCGACGGCGTGCAGGTGGTCATCGATTTTATCCGCGAGCAAGGTTTGCTCGATCAACCAGGCAAGGAGCTGCAATGACTGCAAGACTGATGAAGAAAACGGCCGCCGTGGCTGCCCTGTGCCTGCTGGCCGTGCCCGCCATGGCGCATCCCGGCCATGGCGAGAGCGTGGGATTCCTGGCCGGGTTCGCCCATCCGTTCACGGGCATCGACCATCTGCTGGCCATGCTGGGCGTGGGCATCTGGGGCGGCCAGCAGCGCCGCGGCCTGGCGCAGCCCGCCACGTTCCTCGGCATGATGCTGCTTGGCGCGCTGGCCGGCATGGCGGGCTTGAGCATTCCCGGGCTGGAAACGGGCATCGCCGCCACGGTGGCGCTGGTAGGGCTGGCCATCGCGCTGGCGCTGGCCTTGCCGAACTGGCTGGGCATGGGACTGGTGGGCCTGTTTGCGCTGGCGCATGGCAATGCGCATGGACAGGAATTGCCGGCCGCCTCGGCCGCCTGCGGCTTCATGCTGGCCTCGGCCATCCTGCTGTGGGCCGGACGTTTCACCGGCCAGGTGCTGGCCGAGCGCATGCTGCGGGTGGCCGGCGTGGCCTTGACGGCTGCCGGCGTGGTGCTGATGGGAGTTGCTTAGGCGCCGGGGCGGCGTTCCGACAGCACGATGGGCGCCGCCTTTTCAGGGTGCAAGCCTTGGTGGCCCGCATACACGGCGGCAATCGCCGCCATGTCGGCGTCCTTGTCGCCCGTCAGATATAAATGGTCGACGACGCCCAGCACCTTGTTCGGGTAGTCGATGTAGACCAGCAGCAAGGGCACCTTGGCCGCCACGGCCAGGTGATAAAAGCCGCTTTTCCAGTTCGGGCGGTAGCTGCGCGTCGCTTCCGGCGTGATGGCCAGCCAGTACCAGTCGGCCGCCAGCATGCGTTCGGCCTGGCGCTGTATCGTGCCGCTGGTGGTGCTGCGGTCGACGGGTTCGCCGCCCAGGTAGCGCAGCACCTTGCCCATCGGACCGCGGAACAGCGAATCCTTGGCCAGCCAGCGGAACGGCAGCGACAGCGCCCATTTGCCGAACAGGCCGACGATGAAATCCCAGTTGGACGTGTGCGGGTAGACGACGGCAATGCCGCGCGGCCCTGGCAAGGGGCGAAAGCGCATGCGCCAGCCAAACAGGTGAAGTACGCGCAGCGCGCAGCGCTGGTGCCAGGTCGGCAAGTCGCCCGCTTGTACAAATAAATCGTCCATTGATACCCTTCAGTGACACTGTTCTTAATGGGATGGCGCTGGTGGCCATTTTCCTTGAAGCAAAAATTCTGCGCAGGCATTCTATACGGGGCTGGCGGTGGCGACAAGCAGCCGAAGCCGCTATTCATGCGGTGCCGCGGCCGTTGCTGCCCCTATTTTAACGATGCTTTGCCACGGTGTCGGGCACTAAATGCGCACAATGTGGTCAAAACTTGATGCAAGGTTGATCCACCCGATAGGGAGCCATGGCATGAAAAACAATATCGATGATGGACATGGGCAGCAAGTCCGAACGGACAAAGTGATGGCCGAGCTCGTAGAGCGTGGCGTGGCGTTTCATCATGCGCTGGGGCGAACGGTGGCGACGGCCTACCTGCGTGAGCACGCGGTGCCGGCCGAGGTGATACGCCGTGTCTTCAGCAGCGTGCAGGCGCGCCGTCCGGCAAGGCCAGCTCGGCGCCGATGGCGCTGAAGGGCAGAAAAAACGGCGGGCGCCGCGATCGTCACGCAGTTAGTTGCGTTGGTATCGTTGCGCCCGCCGCTGGGGGGAGCCGCTAGTTGCTGCTCAGGGTGCCGCTCAGGGCGCCGTTCAGCCGTGGGCCGCCAGCGCCGGGTAGTCCGTGTAGCCGGCTGCGTCCGGCGCGTACAGGGTGGCCGGGTTCAGCGGGTTCAACGGCGCGTCGCTGTGCAGGCGGATGGGCAGGTCGGGGTTGGCGATGAACCACAGGCCAAAGGCGACGGCATCGGCTTCACCCTTGGCCAGCAGGGCTTCGGCCGCCGCCTTGTCCATTTTTTCGTTGGCGATGTACACGCCGCCGAATTCCTGTTTCAGGTACGGACCCAGGCGGTCGTCGCCGAGCGCTTCGCGCGCGCAGATGAAGGCGATGCCGCGCTTGCCCAGTTCGCGTGCCACATAGCCAAAGGTGGCGCGCGGGTCGGAATCGCCCATGTCGTGCGCATCGCGGCGCGGCGCCAGATGCATGCCGACCTTGTCCGCGCCCCATACTTCGATACATGCGTCCGTCACTTCCAGCATCAACCGGGCGCGGTTTTCAATTGAGCCGCCATAGTTGTCGGTGCGCAGGTTGGTGCTGTCTTGCAGGAACTGGTCGAGCAGATAACCGTTAGCGCCGTGGATTTCCACGCCGTCGAAGCCCGCTTTTTTCGCATTTTCCGCGCCAAGGCGGTAGGCCGCGACGATACCGGGAATCTCTTCCGCATCGAGCGCGCGCGGCGTGACGAATTCCTGTTGCGGGCGCACCAGGCTTACATGGCCTGCAGGCTTGACGGCGCTGGGCGCCACGGGCAGGTCGCCGTCGAGGAAGAGTGGTGCGGAAATGCGGCCCACGTGCCACAGTTGCAGCACGATCAGGCCGCCCGCGTCATGCACGGCCTTGGTGATGTGTTTCCAGCCTTCCACCTGTTCCTCGGACCAGATGCCCGGGGTGTCGGCATAGCCCACGCCCTGCGGCGTGACGGCCGTCGCTTCCGAGATGATCATGCCGGCCGAAGCGCGCTGCGTGTAGTACTCGGCCATCAGGGCGTTGGGCACGCGGCCCGGATTGCCGGCGCGCGAACGCGTCAGCGGCGCCATGATGATGCGGTTTTTCAGTTGCAGGCTGCCAATGGTGATGGGATCGAATAAAGTTGCCATGATGGTTGTCTTTCCTGTCGAGAGTGCCGCGTGCGGCGATGTGGATGGGGTTGCTGTTACAAACCTTGCTGCATGTGATCGAGAAAGGCCTGAATGGTGGCTTCATTGCGGCTGAAGAAACTCCATTGGCCCACCTTGGTGGCCGAAATCAGGCCCGCCTTCTGCAAGCTGGCCAGGTGCGCCGACACTGTCGATTGCGACAGGTTCAGGCGCCGGTCGATCAGGCCGGCGCACACGCCCAGGTGCAGCGGGTGATCCTGCTCCTGGAAATACTGTTCCGGCTCCTTCAGCCATTGCAGGATCTGCCGCCGCACGGGATTGGCCAGCGCCTTGTGGATGGCGTCGATATCCATATTGTTTCTCCTGAACATACAATTCGCTTTTCAGCGATGTATATATCGTGTTTGTTCAATCCTAATATCGCTGTTTTACGATATGACTATCTTACGATATAAATGAAAAGCGTGCTGGCGGCACGCACTTTTGACGGATTCAGGCGGGAAGGGGATTGCGTTGCAGCACGGCCGGACCCGTCAGCACGATGCGCACCAGGTCCACCTGGCGCTGGGCGCCGGCCTTGGCGGTGGCGCTCTTGATCTGCGTGCGCGCCGTGTGGATGGAAATGCGCTGGCGTTCGGCGTATTCCTGCAAGGAATAGCCGTTGACGAGCGCTTCCGTCAGGCGCGCCTCGGCCACCGTCATGCCATAGAAATTGCGCAAGGTGGCGGCCAGCGAGGTGATCAGGTCGCTGCTGTCGCTGAGGAAAACGGCGATGGCGCTGGCCGAACCGAATGGGCTGTGCCAGGAGGGCAGGGGCGTGACGCGCAGGCGCAGCTGCTCGCCCGTCAGTCCGTTCAGATTGAGCACGCCGCCGGGGCCGCCTGCCGCCGTCGTGCCCGTTTGCGCGGCCTCGTGCAGCAGGCGCCGCAGCGCGCCGTTGTCCGCTTCGCGCGGGCAATACAGGGGCGCGCCTTCGCGCAGCTGCAGCAGCCGCGTCGAAGCCGTCATGGCCAGCGCCCGCTCATTGGCGTACAGCAATTGCGACGTGGCGTCGAGCAGCAGCACGCCAAACGGCAGCAATTCCAGTACCTGGGTGGAACTCTGGGACAGCACTTCCAGCCGGCGCAGCTTGCGCTGCAGGGCAAACGCCGTTTGCAGATGCGGCATCAGCTTGCGCATCAGCGCCAGCTCGCCCGCATCGTAGGCGCCCGCCCGTTCGCGGCGCACCACGGTGACGTTGGTGGAGCGTTCTGCGCGCAATTCGACGATGGCCGCCGCCGTATAAAAGATGTCTTGCGGGCGCAGCCAGTCCGTCCAGTATTCGGTTTTCTTCAGGCAATGGTCGGGAAACAGCATGGAGCCGGTGACGACGGCGCCTTCACGGTGCAGGGAGGCGTCTTCCAGCCAGACGTTGCGCGCACCGTAATAGCTGGCAAAGCTGGCCATGGCATCCGATTCGAAGCCATACGTGGCGGCCAGGCCGCTGCCCGGCAGCTGGACATCGACTGAGCGGTTGCTGAAATCATTGGCCCAGATCAAGCCTGCGTGCGACTGCAACTGTTGCGCCAGGGCGGCCAGGAATTTCGACCAGGCACCATGTTGTGTGGCCGCTTCGTAGATCAGGGTAATCAGTGCCTGGCTGGCGACGGCGAGCGATGGCGTCATTGGCGACCCTCATGGCGGCAAGCGGTGGGCAAGACAAACAAGGGCGGCCTTTGCTTCGGCCGCCCGGCTTTCTTAACGCGATTCCAGCCAGCTTTTGCCGCCGGACGTGCACGTGCTGAGGCTGGCGTACTGGCTCACATAGTTATAGCCGCTGCCGCAGCCGCCTTCGCCCGATTTGACGGGGCCGTAGCAAGCGCCTTCATAGCTGAGCTTACCATTGACGGTGGTACTTTTGACACAGAAATTGTAGTTGCTTGCCGTGGTGTTGTTGGGCAAGGTGGTGCCATTGTTTTGCCCGCAGCCCAGTTCCTTGCTCACGTTGCGCGCGTAGTCGACCATTTTCTGGTACGTGCCGCTGTAGTAGGCATCGGCCTTGGCTTTTTCTCCCAGCTTGCAGGCGGCGATCACGCTGTCATAGCCGGAATCGGCCTGCGCATAGTTGCCTGACACCTGGATGCCGCAGGCGCTGGCCTGCTTGCGTTCCGCGTCGCTGATCAGATTGCTGTACTGGCAGTTTGCCGAGGTGCCGCTGGTGCCGCCGGCGCTGGTGGAACCGCTGCCTGAGCTGGTGTCGTCGCTGCCGCCGCCACCGCAGGCGGACAGCATGAGACAGCCGAGTAAAGTGACGGCAAAGGTGGTTGGATGTGCTTGCATGATTTCCCCTGTGGACTGTGACGTGCCACCATGTATCTGGTGGTATCTTTTTTATTGCTACAAGGAATTGTATCGGGCATGTTTTTTGGAAACATCACCCATATGGGGTATGCGCAGGCAGCACGGAGCGGGGAAGGGCGGCCGGCTGGCCGCCCCGGCAGGCATCAGGCGAAGTGGAACAGCAGCAAGGCGATGACGGCAGGCACCGTTTGCAGGTAGAGGATGCGCGTCATGACGGTGGCCGCGCCCCACACACCGGCCACGGCGATGCAGGCCAGGCCGAACACGGTGAATGCATAAGCGATGGCCGCGTCCGGGTGAAAAAAGCCCAGTGCCAGCGCTGCGACGAGAAAACCGTTGTAACAGCCCTGGTTCGACATGGCGGGACGCACGATCTCCGCCTTTTCCTTGGACAGACCAAACACCTTGCGTCCGCGCGCATCGAACAGCACGGTTTCCAGCAGCACGATATACACGTGCAGCAACAGGATGAGGGCGGTAAGGATTTGGGCCAGTAGCAGCATTGTTGTTCCCGAAAGTGAATGGATGCGGCAATTATGCTGCCAAGTGCATGTTTTTTGGCAACTTTCGACTAGAGCGATGGTACTAGCGCAAAGTGTGCTTGGGGCAAGATTTTTCACCCAATGGTATACTTTTCCCTTTGCTCCTGTGGGGACGACCCCGCTCGATGTGGGGGCTGTATGGCGGGGACGACCCTGCCGCCTCGGGAGAAAAGTATGGCATGGATCATTCTGGTATTGGCGGGTTTGCTGGAAATCGGCTGGGCCATCGGCCTCAAGTACAGTGCCGGCTTTACGCGGCTCGTGCCCTCCGTGCTGACGGCGGTTTCCATGGTGGGCAGCGTGGTGATGCTGGGCCTGGCCTTGCGCACCTTGCCGCTGGGCACGGCCTACGCCATCTGGACGGGCATCGGCACCGTTGGCACGGCCATCTTCGGCATCATGGTGCTGGGCGAGCCGGCCAGCGCCGCGCGCATCGCCTGCATCGCCCTGATCGTGTCCGGCATCCTGGGCTTGAAACTGCTCAGCCCACAATAAGGAGGCCAGCATGAGTCTCGCCATGACCTATTTCTACCTGGCCATCGCCATCATCGCCGAAGTGATCGCCACCAGCGCCTTGAAGGCGTCCGAGGGCTTCAGCCGCTTGTGGCCCAGCGTCATCACCGTGGTTGGCTACAGCATCGCCTTCTGGTGCCTATCCCTGACCTTGAAGGTCATTCCTACCGGCATCGTGTATGCGATCTGGTCGGGCGTGGGCATCGTGCTCATTTCCGCCGTCGGCTGGTTTTGGTTCAAGCAAAGCCTCGATACGCCGGCCTTGATCGGCCTGGGGCTGATCATTGCCGGCGTGCTCGTGATTAACTTGTTTTCCAAGTCCGTCGGGCACTAGGAGCCTATCCCAGTAGATGAATACATCCCCTGCTGGCGCCCCTCAGAAGCGGGGACTGCGTTGATCGTCGTCGCGTGGCTCGCCACGCGTCCTCCTCACGCCTTGTCCGCGCTCCTGATGAACTACCAGCAGATGACGCTCCCTACTGGAATAGGCTCTAATCAGAAACTGCTGGCAACCCGCGCCAGGTAATACCACTCGGCATTGGCTTGCGCGTTGACGTCCGGGAACAGGATGTAGGCGTCGAACTCGGCCGTCACGGGCGTGCCGTCCGCGCGCACGCCGATCTGCTCGCCCTGTTGCACCTTGTCAAAGCTGGACCAGGTCTTGATGAAGCGGTCGCCCGCATCGCGCTTGTCGTGCACGACGACCATGTTCAGCGCTTCCATGTCGGCATCGGCGATCGGTTCGGGCTGCGGCGCGTCGATGAAGCCGAGGAAGGCGAGCGTGTTCATGATGGCGCGGTAGGCAACGTCCGGCGCGGCCGGGTCCGCGTGCTGGCCGCATTCCAGGGTCAGCGCATAACCGCCCGTCGAGCGCATGTATTCCGTCGTGCCCACGCCGTAGCGCAAGACCATGCCCACCTGGTCGCTGGTGCCCAGGCGGCGCTGTACGCCGGCGCCATACGTTTGCAGCCAGCCATCGACGAAGCGGCGCACGCCCAGGCGGCGTGCCAGCGCGCGTTCCTTGTCTTCGTGCTTGAACGGTTGCAGCGGGCCATCGTTGTTGCGCGGTCCCACCATGACGAAGGGCTGGCTGTCGGCATTGAACGAGTGCAAGTCCAGCAGCACGTCGTGCTGGCCCAGCAGCGGGCATAGCCAGTTGGCGATGCGGTCTTCGAAATCCTGTGGATTGTCGTTGGGGAACAGGTTGCGGTTCAGGTTGCGGTCGCCGCTGCGCACGCCCTTGGCGTAAGCGAGCGGGTTGGTGATGGGCACGAACGTGACGCTGCCGGCCACGATGGAGAGGGCGCCGCTGTCGAGTTCAGCCATCACGCGGTGGATGCCCTTGGTGCCGCAGGTTTCATTGCCGTGTACGGCGCCGGTGACGATCAGGCGCGGGCCGCTGCCCTGGCCCGTGTAGTTGATGGACTTGAAGTGGAGTGCGCTGCTCATGCTGGACATATCCTATTGTGTATCAGGGAAGGGAAAGCGGGGTCGGCATATTTTAGCGGGATTCGCCACAGCCTCTCGTAAAAATGTGCGCATCGTCGGGCCCGGCATGGCATGATCGGCGCCACCGTTGTTTTCCCTTGCCGATTCCATGCCCAGCACTTCCCATCCTTCCCGCCTTTACGGCCTCGATACCCTGCGTGCGCTGGCCATCGTACTCGTCTTCATGAACCATTATTTGCTGTTCGTCAGCGAGGGCGGGGCGTTCGGTTTCTGGGGCGAAATCGGCTGGACGGGCGTGGACCTGTTCTTTGCCCTCAGCGGCTACCTGATCGGCAACCAGATCTTTGCGGCCTTGCGCAGCGAGCACGGCTTTTCCTTGCCGCGTTTCTATGCGCGGCGCTTCCTGCGCACCTTGCCCAGTTTCTACGCCGTGCTGGCCCTGTATTACTTGTGGCCCGCGTTTCGCGGCGATAGCGCGTTATTGCCGCTGTGGAAATTCCTGACCTTTACGCAGAATATCAATCTGACGCCGGGTACGGCGTTTTCGCATGCGTGGTCGCTGTGCGTGGAAGAACAGTTCTACGTGCTGCTGCCGGCCGTGGCGCTGTTGATCGCCGCCTGCCGCAAGTCCCTGCTGTGGGCCTGGCTGGCCGTGGCCGCCAGCTTTATCGTCGGCATGCTGGTGCGCGCCTATTTGTGGGATGAGTATGTGCAAGTGCCGCGCGGCGGCCTTGGCTATTACAAGTATATTTATTACGCGTCGTGGTGTCGTTTCGACGAGCTGGTGGCGGGCGTGGCGCTGGCGCTGCTGAAGAATTACCATCCGGCCGCCTGGACGCGCCTGACATCCCATGGCAACCGCAGCTTGCTGGCCGGAATTGTCGGCACGGCGCTGATGTTTTATGTGTTCCTGAACGATCACTATGGCTACTGGGTGACGGTGTTCGGTTATCCGGCCCTGGCCGCCAGTTTTACCCTGCTGCTGATCGCGGCGCTCAGTCCAGCCAGCGCACTCTATCGACTGCGCGTGCCGGGCGCGGCCAGCCTGGCCCTGTGGTCGTATGCGATTTACTTGCTGCACAAGCAGCTGTGCATTTTATTGCGGCCCTATTTGCAAGACGTTGGCCATGGCGCCGATAGCCTCACAGCGATACTGGCCAGTATTGCTGCCAGCATCGCCACAGGCTGGCTTTTATATGCTTTGGTGGAAACGCCGTTCATGCGCTTGCGGGCGCGCTACGTTCCCGCCACCCACGCCTGATTTACATATCGATGACGTCGAGCCCGCGCGGCGTGCCCACCAGCAATTCCAGGATCGCATGCACGCGCAGATTCGTGTCCTCGTGTTCCGTGTTGAAGATCAGGTTGCGCAGGCCGGGCACGGCTTCCGTGATGTGGTCGCTGGCGTAGGCGTTGATCAATAACAAGACCAGGTCCGTGGCGCCTGCGCCGGGCTGACGCCGCAACCGGCCGTGGATCACGTTCAGCAGCGCACGCTGCATGCGCGGCGTGGGATTGGTGATGTAAGCGAAGACGCTCGGCGTGTTGGCGATGGCCGCGCAGATGCGCCGCTCGATCTCGTCGGGCTTCACGTCGGAGGCGATATCGAAATACGCGGCGTCCCAGCGCGTACGCGCGTACGGATGATGGGGCGGGAAGGAGTCGGCCGTTTCAAAACCGCAAATGCGGCTCAGGGTTTTCAGCCAAGTTAGTATGGTGGAATTCATGCCCCGATTCTAGCGGCATTCCGCATGCGCCGGGCCCTCTCCATATAAAGGAGGCTGACGCCCGGAGAATGATTAAAGTTTCCTGTAAAACAGCCCTTGTCATTCTGGGAAAGCCTCTCTATAATGCTGGTCTTCGGGGCGGTTAGTTCAGCTGGTTAGAATACTTGGTCGACATCCAAGGGGTCGGGGATTCGAATTCCTCACCGCCCACCAGAATTTGGCAGTAGATGGTTTTAAAGACGATTGCTGATGCAGTGATCGATAAAAAAGTTTTACGGGCGGTTAGTTCAGCTGGTTAGAATACTTGGTCGACATCCAAGGGGTCGGGGATTCGAATTCCTCACCGCCCACCAGAATGCAGTTAGAGAGAAAGGGTAAACCGGTTATGACACCGCGAACTACTACCAAGCTTTGGGAGTGACGCTAGTCGAACGGGTTTCCTTTGTCTCAAGAAAGTGAAAAACGCGGCTAGTCCGCGTTTTTTTGCGTCCGCGTTTTCCTTTCAGTTTTTCAGTCCACACCACATTGCAGTTTTACCTGGCGCCAGCGCCGATATGGAGATCAATATGCTTACAATCCGACTTCCCGATGGTTCCGCCCGTCAATTCGACGGTCCGGTCACCGTGGCCCAGGTTGCGGCCAATATTGGTACCGGCCTGGCCAAGGCTGCCTTGGCCGGCAAGGTCGATGGCAAGCTGGTCGATACTTCCTATCTGATCGAGCAAGACGCGGAACTGGCGATCGTGACGGACAAGGACGCCGATGGCCTGGAAGTGATCCGCCACTCGACGGCCCACTTGCTGGCGTATGCCGTAAAGGAATTGTTCCCCGACGCGCAAGTGACCATCGGTCCCGTGATCGACAACGGTTTTTACTATGACTTCGCCTACAAGCGTCCGTTCACGCCCGAAGATCTGATCGCGATCGAAAAGAAAATGGCGGAACTGGCCAAGAAGGATGAGCAAGTCACGCGCAAGGTTGTCGCGCGCGACGAAGCCATCGAGTACTTCAAAGGCATCGGCGAAGCGTACAAGGCTGAACTGATCGGTTCGATCCCGGCCGACCAGGAAGTGTCGCTGTATTCCGAAGGCAAGTTCACGGATTTGTGCCGCGGCCCGCACGTGCCATCGACGGGCAAGCTGAAAGTGTTCAAGCTGATGAAGCTGGCCGGCGCCTACTGGCGCGGCGACTCGAAAAACGAGATGCTGCAGCGTATCTATGGCACGGCCTGGGCCAAGAAGGAAGATCAGGAACTGTATTTGCACAACCTGGAAGAGGCGGAAAAGCGCGATCACCGCAAATTGGGCAAGCAGCTCGATTTCTTCCATTTCCAGGAAGAAGCGCCAGGCTTGATCTTCTGGCATCCGAAAGGCTGGTCGATCTGGCAGCAAGTCGAGCAATACATGCGCAATGTGTACCAGGTCAACGGCTATCAGGAAGTCAAGGCGCCGCAAATTCTCGACCGTGGCCTGTGGGAAAAAACGGGCCACTGGGACAATTACCGTGAAAACATGTTCATCACGGAATCGGAAAACCGCGCCTATGCGCTGAAGCCGATGAATTGCCCTGGCCATATCCAGATTTTCAACAATGGCATGCGCAGCTACCGCGACCTGCCATTGCGCTACGGCGAATTCGGTCAATGTCACCGCAACGAACCGTCGGGCGCCTTGCACGGCATGATGCGCGTGCGCGGCTTTACGCAGGATGACGGCCACATCTTCTGCCTGGAAGAGCAGATCGCCGGCGAAGTGACGGCGTTCCACCAGCAGGCGATGGATGTGTACACGGCTTTCGGCTTCACGAATATCGATGTGAAACTGGCTTTGCGTCCTGATAACCGCATCGGCACGGAAGAGTCGTGGGATTTCGCCGAGGAATCCCTGCGTTCGGCCCTGCGCGCCTGCGGCGTGGAATGGACGGAATTGCCGGGCGAGGGCGCGTTCTACGGTCCGAAGATCGAATACCACCTGAAGGATAGCCTGGGCCGCGCATGGCAAGTGGGCACCGTGCAGATCGATCCGTCGATGCCGGGCCGCCTGGGTGCCGAATATGTGGCCGTGGACAATACGCGCCAGGTGCCGATCATGCTGCACCGCGCGATCGTCGGTTCGCTGGAACGTTTCATCGGCATCCTGATCGAACACTATGCGGGCGCCATGCCGTTGTGGCTGTCGCCGGTGCAAGTGTCGGTGTTGAATATTTCCGACGCTCAAGCCGACTATGTACAGGAAGTTACAACAAAACTGCGCAAAGCAGGGCTGCGCGTACAGGCTGATTTGCGTAACGAGAAGATTACCTATAAAATACGTGAACATTCCGTACAAAAATTGCCTTACATCTTAGTGATTGGCGACAAAGAGCGGGATGCGAATACAGTGGCCGTGCGGGCGCGGGGCAATGTCGATCTGGGCGTGATGTCCGTCGATGCCCTGATAGAGCGACTCAAACATGAAGTCGACACCAAGGCCTGACGAGGAAACTCGCTGCACGACCGTCTTACAAGATTTTTAAAGGAAATTACAATAGCTACTGACAAGTCACATCGCATCAATGGCGAAATCACTGCCCCTGAAATGCGTTTAAGCGGGGTCGATAACGAGCCACTCGGTATCGTAAGTTTGGCTGAAGCCTTCCGCCTGGCGGAAGAGGCAAACGTCGATCTGGTGGAAATTGCGCCTACCGCGCAGCCACCGGTGTGCCGTTTGATGGACTACGGCAAATTTAAGTATTCGGAGCAAAAGAAAGCTCACGAAGCCAAATTGAAGCAAAAGATCATCCTCGTGAAGGAAGTCAAATTCCGTCCGGGGACTGATGATGGTGACTACAATATCAAGTTGCGTAATCTCATCAAGTTCCTTGAAGATGGCGATAAAACCAAGATCACCTTGCGTTTCCGCGGTCGGGAGATGGCGCATCAGGATATTGGCTTCCGCATGCTGGAACGTCTGAAAGCCGATCTGGAGCCGTATGGCCAGGTTGAGCAGTTCCCGAAGATGGAAGGCCGCCAAATGATCATGGTTCTTTCGCCTAAGAAGAAGAAGTAAGATACAATAGCGTTTTACTGTGGATCGACGTGGTTTGTGCCTGCATGGGTGCGACACCAGATTCCAGGCAGAATTTGCGCGGCCCGGTCAGCAATGCCCGGGCCGCGTGAACTGTAGTGGACTCGCATCCGCTGCACAACATGTGAAAGCAGGCATCTAAGCGCAGCGTCGTGTTGCCACCTGCAATCCTGTTATAAATGGAGCTGTCCGTAAGAGGACAGATTGCTATGCCTAAAATGAAGACCAAAAGCTCCGCGAAAAAACGTTTTCGCGTGCGTCCAGGTGGAACAGTCAAGTCGGGTCACGCGTTCAAACGCCACATCCTGACCAAGAAAACCACCAAAAACAAACGTCAGTTGCGCGGTACCCGTAACATCAACGCATCGGATGTCACATCCGTCATGCGCATGATGCCGACTGCTTAATCTCACACTCAATTTAAGGAGTTACTATGCCTAGAGTAAAACGTGGGGTTACAGCTCGTGCCCGTCATAAGAAGATTCTTGTTCAAGCTAAAGGCTACCGTGGTCGCCGCAGCCGTGTATACCGTGTTGCCAAGCAAGCAGTTATGCGCGCTGGCCAATACGCTTACCGCGATCGCCGCAACAAGAAGCGCGTTTTCCGCCGCCTGTGGATCGCCCGTATCAACGCCGCTTCCCGTGAGCATGGCGTAACGTACAGCGTATTCATGAACGGCTTGAAAAAAGCAAATATCGAACTGGACCGTAAAGTCCTGGCCGATATGGCTGTGATGGACAAGCCAGCATTCGCTGCGATTGTCAACGCAGTTAAAGCAAAAATCGCTGCGTAAGCATCGGTCATTGCACAACGTCATCCGTAGGGTGACGTCATAAAGAGCGGGGCAGGGGTGTGAACCTTATGCCCCGTTTCCGTTTTTGATTGTTGGACTTTTGCTAATCGAGTCCAGAATTGATGTCCAAAACAGGAAATGCCGCATGAACTCCCTAGAAGAACTCGTCGTCTCGGCCCAGGCTGACTTTATCGCCGCCGCAGACGCTGCCGCACTTGAAAACGCCAAAGCCCGCTACCTGGGCAAGACTGGCCAGATTACCGAAATGATGAAGGGCCTGGGCAAGCTGGACCCGGACGCGCGCAAGGCGCAGGGCGCCCTGATCAACGCCGTCAAAGTGCAGATCGAAGACGCGCTGACGGCGCGCCGTGATGCGCTGGCCGATGCCCAGATGCAAGGCCGTCTGAACGCCGAGGCGATCGACGTGACCCTGCCAGGCCGTGGCCGCATGCCAGGCGGCATCCATCCCGTGATGCGCACGTGGGAGCGGGTCGAGGAAATCTTCCGCTCCATCGGTTTCGACGTGGCCGACGGCCCTGAAATCGAAAACGACTGGACCAACTTCACGGCGCTCAACAGCCCGGAAAACCACCCAGCCCGTTCCATGCAAGACACGTTCTACATCGATGGCAACGACACCGATGGCAAGCCCTTGCTGCTGCGCACCCACACGAGCCCGATGCAGGTGCGCTATGCGCGCACGCATACGCCGCCGATCAAGGTCATCGCGCCGGGCCGCACCTACCGCGTCGACAGCGACGCCACCCATTCGCCCATGTTCCACCAGGTCGAAGGCCTGTGGATCGCCGAAGACATCAGCTTTGCCGACCTGAAGGGCGTGTACCTGAATTTCGTCAAGGCCTTCTTCGAGACAGATGACCTGCAGGTGCGCTTCCGTCCATCGTACTTCCCGTTCACGGAACCGTCGGCCGAGATCGACATCGCCTTTGGCTCCGGCCCGTTGAAGGGCCGCTGGCTGGAAGTGTCGGGCGCCGGCCAGGTGCATCCGACCGTGGTGAAGAACTTCGGCCTCGATCCCGAGAAATTCATCGGTTTCGCTTTCGGCTCCGGCCTGGAACGCTTGACGATGCTGCGTTACGGCATCAACGACCTGCGCCTGTTCTATGAAGGCGACTTGCGTTTCTTGAAGCAATTCAACTAAGCGTTGTTCCGTTTGATTCATGGCGCTTGAGCGCCTGTGCGCTCGCGCTGTGAGCTTTGACCCTTTGAAGGCTTGATTATGCAATTTTCCGAAAACTGGCTCCGTACCATGGTCGATCCGAAGATGACTTCGGACGAACTGGCCCATCTGCTGACCATGTCCGGTCTCGAAGTCGAAGACGTCGATCCTGTCGCGCCCCCGTTCTCGAACGTGGTGGTGGGTCTGGTCCTTGAGATGGAAAAACATCCGAACGCGGACCGCCTGAATGTATGCCAGGTCGACGTCGGCACGGGCACCATGCTCAACATCGTCTGCGGCGCGCCGAACGTGCGCCCGGGCTTGAAAGTCGTCTGCGCGATGGCCGGCGCCGTGCTGCCGCCTGGCGCCGATGGCAAGCCGTTTGAAATCAAGGTGGGCCAGCTGCGCGGCGTCGAGTCGCAAGGCATGCTGTGCTCCGCGCGCGAATTGAAATTGTCGGAAGAAAACGCCGGCTTGATGGAATTGCCGGACGACGCGCCGATCGGCCAGAACTTCCGCGATTACTTTGCGCTCAACGACTTGAAATTCACCATCAAGTTGACGCCAAACAAGGCGGACTGCCTGTCCGTGCTGGGCGTGGCGCGCGAAGTGTCGGCACTCACGGGCGTGCCCCTGAATGCGCCGCAGTTCCGCACCGTGCCTGTTTCCAGCGACGAAATCCTGCCCGTGAAAGTCAGCGCGCCGGACCTGTGCGGCCGTTTCACCGGCCGCGTCATCCGCGGCTTGAATGCCAAGGCAGCCACGCCGGACTGGATGAGGCAGCGCCTCGAGCGCAGCGGCCAGCGTCCGCTGTCGGCCCTGGTCGATATCTCGAACTATGTCATGCTGGAACTGGGCCGTCCCAGCCACGTGTTTGACCTGGCCAAGATCCACGGCAGCCTCGACGTGCGTTGGGGCAAGGCGGGCGAATCCGTCAAGCTGTTGAACGGCAATACCATCGCCGTCGACGAGTGGATCGGCGTCATTGCTGACGATAAAGAAATCGAATCCTTGGCCGGCATCATGGGCGGCGACGCCAGTTCCGTGTCGGATGATACGGACAGCATTTATCTGGAAGCGGCATTCTGGTGGCCGAACGCCATTCAAGGCCGCGCGCGCCGTTTGAATTTCTCGACCGATGCGGCGCACCGCTTCGAGCGCGGCGTCGATTTCGCCACCACCGTCGAGCACATCGAGCGCATCACGGCGCTGATCGTGGAAATCTGCGGCACGCCAGCGACCACCGTCGGCCCCGTCGACGACCACGTGGTGAACTTGCCGCAACGCCAGCCCGTATCGATGCGCACGGCGCGCGCGCAAAAAGTCATCGGCGTGCCGCTCAACGATGAGCTGATTGCCGATATCTTTACGCGCCTGGCCCTGCCATACACCTTGGCGGACGGCGTGTTTTCCGTGACCTCGCCCAGCTACCGTTTCGACATCGAGATCGAGGAAGACCTGATCGAGGAAGTGGCGCGCGTGTACGGTTTTGAAAACATCCCGACCTTGCCGCCCGTGGCCGCGAACGTGATGCAGATTGCACCGGAAAATACCCGCTCCTTGTTTGCGGTACGTCATGAACTGGCCGACCTGGGCTTCCAGGAAGTGGTTAACATGAGCTTTGTCGATACGGCATGGGAGCGCGATTTCTCGGGCAACACGAATCCGATCAAATTGCAGAACCCGATCGCCAGCCAGATGAGCGTGATGCGCTCCTCGCTGATCGGCAGCCTGATCGCCAATGTGCGCTACAACCTGAACCGCAAGACGAACCGCGTGCGCATCTTCGAAGTGGGCGCCATCTACCAGCGCGACGACAGCGTGGAAAACGGCCCGTTGTCGGTGGCTGGCTACGCCCAGCCGAAGCGCGTGGCTGCCATGGCCTACGGCGCGGTTGCCGACGAGCAGTGGGGCCAGGCCGCACGCACGGTCGACTTCTTCGACGTGAAGGCGGACCTGGAAGCGCTGTTCGCGCCGCTGGTCTTGCGTTTCACCAAGGCGGAGCATCCGGCACTGCATCCGGGCCGTTCGGCCAACGTGGAGCTCGATGGCAAGGTCATCGGTTTCATCGGCGAATTGCACCCGCGCTGGATGCAAAAGTATGACTTGCCGCTGGCACCCGTGCTGTTCGAAGTCGACGCCGCTGCCTTGACGCAAAGAGTCGTGCCCGCATACCAGGAAATCTCGAAATTCCCTGGCGCCAGCCGCGACCTGGCCGTGGTCGTCAAGCAATCGGTGGCCGTGCAGGATCTGCTCGACAGCTTCCACGCGGCAGCGAAGGCGAGCCCGGCAGCGCGTATCGTGCAAGCCATTGTTTTATTTGATGAATATCGTGGAAAAGGTCTGGAAGCGGATGAAAAAAGCCTTGCTTTCCGGATTAGCTTGCAAGATACTCAAAACACCCTGCAAGACGATGTCGTCGATGGCCTGATGGCTGTCCTGATCGATGCTGCCAAGCAGGGCCACGACGCGAAACTGCGTTCGTAATTATCGGACTGGCCGTCGCCTTGCGTGACGGTCTTTCCGTCGTCAATCGTAGACGAGCTTGCCATGTGGCGAGCTCGGGCGCACAGAAAAGGCAGGGCAGGAAAATTAATAACAGCGACGTTGATTCCGCCGTACTGCAATCCGCACTGGCCGCCGATTTGCATCGGGCCATGCTGGTTGCCAAAGTGCGCCAGGAAGCGGAAAAAGATTTACCGACCTTGACCAAGGCGGAACTGGCCGAACTGTTGTTCGAGCAAGTGGGCCTGAACAAGCGCGAAGCGAAGGATATGGTCGAGACCTTTTTCGACGAAATCCGCAACGCGCTCGAGCGTGGCGAGGCCGTCAAGTTGTCCGGTTTCGGCAATTTCCAGTTGCGCGACAAGCCGCAGCGGCCGGGCCGCAATCCGAAGACGGGCGAAGAGATCCCCATCACGGCGCGCCGTGTCGTGACCTTCCATGCGAGCCAGAAGCTGAAAAGCATGGTCGAAGAGACCAGTCCGCTGGCACGTGCTGCCTGAGTGAGTGGCGATGAACGAGCGCATCAGTAAAACCGAGTTGATCGCCTTGCCGCCCATTCCGGCGAAACGCTATTTCACGATCGGCGAGGTGAGCGAGTTGTGCGGCGTCAAACCGCACGTACTGCGCTACTGGGAGCAGGAGTTTTCCCAGCTCAAACCGGTCAAGCGACGTGGCAACCGCCGTTATTATCAGCACCATGAGGTGCTGCTGATACGCCGCATCCGCGAATTGCTGTACGAGCAGGGCTTTACCATCAGCGGCGCGCGCAACAAGCTCGACAGCCGCGGCGCCTCGCATGGCATCGCCGACGAGCTGCCAGTGCTGCCGGCCATGCCTGCCGTGCCGCAGGAAGCGCCGCTGGACCGCGTGTGGATACGCAATGAATTAATGGCGATTTTAAACTTGCTAAAATAAGATTTGTACCAATATAGGTGGGGTTGTCCGTTAGCGGTTGGCCAAGTTGACTATACTGCATGGATGCTCCGCCTTGGCGTTGACGCTACCGTACGGCGCGCCATATTTTGAATATAATGTTAATGTTGCGTTTTTGTTAGTGACGCTGAACCGGAGCAGCGTTCAGGTTCCGGTAGTCTTTCCCAGGCCAGGAAAATTTAAGGGGAAACAATGATACGCGTTGCCATTTGTGATGATCACCAAATAGTACGAGCTGGATTCAAACAGATTTTTTCGTCTTCTGACGATTTCAGTGTGGTGGCGGAAGCCGGTACGGGGCGCGAAGCGCTCGATATCGCCCGCCGCGAAATTTGCGATGTATTGCTGCTCGATATAGCCATGCCCGATCAAAGCGGCATCGATACCTTGCGCACGATCCGCCAGGGCCAGCCGGAATTGCCCGTGCTGATACTCAGCGGCTATCCCGCGCAGCAGTACGCGCTGAACCTGTTCAAGATGGGCGCGAACGGCTATCTGAACAAGGAATGCGAAGCCGACGAGCTGATGACGGCCGTGCGCACCGTATTCCAGGGACGCCGCTATGTCAGCTCGACCGTGGGCGAATTGCTGGCGCAGTCGTTTGACCGCGACACGAATGCCGCGCTGCATACGGAATTGTCGGACCGCGAGTTCCAGGTCTTCCTGCGCCTGGCGCGTGGTGCCACCGTGTCCGATATCGGCGTGGCCTTATCGCTGAGCATCAAGACGGTCAGTACCTACCGTACGCGCATCATGGAAAAAATGGGCTTGCAATCTAACAGCGACTTGACCTATTACGCAATGAAAAACAATTTGCTTGACTAGCGCTGCGGTGCGATCATTGAAACATGATCGCTCAGCCAGCTAGCCAGCACGACTTGTGCAGTGCAGCAGTTTGTGGCGAGGACTATAATTGGCCGGCGCCGGCGCTCTCTCCCGCGCCGAACCTTGCTAAGGATGCACATCAGGATGTATTTCACCGCTGAACCGGCCCCGAATCACCGCCTGCCCCTGTACAAGACGATTCTGTGCGTGACGTGCGCCTTGTTGCTTGTACTTAATGGCTTCAGTCTTTATCACAACCTGCAGTCGCTGAAGGGCACGAATGCCTTGCTCAGCCAGAGCGCCCGTGTGGCCGACCGCCTGCAGTATTTGAATGTGCTCGTGCTCGATGCGGAAAGCAGCTTGCGCGGCTATTTCATTTCCGGCTCCGAAACCTATCTGGGGCCGTCGAAGACCGCCACCACCGAAATCGAAAACGAATTCAACGAGCTGCAAACCTTGCTCGCGGGCAGTCCCACCCAGCTGAAAAACCTGGGTCAGCTGAAAAGCTTGATCCGGCGCAAGATGTCGATGTTGCAACAGTCAATCGACGTCTACAAGCAGGGCGGGCTGGCCGAGATCGTCAACATTTCCCGCGTCACCGATGACCGCGCCACGATGGACGAGATCCGCCTGCAGGTGGTGATCATGACGCGCGAGCAGAACGAAGCGCTGTCGACCGGCAGCGCCGCCTTTTATCATGAGTACCAGAAAGCCGTGCTGCTCGGCATCGGCATCAATGCCTTGGCCATCCTCGTGCTGATCATGTTTTACCAGCTGGTGCGGCGCAGCTTCCAGAACCGCGCGGCCGTCGAGTATGCATTGCAAAATGCTAACGACACCCTGGAATCGACGGTCAGCAAGCGTACCGAGCAGTTATCCGTGCTGTCGCGTCATTTGATCAGCGTCAATGAAGTGGAAAAAGCGCGGCTGGCGCGTGAGCTGCACGATGAGCTGGGCGCCAACTTGACATCGATCAGCATGGACTTGGGCGCCGTCACGCAGCAACTGGCGCACACGCAGCCGGAACTGGCGACGCAATTGCGCCGTGCCAAGGCGACCTTGCTGGAAACGGTGGAACTCAAGCGCCGCATCGTCGAGGATTTACGCCCGAGTCTGTTGGACAACCTGGGCCTGTGCGCCGCCATCGAAAGCTATTGCGAGGATTTTGCGCGCATGAGCTCGGTTCGTTGCGAAACGGACGTGGCCATCAATATCGACAACCGCGAGGCTACCCTGACGATTGCCCTGTTCCGTATCGTGCAGGAATCGCTGACGAATATCATGAAATATGCGCGTGCCGGCATGGTCAGCGTGACTTTGAAACGCAACGAACACGGCCTGGTGCTGCGCGTGATCGACGACGGCATCGGCATCACGGAAGCTGCGCTGCAAAAACCGATGTCGCACGGCTTGCTCGGTATGCGCGAACGGGCTTTGCTGCTGGGCGGTACTCTCACCGTGCGCCAGGGACCGGAAGGCAAGGGGACATGCGTGGAAGCCGTGATTCCGCTGCCGCTGACGCCGGAGCCGGAAGACATCGACGCGGATATCGAAGCGTAATTTTCTTTGAGATAAAAAAATGGCCGGGCATGCAGCCCGGCCATTTTTTATTTATCTTGCAGGATCAGCAGCGGGAAACGTCGCGCAGCAAGCGGTCGTATTCCGTCTTGGCCACTTTGTAGCACTCGCCCGCATAGCATTCCAGGCCGGCGCGGTCCAGCACCGTGATATTGCCGCGGCGATAGTGGATCAAGCCTTCTTCCTGCAGCTTGCCGGCGGCGGCCGTGATGCTTTCGCGGCGCACGCCCAGCATGATCGAGATCAACTCTTGCGTCACTTTCAATTCATTCGATGGCGAACGGTCCAGGCGGTCCAGCAGCCAGCGGCACAGCTTTTGTTCGATCGAGCTGTGGCGGCCGCCGACGGCGTTCTGCGCCATTTGCGCAAACAGGGCGTTGGTGTAGCGCATCAGCAGCTGGGGCAGGGCGCCGCCTTGATTGAAGGCGTCGCGCAGGCTTTGCGTTTTCAGGCGGTAGCCGTAGCCGGCGCTTTGCACGACGGCCGTGCACATGGCGCGCTCGCCTGCCAGCAGCGAGGCACCGGCGACGCCTTCATGGCCGACGACGGCGATTTCCGTCGTGGCGCCATCTTCCATCACGTACAGCAGCGAAATGATGGCGGTGGTAGGGAAGTAGCTGTATTCCAGGTTGTTACCGTAAGCATACAGTTCCTTGCCGAAAGGCAGCTCCACCAGTTCCAGGTCTTCGAACAGCGATTCAAGCGCGGCGCGCGGCAGGGCGGCCAGCAATTCATTCTGTTGGGCACTGCTGAGGCTAACCCGCGACGCAAGCTTGATTTCCCGTCCGGCCGCCGGCATGGCGCGCGGCAGCAACTGGTTCTTCTGGACCGGGGTGCTAAGTTGAGTTTGGTTCATAGTATTCCTCACAGGCTTTTTACATCGGAGTGCGACTGCCGCGTTGCTGGTCAAAGAAGCTGCCGTTCTCATGTGATAACGGCGTTTTGTTCGACCGCGCGGTGCAGATCGCGATGTAGCTACTTTAAAAGCTTATGTAAGTGGCGAACATAAGATTAGCAGTCGCCACTTTGTAGTCTCATTTGAGGCGGAATTGTAGTCCTTGTCCTACGTGCACACTTTTGACTAGCTAGCCTTGCGCCGTTCCGCGCGATTTTGTGATATGACGCGCGGTTTGTTGGCGCTCCACAGACCGGCCGGACGCACGCTGGGCAAGCCGTCGCGCACGGCTGCGGCTGGCGCCAGGCGCGGGTTTGGCGTCTCGTGCTCGCCCAGGCGGAAGCGGCTGACGGCCTGCGTCAGCGCTTCGCCTTCCTGGTGCAGGCGCTGCGAACCGGCGCGCGCCTCGTCGACCAGGCCCGCGTTCTGGCGCGTCATGTCGTCGATTTGCGCCAGCGCCTGGTTGATGCGGGCGATCTCGCCATTCTGCTCGGCGCCGGCGCTGCTGATGCGTCCGATCACCACGGCCACCTGCTGCACGGCGTCGACCACTTGCCGCATGGTGTTGCCGGCCGCATTGACGAGGTCGCCGCCGGCATCCACGGTGGCGACGGAATCGCCGATCAGGCGCTTGATTTCCAGCGCCGCCTCGTTCGAGCGCTGGGCCAGGCTGCGCACTTCGGAGGCGACGACGGCAAAGCCGCGTCCTTGCTCGCCGGCTCTAGCCGCTTCGACGGCCGCGTTCAGGGCCAGGATATTCGTCTGGAAGGCGATGCCGTTGATGACGCCGATGATGTCGACGATCTTGTGCGAGCTGGCCTTGATCGAGGCCATGGTGTCGACCACGGCGCCCACGGTCTGGCCGCCGCGCAGGGCCACGTCGGCCGCCGTCGCCACCAATGTGCGGCCCTGTCCTACATGTGCCTCGTTGCGGCCCACGGTGGCCGTCAGCTCGCGCATCGAGTCCACGGTGGCGCCCAGTGCATCGGCCTGCGTGGCCGTGTGGCCGGACAGGGCGGCGTTGCCCTGGGCGATATCGGCGCCGGCCGCCGCGATGACGGCCGCGCCGCCGCGGATTTCCTGCACCAGGGTGGCCAGGCCGTGCGTCATGGCGCCGAAGTCGCGCACCAGGTCGCCGATCTCGTCGTGCGCCTGCGAAGTGATGCGCTGCGACAGGTCGCCCGCCGCCGCCGCGCCGACGGCCACGCGCAATTGCGTCACGTCGCGCGCGAACGCGGCATAAAAGCCCGCGCACAGGTAGGCGGCGGCCAGCAGCACCAGCAGCATGGCGGCCAGGATCAGGGCGCGGCGCGCCTCGTCGCGGGCGATGCGTTGCGCCAGCAAATCGTCCAGGGCGCCGGCGGAAGCGCCGGACAGCGCCTGCAGGGCGTCGATCGCCTGCATGCCGGCCGCATGGAATTGCGCGCCCGACGTCTGGTCGTAGGAATTCGTCACTTCGTTTTTCGTGCGTTCGAGGAAAGCCAGCGCGGCTGGCACGGCTTTCAGGGCCGGCTGCACGCTGGCGCGCAATTCCGGCCGGGTGGCGAGGATTTCGTCGAAGCGGGCCGGCAGGCGTTCCAGTTCGTGGCGCGCGATCAGCGCGTTGGCGTTGACGAGCTGATCTTCATTCGCTTCGAACAGGCCCGTGTCGATGTAGGCGGCGCCGCGCCCGGCGATGTCCGACAGGCTTTCGGCCAGGTCGGGCAGGGTGGCGGTGAAGACGGCGCTCAGGTGGTTGGCGCCCGCGTCCGGGTCCAGGCTCAGGTGCGAACGGTCGGCCACCAGCTGGCCCAGTTTCGCCGCCTGGCGCAGCAGCGCCGTATGCGCCGCGTAGCTGTCGCGCGCCGCGAGACCGGCCTGGCGGCCCAGCAGGGCTTGCCACTGTTTCGTCAGCTCGGCCGCCTGCGGCAGGCCGGCGCCGGCCGGCAGACGCGCCAGGGCCGCCAGCGCGGCCGTGATGCGTGTGTTCAGGGCCGTGTTGTCCATGCCCGCCTTGCCGCTCAGACGCAAGTGTTCGAGGCCGCGCCGCTGCTGCAGCAGTCGTGTGCCTTCCTGCAGCTGGCGCACATAGGCCACGCCCCGCTGCGCATCCTGCGCCTGGGCCAGCGATTTGCCCAGCTCCGAGATCAGCAGGGTGGTCGCCAGCGCCAACGGCAGCAGGAAGACCAGGCAGACAAGCATGAATTTGGGCAGCAGGCGCAAGCGCTGCATGAGTCGGATGGCGGGGGTGAGGAGGATTTTCATCGGGTTTCCAGGGTAGGGTGACAACATTTCTGCAGTGCAATGTTGCCTGCGGATTGTGACCCCTTGATGAAGTGCGCCCTGATGCGGTCATTTTTGCCGTTCGCCAGAGTGAAGCAGTTCACACGGAAGGCCGATCCTTCTGTAAAATCGAGGGTTTTTTGCGAGGGCCATATTATGGTCACCAATATGGCCAACGAGAACGACATCACTACCCCCGATTCCAGCGACAACGCGGACATCGCCGCAGCGCCAGCGAGCAGCAAGGCGCCGGCCGTGATCGCGCGCGAAGTGCAGCGCCGCCGCACCTTCGGCATCATTTCCCACCCGGATGCCGGTAAGACCACCCTGACGGAAAAACTGCTGCTGTTCTCGGGCGCGATCCAGATGGCCGGTACCGTCAAGGCGCGTAAATCGGGCCGCCACGCGACCTCGGACTGGATGGAGATCGAGAAGCAGCGCGGCATTTCCGTCGCTTCCTCGGTGATGCAGTTCGAATTCCGCGACCACGTCGTCAACCTGCTCGACACCCCCGGCCACCAGGACTTCTCGGAAGATACCTACCGCGTGCTGACGGCGGTCGACTCTGCGCTGATGGTGATCGATGCGGCCAAGGGCGTGGAAGCGCAGACGATCAAGCTGCTGGCTGTGTGCCGCATGCGCAATACGCCGATCGTCACCTTCATGAACAAGATGGACCGCGAAACGCGCGATCCGCTGGACCTGCTCGACGAACTCGAATCCGTGCTGAAGATCCAGTGCGCGCCCGTCACCTGGCCTATCGGCATGGGCAAGAACTTCCGCGGCGTGTACCACCTGCTGAACGACGAGATCATGCTGTTCAAGGCCGGTGAAGAGAAGGCCGACGGCGCCTTTGAAATCATCAAGGGCATCGACAACCCGCGCCTGCAGGAGATGTTCCCGCTCGAGATGGACCAGCTGCGCATGGAAGTGGAACTGGTGCATGGCGCATCGAACCCGTTCAACCTGGAGGAATTCCTCTCCGGCGTGCAGACGCCCGTGTTCTTCGGTTCGGCCATCAACAACTTCGGCGTGCGCGAGATCCTGTCCGCGCTGGTCGACTGGGCGCCGGCGCCGCGCGAGCGCGATGCGACCGTGCGTTCGGTGGCCCCGTCCGAGCAGCCATTTACCGGTTTCGTCTTCAAGATCCAGGCGAACATGGACCCGGCCCACCGCGACCGCATCGCCTTCTTGCGCGTGTGCTCGGGACGTTTCGAGCGCGGCATGAAGGTCAAGCATTTGCGCCTGGGGCGCGAGATCAAGGTGTCGAACGTGGTGACCTTCATGGCTTCCTCGCGCGAACAGGTGGAAGAAGCGTACGCGGGCGACATCATCGGCTTGCCGAACCACGGCAACATGCAGATCGGCGACAGTTTTTCCGAAGGCGAGATGCTGACCTTTACGGGCATCCCGTATTTTGCTCCGGACTTCTTCCGCTCCGTGCGCATCCGCAATCCGCTGAAGATCAAGCAGCTGCACAAGGGCTTGCAGCAGCTGGGCGAAGAGGGCGCGGTGCAAGTCTTCAAACCGGTGCAGGGCGGCGAACTGGTACTGGGCGCCGTCGGCGTGCTGCAGTTCGAAGTGGTGGCGAGCCGCTTGCTCAACGAGTATGGCGTCGATGCCGTGTTCGAAGGCACGAGCATCAGCAGCGCGCGCTGGGTCAGCTGCGACGACAAGCGCATCCTGCAGGACTTTGAAAACGCGCTGGGCCACAACGTGGCCTACGATGCGGCCGGCAACATGGCCTACCTGGCCACGTCGGGCGTCAACCTGCGCTTGACGGAAGAGCGCTGGCCGAAGCTGAAATTCCACGCGACGCGCGAGCATTCGGCGAAATTGGCTTGATGTAGCGTGGTGATGTCGGGTTACGCGCTTTGCGCTAACCCGACCTACGCCGACCTACCTGTTCATGGCGTAGGTCGGATTAGGCCAACGGCCGTAATCCGACAACCATCGTTGGCGGTAACTCAAGCCGGCAAGATCGTGCGCGTGCTCCAGTCGCGCCGCTCCAGCAGCAATGCCGTCAGCTGCGCCGCCGTCATCGGGCGCGCGAAGAAAAAGCCCTGCACGTTGTCGCAGCCCGCTGTCCGCAAAAACTCCACCTGCCGCAAGGTTTCCACGCCCTCGGCCACCACTTTCAGATGCAGGCTGTGCGCCATGGCGATGATGGCCGTGACGATGGCTTCGCCTTCGCCGGGCAGGTCGTGCACGAAGCTGCGGTCGATTTTCAATTGGTCGATCGGCAGGCGCTTCAGGTAGGACATCGACGAATAGCCGGTGCCGAAATCGTCGATCGACAGATGGATGCCCGTTTCCTGCAGGCGCCGCATCAATTCCACGTTGGCGTGGATATTGTCCATCAAGACCCCTTCCGTGATTTCCAGCTCCAGCAAGCCATGCGGCAGCTGCGTTTCGTCCAGGATGGCGCGGATGTCGTCCATCAGGCCCGGGTCGCGCGCCTGGCAAGCTGACAGGTTGACGGCCACGTGCTCGAGCGAATCGAGCAGGCCCGCCTTGCACCAGACGGCCGCCTGGCGGCAGGCGCTTTGCAGCACCCAGCGTCCCAGGTCGACGATGATGCCGCTTTCTTCGGCCACGGGGATGAATTCGGCAGGACTCAGCTGGCCCATCTCGCGGCAGTTCCAGCGTATCAGCGCTTCCACGCCGACGATGCGCCCGCTGCGCAAGTCGATCTGCGGCTGGTAGTGCAGATACAGTTCCTCGTTTTGCAGCGCGCGGCGCAGGTTCGCTTCCATGCGCAGGCGGCGCTGGGCGCGCAATTCCATTTCGGCCTTGAAAACGGCGTAGCGGTTCTTGCCCTGGTGCTTGGCGTGGTACATGGCCGTATCGGCATTGCGCGTCAGGGTGGCCACGTCCTGCGCGTCGAACGGATACAGGCTCACGCCGATGCTCGCGCTGACATACAGCTGGTGGCCTTCGAGATCGAACGGCGCGGCCAGCACGGCGAGGATCTTGCGCGCCACGCTGGCCATTTCCGAGGCGTCGTCGGCCGGTTCGACGATGACGACGAATTCATCGCCGCCGATGCGGCAGATGATGTCGGTGCCGCGCAGGATGGCCACCAGGCGCTCGGCGACGAGCTTGAGCAGCTGGTCGCCGCAGTGGTGGCCCAGCGTATCGTTGACTACCTTGAAGTTGTCCAGGTCCAGCAGCAGCAGGCCTACGCTGCTGTCCTGGCGGTCGGCGCGCGCCAGCGCGTAGGCCAGGGCGTCGTTGAATTCATGGCGGTTCGGCAGTTGCGTGACGGAGTCGACGTGGGCCAGGTAGTGCAGATGGTTTTCCGCATGCTGGGCCGCGGTGCGCGTGCGGCGCACCATCAGGAACGTCAGGCCGAACGCGCACAGGCAGACCAGCACGGTGAAGGCGGCAAATTGCGCCAGGCTGGCGTACAGCGGCGCCAGGCTGGCGCGCAGGTAGAGCGCGCCGCCGCCGGGCAGGGTCTTCAATATCGCGGCGCTGCCGTCCAGGTAATCGAGATGCAGGCCGTTGCGCGGCGCCGCCGGCACGGCGTCGTTGCCGCTGCGCGCGTAGCGGGCAAACGGTGTGCCATAGGGGCTGTAGAGCAGGGCTTGCCGGATATGCGGGGCGGCGGCGAGGGGAGCGAGCAGTTGTTGTGCCGCGAGACGATTGTCTTCGCGCATGGCCTGGGTGGCGGCGGGTGCCAGCATGTCGGCCTGGATGTGCAGGTTGCGCTGGAAGGATTCCTGAAGGGAAAACAATTGGAAGAGGATCAGCAGCAGGCTGGCCGTGGCCAGCATGGCCGCCGCGGCCAGCAAGTTCAGCCGGGCTATCCGGTCGCCGCGTAATTGCACGGACGGCAGTATCAATGGCGTCATCATGACGCTTCTTCCTGCCGGCCCCGCCTGCCGCCGCCCCGTGTGATCACGCCTCGCCCTGCCATACTTTACGTTCCAGTCTGATGAAAACCGAAGTGAGCCGGAACTCTCAACGTGTTGCCAAGTGTTGCTAAGGCCGACATATTGTCATTTTGCAGCGTGAAAGTACAGGGCGTGCGGCAATTTATATCCATGCGGCACACCGGTGGCAGCAGGCAAGGCGACAAGACAGGCGGAAAAGGCGGACGTGTCTTTCTAATAATAATTCATGCTGAATTTTAATCCTTTTTTTGCCCGCCGTTTTTTTTCTCTTAAAACAATGCTGATAGTAAACAAAATACCAGCAAGAACTTCAATGCACCCGGCCATCGCGGCACGGATAAACTTTTTGACTATATCAGCCATTGCAAGTCATTGATTTTTATAAATTTTAATGAAGAATGCGAGAACGCTATGGCCTTGCTCCGCGAGTTCGTCCATAATCCGCTGATGATGGACGTCCTGATGCTGTTTGTTTTGTCTGCCGCGGCCAAGTCAGCAGCCGCCAGTAAAGCCGGACGCCGCCCTGATGATCAATAGTGAGGATATCTTGGAAAAAAAACCAAAAATTATTTTGTCGTCACAAGACCTGGAACGACTGGAAGCGTTGTTGTATGCCTTGGGTAATAACTTATCGCCGGACAAGGCCGCCTTGCTCGATGAGCTGGGCCGCGCCGAGGTGCTCGAGCCGCAAGAGATTCCACCGACCGTCGTGACGATGAATTCCACCGTGCGCTTCACGGTGGAAAACAAGGAGGAATTCTGCCTGACGCTCGTGTATCCGAAGGACGTGGAAGGCCAGGCCGACCGTATTTCCGTGCTGGCGCCCGTCGGCAGCGCGCTGCTGGGCCTGTCCGTTGGCGACAGCATCGCCTGGCCCATGCCGGGCGGCGTAGTCAAAGTCAAGATCGAGGAAATCGTTTACCAGCCTGAACGGGCCGGCGAATACCACCGATAAGCAGTGACGGCGGACGGCGCCTGCCGTTCGCCTGCCAGGCCGTGCCGGACTTAACTGTTTCGCTGCACGCGCACCACCAGCCATCCCGCCACGACCGTGAACGTGACGATGATGGCGACGATGATCCAGAAGCCCTGCGGGTGCTGGGCCAGCGGAATGCCCCCCACATTCATGCCCAGCATGCCGGCGATGATATTGATCGGCAAGGCCAGCACGGTGACGATGGTCAGCACGAACAGGCTGCGGCTGTTTTCCTCGTTGACGCTGGCGGCGATCTCTTCCTGCAGCAGCTTGATGCGTTCCTGTAGCGAAGACATATCGCTGAGTACGACGGAGAATTCCTCCGTCGACTGGCGCAGTTCCAGGCTGTCGAGCTCCGACACCCACGATGGCGGGCGTTGCAGCAGGCGGAACAGGGCAGCCGGTTCCGGCGCCAGCAGGCGTTGCAGCCGCACCAGCACGCGCCGCATGGCGCCCAGATCTTCGCGTTTCGGCACCAGGCGCCCCGCCAGCAAGTGATCCTCGATATCGTCGACCCGCGCCACGGCGTCGCGCACGATGTTGACCAGCACGTCCGCCTGGTCGCGCAGCAGATGGATCAGCAATTCCACCGACGAGCGTATCGGCTCGTGGTTCTTGATGACGGCCTGGCGCAGGCGTTCGATCGACTGCAGCGGCGCGCGGCGCGCCGTGATGACGAGGTTTTGCGCCACGCTGGCCCACATGGTGGATATGTCGGACGCCTCAAACGAGAAGTTGTGCACCACATCGTTGACCACGGCGATCAGGGTGTTTTCCGCCTGTTCGATGCGCGTGGAACGGGAACCCTGGTGCAGGGTTTCATAGAATTCATCGGCCAGCTGCGTGTGCGTCATCAGCCATTTTTCGCTGGCCGCATGCGACAAATTGAAATGCAGCCAGACGAATTCCTGCGCCGGGCGCGCCGCGCCATCGGCCAGCCAGGCCAGCGCCGCCGTCGAGTCGAGCGCCAGCGGCTGCCCGTCGCGGCCAAACAGGAAGCCCCAGACCAGGCCCGAGGTGTCCGAGCCGTAGGTAAAACCGGCAGTTTCCATCGCCATCGTGAATCTTTCTCGTGCAGTGTGATTGATCGTCGCGCGATGTTAATACACGGATGTGTCGGGAAAATGACAAGGCCACCGCGAGGGGTGGCCTTGGTGTCCGCTGCTTAATAGCGGCGGGGATTATCTGGCCGGCGGTCATCGCGGTTTGGGACCCCGTCGCCATCGCGGTCGTGGCGGTTGCCATTGTCGCGGTCATAGCGGTTGGGGATGCCATCGCGGTCGCGGTCGCCGTTCGGACCGCGCGACCAGCGGCCTTGCTCCATCTGCCAGCGGCCGTCGCGCTGGTTCCAGGCGGGCGGCGCATACACGTAGCCGCGGCGTTCGGCGATCCATACGCCTGGCGTCCAGGCGTAGCGCTGGCCGCGCCATTCCCAGTGGCCGGGTGCCCAGACGTAGCCGTGGCGGGCGCGCGGGATGGCTTCGCGGCGCGGTGGCGGCGGGGCGATGCGGATGTCGTCATAGCGCACGGGCTGCACTTGCGCGGCGACCCAGCCGCCACGGTCCAGGCGCCAGCGGTTGTTCTCCTGTATCCAGGCGGCGCGGCGGTACTGGTTGCCGCCCCGTTCGCGCAGCCATTCGCCGCCGGTCCAGACGTGGCGCTGGCCATCCCAGTTCCAGTAGCCTGGCGCCCAGACATAGCCGGCGCGCGGCGCTGGCGCGCTTTCAAACCGTGGCGGAGGCGGGGCGTCGCCGATGACAATGCTGACGCCGAGCTGATTCTGTGCCATCGCTTGCGCAGGCAGGAAGGCCGCGGTGCTGATGGCAAGCATGGCTGCTGCGTAGAGTGTGATGGGTTTCATGATGTGCTCCATTTCGGTGATTGCTTGAAATGGACTATAGGCGCTTGCAGGCGGGCAGATCGCCTTTGATTCAACTTATTACAATTGACACAATGCTGGGTGTCCGTGTATCCGTGGCAGATACAAATGGCGGCCTGGCGCGGCGGTATTCAAACTGGCGCCAGGCGGCGTGGTGTCAGCATAGTTGGCTCACAGGGTGCTGGCGGTGGCGTTGCCCAGCAAGGCTTGCCGTTCTTCGATCAGCGAGATTTTCTTTTCCTGTTCCGTCAGGCGTTTGGCGCTGACCACCACGACGGGGCTGGCGTTCGCTTGCGCAGCAGCGGCGGTTTGTGCGGCCTGTGGCTGGTTGAAGCTGGCATAGCTGGCGCCGCAGGCGATGGCGACGGCGACGGTAAAGATGGCTTCCATATTTTTCAGCGTTTTCATGATCGTTCCTTTCGGGTGGCGGGTGGGTATGCATGCACTGTAGCCATGCGCGGGCCGGCGCGCCATGCGCATGCGACCAGCCGTGGTTTTGGCGGGATGGCCTGCAAAAAAACGGCGCTGAAATGCCTGCGCGCGGCGCGGGCAGGCGACGGCTTGAATTGAGGCCTAATTAGCCCTGTATCCGCGCATATGAATGCAATTGCCCTATGGCATTATCTGATGCTGCGCACTGCTGTGCCCATGCCGTGCGCGGCAAGTGAGGCCCGGCTATCCTGCTAGAATCGGCATGGCAGCCGTGTTGCGCACACCATTATTCTCATCAGGAGTCACACATGTTCCAATTGTTTGGTTTTGGCGGCGCCCGCTGCCCGCGCTGCGAGCACAAGAACGGCGCCGCCGCCGGCTATTGCGCGCAATGCGGCTTGTCGCTGGGCGCCCCCGACAGCGACGCGGTGCTGCATGCCAATCAATGGCATCTTGCTGATGGGCAACTGGCCCTGTTCTTTGGCGTGCGCGAACTGTCCTCGCTGTTCGGCAGCGCCGCGCGCCGCCTGCGGGTGCCTGCCGAGTCGCGCGCCTGGATCGTGCAATCGGACGCTTTCACCTTGATACCGGCTGGCGATTACGACAGCGCCGCCTTCTTTGCGCGCCTGCCCGCGCTGCTGCCGGCGCGCCCGGCCGAAGTGCTGATCGCGCGCGCCGACGCCATCAGCCTGGAATTCGACCTGCCGGCCCTGGCCAGCACGGAGTTGCTCAATGTCGCCGCGTCCTTGCGTGTCGACATCGCGCTGGGCCAGCCCGACGCGTTTGCGCGCCAGTTCATGCGCGCGCCGGGCGCCGTCACGCGCGCCCATTTGCACGCCTTGCTGCTGCCATCCGTGCGCCAGATCGCGCTGGAATTCATCGGCAGCCGCGCGCTGCGCGAAATGGACGCGAATGCCGACCTGCGGCCCGAATTGAATGAACGCCTGCAATCGGCGCTGACGCAGCGCCTGGCGCCCAGCGGCCTGGCCGTGGCGCGCGTGGAAACGCTGAGCCTGCGGCACGACAAGCGTGAGGGCGACGCAGGAGCCAGCATCGGCACCCTGTGGCTGGGCGGTTTGCCGGCGCAAGAACTGGAGCAGCACAGCCTGGAACGCATGAAGCAGCTCGACCAGTTGTATGACGAGGAAGAGTGGCAGCGCATCCGCCGCGAGGAACTGGCGGCGCGCCACGCGCACCGCCGCGCCGAGCTACGGCAGGATGCGACGGTGGAAAAGGCGGAGCTGAACCACCAGGAAGCGGAGCGCCTGCAAGCGCTGCGCGGGCGCCAGATCGACCTGTATGGCCGCATCCTGGAAGCGAAATCGCGACGCCAGGCGCTCGACCATGGCGCCGCGCTGGCGCTGGGCGAGCTGGAACAGGAACTGGCGCAGAAGGGCGCGCAGCGGGCCGATGAAGCGGCCAACTGGGAGCACGTGCGGGCGCTGGCCGCCATCAAGATGCGCAGCGAGCTGGAACTGTCGCAGCTGCACGGGCGCGAGCAGATCCAGCTGGCGCAGCAGCGCTTTACGCATCAGGTGCATTTGCAGTCGATCGCGCAGCAAGTGGAAAGCGCGCTGCTGATCGACGATGAGACGGGCCGCCGCACGCAGCTGGCGCGCCTGCGCCAGGCGGAAGCGGATGCGGCCCAGCGCGAGGCGCAGCTGGAGGCGGAGCAGCACCAGGCCGCGTGGCAGGGGCTGATGCTGGCGAATGCGGCGCGCAAGCGCGAAGCGGAGCGGGTGCAGGAGTGGGAAGACCAGATGCAGCTGGCGCGCCAGCGCGAATTGCTGCGCGCCGAAGCGCACAAGGATGAAGCGGCCCAGGTGCAGGCGGCGGAAATCGCGGAAAAAGTGTCGGCGCTGCGGCGCGGCGGCGCGCGCGAAGACGCCATCGCGCAGCAGGAAAAGCTGCTGCGCACCATCGAGGCCGACGGCGTGCACGCGTGCCAGCTGCAGCAGCAAACGCAGCTGGCGCAGCTCGACGCGCTGGCCATCGAGGAGCAGCGCCAGCAGCTGCGCCAGCTGGAACAGGAAGCGCAATGGCAGCGCGACTTGCTGGCCATGGCGCAGCAGCGCGAAAGCGATTACGCGCGCTGGAAAGGTGAGTATGAAGCCCTGCTGGCGCAACAGGCGCATGCGGCCGAACTGGCGCGCATCGACATCGACCGCATCGAGAAAATCGGTTCGCTGAGCGACACGGGCAAGGTAGCCATGGCCGCCGGGCAGAATGCGGCCGTGCTGGCGCAAGTGCTGAAAACGCAGCTGCAGGCAGGCATGAGCGCCGAGCAGATCCACGCGCTGGCCGCGCTGGCGGCGGCCGAGAACAGCGCCGCGCCGCTGGACGCCATGCGCATGGCGCAGGACAGCGTGGCGCAGGAGCGCAGCTACCTGGAAGGCCAAGCGGAACGCGAACGACGCCAGCAGCTCGACCTGATCAACCTGCAGAACGCGGCGCACGCGCATGGCCTGTCGGCGCAGGCGCAGCTGGGCGTGGCCGTGGCGCAGGCGCTGCAGCCGGGCGCCGCCACCGCAGCAGCGCCGGCCCGCTGCAAGAACGGCCACGCGCAGCGCGCGGGCCATCCGGAAGATAAATTCTGCGCCGCCTGCGGCGTCGCCTTGCAGCCTTGATGGAAGCGTTTTACCCCAGATGATGCAAAAAGCACGAGACAAACTGCGGGAACTGCGCGCCCTCCACGACGACGGGCTGCTCAGCGAGCAGGAATTTGAACGCCGCAAGAACGCCATCCTCGACGCCGAGTACGCGCCGCCCGGCGCCGCGCCTGTGCCGGCGCCGCTGCCCGTACGCCAGGGCACGGAGCTGGGCTTCATGACGGGCCAGGAAATCGGCCCGCAAAACCGCCGCTACCGGCTCGAGCGGCTGATCGGCACGGGCGGCATGGGACAGGTGTGGCAAGCGACCGACCTGGCCACGCACGCAGAGCTGGGCAGCAGCGAAATGGTGGCGCTGAAGATCTTGCCGCCGCAGCTGACGCAAAGCGCCACGCACGCCAAGCTGCTGATCGAGGAAGCGACGCAGGCGCGCAAACTCGCGCATGAAAACATCGTCCGCGTCTACGAGTGGGCGCAGGACCCGGCCACGGCCAGCTATTTCATCATCATGGAATGCCTCGATGGCGAAGACCTCGAGCACTATCTGGCGCGCGAGGGCGCGCTGCCCCTGTCCACCGTGCAGGAACTGCTGCAGCCGGTGGCCGACGCCCTGTCGTATGCGTGGGAAAAGCACAAGCTCGTGCATCGCGACATCAAGCCGGGCAATGTCTTCCTGACGGCGAAAGGCGACGTCAAGCTGCTCGACTATGGCATCGCATCGCGCGTGCGCAATGCGGACAGCAGCCTGGCGCTGGACATGCCGAACGCGGGTACGCACGGCTACCGGGCGCCCGAGGCCGGGGCCAACCAGCGCCAGCCCAGCCCGCGCCTGGACGTATATGCGGTGGCCGTGATGATCTACCAGATGCTCGAAGGGCGCATGCCGTTCGACGACACGCGCAGCGCCAGCCATTTGCCGTCGGCGCCGCAAGCGCTCAACGCGCAGCAGTGGCAAGTGCTGCAGAACGGGTTTTCGCTGACGCCGGAACTGCGGCCGCAATCCGTGCAAGCCTTGCTGGAAAGCTTGGAGCGCGCCGCCGGGCCGTCGCCCGAAGAACTGGCGGAACAGGCGCGCCAGCAGCAGGCGCGCGCGGCGCAGCAGCAAAAGGCGGCGGCGCTGGCCGCCGAACAGGCCCGCGAGGCGGCGCTCAAGGAAGCGCGTGTGCGACAGGAAGAACTGGACCAGCGCCGCAAGGCGGAAATCCAGGCGGCCGCGCTGGAAAAGCAGCGGCAAGATAAACTGCGCCGCGAACAGGAGGCGCAGCGCCATTTCGAAGCGGAAGAGGCGCGCAAGCTGCGCAAGGAAGCGCTGCGCGGCCAGTTGCGCGCGCGCCGCGAAGCCGATGCGGCCACCGCCTTGCAGGAGCACCAGGAATTGCAGCGCAAGGCCATCATCGCCAAGGCGGAAGCGGCTTACCGCGCCGAGCAGGAACGTGCGCGCAAGGAACAGGCCAGCCGCGCCGCCGCAGCAGCTGTCCCTGCGCCGCCATCCGCACCGGCGCCGGAAGCCGAGCACGTGGAACCGGTGCCCAATGCGGAAGGCGTCTTGCGCGATGATTTCCTCGATGGTTCGGGACAGGGACCGGAACTGGTACTGATTCCCAGCGGCCGCTTCCAGATGGGCGCGCACGAAACGGAACACAAGGCCGCCATCCAGGCTGGCTCGCAGCAGACGTGGCTTGAGCGCGAAATGCCGCAGCACTGGGTCGGCATCGAGCGCCCGTTCGCGCTGGCGCGCCACCCCGTCAGCGTGGGCGAATGGCGCGCCTTCGTCAAGGCGACCGGCTGGGCGGGCGGTTCCGAGACGGACTGGGACAATCCCGGCTTCGTGCAGAACGACCAGCACCCGGTGGTGGGCGTGAGCTGGAATGACGCGCAGCTGTACCTGGCGTGGATGAGCGAGCGCACGGGCCGCCACTACCGCCTGCCCAGCGAAGCGGAATGGGAATACGCATGCCGCGCCGGCACGCGCACGGCCTTCAATGTGGGCGACACGATCAGCACCGAGCAAGCCAACTACGACGGCCTGTATGTCTATAACGGCGGTCCGCGCGGCGTGTACCGGGGCGGCACGACGCCGCTGGGCACTTTCGCGCCGAATTCATGGGGCCTGTTCGACATGCATGGCAATGTGTGGGAATGGGTGCAGGACGTCGTGCACGATAATTACGAAGGCGCGCCCGTCGATGGCAGCGCCTGGGAAGAGGGCAGTGACAGCAGCCGGCGCATCCTGCGCGGCGGCTCGTGGCTGTACCACCCGCGCTATTTGCGCTCGGCCCTGCGCAACGGCTTTTCCACCGTGCTGTCGAACGATATCGTGGGCTTCCGCGTGGCGCGCACGCTCGACTAATTCATTGTCATATCGGCCATCTTGACGGATACTTCATGCACCTTAACCGTGCTGGAGTGTCCGTGTTCAAACGCCGCCTGCTGTCCATCGTGTTCGCCTGCCTGCCCATCTCAGCCCTGGCCGGCGATTTGCCTTCCTATCCCTTCATCCACGCGACCGGTACGGCCTACAGCTTCGTCACGCCGGACCTGGGCGAGATCGATTTCGACGTCAGCGTTTTCGACCCGGCGCCGGAGGTAGCCACCGCCCTCGTGCAGACGCGCATCACGGAAATCAAGGCGCTGCTGGTGGAGCAGGGTTTGCCGGAAGCGGCGGCCGGCATCGAGGTGCGCGACGTGCGCAAGGAAATCCGCAAGGGCGCGGAACAGGACCCGGCCAATCCGCAGTACCAGATCAAGGCCAGCGTGCATATCAACGTGGCCGATTTGTCGAAATGGCCCGCCGTCATAGGGCCGCTGCTGGCCATGCCCAACCTCGATGCGTTTGCCGTCACCTTCGGCGCCACGCAGCGCATCCGCCTGGAAGAGGAACTGGTGGGTGAGGCCGTCAAGGATGCGCAGCGCAAGGCCGACGCCATGGCGCGCGGCTTCGGCAAGCGCGTGGGCGCCGTGGCCGGCATCTCGTCGGACCAGCTGAAAAACCTGGGCAATGCGGTGGGCCTGGTGCCGTCCGACCGCTACCAGCGCGCCAACAGCCGCCAGCGGCAAAATCCCGACGACATGCTGATGGTCACCGTCCTCAAGATGAGGCAGACGGTCGATGCCGTGTTCCGTATCAAATGACCAGGTAGCAGGGCAGCGGGCTGCGCCAAGCGGCCAAACGGTGTAAATTGTGGCTTTCCAAACGCACCAAGGAACGCCATGACCATCAAAGCCATCCGCGACCAGTCGCAAGCCATGCGCCACATCGTGCACGTGCGCGACCACATCATTTCCGCCGACGCCTCGGTGGAGGAGGGGGGCGGCGACGCCGGCCCTTCGCCGCACGACCTGTACGACGCGGCCCTGTCGGCCTGCAAGGCGCTCACCGTCGTCTGGTACGCCCGGCACAAGGGCATCCCGCTGGAGCACGTGGAAGTGTCGACCGAGCGCGATGCCAGCGAAGAGCGCAAGGGTGTGTACCGCCTGGCGGCCACCCTGCACCTGACGGGCGAGCTGACGGATGCGCAGCGTGAGGAATTGCTGGCCGTGGCCGGCAAATGCCCGATCCACAAGCTGATGACGGCCGTCACCACGGAAATCACGACGGTGCTGGCATGAGCGCGGCCATCCTGAAAAGCCACGAAAAGGACCTGGGCGGCGGCTTCGTCGTGCGGCGCTTGCTGCCGTCCGCGGCAAAGCAGGCCGTCGGTCCCTTCATCTTCTTCGACCATTTCGGCCCCATCGACGTGGCCCCCGACGCCAATCACGACGTGCGCCCCCATCCGCATATCGGCCTGGCTACCGTCACCTATCTGTTCGAGGGCGCGATCGACCACCGCGACAGCATCGGCTCGTACCAGCGCATCGAACCAGGTGCCATCAACTGGATGACGGCCGGGCGCGGCATCGTGCATTCGGAACGCACGCCGCACGACCTGGCCGGCCAGCCGCACCGCACGCACGGCTTGCAGCTGTGGGCCGCGCTGCCCAAGGCGCACGAGGAGGACGAACCGAGTTTCACGCACACGCCGCAAGCCGACATTCCTGTCGTGCCGCTCGATGGCGCCGTCGTCAAGGTGTTGATCGGCACGGCCTTTGGCCAGACCTCGCCCGTGCGCACCTACATGCAGACGGTGTACCTGGACGTGGCGCTGCAGGCGGGGCGCGAGTTGCGCCTGGAAGGCTTGCCGCCGGAAGCGGCGATTTATCCAATCAGCGGGGACGTGCTGGTCGATGGCGTGGCACTGGTGCCGCACACCATGGCCTTGCTGGAAACCGGGGCCGTGCCTGTCGTGACGGCAGGCGGCGGCCAGGTGCAGTTTGTCGTCATCGGCGGCGAGCCGCTGGACGGCCACCGTTTCCTGTTCTGGAACTTCGTCTCGTCGAGCAAGGAGCGATTGTCGCAGGCGGCCGACGACTGGACCGCCCAGCGCATGGGACAAGTGCCGGGCGAGACGGAATTCATTCCGCTGCCGAAGGCGCCATTGCGTCCTCCGGCATAAGCGTTTCGTCTAGAACCGCGCGCGCAAGGTCAGTTGCGCCTTGCGCGGTTCGCCATAGAAATTGCCCCACGCCGGCGCGCCCACCGTCTGGTAGTAGCGCTTGTCGAGCAAGTTCGTCACGGACAGCGACGCCGTCCAGTTGCGGTCGATCTGATAGGCGCCGCGCGCGCTGAACAAGGCATACGCGCCTTGCGCCACCGTAATGTTCTGCGTCACGCGCGAGCTCTCCGTCTGGAAGTTCACGCCGCCGCCCACGCTCCACTTCTGCAAGGCGCCGGGCAGGCGGTAGTCGCTCCACGCGCGCAGCATGTGACGCGGCGAGTAGGTGCTGGCGAACATCACGCCCGCATTCGACGTCTGTTCCAGGTACTTGAAGTTATTCAGGGTGTAGCCGGCGAACAGCTGCCAGCCCGGCGCCACTTCGCCGCTGATTTCCGCGTCGAGGCCTTCGCTGCGCACCTTGCCCGCCGAGAAATAGCACTCCGTGCCGCTGGAGCAGGTGTTGACCAGGTCCAGCTCCGCGCGGTTGCGCTGCTCGATGCGGAACAGCGCCAGCGAGGTATTGACCTTGCCGTCGAACAGTTCACCCTTGACCCCCACTTCCAGATTGCGCCCCTTGAGCGGATCGAGCAGTGCGCCTTCGGCCGTGCGCTGGTTTTGCGGCTGGAAGATGTCGGACACGCTGGCGTAGCCGGACCAGCGCTTGTCGAACGCGTAGATCACGCCGCCATACGGCGTGACGACGCCGTTTTCGCGGTAGGGGTCGATGTATACCTCGCCCGTGTCGCGGTACACGCTGCTCCATTTGTAATTCGATACGCGCGCGCCCGCCACCACGGTGAGCGGATCGCTGACGCTGAAGCGGGCCACGCCGTAGGCGCCCGTCTGCGTCATTTTCGTCAAGCTGGGATCGCCGCGGTAGCTGTTCTCGCGGAACCAGGCGTCGCTCGGTTCGGCCACGCCGTGATTGGGCCGCAGCGGGTTGTTCGGCTGCTGCAGCAAGGCCAGGCTGAAATCGCTGTCGCTTTCCAGGCGGTTCGTGTTGATGCCGGCGCTGAAGCCGTGGCGGCGGCCGAAAGCGTTGAATTTGCCGTCGAGCGACAGGTCGAGTCCCTTGTTGGTGCTGCCGTAGTCGAACACGCCGCCATACATCATCATGCCGGCCATGGTGGCGGGATCGAGCGCGCCCTGGCTGAACATGTATTTCACGTCATGCCGCTCGCGCGTGTAGTTGGCGCTGGCCTTGAGCGACCAGTCGGCGTCGAAGCGGTGCTCGAATTCGGCGAAGACGGCCGTCTGGCGGCTGACCCAGCGGTTCCAGTCGGCGCCGAGGAAGGTTTCGCGCGGCAGTTTCGGGTCGCTGCCATCGCGGTAGCGGGCCATGCCGGAAAAGAACGGCGTCGAATGCAGCTTCTCGTAGCTGGCGCCCGTCGTCAGCTTGCTGCCCGGCGCCAGGTCGAATTCCAGCACGCCATACAGTACGTCGGTGCGGCTGTCGGCCACGTCATAGAAATAATCGCGCTGCTCGTGCGCGGCCACGGCGCGGCCGCGGATGCTGCCCGATGCGTTCAGCGGACCGGTGACGTCGACTTCGCCGCGCACATCGTTCCAGCGGCCTGCGCTCAGCGCCAGCTGCACCTGCTTTTCCGCCAGCGGACGCTTGCGCACCATGTTGATGGCGGCGCCCGGCGAGCCCGTGCCCTGCAGCAGGCCGGTGGCGCCGCGCACGATTTCCACCCGGTCCAGCACGGCCGTGTTGCTGGTAAAACTGTTCGCCTGCGGGTAGTACATGGCGCGGTTCACGCCGTCGAACTGGTAAGTGTCGACCATGAAGCCGCGTGAATACACATAGCGCCCGCCCATGGGGCTGTCGTACATGGTGATGCCGGTGGTGTTGGCCAGCACGGCATCGATGGTGTTGAGATTCTGGTCGTCCATTTTCTGGCGCGTGACGACGCTGACGGATTGCGGAATTTCGCGCAGGGTTTGCACGCCCTTGCCGACGGTGACGGCGCGCGCCGCATACGAGTTGCTGTGTTCACTGACGGGGTCGCGCTCCATGCTGGCGCTGACCGTCACGGGTGCCATGGTCTTTTCCACGCCGGCCGCCGCTGCGGACGATGGCGCCCCCTGGCGCAGCACGTAGGCGCCGTTTGGCAGTTGCATGGCTTCCAGGCCGCTGCCGGCCAGCACCTGGGCAAAGCCCTGGGCTACGCCAAAGCTGCCGCGCACGCCGGGCGAGCGCAGGCCCCGCGTCTGCGCCGGGTCGGTCGACAGGCTGACGCCGGCGGCCACGGCAAAATCGTTAAGGGCGGTGGCCAGCGGGCCGGCTGGTACGGCAAACGCTTGGGCGGTGGCGGCCTGGCCTTGCGCCAGCGCGGGTGCGGCGATAAAGGCGGCGGCGGGGGCGGCGCAAGCCATGGCGAGGACGGCCAGGCGGATGGCGCGCGCGGCGGGATGGAGGACGGGGGTGGTCAGCTGCATGCTCGGTCTTTCTGCTCTAAGGGATAAGAATTGGCGTGTGAATCGGCTACGTGAATTGGCTACTTATCTAGGAAGCCGAAGCAGCGCAGCGAAACACCAACCCCTGGCGCAAAAAAACTGAAAATAATTATGTGGCCCGGGCCGACACCGTGGCCCAGTAGCGCGTGAAATACGTCACTTGCAGTCCGTGCGAGGCGCACAGGCTTTCCAGCACGGCGTCGATATCGTCGAGCCGGTAAGTGCCCGTGACGGGACGCCGCGCCACGGACGCGTCGCACGCGAGGCGCCCGCGCCGGTAGCGCGCCAGCTCCTGCACCAGTTGCTGCAGGGGCCAGTCGGCGGCCACCAGCATGCCGCGCAGCCAGCTGTCCTGGTGCGCGGGCATGGCCAGTACGTCCTCCGAGCCGCTTGCGCTGAAACGCAGCTGCTGGCCCGCTTCCAGGCGGCGCACGGCGTCCGGGCGCGCCGCGCAGCGCACTTCCACGGCGTGTTCGTAGACGCTGACCGTGCTGCCCTGCGCATCGCAGCGCACGCCGAAGCGCGTACCGAGCGCGCGGATCACGCCGTGCGGCGTGTCGACGAGGAAGGGGCGGGCATCGGATGCCGTCGTGATCATGATTTCGCCATGATGCAGGCGGATGCGGCGGTGGGTGGCGCCGTAAGCGACATCGAGCGCGCTATCCGTATTCATTTCCATGCGCCCGCCATCGGCCAGGGTCACGTGGCGGCGCTGGCCCGGCGCCGTGCGCAAAGACGCCGTCCAGGCTTGCCATGGGGCGGATTGCAGGCCCGCCTGGCCCAGCGCGATGCCGCCGCCGGCCGCCACCAGCATGGCCAGCACTTTTGCGGCGGCGCGCCGGCGCTGCTGCGCCGCCTGCAGCGCGGGAATCGCCAGCGCTGCCGGTATCGCGCCCAGCTGACCGTCCATGCGCCGCAGCAGCTCCCAGGCCCGCTCATGTTCGGCGCTGGCATCGCGCCATGCCTGCAGGGCGGCCGGGTCGGCGCCGCCGCACTGGAGTTCCACATGCCAGTGGGCGGCGGCGGCCAGGACCTTGCGGGCGATGGGAGTGGACGAGGATGCGCCGAACATCAGTTAGCCGCCAGCATCAGGCATTCCGTGTAGGCGCGCACCAGGTGCTTTTTCACGGTGGGCAGGGATACGCCGAGGCGCCGGCTGATGTCCACATAGCTGAGCTCCTCGATCTGCGCCAGCAGGAAGATGTCCCGCGTGCGCGCACCCAGGCGGTCGAGCAGGCGGTCGATGGCAAGCAGGGTTTCGATGATGATGGCATGCGTTTCGGCGCTGATCGATATCGGCTCGGTTTGCTGCGCCAGCGCTTCCAGGTAGGCGTGTTCCAGCGCCTGGCGCCGGTAGCGGTCGATCAGCAAGCCGCGCGCGATGGTCGCCAGGTAGCCGCGCGGTTCGCGCAGCGGTGCCAGCGGTGTCACCTCGCGCTTGCCCAGCAGGCGTAGAAACGTGTCCTGTGCCAGGTCGGCCGCCTCGGCGCGGTTGCCCAGCTTGCCGCGCAGCCAGCCATACAGCCAGCCGTGATGCTCGCTGTACAGGGTGCTCAGGTGATTGGCATGGATGGGACTGACGGTGCTCACTGCGTTCTCCAGGCAAGGGAATAGCTGGGCTGACGGAACGCGGAGTGCCGGCTGGCTGGGCTGTTTGAGAATGATACTCATTATCACATTGCCATGCGTCTTGCGTCAATTACTGTTGGTCGCCCAGACGCCAGCGCTCCTGCCACTGTTGCAGATCCGTCCAGGCTTGCTGCAGAGCAGCGCCGGACCAGTGCAGCAAGCCATCAAACGCCAGCACAGTGCGCTGCCAGTGGATGCCGTCAAAAAACACGTGGTCGGCCACGATGGTGGCGGCCAGCCAGGCGGCGATGATGACGATGATGTCGTGGCGGCCGCTTTTCCACCAGCGCAGCGAGTGGCGGCGAAAAATCCACGGCACGCCCAGCGGATTGGGCCAGTCCGCCAGCAGATGCATGATGCCGCCGGCGGCAAAGCCGAACAGGGGCGGCGCCCACAGGTGGTGTGGCAATTGCAGATACGTGTAGACGAGCAGGGCGATCCAGGCCAGGCCCCAGTGCGTCCACGTGCGGTGCGTAATCCACAGCTTGTGCGTGCGCGCCCACCAAGCCACTTCCAGCCAGTCCGGCGCCGTGCCGCCCAGCGCTCCCATGACAAAGGCGAGCACGCTCAGCACTTGATAGGGACCACCGGCGCCAGCGTGCGCGACCAGGGCCGCAGCGATCACGCCGGCAGCCCAACCGGTCGCATGATGCGCTTTGTTGGAAGCCATAGAAAATGTAAAACGCCATGCGCGGCGTTGTATGAAATGCAGGGGATATTAACTGGATGAATATACAGTATGCAAGGGCGTGGAGGGGTGCTATTTGCAGAATATCTGCTGATAATTTGTTAAATTGTGTGTCGGGATGGCTTGGTCAGCGGACTCGGCAAGCCATGCCGTCCCGTCAATTGTGTTGTGCGGCTGATAATGTAATTGGCGCAGGGCGCGCTATGCTGAAAGCAGTTTGACGTTTTGAGGAGGTGTCGCCATGAAAATCCCGCGCGAATTGCAGATTCCCGCCCTCGTGTTTTCGCTGGAAGCGGTGTTCATTATTGGCTTGTCGCTGATTTTCCTGGTGCTGGTACCGCGCTAGCGGTCAGGTGTCAGGAGGTGCTGTATCAGGCCGTTTGCATGGTTGTGCTGTCGCACAGCGCCGCGCCTTCGGTGCGGATGATCCAGCATTCCGGATACGGTTCGCTGGCGAAGCGGTTGTGCCGCGCGAAGCCGCTGAGCTTGTCGAGCGCGGTGGCGGGGGCCAGCGCCGTTTCCTTGCCGCTGGCCGTGTCCAAGTGCCAGAAACCGCCGTTGCGGTGGAAGAGCACGGGCAGGCAGCTTGCTTGCGGCGTGGCAAGGTGGCTTGCCGGCGTGGGCTGGGTGTCGGGCAGCAGCAGGTAAAAACACTCGGCGCGGGCGCCGTGGTCGATGCGGTGCAGGATCACGCCGTGCGCGAGCAGGGCCGTGACGCTGAGCACGACGATGCCCTTGATGCTGGCAGACAGTTCGATGCGCATGCCCAGGCGTAGCGGCACGGGCTTGTGCTTGCCGGGCCAGACGCCGTCGAGCAGCAGGCCGTAGCGCGACACGTCCTCGATTTCAAAGCCTTGCTGGTGCTGGCTGCGCCGGATGATGGCGTGGCGGCCCGACAGGCGGCGCGTCAAGCCATTGTTGTCCTGGCCGTCGGGGCTGAAATGGCTGAGCAGCACATCGGCTTCCGGGTCCACCAGCTCGAAACGCCCCAGCATGCATTCTTCCAGCGCGAACAGGCGGATTTGGCGCTGTTCGCCCGCTTCCGGCGCAGCATTGACGAGGCAAGCGGCCTGGCTCGGGTGCGGATGGCAGTGGCTGGCGGCGGGCAGGTCGACTTCGATCAACTCCTCGTCCCAGGCAATCGTGGTAAAACCCATGTCGATCTTGCCTTGCGGCGCGGACAGATCCACGTGGGCGATGCCGGCATTGCGCGCCGTCACGTCGAGATTGCAGCCGTCGCCGCCCGTCACGCGGGCGATCGAGGCGTCGTCGGCCATCACGCGCACGTTCTTGTGCGTGCTGAGGAAGATCTGGTGGATTTCCGTCAGGGTGGCGTCGCGGCGCGGCACGAGGATGACAAACGTGCACACCCACTTCTGCGCCACGGCGCCGTCGACATGGCTGTGGACTTCCACTTCGATCTGGTATTGCCCGTGTTCCTTGTTGCGTGAGGAAAACTCGACAAACACGGGACGCCAGTCGCCGCGCGTGGTGCGTACGAAATCATGCTGCACGTGGCCGCGCGGGATCAGGTCCGAGCGCAGGCGCAAGGTCAGCTGCGGTGCGCAGGCGGCGCTCATGCCGCGCAATTCCATTTTTAATGTTTGCCGTCCGCCTGCCGCGCGCGGATCGAAGCCGCTGATGTGCAGGTGGGCTTGCACGGGCTGGTAAGCTGATGGCGCCGTTGGCGGCGCAACGGGCGCTGGCGTGAACGCCGGGGTGGCGGCAGAGGCCCCCACGGAGCGGCTTACCGTTTGAATGGCCGCATCGCGGATAACGGCATCGCGAATAACAGCATCGCGAATATCAGAATCATCTGCAGGGGCGTGCGGAAGCGCCGTTGCCGATGGCTCGGAACGGGCGCTGCGCAGTGCGGTCAACAGGTCGTAGCTGCTGGGGGCAGTCGTCGCTTGCGGGTGGTTGCCCGCGCAGACTGTTTCCCCAGGCAAGACCCAGAACGTACAGTGCGGGTGCTCCGGGTTGCTGCATTTTTTCATGACATTCTGACTCGAATCGAGCGGGGACATTTTGCCCTCTGTTATACATGAGAGCTTACGCGCTTTTGCGCCTGCTTGGCAACTTTCGCGACACCGGAATGCGCTCTTTTTGCCCAAATTCATGCCCCTGGTCACACCTTGTCATACATGTCATGGAAACTATTGCCTAAAAACACATTTTATATCTTTCTGGATATGTTATTTTGCCAAGAGTGTCTTAGCCGCACCGTTTGCTGACGATGACTTCCAAGTACTCGCCCGGCACCACCAGCGAGTGGGCGCCGGCCGTATTCAGGCGTTCAAGCATGGCGAGCAGTTCCTGTTCCAGCGCTCCGGCGCCAGTCGCGTCGAGCGCGGCAAACGCCTTGTGGACGGGGCCGTAATAATCGCGGAAGATTTGCAGCCAGTGTTGGGCGGAAGCGTAGCGGAAATTGAAGACCTTGCTTTGGCCGTGCACCTGCTCCGCCCCCTGGCCGAACAGGTCGCGCACATACGCCTCTTCGCCCCAGCGGGCCGGCGACACCATGCCTGCCGGGGGCGGCACATATTTGCCTATGGTCTTGAACAGTTGCCCGACAAAGCCGTCCGGCGTCCAGTTGGCCATGCCGATGCGTCCGCCGGGGCGCAGCACGCGCAGCATTTCGCTGGCCGCGCGCTGGTGGTCGGGCGCGAACATCACGCCAAAGGTCGACAGGGCCGCGTCGAAACTGGCATCGGCGAAGGGCAGGGCTTCGGCGTCAGCCACGCGGAAGGTCACGGCCAGCCCTTCCGCCTCGGCGCGTGCGCGGCCCTTGTCCAGCAGCGCCGGCACATAATCGGTGGACACGACACGGGCAAAGCGGCGCGCGGCCGCCAGGGTGGCGTTGCCATTGCCGGCGGCGATGTCGATGACGTCTTCGTGGGCGCGGATATCGGCGGCCTCGGCCAGCAATTCGCCAACCGGCTGCAGGGTCACGCCGATGATGGCGAAGTCGCCGCTGGCCCAGCTCGCTTGCTGGCGCTGCTTGATGGCGGCGTAGTCGGGCGCGCTTGCGGCGGCCTGCGGTGTCGGGATAGTGTTGCTCATGGCGTGCTCCTGACGTTGGAGAGGTCTATCCTTCAGACCGCGCGCCATGGGCATGGTTCAATTCATACAGGCCGTCGTGAGCGTGGCGGCGTTTTGCATTATGCTGGCGCAACTGTTTCCCCACGCTGCCTGACGCCGAGAGATGACCATGCCTGCCCAACGCCCGCTCCAGCTTGCCATTGCCTATGGCGCCACCCTGTGCGTATTTCTCGCCATCGATGCCCTGTGGCTGGCGGTACTGATGAAGCCCGTGTACGCCGCGGTGCTGGGGCCGCTGCTGGCGGACACACCGCGCTGGGCCCCGGCCGTGCTGTTTTATCTGCTGTACGTGGCGGGGCTGGTGGTGTTTGCCATCTTGCCCGGCTTGCGGGCGCGCCGCGGACGCACGGCGGCGGCGCTGGGCGCGCTGCTCGGGCTGCTTGCCTATGGCACCTATGATTTGAGCAACTATGCGACCTTGCGCGATTGGCCGCTGGCCTTGACGGCGATCGATATGGCCTGGGGCAGTGTGCTGTCGGCCGTGTCGGCAACGGCCGGCTACCTGGTCGCTAGCCGGTCGGGGCGCTGAACTCCGCATCGAAGCGCAGCGCCAGCATGGTAATGTTGTCGCTATGCAAGCCTTTTGGCGGATGCAAGAGGAAGTCGTCGAACACGGCGCTGACGGCCTGCGCCGCAGTCCTGCCGGCGCACAGGGCGGGCCAGCGGGCTGTGAGGGCGAGCGGATCCTCGCAGGCCCAGAAACCGTCGCTGGCCAGCAGATAGTGGGCGCCGGGGCGCACGCGCAGCACGCGGCGGTCGCCCAGGTGCGCGAGGAAGGGCGGCAAGGTGGCCGCGTCGAGGCCCATTAAAGGCTTGGCGAGCTGCAAGCTGTCGCTGATGGCGTTGCCTAAAATAAAGGCCTGCGAGATTTGCGGATGGTGTTCGCCATGCACGGCGGCCCGCCAGCGGGTCTCGTCGAGCGAGCCGCGCATGGCGTACACGGTGGCCGGCACGTGGTCGACGGTGAGGATGCTGGCCACCCCGTCGGCAATTTCATACAGGCGCGAATCGCCCACGTGATACAGCAGCGGCGCTTCGCCGGGCGGCACTTCCAGCAAGGTCAGGGTGGTGCCGGGCGGACGCGCCTGGGCTGGCGCCGTCCTGGCGAAGGTGTCCTGTAAGCGCGTGTGCAGCTGGTCGAGCCAGGCCGCCAGGCTGGCCGTGTCGAGGCAGGCGGGCATGGCCAGCAAGCCTTGCACGGCCGCTTCCGCCGCTTCGCGTCCATGTCCGTGGCCGCCCATGCCATCGAGCACGGCGGCGCGCACATGGCCGCGCGGCCAGCCCGGCACCTGGCAGTGGAATGGCGCCTGCTGCGACAGGCAGACGGCGTGGCCGCTGGCATCGATCAGCAGGAAATTGTCCTGGTTCTCGCGGCGCGGCATGGGGCCGGCGCCCACGCTGGTGCCGGCGGCGGCGTCGAGCCAGGGGCCGAAGTCGAGCCCGTCTTTGATTAAATGCATCGGTTGTTGCGGTCCACGCGGCCAGCAATGTTGATCATAGGACACAGCTTAGCCGAAATCATGCGGGAGCGATACCTTGCCTATTTCGCAAAAAAACCTGCGGCAGCAGGCTGGCGCAGGTTTTTCATGGTGCAGTGCAGGGCGGTGCTTAACGGCGATGGCCCCAGCCGTGACCGTGGCCGTGACCGTGGCCACGGTCATAGTAGTCGCGGCGGTCATAATCACGGTAGTAGCCGCGGCCCGGTTGCACGTAGACGACAGCCGGCGGGCCATAGTAGCGCGGTGGCGGCGCGTAGTACACGGGCTGCGGCGCCGGGGCGTAGTACACCGGTTGCGGCGCAGGCGCGTAATAGGTTTCGCGGTAGCCGCCGCGATAGCCGCCACGGTCGTAATAGCGGTCATTCGTGCTGATGCTGTTGCCGACGGCGGCGCCCAGCACGCCACCGACGATCGCGCCATTGCGCCCGCCGGTGCTGTTGCCAATGGCCGCTCCGACAACAGCGCCTGCAACGGTATTGAAGTCGCGGTCACCGGCGACTGCGGCCGAAGACACAGCCACTGCCGCTACCATTACCGCACCCAGGAGTTTCTTGTTCAACATGGCATTTCCTTCCATTCCGGCGAGATCACAATGATCTGCATGAAGTGGACTATATCTGCTGCCGCAAGCTTGCTCCACGTCTAATACAACTTATTACAATCCTGCCCCGGCCGTAACAAGTCAGCGCCGGCGCGCCTGCCATTCGGGACGCAGCAGGCTGTACATTTTGACATCGCGCATCACGCCATTGATAAAGAAGGCCTGGCGTAGCAAGCCTTCCTGGGTAAAGCCGTTCTTTTGCGCGATGCGCTCGGAGCCGATGTTCAGCGGGTCCATCAGCAGCTCCAGCCGGTGATACGGATAGGCGCTGAACAGGTAATCGACCACCAGGCGAGTCGCTTCGCTCATGTAGCCTTGTCCGTCGCGCTGCCGGTCGAACAGGCGGTAGCCAATCTCGCGCGAGGACGGTGTCCGGCTCTTGAAGTGCGTGATCGTGCCGATGATGTGCTGTGAGTGATCTTCGATGAGGAACAATTCGCTGTCCTCGGTGACAAAGCCCGATTGCAGGAAGTCGCGCCGCATGGCCTCGGGCGACTTGAATTGCATGGAGAAAAACTCGCCGCGCGAGGGCAGGTCGTTGACGAGGGAAATATAGGTATTCAGGTCGGCGGCCTGCAAATGCCGGATGGTGCAGAGGGTTCCCTTGAGCATGTCGGTTTCCGGTAGCGATCACGAATCCTGATGGTAATCGACTCTGGGGGAAACAGGCAATCGATCCCGTAAAAGTTGCTGCAATGACAGAACAAATACGCTATCGTAGAAAGCCGCGCCTTGCCCATGACCAAGGCGTACCCGCTTCGACCTCGTTGACTGGAACTGACATCACATGCCTACCATCCTGACTGGCGCGCCACTGCGCCGTTCCGTTTTATCCATCGCCCTTGGCTGCATCGTCAGCGCCGGGGCCTTTGCCGCAGCGCCAGGCAATACCCCGCAAGCGCTGGCGCAGGTGCGCGACACGGCGCTGCAAAGCGACTGGGCGTATGCCCGCCTGGCCGACATGACGGATCTGATCGGCCCGCGCCTGTCCGGTTCCGCCGGCGCGGCCGCCGCCGTGCAGCAAGTGGCGAACACCATGCGCCAACTGGGCGCCACCGTCACCCTGCAGCCCGTGAAAGTGCCGCACTGGGTACGCGGCGTGGAAACGGCGGAAATCGTCGACTATGCGGGCCGTCCGCAGGGCGTGTCGCAGCGCGTGGTGCTCACGGCCCTGGGCGGCTCGGGCGCGACGCCGGCCGCCGGCCTGACGGCTCCCCTCATCATCGTCAAGAGCCTGGAAGAACTCAAGGCACGCGCGCCGGAAGTGAAGGGCGCCATCGTGCTGATCGACACGCCGTTCGACCAGGAGATGGCCGAGCGGGGCCTGGCCGGCGTCACCTATGGCCAGGGTTCGCGCTCGCGCTTCCTCGGACCGAAGGCGGCGGCCAACCTGGGCGCGGCGGCTGCGCTCGTGCGCTCGGTCGGCGGCGCGAACTTCCGCATCCCGCACGCGGGTGCCACGGGACTGGACGGCAATAAGCGCATTCCGGCCGCCGCCGTCACCGTGGAAGACGCCTTGCTGATCGGCCGCCTGGCCGCGCGCGGCCCCATGAAAATGCACCTGACCCTGACGCCGCAAAACCTGCCGGAAGCGGACAGCTACAACGTCATCGCCGACTGGCCGGGCACGGACAAGGCCGACGAAGTGGTGGTGGTCTCGGGCCACCTCGATTCCTGGGACCTGGCGACGGGCGCGCATGACGACGGCGCCGGCGTGGTGGCGGCCATGGGTGTGGTGGAAACCCTGAAAAAGCTCGACTACCGCCCGCGCCGCACCATCCGCGTGATCGCCTGGATGAACGAGGAGAACGGCGGGCGTGGCGGCCAGGCCTACTTCGAGGCCCACAAGCAGGCGCTCGGCAAACAATATGCGGCCATCGAGATGGATAGCGGGGCTGGCCGCCCGTTCGGCATCAAGGCCAGCGTGGGACCGAAAGCGGAAAAACTGTTTACGCCTTTGCTGGCGGCCCTGCAGCCGATGGGCGCGCACGCGTTCACGCGCCGCGACGCGCTGGGCACGGGCGACCTGCACCGCCTGGAAACGGGCGGCGTGCCCAGCTTCGAGCCGCTGGTCGACAGCCACAGCTACTTCCACTACCACCATACGCCGGCCGACACCCTGGACAAGGTCGACCCGGATAACCTCAAGCGCAACGTGGCGCTGATGTCGTCGCTGGCCTGGTTCCTGGCCAATATCGACGGCGAGATCGGCCGCGCGCCGGAGCAGGGCGAGTAAGCGCCAATGTCGCTACCCGACCTGAACCTGTTGATTACCCTCGATGTCCTGCTGGCCGAGGGTAGTGTCACGCGCGCGGCGCGGCGCTTGCGCCTGAGTCCATCGGCCATGAGCCGCGCCCTGGCGCGCCTGCGTGAGACGACGGGCGATCCGCTGCTGGTGCGCGCCGGCCGTGAACTGGTCCCCACGCCGCGCGCGCTGGAGCTGCGCGCAAGGGTGGGGCCCCTGTTGGGCGAGGTGCTGGCCGTGCTGGGACCGGCGGAGCAGCTGGACCCGCGCCAGCTGGCGCAAACATTCACGCTGCGTTCGAGCGACGGTTTCGTGGAAAATTTCGGCCCGGCGCTGCTCGCGCATATCGGCGCGCAGGCGCCTGGCGTGCGCCTGCGCTTCGTGCAAAAGCTCGACCGCGAAAGCGCGCAGCTGCGCGAGGGCAGCATCGACCTGGAAACGGGCGTGATCGGCAGTCTCACCAGCCCGGAAGTGCGCACGCGCAGGCTGTTCGGCGACCGTTTCGTGGGGGTGGTGCGCAGCGGCCATCCGCTGGCGCAGGGCGAGATCAGCGCCGAACGCTATGCCGCCGGCCAGCACGTGCTGGTGGCGCGGCGCGACCAGGATACGGGACCGATGGACGACGCGCTGGCCGCCCTGGGACTGCAGCGCACGATCGCCAGCATCGTCGGCGGCTTTACGGCGGCGCTGGCGCTGGCGGCCGGCTCCGACCTGATTGCCACCGTGCCGGAGCGGCATACGGGCAATCTGCGCGCCGGCATGTTTACCTTTGTGCTGCCGCTGCGCATGCCGGAGCTGACCGTGTCATTGATGTGGCATCCGCGCATGGATGCGGACCCGGCCCACCGCTGGCTGCGCGGCTGCGTGGTCGACGCCTGCGCGGCCCGGATCAACGCGGGCTGATGCCGCCGCGCGCATCATGCGGGCTTTCCAGCCTTGCTCATGGCGCGCCCGAGCACGAAAATGGCCAGCGCGGCGAGTATCAGTACGCTGGCCACGCCAAAGGTGGCGTGCATGCCGGCTATCATGGCGGCCGGCCTGGCGCTGGCGATATCGCTGGCGCCGGCAGCGAAGACGGCGCCCATCACGGAGGCGCCCGTGACAAGCCCCAGATTGCGCGACAGATTGAGCATGCCGGAAATGACGCCGCGCTGCTCGGGAGCGATATCGACCATCACGGCCGTATTGTTGGCTGCCTGGAACAGCGCGTAGCTGGCCGTCAGCAGCATGATCGGTGCGACGTAGCCGGGAATGCCCAGGCTGGCGGGCAAGAAGGCCAGCGCCAGGCAGGCGCCGGCCGCGCCGCACAGGCCCGCGCCGCCCATGCGCTGTGCGCCGTAGCGGTCCACCAGCCAGCCGGACGGCACGCCGCAGAACGCCGCCACCAGCGGTCCGGCCGCCAGCACCATGCCGGTGGCGGCCGCACCCAGGCCCAGGCCGCGCGCCAGGTAGAAGGGGCCGACCACCAGGGTGGACATCATGACCGTCGACACCAGCATGCTGGTCGCCAGGCCCGCGCTGAGCACGGGCGCGCGCAGCATGGCGAGGCGGATCAGCGGCGCCGGCGCCTTCAGTTCAACGCGGACGAACACGATGGCGCCCACGCAGGCGGCCAGCAGCAGCGCCACGTTGCGCATGCCGAAATGGCCGTGGCCCAGGGTCATGGCCAGCGCATAGGCGGCCAGGGTCAGCGCCAGCAGCAGGGTGCCGCGGTGGTCGAACACGGGCCGCTTGGCATTGGCGCCGCGCTGGTCGGCCGGCAGGAAGCTCCAGGCCATCAGCAGCGCCACGCCGGCCAGCGGCACGTTGACGAGAAAGATAGATTGCCAGCCGAAGCGGGCGATCAGCAGGCCGCCCAGCGCGGGGCCAAGCGTGGTGCCGACGGCCGACATGGTGCCGAGCAGGCCCATGGCGCTGCCCGTTTTGGCCTTCGGCACGGTGCTGCCGACGAAGGCCATGGTCAGCGCCATCATGACGGAGGCGCCCAGTCCCTGCAGGGCGCGCGCGGCGACCAGCAGCCACAAGGTGGATGCCAGCGCGCACAGGATGGAGGCGACGGCAAACAGGGCGATGCCGGCCAGCAGCAGGCGGCGCCTGCCGACCATGTCGCCAAGGCGGCCCACGCTGACGATCAGGGCCGTGATGGCCAGCAGGTAGGCCAGCACGATCCATTGCACATCCTGGAACGGCGCATGCAGGGCCGTGGCCATGTCGGGCAAGCCCACGTTGGCAATGCTGGTGCCCAGCGCCGGCAGCAGCATGGCCAGCGACAGGCTGGCAAGCGCGCCGCGCACGGGTAGCGTGATGGCCTGCTGCTCGTGTGGTGCGGATTTTGACGGTGGTTGCATGGCGTGGCGGATCCTCGGATAGGGTCACCACATGGTACTGAGGGATCTGGCATGGCGGAAGACGCAGCATGTGCATTGTGTTGTTGCGTCTGACGCCATGTGAGGGAACTACATCACCAGGCTAGATCGCATTGAGCGGTATCTTCAGGTAGCGCACGCCGTTGTCTTCCGGTTCGGGCAGCTTGCCTGCATTGATGTTGACCTGGATGGCGGGCAGGATCAAGGTCGGCATGTCGAGAGTGGCGTCGCGGCTGGTGCGCATGGCCACGAACTGTTCTTCCGTGATGCCGTCGCGCAAGTGGATATTGCTGGCCCGCTGTTCGGCCACCGTCACTTCCCAGCGCGCCTCGCGGCCGTTGGGCGGGTAGTCGTGGCACATGAACAGCCGCGTTTGCGGCGGCAGCGCCAGCAATCGCTGCGCGGAGCGGTACAGCAGGGAAGCGGAGCCGCCGGGAAAATCGCAGCGGGCCGAGCCCACGTCCGGCATGAACAGGGTGTCGCCGACAAACACGGCGTCGCCGATCTGGTAGGCCAGGTCGGCCGGCGTGTGGCCGGGCACGTGCAGGGCGCGCACTTCCAGCTGGCCAATATGAAATACCTGGTCCGGCGCGAACAGCTGGTCGAACTGCGAGCCATCGGCCCTGGCGCCATCCTGGTGGTAGACGGCCGCGAACGCCTGCTGCACCGTCTGGATGGCGGCGCCGATGGCCACGTCGCCGCCCAGTTGCTGCTGCAAATAGGGTGCGGCGGAAAGATGGTCGGCGTGCGCGTGGGTTTCCAGCAGCCAGCGGCATTGCAGGCCGTGTTCGCGCACGAAGGCGATCACCTTGTCGGCCGAGGCGGTCGAGGTGCGGCCCGCCTTCGGGTCGTAGTCGAGCACGGAGTCGATGATGGCGCAGTCCCGCCCATCGGCCTCGTAGACAACATAGGTGACGGTGGCGGTGGCGGAGTCGAAAAAAGCTTGGATTTGTGGAGTCATCACGGCGGCAGGGGACAGGCAGGGAATAACATTATATCGCCAGAGTTCGTTCAAAAAATGTTGAAAATTAACATTTAACATGCGAAAAACAGATAAGCGAACGAGCCAGGCGCGCGACTACCGTGCGCACCCTGTGTCTTGCCGCGTGCTAACCTCATTCTTCCAAGGAGGATTTCATGAACGATATCACTGCACGCAGCGAACAATACCGCGGTTTTACGATTTCCGTGACCCCGCAAAAGGATAACGACGACTTATGGGATTTTACCTACCGCCTGCAGCGCGACGGTGAGCCGGAAGCGCAGGCGATCACGCGCAGCCGCACCTTGGGCGGCTACGCTGCCCCTGAGACGGCTTGCACGGCGGGCCTGGAAGTGGCCAGGACGGAAGTGGATAATCTGCTGCGCCCTTGAGCCAGCGTAAATCGTTTAGCCCGAAAGTGCGCCTGGCTATGGCCGGCGCGTGAAACACGTCGCTGCCAGTCGCGCTTCATGCTACGATTTCCAGTATTGAGTCAGTCACCAAGGAGGCACCCCATGAATAGCAGTTCTAAAATTCACTATAAAGGCTGGGAAATCGTTCCCCTGGCCGTGCCCACCACCGACGGCAAATGGTCGGCCAGTTGCGACATCGAACGCGCCACGGCGGAAGGCCTGGAAGTGTTCGAAGGCTCGACCATGCAGTTCGTGCGCGACGACGAGGAGGGCGCCATTGCCGCCGCCTGCGAAGAAGCCGTGCGCCAGATCGACAATATCATCGCCAATCCGCTGGTGCGGCTGGCCTAGTTTGCCCTGGGTAGTATCAATTGTATAAAACAGCCGGCGCCCGCCGGCTGTTTTTATTGCGCGTCTTGCCAACCTGGGCTTTCATCGCCTTGTCTGTTCGTCTGTTTCGTGTTTCAATAAATGTTTCAAAATAAGTTTCATGAAACAATATTGAAACATTTTTGACGCCAAACGTGACATCGCTGTTCCGCTGCGTCACAGCGCACGGTGCGTGGCCTCGTGGCCGTTTGCCTGCCTTTTCACTCTGCATTCGGCGTTTTCCGCCCAGCCTGAAGGGGCCTGGCACGGCATTTGCAATACTGATGCTCATACCCACTCCGTGAAACATTCGGGACCATCCGAAACCCATAAGGTGAACACATGACTCAATACTCCGCAGGTGCCGCATTCCGCAAGGCCGTCCAGGAAGAATCCCCGTTGCAAGTGGTCGGCGCCATCAACGCCAACCACGCCTTGCTGGCCAAGCGCGCCGGTTACAAGGCCATCTACCTGTCCGGCGGCGGCGTCGCGGCCGGCTCGCTGGGCTTGCCCGACCTGGGCATTTCCAGCCTGGACGACGTGCTGACCGACATCCGCCGCATCACCGACGTGTGCGACCTGCCGCTGCTGGTCGACGCCGACACGGGTTTCGGTTCGTCCGCCTTCAACGTGGCGCGCACCGTGAAATCGATGATCAAGTTCGGCGCTGCCGCCCTGCACATCGAAGACCAGGTGGGCGCCAAGCGTTGCGGCCACCGTCCGGGCAAGGAAATCGTGAGCAAGGAAGAAATGGTCGACCGCATCAAGGCCGCCGTCGATGCGCGCACGGACCCGAACTTCGTCATCATGGCGCGCACCGATGCGCTGGCCGTCGATGGCCTGGAAGCGGCGCTCGAGCGCGCCGTCGCCTGCGTCGAAGCGGGCGCCGACATGATCTTCCCGGAAGCGATCACGGACCTGGACATGTACGCCACTTTCGCCAAGGCCGTCAACGTGCCGATCCTGGCCAACATCACGGAATTCGGTTCCACGCCGCTGTTCACCCTGGACGAACTGCGCAGCGCCCACGTGGGCCTGGCGCTGTACCCGCTGTCCGCCTTCCGCGCCATGAACAAGGCGGCGGAAAACGTCTACCAGGCGCTGCGCCGCGACGGCACGCAAAAGAATGTGCTCGACACCATGCAGACGCGCATGGAGCTGTATGAATCGATCAATTACCACGACTTCGAGCAGAAGCTCGATGCGCTGTTCGCCGCGCAAAAGAAATAAACAGAAGCAGGGGCCGCATGCCGGCCCCGCAGTGATGCAACCGAGACTAGTCAATTTTTGGAGAAATCAATGAACGCACCGCAAGCCGCCACTTTCAAGCCTAAAAAATCCGTCGCCCTGTCCGGCGTCACCGCCGGCAACACGGCGCTGTGCTCGGTCGGCAAGACCGGGAACGATTTGCACTACCGCGGCTACGATATCCTGGACGTGGCCGACAGCTGCGAGTTCGAGGAAATCGCCTACCTGCTGGTGCACGGCAAGCTGCCGACGTCCGCCGAACTGAAAGGCTACAAGGCCAAATTGAAATCCTTGCGCGGCTTGCCGTCGGCCGTGAAACTGGCGCTCGAAGCGCTGCCGGCCGCCGCCCACCCGATGGACGTGATGCGCACGGGCGTGTCCGTGCTGGGCTGCACCTTGCCGGAAAAAGACGATCATAACGCGCCGGGCGCGCGCGACATCGCCGACCGCCTGATGGCGTCGTTCGGCTCCATGCTGCTGTACTGGTACCACTACAGCCATAACGGCAAGCGCATCGAAGTGGAAACGGACGACGACTCGATCGGCGGCCACTTCCTGCACCTGCTGCATGGCGAAAAACCGTCGGCGTCGTGGGAAAAAGCCATGCATACCTCGCTGATCCTGTACGCGGAACATGAATTCAATGCGTCGACCTTCACCAGCCGCGTGATCGCCGGCACGGGTTCGGACATCCACTCGGCCATCACGGGCGCCATCGGCGCGCTGCGCGGCCCGAAACACGGCGGCGCGAATGAAGTGGCGCTGGAGATCCAGAAACGCTACGACAACCCGGACGAAGCGGAAGCGGATATCCGCGAGCGCGTCGCCAACAAGGAAGTGGTGATCGGTTTCGGCCACCCCGTCTACACGATTTCCGACCCGCGCAACGTGGTCATCAAGGAAGTGGCCCGTTCGCTGTCGCAGGAAGCCGGCTCCACGAAAATGTTCGACATCGCCGAGCGCCTGGAATCGGTCATGTGGGAAATCAAGAACATGTTCCCGAACCTGGACTGGTTCTCGGCCGTGTCCTACCACATGATGGGCGTGCCGACGGCGATGTTCACGCCGCTGTTCGTCATTTCGCGCACCTCGGGCTGGGCCGCCCACATCATCGAGCAGCGCATCGACAACAAGATCATCCGTCCGAGCGCCAACTACGTGGGCCCGGAAGACCTGGAATTCGTGCCGATCAAGGACCGCAAATAATGAGCACCCCCATGAATACCCTGTACCGCAAATCCTTGCCGGGCACCCAGCTAGACTACTTCGACACGCGCGCCGCCGTCGATGCGATCCAGCCAGGCGCATACGCCACCTTGCCCTACACCTCGCGCGTGCTGGCCGAAAACCTCGTGCGCCGCTGCGACCCGGCGACATTGAATGCCTCGCTGAGCCAGTTCATCGAACGCCGCCGCGACCTCGATTTCCCGTGGTTCCCCGCGCGCGTCGTCTGTCATGACATCCTGGGCCAGACGGCCCTGGTCGATCTGGCCGGCCTGCGTGACGCCATCGCGGCCCAGGGCGGCGATCCGGCCCTGGTCAACCCCGTGGTACCGACGCAGCTGGTAGTGGACCACTCGCTGGCCGTCGAATGCGGCGGTTTCGACCCCGACGCCTTCGCCAAGAACCGCGCCATCGAAGACCGCCGCAACGAAGACCGTTTCGACTTCATCGACTGGACCAAGAAGGCGTTTAAAAACGTCGACGTGATCCCGCCGGGGAACGGCATCCTGCACCAGATTAACCTCGAGCGCATGTCGCCCGTGATCCAGGTGCAGGACGGCGTGGCCTATCCCGACACCCTGGTCGGCACGGATTCGCATACGCCGATGGTCGACGCGCTGGGCGTGATCGCCATCGGCGTGGGCGGCCTGGAAGCGGAAAGCGTGATGCTGGGCCGCGCCTCGTGGATGCGCCTGCCCGACATCATCGGCGTCAAGCTGACGGGCAGGCCGCAGCCGGGCATCACGGCCACGGACACGGTGCTGGCGCTGACGGAGTTTTTGCGCAAGCAGAAGGTCGTCTCGTCCTACCTGGAATTCTTTGGCGAAGGCGCGTCGCACCTGACCCTGGGCGACCGCGCCACGATTTCCAACATGGCGCCGGAATTTGGCGCCACGGCTGCCATGTTCTACATCGATGCGCAAACCATCAAGTATCTGAAACTGACGGGCCGCGACGACGAACTGGTGAAACTGGTGGAGCTGTACGCCAAAGAGACGGGCCTGTGGGCTGACAGCCTGGTCGACGCGCAGTATGAGCGCGTGCTGACGTTTGACCTGTCGTCCGTCGTGCGCAATATCGCCGGACCGTCGAACCCGCACAACCGCGTACCGACGTCGGAACTGGCTGCGCGCGGCATTTCCGGCGTGGTCGAGAACGAGCCGGGCAAGATGCCGGACGGCGCCGTCATCATCGCGGCCATTACCAGCTGCACCAATACGAACAACCCGCGCAACATGATCGCCGCCGGCCTGATCGCGCGCAATGCGAACCGCCTGGGCCTCACGCGTAAACCCTGGGTGAAATCGTCGCTGGCGCCCGGCTCGAAAACCGTGGAACTGTATCTGCAGGAAGCGGGCCTGATGCCGGAGCTCGAAACATTGGGCTTTGGCGTCGTGGCGTTTGCCTGCACCTCGTGCAACGGCATGTCGGGCGCGCTCGACCCCGTGATCCAGGATGAAGTGGTATCGCGCGACCTGTACGCCACGGCCGTCCTGTCGGGCAACCGCAACTTCGACGGCCGCATTCACCCGTACGCGAAACAGGCTTTCCTCGCCTCGCCGCCGCTGGTGGTGGCGTATGCGATCGCCGGCACCATCCGCTTCGATATCGAGAAGGATGTGCTGGGCCATGATGCGGATGGCAAGGCCATCATGTTGAAAGATATCTGGCCATCGGACGAGGAAATCGACGCCATCGTCGCGTCCAGCGTCAAGCCGGAGCAGTTCCGCAAGGTGTACATTCCGATGTTTGCCGCGCAGGCGGACGACGGCATCAAGGTCAGCCCGCTGTACGACTGGCGTCCGCAGACGACGTATATCCGCCGTCCGCCGTACTGGGAAGGCGCGCTGGCTGGCGCGCGTCCGTTGAAGGGCATGCGTCCGCTGGCGGTCCTGGGCGACAACATCACGACCGACCACTTGTCGCCATCGAACGCCATCATGCTCGATAGCGCGGCCGGCGAATACCTGGCGAAAATGGGTTTGCCGGAAGAAGACTTCAATTCCTACGCCACGCACCGGGGCGACCATTTGACGGCGCAGCGCGCCACGTTTGCCAACCCGACCCTGAAGAACGAGATGGTCATCGAGGACGGCAAAGTGAAGGCGGGTTCGCTCACGCGCATCGAGCCGGAAGGCAAAATCTCGCGCATGTGGGAAGCCATCGAGGTGTACATGGAGCGCAAGCAGCCCTTGATCATCATCGCCGGCGCCGACTATGGCCAGGGTTCGTCGCGCGATTGGGCCGCCAAGGGCGTGCGCCTGGCCGGCGTGGAAGCCATCGTGGCCGAAGGTTTTGAACGCATCCACCGCACCAATCTGGTGGGCATGGGCGTCTTGCCGCTGGAGTTCCTGGCTGGCGTGAACCGCAAGACCCTGGGCCTGGACGGCAGCGAAACCTATGACGTCGTCGGCGAGCGCACGCCGCGCTCCACCCTGACTCTCGTCATCCACCGCAAGAACGGCGAAACGGTCGAAGTGCCCGTCACCTGCCGCCTCGATACGGCGGAAGAGGTGTCGATCTATGAGGCCGGTGGCGTGCTGCAACGGTTTGCGCAGGATTTCCTCGAGTCTTCGAAAGCCGCGTAATTCACGATTGATGCAACGTAAATCAGGGGGCAGACCCGACGGGTCTGACCCCAGCTCTTTGCCTCTGGGTTTAATCAGCAATTCAACGCAGGAACTCTAATGACCCACACCCCCCAAATCAAAATCCCCGCCACCTACATGCGCGGCGGCACCAGCAAGGGCGTGTTCTTCCGCCTGCAGGATTTGCCCGCCAGCGCGCAAGTGCCGGGCGCGGCGCGCGATGCCTTGCTGCTGCGCGTGATCGGCAGCCCCGACCCGTATGGCAAGCAGATCGACGGCATGGGCGGCGCCACCTCGAGCACCAGCAAGACGGTGATCCTGGCGAAAAGTACCAAGCCGGAGCACGACGTCGACTACCTGTTCGGCCAGGTGTCCATCGACAAGCCGTTTGTCGACTGGAGCGGCAACTGCGGCAACCTGTCGGCCGCCGTTGGCTCGTTCGCCATTGCCAGCGGCCTGGTGGACGCCGCCCGCGTGCCGGCAAACGGTATCGCCACGGTGCGCATCTGGCAAGCCAATATCGGCAAGACCATCATCGCCCACGTCCCCATGACAAATGGCGAAGTACAGGAAACGGGCGACTTCGAGCTCGATGGCGTGACCTTCCCGGCCGCCGAAGTGAAACTGGAATTCCTTGATCCGGCCGCGGAGGAAGAGGGTGGCGGTGGCGCGATGTTCCCCACCGGCAACCTCGTCGATGACCTCGACGTGCCCGGCATCGGCGTGTTGAAAGTCACGATGATCAACGCCGGCATTCCGACGATTTTTGTCGACGCGGACGCCATCGGCTACACGGGCACGGAGCTGCAGGACGCCATCAATGGCGATCCGGCCGCGTTGGCCCGTTTCGAGACCATCCGCGCGCATGGCGCACTGCGCATGGGTTTGATTTCCCACCTCGATGAAGCGGCGAAACGCCAGCACACGCCGAAAGTGGCGTTTGTCGCCAGGCCGGCCGGCTACGTCTCGTCCAGCGGCAAGCAGGTGGAAGCGGGCGACATCGACCTGCTGGTGCGCGCCCTGTCCATGGGCAAGCTGCACCACGCCATGATGGGCACGGCCGCTGTCGCCATCGGCACGGCGGCGGCCATTCCCGGCACCCTGGTCAACCTGGCGGCCGGCGGCGGTCCCCGCAATTCGGTACGCTTCGGCCACCCGTCCGGCACCCTGATGGTGGGCGCGGAAGCGGCGCTGGCCGATGGCGCATGGAGCGTCACCAAGGCCATCATGAGCCGCAGCGCGCGCGTACTGATGGAAGGTGTCGTGCGCGTACCCGGCGACGCGTTTTAAGCTGCCAGGCGAAACAGGCGGATGCGCATGCAGATCAGTTGATATTTCTGCTAGCAAAGAAACAGAGCGACAAGGAAAATGGGGGAGCGTCAGCCGCGATGCGTATGCGGTGGCGCACTCCCATGCTTCCTGACTGGTGAACAGATGCTATTTAACTCCTACGTCTTCCTGTTTGCGTATCTGCCCATCACGGTGGCGGGCTTTTTCATCCTGGGACGGCGCAGCCAGTCATGGGCCGCCGCCTGGCTGGCCGGCGCCTCGCTGTTTTTCTACGGTTGGTGGGACTACCGCTACCTGCCGTTGCTGCTCGGCTCCATTGTCTTCAATTACGGCTGCGCCACCTTGCTTGGGCCGGGACGCATCCGCCACCGCAAGGGCCTGTTGATCGCGGCCATCGCCGCCAACCTGGGCATGCTCGCCTATTACAAGTATGCGGGCTTCTTCGTTGCCAGCCTGGCGCAATTGCTGGCGCAACCGATGCCCGTCCTGCACGTGGTGTTGCCGATCGGGATTTCGTTTTTTACGTTTACCCAGATCGCCTTCCTGGTCGATACCTACCAGGGCAAGGCGCGGGAAAGCCGCTTTGTCCACTATCTGCTGTTTGTCACGTATTTTCCGCACCTGATCGCCGGCCCTGTGCTGCACCACAAGGAGATGATGCCGCAGTTCGCCGACAAGCGGATCTTCCGGCTCTCGGCCAGGAATGTGGCCATCGGCTCGACGATTTTCATCATCGGGCTGGCGAAAAAAGTACTGGTCGCCGATAACATCGGCCCGTATGCGGCACCGCTGTTCAGCGATCCGGCCGCGCCATCGCTGCTGGCCGCCTGGGGCGGGGTACTGGCGTACGCGTTCCAGCTGTACTTCGATTTCTCCGGCTATTCCGACATGGCCATCGGCTTGTCGAGATTATTTGGCGTGCGCCTGCCGCTCAATTTCGACTCGCCCTACAAAGCGCGCAATATCGCGCAATTCTGGCGCCGCTGGCACATGACCCTGTCGCGTTTCCTGCGCGACTACCTGTATATTCCGCTGGGCGGCAAGCGCTGCGGCCCCGCGCGGCGCTACCTGAATCTGATGATCACCATGGTGCTGGGCGGCCTGTGGCATGGCGCCGGGTGGAATTTCATCGTCTGGGGCGCGCTGCATGGCGCTTACCTGGCTATTCACAAGGGTTGGGGCACGGTGGCGCGCACGCTTCACCTGCCGTCCGATACGCGTGCGGGCAATGTCGTGGCGACTTGCCTCACTTTTACCGCCGTTTGCATCGCCTGGGTTTTCTTCCGCGCTTCCGATATGGACAGTGCCCTGACAATATTAACAGGCATGGGCGGCGGCTACGGACTGGCCTTGCCCGATGCGCTGGCTCCCTATCTGCTGCCGGCGCAGCCCGTGCTCGCGTCGATGGGCGTGTCCTTCTATCTGGGCGGCGGCATGGCGTTTGTCGAAAGCTGGACGTGGATCGCGATGGCGGCCATGCTGGTTTTCGCCATGCCCAATACGCAGCAAATCATGCGGCATTTCGAGCCGGCGCTCGATTTCCAGGAAGGCCAGGCTGCGGCAGGGGCGGGCGGCTTGGGCGTCTTGCGCTGGCTGACCTGGCGCGCGTCGCCCGCGTGGGCCGCCGCCATTGCCGCGCTGGCGCTGGCGAGCACGCTGGCCTTGAACCGGCCCGCCGAGTTCCTGTACTTTCAGTTCTAGGGGGAAGCCATGACACGCTCCCCATTCAGGTTTTATCTGCTGACGATGCTGATCCTGCTGGTGTCGGGGGCCATCATCGTTTGCGCCTTTGTGTTCATCGTCGACCCGTATGGCGTGTATGGGATCGTGCGCCGCGACCATTTCAATGCCGTCAAGCCGGGCCTGACCCGCTACCAAAGCCAGATCAAGCAGGAACATGCGCTGCGTCTGCGGCCGCAATTCATCATCCTGGGAAACTCGCGCGCCGAGATCGGCTTCGATCCGCGCGCCAGCGCCTTGTCAGCGCTGGGCGCCGGCTACAACCTGGCGATTCCTGGTACCGGCCTGGCCACATCCGCCAGCCAGTTCGCGCAATTGCGCCAGGCTGGCGTCAAGCCGCGCACGGTCATCGTGGGCATGGAGTTCATCGATTTTCTCAATCCCGCCGTTGCGCCAGCCGTACGCCAAGCACCAGCGGCCGCTGCGCCCGCGCATGGCCGCGCTGACTGGCGCTTCGATGCGCTCTTTTCGCTGGCCTCCGTCAAGGATGCCGTGCACACGCTGCGCATCCAGCATGACGGCGAGGCGGCGACCATGTCGGCCGACGGCTTCAATCCCTTGCTCGACTATGGCGCCCATGCGCGCCGGGACGGCTATCACAAGATGTTCGCGCAACGGGCGCGGGAAAGCGCCGCCAACTTGGGCCGCAAATCGACGCGCGGCCTCGCCACCGAAGACTTCCAGTTGCTGCGCACCTTCTTGCTGGCGATGGCGGCCACGCAGGCCGACATCAAGCTGGTGATCTATCCGTATCACGCCCAAATGCTGGCCATGTTCGAGGATGCGGGGCTGTGGCCCCTGTTCGAGGAGTGGAAAGACCAGCTGGTGCTGGCAATTGGCGAGGTCAGGGCGCGGTACCCGGACGCGCACATTTCCCTGACTGATTTCAGCGGTTACGGCGCATACAACTGCGAGCCGATACCCGCCGCCAACGAGCGGAGCAAGGCCACGCGCTGGTACTGGGAAGCGGGGCATTTCAAGAAGGCGCTGGGTGACATCGTGCTGCGGCGGGTGATGTCGCCACAGGAAACTGCACCGGACGACGGGCAGTTCGGCATGCCGCTCGATGCTGCCAGACTGGAGGAAAACCGCGCGCGGATCGCGCAGGAACGCGGCAGTTGCGTGGCGGCGCAGCCGGGATTGTTTGCCAGGCAGCTGCTGGCTGAACAGCATGGCCATGCCGGGGGACGCAGATGAACAGATAAGTAAAGAAGCATGAAAAACAACAACTACCGGAGGAGAAATGAATTTCGCAAGTTTTTATCAACGCTCGATCGACACGCCAGACGCTTTCTGGCGCGAGGAAGCGGACAAGATCGACTGGAATACCCCGTTTTCGCAAGTGCTCAATTATTCCCGGCCGCCGTTTGCCAAATGGTTCATCGGCGGCACCACCAATTTGTGCCACAACGCCGTTGACCGCTGGGTGGACAGCCAGGGCGATGCCGCCGCGCTGATCGCCATTTCCACGGAAACGAACACGGAGCGCACCTACAGCTTTCGCGAGTTGCAGCGCGAAGTGGAGCGCTGCGCCGCCATGTTGCTGTCGCTGGGCGTGGTCAAGGGCGACCGCGTATTGATCTACATGCCGATGATCGCCGAGGCGGCGTTTGCCATGCTCGCTTGCGCCCGTATCGGCGCCGTGCATTCCGTGGTGTTCGGCGGTTTTGCCGCCAACAGCCTGGCCAGCCGCATCGATGATGCGCAGCCAAAATTGGTGTTTTCCGCCGATGCCGGTTCGCGCAATGGCAAGGCGATCGCCTACAAGCCGCTGCTCGACGAAGCCATCCGCATCGCCGCGCACAAGCCGCAACAGGTGCTGCTGGTCGACCGCCATCTCGTGCCGATGGAACTGGCGCCAGGCCGCGACGTCGATTACGCGGTCTTGCGCGAGCGGCATCTGGACGCGCAGGTACCTGTCACCTGGCTCGAATCGAACGAGCCGTCGTACGTGCTGTACACCTCGGGCACGACGGGCAAACCGAAGGGCGTGCAGCGCGACGTGGGCGGTTATGCGGTGGCGCTGGCATCGTCGATGCAGTACAACTTCTGCGGCAAGCCAGGCGAAACCTTCTTTGCCACGTCGGATATCGGCTGGGTGGTGGGCCATTCCTACATCGTGTATGGCCCGCTGATCGCCGGCATGGCCACCATCCTGTACGAGGGCTTGCCCGTCTGTCCCGATGCGGGCATCTGGTGGAGCATCGTCGAGAAATACAGGGTCACGCGCATGTTCTCGGCGCCGACGGCCATCCGCGTACTGCGCAAGCACCCGGTGGAGCTGATGCGCAAGCACGACCTGTCGTCATTGAAAGCGCTGTACCTTGCGGGCGAGCCGCTCGATGAAACCACGTCGCAATGGATCGCCGATGAACTGAAAGTGGACATCATCGATAACTACTGGCAGACGGAGACGGGCTGGCCGATCCTCTCGGTGGCGAAAGGCGTGGCCGACACGCCGACGCGCCTGGGCAGCCCGGGCCTGGCCATGTACGGCTACCAGGTCAAGCTGCTCAACGAAGCGACGGGCGAGGAGTGCGGCGCCAACGAGAAGGGCGTGCTGGTGCTGGAAGGCCCGCTGCCGCCGGGCTGCATGCAGACCGTGTACGGCGACGATGCGCGCTTTGTCGACACCTACTGGTCCACTTTCAGCGGCCGGCAAGTGTATTCCACCTTCGACTGGGGCGTGCGCGATGCGGACGGCTATTATTTCATTTTGGGCCGTACGGACGACGTGATCAACGTGGCCGGCCACCGCCTGGGCACGCGTGAAATCGAGGAAAGCATCACCAGCCATCCGAACGTATCGGAAGTGGCCGTCGTGGGCGTGGAAGACAAGCTCAAAGGCCAGGTGGCGATGGCCTTCGTGATCCTGAAGGACCCGCAAGGCTTCGACAGCGTGGAAGCGAAAGCGGTGCTGGAACGCGAAGTGATGGCCGTCGTCGACCGCCAGCTGGGCGCCGTGGCGCGGCCTGCGCGCGTGCTGTTCGTGGCGCAGCTGCCGAAGACGCGCTCGGGCAAATTGCTGCGCCGCTCGATTCAGGCCATCTGCGAAGGACGCAGCCCGGGCGATCTGACGTCGATGGATGACCCGGCATCGCTGCAGCAGATCCAGACAGCGCTGGCATAAGCGCCACGATGAAAGCGAAGTTTATCAATCGATAAATTTCGCTTTCAAATCCGGTCGCTTTCCTTGCGCACGACCCGGCCCACGATCAGGCATTCATTGCCGCGGCACAGCTTGCGGTGGTATTTGCGCTGATCGGGGTTGTCCGACGTCAGCCACCATTCGCCGATATCGCGCGCCATGCGCTTGACCACCGGTTCGCCTTCATAATTGATGGCAAACACGATGCCGTCGGCCGGCCGGTTGTCGGCCGTATTGATGATCACCACGTCGTCCTCGTACAGGGCCGGCTCCATGCTCTCGCCCTTGACCTTGATCGCCACCAGTTTTTCAGGGTGGTAGCCATTGCGCTCGACCCAGCTGCGCGGCACGCTGATGGTACTGCCATCGTGCGTTTCCGGTTCGATGGCAAAGCCCGTGATGCCAGCCGACAGCCGCAGTTTCACCTTGCGGATCGGGTAAAAACGCGCATCCTCGCCATCTTCCACCACCACGGGCTGCGCGCCGGCCAGCGCGCGCGCGGCCATGGCCGCCTGGTCGGGCGCCGCGCCCTGGTCGAAGTACATGCTATCGAGCTGCAGATCCGCTTCCAGCTTGCGCGCGATCTTTTCGCTGAACGCGCGTCCCTCGCGGTAGGTGGGCGAGAGGATTTGCGAGATGCGCGCCTCGCTCCAGCCGCTGACGTCGGAAATCTTCTTGCGCGTGTTGTCGTAGTGCTCGCGGATCAGGGCCAGCAGGCGGTCGCGTCTGTATTGATACATATTCATCTCCACATTAAACCTGAAATTTACCGTTTGATAAATTACCAAATGCTTGACTTTAACATTAGCGATTGATAAAGTCCACTTGTTGCCTGTCGCAAACGCACTACAGCGTCTGCCGGTTGGCGACACCATGGGAGGTCAGGCAGATGTTGAACAGCAGTCAGTTGGTTGAAAGCAGGCCGGCGCCGCGGCAGGGGCGCCAGTTACAGGGACGCAGCAAGAAGTCGCAGCTGCACATTGCCCGCATCGCGCAGTACATCCGCGAGCAGGGCCAGGCCAGCGCGGCACAGTTGTCCGCCTTGCTGGGACTCGATGCGGGCACCATGAGCCGCTATCTGCGCCACATGTGCGGCATGGGGCAGATCCATCTGGCGCAGCGCCATTGCACGGAGCCGGGACGCCAGCGGCCCGCCCTGTACGCCCTGGGCGAGCAGGATGACGAGGTTGACGGCTGGGCCGAGCTGCCGCCGCAGGTGCGTCGCACGGCCAGCTGGGCACGCGGCACGGCGCGCCGCGATCCGCTGGTGGCGGCGCTGTTTGGCCCGGCAAGTAACAACGATTAGTATCAACGAGGAACGAGGAGATATCATGGGATTCGCAGAAAAATTCATCGCATCGCTGTCGTCGCAAAACCTGCGCGACGATGCCGTCCACCACGACCTGGACGTGATCGCGGCGGCCGCGCTGGCCGGCGACATGGGCGCCTTGCTGTGCCGCGTCAAATACGCGGACGGCACCGTCAGCCGCCTGTTCGAAGGCAATGCGGGCAACCTGGCGCAGCTGCTGCGTGCCTGGACGGCCGCCGTGACGCAGAAGGGCCGCGCGCGGCGCTGGGTCAAGGCGCAGACGGCCTGGGATGCGCAGGCCGCCAATACCTTGTACCGCCGCGTGGCCGAAGCGTCGCTCGCGCATTGGCTCGACAGCAAATGCAAGGTGTGCCACGGCACGGGCGTTGTCGCCGCCATGCAGGCCGGCGCGCCTGTCGTTTGCAAGGCGTGCCACGGTGGGGGCGAAGCGGCCATCAGCTGCTCCGGCGGCTTTGAGCTTGAACGCATCAAGGACATGGTCAGCGAACTGGAAGGCATCTTCCAGTCGCACGGCGCCCGCGCCATGCGCCGTCTCGGTCACTGAAATTTTTTTTGCAATATGCCTGGCACTGAAAAAAACGCCCCTAGAATAGAGTCTCGATCACGCAGCAACAGAAACACAGGCAATACCGCAGTACACCACATGCTTCTCCACTCGTAATAGACGCGCTTTCGGCGCGACACCGATAGGGGAAATCAGCGCAGCGAACGGCCTTCATGGCCCCTTCGCCCAACATCCATCTGGCATGCCCCCATGCCATCCGGACGCCAGCCCGCCGCCTTACCGCGCGCGGGCTTTTTCGTTTTATCTCCCATTTTTCAGTTTCTCCCACAAGACCGCCCCGGCGGTTTTCATCCCACGAAAGGTATTACTTATGGCACTGACAGCAAACGGCATCGACAGCGTAATCGTTATCAGCAAACAAAGCGCCGAAGGCAGCAAGGCCGCCGCCGGTGGCGGCCAGATTTATCCCCGCGTGACAGCCACCTTCGACACGGAAGCGGACAAATACGCGAGCGCCGAAATCGACGCCAGCCAGCAGCAGGGCGATACCCGCCTGGGCAACTTCCGCACCACGGGCGCCATCAAGGCCGAAGCTGCGTGCGGCACGTATGCGCCGCTGATGGCCGCGCTGCTGCGCCGCGACTTCACGGCGGGCGGCGTGGCTGCCGCGCAAACGACCATCGCCGCTGCCGCCTCCGGCCTGACCCGCAGCGCCGGTTCCTGGCTGGCCGAAGGCTTCCGCGCCGGCAGCGTCGTGCGCATCACCGGCATGACGGCACCGGCGGCCGCCAACAACGCGAAGAACTTCTTCGTCACGTCGGTGACAGCTACCAACCTGAATGGCCAGTTCATGGACGGCTCGGCCATGATCGTCAAGGCGGCCGGCGACTCGGTCGGCGTGGCGGCCATCGGCAAGCGCAGCTTCACCCCGTTGACCGGCCATACCACGGACTGGTTCACGGCCGAAGTGCAGGACCCGAACATCGGCGTGCACCGCAGCTTCGTCGACCAATTGGTCAGCAAGATGGATATCGCCGTGCAGCCGAACGGCATCACCAGCCTGGACTTCACCCTGATGGGCAAGTCGGAAGGCCCGACCACGGCCGTGCCGCATTTCGCCACGCCGCTGGCCGCGCCGGGCACGGGCAAATTCTCCGGCGCCACGGCCATGCTGTCGGTGAACGGCATCCCGTCGCAGATCTGCACCGGCATGTCCGTCTCGCTCGACGGCCAGGTCAAGGTCGACCCGGTGATCGGCTCGAAGTACGCCACGGCAGCCTCGCGCGGCAAGGTGATGGGTTCGGGCCAGTTCACGGTGCTGCTGCAGGACGCCACCTACCTCGACTACTTCAAGTCCGAGACGGAAATCCCGCTGGCCTACGCCATGGCGTCGGGCACGGCGCCGGCAGCCGACGTGCTGGCGCTGGCCATGGGCCGCATCAAGATCACCTCGGCCAAGATCGACGACGGCGAGAAAAACAAGATCGTCACCTGCGCCTTCGACGTCCTGCGCTACAAGGGCACGGACGCGCAGCATGAAGCGACCACCCTGACCATCCAGGACAGCGCGCTGTAAGCAGCCAGCGCCTGCACCGGGGCCGCCGCGATGGCGGCTTTTTTTTTATATTTTTCTACTTCATCCAGAAAGCATCACACATGAACAACGCGCAAAAAATCCAGGCAGGTTTCGACATCGGCAATATCCACGCGGCGGTCACGCCCGTCACCTTCGACGTGCCCGTCATCTTCGATGCGGACGGCGAAGCGGTGGCCGGCCTGACCATCGTCGGCAAGAATAGCGACCAATACCGCGTCGCCAACAACGCCGTGCGCGCCGAAGGCTACAAGAAATCGGCACGCCGCAAGACGGCCATCGACGCCTCCACCGACGAAGGCGCGGAACTGCTGGTGCAAGCCATCGACGGCAACCAGAAGCGCCTGGCACTGGCCGTGGTCACGGGCTGGTACGGCTTCACCAGCAACGGCGCACCCGTGCCGCTCGATCCGGCGCTGCTGGAAGCGGCCTTTGAAAAGTATCCGACCTGGCAGGAAAAAGTGACCACCGCGCTGGAAAACGAGTCGAATTTTTTGAAACTCTGACGGCCAGCCTGCTGCGCTACGCCGGGCACCAGTTCGAGCGCGGCGCGCGCGCGGCCGATGGCCATGCCAAGGGCGAGCATATCGATGCCGCCCGGCGCCATCCGCTGTACCGCGCGCCGCCCGAGGAGGCGACGCCACCCATGCCGTTCGAGCTGGCCCACGTGTGGGAATGGTTTGCGCAACTGAACCGCAAGCGGCAGAACGGCATGGCTGTCAACCCCATCACCAGCACGGAAATCCTCGCCTGGCAGGCGCGCCACGCCATCGCCATCGAGCCGTTCGAGCACCAGCTGCTCGACCAGCTCGACGCGCTGTTCCTGTCGCATCAGCATGCGGCGGGCTGACCCGCATTTTCCAACCCGGCCGCCATGCGCGGCCTTTTTTAGGGGCCAAACATGCCAGAGATAACAGAATTAAAACTTGTCATCGACTTGACGAAGGCAACGGACACGGTGCAAGTGCTGAAAGCAATCAGCGAGGCCAGCCTGGCTGCGGCCGAAGGCCTGAAAGTCGTCAATACGGAGGCGGAATCGTCGGCGTTGTTGCTGCGCGCCCAGGCGGAACAGGCACGCGATGCCACCGCCGCCGCAAAGGCCTTGGGAGCATTGAATACCGGCGAGGCGAAATCGCTGGCCGATGCCAGCAAAGTGGTCGGTGGCCTGGGCAATGCTTATACGCGGCTGGCGGCTTTTCGCGCCGCAGGTAACCCCGCCACAGCCGGCGCAGGCGCCAAATATGGCGCTTTTGCGTTTGAAGAGCAGCGCCAGGACAAGCTGGACACCGCAGGCAAAGAGGCGGCCGATGCCAAGGCAAAAGCGGCACCGGCGGCGCCCACGCGCAAATATAGCGAGGCGGAGTGGAAGGAGGCTGGTGAATTTACCGGTCAACTGGCGACAAAACTGGAGAAGGCCTTTGGCAATGTCGGCGGCACCATCGGCAAAATGACCACTGCCTTGCTGGGATTCAGGAAGGCGCAGGACGATATCGATTTTACCTTTGCCAAGGAAGTGAAGGAGGACCCGTCCGAAAAAGGGCAGGAAAAGGCACAGGAAAACAAGAAAAAGGCCACGGTCAAGCAGTATCACGACATGGCGACCGCCGCGAAGGGGTTTTTCAAAGAAAAGTCGGCCGGCTATGAACTCATGGAAAAGGTGGAAAAAGGCTTCCGCGCCTATGAATTCGCCATGAATACGAAGTCGCTGTTTGAAAAACTGACGAGTATCACCCTTGTGACGACGGCAAAAACTGCCGCGACGACGGCGGAAGTCGCAGGCGCGGCGGCATCGGTCGGACCGGTAACCGCCGCGGAAACGGCCAAGTCCAGCGCGTATGGCGTGTCGGCGCTGGCATCGGCTTTGGCGGCGCCGTTTCCTGCCAATATCGGCGCATTTGCCATGGTGGCCGGCATGCTGCTTGCAATCGGCGTTGCCGTTTCTGGCGGCGGTGGCGGCGCCGACACGACGGCCAGAGACCGCCAGGCCGCCAACGGCACCGGCACGGTGCTTGGTGATTCATCCGCGAAATCGGCGTCGATCGCAAACAGCCTGGAAATCATGGAGAAAAACTCCGGCCTGGGTCTCGCGTATTCCTCGTCGATGGTGGTCTCGCTCAAGCAGATCGTCTCGGGCATCGGTGGCTTGGGCAGCTTGCTGGTGCGTTCGGACATCCTGACGTCCGCGCTGGGCACCAAAGGCAGTTCCAGCGGCGGCGTCATTGGCAATGTCGTCAGCAGCATCTTTGGCGGCAAGACCACGGTGCAGGATGTGGGCATCGTAACCAACTCGTCGAGCCTGGGCGACCTTGATACTAAGCGCTTCAACGTGAATTCCTATGTCGATCTCAAGAAGTCCGGCGGCTGGTTTTCCAGCGACAAGAAGTCCACGAATCTCACGGCCATGGGGACGGAAACGAATGACCAGTTTACGAAAATCGTGCTTGGTCTGCGCACGAGTATCGTCTCTGCGGCCGACTTGCTGGGTGTCGGCGGCGATGCCTTCGCCGCGCGCTTGAATTCCTTCGTCGTCAGCCTGGGCAAGATCAGCCTGAAGGACTTGAAGGGCGAGGAAGTGCAAAAGGCCCTGGAAGCGGCCTTTTCGAAGCTGGGTGACGACATGGCGAAGTTCGGCGTTGGGGGGCTGGAAAAATACCAGGCCGTGGGCGAGGGCTATCTGGAAACCTTGGCGCGTGTGGCCAACAACTACATGCAGGTGTCGGATGTGCTGGCCGTGCTGGGCAAGTCGTTCAACAGCTCCGGTCTTTCCGCCGTGGCGCTGAGCGAAAGCCTGATTCAAGCGGCGGGCGACCTCGATACCCTGACCAGTGGCACCAGCTTCTTCGTGCAGAATTTCCTGACCGAGGCCGAGCAGATGGACCCGGTCACCAAGTCGGTGCGTAGCGCCATGGCGGCGATGGGGCAGTCCGGCGTGACGACGAGCGAGCAATTCAAGGCGCTGGTGCTGGCGCAGGACTTGAACACGGTGGCCGGCCAGAACATGTATGTGCAGCTGCTTGCCATCGCCGAACCGTTCAAGAAGGCGGCCGATTATGCGGCCGACCTCACCGCCGCCACCGGTGAACTGGCCGAAGTGAACAAGACGGCCAGCGACATCGCCAGCGAACGCAAGGACATGCAGCAGCAGTTGAACGAACTGACGAAAACAGAAGCGCAGTTGCTGGCTGCCCAGCGCGCCGGCGTCGCCGATGCCAATCGCGGATTATTCGACCAGATTCAGGCCGTCAAGGCTGTAACCAGTGCGAAGGATGCGCTGGCCAAGGCTTATGAAACCGAATCGGCGGCGGCCAAGTCGGCGCTGGAGAAGTCGAAATCGTGGGTGACGACCTTGAACGGGCTGAACTCCAGCATGGCGCTGGGCGCTCAGTCGACGCTGACGCCGGAGCAAAAATATGCGGAAGCGCGGGCGCAGTTCGAGAAAACCCTGGCTGCCGCGAATGCGGGCGATACGACGGCGCAATCGGGGCTGTCTGCCGCCGAACAGGCGTTTCTGACGGCATCGCAAGTGGTCAACGCCTCCGACGCCCGTTATGCGGCGGACTATGCCCGCGTGGTGGAAGCGAACAAGGAAGCGTTGAAATGGGCAGCCGCGCAGGTCGACGTGCAGCAGGCCAGCCTGGATGCGCTCAATGCCCAGGTATCGGGCCTGATCACGATTAACGACAGCGTGCTGACGGTGGTCCAGGCCATCGCCGGTCTGCGGGCGGCGATGGGCGGTGCGGCGGATCTTGGCGTGCAACTCGGTATTCCTCCCGTGGTCGCAGCACTGGCCGCGATGACTTCTCCCGTGACAGCGGCGGTCTTCGACCCCGTGCGCTACTCGTCGGCTGCGAACGTCGGCTCCGACGTACTGGTGGCTGAAATCCGCGGCCTGCGTGAAGACAACCAGGCCATGCGCGTGGAACTGGAAGGCTTGCGCGCCGACCAGCGGGCGCAAACGGGCGCCACCATCCAGGCTACCTTTGAATCGAACGCCAACGCCGCCAGGACGGTGGTCGATGGCGTGGACAAATCGTCCCGGGCATCCGCCTGGGCCAATGCAGTGAAAGGAGAATACGCATGACCGATGCGCAATTTCAGGAATGGCTGCAAAGCCCGTCGGCCATCCGCATGGTGCTGATCGAGGCGCAGGTGAATGTGGGCGGCAGCGAGGTGACGCGGTATATCGCTTCACGGCCCTACGTCACCGGGCCGCGCGAGGTGCCGGCGAATACCGCGTACCAGCCGCTGGCCAAGGGCGGCCTGGCCTTCACGGAACAGGTCAGCCTGTCCGGCGAGGCGGGCCTGTCGGGCGGCGATATCGAACTCGATAACGCCGATGGCGCGCTCGATGGCTGGCTGGACGACGTATGGATGAACCGGCCGGTCAAGGCCTGGGCTGGCGACCCCTCCTGGCCGCGTGCCGACTTCCAGCTGGTCTTCGACGGCATCATCGCCGACGTGGCCAGTGCAGGACGCGAGTCGGTCAACCTGGTCCTGCGCGACAAGCTGCAGCGTTTGAATACGCCGATCTCCGAAGCCAAGCTGGGAGGCACGACGCCGAACAAGGACGCCATCTTGCCGATTCCGTTCGGCGAGTGCCACAACGTGACGCCCTTGCTGACCAATCCGGCAACTCTGGAATACGGTTTTCTCGGCGCGGTCGAATCGACGTTTGAAGTGCGCACCAACGGCAAGCCGATCGCCGTGGCCTTGAATGACCAGGCGGGCCGTTTCAACCTGACCACCGACCCGTTTTCCACCACGATCACGGCCAGCGTGCAGGGCGACAAGGGCGGCGGCTATGCGCCGCGCATCGCGCCGCTGGTGCAGCGTATTGCCACCGCCTACGGCAAGGCGGCCGACCGTTTTACCACTGCCGATCTGGACCTGGACAACCTGGCCGCCTTCGATGCGGTTCACCCGCAGCCAGTGGGGCTGTACGTTGCGGACCGCACGAACCAGGCGCAGGCCATCCAGCAGCTGGCGGCCAGCGTGGGCGCCCAGGCGATCATGTCGCGCACCGGCCAGCTGCGCCTGGTGCAGATCGCCTTGCCTGCCGCCGGCGTGCCGCTGGCGATCGGCCCGGAGCAGATGCGCGAACGTTCGCTGCGCCCCGCGCAGCGCCTGCCGGTGACGGCCGCCGTGAAGATCGGCTTCGACCGGAACTACACGCTGCAGGCAGGCCTGACGACCAGCATTCCGCCCGCGCATGCGGATTTGTATACCACGGAATGGCTGACGGAGACGGTCATCGACGCGGCGGTACGCACGCGTTACCGCCTCTCCGACGATCCGGTGCAGATCGATACGTGCCTGAAGACGCGGGCTGACGCCCGCGCGGAAGCGCTGCGGCGCCTGGCCCTGAACAAGGTGCCGCGCACCATTTATGAATTCGATGGAGAACCCGAGATGATGATGCTGGAATTGGGGCAGCCCGTGCAACTGCGCGCTGAACGCTTTGGCTTGCAGGACGGCGTGCCGGGTGTGGTGGTGCTGCTGTCGCGCTTCTGGCTGACGGGCAGAGTGACGGTGGGGGTGCTCGTATGAGCGCCATAGTGGGAGAACGCGACAGGCTGATCATGAATACCGTGCCGCGCTTCGCGCCGGCCAACGACCGCGTGCTGTTGCTCGCTGCCACGGCGCAGGCGTTCAAGGTGGCCGCCACCACGCTTGCCGCGCCGGCAAGCATCGACTTTACGGCAGGCTTGGTGAATATGCAGGGGCAGGTGGCGTTTTCTGCCAGTAACGCCAGCGTGCTGACGCGCGTCGGCAACGTGGCCACGCTGGCGTATGCCGGCATGGTGGGCGATAGCGTCACGGTCAGGGCCACGATTGTAGTCGATAGCCTCACTTACACGGCCAGCCAGACGGTCAGCAAGGTTTTTGATGGCGTGACGGGCAATTCTTCGCGCGTCGCCTACAGCAAGACAGGCCTGTCGTCGCTGGGGAGCGCGCCGGCGACCATCAGCTCGCAGGGCGATGCATCCTTTCCGCCAATTAACACCTGGGGGGCCGGCACGGTGTGGGAAGGTTCGCCACAGGCATTCGGTGCCGGAGAATCGCTGTACCGGTCCGATGGAATTTTTAATCCGGCCAGTGGCACTACCAAGTGGGCGGCGCCGTATCTGAATGCACTCAAGGTTGGGCAGCTGAGCGCAATCAGTGCCGACCTTGGCAAGGTCACGGCGGGCGACATTTACAGCGCGACAGTGCACGGCGGTACTGGCTATCCCAGCAGTGCCTATGCATGGCCAAGCAACGGCGGTAGCGGTTTCCACTTGAGCGAGAGCGGATTGCTGTTTGGTAATCCTGCACTGGGAAAGTATATGCAGATCGATGCGGCAGGCAATATCTATGCGCCTGGCTTTTCCATCGTCAATGGCCACGCAGTTTTCAGCGGCAAGCTGGACAGTGTCAAGGGTACGTTCTCGGGAGAGTTGATAGCGGCAAAGGGCAGCTTTTCTGGTGTCCTCGATGCCGCCAAGGGAAAATTTTCCGGTGAGTTGGATGCTGTGAAAGGTACATTTTCTGGCGACCTTTCATCTGCGCGTGTGTCCGTCGGCACTGCAACTGAGGCAACGGCGTTTTTCGAGCCCGGTTACCCATCGATTTCCCTGCAGTCGTCCGCATCCGGGGTATTTGTTGAGACTTCAACTCTCAGTTCCGCAGCTGTATTTACCAATCTGGAAGTACTGTTCAAACACAACGCTCCAGGGTGGCCTGCCGCGCTCCGCATCCGCTCTGGCAGCGTATTTTTTTCAATCGTTTGTACGGCGGTGGTCGACGACCAACTGAGCATTTGGTATCGCATGAATGGCGGGAACTGGCGCTGGTTGAGCGGAGTCCAGGAGCGGCAGGACGGCGATGCCCCTGCCGCAACGGTCTACGGACTTACTTTGAACATCAACGTGGGTGACACCGTCCAGTTCGGAGTTTCCGGCACCAATGCTGACCTTGGCGCAGCGAATATGGGCAAGCTTTATGTTAAACAATGTCAGGCGATTGTGATCGCAAGGAATTTTTAATGGAAACAATCGTAATCAACGGTGATGGCACTCAGACTAACGAACGCACAGGAAAGACGTTGCCACCCCGGCCTGGCGCGCATCACATTTACGACGCTGGTGCCGACTTGTGGATAGACACCAAAACGTTGGAGGGCACCAGGATATCTACCTGGGCACGCATCAAGCTGGCACGCGAGGCAGCCGAGCTTTCTGATTTTACATGCGCCGGATTGCGATACCAGGCCGACAAGGCACGCATCACAGGTGCAGCGCACATGGCTTTGTTGGCACAAGTGGCAGGCCTGCCATATAGCATTGATTGGACGTTATCCGATAACACGACGGTGGCGCTTGATGCCGCCGGCATGATCGCTGTTGGTGCCGCATTGGTCGCACAGGTCTCGGGTGCGTTCGTCATTGCCCGTGGCTTGCGCGAACTGATTGCGGCGGCAGCTACCATCGAGCAGCTCGACAGCATCGTTTGGCCCGCCACGGAGGCAGCATGAACAAGATACGCATCATCCACGACAATGTCGCCGACCATGCGGTGTTAATCGCATCCAGCCAGGCTGGAGCTTTGGGGCCAGCCAATCTGCAGCGCGAAGGCAAGTCATCGGTGTTCCGTTCGGTCGGCACGCAATTGAGCATTACCGCGATCTGGCCAACACCGGAGATCATCGGTGGCGTGGCCCTGCCATTCTGTAACCTGACACCAACTTCCACCATTCGCGTGCGTGGTTACGCCGAGCCTGGAGATGGCACGTCCGTCTTCGATACCGGTGCCGTGCCAGCTTGCGAGTATGCACGTCTGGGTATGTGGAACTGGGGGGCGCTACCACTGGGGGTCAATGCCTTCAGCTATGGCGGTGCAACCTATGGCCGCTGCTGGTTCCAGATGCGCAGCCTCAAGAAAATGGTGATCGACCTGGTCGATCCGGACAACCCTGCCGGCTACATCGAGGCAGCGCGCCTGGTGGCTGGTGCTTACTGGGAACCCCAGGTCAATGCTGCGTACGGGGCCGGCGTAACACCGGGCGACACCAGCAGCCTGTATCGCAGTGGAGCCGGCGAGCAGAAAGTGGAACGGGGCACGCTGTTTCGGAAGCTATCGCTGACACTTGATCATATGACACCCCAAGACCGCGCTGACCTGTGGCGCATCGTGCGAGGTAGCGGCTTGTCGCGGCCCATCTTTGTCAGCCTGTTTCCGGATGACGACGACGTCGAGCTTGAGCAGGCACATCAGGTCTACGGACGCCTGACCAACCTGGCAGCCATCACGATACCGTCTTTCCAGGCATATGCCACCAACATTGAAATAGAGGAGCTGTAATGAGCGATGCTTTTTACTACGGGCAGCGCGACACGCTGTACCAGCTGAACCGGTTGGCACGGGCGCAGGATGTCGTTGATATACCGGCAAACTCGGCTGCCGCCGCCGCGAGTGCTACGGCAGCCGCTGCCTCAGCGAAGTCTGCGGCCGGGAGCGGGAATACTTCGACAACATCAGCCGCTGCTGCTGCGGCATCATTTATCTCGTTCGACGCGCGCTATCTTGGTGCCAAAGCGCTGCCGCCGACATCGGACAACGCTGGCGGTGCGCTCCTGGCGGGCGCTACGTATTGGGATATGGCGCTGAATGGCGGTTGCCTGCGCGTGCGCCAGGACGGACAGTGGGTGACGGTCCCCGCCAATGTGGCTTCGCAGATTGCCAGTACCCCCTCGGGGACGGCGCTGGCGACGGATGTCCAGGCGGCGTTGAATGAGCTTGAGCTGAAAAAGGCGACAACGACCAGTCTGGCCAAGGTGGCCATTTCCGGTAACAAGATTGATGTTGGCTTGGGGAATGTCGACAATACGGCAGACGCGGCAAAACCAGTTAGCGCTGCGGTGGACAGTGCGTTGTCATTGAAAGCCAATGCATATAACGCGGTGTTTGGCGGTGTCATCGGTGGGGATTTCTCCAATGCGACTCACGATGCCCGGGTGCTGTTGCGTACGACAACAGCGAATAGTTCCACTATTATTGGCGCGATTCCTAACGGTACCGGTACGGTCGCGCAATTCAATGCCTATGCCGACGACAATCCGCTGAATACCTCCTTGGCCGCGCTGGGCGTCGTCAGGGCTGACAGTGTCAGGCTGTCGTCTGCGCAAATTGGTACGGGAAGCTATCTTCCATTGAAGTTTTATACGGGTAATGCGAACACCATGACTCTTGGTATTAACGGTAACGTGAGCGTGGGAGAGCAGCGTCCGGTTGTCGGCTATCGGTATCTGGATGTGGTGAACGAGGCCGGCGGAACGGGCAATTGTTCGATCATAAGGCTGATTACAAAGGCGGCATCGGGGGGCGCGTCCACCTCGGCGGATATCCTGAAGAACTCCAACGGTCAGTTTGCGATTATTAACTATGAGTCGAGCAGCGCCGGAACCATTTACTTCAAAACCAGTACGTCAGACGCGACGTTGTTTCCGGGAGGCTTTCAGGTCAATGCGCCTGGCCAGAATACAGTGGCCGTCAAATCTTTAGGGGGCTACACAGCGCTGGCGCTGGACGCAGCGCAGGGCCAGGCATCGTATATTTTCAGTTATAACAACGCGATCGAACATGGACGTGTCTGGTTTGATAATAATGCAACACTGGGAAGTTTCACTATCGCAGTAAAGCGAGCCGGAGTGTTAACTGCCGTATTATGCGTGCAAGGAGACTACGTCTACCCTTGGGAAGACAATGTAATTGGACTCGGCAGCTTTAACCGGCGCTGGACCAATATATACGCCTCTACTGGCGTGGTCCAGACATCCGATGCCCGGCATAAAACGGCAGTCGTTGCCTTGTCTGGCAATGAAATCGCCGCTGCCATCCAATTGGCCAGAGAAATAGGAAAATATCGCTTCCTGGAAGCGGTGAGGGAGAAGGGAACGGCAGCGCGTCAGCATATTGGCATGACGGTGCAGCGGGCAATCGAAGTGATGGAAAGCCACCGGCTGGATCCGCTCGCCTACGGCTTTATTTGCTATGACGAGTGGGATGAAAAAACCACCGAGCATCCGCAGATCCAAGTGCCGGACAAAGTGCACCCACCCGTCGTGGTCCGCCATGCAGCCACAGAGACAGCCGAAGCATACGACGAGGTACTCACAGAGGGGTATACCGAACCCGGTGAAGTTCAGCCTGCTCGAACGGAAGTCCAACTCGCCGGCAGCATGTACAGTTTTCGTCCTGATGAGTTAAATCTGTTCATTGCACGTGGCCAGGCCGCCCGCCAGGATCAGCTGGAACTGCGGCTGGCGGCACTCGAGCTTGCTGCCTAGTCATCTACTTGTTACCACTTCAACCCGCTACGGCGGGTTTTTCATGTCCACTACCTTGCAGGCAATTTTTTGTATGGAAAGCGATCTCACGAGAATATCGCTTTCAGGAAGCATTGCGGGCCTGTTCGGCATCTACCACTTTTGAGGAAAATGAATGCCAGCTAATTTTTATCCGGGCCAGATGGACTATCTGCGCAAGCTCAATGAGCTGGCGCGTGCGCAGGATATTGTCGATATCCCGCTCAATGTCGCCGCCGCTGCGGCTAGCGCGGCAGTTGCGGAGCAGGCCTCCACCGATGCCAGATCCGATGCGGCCAGTGCGACGGCATCCGTCGCGTCCGCAGTCGCCACCTTCGCCTCGTTCGATGCCCGCTACCTCGGTGCCAAGGACATCGCACCAGGCCGGGATAACCATGGTGCTGCGCTCCTGGACGGCGCCGTGTACTGGGATACGGTGCTCAATGGCGGTTGCCTGCGCGTATTCCAATCCGGCGCGTGGGTGACGGTTCCCGTCAATGTGGCTTCGCAAACCCGTAGCACGCCAGTCGGCGGGATCGTTGCGGCGAACGTGCAGGCGGCGCTGGCTGAGCTGGACGAGAAAAAGGCGACGCGCGCGACGACGCTGGCGGGCTATGGCATCACGGATGCGCTGCCGGGATCATACATGCCGGCCTGGTCAGATATTGCAGGACGTCCATCGTTTGCGGCAGTCGCGACGTCAGGCAACAAAGCCGACGTCGGCCTGGGCAGCGTGGACAATACCAGCGATACGAATAAGCCGGTGTCAGCGGCTCAGGCCGCGGCGCTGGCACTGAAGGCGCCGTTGGCCAACCCGGTCTTTTCAGGGACTGTGCAAGCCGGTATCGGCGTCCTGTTCGGGCCAGGGCACGGCTTGTACTCTCCCGTGGCGGGGGCATTGGTGATGATTACAAACTCGGTCGAGCGATTTCGTGTAACGGCGGCTGGTGACATGACGTTTACTAACCTGCAGTCCCTCAAGGCTTTGACACCATCATTCATCCTTGAAGCACCGTCGACTGCAACTATCACATCGAAAAGTGGTGAAGGCTATGGTACGTTCTTGGCTTCATCAGGCAATACCCTCCCGGCTATTGTCGATTTCGCAAATGCCGCCAGCGGAACGTCGGGCCGTATTCTTTGTGTAAATGGGCCTGATGCGTCGCTATTGTGGCAAGTCAACAAGCGGGGGGTCTTGAGTGACGTGATTGGCGTGAATGGTAATTACCTATACCCCATCGCTGATAGTGTTACCGGATTGGGTGCGCCGTCCAATCGGTTTGCCGTTGTGTACGCTTCCACTGGCGCTATCAACACATCGGATGCTCGCTTGAAAACGGCCATTTCCCCGATGACGGAAAGGGAGATTGCCGCTGCTCTGGACATCGCTGAAAGCTTAGGGACATACCAGTGGCTCGAAGCGGTGCAGAGCAAGGGGGCTGATGCTCGCAAGCACATCGGCGCGACTGTTCAGGGAATCGTCAGCATCATGGAGGCGCACGGACTTGAACCGTTCGAGTACGGATTCATCTGCTATGACTCGTGGGGGGAAGAATATGGACATCGTCCACCAGTTGACGGCAAGGGTGGTGGCGACGTGAAACTGCGAGAAGCTGGCGAGGTGTACTCGTTACGCAATGACCAGCTTAATATGTTCATCGCCCGTGGCTTGAGGGCCAGTATGGCCAGAACAGAGGCGCGCCTCGCCGCTTTGGAGGCTATCTAACGCAAATATAGATTTTCCTGTCAAACCCGCTTCGGCGGGTTTTTTCATTTCCACCACCTGAAAGGCAACCATGGCCCTCGAAACCACCGCCGCCGGCGGCGCATTGATCAAACTGTTTGGCGTGCCGGTGCTGGCCGGCGCCGCCGCCACGTCGCTGGGCTTCATGTTCATGTGGCCCCGATCCACCAAGGAGGCATTTATTCGTTTTTGTTCCAGCATCATCATTTCCACCTTTCTCGGCCCCGTATTGGTGGCCGTCGTGCTGTCGTGGTGGCCCAGCCTGTTCGACAGCGCGAAGACCGTGGCGGGTTTGTATGGCGGCGACCCGTCCACGGGGTTTTTATTCATCGCCGCCCCAGTGATGGTGGCGGCCGGCTTGCCTGCCTGGTGGGTGCTGGGCGCCTGCGTGCGCTGGTTCGACAAGCGGCGCGGCAAGGATATTGGCGAACTGGCGGCCGATGCAGCCGCTGCCGTCAAGGATGTGCGGGGCATGCTGTGACAGGCGCCCAATTGATGCAGATCATGCCCTTGGCCGGTCGCCGCGCTACGCTGTTCCTGGCGCCCTTGAATGCGGCGATGGCCGAATTCAGTATCGACACGCCGCTGCGTCGGGCCTCGTTCTTGGCGCAGGTGGGCCACGAATCGGGACAGTTGCGCTATGTGCGCGAACTGGCCAGCGGCGCGGCCTATGAAGGACGCGCGGACCTGGGCAATGTGATCGTCGGCGATGGTGTGCGTTTCAAGGGGCGCGGCTTGCTGCAGGTGACGGGGCGCGCCAACTATGCGGCGTGCGGCGTGGCGCTGGGCCTGGATTTGCTGGCGGCGCCGCAACTGCTGGAGCAGACATTTTTCGCTTGTCGCTCGGCGGGCTGGTTCTGGCAATCGCGCGGCTTGAACCGCTTGGCCGACGCGGATGACCAGGAACGGGTGACGCGCCGTATCAACGGCGGCGTGAATGGACTGGCCGAGCGTCTGGCCTTGTACCAGGCAGCGCGCAAGGTGCTGGCATGAAGCCGTCATTGAGCATTGTGGCCATGCTGCTGTTGCTGGGGGCAGCCGTGTTTTGCGCCCAGCGCTGGGGCCGCGAAACGGGCCGTGCCGCGTGCGCGGCGCAAGTGCTGGAGGTGCAAGCCGTGTTGCGGCGCCAGAACCAGGCCCTGAATGCGATGCGGGAGGAGGGTGTGCGCCGGTCGGCGCGGGTAGGGCAGGCGCTGGCCACGGCGCAGGCCGGGCAGGCAGATGCGCAAGCGGCTGCGGCCCGCATCCTGGCGCTGCAGCCCGAAGGCGACGCCTGCCGTGCCGCAGAGGCGCTGATCGCCAGCGAAATGCCATGAGGCCGCCGCGTGAAGGTGCCGGAAGGTATGCAGGCAGCCTCGCCAGCAGGCTAGCCACTTTATTACTGGCGAGCTTGTTGACCGGCTGCGCGGCATGGGCGCCGGCATCGACGCTGGAAGCTTGGCCCGTGAACGCGCCGTGCATCGCCACGCGCCCCGCCGCGCCCGTCTTGCCGGCTGTACCGTCGCACGGTATCTTCGAGCAAGTGCAAGCCTTGCTGGCGCGCGAACAATTGCGTGCCGCCCATGTACGTCAACTGGAATCGCTGCTCGATGCTTGCGGCGGCGGCTAAGCGGTTAGCAGCGGCTAACAACGCCTGGCAACGCGTAAAATGCCTGGCAACTAACAAAACTGCTGCGGGAGGAAGGAGGGCTTGGCACCGCTGTTGGCCCAAAAGGCGCAACTGCACGAGGTGCGGAGCCGCCGAGATAGTGAGCATCGCAGGCCGCAAATCACGACGGGCAGCAGGTATTGACAGGCACTCCAAGCAGCAGTCACCAGTGGCCTGCCAGTGCCGCCGCCTTTGCCGCCTTCTGGTGCAGGTGCGCGGGGCGGCATGCGAGAAAACGGTGCATCCACGGTCAAATTGACCAATCCCTGGTGATTTTTGCCACAATTTCTGTATACAATCCACCTGGCACGAAGCATGCATGGCTATCTTGGTCGTCCCATCCAAGGAGCTTCGCATGCATCAGCCGTCACCGTCGTGTTCCTGCCGTCCCGTTTCCGTCTTGCTTTTCCCTTTCACCTGCGCCCATCCGGGCCGCGGTAACCCAGGAAGTGGAGCGTAAATGGCCTCTCCCCGTCTGAAATCCATCCACCGCAGCGTGCCCGGCAGTAAGCCTGCCGCGCCATCTCCCGTCGATGAAATCCTGCCAGCTGGCAAACTGTTTACCTTGGGCTTGCAGCACGTGCTCGTCATGTATGCGGGCGCCATCGCCGTACCGCTGATCGTCGGGCGCGCCCTCAAGCTGCCGCCCGAGCAGGTGGCGGCGCTGATCAGTGCCGACCTGTTCTGCTGCGGTCTCGTGACCCTGATCCAGTCCCTGGGCATAGGCAAGCATTTCGGCATCCGCCTGCCCGTCATGATGGGCGTCACCTTTGCCGCCGTCAGTCCCATGCTGGCCATGGCGAACAATCCGGCCCTGGGCATCACCGGTATCTTTGGCGCCGTGATCGGCGCCGGCGTCGTCTCGATGCTGATCGCGCCCTTCATCAGTCGATTGCTGGCGCTGTTTCCGCCCGTGGTTACCGGCAGCATCATCGCCGTGATCGGCGTGTCGCTGATGCGCGTGGGCGTGAACTGGGCCATGGGCGGGCCGCCCGCCATGGCGCAGATCGCCGATCCCGCCTTTCTCAAGATGGCCTCCACCGCCACGGCGGCTGGCCTGCCCGCGCCAGCCGGTCCCGTGCCCATGATCGCCAACCCCGGCTATGGCGCGCTGGACAACATGGGCATCGCCTTCTTCGTGCTGGCCGTCATCTTGTTGGTGGCCAAGTATGGCCGTGGTTTCCTGTCGAATATCGCCGTGTTGATCGGTATCATCGCCGGCACGGCCCTGTCGTTTGCGCTGGGCAAGGCCGATTTCGCCAAGGTGGCCAGCGCCAAGGCTTTTGCCGTCGTCACGCCATTCCAGTTCGGCATGCCGACTTTTGACGTGGTTGCCATCATCACCATGAGCCTGGTGATGATCGTCGTCATGATAGAGTCCCTGGGCATGTTCCTGGCCTTGGGCGACATGACGGGCAAGCGCATCGAGCAGGCAGACATCAGCCGCGGCTTGCGCGTCGATGGCCTGGGCACCCTGATCGGCGGTATCTTTAATACCTTCCCGTACACCTCGTTCTCGCAAAACGTGGGCCTGGTGGGCGTGACGGGCGTGCGCAGCCGCTGGGTCTGCGTGGCGGCCGGCATCATTCTGCTCGTCATGGGCGTGATTCCGAAGATCGCGCAGACGGCCGAAGCCGTGCCGGCGTTCGTGCTGGGCGGGGCAGGGCTGGTGATGTTCGGCATGGTCGCCGCCACGGGCATCCGCATCCTGGCCGGCGTCGACTACAAGAGCAACCGCAACAACCTGTTCATCGTAGCCCTGTCGATCGGCTTCGGCATGCTGCCGCTGGTGGCGGAACAGTACGCGCAGCACATGCCGAAAGCCCTGTCGCCGCTGCTGCACAGCGGCATCCTGCTGGCCGCCATCGTTGCCGTGCTGCTCAATCTGTTCTTCAATGGATTGGTGTCGCAGGAAAAGGCGCAGGAGCAGGCGCGCGAGAACAGCCATGGCAGCGATTGAGGAGTCGCCCCACGCCGTGAACGCGGATTAGCCGGGCGGCAGAATTCTCAGCACCACGCAATTGCGCCCCGCATCCTTGGCGTAGTACAGCGCGGCATCGGCCAGGCGCAGCAGGGCGTCCGGATCGGCGGCGCCCGGTGCCGACTGGACCGCGATGCCGACGCTGATCGTTACCTGCAGTGCATCCGCGTTCACGTGGGCGATGCCCAGCTCTTCGATGGCGCGCCGTAGCGCTTCGCCGATCTGGCGCGCTTCGTCCGCCCCGGTGTTTGGCAGCACGATCGAAAATTCTTCGCCGCCGTAGCGCGCCGTCAGGTCGCCCGCGCGCCGCATGCCGGCCGCCAGCGCATGCGCGACCCGGATCAGGCATGCGTCGCCGGCCTGGTGGCCGTGACGGTCGTTGAAGCGCTTGAAATAGTCGACGTCGAGCATGACGACGGCAAGCGGCTGGCCGACGCGCGTGGCACGCGCACATTCGGCGCGCAGCACGTCGTCGAAATGGCGCCGGTTCGCCAGGCCCGTCAGGCCGTCGGTGATGGACAGGGTCGCCAGCTTGCGGTTGGCGTCCTCCAGCTGTTCCGTGCGTTCGGCAACGCGCCGTTCGAGACTGTCATGCAGCCTGGCGCTGGAAATCGAGATCATCGCCTGCGCGCCGAGCATGCGCAGGAACGCTACGCGTTCTTCCGTGAACGAGGCGTCGGCAAGCCTGTTCTCGAAGTACAGGATGCCGCCGATCTGGCCGCCGTGCCGGATCGGCAGGCACATGACGGCGCGCGGCAGGTGCAACTGCACGTACGGGTCGGCGGCAAAGCGCGAAGCGCCCGTGATGCAGTCTTCGATCACCTCGGCACCGGTGCGCACGACGTAGCGCAGCAGCGATAGCGGGAAATGCGGGTCGCTGGCGGCGCTCAGGTCGAGCTGGCGCGATTGCAAAACGGTGACGCCATCGCCATCGATATTGGCCTCCAGCTGGTAGCTGCCTTCGGACAGCAGCAGCAGGCGCGCCACCTGCGCACCGGCGTTTTCGCATACGATGGCAATGAGGCGCGTCAGCACCTTGCGCAGGCCCACCTCGTTCGACAGGATCTGCGATGCCTTCAGCAGCGACACGAGGTCGAGCGCGGAACTGCCGTGCGTGTGGGAGACAGAATGCCGCTGCGTGCTGCGGCCTTCCATCCTTGACAGCAGTACGCCGTGGCGCGCATGCAGCTGCGCCACTTTGCCCTGCGCACCCCACTGGCCGTAATGCGCGATGGCGTCCTGGATAAAGACGCCGGCCACGCGCGCATGTCCCTGGTCGAACCAGCATTCGCCGCACAGTTCATTGCCCAGCGCTTGCATGTTGACGTAGCCGGCCAGGCCTGCCGCGTCGATCGCCTGTTGATAATAACGTGTGGCCAGTTGCAGCTCTTCCCGGTAGCGTGCCATCTCGGCCTGCACCAGCAGGTGTTTGGCTTTGCTGTTGTCCGAGCCTTGTTTGGCCCATTTGGCGAGACTCGCCTGCAGCGTGCCGATCACGGTCAGCATATCGCCCGCATCGGGGCGCGCAGGATCGCGCCGCAAGGCACGGATCAGGATCAGCGCGGCGTAGAAGCTGCACTCGACAACCTTGGCCTGGCCGCGCATGATCTGGGTGACGTTGCCGAGCTGGCCGGCCAGCTGTTCGGCGTCGGCGCCGTCGAACAGGTAGGCGTTGCGTATCTTCCCCTGCAAGAAGTAGGCGCGGTACAGCTGCGAGCCGCCATACTGATCGAGGAAGCGCGCCTCGCTGAAGGCCCCATCGTCGTAGCTGTCGTGGCGGGCCAGGAGACCCATCAGGCACTTGATCGGCTGGATCGCGGCGGCGACGCAGCAATCGGCCATCGCCTGCTGGCCGTTGGCGCGCATCAGCGCCAAGTCATGCTCGATGTCGTGCATCAGGTGTGGCAGGTAGTCGCCGAGGATGAGCCGGTCGGTGGCGCGCACGGCCGCCACCACGCCGACCTGCACGAAATCGGCGATTTCCAGCGCCCAGCCAAACGCTTCTTCGTACAGGGCGTCGGAGCTGCGCAGCGGCTGCGTCCAGTGGTTGCTGAGCGCGCCGAACATCAGGCCCGTGAGCGTGCGCGTCTGCAGGTTGGCACGGCGCCTGGCCAGCGCCATCGCCATCGCGCCGAAGGCGTAGCCGCGCGCGATGTCGCCGCTGTACAGCGCCACCATCATCGCGTAGCCGACATAGGCGACGGCGCTGAAATCGCTGTTCCCCCGCTGTATGGACAGCCGCGTCATCGACACCACCATCAGCGCGCTGAGATCCTGCTGGCCGGCGTAATAGCTGGCCATCCACAGGCCCTGCATCATCTGCATCGCGGCCACCGCGTCCGGCTCGCACATCTCATCGGCCGCCAGCAAGGTGTCGGGCGCCTGCGCGCCGGGCTGCCGCCCGATGTCGGCGAGGATATCGGCGAAGCGCGCCTTCATCTGCGTCACATCGTGCGGAATGTCGATGTGCAGCAGCGCCAGGCCGTCGCGCTGGACGGCAATGGCGTCGAGCAGGCGGCCCTGCAATTGATACTGGTGCGCCTGGATGGCAATGCAGCGCACCTGCAGCAAGGGAATCAGGGTACGGGCGCGCACCTGCGGGTAGATCGCCTCGGCCGCATCGAACTGGCCGCACAAATAGGCCGCTTCGGCCGCGCCCAGCTGCAGGTCGAGCCAGAGGTCGGCGTGGACGCTCCATGCCTGCGCCGGCAGCAGGTCGAGACCGGTGCGCATGTGCTCCAGCGTGGACTGGAATGCGGCGGAGCGCCGTGCCTTGACGCCGGCCTGGAGATTGAGCATCGCCAGCTGCGCGCGCTCGTCCGCATCGTTGATCAGCGCGCGGCCGGCATTGAGCTGCTCGACGATCTCGAACAGTGTCTCGTCCCGACGCTCCGGCGTCGCATGCCGCAGGAGCAGGCGGCCGATGAGAAGATGGTTGGCCGCGCGCGCATCGTCGTCAGCGACCAGGTAGGCGGCCTGCTGCACCCGGTCATGCAGGAAGCGGTAACTGACGCCGCTGTTGGCCGCATCGGTGTCGCCACTCACGTATTTATAGCGTTCGTCGAGCGGCTGGATCAAGCCTGCACTGAGCGCCGGCCACAGGTCTTGCTGCGTTTTCCGGGGCGCGCGGTCCACTGCCAGCGCGAGCGTGTCGAGTGCGAAGCGGTTGCCGCACGAGGCGGCCAGTTGCAGCAGGTGCTGCGTCGCGATGGGCAGGCGGCGGATTTTCTCCAGCAGCACCTCGACCACGTTGTCGGTATATCTGGCCTGTTCTATCGCGGGCAAGTCCCAGTCCCAGCAATCGTCGGCGGCCCGGTAGCGCAGCTGGCCCGTCTCATTGAGCGAAGCGAGAAACTGGTTGAGGAAAAACGGATTGCCGGCCGTCTTGCGGTAGCAAATGCTGGTCAGTGGCGCGCAGTCGGTGGCCGCCACGCGCACGGTGGCCGAGACCATTTGCGCGACCTGCGGCTCGGTCAGTGCGCCCAGTGACAGTGTCGACAGACGTACGTCACGGGAGAGCAGCTTGTCGCGCAGTGCGATGAGCGGATGCGCGGGACTCACCTCGTTGTCGCGGTACGCGCCGATGAACAGCATGCAGCTCTTGTCGCACGAGACCATCAGCAGTTCGATCATCCGCAAGGTTGCCGCATCGGCCCATTGCAGGTCGTCGAGGAACAGCACCAGCGGATGCCCGGCGCAGGCGAATACTTCGACGAAGCGGGGGAAGAGGCGGTCGAGGCGCAGCTGGGCCTGTGCCGGCGCCGACGCGGGCATCGGGTCCGTGGGGCCGACGATCAACGCCAGCTGGGGAATCAGCTCGACCAGCATGCCGATGCCGCTGCCCAGCGCCTGGTGCAGTTTGGCGGACCACTGGCGCAGCGTTTCCTCGGGCTGGCCGAGCAGCTGGCGCACCAGCCCCTGGAAGGCCTGGATCAGCGAGGCATACGGCACGTCGCGCTGTAGCTGGTCAAATTTGCCGGACAGGAAACAGCCGCGCCGGGCGATGATCGGTTTCTGCACTTCGTTGATGACCGCCGACTTGCCGATGCCCGAATGGCCGGCCACCAGCAGCATCTCGCACCTGCCCGTGGCGCCGCGCTCAAACGCCGTGAGCAGCTCGGCGATGGCATCCTCGCGCCCATGCAGCGTTTGCGGCACGAGGAAGCGGCCGTTGTGGTCGGACAGCTTGAGCGACAGCGCCGGCTCTTGCGCGCGGCAGGCTTCGAGGTCGCTGCGCAAGCCCTGCAAGCTCTGGTAGCGCTGGTCGGCATTTTTTTCCAGCAGCCGCTGGATGATCGGCAGCAGCTGGCCAGGCAGGCTTGCCAGCGCCGGGTGCGACCAGTCGGGACTGCGCGCAATGTGGCAGTGCACGAGTTCCATCTCGTCGCCCGTCTCGAACGGCGCCTGGCCGGCCAGCAGTTCGTAGAAGGTGGCGCCCAGCGCATAGAAATCGGCGCGCCAATCGACCCGCCGGTTCATGCGCCCCGTCTGTTCCGGCGCCATGTAGCGCAGTGTGCCTTCCAGCGTTTGCAGATTGACGATGCCGTGGCTTTCGTACGGCAGTTCGCAGGCGATGCCGAAATCGATCAGTTGCAGCCGCCGCCGCTCGCCATTCCACACCAGGTTGGAGGGATTGATGTCCTTGTGGATCACGCCATGCGTATGGACCTCCTCCAGCGCAGCGCATAGTTGCAGCGCGATGTCGAAAAAGTCGTCCAGCGCCAATGCGGGCTGCGACGGCGTCCTGCGCGCCGCCACCTGCGCGCGCAATACGTGGTCGAGCGCCTGGCCGCCAGTATCCTCGAGGACCATCGTCCAGCACCCGCCGTGCAGCTGCAGCGCCAGCGGATGCGCCACGCCAGGATGGCGGCAGCGGCGTGCGATCGCATACTCGCGCTTGAATTGCGCCAGTTGCTGAAAGGAGGGGAACGGCTGATTGGGTTTCTTGACGATCAGCGCGGCACCATCCGCAGCCCTGGCGCGGTAAACCCGTGAGCGGGCACCGCTGTGCAGCTGTTTGATGATCTCGTGATCGAAAAGGGAGCGCATGGGCTGGGCTAGCAGTACACAGACGGTTGCGGGAGCCGGAAGGCGCACATTTCGGAATATTACTTGATTGTAAGTATTATATCAGCAGGGGGCTGTGGGGGAGCCAGCGGGCTGATGGGGGGTGTTGTAAAAATGCCAGTGGAGAGGTTAGTGCGGAGGCGGGAACTTATCGTGATGACAGTACGAACTTGCGGCGCATCCCCGTACCGGGTGGGGTATACGCCGCAGTCTTATTTGTACCTTCAGGATCAATTTTTGAGCTATGAAACTCCCAGCGACGGGTCGCTCACGGAATCCTTGCCATTCTCGATTCGCCCTGCGACACGGCGCCGGAAAGTCTTCTGAGTACTGCAGGTAACCGAGAAGTCATACCAGTTGCCGCTGTCGGCCAACGACCAGTTAAGCGTTCTCACCTCGCCGGCGGGTACCTCTACCATCCAGGGACCGTCGCTTCGATATGCTTCTGCCGCTACTATGAATGAGCAGCGCGCGCTGCTTTTGTTGTGCAGTTTGAGCGCGAGTTCAGTAGGGCTGCACGTCATATAGCAGGCCTGAATTTCCGGGCCTCTCGGATCGCCCTGTTCCTTGAGGTCGCCAATAAAGTGGCGGTGGAAGCCGTTGGGACCGAGCACCCACAGGCGGTACGCTCCCCCATCGGACGCAACTTCCCAACTTCCCTCCAGTGTCTTTCCGGCCTCTACGACATAGCGCCGCGGGATCCGGTCGAGATGCAGCTCGTCATACACATGGAACACCGCGCCGGCCTGGTTGCCGCTGTCGTTGGCAAACACCAGCGTCACTTTTTTTGCGCCGGAGTCGGCGCGGGCCGTCACATGCAGTACATACGGCAGGGCACGCGATGGGCGGGTACCACCAGCCTGCACTGGTAACCTCGATGTTGTAGACGCCAACGGTCTCGCCAGGGTACGGGCAGTGCTCTGGCTTAGTGCCAGCGCGTCGACATCCGCTTTGCTGCCATGCCCGGGGAGTGTTGGCAACACTCCGGCATTCGGGGTGACAAAATTAAAGCAGGAGGTCAGGTCACCACAGACGGCACGCCGGTAAGCGCTGATCTGTGGCTCGAGGACGCCGAACCGCTTCTCGAGAAATTGCAGCACGGAGGTATGGTCGAAGACCTGCGAGTTGACCCAGCCGCCACGGCTCCACGGTGAAACGACCCACATCGGCACACGCAGTCCTGGCCCATATGGCCGGCCATCAATGCCCGGTTGAAGATTGGTTGCCGGCTTGTGGTTGTGGTACTCGGCCGCGATGTCGGCCTTGCTGAGCGTGGTGGCACCTGCGACGCTGCCGTCAGGATTGACCGATGGTGCGCACGGCGGTGGCAGGTGGTCGAAGAAACCGTCGTTCTCGTCGAAATTGATCAGCAGAACGGTCTTGCTCCATACATCCGGATTCGCCGTGAGCGCATCGAGAACCTGCTGGACATACCAGCCGCCCTGGGCAGGACTGGAACACTCAGGATGCTCGCTGTAGGCCGAAGGTGCAATGATCCATGAAACGGCTGGCAGCTTGCCTTTGTTGATGTCTTCGCGGAAGGTTTCCAGAAAGCCATGGGGCATGGTGTTGTGGAATCCCTTCGCCAACGGGCTGAGGGCGTCGTCGATGCTGGATTCATAGAATGGACCTGCGCGGGTGACATCCTGGGTGATGTCGACTGCGGAAACATGGAGTGGACGGCGACTGGCGGGCAGTTTTTCAATTTCAGCGCGCCAGTGGCGAAAACTCATCATCTCATTGCAACCAAAGTTGTCGATCAGACTCTGGTAGACCTTCCAACGGACCCCGGCCTTTTCCAGGCGGTCTGCATAGGTGGTCCAAGTCCATCCTTCGCTCGAAGGCCCGATGTCATTGCCTCCGTTGTACTGGTTGTTGAGTACAGCGATCTCCACTTTTTTGCCATCGATGGGGCTCCGGCCGTTGGGGCCGTTTGTGCCCGTAAAATAGAATAGCCGGTTTGCAATTGTCCCCGTGTGCATGCCACAGTGATAGTGGTCACAGACGGTAAAGGCATCGGCTAGCGCGCGTTGAAACGGCACTTCCGCTGTATCGAAATATCCCATGGACAAGGGGCCCTTGGCGTCTGGCCAACGATTCATCCGGCCGTGGTCCCACGCTGCCTGCGAGTCGGCCCATGTGTGTGGTGTGCTGCCGGCGCGTTGCGCATTGCCCTTGGTTTCATCAAGGCGGAAGGGAATATACGTTCCGGCAGGTTTTGCCTGAGTATAGGTCTGGTACATGATGTTGTACCCGTTCGGCGATGGTGCTGCGAACCGGTCACCGTATCCCCGAACGCCCTTGAAGGTTCCGAAGTGGCTGTCGAATGAGCGGTTTTCCAACATGATCATGACGACATGTTGAACATCCTTGATCGTGCCGGTGACGTTGTTGGCTTCGATCGCCAGGGCACGACGGATTGCCGGTGGGAATGCGGACAATGCGGCAATAGACGCCATCGTACCGAACGAATTACGCAGGAACGTGCGTTTGGAATTGTTTGTGGACATGGTGGAGTGGCTGCAGGGCGCGATGTTTGGTGGATAGATGATCAGGTGGCAAAGGTTGCTTGGCGAAGCTGACGCGGGCTGGCACGTCTATCCTGGATGCCAATCGGACGATTCGCGTTCATGGCGTCAGGGAGAGGGGGCGCACTGCGATTTCTCGCATGTTGACGGAGTCGTGCCCGGAACCAGGATCGGAGCCGGGGTCGACGCCGAAGTTCCGCCTCCGCCGCCACAGGCTGCGAGTGCGCATAGCAGTGACAATGGCAATACGCGCTGGAAGTGGTCGCGCGAAAGGCACAAGGTTGCAAAAGTTTTTTTCATTTGAGTACGCAAAAAGTTGATTGCAAACGCAACGACCTGCCTGGGTGCATCGTGTGATTACCCAGTCTTGGCCACTGTCGCAGGTTTGTTCATGGGTATTTGCTTTGCACCGCAATACCGTTAGCCAGGGAAATGCTGATCAATTCCCTTTCCTGGCGAGGTTGACGTGCCAAATGGTCGAACGGCGAGTCATTCGCCGGGGCAGTTTTTTTTGGGCGGCGTATTCAAGGTCGGAAAAGCTTTTTTGCATGATCAATGGCGGCCTATTGTGATATCGATATTGTCTCAGATCAATGCGTCGTAGGGAATGGCGACCGGTGAAATAATCAATGCTTCCTTAAGAAAACTGAATGAAATCTCTAAATTTCATCTAGGAAGATGAGTGGGTAGACCCGCAGGAAAAATGCCTGGCATCTGGTAATGAGAATGACGTTTGTTGCGATGTGCAATCAACCGAAATAGAAGTACCGACTCGCCATGCATACAATTACTGCGTTCTGCATTGAAGTCTATTCTTGCGGCAATCGACAATGTTGATGTAAAGCAGCTCTTTAGCATGGAAACCATCATGGCGCCTCATGCCACTTGACCACTGCGAAGCGCCGGCAGTGGATGAAAAATGACCTTATCCTTCATTTTCCTCCACACTTGCGGACCGGTTTGCCGTCTTTGGCAAGGTTTTGCGTCGCTTAATAAGTGGTACTGATTTATCGTCTATCCCGACCAAGTCGAGTATTCATTTCCGCAGCAAGGCCATGGATAATTTGGCGCAATATGTTCTGTTGAAAACTTAATATTGAAAATCCCTTTGATTTTCTCCAAAGAAGTGGAGTGCGTTATCACGATTGCGCTCTTTGCTTCAAGAAGATTGGATCAATTTAGCATATGGGTATAGCTTAAATTTCAATAATGCATAATTTGCATTATTGATAATGAATTCTATCTGGCATAGAACGCTTGTCAAAACCGCCTGCGCGTCGTAATTTATGACCTGAGATGCTTGCTGCTCCGGCGGCCCCGTACTTCTAGAGTTGCGCTTCTGGACCACAACTTCCTTCCGATCGAGGCGATTTTGATAAGAACTGTTAGCCTCTGGCTTTTGCCGGGTTTACTCTCGATTAAGAGAAATGCCAAGGCGAAAAAAAACCACTAACCCCTTGGGAGTTAATGGCTTTTCTGACGTTTCCAAATTCTGTGCGCTGGTGCCCGGAGCCGGAATCGAACCGGCACGCCCTTACAGGCGGGAGATTTTAAGTCAGTAGGGAAAGCCTTATTATTCAATGACTTAGTACAATTTTTCGTTCCGCAAAAAATCTAATTCGCGCCTCTAAAGGCCGCATGATTGCATGCCTACTCCATTTTTTGCGGAACAATTTTTGATCCTGGCTTGCTTACGATGGAGGGCTTTGTGTCCCATATCAGCACCAGATTATTGCAGTGAACTATCCTTGACTTCGCCTTTACTAAATTTTCAATTAATCGCCAACAAATTTTGAGCCTTGGCTTACTGCGCCCTTACCTTCGGTAGCTCCATCCAGTTGGTGGTGTACCGCGGTGTGCGGTTTTCCGACAGCATTGCCCAGCGCCTGATCAGGCCAGCTGAGCCAAGGTGTACCGTGTCGCGCCCGAATCGTTCATTTAGCACATCAAGGGCGGCCATGGCACGCACCGATCGTTCGCGGTCCGGGACGGCATCAAACAATACGCCCTGGCGCTGAGTATCAGGTTGCAGATCCATCAGCATGATTCCGGCCTTCTTATATTTGTATCCGGCTCGAAAGATCATGGCCAGGCCGTGCAGCGCGGCGCCGGCCAGGATGCGATTATCAGCACTGGGCTCAACCAAAGGGATTGTGATGCCATTGCTGTATTGCTCGTCTTTTTCGCGGAACCGGTTAGTTTGTACGAAAACATGAACGGCGCCGCACAGCGATCGCTGACCGCGCAGTTTCTCGCCGGCGCGCGCGGCGTAGGTCGATATCGATTCGCCTAGCTCAGCCGCCGTCATGACCATCGAACCGAAAGAGCGCGACGACACGATTTCCTTGCGCGGCGGCGCCATCTCTTCGAGCTCCAGGCAGGAAATACCGCGCAGCTCATTGCATGTACGCTCGAGCACGACGCCGAAGTGCGCCCGCATGGTACTGAGCGGCGCATCTTTCAAGTCCTGCACGGTGTTGATGCCCATGGCGCGCAGCTTGGCGCCAATGCGCCGGCCGACGCCCCACACCTCGCCGACGTCAATGCGCTGCAGCAGCCAGGCGGTTCGAGCTTCCGACATGGTCGTGAAATCGGCAACGCTATCGAACAGCGGGAATTTTTTTGCGACGTGATTTGCCAGCTTGGCCAGAGTCTTCGATTGGCCTATACCCACGCAGACAGGCAGGCTGGTCCACCGCGCCACCTTGGCCCGGATGTCCTGCCCCATGATTGTCGGCGAAGGCCAAAGACCGCCCATGCCGTTCAGGCTCAGGAAAGACTCATCAATCGAGTAGACCTCGACATTGGGGCTGTAAGTTCGCAGGATCGTCATTATCCGGTTGCTCATGTCCGCGTACAACGTGTAGTTCGACGATAACCCAACAATTCCATGCTGGCGTGCTAGGTCGCGCATCTGGAACCAAGGCGCCCCCATCGGCACGCCCAAAGCTTTCACCTCATTCGACCGCGCCACGGCACAGCCGTCGTTATTCGATAGCACCACTACCGGGCGGTCGCGCAAGCGAGGGTTGAAAGCGCGCTCGCAGCTGACGTACATATTGTTGACGTCGACAAGCGCATAAATCTGCTTGGTCGGGTCGCCCATGTCACACCCGCAGCTTACGCACGACGCCCGTCACCACGCCCCATATCTGAAGCTCGCTACCCTCGGCCAGGCAGATCGACTTGTATGCCGGGTTGTCTGGACGCAGTTCTACACGGCCACGCTGGCAATAAAGGCGCTTGAGGGTATATTCGGCATCGATGACAGCAATGACGATGTGGCCATGCAATGGCGCGACGGAGCGGTCGACCACCACCTTGTCACCATCCAGTATGCCGGAGTCGCGCATCGAGTCGCCCTCGACAGTGAAAAAGAATGAGGCGGCTTTGTGCTGCACCAAGAGCGCGTTCAAGTCCAGACCATCTTCGGTGTAGTCGGCGGCCGGCGACGGGAAGCCAGCGGATATCCGGTGGGAAATTTCCGGCCGGGCGCTGGGGATTGGGTACTGCGCAAGCGGCAAAGGCGCCTGCGAGACACCCGGCTGGCTAGATTGAAGTATTAGTAATGTTGCATTCATGGCTGGCCGATATACTGTGTTTTTATACAGTATATCGGCAGAAGCAAGAAACAGGAAGTATAAAATTGTTTCTAGAAAAGGGAGTCAGGCGGCGCAGCATCAGGTTTCACCGTCGGCTTCGCTCTTGTCCGAGGAGGCAAGGGATCAGGCTGCGCGACCAGCAACTCTGCAGGATACTGCCGATAAACGTCCTCTTCGGAAACCAGCGAGCCGTCCAGCCAGCCTTGGTACTGGTCAGGGTCCAGGATCATCACCATGCGCTTTTCATCGTCGGGCTTGTGGAAGCGCTGCATCAGCGGGTGCCCGTCGGCGTTGATCGTCAGCATCGAGAACGACAGCAATTGATCTGACGGGCGGAATTCCCATATTCCAGCGATGGCCACCGGCTCGCCGTCGGCGCGCTCGATGCGCCAGCGGACTGGCTTGCCGGTTTCGTAATTGGGTTCGAAGAAATTGGAGGCCGGGATGATGCAGAACTGCTTGCGCTTCCAGGCGCTGCGAAATGAAGGCTTGCTGGCCACTGTCTCCGTCCGGGCGTTGTAGGTCTGGCGGGCCAGCTTGTGGTCGGCCCAATGGGGCACCATTCCGAACATGGCCGGGGAGATTTCCAGTTCGCTGGGCGCTTCGTGTGAGCCACGCAAGATTGGCGCCATGTAGCCGGGCCATGCCTCGGGCGGCAAGTCGAGCAGCGGGTATCCTGCCCGAAAACTTTCTTCGATCTGCTCTTTACGGCTGGGTGTGTAGTCTGCGCACATGATGCTATCCTATGGATTGCTAACAAAACAGGAGGTCATTATGCCAAAAGAATTAGAAATACATAGCCAAAATTCTGACGAAGTTCAACATGGCACCAGCATTTGCGCAATCCCATGCCCGAAAAATCCACAAATATTAATATTCGAACTTGCATACATCTCTTGGGATGATATTGAACGTCACTTAGACGAAAATAAAATACCTTACAAGACTGATGGAATGCCTTTTCACGGCGCAAATTGGTGATAGGGGGATAGCGTGATAAAACGAAAAAATGAGATTTTTTGGAAAATTGTACACAGGAATGGGACAATGAATTTCATGAGGAAATTTAAAAAATATTTTTAAGATTAGCAAACAATATATCCGCATAGCCTAGCAAGTTGCGACGCGCTGATTAATGTCATGTGAGAACTCCATTACTCTCGAATGATAAACAAAAACATTATCAAAATCGGATTACTGACTGCAATTTTATATTTTTCATCATTTATCATGACTGTTGTCGCACTTTATCTATTAAAATTATAATATGAAAACAAATAAGACAGGGCAACGAAAAACGATTCCTTTGAAAGTGAGAGAAATATTACGCGCAGAGGTCGGATTTGGATGTCCAATAGAAAATTGTGGGGTTCCCTATCTTGAATATCATCATTTCGACCCACCGGTACATATTGAATCGCACAATAATCCAGAGGGAATGATCGCACTTTGCCCCATGCACCATGGGAAGGCAGATGGGGGAGCATACACTGTAAAACAACTTCACATATTTAAAACAAACAGAGTAAACGCTGAAAACGTAAAGGGAAAATTAGAATACCTAAGAAACGAATTGCTCACTATATTGGGAGGTAATTTTTTATATGGAACTGAAAAAATAGTACAAATTGACGGTATTGATGTCGTTACTCTTGAACGTGATGCCGAAGGCTATCTACGACTATCCATCAACCTACCAAGTCTCGTCGCAGAGGAAAGAATCATAATAGATAAAAATTCTTGGGAAAACATTGGAAATCCAGTTGACTTAAGATGCCCCCCTCTTGGTCGAGAGTTGGAAATAAGATATAAAAATGGCGATTATTTGTATTTGCGTTTCTCGGAATTCAAAAATCAGGAAGAAATATCTAAAAAATATCTAAGGGATTTTAATATTTTTGAATTATCATTTCCTATCACAACACTTGAAATAAATCTAAAGATAGCTGATACAGGAATAGAATTAACGCCAGAAATTGCAAACTTCGGGGGAGTTGGCATGAAAGGTGGCTTTGTAAGATCTAAGAATGGCGCCATACTAGATATCGGTCTACCTTGGCGCCAAAATCCAATTTCACCTGCACATGAAATAAATGGAAATGTAATAATGGTAAACTTTAACAAAAAAAAATAAAAACAAATATATTTACGAAACTTGGCTCCTTGGCCAGAACAATTGCCCGAGACTGATTGACGCTGTTGATGCAGCGACAATCAGCGCTCTGCTTTTTCCTCTTGCGGTATGCAGCCTAGAATTACCGCCTCCAGTTCCGCCTCATACTTCCGGCCACGCGGCCAGTCTCGCGCCAGCGCCAGGATGACTTCCCCATCCGTTGCCGCTGGCACCAGCCTGTCGAATTCATAGACTGGGCGCTGCGGCGCCACCTTTACACATGGCGTAAAGACGGGAATTTCGACGCGCTGCGGCACTGGGGATGCGCTGGCGCAGCCGGCCAGCACTGCGGCAAGAATAATTTTTGAAATGATTTGTCGTGCCATCCGGCGTTTCATCGCACACCATCCAGTACCAGCCTGACGGCCGGCATGGCTTCGTCGCAGTTCGTGGCGCGCGCACCAGCAACTTGCGCCAGGACCGCGTCGTACTTCTTGCCCTTGGCAGCGGCGGCCGCCTGCGCCACAGCGCCGCGCTCCTGCGCCGCCATAGTTGCCTTGGCCATGCCATCGATGGCGCGGTTTTGCTCGGTAATCGACGCGCGCAACGCAGCGCTGATTGCCTGCTCCAGCACCAGCGCAGCGCGCGCGGCGTCACGGTCGCCAGTGGCCAGCCACCAGCCGGTGCCGGTGGAGCTAGTCACCAGCAGCAGCATGGCAGCGAAGGTGATGGCCGACACCTTCCAGATACCGCCTGAGCTCAGGGCACTCAATGCCGCACCTGCAAGATGCCAGCGCGCGTGCCGTGGCGGTCGATGGTGATGATGCGGTTGATTGGCTTGGCCACCATCTTTGTACTGACATGCACCCAGGTCAGCTCATTGATAATCTGGCCGATGCCGAATTCGTCCAATTTCGGCAGCAACGCCTGGCATACTTGGTACGGCGTCATGCGCAGCGCCGTGAAATCAGCCGCGCAGCCGCGCACATGATCGCTTCCATCGCTGCTGCCGATTCCCCGATTCACTGGAATCGCGCGGTAGCCGCTGATATTGGTCAGTGGCGTGTCGATGCCGGCGCAAGCCGTCAAGTAATTGCGGATGCGCTGCAGCATTTCGGCCGTACGCTGCAGTTCGGTCAGCACGACGGCCGTCGGCGTGTTGTCGACACCATGGCGCGCGGCCCAGTCGGAAGCAGTCAGCTCCTGCAGGGTGAAATTCTTGGTGAGGTTCACAGGCCACCCCGCACTTCCTTGACGACAGCGGCCGCGTCACTCGCCATCTCGCCAATGTCCTTGTCCTTGCGCTTGTCGAACCAGCGCACCGTGGCGCCCAGCACCCACCAGGCGGGCAAGCCGGCGGCCACCATCAGCGGCGCAGCGATAAAAAGGAAACCCAGCGCCGGGTCGCTGCCGTACAGCACGGCGACGGCGCGCGCGCTGTCGAACAGGCTTGGCATCCAGTTGCGCACGACCACGACCAAGGCCGGGCCCATCAGGGCGGAAAAAAGAATGGTGACGAAGAAGCGCACGCCCGCTTCCTTGGCGGTTTTTGGCCACATAAACATGAATCCCAGAGAGGTTGCGGCAGCGCCGGCAAGGACCGGTATGCCAAAAATTTTAATCAGTGCGCTGCCAGCGGCGGTTGTTTCGATGGCCATGAGTGCCTTTCAGTGGAGAGGTGAAGAAGTGTTGTTACCGACAGTACGGCGATGGCTGTCTCATTTCTAGGGAAAAGCGAGACAGTATTTTTGCGACAGGCAATAAAAAACCCGCCGAAGCGGGTTTGTGGTGGAGCATTAATTTCTATGCCGCTTCAAGCGCAGCCAGCCGCGCCTCCTGGCCCGCAGCAATGAACATTGCCAGTTCGTCATAACGGAAGGCATAGCGGTCGCCAGCCTCCTGCGTGACTTCCGTGTACGCGCCGCGCGCCTCGATGGCAGGAACACCCGCGCTGGCCGGCACGGCTGCCGTGACGACATCACCAAACGAATTCCGCACCTCTGGAACCGCCTCGGTGGCGGGAACGGCTGGCCGGGCGTCGATGGCTGGATGCTCGACAGTTTGCTCTTCCCAGCTGTCGTGGCAGATAAATCCGTAGTTGAACGGCTCCAGGCCGTGGGCCTGCATGATCTCGATGGCGCGCTGCACAGTCGGACCGACGTGCTCGCGTGCATCAGCCCCCTTGCAGTCGACGGCATCCCGCCAGCGGTAAATGCTGATGGCGCGTGCCAGATCCTTGGCAGCGGCAATCTCGGCCGTGGTCAGTTCGCGGAAATCCCGCTTCAGGCGCGCGTCGGAGGTATTGATGGTGCCCGTGCGCGCATAGATTGTCCGGTATGCCACCGCCGCCCGACCCATGTCATAGGAATTATCCACAGCCGGGTACACATGCCGGCCGACATAGTCACAGACGGTTTCAAGCGTTGTCGTCGTCACCGTAAAGGTGTTGCCGGCGCCCAACTTCAGGCCCCAAATTCTGACAGCGGCAATGGCGGTATCTGGCGGCAGGATGCCGGCACCAAGAAACTCAACTGGCTGCGACAGCCACATATTGGTATCAGCATAGACAGACAGCTGGAAAAATGTTCCGGTGCTGACATAGACCACGCCGTCGAGCCCGATCTTCACATCCCGGATCGTGTCATTCGATACCGCCCCGACAGTATAAAAAGAGCCACGGCATTTACTATCGTTATCTACGCGCAACAGGATGGTGGTCAATGCACCGTTGGAGGCGCCATCGATGGCGGAATAGCCCGTGGTTCCCGAAATGCGCACCACCGCCTCGCTACCAGGCTGAAGACTGAATTTCGCTACCCTCCACCAGCCGGGAGTTCCCCCAGCAGAAGCCGCAAACCGTGGCGCGCGCGCGGCGGCAACGATTTGCTTGTCGACGCTGAGGGCGCCTCGTGACGACACGTCACCGGTCAAAACGCCACCAGACAGCGGCAATGCGCTGTACGGCCCGGCAGCGAAGGCCAAGTACAGCAGATTCAGCCGTTCGTTGACGTTCGGCATGCCATCATAAAAATAATCAGCCATTTAAATTCCTTCGATTTGTAGTGGTGCTGAATACGTTTCAAAATACGGCGTTGCCACCGCGTCGATATTGCTGGCTTTGCCATACAGCGTGTGGTCCTGCTCCAGCAGGGGATCCGGGTTTTCAGGAAACAGGCTGAACAGCATGGCCCGATCCTTGCCGTTTTCGCGCAGGATGCGCATGAAGCGCGCTCGATCCGATGGCGTCAGCTGCGCCAGGTTGATGCTCAGCTTGTCGCTGGTTGGGCGAATCTGCGTCTTGAGGTCGCCGGCGCTCGTGCGGTAATCCTCGCTTCCGTCTTGCAAGAGAAGCTGGGCGCCATACTCGGCGTTGTGTTCCGGGGACCAGTAGTTGCCCGTCACCAGGCGCGAAATTTCCAAGTAGCCTTCTGCGCTCTGCGGAGACGACACTTCGATTACCAGCTGGCGTACGCGCACAGGTGCGAACCAAGCCACGGCATCGGCGCCGCCGCCGCGCGCCCAGGTATTCACGCCACCCCATTTGTAGGCGTTCCAGCCCAGGGGCAAGACGCCCCAGGGATAGGAGCCATGCACGGCGGCAGCGCACGGAAAAATGCTGCCGGTGTCGAGCACCGGGACAGCGTCGCCCGGCTGGGCATAGCCGCGCACGCGCATGCGCGCGCTGCTGGTCATGTTGGTGAAGATCAGCGCCACGCAGGCGATGGACTCCTGTGTCGGCCAGGTGGCGATGACGGTCTGTGCCGTACCGGCGGCGCGCAGTACGGCGCTTTTGCTGTCGCGCTGCAGATTGGCCGGTCCTAACGCGCCAGTCTGACTCGATGCGGTCAGAACGGCGCGGTCGGCAACGTTGTCGTAGATGATGCGTAAATTACTCATGGCAATAGTGCCCCTTCAATAATGATGCTGGGCCCCGGGCCGTCCGCATTGTTTTCTGGATCTTCAGGGTCGTTGATGGTGTATTGCAATAGCTTGCGCGACACGGTCTTCAATGCTGTGTTGGACGTGCGGCACCAAAAATCCATTTGATCGATGTAGTCATTTAACAGTCCAGTATCGCGCGGTCGAGTGAACATGGAAAACCGTGTTGGCATCCCCAGCACCACCGGCCGAGTCAAAGATGGAATCTCTAGATTTGGCACACCATACGGGTCGACCACCGCCCGAGGCCAAAGCAGATGCGGTTGGGAAAAGTCAGCGGCCAGCCTCTCATTCGAGTTGAAGAGTGCCATTCCCCATGACCCAGCTAAGGCTTCTGCAAATCCAAATGCCCAAATATCGATTGCGTATTGAACCGTATCGAATCCATCAGCATCACCAAGTGCGCCGCAAAACATTTCAATATCCCAAACCCCAGAAGAAATCTCGTTGACACTGACCACGCCAACGTTTCGATTTAGCGGCAAGTCCATGGCAACCAGGAATGGCCCTAGGCAATTGATTCGATATAAGGAATGTCCGCACCGTTTCGGATTTGGCCTGCCTTGATCTGCTCTTCCACTTGGCTGTGTTAGGCTCAATAAAGCAGGCCGCCCCAGGCAGTGCAGCAAATTCGCATTGCTGCTAACTGTCAACTCGTTCACCCCATTAAATGCTTGCAGTCCGAAATTACTCATTTGACCAGCAGCGCAACCACACGCCCCCAATTGAGGTCGGCAAAGGTAAATCGCGGATATCCCAATGCGTTGTCATAGGTCATTCCTGCCACATTCCGGCCAACAAGATTGATGGAAAATCCGCGCCAATCACCGCCCATATCGGGAAATGTAAACACGGCACCTGCATGCGGGACTTCAAATATTCCCAGGCACACGCCGCCAGCTGCGAGATACGAGTCAAATACGACATTTTCAGCAGCATCAAAAACTTGTAGTCCGTAATTCATTTCAGGCGCCCCAGTAGTACACGACGCTTATTGTTCTCGTCGAACACTTGGATCGTCTCGCCAGCAATTTCAATGCGACCTCCAGTGTCCCGGCTGCGCAGCAAGCCAATCGTTCCGGTAGCGGCCACCAACTCACCGGAAAACCTCGCAACGGGAGCGGCTCCGGCCGTTCCAGGCGTCACTGTGAGTCCTGGCATATCCAAAAGGCCCGTACTCGACAGTTGAATGTAACCTCCGGGCACATAGCGATTCCCGATCAGCAGCCCCTGTGAACTCAGGTGGAACCCCGTGCCGCCATTGCTAGGCCAAGCGTATGTGTTGGTCGGGTATCCTGAGCCACCATGCAGCGTCGTGCCGTACAAGTCGCCGGCGGTCACATTCCCCAGGTTCGCGTTGATTGCCGCCAGGTTACCCACCGACAACGCCTTGGCTGCCACCGATCCGTCCACCAGCAAGTTGCCATTCAGCACCGTGCCAAGCACCAGCCAGGCGCCGTTATCAAAATACTTCGTCACCGCATGTGTGGCGTCGTACAAGGTCACCACGTCGCGATTGATCGGCGCGCCATAGCCGGCGCGGCCCAGCTCATACACGGCCGAGGCATCCGACCAGGCCGAGTAGCCTGGCGCCGTCACCGTGACGGTGCCGCGCTGGCCGGTGGCGCCGTCGGCGGCCAGGCGCGCAGCGGCGGCCCATTCGCCTGCGGCGATGTCGTCGGTCGCTGTACGCGATGCGGCCGTGGCGCCCGAAGTGAACAGGTAGGCGCCACCGGCTGTCGGCACCTGCGTCGACCAGCCGTTATTCAAGCCCGTCAGCGCGCCGGTGGCAAAAGTGAACGTGCAGGCCGCCGTGGGCAGCGCCGGTGCGATGTTGGTCGCACCGCGCTGGTAGATGCGCACGGGTGCCACGTTCAAGCCGTCGGCGCCGTCCTTGGCCAGCTGCACCGCGCCCGCCCACTCGTTGGTCACGATATTGTCCGTGGCATTGCGCGAGCTGGCGGCCGCCACGCGCACGTACAGCGGCGCCGTGCCTGCCGGGATGTTCTTCGACCAGCCATTGGCCAGGTCGTTGCCGGCCGGCGTTGTGATGGCGGCCGTGGCAAAGGTGAAGATCACGTCGCCGGGCGAATCGGCTGGCGCCGCCGCCGCCCGCTTGTAGGCGAAGGCTTGGCCAGTATTCACGCCGGCCAGGCCCGTCTCGCCAGCAACGCCATCGAAGACTTTGCTGATCATGTAGTTGCCGACGTAGTCGACGCCGAATTCGCGGATGCGCGCCTGCACCAGGGCCGTATCCGTGGTCATGGTGGCAAAGTCGACCGTGGCCACGTTGCCGTTGACAGTCATCTGCGTGCCGGCGGAGACAGAAAACACGATATCGCCCACCACGTTCACCGGCTTGGCAGTAATGGCAATCGAGCCCGGCGCGCCGGCGCCGGCACTATTCACGCGAAACACAGGCGTGCTGCCAGCCAAAAGGATCGCCTTGCCATCGGCCGTCGTGCTGAAGCGCTCCGCCGTGGCCTGCAGCAGCTTGTCGCGGGCGCCTCCGATGGCGGTCATACCAGCACCCCCACCGTCACGCGACCGGCCAGCCATTGGTGCGACAACAGCACTACCACGCCAGGCACGCCGCCCTGCAGGCCGAAGCGGTCATCGCGCAGCACCACGGGCTGCCCCAGTTCCAGCATCATCATCTCAGGCTCTCCATCAAATTCGTAAATCGTGCGCTGCACCTTGTTCAAGGCCAGGCGCCGCGCCGCTTCCGCCTGGGCGTCTGCGTTGGTCTTGAGGCAGGTGTCGACCTGCGGCGGGTCGTCCGTCAGTCGATAGCGCGCGCGCACCGCCTCATCGACTGCCGTTTCGGTCAGCCATTCCGTGGCGTACAAGTCCGCATGCGCCGGCGGGATGCTGGTGGTCAGGTTCGTTTGCACTGTCCAATTCTTGTCGAAACCGATCTTGACGGCCGCCACCACCGGCAGGCGCTGCACCGGACGCAGGGAATCGAGCCGCATGTGTTCGGGGCCAATTTCCACCGGCACGCCGGCGGCAGGCAGCGCGATCTGCACCAGGCGCAGCTGGCCAGTGCGCGACATGACCGCCTGGGCGCCCACACTGGCCGCCAGCTGCTGGATGGCCTGCGCCTGGTTCGTCCGGTCGGCTACATACAGGCCCACCAGTTGGGGGTGGGCCGCATCGAAGGCGGCCAAGTTGACCAGGTCGAGGTCGGCCAGGGTGAAGCGATCCGAGGCCTTGCCGTAGGCGGTGGCAATGCGCTGCACCAGCGGGGCGATGCGCGGCGCATACCCGCCGCCCTTGTCGCCCTGCACACTGACCGTGATCGTGGTGGAAAACGGATCGGTGGTCAGGTTGATGCGCCCCGCCTGGTCATTCAAGGCCACGGCAATCGGCTTGCCGTTGGTGCGTACCTCGAAACTCGACTCCACGGCGCCCAGAAAGCCATACTCCAGCGTGGCCGGATTGGTCAGCAATGGCGTCACGTTATGGCATTCGCCGAACGGTATTGGCAAGGTGGAGTCCTTGTTTGGCGAGGTGCCGCCCAGCTTTGCCTCGGCAATTGGCGTGTCCAGCCGCTGCAGCTTGTCGCGCAACGACAGGTTGATCGACTCGCGTGCGGAAATGCCGATATCGGCGACGATGCCGTCGAAGACCAGGCGAAAGTCGCTGCGCGGCCAGGCCGGATCTCCGGACCAGGCCTTGATGGGACGATTGCGCCAGACGTCGGCCAGCCAGCCGTCGAGCGCGCCATCAGCATTATCAAGTTCAATATCGCCGCCCGAAAGGCCAGCCTCACCGGTCAGGCTGACCTGTTCGGTGAAGGCCAGCCCGCCGGTGGCCAGCGGCAAGTACTCGACGTTGGGCGGGAGGTCGCCCGGGCCGGTGATATACGGCCAGGATGAGATAAACCGCGTCAACTCGACACCCGCCACATTCACCTGCACCTCGATCAGCACCATACGGATGGCGGACGGCCTTTGCAGCCATGCCAAAAATTGCGCATCGGTCATTCGGAATACTCCACTTTTTTCGCCCAGGCAGATGCCCTGGCGGATTTATCGACACCTGCCACGACCGTCTTGGCCGCCTTGTCGTTCGATTCGACGGTGGCCCTGATCGCCGCGCCGGTCTGATCCTTCTGCTCCGCGCGCAAACCCTTGACCTCTTCCCGCAGGCCCTTGATTTCCGCCACCAGCGCATCCGTGTTTCCACCGCCATGGCTTGGCGCGCCGCCGAAATAGCGCCGCATGGCTGCCGCCGCTGGCGCGTCGACCACAACCTCACCGCGGTGCAGCTCGGCCGCGTAGCCGTCAAACGGCACATTGGCAAGGCCGCCGGCATGAGAGCCGTCGAACTTCACGCCCAGCCCCGTGGCCGTGCCCATCGCCGCTTTCAGGTTGGCAATGGCTTGCGCCACCGTCAGCACGCTGTCGTTGATGGTGATCAGGCCCGACACCTGGGCCTTCAGGGCATCCAGGCTGGCCTGCTGCACGTCGACCTGGGCCGAGGCCCATTTCAACGCCTCGCTATTGGCCGCCAGCACGCGCGCGTAATCTGCCGCGTATTTGGCATCCGACGCGTTGACTACCTGCGAAGCCGTCAGGAACGCCTGTTCGGCGGCCGACAGGCCGGACTGCGCCGTCGTGTCGCCGGCATTCGCTGCCGCCAGGGTTTTTTCGAACTGGGCCCGCGCCTCGGCGTATTTCTGCTCCGGCGTCAGGATGGACTGGCTGCCCAGGGCCATGCTGGCGTTCAGGCCATTGAGCGTGGCCACCCACGATTTCGATTTCTCCAGTGCCGTCGTGGCCGCTGCCGATTCCGTCTCGTAGGCCTTGGCCAGCGCATCCTTGGCCGATACCACCGCCTTGGCCGCCTGCACCTGGTCGAACAGCGCACGGTTGACGGCGGCGATGCTGGAGCGCTGGATGGCCAGCAGTTCCGTTTCGCTTTTCGTCAATTCGTTCAGCTGTTTTTGCAGGTCCAGGTGTTCGCTGGCAATCTCGCTGGCCGACTTGACCACGGCAGCATAGTTGCCGGTCGCGGCAGCCAGCTGGCTGCTGTAATCAGATGCTGCCTTGAACGCAGGCGCCAAGGCCAGCAGCTTGATATACAGTTCTTGATCTGCCGCGCTGGCCAGATTCAGGCCCAGCACCTTTTTCTTGTAATCGTCCATGGTCGTGGCACCGGCCATGCCCAACTTGCCCAGCGTATCGGCCACGGTCGACAGCACCGGCGCCATCTGCTCGGCTTCTGTCAGGAAGTTCTCGGCAAAGAAGCTGGTCCCGCTGGTGAGCGAGTCCAGACTGCCTGCCAACTTGATCAGGTTCTCTCGCGCGCCAATGGTGGCCACGCCTACCGCGCCAAAGGCATCCTGAGATGTGCGGCCGGTCATAAGCAGGGCAGCGTCGACGGCGGCATAGTTGGTACCGACGCGCTGAAGCGTTTCGCTCAATTCTTCCGTTCCTACTTTGAACTGAACCAAATTTGGCACAATTTCCAAGGCAATCGAGTTGGCAACTTCACCAAAGAACTTTTTGACAGCCTCCTCGTTTTTCGCGGCATCACTCGTCAACGCTATGTTGACCGCCTGGGAGCGTGACTTGATACCGGCAGCGTCAACTCCCAAAGTCGTAGCCATGGCCGCAGACACCTCCCGGATGGCCGCATATGTACTGGAGAACGCGCCGGACGTCGCCGAATCGACCTTGCCTATGTCAACATCCGACTTATCGCTACGGAACCAACCTCCTTTTTGCTTCCAGGCTGCAAATGTCTCACCGTTGAAGGTGCTATCTGCCCCCAGGGTTCCACGAATTCCCGATGACGTAACCTGCTTTTCCCGCATGCCAAAAGCACGATTAACCAGGCCGCCCACGATACCGCCCAGAATCGGCACAGAATTTGTCAGTGTGGAAAAGTTAATGAAACCGCCGCCGTTGCCGCCATTGACGGAGTAACCGTCAGAAATCTTGTTGCCCAGGGCCCGGCCAATGCCGGCGGCAGCCAGCCAAGCGGTTGCCACGGTGAGCGCGGAACCAGCCGCCGAACCGCTCGTCAACGACCCTGCAGTGCTGGAGTCGCCAGCCTTCAAGTAGGCCTGCGCTGCGGTACCGGCCTGATCGCCCGATAAGGACATTCCCTTGCCAAAGCTCGACAATGAGCTGGAGTTGAAGAAATTCCCAGCGGAGCCGAGCGCATCGCCCAGAGAGGCCGTCATGCTTGAGAATCCTTCAGTTGCAATGGTGTACGCAGTTTTGGCACTTTGTGCCAGGCTGGCAATGCCCCCCAAACCACCGCCAGCCGCGCCGCCTGTCAGGCCAAGGCCACCGGCTGAGGCCAGGCCGGCGGCACCGGTGCCGGACACCGAGGCGCCGATGTTTAAGATCCACTTCTTGATTGTCATCTGGTAGAGCAGATCGAGCAGGCCGTTTTTCAGCGTGTCCCGCAGGCGGTCGAACGCTGACTTGCCCGAATCGAAAATAGAGACGAACGTGTCGTGCGCCGTCGCGTCGATCGATTCCCACATTTTGCGGTTGGCTTCGATCTCGGGCTTGGCCAGCTGGTTGATATACCAGGTCGAATATTCTTCCTGCAGGCGTTTCTGGGCGTCCGTGCCGGCGCCGGCCAGGGAAATGCGCTCTTGCCACATGGCGGCATCGATTTTCAGCAGTGCACTCGCGCGCGCCTTTTCATCGAATTGCGATTCAGCGGCAAAGCGGCGGTTCTCGTCGGCGAGCTGGCTGGCATAGCCGAGCGCCTTGGTCTGCGCCAGCGTGGCCTGCTCGACGCGCACGCGCGCGGCCGCTTCGTCCGTCAGCCGCTTGATCTGCTCCTCGGTGACGACCTTGCCGGCCAACTTCTCCTGCAACAGGAATTTCTCCAGCGCTGTCTGTTCACGGACGGCTACCATGGCCAGCTCGCGTGCATCGCTGGACTTGCCCATCATTTGATACTCTACCGCCAGCGCCGCCGAGGAGTCCTGGCGCGCCAACGTACTTTCCTGGATGTGTGTGGAAACGTCCTTTTCCGTGGCACGGGCCTTTGCCACCTTTTCTACGGCTGCCAGCTCGTCCAACGCTGCATAGGTCGCAGTCAGATGCGCATCAGCTAGTTTTAGCTTATTGACTTTGCTTGCCTCGTCCACCTTGATGCGCAGCTTCTGGCTCTCGGTCGCATCTACATCAGTGGCGTTTTCTATACGGCCGGCCTCGATCTTCTCGCGGATGCTCGCAATTAACGTGGAATAGGCCTGTTCCTCTTTTTTGAGGCCGGAAGCAACGCTCTTGTCAGCATATTTGGCCCTCACCAGCTTTTCCATTTCCGGAGGGATTTCCCCGAACTTCTTTTTCAGTTCGCCAAGTTCAGCTGCCATTTTCTGCGCGGCCGTACCATTCTGATCAAACCAGGTTTTAATATCAGCATCGCGCGTGAATGCCTTGTTTTTTTGCTGTTCGTTATTAAAAGTCTCCATTTCCTGATTGATTTCGTTCAGTCGACCGCCCCAAACACCCATCAGGGCCGATTTGGCAACAATATCCAAGTCGGTACGCTTGCCGATCGAGTTAATTTCAGCCAAGATTTTTTCGCGATTTTTCTCTCCATCCGTCACTGGCGCCGAGCCTGTTGTCATTTTTTTATTTGCAAGCTCGTTTCGCTCCTTGAGTTTTTCAATTTGCTTGTTCAAATTTGACAGGTATTCGTCGATTTCTTCCGCCAGCGTTGTCGTAACTGCTTTTTCCGCTTCACTACCTTTACTTCCCCACAATACCCATGCAGCCGCGCCCACGCTAAGCAAGGTAGTAATAATCCCGATCGGCCCCCCCAAGAATCCCAGTGCCTTGGAGGCAATGCTCGCTGTAACTGCGGTACGTCCAATTGCGCCATTCAAGCCGTTCGTGGCGGCGGTGCGCGCTGCCGTCGCCGCGGTATCAGCCGATGTTGCGGCAGTGACCGACGCCGTCGCCGATGCCAATTGTGCTGAAACGCGCCCTAGAGCAATGCTTGATGCGGTAAGCTCAGCCAGCGCCGCTACTCGCGCCTGTTCGGCCACGGCCAGGTCAAGCGTCGATGCGCGTACAACGCGCAGTGCAAAACTGAGCGCGCCGGCAGACGATGCGGCAGCGATGGCAGCTTCAGCTGATGCAATATTTGCTTTTGCCTGGTTGTATTGAGCGAACACCAATTCGCGGGCTGCGAGCAGTGCAGTTTTTTGCGCTACCAGGCCGGCCAGTGTCGCCTCTGTTTCGATCAATTTCGCCGAGGTGGACGCTGACACTGCGGTTGTACTGGCTACTAGAGCCTCGGCCTTGGAAATTAGCGCCGCGCGCTCCACTACCAACAGTGCAGCTAATTCGGCATTTGAAGCGAAATAGGCCTGTACTGCTGCGACGCCCATGAAAAAATATCCGGCCATCTTCAAGGTCAACAACCCTGCAGTGGCGGCAAACAGAACGTTTATATTGTCGGAAAGCAATTTTATGCTTGTGGTAAGAATATTCACGGTGCCATTTGCTTGCGCTTTGATGGCCGTAAATTCCATAAATTCATTTTTCAATACAGTGAAAGCACCACCTATTGTGGCAACTTTTTTGCCTTCCTCACGCAAGGCTACAAGTGCGTTTGGCAAGACCTCTGCCATGATTTTGGACGTAATCTTTCCCTCACCAGCCATGCCCTTCAGGGCGCCTATCGGCAGTCCCATACCATCGGCCAGCGCTTTCATCAAGCGTGGGGCAGCCTCATTCACTGCGTTGAACTCCTCGCCCCGAAGCGTGCCAGATGCGAAAGCTTGCGACAGTTGCAGCTGCGCGGATGCCGATTCTGTCGCCGTTGCGCCACTGACCTTCAATGCCAAATTGACGGTCTCCGTAATCTCAGCGACCTGCTTTTGCGTGGTGCCCAGCTCCCGGGTTCCGTTTGCAATGCGAGCATAAAGAGTTCCGGTGCCATCCAAAGCCTGCTGTGAGCTGTTGGCAATACGCTTCACGTCGGCGTATGCCGCGTTATATTCACGTTGAGATATCGTCGCCAGACGCAACTGGGCGGTAAACTTGGCGTATTCATCACTCATTTTGATGATGCCGGCCAGGCCGGTGCCCAGGCCGATGGCACCCAATGCGGCGCCGACCTTGTCGCTGTAGGCAGCGATATCCCGAAGAGATGATGTTGACTGGGTGCGCAAGCGATTGAATTCCCGAATCGCTTGCGCGGAGTCTGCAGTAATGATGACGCGAGATTCATTTCCCATCGGTCTTTTCTCTCCAGGCGCTCAAGGTCGCCCGTTCCATACATTGAATTTCATAAAAAACACGCTCTTCGTCACACCGTTTGACGCGGGCCTTACGCATGACTACCTCTACACCTGGATAGGACAGCCCGGTCGGGCCGGCCATCCCCGTTATCCACTGCGTGCTCATGGCTTGAAATAAATTCCAGCTTTTTAGGTTCTCGGGCCATAAATAAAGCTCTTCGCAAACAGCCGCCGCGCGATGTACCCGTAAGCCAAAGGCAGCAGCTGCTGAATCGGTAGATTCCTGCTCCTGCTCTTGTTCTTGGTCCGATACGACCAGGCCGAGCGCTACAAAGCGCGCGACCTGGCTTAGTTTTTTGCCTTGGCCCCGGCTTCTTTCATGTAGGCGGTGAAGCACAACATACCCATGCCACTAATGCTCAGCAGGGCCGCCAGCGCGTCTTCGCAAAATTCGGCAGGTTTATCGTCGACTTCCAGCACCAGGCGCTGATCGCGCCAGTCCGTCGCCACATCGGCGATAAATTCGTCAACTTGCGTTTCGCCACCGTTCAAGGCGCTTTTCAGCCCTGCGGTATCCAGACGTTTGCAAATCAACGAGAATTTAAATGGGATTGCTTTGCCGCTTTCATTGGTGTGCGAACCAGCTACCGGAACTGCTACCGTATCGCCAACTACGATTTTGTATTGCTTTTTCATTATTTTCTTTCACAGTGCGGGGCACTCTGGCCCCAGGGTTTAGAAACTGGTGGCAATGCGGATTTCGTCGTTGCCCGCAATCGGATTGACCAGCAGCTTGTAGCCGATCATGCGGGCGCCGTTAAGGTCTTCCTTGGACGGCTCAATGCGTTGCACACCTGGCATGAAGACGGCGACACGACTGCCGGCCACGGTGCCGTGGACCATGCCCAAACTGGTTTTTGCCGTAGCCAGAACCGCAGCCATGGCCGCCACTTCTTGCGCTGCTGTCAATTCCAGCTGCACTGCGCCAGTCACTTTGCGTTCGGTAATCGGTACGGATTCACCGCCCAGTAGCGCCTGAAATGGCGATGTGACACCCAGATCGATCGTCAGCCCTTTACTCGGGTAGGAATCACCGCCGATCAGTGCTGGTGGCGTAGTGGTCGCATGTGTAGCACCCCACATGAGCTTTCCGGAGTTGGCATCGAGCACGATCTCTGGGACTTGCCACTCTTCCAGGTCTGCCGTTGGAGCAGCGGCCACGCCAATGCCGCCGTACAGGCAGACGAACTTGCACGAGATGACTGGCTTTTCGCCAACGCTCAACTTCAGCGAGGCGGTACCGCGTGCGCCCATGCCCTTATGCAGTACACCATCGTCATACCAGTCAATGGTGAGCGATTCGAAACCGGTGGAAATAGGAACATAGTCCACACGCACGCCTGCAGTAATGACCTCGGCGAAACCACAAGCACGCAGCAATGGCCCCCAAGCTGGGGCAGTACCCAACGTGCCGGCGCCCACCAGCTCGACATCGAAGCCCATTTCGACATAGCGGCTGCCGACCAGTTGCTCATCACCGCCCAAAAAGGGACGAATATTGTTGCGGTCGACGTTTTGGGCGTTCAGCGGATTGATGCTCAGCGTGCTGACCAGCATTGCGTTGGCTGCGCCGGTCGGCACGGCATCGACGCCGTACACGGTTTCCATTTTGGCGAGAATCGCCGTATTGCGAATGAGGCGAGACATGGATTACTCCTTGTTGGGTTGCGTGGCCGGGGCCGGGACCGGGTTCTTGACGAGCGTGCCGTCAACAGGGTTGCGGGAGTAGCTGCCGCCCGTTTTCGGCTCGGCCTGGCGGACCGGGATCGGCGCCGGCGTATCCTGCGCGGCACTTACAGCTGGCTTTGGTGTAACAACAGTCATGTCAAAGTCCTTCCTTTGGTTTGATGCATCACCAAGAATTTGGCGGTGATGCAGGCTATTTTTGAATCGAGCTCGTCTACTTCCCAGGACAGCGTGTCGCCCGGCAGCGGCTCGAACGACATTGCAGCGCCCCCCAACGTCGGCGCCAGCGCCAGGCGGTCGAACACATTCACCACCAGCGCATCGGTGACCGCATCCGGCTCGCTACCCGTGGCGCGCGCATAGCATTCGACGTTGACCAGCGTGGCCCAGGTGGTCGGGCCACCGATGACCTGGGCCAGCGTGGAGGTGCTGCGCTCTACCCGGACCACGATGGCGCTGGCCTGGTCGACACCAATAGCGCGGGTGCGCGAGCGGTAGATGCGGCCGTCCGCCAGCGCTGGTCCAATCCGCAGTTGATCGAGGATGGCGCTGACGACGCTGAACTGCGCGCTATTCATGGACGCTCCAGGAATACCAGCGTGATGCCGGCCGGCTGCTCGCCATCCGGCCGGCGCTCGGCGACACTCCAGGCCACAGGGGCGCTGGTGCCGACAGCGATCTGGATGGTGCTGCCGGCGAAATCGGCAGGTACGTCGCTATTCATGATCTGCATTTGCGGCGTCGAAGCACCCATGTGCGCACTACCAACCGTTGCCGCCGAATATTCGGCATCGAAGATCACCGGCACCGTGCTGGTGCCGATGGTCGCCATGGCGTTGGCCAGTTTTTTATGCGCTACGCAGTTCATTCGCGCTTCGAGGACGTCGAACATCAGGCGTTGATCTTGATGTTGGTCGTGCCGACGCCTGCACCAGCTGGCGCCGCAGCGAAGCCCGCCGCCGTGTTGCCGGCAGCGGTGGTAGTCAGGCGATTGTTGGCGGCATCCCAGTACAGCAGGTCGCCCAGGCCGACCACGTCCGTGCCCAGCTTGGCGACTGCAAATACGCCTTCGGCGGTGATCGCGCCAGTCTCGCCGACGGTGATGTCGGCCAAGGCGATGGCGATGCGCTTGCCGATCACGACCACTGCACCAGATGCGACAGCGGCGGTGGCCGTATAGCTCAGGACGTTACCTTCTTGAATATAGTTCTTGGCCATGATGGCTCCTATGTCGTGGATGAGTGCGCCGCCGCAGCGGCGCGCCAGGTATGCGCAGTTTAGGCGCCCGGGTTCTTGGCCATGGTGCGGAAGTCGAGCGCCTTGACGCCCGCATCCATGCGCACCTTGAATTCGACACCATCGACGTGCCAGCCGTTTTGCTGCTCCAGCGTCGGTGCTTCGTTGCCATCGAGGTACTGCACTTCGATGCAGTCATGCTGATCCTTGCTGGCCACGCCGTACCATGCGGTCGCGGAGTTTGCATCCAGGCGGGCGTCGGCCACGACGTCAAACGTGCTGCGCACACTGTTGGGCACGGTGTTGTTCTTGTTGGCCCCGCCGACTTCAAACTCGCTCTCGCGCACCACGTTGGCCGTGCCGCGCAGTGCACGCGGAACGATCAGCGTTTTCACATCGAGATTGAGAATCGAGCCGGTGCCATCTTTTTGCAGGCCCATGGCAACTTGCAAGGCATCAACCGTGGCAGTCGAAATGCCCGCGCCAGGCAGCAAATTCTTGTGGTCAGCATGGAACAGGGCAATGCCATCCGACATACGCGGGTTGCTGGTCAAAATCGCATAGACCAGGTCGCCGATGGTGCGGATCGCGGCGCGGCCCATGCGTTTCGGAATTTTGGTGAAAGCGTCGAGGTCGTCGTTGATGATGGCCTGGCGCGTCAGCGAGAACATCTTGCCGTAGGTGGCCAGTTGCACCGATTCGCCACGCTCGCCGATATCAGCATATGTGTATTCGGCGCCATCCTGGATCTTGTCGAGCGATGGGAAGGTGTTCAGGTCAACGCGCTTACCGACCTTGAAATCACCCAGCGTGCCTTTGGAGGTCCACAGCTGGAAGGTTTCTTCGGCTTCTTCGTAACCCTTCAACATGGCCTTTTCGGCGATGTTGCCGAGCAGCATGGGGAAATCGCTGCCGGTGTGGGTAAAAGCGGCGGCCACCAGCTTCATTTTGTCCATGCCTTTGGCATTGATGCCAGCCTGGTCCAGGCAGGCGCGGGCAATGTCGAGCATGCTGTAGCTGCGGAAATTGTTGCTGCGGTCATCCTTGCCCAGGTTGGAGCGTGCCAGCACCGACGCCTCGACGCCGGCCCGGAACTTGTCGCGCTCATCTTCGAGCGTCACGATGCGGCCGCCGCCCGCCGAACTGGCGCCAGCGCCCAAATGCGCCAGCAGTTTGGTGTTGGCCGCTTCGACCGTGCATTCGGTATCATCGGCGCAGACGGCCGCCAGGGCGCTGACACCTTCAGTCGAGGCGAACTTGGCGAAAGCTGCGCTGATGGAGGTGCGACGGGTTTTATCGGCTTCCAGCGCAGCAGCGGCGATCTGCTTGGCCGCAACAGCGGCAGCGGACGGCTCCACGGCTTGCGGATTAAGTGGTTGTGGCACGGCATTCTCCTTCGGGGTGATGGTGGGTTGTGGCGCGACAGATGCCGCAGGACCTGCTGGCAGCGGGAAAGATGCATACCGCGCCTGGATGGATGGGTTGAGGCTGGCTGAGGCAGCCAGCGGCAAGGCCGCGATGGCGGCATCGGCGAATTTGGCGGAGATTGCTTCCTCGGCCGTGTACCAGTGGTCTTTGCCGTCCTGCAGCAAGGCCAGGATTTCGGCTTTGTCGCCGCCAGTCTTGGCGATATAGCTGGTGGCCATGGCTTCGGCGTAGCTGTCGAGCATGTCGGCATCTTCGCGCAGCGACGTGCTATTGCCGCCCGTGTACATCCAGGGGGCATGAATCATCAGCATGGCGTTGTCTGCCATCTCGACAGTATCGCCAGCCATCGCGATCAGACTGGCGATGGAAGCGGCAATGCCGTCGATCACGGTGGTGACGGTGGCCGGGTGGCGCTTGAGGGCGTTATGGATGGCCACGCCATCGGTCACGGAACCGCCATAGCTATTGATGCGCACGGTCAGCGCGTCGACGTCCAGCAAGCTCACCTCGCGCACAAAGTCCTTGGCCGCGATGGTATCGCCGTACCAGCTCTCGCCGATATCGCCATAAATGAGGATTTCGGCGCGAGCTTGCGCGTTGACGCCGGCGGCCGGGCGCGCTTGGGCGTGGATGGTGTACCACTTTTCTGGCGTTGCTGCTGTCGTCGCTTTGGGGCTTGGCATGATGCGTTCCTTAGTCAATGCACTCAGTGTGTTTGTTTGGGTGTCTCATTTCTACGGAAAAATGAGACACTATTTTCCGGAGTGTTGTTAGTGGGCGATTACGCGGGTTCGGAGTTGTCTTTTGGCGGCACGGCCTTGCCCTGGTTGGCAAAATCCGAACCAAAAATCAAGCCTTTTTCCTTGACGGCCTTGCGGTGAGCGTCGATCTGCTCGAGCACATCGCGCGGGTTGGCGCCACGCTTGCGCATCACTTCGACCTCGCTGGCAAAGCCGTCCTGCACCAGGGAATGCCAGGCCAGGGCTTCTTTCAACGGGTCGATCCAGGGCATCGACTGGCCGACAAACAGCGCATCGTCAGCGCTGGCCGGGTCGACATCCTTGGGTATTGGGACGGCGCCGGACAGGTGGGCGATCTGCACGAAGTCTTGCCACACGGGCTGCACCAGCTGGCCGACGAATTCATCCGTCAGCACGGCGTAGTTGATCCATTGCTCCACCAGCTCTTGGCGCTGCGCCGAGTACGTGCCGTTGTAGTCTCGCGCCAGGCTGGAATAGCTGGCGCCGACGCCGGCGGCAACCGCGCGCAGCTGCCCCTGGCGGAAAGTGATCAAATTCGGGTTGGGCCGATTCGAGTCGATCATGCCGATCTCCTCGCCAACGGCCAGGCTGTCGATGATCATGCCTGGCGCCATGCCAATCTCGCGCGCAGCGGCCGGCGCCCGCGCGCCATTCTCGTCAGGTTGCCCATACAAGTCGGGCGAGCCGCGCTTGACGTAGGCAGTCAGGCTGGCAGCCACCTTGGCGGCGATGCGCTCGGACTCTTCATAATCCTTGATGTCCTCCAGGCGCGTGATGACACTGGCGAACTCGGAGACGCCGCGCATCTGGCCGATGCGATCAACGAACGCCAGGTGGTGCATGCGCGCCACTTCGATGCGCTTGACTTCATAGCCACGCTTGGACCAGGTGCGGGCGCCTGGGAATTCCTTGTACGCCCAGTACGCCAGCGGCCGGCCCCAGGCATTGCGCTCGATGCCCTGATAGATATTGCGTGCCTCGTCCTGGTAATCCATGGGAATCAAGTCAGCTTCGATCATTTCCAGCGAGTACGGCACGCGCGTGCCGTGGTCCAGGCCGGTAACCGGACCGATCAAGCGCTGGGCGAAAACCTCGCCATCGCGCAGCCAGGTCTTGGCGAGCATGCGCTGTACCTTGGCCCAGTGATGCCGATGCGTCACTTCGGGGATCAGGCACCAGTCGCGGTAGGCATCGCGCAGCTGCTTGGCGTACTCGTCATGGATCGTACCGTCACGGCACCGTGGTTGCGGCTCGATGCCAATGCCGGTCGGGCCGATGATGTTATTGACCAGGGTGCGCAGCGCGCCGCGGGCGATATCGTGGTTTTGTTCCAGATTGCGCGCCAGGGTGCGCAAGGTTACCGCGCCTTGTTTGACCTGGGTATCGGGTGAGCCGGTATCTTTGGCGTGCTTGCGAAGGCGCGACGGCTTGGCCGCCTCGTACTGGTTCAGGACGCGCCGGGCAGCCAGGCGCTTGATGCCGGCATTCGGTGCGAAGAAGGAAATAAGCTGGTCGACAACGTTCATCGACACCGGGATGGCGGCGGCCATTATTGACCACCAAAGCGGGCGAGAGCGAAGCCCAGGCCGCCAATGCTGGAAGCACCGCTGGCGGCGGCGGTTTCGCGGTTTACAGCCTGCTGCCACTCCTTGCGGCCGGTAATTACCGAGCCAAGGTCTTCCATGCGCAAGGTGCGGTCGCCCAATTTGACTTCCTTCCCTTCCAGGATGGCAGCCTCGGCAGCGAGGTATTTGGCGAGCATGTCGGTTGCAATGGTCATCGGGCGATCCTTGTGGTTGATCGCCCGACCTTACGGGGGGGCTTGTCTCATTTCTACGGAAAAATGAGACTATATTTTTCAGCCGCTCTTGATGATCTTGTAGAACTGGCCGCGCGAGATCTGAAATTCAGCCTGCAGTTCGCGCCTGTTGCGCAGGTTGTATCGGGTACGGATAGCCATAGCGCGCGCTTCCTGGTCGACGCTGCTCTTCTTGATATAGACCTCTTGCCCGCCCCAGGTAGTACGCATGGCGTCCTCGATATCGCGCACCTGGTCCACGGTAAGCAGTTCGCCGCCCAGCGCCGCGCGCACTGCAGTAAGCAGTGAGGCAAGTATGTCCGGCTGGTGCGCCTTTTGCTTTTGAATCATTAAAATCCCCTCTGTAACCAATCGTCGGAAGCGAAATTGCTGTTGCTGCGTCTTTTTTGTGGTGCTGGCGCCGAGTTGACTGGCGCCTGTGTCGTGGCTGGTGCTGCTGGCTGCGGCGCAGCGCTACTGATCGTCAACGGTGCGGCGAACAGGTCGGCCATCGAAGGCTGCACTTCCTCCTCCAGCTGGTCCCACCACTTCGCCGTTTTTTTCGCAAGCTCGAAATGCGTCTCCAGCCATACGGCGTAGACAGTGCAATCCCAGGCCTCGACGCGCTTGCGGATCGCCGACCAGCGCGATTCCGTTCCACCGGCGGTAATTCGCTCAGCGCGGATTTCGCCTGCCATCTGCTTGAAAAACTCATCGGGCAACTCCTTCGAAAAATGGATATAGCCGGGGCCCGGCCTGGTGATCTGCAGGCGGCCGTAAATCAGGTCTTTGGCCAGGTTGGTGCCGACCTGCCACAGCAGGGCGCCGTGCTTGCGGATCCGGCCACGCCAGTCGATGTCGACCTTGGTGGCGCCGTCCTTGATGTGCTTTTCCTTTCCTGAGCGGCCCTTGACGGCGAACACGCGGCGCGCGGCATTGGCGGCGCAAAATGCGTAGACCGCATGCGTGTTGTGGCCGCCGCTGTCGATGGCGGTACCGTGGATTTTCAGTTCCTGGCCGCTGGCGTGGCGGAACTTGGTCTCGAACAAATACTCGGCGACGTCGGCCCACACAGCATCCTCGTCGGGATTTCCGTAAAAAATGCGGTAGTCGATGATCCAGGTCTGGCAGCCGCGGCCATAGCCCCATACGGCGATCTCGATCCGGTTCGGCTGGGTGTCGGCACCGGCCAGCAGACGCACGCAGCCGTGCGGCACTTCGCCCAGCTTGTAAGGCTCGGCGCGCTGTTTTAGCTGTTCGGAGTCGGTTTTTTCGACATCCAGTTCCCAGGTTCGTCCCAGGGTGGTATTGGTGAAGGTTTTCAGCGAGGTAATGTCGCCTTCCTGCGCCTTGTTGTGCGCGGCGATAAATTCGCGCACCAGCTTGGCCCAGGTCACCAGCGGGCTATATGCGGTCCAGACGTGGAACGCGATATGGGGCAATGCGCTGATCACGGTACCGCTGGCATTGCGGAAGACTCCGGCGTGGTCGATCGTGACGCTGGCGTCGTCGTTTTGCCAGCGGCCGGCCGGCGCTGCCGCCAGGAACTGGCCCTGGTCAATCATCGACCCGCAGTGCGGACACAGGTGGCGCACGCTGTCCGGATCATTGGTCAGCCATTTGAAGCCGGTAGTTTCGTCCTTGCCGCCCCAGGCCAACGGGTGGAAATCGCCGCAATCCGGGCATGGGAAGGCGAACTGGACGCGCACATCGGCCAGGATAGCGCGCGCTTCGATCAGCGAGAATCCCTTCAGACCTGGCGTTGAACCTGCCACCAGCTTGGGAAAGGTGGCCCCTTCGACGCGCTTGGCCGCCAAGGTGACAGGGTCGCCTTCCTTCTCGACGTCGCTATCGAAGGCGTCCAGTTCGTCCATGAGCGCGTTGTCTACGGAAATGCGACGATAGCTGCGCGCCGCCTTGCCGCCACGTGTGTGCAGCATGCAGCCCAGGAATTTCTTTTGCTGCAGTGTGTTGTCCTTGTGCCGTGACATGTGCGCCGGGAACGCTTTGCGCATGACTTTGACGTCGCGTAGCATCGGCTCCAGCTCAGTCTTGACGAATTCGTCACTGTCGCCATCGGTCGGTTGCCATAACGCCTGGTTGCGCCGCTTGTGCTCGATGAAATAGGCGATCGCGGCCAGCAGCATCTTGGTGTAGCCAACCCGGGCCGACTTCATGAAATCGACTTCGGCGATATCGTTGTTGCTGATGCACGCCATTATGGCGCGCTGGAACGGCCACGCCTCCCAGGCCTGCTCGACGTACGACGATTCTTTCGACAGGTAGAAATGCTTGCCGGCCCATTCGTCCAGCGTCATTGGCTCGGGCACACCGAAGGTACTCAGCCCACGCGTCAGGCAGGCGGACAGTTCAGGCGATCGCCAGTTGAGGACTTCGGCCAGGTCGCTCATTCGCCCTGGTCCTCGATCACTTGATGTTCCGGCGCTGCGCCGTCTTCTTCTTCGTCGTCGCGCAGGTCGGCCAGCGATATATTCGCCACGATGTTGCGCACCTTGGCGATCTCTTTTTCGATGTTGCCGATCTCGTCGGAAGTCAGCGACGGAACGCGTCGCTTGACCGCGCCCGGGATGGCGTCGAACAGGCCGCCGATGCGCGCGCCGGCCTTCGACAACACTTCCTCGATGAGCACCACTGGCGCCAGTTCGCCGCGCGTGACGCCGTTCTGCATCTCGATGCGCTCGCGCTGCACCTTGGCCAGCATGGCGCGCTCGGCAACAAGGTCAAGGCCTTCGCCAGACGAGCGGCCGGCTGCAGTTTCCCGCAGGTGCGAGCAGTAGGCGTGCAGCAACTGCTGGCCGGACATGCTCGAATCGAGGATGCCGCGCCCGACCAGATTGCCGACCGCCTGCTGGCTGACGCCCACCAGCGCGCCGAAGGCGGCTTGCGTCATTGGCATAGACAAATCAGACAACACAACCCCCTTGCAAATACCCTGTGACTAGCGAAAAAAGGGGGTTCGAATTACCCTTGCAAGGGGAGGCTGGGGAGTACCTTTGAGAAATATTTCCCATTTGAAACATTGTTTCTGTGGCATTGTTTCGATGGCGCAACATGCGTTTTAGCTCGATTGTTTCCATTGGATGTGATTTCATAATAGCAATCTTTTTTGTGTCAGCGTGCGGTACGCAGCGCCTCGACGTAGGCGCGCGCGAACTGGCCGGCAAACTCTTTCTCAACGGTCTTCTCGACCACGTATTCGAAGTCGAAGATCTTTTGATAGCTGGCGTAGCGTACGAACACCATCACCGGTTTGAGCGATCCAGGGCCACCGCCCCGCATGCTTTGGTACACGCCCAGCGGCATGCGGTCGCCAGGCCGGCCGACGAAGTAGCGGAAGCCTGGCTTCTTCTTCGTGCCCATGGCCATCTTGGCGCGGCCTTGGGCTGTCATGTTCGCTTTGTAGCCAGCTTCGGGGAACGAGCGGAAATAGGCCAGTATCTGCACGATCTGGCCGCGGTTCATGTTGCCGTAGCTATCGAGCTTAGCGCCATTGCCGGGCACGATGCGATAGCCGGGGGGCAGAGCACCCACCGATTGCATGGCGCGCTCGAAGCGCTTCATCGGGCGCGTTCCGCCTTTGATCTGCGGCGCCAAGTAGGTGGCTGCTGGCGTTGCCTTGGCAGCGAAGTCCTTCAGTTTGACTTCGGCGGTGAGATTGGTCTTGGTGGCCGGCCGCACGAACAAACTCGACAAGGTGTAAGGCGTCGGGCTGCGGAAGACGTCCCGTATCTCGTGCTTGAGATTGGTGCTAGCCAACTGCGCCACACGCGTCAACGCCACGCGCGTTGCGAACTGGACCTGCTTCTTGCCGGTGTCGGTGAAAGCGGTCAGGCCACGGATGGCCGGGCTCACGTCGATTTTCATGCGCGCATCCCCAGGACGGTATCGGCACACTCGATCACATAGATGCTGAACTGAGCACCTTGCTTCTGGCGTGCCTTGATGCGGCGTGCCCAGCCAAGGCCAGCGCCAGGGTTGGACGCATCTGCCATGGTCTTGAGCTTGAATTCGCCGATCAGCTGCTGCGCGCGTTGCGGCGACAGCTTGCCCTTGCCAGGTGCTGGCAGAGCCACTGCTTTCGGTTCCGCGTTGGGAACCGGTTCGATTCCCTCGCGCTCCAGTTCGGCTGCAAGTGCGGATTCCCAGCGGGTGCGCAGCACGGTGTATGGGTGCTTGGCGCACTCGTAGGCACCCAGCTTGCGCCAGGCCCAGTAGACGGCTGGCGATGACCACACGTCAGGATCGTCAGGGTCACAGCGCTCACGCTTGGCGCCTTGTTCCAGCGCCTCATGGAAAGCCACGGAAGGATCGACTGGCGGCCTGCACAGCGCCAGAAATTCCGGCAACGTCGGTGGCCACGCCCGACTATCGAGCCGCTCCACGCCACGCGTCAGCTCAGCCGTCGTCAGCACGAACAGTTTCCGCGCCCAGTGGCGCTTGATGCCATCCGGATCGATGCCTTTCCACTGGTCGGCAAACTTCACGCCATAGCTGAATGCCATCTTGTTGAACAGCGCTTGGACCCATTTTTCAGGGATTGCGTTCTCAGGCCAGTCCAGCGCATGCTCGTCCAGGGGTGATATCGATAATGTTGTTTGATCGTTCATTTTTTTGTGGTCCGCTTCCTGTCAATCCATCAAGGGTTTCCTGTCGTGCCTGATCTCGTACTGTCGCCGTGCTGCTTGGTGCTGCACGTGCTGGCGGCAGGGCTCCGGCCACCTGCATGGCCTTGGCCTCGCTTGCCCAACGCTTAAGGATGCTCACCACGTACCCGATGCCGATGCCACCGTTCGGTTTGGACTTTTTCGCCTCGGCGCATGCTGCGAGCGCCGTATCGACGCTGATACCTTGCTCGACCAATGCCAGCAGCCGGGGATCTGCTGGCTGCGTTGGCATGCCTGCCTTGCGAAACGCAATGCTCAGCTCGACCGCCGTAGCCGCGCCCGCACGTTCTATGCTCAGTGTTGGCTGTGCTGGGGGTTGGTTCTGGTTTTGGTTTTGGTTTTGGTTTTGGTTTTGGTTGGCACCATCGCGCACGGTTCCCGCACTGTTCGCGCACTGTTCGGGAACAGTGCGGGTACTTTGCGCGTGCTGCTGTTGCACAAAATCCAGCGTGCTTTGCCCTGCCGCCGCGAGTTCAGCGGCCAGTCGCGCCGCCTCATCGCGCTTTTTCTTCGCTGCCTTGCCGCCGGCACTGCTGGCCTCCAGGCCCGCGTAATAGTCTTGGATCTGCGCCTCGGCATCGGCATCCACCCAGCCAGCCTCGGTCAGGATAAAAAAATCCTCCAGCACATTTTGGGCAGCAGTGATTTCTTCGGGCGTGCTGACGCGCAGCAGGCGGAACAGCCGGCCAGTGTCTGCCAGCAGCGGCGCTTCCTTGTCGAAATACAGGTCGCGCATGTCGCGGTAGATGCCGCGCTCCAGGCGAGACAAATGCAGCGTGCGCGTATTGAAATCGCCGATGTGATGCGGGTAGTAATTCATCAGTGACGATTACCCTGGTCCTTGAAAACCACTATTGTCAGTCTCTTATTCACAATTAATTTCCCAATAGCAACAAATAGGGCGTAAAAGAGCCGACCTTCATAATCAGGCCGGCCCATGTAAATCGGCGTTATCGCTGCCGCGCCGGGTGGAACACCTTGTCGATAACCGATCTGGTGCGGCTCATGGCGCGCTTGGCCCCTTCGAGCAGGCGCACCACGCGCGCTTTCTTCTCGTGTGCGCGCGCGGTGCGGCGCAGGGCCAGGTCCAGGTTGGCTTGTGTCGGCTGGGCTATTGCGGTGGCGACGGCAGCCAGTGCGTCAGCGTCGGCGCTGGCCATATCGCATACGTCGGACAGCCCAAGGCCTATTTCGTCTGCCGTTTCCAGGGTTCGCACGCAAAGGCCGAAGCGGTGCAGCAATTCGTTCAGGCAATCCATCCGTTCGGCAGGCGGCAGGCCAGCAAGCACCGACAACACGAAATTGGCCGGCAACAGGTTGTTTTCCTTCGATTCATCATCCAGCCAGCGCAGTACGCGGTCGCCGTTGTTCTTGTTGCGCTGGTACTCGTCCGGATGGGGTTCGAAGCGAATTCCGGTGGCAGCTGGACCGCCCATATCGTCGTGCGCCTGAACGACCACACTGATTGCGCTGTAGCTCGACAGGCCGGCATCTTTTCGCCAGGAGCTGACGTGTTCGCGCAGAATGCCGATCAGAGTTTTCTTGTGCGAATCATTCCGCATGCTTTTTTCCTTGTCGTAATTTAAGCTGGGTCAATGAACAATATTTCACTACTGAAGACGAACTCACGAATCGCTTGCGCACATGTTGCCGCCAGACTTTCCGCACAATTCGGAATGGAGTTGCATAAGGCGCAGACCAATAGTCAAAGTGGGCCGCTGACCACGCTTGCCACGGGAAAAAGCATTAATTGCGGCCTGGCTACATGGCACTTTGTCCGCCAGGGCCTGCTGTGTCAGCCCGCTAGCGAGCAACTCTTCGGTAATTTTCTTCATATCCATGCCTCATTATCACGCTTGTGTTTGCATTGGTCAACACCAACGTGTTTACGATGTGTATTACATTCGTGATATATGAAAACACTAGCGGAGCGTATGGCCTGGGCCAGGGCGCAGAAACAACTATCTCAATCTGAATTGGCGAAGCTGGCTGGCGTCTCCCAGTCGACTATCGGCAATCTGGAGTCTGGCTTGCGGCAGTCTGCCCGCCGAATCGCCAATATTGCTGATGCACTTGGCGTCTCAGCAATGTGGTTAGCTGAGGGTATCGGCGAGATTCGGAGGGCTCCGACAACGTCACAAAACAGTGATATTTTTTCCGAGCGGATCGATCAGGCACGTTCGGATGCCATCACTACAGGCAACCCTGTATTTAAAAGAATATCTTTACTAGAAAAAAACCAGACTAACCTTGTTCACATAAAAAAAGTAAAGCTGCGCCTTTCGGCAGGACTAACCGGATTTATGGCAGACCCAGATTTTGAGGACGGCGGAACGATAACTCTTGATCCTGCTTGGGTGCTCGGCCAAGGATTAATACCGGATAGATTAGTCGCCACTGCCGTAAAAGGCGCGAGCATGGAACCTGCATTGTACGAGGGTGATATTGTTGTAATCAATACTGCAGCAACCCAACCTGTGGATGGCGAAGTATTCGCAATAAACTACGAGGGAGAGGCAGTTGTAAAGCGACTCTCCAGAGACGCTGGAGAGTGGTGGCTTACATCCGACAATCAAGATCAGCGGAAATATGCCAGGAAACTGTGTAGAAATGGAGAATGTATTATTATTGGTCGGGTAATTCATCGCCAAGGCAATAGAATTTAATCTTTATTTAGCGTCATTAAATTAAATCCTCACTATACTAATTAGTCAAAGGCTGGACATGAAGCAAATTGGATATGGGCTATTGGCACTTGGTATATTTTTGGCTATTTTCGCCTTAACAATGGATGTTGGCATTCATTTGCAGGTCACCCAGTTAGATATGACAGTCGCAAACCTAGATCGTATATCGCAACGATTAAACTACATCATCCTCTCCGGCGTATTTTCAGTTATGGGGGTGATGCTCATTGGATTTGACTCGCTGAAGGTCTTGCCGGAGCGAGAAAACACAACTATGCGCACCTCGCAGCAAGATATTCCAAAGGAAAAAATCAAAGCACCAGGCCCAGTGACTTCCGTTTCGATCTGCCCCTCATGCAAGTTCATGGGGGAAGGTGATGCCGAGCAGTGCGGAAGGTGCGGGAAAAATTACAGCTAGAGTAGCCCTCCAGTAGTAGGACATCATAAAAAAAGCTCGTTAATTCGAGCTTTTTTTTCGCCTAAATCCGTATAAATCGTTCTCGTAACCATCGCGCACAGAAAAATAAACACAAATGTGTTTGACACAATCCAACACGTTTGTGATAATTCATTCCATCGACACACCAAACTCAACCGATGGAGGACAGCATGGCACCCCAAACTGTAGCAACAGCCTCTTCAAGCCCAAACGCTGTCACAGCACCCCGTGTGCGCCGAGTGGCTCTTGTGCTCTCAAATCGACTGCAGCGCAATGCTTTGGGCGCCACTTTCAGCTTAGCCAACGAGCTGGGCGAAAAAATTGCCTTGGTTTCGATAGCACAGCAAGGAATCGGCTCGACGCACCGTGCTGCAGTACGCATGGCATTGTCCAGCGAACTGGTGGGCGCGCTGCGCGCAGCCAGCACGGACTATGAGTTGCGCGGTGCGGTGTCGCCCGTAACCATGAACCGCATGCGCCAGCTACTCGCCACTCTGGACGCATGATGAGCACCTTCACCGTCACCGTGCGCTTGGCCGCCATGCTATTGATCACGCCTCAGCTCCTGGGCACTGAACGCCTGCCCGCAATGCTCCTGATCACTTACTTGACCCTAGGCACCGACAGCGCCGCAGTAATCATGGCCGCTATCGACCGCTTCGGCCCATGCGTCATTACCGCGAAACCTCGCTGAAAGCACGGCATGCGCACCATTTTCAACCTGTTCAATTTTTACCGCCGCCGCGGCGCCAGCATCTACCTCGCCGCTCGCCGCGCCTTGCACGTCTATCGAAACGGATTTTGACATGACCAAGATCGAACCCGACCGCGCCGCGCTGGAAATCGCCTATGGCCAGCTGCATACCACCAGGCCACTCGACGAGCTGCTCAAGGTGCCAAATCTGCGGGCCACGCTTTACGCGGTGGCGCGCCGCCACATGAAACGCCGCGACCGGTTCGATCCGAAAAAAATGCAGGCGAACGATAACGATTAATTTCGAGCAACACCAACCGCAGCACCAACCATAGAAAGCACGCCATGTTTACAGCATTGCACGCGCTGACCCAAAGCGCGACGCTGATGATCGTAGTTACCGCCGAGGGCGACGATCTGCGCGTCAGCATCACTCCGACCCAGGCCAGCGACAAGACCAAGGCCCACAAGTTACAGCCGCTGTCGCTGGTGGCCAGCCCGGCCGAGATGGACGACGGCTTTGCCGCGGCTATCCAATCTTGGCAGGCGCCGAAGCTGTCGCTGCAGCAGCAGGTCGAGGCCGCGAACGCAGCCGGCGCCGATCCCGTCGCGTCAACCGCCAGCAGTAAAGCGGCGCCGAAAGAGGCGGGCAAGCGCGCAGGCCCAGGTCGGCCGAAAAAGATCGAAGGCTCAGCACCAGGTGGCGAAGGCACGGCCGGCGCCGCCGAAAAGGCAGGCCAACAAGACGACACGCCGCCAAGTGGCAACGACTCCAGCGCCGGAGCTGCACCGGGCACGGCCACCCAGGATGGCGCTGCGCCACCAGCTGACGCCGCCGATGCTGAAGAGAAAGAAGAAATCACGTTGCCGCCCGCCGGCAACCCCGCCATCACCGCCGCCGTCGACACGGTAACCCTCGACCTGTTCTAAGAAAGCTATCTGCCATGGCCTTGCAAATCGAAAAACTGATCCGCGAATTCCGCTATAACAGCGTGGTCCTGCCCGACCCGAACAGCATTTTCACGCTGGAGCAGGTGCGCGACTTCTATTCCACCGTGTACCCGGAAATCATCAGCGCCGATATCGAAGGGCCCGAGCAGCTGGGCGCGAAATCGGTCTATGTGTTCCGTCGCGCGGTCGGTACCAAGGGCTGCGGCCTGACCGACATGATTCGCGACGTGGGCGAGCTGCTGCACGCCAACTGGCTGGACGGCGAAGATGCCGATTTCATCAAGGAGCTGCAGGCGGCGCTGGCGCGCAACGAGGTGACGTACATCGACCACGCTGCGCGCGAACGCCTGGCCGAGTTGTTCAACAAGCACTGCAAAGTGGCGGCCTGATCATGCTTACCCGCAAAATCGCAATCGAGCGCCTTCGCACGGTGGGCACGCTGCGCGACGAGCGCACGCCGGACAGCACGGTCAGCCTGGCCGATGCGACCGACCCGCTGGCGCGGCGCATTGCGACGGTGGTCATCAAGCGCTATCGCAATTCGGAGCGCGGACAACGCATGCTGGCGCCGTCGACCGCCCATATGGTGCTGCCGTGATCGCGGCCGGAACGCTGGCACTGCCGGCGATGCACGCGGCCATTCCGGCAACGCTGACGCTGCGCCAGTCCAGCCGCATCGACCAGCCGCTGGCCATTGCGCTGCTCGAAGCGAACATGATTACCGACGCGATGCTGCAACCTCGCCCGAAAATGCCACTGGTCGATGTGTTTCGCGGACCGGACGAGCGGGCGCTGTGCATACAGGGCCTGAGCACCTGGTGGAACTCGATTCAATACCAGTCGATATCCAGCGTTTTCCACTGGAACCTGCATGTACAGGCACTGGATGACCATGCTGGAACGCCCCCTGAACTGGCCGGCCATGTGTGGTTTTGCCTGACGCGCGACCAGAACACGGAGATCCCGCGCTTTGAGCTGCACCAGCGCATTACCCAACTGGAAAATACCTTGCCTGGCTTTGGCCAGACGGTGATGGCGCTGCTGCGCGATGCCATGTTCCATTTGCCGACTGCGTTCGATCTGTGGTTTGCGGAGGACGTTGCCAGAAATTGGCTCTGGCAGGACGCCACGTGTGATGAGGAACTGTTGGAAAACGCACGCCTGGATGGCGGTTTCGACACCATTCAGGAAGTGCTCGACAGCGGACATGTAACCACCATGGCCGATTTTTATCGGGATACCCCAGCCTGGGTAACGACGCCGGCGCGTATTTTATCGCGGAAAAAAATCCGCCGCGCAGCGAAAAGTGACTTCGAGCTGGCCGTGGTTGCCGCATGCGATGAAATTTCAGCTTTGGCCAGTGGGCCCGGCTTCAATGTGGAATCGCACCAGGTAGGCGCCCATCAGGCTGGCTGCGAAAGCATCGAAGGCGCTGCCGTGTTGCTGTGGCGCCAGGACAGCGAAGCCGTTCACGTTATTGATAACTACCTCAATGACATCGGCAATTCAGGGGAATACACCGAATTCATCGACGCTGCGCCCGTCGAGCCCAGCCGCGCAGGAATTCTGGCCTACAAAACGCGGACCGAAAACATCATGCGGCTGGCCCAGGCCACTGAGCGCCTGCTCAATCTAGTAGGAGAACCATTTTGAAGACCGTAGATATTATTTCCAGCGCCGATGCGACGCTGCACCTGACGCGCGCCATTTTGCTGTACCAGTCGTCGGGCGGCTACAGCCATGTGTACGCCAGCAGTCACCCGATCGATATCGATGCCAGCAATCCGGAGCGCCGCTGCATTGGCGCGGGCACGCCGATGCAGCGCGCCGATTTGATCAGCTTCGCGGCAGCTATCCACACGCAGACGGCGCACGCGGGGTTTCTTCCGTCGAACCTGTTGTATACCTCGCCCAATTTAATGGCGTGGTTGGTGCCTGCTGCCGTGCGCACCACCTGGTTCAAAACGAATTGCGCGCAAATCGGCAATGCCCACGGCCTGGCTGCGCACCCGGCGCTGGTATTTTTCGCCGGCAGGGGAGGCTGGCATGTGTTTGCACTGCGTGAATCGGCGCGGCCAACGCCAGACACCTCGCTGTATCACGCGCCACATTTCAATGTCAACGACAGCGGCCGGATCTGCACTGGCAACGTTCAAATCCCCGACAACCTGGGTGCCGAGGCAATGGCCGGTTATGAAAATGCCTTTTTCAGAAGTCACTTTACCCATACCAACCGCCAGAAACCCAGGGCAGTGCGCGGCAAAGGCGGCTTGACCGCGCTATGGGCCAGCCAGCTGGCCAGCCCCGACGCCGACGCCATGCAGCGCGCGCTGGTACCGGCAAAAGAAACGCTGCGCACGGTCATCGAGCGCATCACCCATTCCCGCAACGACGATTAATTAAAAGGAAACATATGAACGGCCAAGAGATCACCATGAAATTCGATGAACTGCTGGACATCACCAAGCAGTCGTTTACCACCTTCCTCGCGCACACCGAGGCGGCGATTCGTGAAGAGCGCCCGCTGCTGCTGGCCGTGGACGAGGAAGCCGTCGATCCTGACAAGCTGGCACTCGATGTGGCCCTGGTGCGCGCCGCGCCGGTAGCCGTGGTGCCGATGCACAGCGAATTCCAGCCGCTGGAGCAAAGTGGTCATCGTTTCCTGATGGCACGGGACGGCATGTACCTGGAGGTGCGCCGTCCTTGGCTGCACGTGATCCACCAGCTGGCCGGGCAATCGGCGGTGCGCATGCCTTACGGTGCTATCGAGCCCAAAGTGGAATTTGGCTTTGGCAAGATCGGCAGCGCGCTCGAGGAACTGCGGGCGTTCGGCGAGATCGCGCGCCTCAAGTCGCCGATCGAGAGCGCTGCGAGCCTGATCTGGAACGACGAGACAGGGGAGTGGGCCGTGCGCTACCCGCTGCCGATTGGCGAGCCGAGCACTGGCCATATCCAGTTTCAGCAGGTGCTGCTGGCCGAGCGCGAGCACCTGGCGATCGACCTGCACAGCCACGGCCTGTCGCCGGCCTTCTTCAGCGACACCGACAACCAGGACGACGCCGGTGCTGTGAAAATCTCGGGCGTGTTCGGCAACCTGGACCAGCTGGTACCGACGGTGGCGTTCCGGCTGTGTCTGCTGGGGCTGTTTATTCCGATAAGCGTCCCAGCCGCCAAGATTTTTGAAGCCGCACCTGCCACCGCTTAGGAGCCATCGACATGCCACATATTACCCCGGCCCGCTTCCTGGATCGCGTTGTCGTCATCGCCCTGATCGGCTGTGGCGGCAACGGTTCGCAAATGCTCACCGGCCTGGCCCGCCTGAACCATGCGCTGTGCGCGCTGGGCCACCCCGGCCTGCACGTGTGCGCGTTCGACCCGGATACCGTCAGCGAGGCGAACAGGGGCCGCCAGCTGTTCGGCGCCTTCGACGTCGGTTCGAGCAAGGCGCATGTGCTGGTCAACCGCATCAATGCCTTCTTCGGGCTGGATTGGCAGGCGCATTTCGGCCGCTGGGATGCCGCGAAGATTCAGCCGGACATGCTGATCTGCTGCGTCGATAGCGCCAAGTCGCGCCATGAAATCATGCGCAGCTACGGTGATACCCGCGCCGCTTACATCATGGACATGGGCAACCGTGCGGCCGACGGCCAAGTGCTGTTCGGCGAGCCGGACGGCTACGATTCGCGCGTAGTGGTGCCGCCCGGCAGCGCGCGCCTGCCAGATCCATACCGCGTGCTGCCCGAGCTGGTCGACCTGACGGCCATCGAGGACGACACGCCCAGCTGCGGCCTGGCCCAAGCGCTGGAGCGTCAAGAATTATTCATCAACCAGGCCGTGGTCACTCCGGCGCTGTCCATCCTATGGGAATTTTTCAGGCACGGCCGCCTTACCTGGCATGGCGCCTTCATCAACCTGCGTACCGGCAGCATGCGGCCGCTGCTGGTGAAGGACGCGGCGACGGTACCGCCAGCGGCCCAGGCGGAAGAACTGCGCGTGCGGGTGATGGCATGAGCGGGCCGCATACACCAGGACAACTGATTGTCGGCACCGACATCGTCTGCGAAGAACCCGGCGAACGCAGTTATCCAGAAACGCCACTGTATGGTATGGACGGTGCCGCTGCAGTAGCAGTGGCGATCGAATTTACCAACTGCCCTGGCATGCGTACAGCCAATGCTAGGAGGCTGGCCGCCTGCTGGAATGCGTGCGACGGCTTGACACAAGACCACTTCGATGGCGGCTGGTCAGCGAAGGGCTTGAGCGAGTATGCGAAGCAGGTAGAAAACACCCTAGCCGCTGCCCGCGCACTGCTGGCCGAGGTGGTCAAGCCGCACGACGATCATGTGGCCGCAGTCACGGCCGCTGGCGAACGGCCGACTGTCAACCCCTTGGCCGCCCGTATCAACAATTTCTTGAAAGGCGGTGCAGAGTGAAAGAGCGCCCAATGCTATTCAGCACCCCGATGGTGCGCGCGCTGCTCGCCGGCAGCAAAACACAGACGCGGCGTATCTGCAAGCCGATGCAGTCATGGGTTGATCAAGCCTGCCGCGAAGTGATGAGCATCGACGGCGTACCGTTTCATTTTTTGAAAGGTGCAGAGGAGCCTCTGGAGCGCCTGCGTTGCCCGCACGGCCAGCCCGGCGATCGCATCTGGGTGCGTGAGACCTGGCGCACCGATGCAAGCCTTGACCCAAAGCCGCCGCGCGACTTCAGCGGATGGCCCGTCAAGTACGAAGCCGATGGCAGGGCTCTACGCCATGGCGCGCACTTCGGCAAGACGGACGGCAAGACTCGCGTGAGCATGCACATGCCACGCTGGGCCAGCCGCATCCTGCTGGAGATCGTGTCGGTCCGCGTCGAGCGGCTCAACGACTGCAGCGCCGCTGATGCAACGGCCGAGGGCGTAGCACCTGACCAGGTCCGGCATATTTCGGTATTCGGCGCGAACGACGTTGAGCGAGCAGCAATTTACCGGCGCGCCGCCATCGCGCCATACGAACGGCTATGGAAATCCATCAACGGCGCCAGCAGCTGGGCTGCTAACCCGTGGGTATGGGTCATTGAATTCAAGCAAGTGCCACAGCACCACCAAAAGTAAAGGATAGGCCATGAACACCGACAACACCAAAATCAAAATATTCCAGGTCGATGACTGGGCATACGTCGCTGCCGAATCCGAACAGGTGGCATGCGACTTTATCGCTACCGATGCTGCACGACCAGATGATCCGAAGGACTGGGAATGCAGCGAGATGACGCGTGGTAAGCATGCTGATCTGGAGGCGCTGCTCGCGGCACACATCGAAAGCGGCGGCACATTCCCCGGCTTGATCGGCATTGACGCACATTACCAATAAGGCCCCCAGTAATGAATACCTACCAAGAATTCTGTCGCCTGCGTGACCTCCATATCCCAGGCGTGAACGCCCCAAAACACACCGAGGCCGACGCCTTTTTTATGGCTGCAGTACAGCTGGCAGTGCCCGACGGCTACAAACTCGTGCCGCTTGAGCCAACGCCCGAGATTATCGCCGCTGCGGCAATAGCTGTCTGGCCTACGGCCACACCTGCGGATATCGACTTGGCGCGCCTGGCCGCGCCGATCGTCTTGATGCAGATGGATATGGCACCGGGCACGACGGTCGACGCGGTCGCAGGCATGATCGCCACGATGGCGCCGGCATATCGCGCCATGCTTGCGGCCGCCGTCAGGATAAGTCCATGATGCACGCCCAACTTGCGGGCGTGATCCCGCGCAATTCTCAAGCCAGTCGCCCAGCGGCTGACAGACCTGCTGAAAACGTGAAGTCGAGCGGCACCTTTCTGACTGCAGAGGATGTCGCAGTTTTGACTGGGCGAAAGCTTAAAAGCCTGCAGGCGCAGGCCCTACGGGCAATGGGCATACCATTTTTTATCAATGCTATCGGGCGGCCGGTCGTGGCGAGGACAGCAATTGACGGCAAGACGGCCGTAGCATCCCCGGAAAAATCCGCATGGGTACCACCTGGCTTGAGGGCGAAATAGACCATGGGACGAGTTCCAACCAGAAATAAAAACCTGCCGACGGGCATGCGAGCGCGCCATCGCGGTCGGATTACCTATTACTTCCTGGACACGGGCAAACGGCCGCGAAGCGAAATATCGCTGGGCTCGGACTATGTCGAGGCAGTGCGAAAATGGGCAGAGCTGACGGCCAGCGCGATTCCATCAGTAACACGGCCGACTTTTCGCATGGTGGCTGAGCGCTATATCCGGGAGGTCATGAATAAAAAAGGCCTGGATACTCAACGCAAGAACATGAACGAACTGGCGCACCTGTACCAGTTCTTCGATGATCGTCAAGAGCCGATGGATTCCATTCTGCCGGTAATGGTGCGCCAATACCTGACGTGGAGGTCGACCAGCATAGCCGAAGAGCAACGGAAAAAGAACGCCAGCTTGGCGGCGCGTGGCAAACCCGTGCCCGACTGGACCGGCAAGGAAGGGCAAGTTGCGGCCAACCGGGATAAGGCGCTACTGTCGCATATCTGGAATTTTGCACGTGGCGCTGGCTTGACCAATCAAGCTAACCCGTGTGCTGGGATCAAGGGTTTCAAGGAGGACGGGAGGGACGTGTACGTTGACAATGAAGTGTTCTCAGCCGTATATGCCGCGGCAGCGCCAGGCCTGCGAGACGCCCTTGACCTGGCTTACCTCACTGGCCAGCGACCGGCCGACATGCTGAAGATCACGCGCACCAATTTGAAAGATGGCGCAATCGAAATAAACCAGAATAAAACACGCAAAAAATTACGCATCGAGATCGTAGGTGAGCTGGCGGCATTGTTAGAGCAGATCGACAAGCGCCCGGTCGTCGGCATAGGACTGATCAATAACGACGATGGCCAGCAGATGACGAAATACATGCTGCGATATGCATTTGAAGCGGCGCGCGCGAAAGCGGCCGCCGACAATCCAGGAATAGCCAAAGACATTAAGAATTTTCAGTTCCGGGATTTGCGAGCCAAGGCCGGCACGGATACGGAGGAAGTTAGCGGAATTGCAGCGGCGCAGGCCCAGCTGGGACACACGACAACAGCCATGACGGCCCGCTATGTGCGCCATCGGCGAGGCAAGCTCGTCAAGCCAACAAAATAGCTGCGGGAGACTTTTTGCGGAACAAAACCAGCTTTGCGGAACTGGCAGGGAGGATAAAAATAGTGGTCACTATCTCTGTAAAATGCATGTGCGCTGGTGCCCGGAGCCGGAATCGAACCGGCACGCCCTTACAGGCGGGAGATTTTAAGTCTCCAGTGTCTACCAGTTTCACCATCCGGGCAGCGCGGCGAGATTCTAGCACAGGTGATGTGCATCACGCCATCTTGTGCCTGAGCCGCGCTGTCCGGTTTGCGCCGGACAGCGCGGTTTTATCTACCGGCCGTCAGAACGTCGCCTTGAACTGCACCCCATACGTGCGCGGTTCGTTGACGATGCCCGTCAGGTTGTCGAAATCGATCGCTCCCAGCGACTGGACCTGGTTGGTGATGTTGCGGCCGTATGCGGAGAGCTCGTATTTGTCCCATTTGTAGCCGACGCGCAAGCCGCCTTCGAGCAATTCCTTGGCCTTGTATTCCTTCGCTTCATACAGGAAGAAATTGTAGCTGGTGCGGTAGGCCCAGTCCGTGTAGGCGTAGAACTCGCCATTGGCGAGGGGAATGCTGTACTTCAGGGTGAAGTTGGTCTGCCATTCCGGCGCGCGCGGCAGCGGGTTGCCGTCGATGTAGGCCGTGCCTTTGAACGGGCCCAGCGGGTCGGTCACGGTGCAGCCGCTGGCCGGGTTGTTTTGCGCGTTGCCGCAGCTTTGCACGAACAGCTTCTTGTCCTGGATTTCCGTGTGGTTGTAGCTGCCGCCCAGGGTCATGCTGAGCGAATCGCTGAGGTTGGCCTGGAAATCGAGTTCCACGCCACGGCCCGTGGCCTTGTCGGCGTTGATCAGCTGGTTCATGTTGACAGCGCCGCTGCCGGCCGTCAATTGCTTGTCCTTGACCCGGTACTGGAACACGGCCAGGCTCAGGCGTGCGCGCTTGTCGAACAAGTCTTGCTTGATGCCTGCCTCGACGGACAAGGCTTTCTCGGCGCCGGCAAACGAAGGGCGGTCGGCCAGGCCGTTCAGGCGTCCCTGCATCGACGGCGCGCGGTAGCCGGTGGCGATGCGCGCGTAGGCATTCGTTTCCGGCGTGAGCACATAGGTGCCGCTCAAGTCCCAGCTGACGTTGTGCGACGTGTCGTTCAGGTTGAAGGGACCGGCCGTGGTCGCTTCCACGCGCTTGGCCGAGAAATCCTTCTTGTCGGTCGTGTAGCGCAGGCCGGCGCGCAGTTTCAGGGCGTCCGAGACCGTGTAGTTGAGCGAGCCGAAGGCCGCGTACGACTTCGAGCTCTGGTTTTGCGTCGCGTAGTTCGGGCTTTGCGGATTGCCGGGCGCCAGGCTGTTGAAGCCGATGCTGTCGATCTGGATATCTTCCTTGAAGTAGAACAGGCCGCCTATCCATTGCAGCGGGCCGCGGGCAGACGACTCGGCGCGGAATTCCTGCGAAATCTGCTTGTGGTTGGGGATTACGTCGGCCGTTTCCACGACGAAGGGGATGAAGCCGGGGCCCATCGGCGGCGCGTATACGGCGCCATAGCCGCCGTCGACGTCGGCGCGGCTGAAGAAATCGAGTTTTTCGTAGCCGGTGATCGAATGCAGGGTGACGCCCGGCAAGTCCCATTTCAGGCGCATGCTGCCGCCCTTGGTTTTCAGGTGCTGGCGGTTGATGCCGTCGGTCGGGTAGTTATCGTAATCAAAGCCGTCGACCAGGTCATTCGTGCCCTGTTTCAGGATATTCGCGCGGAACAAAGTGGCCGTGCCATCGAGGTTGCGCGCATGCACGTTGAACAGGGCGCTGAAGTCGCGCGTGGGCTTGACCAGCACCTGCAGACGGGCGGCGCTGTCTTCATAGCCTTCGAAGTCGCGCGTGCCGGTGGGGCGCGGGTTGTGCACGCGGTCGTCGCGGCGTTGCGTCTGGCCGGAAAAGCGCAGGGCGACGGTGTCGCTGACGGGCACGTTGAAGGCGCCTTCCAGGTTCTTCATGCCATCCTTGCCGAAGCCGCCGCTCAGGTAGCCTTCCGTCTTGAAGACGGGCTTGGCGGAATCGAACTTGATCACGCCGGCCGGCGAGTTGCGGCCGAACAGGGTGCCTTGCGGGCCGCGCAGCACCTCGACCTGGTCGACGTCAAACACGGGAAAACCCTTGAGCATGGCGTTTTCCTGCACCACGTCATCCATCACCAGGCCCACCGGCTGCGAGGCGTTCAGGTCGAAGTCGGTATTGCCCAGGCCGCGAATGTAGAAGCGGGGGAAGGTGCGGCCGTAATCCGATTCGACGGAGACGCTGGGCGAGCGGCTGTTGAGGAAGCGGATGTCGGCGCCGCCGGCCGTCAGGGTGTCGAGTTTGTCCCCCTTCAGGGTGGCGATCGACATGGGTACGTCCTTGATGTTTTCCGCGCGCCGCTGCGCCGTCACGATCACCGTTTCCAGCTGGCCAGGACCGGCCTGTGCCGCCGGAGCGGCAGGGGCGTCGGCGGCCGGCGCCGGGATGTTGTCCTGTGCCATCGCCTGCAAGGGGAAGGCGGCAGCGATTGCCAGGGCAATCAGGGTGTGGCGTACTGTGCTGGCATGCGGTGTCATCATGAAACGGCTCCTGTCGGTCGAGGTTGTTGGGGGCATGCAAGCTGGCGCTGGCCAGCTGAACGAAAAATCATGCTAGCACGGAAAGTTTTGGTATTCATGCCATTTTCCAGCGGCGGCTATTCATATCTGTTTCGACTGAATACACGAATAAAATCGTATTTGTCGTCAATATCTGGTGGGTGCATAGTGGAGTGCCGGCAGGCTTGTGCGAGCGCAACAGCGGCCTGGCATGGTGGTGGAGTTTCCTGCGGGAGCGCAAACAGAGCGATGGTTTTTGCGGCGCTGCCTGTGCCCGGGCACGGGAAATACAACAACTGCCGCGGATTTTTTTGGAACGGGGCTTGTTGTTGCTGCGCGACAGGAAGGCGACGCCTGCGGCTATCTCCCTGTGCGTGTGACGTGGGGCACGCGTGACCGCATGCCCGGTCTGGTCAATTAAAACTCTTCCCAATCGCCGGCCGTCACGGCTTCCGCTTGTACCGAACGGTGTTTTGCCGGTGTGGCCTGGCGCTTGACGGGGCTGCTGGCAGGCGCCGGTACCAGGCGCAGCGGCTTGCGGCTGGCGCGCGCTGGCGTGGGTGCCGCCACCGCTACATGGCTGTCGTGCGTCTTGAAGATGCTCACGGTTTGCACCAGGTGGCTGGCCTGGTCGCGCAGCGATTCGGCCGCCGCCGCCGCTTCTTCCACCAGGGCCGCGTTTTGCTGCGTGACGCTATCCATCTGGGCGACAGCTTGGTTGATCTGCTCGATGCCGGTGGACTGTTCCTGGCTGGCCACCGTGATTTCCGCGATGATGTTGCTGACGCGGGCGACGCTGGCAACCACCTCGGACATCGTCGTGCCCGCTTGCGCTGCCAGCCTGGAGCCCGCATCGACGCGGCTCACGGAATCATCGATCAGCGCCTTGATTTCCTTGGCCGCGCTGGCGCTGCGCTGCGCCAGGCCGCGCACCTCAGTGGCCACGACGGCGAAGCCGCGGCCCTGTTCGCCGGCACGCGCCGCTTCCACTGCTGCATTCAGGGCCAGGATATTGGTCTGGAAGGCGATGCCGTCGATGACGCTGATGATGTCGACAATCTTGCGCGACGACTCGCTGATCAGGTCCATGGTGCCCATCACTTGGCCCACCACGGCGCCACCCTTGCTGGCGACCTCCGATGCCGTCGTGGCCAGCACATTGGCTTCGCGGGCATTTTCCGCATTCTTGCGCACGGTGCTCGTGAGTTCTTCCATCGAAGACGCGGTTTCTTCCAGTGAACTGGCTTGCTGTTCCGTGCGCAGCGACAGGTCGCTATTGCCGGTGGAGATTTCCTCGGCGGCCAATGAGACCGTGTCGGAATCCTGGCGCACGGAAGACACTACCGAAGTCAGCGACTCCTGCATGCGCTGCAGCGCCGACAGCACGCTGACGCTATCGGTCGGTGCAACACTGAGTTTGCCAGTCAGATCGCCAGCGGCAAGCAGGCTGACGGCGTCGCACAGCTGTTTCGGTTCTGCGCCCAGCGCCTTGAGCAGGCTACGCGTGATGAGCCAGCCAGCCAGGCCCGCCAGCACGATGGACAGCAAGCTGGCGCCGATGAGGATATTCCTGTTGAGAATGTAGTGCTCCTTGTCTTCCTGCAGGATGACGGCGGAGTGCCTGTCCGTCAGGGCGAAATATTCATCGCTGGCGGCGACGAGGGCGGCCAGCAGCGGGCGGCATTCCTCGTTCATCTTGACGATGGCTTGTTCGGTTTTCTTTTGCAGCGCCAGGTCGACGATGCCTAGCGCCACGGGAGCATAGCGTTTTTCGATGCTGTCGATCTTGCTGATGATGGCGCGCACCTCGTCCGATACTTCCGGCTGCTGTGCCAGTTGCAGCAGCTGCTGCATGTTCTTGACGACATCGGCATGCGCCTGCAAGACCTGCTTGCGTTCGATTTCCAGGTCTTCCGGTTTGGTGACGAGCACCAGGTTCCTGGCCGCCACGGCACGCATGTCGATCGCGTCACGCACGCGGTGCGCCGTATTGGCGCGGGCCGTGATGCCGTTGACATACTGGTCAAAGCCGGCGTTGAAGGTGGAAAAACTCCGCACGGACAGGATCGAGATGCCGATGAGGAAAAAGACCAGCAGGCCGAAAGCCAGAGTGAGCTGGGTGCGTACGGTGAATTTATCCATGATGTCTCTCCCAAAATACGTGGTGACGATTAGAAAGGGGGCTTGCGTGTGACGGGTGGCAGGCACTTGCCTGGCAGCGGGTCATGCCTTACGCAGTGCTTTTCTATCCAGAACACGGATTCGTGGTGCGAGGATCGAATTAATTCAAAAAACCGATTTAGATAATTTATTTGTTTTATTTATTAAATTCATTGTTACACAAAAAATTCATTAAATCAATCAGATTTTGCGTGTCAAAAAACAACTTTTCGACATGGGATACTTGTTCAGACAGGTATCGGCGTACCTTGGTGAAAGGTCATTTGCCAGCGGCCATCGCGCCACTTCCACAGCGAACTGCGCAAGCTGGCGCCGGCGGGCAGGGCGCCCCCGGCGTGGCGCTGCGAGCGGTAGGTCACGAAGGCTACATCGTTGGCCAGCAAGCGGGCCTGAAAATCGCTGATGCTGCGCAGGCAAAAGTCCTCCGCCGGCAAGTCCGCCAGGGTCGCCGCGCGCGTCCACAGCGTGCCCGAGCTGCCGAATTCGATGAACTCGTCGGCCAGCAATGCCGCCAGCCTGGCGCTGTCGGCGCGCACGGCCTGGCTTTGCAGCGCCGCTTCCAGCGCCTGCAGATGTGCCGCCAGATCCGCGGCGTCCGGCCCCTCCGGCCCCGTCATTAGATGGGAAACGCGCCGGCGCCCGATACATTCAGGCAGGCGACCTTGTCGCTGGAAAAATACTTGATTTGTCCCAGGCCGATGGCGTAGCAGCCGTCGCTGAGCGGGGAAATGGGGCCGGTGAGTTTTTCACCGTTGATCAAGGTCACCACCCAGGGCGTGGTGGCCGGTTTGCCTGCGTGGGTCAGGGCGTGTTGTACCAGGTCTGACATGCTGCCTCCAAAGAAATGTGGTTGGGCAGATGATAGCAGTGCGCGGCCGTTTTAAGCGTCGGCCAGCAGATTCTTGGGCAGCGCCACCGACGTGAGTTTCCAGCTCCACAGGCCATCGCGCATCAGGGTCAATTCGCCGATATGGCTTTTGCTGTGGGCGCGCTGCACCATGACGCTGTTCCAGGAGGTGTAGCGCAGTTTGTAGTCGGGCTTGGTGTTGCGCTTGCGGCCGCTGATGTCGCTGACCTTGGCGAGTGGCTTTTCGTAGCGGTCATTGAGCTTCATCAAGGCGACGATGCCTTCGGGCATCAGCATGGTGTCGAGCAAGGGATCGATGACGTCGGGACTGATGTCGTCGGCCACTTCCGGCGCCGAGAACAGGGCATGCAGTTGCTGCCCGAGACTGCCGCGCAGCTGTGGCAGGTCGATCTGTGCAGCCAGGGCCTGGCTATCCTCGTCCATGGTGGCCGCGCGGATCTTGTCCATGGTGAAATACGGGCTGCCATAGAAGACGCCGGCCAGCGAGACCAGTACCGCTACAGCGAGAAACATCAATCTTTTCATCTGCGATCTCTCGGATCCCTGGCGACCCGGTGCGCCTGAAGTGTTGGCATTCTACATAATATTTCCCAAAATCAATATGGCGGTTTAGGTAAGTGTTGTTTTAGATCAAGTTTCGTCAGAGTAATTCCGGCGGCAAGGTAATGTCCGCCAGTTTCCAGTCCCAAATGCCATGGCGGCGCAGCAGGAACTGGCTGGCGGCGGGGCCGGCGCCGCTGCGCCGCAGCACCACTTCATTCCACGAGCGGTACGCCATGCCGAAGTCGTGGCGCTTGCCGTCCGCTCCCTGCTTGCCGTGCAAGATCAATACCGTAATGCCGGGCGGCGAGACGATGGTGTCGAGCATTTCCTTGAAATCGTCTTCATTGGCCGTCTCGCCGGCCGCCCGCAACTGGCGCGCCACGCTGGCGCGCACGGCGGGCAGGTCAGCCTGCTGCGTCAGGGTTTCCAGGCGCACGGATTTTGCCGCGATGCTGATGCGGTACATGGCGATGTAAGGGCTGACCCAGGTGAAGCCGATGGCGGCAACGCCAAAAATGATCGCGGTGGCGTACTTTCTTTTCATGTGATGGATTTTGGCGGTGCTCCGGCTTTTTTGCGACAGGAGGCATGTGTAGTCCCCCGGCTTGCTTCGCCCTCAGGCTGTCTGTCGAATGGATGGATTAGTAGCCGCCGATGATCTGATATTCCAGGCCATGATTATCGGCATTCCGTATCTGCATTTTGATCTTCCTGAAGGTGATTTCAGTAGGAAAGCTGGTGATGTCATACGATAAGTCTTGCGAAAATGAAGGACGCGCCAAGTCGCCAAGGTATTCCCGGTAAGCGATGCGCAAGGTCTTGTTACTGTAGCCTTGGTATAGCAGTTGCGAGTTGATTGATCTGTCGATGGGCGCCGTTTCTATGCCCTGACCGAACTTGATACCTGGCGTAATGTCTTCATGCCACCAGCTCAGGTCGCTTGCCACCATGACTTGATCCAGTAGGCCATCATTATCGCGGTCAGCAAAACAGGCATTTTTGGTCATTCCTGGCAGCAGCATATTAAACACCCCACGTTCGGTGCAGTAAGCTGGCTTGCCTTCGACATCGGCGCGATACAGGAAGTCGCCTTGGATAACCGCCACGCGCCCACCGCCGATCGACATGGCACGCCCATCGTAGACTTGATAGCCGGACTTGCTGGTGTACTGGAATGTGGACAGCAGCGCTTCCCCGGCCGTGACTTTCGAAATCACGTTTAACTGTGGGGCGTGACCAATCCGTTGAGTCGTACGGCTTGTTTCGCGCACTTCCATGGTGGCACAGGCGCTGAGAGCCAGCGATAAGATCAGTACACTGCTTAACTTTTTCATTGATTTCCTTGAGTGTTAAAGGCCGTCATGCAATGAGCATGCTTTCATCCGCTGTATTTCCTGCGCATTGCGCGGGGGAGTTGAATAGCCTGGAGCGCATGTTATCTAAATATTTCCAGATGATAAGTTCAGTTGCCTGTTAAAGAAAGGACGAGTTATCTCTTCTTGCAAATTTTTAGGCAGGGCTTGCATGCCGCAAGATGGTGTAGCATTCGTGCCGGCGCGGACCATCGCGCCGCAATATTGAGGACAACCATGAATATCACTATCAATCAGGTGCTGCAGTCGTATATCGACCCGCTCACCGCCAGCGAGTACGCGGCGCTTGAGCGCAGCCTGCTGGCCGAAGGCTGCCGCGATGCGCTGGTGCTGTGGAACGACGTGCTGATCGACGGGCATAACCGCTACGCCATCTGCCGCCAGCACGGCATCGAATTCAAGACCATCCAGAACACCAGCTTTAGCTCGCTCGACGACGTCATGCTGTGGATGATCGACAATCATTTGGCGCGCCGCAGCGTGTCGGACTTCCAGCGCGGCGTGCTGGCCCTGCGCAAGAAGGAAATCGTCGCCGCGCGCAGCCCGGCCCCCGTCAGCGCCCAGGATGCGCCCGACGGCGAAAACGCGCCCAAGCCCCCCATGAGCACGCGCGAAGAAGTGGCCAAAGCGGCGCGGTTGAGCAGCAACCAGATCAGCCAGATCGAGAAGATCCAGAAAGCGGCGTCGCCGGAACTGGTGGAAGCCGTCCGTTCGGGCACGATCTCCATCAATGCGGCGGCCACCGTGGCATCCCTGCCGCCGGAAGAACAGGTGGCAGCCGTCGCCGGTGGTAAAAAACTGCTGCGCCAGGCGGCCAAGGAAATCCGCGAACAGCGCGCTGCCACGCGCACGCCGCGCGAGCCGAAGGTGCATGTATCTCAGGATACGCCGGAGACGGGCAATGAGCCTTGGGCGGACAACGCGGCCCAGGCTCCGTCCGAAGCGGAGCGCCTGCGCGGCGAGATCGCCAGCCTGAAACAGAAGGTGGCGCAGCTGCAGGCGGAAAATGTGGAACTCAACCAGCGGATTGCAACTCTCATCGACGCATCCTGATTATTGGAGTAGTGAATGCCAGCTCGCCGTGCCTTGTTTGCCGCCATCGCCTGCGGCGCCGTCGCCGCTCCTCCCGTGCTGGCCGCGCCCGCCGTTTCTGTCACTGACGTGGCCCGGTGGCAGGTGCAGGCCGCCCATGTCAGTATCGCGCGCGACACGTGGGGCGTGCCCCATGTGACGGGCAAGACGGATGCGGATGCCGTCTTTGGCCTGATGTATGCGCAGGCCGAGGACGATTTCCCGCGCGTGGAACTCAATTACATCAACGCCATGGGGCGGCTGGCGGAAGTGGAGGGCGAACGGGAGCTGTACCGCGACCTGCGCATGAAGCTCTTCATCGACCCGCTTGAGCTGCAGGCGCAGTACCGCGCCAGCCCGCCGTGGCTGCGCAAGTTGATGGATGCGTTTGCCGATGGATTGAATTTTTACCTGGCCACGCATCCGCACGTCAAACCCAGACTGATCGCGCATTTTGAGCCGTGGATGGCCTTGAGTTTCAGCGAGGGCAGCATCGGCGGCGATATCGAATCGATCAACCTGGCGCAGTTCGAAGCGTTTTATGGTCAGCAGGCCAGGCCCGCCACCGTGGCGCTGGCCAGCGTGGAAACTGGATTGGAGCCTGAACCGAGCGGCTCGAACGGTTTCGCCATCGCGCCCGCGATCACGAAAAATGGCCATGCGCTCTTGATGATCAACCCGCACACCTCGTTCTACTTCCGTCCCGAAGTGCAAGTCACCAGCGGCGAAGGCTTGAATGCATATGGCGCCGTTACCTGGGGTCAGTTCTTCGTCTACCAGGGTTTTAACGACCGCCTCGGCTGGATGCATACCTCGGGTGGCGGCGACGTCATCGACGAATACCTGGAAAGCATCGTCGACAAGGATGGCGCCTGGTTCTACCGCTATGACGGCGGCCTGCGCGCCTTGAAATCCGTGCCGATTACCTTGCCATATAAACTGGCGAACGGCGGCATGGGCTCGAAAACCATCACCGTCTACTACAGCCATCACGGCCCCATCGTGCGCGCGCTGGATGGTAAATGGGTGGCCGTGCGCCTGATGAACGAACCGTTGAAGGCGCTGACGCAGTCGTACACGCGCACCAAGGCGCGCGATTACGCCGCGTTCTACCAGACCATGGAATTGCGCACGAATTCGTCGAACAATACCGTGTACGCGGATGCGGATGGCAATATCGCCTACTTTCATGGCAATTTCATCCCCGTGCGCGACCCGCGCTTCAACTGGAAGCAGCCCATCGACGGCAGCGACCTGGCCACGGAATGGAAAGGGCTGCACACGGTGGCGCAAACCATCACCCTGTTCAACCCGAAGAATGGCTGGATACAGAACACGAACAACTGGCCGTATTCGGCGGCCGGCGCCAACAGCCCGCGCCAGCAGGATTATCCCGCCTACATGTCCGTGTATGGCGAAAACGCGCGCGGCCTGCATGCCGTCAAGGTTTTCCAGAATAAAACAGGTTTTACCCTCGACAGCCTGATCGCCGCCTCGTACGACAGCGAACTGACGGCGTTCGAAGCGCTGCTGCCGCCGCTGTTCGCGGCGTACGATGCGTTGCCGGCCGGTGACGCGCAACAGCTGGCGCTGGCCGACAAGGTGGCCTTGCTTCGCGCCTGGGACTGGCGCTATTCGCTGACGTCCACCGCCACCTCGCTGGCCGTTTTCTGGGGCCAGGAGCTGGCCGAGCTGGCAGGGAAACAGGCGCGCGAGCAGGGCGTACCCGTGGTCGATTTTCTGGCGACGGAGAAGGTCACGGCGGCGCAACGGCTGGCTGCCATGGCGACGGCGGCCGATAAACTGCAGCGCGATTTCGGCAACTGGCAAACGCCATGGGGCGAAATCAACCGCTTCCAGCGCCTGACGGGCGACGTGGTGCAGCCCTTCGACGATGCGCAACCGAGCTTGCCTGTGCCTTACGCGTCGGGCAACTGGGGTGCGCTGGCCGCGTATGGACAGAGCAGCAAGAGCACCACGCGCAGGATTTACGGCGAGCGTGGCAACAGCTTTGTCGCGGCCGTGGAATTCGGCCCGCGCATCAAGGCGAAAAGCATCCTTGCCGGTGGCCAGAGCGGCGACCCGACATCGCCGCATTTCAAGGACCAGGCGGCCATGTATGCGCGGGGCGAATTCAAGGAGGTGCTGTTTTATCCCGAAGACGTGGCGAAGCACCTGGAGCGCAGGTACCGGCCGGGGGAGTGAAGTTGGTGAGGTGTCGGATTACGCCCTCGCGGGCTAATCCGACCTACCTGCCACGGCATACTGTAGGTCGGATTAGCGTAGCGTAATCCGACAATCGCCGCATTAAATCGCATCAAGTTCGTAGGTCGGATTAGCGCAGCGTAATCCGACAAGCACCGCATTAAAACGCATCAAGTTCGTAGCCGTAGGTCGGATTAGCGCAGCGTAATCCGACAATCACCCCCTCAAATCGCATCCAGCGCCGTGCGCAGATCATGCCGCAAATCCTCGATATCCTCGATCCCCACCGACAGCCGGATCAAGCCATCGCCGATGCCCAGCCTTGCCCGTTGTTCGGCCGGGATGCTGGCATGCGTCATCAGGGCGGGGTGCTCGATCAGGCTTTCCACGCCGCCCAGGCTTTCGGCCAGGGCGAATACCTCGCAGCGCTCGAGGAAGCGCCGCGCACCGGCCAAATCCGTGTCCAGGTCGATCGAGATGATGCCGCCGAAACCGTCCATCTGGCGCTGCGCCAGCGCGTGCTGCGGGTGCGAGGCCAGCCCCGGATAAAACACTTTGCGCACTTCCTTCTGCTGTTCCAGCCACTGCGCCAGGGCCAGGGCGCTTTCGCAATGGCGCTGCATGCGGATAGCCAGGGTTTTCACGCCGCGCAACGCTAAAAAACTGTCGAACGGGCCGGCAATCGCGCCCACCGAGTTTTGCAAAAAGCCCAGCTGTTCGCGCCAATCCGCCTGGCGTTCTTCCGCGCCGACGATGGCGATGCCGCCGATGATGTCCGAGTGGCCGTTCAAATACTTGGTGGTCGAATGGACGACGATGTCGAAGCCGTGTTCCAAAGGGCGCTGCACCAGCGGGCTGGCAAACGTGTTGTCGGCCACGGCGATGATGCCCCGTGCGCGGCAGATGTCGGCGATCGCCCGCAAGTCGGCCAGTTTCAGCATGGGATTCGTCGGCGTTTCCACCCACACCATCTTCGTATCCGGGCGCAGCGCGGCCAGCAGATTCTCGGGATTGGTCAGGTCGGCATAGTTAAATTCGTGACCGGCCGAGCGGCGGCGCACGCGCTCGAATAAACGGTAGGTGCCGCCGTACATATCGTCGCCGGCGACGATATGGCTGCCTGCATCGAGCAATTCCAGCACGGACGAAATGGCGGCCAGGCCCGAGGCGAACGCGAACGCGGCGCTGCCGCCTTCCAGGTCGGCCACGCAGCGCTCGAGCGCCCAGCGCGTGGGATTGTGCGAGCGGCCATAGTCGAGGCCCTTGTGCACGCCGGGGCTGTCCTGTACGAAGGTGGAGGTGGCGTAAATGGGCGGCATGATGGCGCCCGTCGACGGGTCGGGCGACTGGCCGGCGTGGATGACGCGCGTGGCGAGGCGGCTCTTGCGGGTGGTTTCCTGGCTCAAGATAGTGTCCTGCGTAAGTGGTTGAGAAGGTCGAAGCGGGTGATCAGGCCATAGAAGGCGGCATCGTCGGCAACGACGGCCGTCAAGCCCCGGTCCAGGGTGGCGCGCAGGGCGGGCAAGCCGCTTGACGGCGCCAGGGTTTCGATTTGAGTCGTCATGGTGGCGCCCACCAGCGAGGCGAAATGGGCGGCGTCGCCGGAGACGTGCAGCAGCAAGTCCGATTCGTCGATGATGCCGGCCAGTTTTCCGCCGTCGATGACGGGCAGCTGCGCCAGGTCGCTGGCGCGCATGCGGTTGAAGGCCGTGAGCAGGGTGTCGCCCGGGGCCACGCTGACGACGTCGCCCTCGTCGTAGCGGCGTCCGATCAGGTCGCGCAAGTCGCCGGACACGGCGCGCTGCAGCAAGCCCTGGTCGCGCATCCAGCCATCGTTGTAGACCTTCGACAGGTAGCGCGTCCCCGTGTCGCAGACAAAGGTGACGACGCGCTTCGGCGTCGTCTGCTCGCGGCAGTATTTGAGGGCGGCGGCCAGCAGCGTGCCGGTGGACGAGCCACCTAAAATGCCTTCGGCGCGCAGCAGGGCGCGCGCGGAATCAAAGCTTTCCTGGTCCGTGATGGTGTAGGCCTTCGTCACGCTGTCCATGTCGGCGATAGCCGGGATGAAATCTTCGCCGATGCCTTCGACGGCCCACGAGCCGCTCGTGTCGGCCACTTTGCCCGTGTCGATGTATTCGGTGAGGATGGAGCCTTGCGGATCGGCCAGCACGAATTCCAGCTTGGGCTGCGCCTTGCGGAAGTAGCGGGTCAGTCCCGTCAGGGTGCCGGACGAACCGACGCCGACGACGATGGCGTCGACGTCATGGCCGCTTTGCTCCCAGATTTCGGGCGCCGTCGTCGTTTCGTGGGCCAGCGGATTGGCGGGATTGTTGAACTGGTCGGCGAAGAAGGCGCCCGGCAGTTCGCGCGCCAGGCGCGCCGCGTAATCCTGGTAGTACTCGGGATGGCCCTTGCCCACGTCCGAGCGCGTGGTGTGCACTTCCGCGCCCAGGGCTTTCAGGTGCAGCACTTTTTCCGTCGACATCTTGTCGGGTACGACGAGAATCACGCGGTAGCCCTTGATGCGGCCCACCAGCGCCAGGCCGATGCCCGTGTTGCCGGCCGTCGCCTCGACGATGGCGCCGCCCGGCTGCAAGCGGCCGTCCGCTTCGGCCGCCTCGATGATGGACAGTCCGATGCGGTCCTTGATGGAACCGCCGGGGTTTTGCGATTCCAGTTTCAGGAACAGCTGGCACAGGCCCGTGTCGAGCCTGGTCACTTCGACCAGCGGGGTATTGCCGATCAGCTTGTATAGCGCTGGCGGCTGGGATGGGGATGGCATTCGATCATTCATGGTGGCTCCTGTCAGAGAAACAACGGCTCCGGATTGTGTCCCGAGCCGCCTTCCGTGCCGCGCAGTGTAGGCGGGCGGACGAGTGCGGCGAACGAATGTTTATATGCTTGCATATGCGCGCTTCGCATATCGGCGGCAAGGTTCGCGATGCGAGTATGCGCCGTTTTTTGCCCGCTTGCCGCGCCAATGGCGCGACTATTAAGCTGCCGCAAGCGCGCCATTGCGATTTATAATCACGCCTCGAAAAGATGCTGAACAGTATCCAGAATAATCAGACAGACAGGGCAGGCGGCAGTGGCAAAACTTTATTTCCGGTATTCCGCGATGAACGCGGGCAAGTCGACGGCCTTGTTGCAGGTCGCGCACAACTATGAAGAGCAGGGCCAGCAGGTGCGCCTGTACACGGCCGCCATCGACAGCCGCTACGGCGTGGGCCGGGTCACCTCGCGCCTGGGCCCGCAGCGCCAGGTCGATATCTTCCATGCCGACACGAATTTCCTCGACGATATTCCCCAGGTCGCCTGTTTGCTGGTGGATGAGGCGCAATTTCTCAGCACGGCCCAGGTGCAGCAGCTGCACCAGCTGGCGCAAGTGAAGGGCGTGCCCGTCATCTGCTACGGCTTGCGCACGGATTTCAAGGGCGAACCGTTCCCCGGCTCGGCCTATCTGCTGGCGCTGGCCGACGATATCGAGGAATTGAAGAATATTTGTACTTGCGGCAAGAAGGCCACGATGAACATCCGCGTGGATGAGCAGGGCCGCCGCATCAAGGAAGGCGAGCAGATCAGCATAGGCGGCAACGAGAGTTACCGCCAGGCGTGCGGGCGCTGTTTCTATGCCTGATTTACAACGCCTAGCAAAACCGTAGCGAGCGGAAGGAAGTTGTGGTTGAGAAGCGCAACTGTACGAAGGTACAGTGAGCATCGCAGACCGCAAATTACGACGCGCAGTAGGTTTTGATAGGTGTTCTTAGTCGGCGACGGGCGCGCCTACATCGGCATCATCCGACAGCGCCAGGTCGCCCCGCTCGAAGGCTGCCAGGATGTCATTGGCGCGCGCCACGTCGTGTTCGCGCACCATCACGCGGGCGCCGCCGATGGCGGCCGCCAGCAGCATGTCGGCCTGCATGTGCTGGTCGTCCGTCAGCAGTACGTCGATGCCGGCCGCTGCCAGGCAGCCGCGGATGACGTGCGCATCCGTGGGGATCATCAGCCGGGCAATCAAAACATAGTCGTCGTGCATGGTCTCTCCTAGGGAGGTGGATTCTTCCCCATCTTAGCACCCGGATTGCACTTACAGCTTGAACACGCTCACCACCTGGTTCAGCTCCTGCGCCTGCTCCTGCAAGGCGTCGGCGGCCGCGGCCGCTTCTTCCACGAGGGCCGCGTTCTGCTGGGTCACCTGGTCCATCTGGGCGATGGCCTGGTTGACTTGCTCGATGCCGCTGCGCTGCTCTTCGCTGGCCTGCGCGATTTCGGCCATGATGGTGCTCACTTGCTGCACGCTGGCCACGACGGTGTCCATGGTGGCGCTGGCCTGGCTCACTTGGGCGTGGCCCAGGTCCACCGTGCTGGCCGACGCCTGGATCAGGTCCTTGATGTCTTTCGCCGCTGCCGTCGAGCGCTGCGCCAGAGTGCGCACCTCGGTGGCGACGACGGCAAAGCCGCGTCCCTGCTCGCCGGCCCTGGCCGCTTCCACGGCCGCGTTCAAGGCCAGGATATTCGTCTGGAAGGCGATGCCGTCGATGACGCCGATGATGTCGGCGATCTTGCTTGACGAGCTGCGGATGGCGTCCATGGTGCTGGCCACCTGCGCCACGGCCGCGCCGCCTGTTGCAGCCAGGCTGGACGAGTCGTGCGCCAGCCTGCTTGCCTGCTGCGCGTGATCGACGTTCTGGCGCACGGTGGAGCTCAGTTCCTCCATCGAGGCGGCCGTTTCTTCCAGCGAACTGGCTTGCTGCTCCGTGCGGCTCGACAGATCCAGATTGCCGCTGGCGATTTCACCGGACGCCGTGGCGATTTGCCCGGCGCTGCCGCGCACGTTGCCGACCACTTGCGACAGGTTGTCGCTGATGCGGTTCATGGCCAGCAGCAGGCGGCCGATTTCATCCAGGCTGGTCGTATCGAGGTGCACCGTCAGGTCGCCGGCGGCGATTTGCGCGGCGGCCGTTTCGGCGGCGGCCAGCGGGCGCGACACGAGGGTGCGCACGAGCCAGTACAGCAGCAGGGCGAAGACGAGCAGGGCGATGAAGCCGGAAACGGCCAGCTGGTTGCGCATCTGGCGCGCTTCCGCCGTGATCTCGTCCGTGAAGGTGCCGCCCGCGATGATCCATTGCCAATCCTTGAATTGACGGTAGTACAGCTGCTTTTCGCGCGCGCTGGCAGCCGTTTCGCCGGGCGCCGTCCACGTGTAGCGCATGGCGCCGTCTTTTTGCGCCAGCATGTCCTGGATGAACAGGCGCCCGTCGCTGGCCTTGAAGTCGAGCGCGCTCTTGCCTTCGCTGTTCGGGTGCAGCACCAGGTGGCCGTAGTTGGCGCCGGGGGCCGTGTCGACGATATAGATGTAGCCCGTCTGGCCGATCTTGACCTGGCGAATCTTCTCTTTCAGCATGGCCAGATTCTTGCTGATATCGAGGCCGATGAACAGCACGCCCACCACCTTGCCGCCCGCATCGCGCACGGGATCGTATTGCGTGATGTATTGCTTGCCGAACAAGGTGGCCATGCCGACAAAGCGCTGGCCCGCGCGCAGCGGTGCATAGCTGGGGTGGTTGTGGTCGAGCTGGGTGCCGACGGCCCGTTCGCCATCCTGCTTTTTCAGCGAGGTGCTGATGCGCACGAATTCATCGCCATTGGCGGCAAAAATGGTGGCGATCACGCCTGTCTGGGCCGTGTAGCGGTCGACCAGGGCCGTGTCGAGGTTGAGCACCTTGCCGCCGTTGGCCAGCGCGGGCGTGGCCTTGCCAGCGACGGCCACCATGGCGCCCGCGTCGACCGTGAACGGGCCGGGAAATTCGGCCGCGAACAGGCGGGCAAAGCTGGCCGCCTCGTTGACCATGGCCGTATGGAATACTTGCGTGGTCGTCATGACGCTATTGAGTTCGCTGGTGACGGCCGCTTCGGCGCGCTGTTCCAGGGCAGTCGAGGTGCGGATGCTGATCAAGGTCGTCAGGCTGGCGAGGATCAGGCTGACGAGGGCAAACGTGAACACGGTAATCTTGCCGCCGACACTCCAGTGGCGGGGGGAGAACGAAATTGTAGGCATAGTTTGAGTCTGGCAAAGGGTAATCAGCTCGGCCATTCCTGGTCATGACATGACACGCGGGGAGGGGATCTGGTGGGGATACTGCTGAAACGGAGGCGCGCCGGCTGTGGGAGCCGCGCACGGGCAAGCTCGATTTCAGGGCGCGATGATAGCATGTTGCTTGCGTTTTGTTACTAAGTGTTTCCCGCAGGAATTAATTTTTCGCGTAAAAACATCATCCACGTCAAGGATCGCAAAAACAGTCCATTGACTTTTTTTGATTCCAATGAAGCGTTTTGCTCTTCGCCGCTGAGTGGTGATGCAATTTTTGTCACGAATGTTTCACTTTGTAATGAATGAGACGCCATCCTTAATCCGCGTTTAAGCTTCCGGGAAGAAACTGATATTCCTTGGGAGACTGCCAGGCCGTATCCTGTAGAATAATATGCAGACCAGTCGTGTATTCCCCTTACTGTCTTGCTGGCTGGCGCATGAATAGCTGCGCCGCCTGGAATTGATTCAACTAATTTTCGGAGAAGCCGATGAAGAAGCAAATGATGCTGGTCACCCTGGTGCTTGCCCTGTCAGCCAACGCTGGCGCAGCCCAGACGGACAAGAGCGCCGCTCCTCCGCTACCCATGAAGCCGCTGGCCCAGCAAACGCAGGCCGCCTTGTGGGCATCGCGCGTATTGACGCGCGTCCATTACAAGGCCATGCCGCTCGACGACGCCATGTCGGAGAAAATCTTCGACCGCTATTTCAAGTCCCTGGACGCGGAAAAACTGTTTTTCGTGCAGGCCGATATCGACCGTTTCGCCCCGCTGCGCACCAAGCTCGACGACGCCATCATCAATGAAGACCTGACGTCGCCGTTTGCTATCTATAACTTGTACCAGCAGCGTTTCGACGAGCGCATGGCGTATGCGCGTGAATTGCTGAAAACCAAGTTCGACTTTGCCGCCGACGAGAGCTACCAGATCGACCGCGAAAAAGCCGCCTGGCCGAAGAATGACGAGGAAGTGCGCGACCTGTGGCGCAAACGCGTCAAGAACGACTGGCTGCGTTTGAAGCTGGCAGGCAAGGAAGACAAGGCCATCCGTGAAACGCTGGACAAGCGCTATGAAAGCTACACGACCCGTGCGCGCAAGCTCAACAGCGAAGACGTGTTCCAGATTTTCATGAACGCCTACGCCATGTCGATCGAACCGCATACCAATTACCTGGGTCCGCGCGCTTCCGATAACTTCGACATCGCCATGCGGCTGTCGCTCGAAGGCATCGGCGCCGTGCTGCAGACGCGCGACGAATACACGGTCGTGCGCGAAGTCGTGCCTGGCAGCCCGGCCGGCTTGTCGGGCAAGCTGAAAGTCGGCGACCGCATCGTCGGCGTGGGGCAGGGCGAAAGCGGCCCCATCACCGAAGTGCTGGGCATGCGCATCGATGACGTGGTCCAATTAATCCGCGGCGCCAAGGATTCCGTCGTGCGCCTCGACATCCTGCCGGCCGACGCCGGCCCCGACGCCAAGCACGTGATCGTGCCGCTGGTGCGCAAGAAAATCAGCATGGAAGAGCAGGCGGCGAAGAAATCGATCATCGAAGTGCGCGACAACGGCGTCAAGCGCCGTATCGGCGTCATTGCGCTGCCGACCTTCTACCAGGACTTCGAAGCGCGCCGCCGTGGCGACAAGGATTTCAAGAGCGCCACGCGCGACGTCAGCCGTTTGCTGGCCGAGTTGAAGAAGGACAAGGTGGACAACGTCCTCATCGACTTGCGCAACAATGGCGGCGGTTCGCTGAACGAAGCCGTCGAACTGACGGGCCTGTTCATCGACAAGGGCCCTGTCGTGATGCAACGCAATGCCGAAGGCAAGGTCGACGTGGAAAGCGACACCAATACCGGCCTGGCCTGGGATGGCCCGATGGGCGTGCTGATCAACCGCGGCTCGGCCTCGGCGTCTGAAATTTTCGCCGCCGCCGTGCAGGATTACGGCCGTGGCGTCATCATCGGCGAAGGCAGCTTCGGCAAGGGTACGGTACAGACCTTGTTCAACCTCGACCGCTTCGGCGGCAGCGAGAAAGCCCGTTTCGGCGAGCTGAAAATGACCATCGCCCAATTCTTCCGCATCAACGGCGGCACCACGCAGTTGCGCGGCGTCACCCCCGACATCAAGCTGCCAGCCATGTCGGACACGGAAAACTTCGGCGAATCGAGCTATGACAATGCCCTGCCATGGGTGGCCATCAAGCCGGCGCCGTACATGCCGACGGGCGACCTGAAGGATATCGTGCCGCTGCTGGACAAGAAGCATGAAGCGCGCGTGGCCAAGGATAAGGATTTCCAGTACTTGCTCGATGACATCGCCCTCGTCGTCAAGCAGCGCAAGGAAAACCAGATTTCGCTCAATGAAACCGTGCGCCGCAAGGAGCGCGATGCCCAGGAAGCGCGCGCCAAGGCCCGTGAAAAACGCCTGATCGCGCAGATTTCGAATCCTGCCGACGACCTCGTGGTAATTCCCGATCCGAAGGACGTGCTGAAGGGCGCGAAAGCGGCTAACAAGACGGCCAAGCAGATCGCGGCCGTGAAGGGCGCCTTGCGCACCGACGATGGCCTGCAGGGCGACGAACGTGCGCTGAGTGCCGAGCTGGATGCCGAAACGGCCGCCAAGAGTGCCAAGGACGTGCTGCTGAACGAAGCGGCGCGCATCCTGGCCGACGAAGTGGCGCTGATCAAGGCCGACACCCGTCTGGCGTCCAAGGTCTTGCCGTACGCCGCGGATGTGAAGGCGACGCCGGTGGCGGCGACAGCGAAGTAAGGAGCGTGGAGCAAGGGGAGGGGAGAGTTATCTGTTTCGCGTATTTCTATCATTCTAACAATCAATTGGTTTGATATGCCGCGATGCAGCATAATTCACTTGTCTCCTCTATTCTCCTCCAAGAAAATAGATTCAGCCCGCTCCTTGTAGCGGGCTTTTTTTTGTCTCAGATTTTGTGCGTGGGCAGTTGTACGTCGGGGTGGGCGGCCAGCAGGGCCGTGATCCAGCCGGCGAACGCCTGCAGCTTGGGCGTGGCCAGGCGGCCTTGCGGCGTCAGCAGTGACATCGGCATCGGCGTCGGCGGGCAGTCGGGCAGCACGGCCACCAGCGCGCCGCTGTCGAGGTGCTGGCGCACCTGGTACATGGCCGCCTGCGCCACACCCAGCCCTTGCAGTGCGCAATCGACGCTCGCATCCGCGTCGTTGACGGCGATGGGGCCGGCCATCTGCACGCGCACCACTTCCTTGCCTTGTTGGAAATCCCAGTCGAAGGCGCGTCCCGTGCGGCCCGAATAATGCATGATGCCCCGGTGCTCTGCCAGGTCGGCCAGGGTGTGCGGCGTGCCGTGCCGCGCCAGGTAGGCGGGCGCGGCGCACGTGGCGAAGCGCATCAGGCCGACCTGCTTGCCGATGAAGGCGGAATCTTGCAAGGTGCCCACGCGCAAGGCGCAATCGATGCCTTCCTGCGTCAGGTCAACCAGGCGGTCCGTCAGGCTCAGCTGCAATTGCACGTCGGGATACGCGGCATGGAATTGCGCGATATGGGGAATGATCAGGCGCCGGCCCACGGTATTGGGCAGGTTGATACGCAGCAAGCCGCGCGGTTTTTTCGCGTCGGGACCACGAAACGCCAGTTCCGCCGTATCGACGGCTTTCAGGATGTCGATGCAGTGGCGAAAGTACTCGGCCCCTTCCGGTGTCAGCGACAGGCGGCGCGTGGTTCGCTGCAGCAATTGCGTGCCCAGATAGGCTTCCAGCTTTTGCAGGGTGGCCGTCAGCGCGGCGCGCGGTAAATTCAATGTTTCGGCCGCCTTGGAAAAACTGTTGGCCTCGACGATGCGCACGAAGGTTTGCATGGCCTTGATCTTGTCCATGGGATAGTTTCCGTTTGATTGTTCATCTTATGTGAAAAGTATGAGTAGATTATGCCCTAATTATCTTTGCCACAGTTTTGCCTAGAATGGCAACATCTCTACCGAACCGAGGAAACAACATGAACAAGGCCTCACCGTCTGCTCCCCACGACATTTCACCCGCCATGGTGCTGCTGCTGGCCATCGCTTCCGGCCTGATCGTGGCCAATCTGTACTACGCGCAAACCCTCGTCGGGCCCATCAGCGCCTCGACGGGCCTGTCGGCCAAGGCCGCCGGTCTCATCGTCACCCTGACGCAAGTCGGCTATACCCTGGGCCTGCTGTTTGTCGTGCCTTTGGGTGACTTGCTGGAAAACCGCCGCCTGATCGTCACCGCCTTGCTGGTGACGGCCACGGCTCTCGTGGCGGCGGCTCTCTCGACGGGCGCCATCGTGTTCCTGGCCGCCGCGCTGGCCATCGGGCTCGGTTCCGTGGCGGCGCAAGTGATCGTGCCGTTTGCCGCCCACCTGTCGCAGGAAGCGACGCGCGGCCAGACGGTGGGCAAGGTGGTCAGCGGCTTATTGCTGGGCATCATGTTGGCCCGCCCCGTGGCCTCGCTGGTGGCTGCGCACGCGAGCTGGCACGTGGTGTTTGGCGGTGCCGCCGTGCTGATGGTACTGCTGGCGCTAGTCCTGCGCCGCGCCTTGCCCGTGCGCCAGCCCGTGTCGAGCATGAAATATCCCGCCCTGATGGCTTCGCTATGGCATCTGCTGCTGGGCACGCCCGTGCTGCGCCGCCGCGCCGCCTATCACGCGGGCCTGTTTGGCGCTTTCAGCCTGTTCTGGACCGTCACGCCGCTGGTGCTGTCCAGCCCCGCGTTCGGCCTGTCGCAAACGGGCATCGCCATCTTTGCCCTGGTGGGCATGGCTGGCGCCGTCGCTTCGCCCATCGCCGGCCGCCTGGCCGATGCGGGCCACACCTTGCCGGCCACGGCCGTTGCGCTGGCGCTGGGCATCGTCGCGTTTGCCTTGCCGATGTTTGCGCCTGAATCGAAACATGTAGCGCTGGGGCTGCTGGTGGTCGCTTCCATCGTGCTCGACATGGGCGTGGCGGCCAATCTGGTGCTGGGTCAGCGCGCCATCTTCAGCCTGGGTGCGGAAGTGCGGGGCCGCCTGAACGGCCTGTATTTCGCGCTGTTCTTCGCCGGTGGCGCGGCGGGCTCGGCCATCGGCGCCTGGGTATATGCAAGCTACGGCTGGCAGGCAACCTTGCTGACTGGCATGGCGTTTCCAGGCCTGGCCTTGCTGGTGTGGCTGGGCGAATTTTTACCGCAGGCCACGCGCCGCACGGCTTGAAACCCTGATGGGGCCTCATTATCACTGATGAGTATTTCTATCATCATAAAGATAAAGTGGCGTGATATGCCGCAATGCCGCAAGATGCACTTGTCTCCTCTATCTCCTCCAAGGAAATAGATTCAGCCCGCTTCCGTAGCGGGCTTTTTTTTGCCTGTTCAGATCAAATCACCACCAGATCGAGCGCGCGCATGAAGTTCGCCGCCTGCGCATGCGTGATGACGGCGCCTTTCAGCAGCGCCGCTTCGCTCAATTTGAAACCGTCGATATCGGCGCCGCGCAAGTCCGCGCCCTGGAACTTCGCCAGTTTGATGGTGGCATTGCGCAGGCTGCCGCCTTCGAAGACGGCTTCGCGAAAGTCGCAGCCGGCCAGGTAGGCATCGGAAAAATCCAGCTGTTTTAAGATCGCCTTGCGGAACGAGAAGCCGCGCAAGTCGGCGCCCACCAGCAGGCTGTCTTCGAAGGTGAGACCCAGGTGGGCCACTTCCTCGAAAGACGCGCCCGTCAGCTTGCAGCCGCGATAGGTGGCCGAGGCCAGCTTGGCGCGCCGCCATTTCGTGTTGTTCAGGTCGCAGCCTTCGAAACTGGCGTCGACGGCGTCGACGGATTCGAAATCGGCGCTGCCGGCGCGGCAGCGGCGCCAGGTGCTGCGTGCCAGCTTGCTGGCGAACAAGCTGGTGTCGGCAAAGGTGCAGCGCTCGAAAGTGCAGCCTTGCAAATCGAGGCGCGACAGGTCTTCGCCGTCGAACACGCAATCGATGAAGTGGCGTACCGGCAAGGCCAGCTGTTGCTCGATGCCGGCGCGGTCCAGGGTCATGCCAGTTACTGCGGTGTCGTGTGTTGCCATCCGTCTAATTCCTAAAGTAAAAAACAGGGGAGGGATGGCGCGGCGGGAAAAATGCACGAACCAGAACACCTCCCCGGCTGGTGGTACAGCCAAGGGTCAGCGCCGTGGGTCCGCGTGGGCGGGAGCATGCCGGACTGTGCCGGGCACTTACCGGGTTACCAACCGGTGCGCTCATTTTCGATCAGCCTGCATTGTAACGGCTTGACTACACACTTGCCAGTTCTTGCGAAGCCGGGTTAGTATCGTTGCAGGCACACGCATTGTGCCAACGTCGCTCGGACGGATCCGGGCGCTTACGTATAGAGATACCATGACCGACAGCCAAGCTCCGCGCAGCTTTTCGCGCATCAATCGCCTTCCCCCCTACGTTTTCAATATCACCGCCGAACTCAAGATGGCCGCGCGCCGCCGTGGCGAGGACATCATCGACATGTCGATGGGCAATCCCGATGGCGCCACGCCGGCCCACATCGTGGACAAGCTGGTCGAGACGGTGAAACGCCCAGACACGCACGGCTATTCCGCGTCAAAAGGCATCCCCCGCTTGCGCCGCGCCATTGCACACTGGTACAAGAAGCGCTATGAGGTCGACATCGACCCGGACAGCGAAGCCATCGTCACCATCGGCTCGAAAGAGGGCCTGGCCCACTTGATGCTGGCGACACTCGACCGTGGCGACACGGTGCTGGTGCCGAACCCCAGCTACCCGATCCACATCTGGGGCGCCGTGATCGCGGGCGCCGATATCCGCTCCGTGCGCATGGGCCCGGGCGTGGATTTCTTTGCCGAACTGGAGCGGGCGATCCGCGAAAGCTACCCGAAACCGAAGATGATGGTGCTGGGTTTTCCATCCAACCCCACGGCGCAATGCGTGGAGCTGGAATTTTTTGAAAGAGTCGTCGCGCTGGCGAAGCAGCACAATATTCTGGTGGTGCATGACCTGGCGTATGCCGACATCACTTTTGATGGCTGGAAGGCGCCGTCCATCATGCAAGTGCCCGGTGCGCGCGACGTGGCCGTCGAGTTTTTCACCATGTCGAAAAGCTACAACATGGCGGGCTGGCGCATCGGTTTCATGGTGGGCAATGCGGAACTGGTGGCGGCCCTGGCGCGCATCAAGAGTTACCACGACTACGGCAGTTTCACGCCCGTGCAAGTGGCGGCCATTGCCGCGCTGGAAGGCGACCAAAGCTGCGTGACGGACATCTGCGCGCAATACCAGCGCCGCCGCGACGTGCTGGTGAAAGGCTTGCATGAAGCGGACTGGATGGTGGAAAAACCGAAGGCGTCGATGTACATCTGGGCGCATATCCCGGAAGCCTACCGCCACCTGGGCTCGCTGGAATTTGCCAAGCTGCTGCTGCAAAAAGCCAAGGTCAGTGTGTCGCCCGGCATCGGTTTCGGCGAATATGGCGATGAATACGTGCGCTTCGCCCTGATCGAAAACGAGGCGCGCGTGCGGCAGGCGCTGCGGGGCATCAAGAATATGTTGCGTTCCGGCGACGGGAAAACGGAAGCGGCAGCATAAAAGTTGCCGTGTGGAATGCTTCGTTGCCCCTAATATCACTATCGCGTATTTCTGACATCACGAATATAAAGTGGTTTTATATGCTGCGACGCGGCATCATTCCTCTGTCTCCTCTATCTCCTCCAAGGAAATAGATTCAGCCCGCTCCCGCAGCGGGCTTTTTTTTGCGCGTCCCCATCGCCGCTGTCCACCGCCGGCAACACCAGCGGCCCGCCGCCAGATCATAGGGCCAGGCCTTGCCCCTGCAAGAAGATCAGGTCGCCGCAAAAGCTGCAAAAATGACATTGTTGAGTGCTAGTATTTCGACTCGCCTGCCGATGCGCGCAGCTCGTCACCACTCTCCAATAATATCGGGAATCATCATGACCTCATTCATCAAGCCATTGTCCATTGCCGCCGTCGTGGGTACCTTGTTCGCCAGCGTCGTTCCTGCCAGCCCGGCTTCGGCGGCGGGCGCCGTCAAGCCCACCATCGTCCTGGTCCATGGCGCGTTTGCCGATGCATCGAGCTGGGACGGCGTCGCCGCCATCCTGGCAAAAGACGGCTACACCGTCATCGGCGCGGCCAATCATCTGCGCAGCGTCAAGAGTGACGCCGATTCCGTGGCCCGCGTCGTCAACAGCGTGCCTGGCTCCGTCGTGCTGGTGGGGCACTCCTACGGCGGTTCGGTGATCAGCGCGGCTGCCCAGGCAGGCGGCAACGTCAAGGCGCTGGTCTACGTGGCGGCTTTTGCGCCCGATGCCGGCGAGACGGCCGCTGGCCTGTCGGGCAAATATCCGGGCGGCACCTTGGGTACGGCCTTGGCCAAGCCCGTACCGCTGGCCGATGGCAGTAACGACCTGTTTATCGAGCAGGCCAAGTTCCACGACCAGTTCGCCGCCGATTTGCCGGCGGCCAAGGCGCGCCTGATGGCGGTCGGCCAGCGTCCGATCACGGATGCGGCGCTGAACGAAGCTTCGCCTGCGCCAGGCTGGAAGAGTATCCCGTCCTGGTTTGTCTACGGCAAGGCAGACAAGAATATTCCCGCAGAAGCGCTGGCCTTCATGGCCAAGCGTGCCAACGCGAAGAAAACCGTCGTGATCGACGGCGCTTCCCACGTGGTGATGAGCTCGCATCCGGCGGAAGTGGCCAAGCTGATCGAAGAAGCGGCTGGCAGCGTCAAGTAAGCAACCAGGGCATCACGCCAAGATATTGATGGGGCTTATCTTGCTCATCACAACACATGATTGGCGTGATATGCCGCAATGCGTCAAGATGCATCTGTCTCCTCTACTTCCTCACAGGAATTAGATTCAGCCCGCTCCCGCAGCGGGCTTTTTTTTGCGGCTATGTCACCGTCAGATGTGGGAATCCTCCCAGCGTTGCTCTCAATAACGTTTCTGGCGAGCGGATGCGCCTGGCATCGAGTATCCAGCGCCACCCCAGATAATTTGGCAGGTAGCGCGTCGCCACGCCGTGAAACGGACCCAGCCATTGCCGCAAACGGCTGTGATACGCATTGACGTTCTGCACGTGGGCGGCGCCCTGCACGCGGATGCCGGCGCGCAAGTTGACGGCCTGGTGGCTGATACCCGCTTCCCGGGAAAAAGCCCGGTAGGCGGCATGGCCATCGGTGACCAGCAGCACGTCCTTGTCGATGACAGGTAACAGGCAATGACGCAACTGCGCCTTGGTCAGCGCCCCTTTGCCCGTGATGAAGTCCAGGGTCTGGCCCGTGCGGTCACGCGCCACCAGGATGCAGACCTGCTCATTGGAAATGCCGCGTTTGTGGGCATGGCAGCCCCGGCGGCGCGCCGGACGCGTCATCTGCCGCGATCCCTTTTCCGATTCCAGCAGATATAACTCGTCGGCCTCGGCGATGCCATGCGGCCGATCCGTCTTTGCCAACGACAAAAACCGGTGACGCCAGCGAAACGTGGTGTTGCGGTGCACACCCAATTGGCTGGCAGCCTGGCGCACCGAAGATGAGTCGAGCAGGCAATCGGCATAATCGAGCCACAGCGCCTTGTGGCGCAAGCGGGCCAGCGGCGTGCCCGTCAAAGCATTGAAGGTACGGCCGCACGGCACGCAACGGTAGCGCTGCAGGCCGTGCGCATGGCCATGCCGGTGCAAGTGCGCCGAGTGGCAGGCGGGACAGGCCAATCGCGGCTGGGCCACACTTTCCAGCAGCGCGACGGTCGCGTCGTGTGGAGAGTTGCCACGCAGCAGGGCAATGCCTGCCTGCCGCTGGCGCCGGTTCAACTGCGCAAACTGCGCGATAAAACTGATCCATTCGGCTGGCTGCATGATCTGCTCCCTGCGTGGTGAGTATGCAGAGTCAGACAGCACAAGCAAGGGAAGATTCCGGCATTTCCCCTATTTGCCGATGACAGAGCCTTTTTTGCCCCGACGTTTGTCAATGTTCCCCGGTACCGGTAAACCGCCGCACGGCCACTTCCCACTGCTGCATCAGACTGGCAGCCTGGTCTCGGCCGATGGTGGGCAAGAACGTCCTGTCGGCGCGCCAGTGCGACGCCAGTTCGTCGGTGCCTTGATACAGGCCGATGGCCAGGCCCGCCAGGTAGGCCGCGCCCAATGCCGTCGTTTCGATCACTTGCGGGCGCACGACGGGGATGCCCAGCAAGTCGGCCTGGAATTGCAGCAGCAGGTTGTTGGCGCAGGCGCCGCCGTCCACGCGCAGTTCCGTGATCGGCGCTTGCGCGTCGCGCGTCATGGCGCCCAGCAGGGCGGCGCTCTGGAAGGCGATGGCTTCCAATGCCGCGCGGGCGATGTGGCCCACCGTGCTGCCGCGGCTCAGGCCCAGGATGGCGCCCTTGGCGGACGGCACCCAGTATGGCGCGCCGAGTCCCGTAAACGACGGTACGAAGACCACGCCGCCCGAATCGGGCACGGAGGCGGCCAGGCCTTCCGCTTCGCCCGCGTGGCCGATGGCACCGAGGCCGTCGCGCAGCCATTGCACCACGGCGCCGCCGATGAAAACGCTGCCTTCGAGCGCATATGTCGGCTGCGCGCCCACCTGGCAGGCGGCTGTGCTGATCAGGCCATGCTGCGATTGCGCGCACTGTTCGCCGGTATTCAGCAACAGGAAGCAGCCCGTGCCATAGGTATTCTTGGCCATGCCCGGCTTGAAACAGGTCTGGCCGAACAGCGCCGCCTGCTGGTCGCCGGCGATGCCGCCGATGATGACGGGGCTGCCCAGTACGTCCGCATCCGTTTCGCCATATACGTGGCTTGATGGGTGGACGGATGGCAGCAGGCTGGCGGGAATGCCCAGCCAGTCGAGCAGTTGCGCATCCCAGCAGCCTTCATGCAGGTTCCACAGCATGGTGCGCGAGGCGTTGGTGACGTCGCTCACGTGCAGACGTCCGCCCGTCATTTTCCACGCCAGCCACGTATCGATGGTGCCGAAGGCCAGTTCGCCGCGCATGGCCCGCGCGCGGGCGCCGGGCACGGCGTCGAGTATCCAGCGCAGCTTGGTGCCGGAAAAATACGGGTCGAGCACCAGGCCCGTCTTGGCATGGATGGCGCCGGCCAGGCCGCGCGCGCGCAAGTCTTCGCACAACGCTTCCGTGCGGCGGTCTTGCCAGACGATGGCGTTGTAGACGGGTTCGCCCGTGGCGCGGTCCCATACCACCGTCGTTTCGCGCTGGTTGGTGATGCCCAGCGCACCGAGCTCATCGGCCCGCAAGCCCGTCTTGGCCAGCACTTCGCGGCAAGTCTCGATCTGGCTGTGCCAGATTTCCATCGGGTCGTGTTCGATCCAGCCCGGCTGCGGGAACAGCTGGCGAAACTCGCGCTGCGCCACGGCGACGATGGCGCCTGCTTCATCGAACACCATGCTGCGCGAACTCGAGGTGCCCTGGTCGAGGGCCAGCAAATACGTCATGCCGCCACCTCCTGCGCCAGATGGACCGCCAGCCACTGCTGCACGCGCGCCACGTCGGCCGGCGCGCAGCGCAGCCCCAGCTTGCTGCGCCGCCACAGGATGTCATCGCTGCTCCTGGCCCATTCCACCTCGATCAGATAGCACGCTTCGGCTTCGTACAGGCCGGGTGCCAGCTGCGCGCCCAGGTCGGCCATCGAGGTGGCGCCTGTCAGCAGGCGTGTGGCGCGGCTGCCGTAGGCGCGCGCATAGCGGCGCGCCAGCGCAGGCGGTAGCCAGGCGTGGTCGCGCTGGAAGTGGGCGAGGAAACCGTCGAAATCATGGCTGTCCACGAGCCGGTTTGGCTGCTGCAGGTCGCCGCCGGGCAGGGGCGCCTCGGCCGTCCACGCCGCGGCGGTATTGTCCAGCAGGGGCGCCAGCAAGCCCAATGCTTCCTCGGCCAGCTTGCGGTAGGTGGTGATCTTGCCGCCCCAGATATTGAGCAGCGGCGCGCCCGTCGCCGCCTTGCCGCGCGCCACTTCCAGCAGGTAGTCGCGCGTGATGGCCGACGCGTTCTGCGCGCTGTCGTCGAGCAGCGGGCGCACGCCGGAATACGTCCACACGACGTCGGCGGGGCCGATCTCGCGCTTGAAATAGCGGTTCGCCGCCTGGCACAGGTAATCGATTTCCATCTGGCTGATTTTGACCTGGCTGACTTCTCCCTTGTATTCCTCGTCCGTGGTGCCGATCAGGGTGAAGTCATCCTGGTAGGGAATGGCGAAGATGATGCGCTGGTCCGGGTTCTGGAAGATGTAGGCATGCGGATGCTCGAACAGGCGCGGCACGATGATGTGGCTGCCTTTGATCAGCCGCAGCCCCTGCGTCTTGCCGCCGCCGGCCGCACCGGCGAATTGCGCCGTCCACGGACCCGCCGCGTTGACGATGGCACGCGCGCGCAGGGTCTTGCGCTGGCCATCCTCGGCTTGCAAGGTGGCTTGCCAGTCGCCGCCATCGCGGCGCGCGTCGACGCAAGCCGTGCGCGTGAGGATGTGCGCGCCGTGTTCCTGCGCATCGAGCGCATTGAGCACCACCAGGCGCGCATCGTCGACCCAGCCGTCGGAGTACACGAAGCCCTTGCGGTAGCCGGCCTTCAGCGGCGCGCCTGCCGCGTGCCTGTCCAGCGCGATGCCTTGCGAGGCGGGCAAAAAGGCCCGCTTGGCCAGGTGGTCGTACAGGAACAGGCCCGCGCGTATCATCCAGGCGGGGCGCTGGGCGGCGTCGTGCGGCATGACGAAGCGCATCGGCCACATGATGTGGGGCGCGGCGCGCAGCAGCACTTCGCGTTCCTGCAGCGCCTTGCGCACCAGCTTGAATTCATAGTATTCGAGGTAGCGCAGGCCGCCGTGTATCAGCTTGGTGGAGGCGGACGAGGTGTGCTGCGCCAGGTCGTGCTGTTCGCACAGCACCACGCGCAAGCCGCGGCCGGCCGCGTCGCGCGCGATGCCGGCGCCATTGATGCCGCCGCCGACGACCAGCAGGTCGCAGTCGGCGGGCAGGGAGGAAAAGCGGGAAGCGGACATGGAAGACTCGTCTGGTAAAGGTAAAAGAAAATTAAGTGCCGTCTCAGGCGAGCAGCGACAGCACGGGCGGCAGCACGAGGGCCAGGCCGGCGATCAGCAGCAACACGAAGACGGCGCGGCGCACGTGTTCGATGGGCAGGCGCGAAGGGTGGCGGCGCGCCAGCCACGTCAGGCCCATCACCAGCGGCAAGGCCTCGAGGGTCAGCCAGAAGGCCGTCATGCTGAACTGGCCATGCGCCAGCACGAGGACCAGGCGCAGCACGGCATTCGCGGCGAACAGCACGATCAGCGAATGGCGGATCATGTCGGCCGGCCATGGCTGGCGGTACAGGTGGTACACCATGGGCGGGCCGGCGCTGGCGAACAGGCCGCCCATCACGCCAGACACGCCGCTGAAGAGCAGAAACGCGGGCAGGCTTGACTGCCGCGCCCGCGCGCTGGCGCGCAGCACCAGCATGAAGGCGCAGATGACGATGGCGCAGCCGAGCAGGAAGCGCAGCACGCTTACTTGCTGCGCGCTGAACCAGCCCAGCAGGGCCACGCCCGCGCCCACGCCCAGCTGGCTGACGGCCAGCGAGGGGCCGAACACGGGCCAGGCCAGTTGCGGGCGCGTGCGGCCAAACGTGATGGCCGCGTTGACCAGCACCAGCACGCTGACCACGTTGGCGACGTCGCCCAGGCTGGCCAGGTGCAGCACGGCCGTCAGGCCCAGCAGGATCAGGCCAAACGCAAAACCCGTCAGGTTCTGCGCGACGCTGGCCAGCGCCACGCAGGCCAGGAACAGCAAGTGCGACGCCACGCTCATGCCAGACTCATTTCGCCAGCGACAGGAAGAAGTCCTGCTGCGCGCAGCCGCGCCGCACGAAGACGGGCGGCTGGCCCAGCGGCGCATCGACTTCCACGCGCTGGCCGCCTTCGAACGCGGCGCCGCTCCACAGGTGGATCCAGGCGTCGCCCTGCGGCAGGTAGGCGCTCCAGCGCGCGGCGCCGGCCGCGTGCACGGGCGCCACCAGCAGGTCGGGGCCGAACAGGTACTGGTCCTGGATGGCGTAGGTGGCGCGGTCGTGTTCATAGTGCAGGAACAGTGGGCGCTGCAGCGGCAGGCCGCGCGCCACGGCCTCTTCGGCCAGGGCGCGGATGGTGGGCGCCAGCGCCACGTGCAGTCGCGTCATGCGGGCGAAGTGGCGGAACACGTCTTCATCCTGGTAGAACTGGAAGTTTTCGTCGGGACGGTTGCCTTCGTGCGTGCGCATCATCGATGTGAATACGGCCATCTCCGTCCAGCGCTGGAACAGTTCGGCCGTGCGCAGGTTGCCGAACAAGCTCGTATAGCCGCCGATATCGCTGTGGTGGTAGGCGTTGCCCAGGATGCCCGAGGACAGGGCGCCGCAGATCACCGTCTGCAAACCGTCGTGGCGGCTGAAGTCGACCGACTGGTCGCCCGCCCACAGCAGCGGGCAGTGCGCCTGCACGCCCGTGTAGCCGGCGCGCATGAAGAAGGTGGCGTCGCCCGTCTTGCCGGCCCGTTCGATGGCGCGCGCATTGACTTCGGCCCACAGGGTCGGCCACGCGTTGTGCATCAGGCGCGCGTCGGTGCGATTGTGCAGGCGCAGGTCGATCGGCAGGTATTCGCCGAAATCGGCCATCCAGCCGGACAGGCCGAAATCGAGCATTTCCTGGCGCAGGATGCGTTCCTCGAACCACAGCGCGGCGGCCGGATTGGTGAAGTCGACGACGCCGCAATCGAATTCGCCGAAGTCCACCAGGTAGGCGCCGCCATCGATGGCGGTCGCCAAAAAGCCCTGCTGCAGCGCTTCCTGGTACAGGGTGCCGTCGTTGCACAGGTAGGGATTGACGTAGCCGAGGAAGCGGATCTCCTGCCTGGCCAGGTCGGCGATCCAGTTCTTCAGGTCAGGGTAGCGCTGCGGCTGCCAGCGCCAGTCCCAGAACAAGCGTTTGCCGAACGAGGTCTGGCGCAAGCCCACCCAGTCCTCGCACCATAGGGCGCTGACGGGCAAGCCGTGTTCCTGCGCCTGCGCCAGGATGGTGCGCGCGTGCTCTTCGCCGCCTTTCAGGCCCAGCATCGCGCCATTCTGCAGCCAGGCTGGCAGCTGCGGCTGGCGGCCGAAGCGCTGCGAGACGACGCCGACCAGGTCGGCGAAGGTCTCGGCCAGCATGAATTCCAGGCGCTCTGGCATGGCCCAGAACTGCAGTTCATGGAAGTCGGGCTGGCGGAAATCGAAGTCCGCATACGCCGTCGTTTCCGCATGCAGGCAATAGCGCTGCGAAGAGATGAAGCTCGGTTGCGGATAATTCGTGTGGTAGTAGTCGCCGCCCGACTTGGACGTCACGTCCGCCTGCCACGTCAGATGCGTCGACTTGTCGCGGCCCACGCCCGGCTCCGACGTCCACAGGGGGAAGTGGCGTCCGCGCAGGTCGAAGTACGACATCTGCTCGCCGCAGCCCCATACATGCTCGTCCTGTTCCGCGGGCAGGCGCAGCCACAGCCGGTTCCAGCCCGGCGCCGCGTACTGCACCACCAGGTGCACGCCATGCGGCGTCGCTTGCACGGCCAGCACCAGTTGCGGTGCGTCGCCCGCATGGCGCGCAAAGCTCAGGGTGGCGGCGTCGCCATCCTGCGTGACGGCCAGCGCGCGCAGGGCATTGCGCTCCTCGACGTAATCCTCGATCTCGAAGTTACCACGGTACATTTCCATGCTTTCGCGGCCCTGGCCGACGAATACGCATGGCGCAGCGGCGCTGTGGCGCAGCAGCAAGCGGCCGGCGCAGCGCAGGGCGACGCTGTCATTTTCCTGGTGTAGTGTGTACTGCATGACGATCAACTCCTGTGAAAACCGGCCGCCGCATGGCGGGGCATGCGGGCGGGCCGGCGGTGCATCAACAATTAAGTACTAATTAAAAGACGAGGAACATGCCGGCGGTCAGCTCGACGGGGCTGTAGCCGAAGTAGTTATTGTCCCCCCGGAACTGCAATACGCCCAGCTTGGCGTGGCTGTTGTTGGCGATGCGCGTGGCATACGCATAGAACGACAGGGTAGGCTGGAAGTTGTACAGGTAGCCCAGCGAGTAGGCCGTCGACTTCGGCTTGCCCACGCCGTCGCCCGTGTTCGCGCCGAACGCGCCCCTGGCGTTGGCGCCGTCGTAGCTGATGTGCGCCAGGCTACCTTCGATGCGGTGCTTGCCGATGTCGTACGCGCCCGACACGCCAAAGGCGTCGGCCGCATAGCCGCCCGCGTTCGACACGCGGTAGGAGGTGTAGGAACCACCCAAAGTAAAGTCGTTCCACTTGTAGCGCGCGCCGACGATGTCCGTGACCTGGTTGCGCTTGATGAAGTTCGGCGTGCCGGCCGTGCTGATGTCGTTGCTCTGCTGGTAATCCATGTGCGCATAGCCGAGGAACAGATCGCCCTTTTTGTACAGCACGTTGGCGGCCCAGCTGCGGCCATCGTTTTCCAGGTCGGTGGCGGAAGACGCTTGCTGGCCGGCCGAATACGATACCTCGGCCGAGACGTTGTTCCAGGTGGGGCTGCGGTAGCGCAGCGCATTGCCGTAGAACAGGGCCGTGCCCGAGTTGTTGCCGGCCAGGCTAGTCGTCTTGCTGGCGTTGCCCGTCACGGGGTCTTTCAGGTAGCGGCCCAGGGATTCGGGGCGCGTGAGCGAGAACAGGGCGCTGAAATCGTTGGCGCCGTAGTTGTGGGCCGAGGCCAGGTCGGCCCCCAGCGAAACCCAGAACGGCGCCATGTACATGGTGCCGCCTTCGATCGAGCCCCAGGTGGTCGAGGCAAAGCCGACGGTGGAACCGCGGTTGAACAGCACGGACGAGGTGGTGTTGTTTTGCGTGCCGCCGCCCGCATTGCCGTTGAACAGGTTCAGACCCGTCTCGACGCCGAAGATGGCCTTGTATTCATCGCTGAAGACCCAGGCGCCCGTGAGGCCCAGGCGGCTGGCCATCTCGCCCTGGTTCAGGCGGTGGTTCGTCAACTGGCGCCCGCTGGCATCCTTGCCGCGCGAAACCGTGTAGCCGATGTCGCCACGGCCGTACAGCTTCCAGTTGAAGCCGGTGACGGGTTTCACGGGGGCGGCCGTTGGCGCTGCGGCCATGGCTGCGGCAGGTGCCGCCGCAGGTGCTGGCTGGGCCGCCTTCGCTTCCATCTGCGCTACCCGGTCCTGCAATTGGGCCAGCATGGCTTTCATGTCGCTCAGTTCGTCGGCGCGCGCGTTAGCGCTAACAAATGACGCCGAGAAAAGGGCGCCCGTGATGGCCGCGGCCAATGTGGTCTTGCGTAATGTCGTTTGCATGATCCTGTCTCCTGTGTTTTTATAGGTGTATTGTTGCTGATCCCTGCCTTGCCTACATTAAATAATCAAATCCCTCCCATGCACAAATATTTGATATCGAGGAAGTCGTCCATGCCGTAATGCGAGCCTTCGCGGCCCATGCCCGAATGCTTGACGCCGCCGAATGGCGCCATTTCATTGGCGATCATGCCCGTGTTGATGCCGACCATGCCCACTTCCAGTTCTTCGGCCACGCGCCAGACCCTGCCCAGGTCGCGGCTGTAGAAATAGCCGGCCAGGCCGAACTGCGTGGCGTTGGCCATGGCGACGACTTCGTCTTCGCTGCCGAAGCGGAACAGGGGAGCGAGCGGGGCGAAGGTTTCCTCTGTGGCGACCAGCATGTCGCTGTTCGCTTCCAGCACCACGCTGGGCTCGAAAAAGCTGCCGCCCAGCGCGTGGCGCTTGCCGCCGATGGCCAGCTTGCCGCCCTTGGACAGCGCGTCAGCGATGTGCTGCTCGATCTTGCGCACGGCGTTTTCATCGATCAGCGGACCTTGCGTGACGCCAGCGTCCAGGCCATTGCCCAGTTTCAGCTCGGCCACCTTGGCCACCAGGCGGGTGGCGAAATCGTCATAGATGCTGTCCTGCACGTAGATGCGGTTGGCGCACACGCAGGTCTGGCCGCTGTTGCGGTATTTCGACATCAGCACGCCTTCGACGGCCGCGTCGATGTCGGCATCGTCGAAGACGATGAAGGGCGCGTTGCCGCCCAGTTCCAGCGACAGCTTCTTGATCGTGCCGGCCGCTTCGCGCGACAGCCAGGCGCCCACTTCCGTCGATCCCGTAAACGTGATCTTGCGCACCAGGTCGTTGTGGCACAGCTCCGTGCCGATCGCTTGCGCCGCGCCCGTCACCACATTGAAGACGCCGGGCGGCACGCCGGCGCGCAGCGCCAGTTCGCCCAGGGCCAGGGCCGACAGCGGCGTTTGCGACGCCGGTTTCAAGACCATGGCGCAGCCGGCCGCCAGGGCGGGGCCGGCCTTGCGCGTGATCATGCCGTTCGGGAAATTCCACGGCGTGATGGCCGCGCACACGCCGATCGGCTGCTTGATGACGACGATGCGCTTGTCGTTCGACGGCGGGGCGATCACGTCGCCGTACGCGCGCTTGCCTTCCTCGGCAAACCATTCCAGGTAGGCCGCGTTCGAGACGATCTCGCCTTTGGCTTCCGCCAGCGACTTGCCTTGCTCGCTGGTGAGGATCAGCGCCAGGTCGTCGGCGTGCTGCAAAATCAGCGCATGCCAGGCGCGCAGCACCGTGGCGCGCGCCTTCACCGTCTGCTTGCGCCACAGCCGGAAGGCCGCATGCGAGGCGGCGATGGCGCGCCGCGTCTCGGCCGCGCCCATGCGCGGCACGGTGGCGATCACTGCGCCCGTGGCCGGGTTGGTCACGGCGATGGTAGCGCCGTCATCGGCGTCGCACCAGACGCCATCGATCAGGCATTGCTGTTTCAACAGGCTTGCGTCTTGCAGGTTCAACATGAGGTTCTCCTTGAATGAGGGATGCTGCTTATCCGGCGACCGAGACTTGGGCCAGCCCCGCGTCGACGATGATGTTCTGCCCTGTGATGCCGTCCGAATCGTCGGCCGCGAGGAACAGGGCCGTGCGCGCCACGTGGCCCGCATCGAGCCGGTATTTCAGGCATTGCAGTTCGATGAAACGCCGGTCTTCCTCGGGATCGCGCCACAGCGCGGCCTGGCGGTCCGTGGCGATGGCACCCGGGGCGATGGCGTTGACGCGGATATTCTGTTCACCCAGTTCGCGCGCCAGGGTGCGCGACAGGCCCGCGATGCCGGCCTTGGACGTGGTGTAGCCGACCAGGTTGGGGCGCCCGCGCATCCAGGAAATGGAGCCGAGGTTGATGATGGAGCCGCCGCCGGCGGCCGCCATGCCGGGCGCCACCTGCTGGATGGCGAACACGTGGTGTTTCAGGTTCAGGGCCAAGCAGTTGTCCCAGTACTCGGGCGTCAGTTCGGCCAGCGAATGGCGGTCGTCGCGGCCCGCGTTATTGAGCAGCACGCGGATGGCGCCGAAACGCGCCTCGACGTCGGCCAGGCTGGCCTGGTAGGCTGCGATGTCGCGGATGTCGCTGTACACGAAACAGGGCGCGTGGCGGCACAGGGGCGCCAGGCGCGCGGCCAGGGCGGCGCTGGCGTCGCGGTCGATGTCGCAAAAAGCCACTTGCGCGCCTTGCAGGGCGAAATGCTCGACCATGGAAGCACCGATGCCGGAGCCGCCGCCGGAGACGAAGACCACGCGGTCCTGCAGGCTGGGGTAGAGAGTGATGTTGGCGTTCATGCTGTCCTCGGGGTGAGATCGGGGTATCAATCCCGGTAAAGGGGTTCGGGCTGGCCGGCCACGTCCAGGCGCACGGCAAAGAGGCCGCCGGCCTGAGGCTGGCGCGCCAGTTCGTCGTCCGCCGCGCCTTCGCGCGCGCTGGTGATGTACAGGGTGCGCAGGTCGGCGCCGCCAAAGGCGATCATGGTGGGGCGCGTGACGGGCACGTGCACGACGCCGATGATTTCGCCCTGCGGCGAAAAGCGCAGCACCCGGCCACCTTCGTATTGCGCGCTCCAGTAGCAGCCTTCGGCGTCCAATGCCGCGCCATCGGGACGGCCGCCATACACGGCTTCTTCTCCTTTGACGGGCAGGCGCGCGAACACCTGGCGCTCGCCGACCTGGCCGCTGGCCGCATCGAACTCAAAACGGTAGATCACGTGATTCGGCGTGTCGGACTGGAACAGGGATTTTGCATCTTCCGCGAAGGCCAGGCCGTTGCTGACCTTGACGCCAAGATCCTGTTGCGGCCCCCAGCCCAGGCGCGTGGCGCCCCGTTCCAGGCAAAACATGGCGGCCAGTTCCGCCGTGCGCGGCTCGTACATGGCGCCGGCCCAGAAACGTCCGGCGCTGTCGCAGCGGCCATCGTTGAAACGCATGTCGCGGCTGTCGTACGGTGCATCGGCCAGCTTGTCGAGCAAGCCTTCCTGCGGATAGAAACGGTAGAAACCGTCGCGCAGGGCCGCCACCAGGCTGCCTTTTTCAGCCAGGGCGATGCAGCCCGGCTCGCACGGCACCCACCAGACGCGGTCGAGGTTTGTCGCCGGATCGTAGCGGTGCACACGGCGTCCGGCGATGTCGATCCAATATAAACACTGCTCGGCCACGCTCCACAGCGGGCATTCGCCCAGCTGGGCGCGCGCGTCGAGCACGAGTTGGGCTTGCCATTCACGCATGCTGTTTCTCCTCGATTGCCAGGCGCATGGCGATGTGCAGGCTCTCACCGGGCGCCAGCAAGCGCATGCCCGTGCCCTGCGCGCCGCGCGCGGCCAGCGCAAACGCGTTATTCGCGTGCGTGACGGGTTCCAGCGCAATGAAGCTGCGCTCGTCGTTGGGCGCGAAGCAGACGAGGTGGCCGCAATTGTCGCTGGCCGACAGGTGCACGGCATAATCTCCGTAATCGAGGCTGGCGCGGCCCGTCCAGCCGCTGTAGCAATTGTCCGCCTGCCAGCCGGCCACGGGCTGCGGCGTGGCGAATGGCGATGCTTGCGCCACGGGCGCCAGACCGGCCGGCAAGTGGTCGTCGCCCATGCTCCACACGCCATCCCACTGCGTCTGCAGGCGCAGGCCAGGGGCCAGCGGGAAGTAGGGGTGAAAACCCAGGCCGGCGGGCATGGTGCGCGCGTCGTCATTACGCACCGATAAAGTCAGGCGCAGGCCGGCTTCGTCGAGCAGCACTGTTTGCTGCACCGTGCAGGCAAATGGCCAGTCCGCGTCGCGGCCATGCACGAGCAGCAGTTCGGCGCTGTGGGCCGTGCGCGCCGCCACATGCCAGGCGCGCTGCCAGCCGAAGCCGTGGATGCTGTGCGGCTCGGGCGGGAAGTTGGCGCGCAGCGCATGCGTCTGTTCCGGCGCCTGCAGCACGGCGTTGCCGATGCGGTTCGAATACGGCGCCAAGGGATAGCAGGCCATCTGCCGCACACCGGCGCTGGCCGGCGCGGCGCGCAGGATGTCGCGTCCGCGCCAGCGCAGCGCCGCCAGCGCGCCACCGGTGGCCGGGTGGACGTCGGCGCGGCAGTCGCCGTGCGCCAGGGTGAAGGGAGACTGGTGGTTCATTTTCAGCCTCAGCCCTTCAAGCCGCCCGAGGTCAGGCCGCTGACGACCTTTTCCTGGAAGATCACGATCAGCACGACGATGGGCACGATGGCCACCACCAGCGCCGCCGAAATGATCGGCCACGGGAAGGCGAACTCGCCCTGGTACAGCTGGATGCCGACGGGCAGGGTGCGGTAAGCCACGGCCGAATTCATCGACAGCGCCAGCAGGAACTCGTCCCAGGAATTGACGAAGGCGAGGATGGCGGCCGTCGCCACGCCAGGCGCGGCCAGCGGCAGCACGATGCGCCACAGGGCGCTCAGGCGGGTGCAGCCGTCAAGCATGGCCGCGTTCTCGATGTCGCGCGGGATATCCTGGAAAAAGCTCACCATCATCAGCGTGCAGATGGGCAGGTTCAGCACCGTGTACGGCAGCACGAGCGCCCAGTAGGAGTTCAGCAAGCCCAGGCTGCGCATGATCTCGAACAGCGGCACCATCAAGGTCACCAGCGGGAACATCGACACGCCGATGATGGCGGTGAGGATCAACCCGCGGAAACGCAGGCGCAAGCGGGCGATCGCATAGGCGGCCAGCGCGCTGATGAACAGGCTGAGCAGGGTCGACAGGCCGGCCACGATCAGGCTGTTGGTCAGGAACGTCAGCAGCGGCTGGTCCTGGAAGGCCGAGATGAAATTGCCGATGGTCGGTTCGTGCGGCCAGTAGGTGATCGGCTTTTGCGTCAGTTCGCTCTCGGTTTTCAGTGAGGTGAACAAAATCCACAGGGCGGGGAAGACGCCGTTGAGGATGACGATCGCGGCGGCGAACCAGCGCAGGCGCTTCGATGAAAACAGGCCGCTCATTCTTTGTCTCCTCTTACATATTTCAGATATACGAACGTGGTGGCCATCGACAGCAGGAACATGAACACGGCCAGGGTCGAGCCATAACCCACATCAAGGTAGTCGACCGTATTGGACTGGATATACATGGCCAGGGTCTTGGTTTCGTCGCCAGGGCCAGGCATGTTGTACGGAATATCGAAGGACTGGATGGCCGTCAAGGTGCGGAAGATCAGCGCCACCAGCATCGATGGCACCAAGAGCGGCAGGGTCACTTCCGTAAATTGCTTCCACTTGCTGGCGCCGTCCACCTCGGCCGCTTCATACAGCGAGGCGGGAATGGTTTGCAGGCCGGCCAGCAAAATCAGGGCCATGAACGACGAGGTTTTCCAGATGGTCGTGATGCAGATGGCGGCCATCGTCAGCGCGGGCGAGTTGAACCAGATTTGCGGTTCCCAGCCCAGGCCGGGGATCAGCAGGTCGATGCGGCGGATGATGTCGTTCACCAGGCCGTATTCGCTGTGGAAGAACCAGGCGAAGATCAGGCCGACGAAGGCCAGCGGCAAGGCCCACGGCAGCAGCAGCGCCAGGCGCACGGGCCAGCGGTATTTGAACGGCATGTTGGCCAGCATGGCCAGGCCCAGGCCCGCCACCAGCGCGCCCGGCACGGTGACGACGGTGATGATGACGGTGTTTTTCAGCGACTTCCAGAACAGGCTGTCTTCCAGCGCCATCTTGTAGTTGTCCAGGCCCACGAAACTGGGCAGGCTGCCGCCGGACAGGCGGATGTCGAAAAAGCTGTTGTAGATCAGTTTGCTGACCGGGTAGGCCACGATCAGCAGTAAAAACAGAATCGCCGGCGTCAGCAGGACCCAGGCCAGCGTCGTTTCGCTGGGGTCCGTGATGCGGCTTTTCAGGGTGCGTTGCCTCATGATTTCCTCGTCTGTTGCGGTGTGCGTATGCGTGTGCCGCCCGGGCCGCCGCCGTGGCGGCACGGGCGCATGCGCGGTTAGCGCAGGATGCGCTTGACCCGGTTTTCGATCTCGGCCACGCCGGCCGCCGGCGTCTTCACGCCCGCCATCACGGCATTTGTATTGACGCGCACGGCTTCGGACACTTCGCTGTAGCGGGGCGTGACGGGGCGCGACCGGGCGCTTTGCACGACCGGCAGGGCATCGGCGAACCAGCCATTGACGGCCAGCACTTCCTTGTCCTGGTAGACGGATGGGTAGACGGGCAGGTTGGAGGCCTTGATGGCCAGCTGCTTCGACACTTCCGGGCTCGACAGCCAGCGCACCAGCTTGGCCGACGCTTCCTTGTTCTTCGAGAACGAAGACACGGCCCACTGCCAGCCGCCGATGCACGAGGCCGGTTTGCCGCCCGCCATGGCCGGCAGGCTGACGACTCCGACTTTATCCTTCACGCTGCTGTCGGCGCCATCCTGGAAGTGATTCCAGGCATAGCCCCAGTTGACGGCAAACAAGACGTTGCCGGCCTGGAATTCCTTGCGCGTATCGTCAGTGGCCACTTCGGCGATGTTCTTTTTCGCCACGCCCTGGTCGACCAGCTTGCGCCACATGGCCAGGCCCGCTTCCGCCTTGGGCTTGTCCAGGGTCAGCTTGCCGTTGGTGACCAGTTCGCCACCCTGGCTCCAGTACGGCAACAGGAAGGTGCAGACGGCGCCTTCGATGGCCTTGCCCTGGAAGCTGATGCCTTGCAATTCCGGATTCTTTTCGCCGGCCTGGATGGTGCGCGCCACGGTGGCCAGCTCATCCCATGTTTTCGGCGCCGCCAGCTTGTACTTGGCCAGCAAGTCCTTTCGGTAGTAGAGGAACATGGCATCGGCAAAGGCGGGCAGGGCCACGACCTTGTTGTCGACCATATTCGCTTGCTTGTAGGCGGGCAGGTACTGGCCCATGATCTTGTCGCGGTCGGCGCCCAGGTATTTGTCCAGGCTTTCGATCCAGCCGGCCGACGCGTACTGGGCCGGGCGGATGATGTCGATCAGGAACACGTCCAGGGTGGTGTCGCCGGCCGACAGCACGGTGTTCAGGTATTTCTGCTGCAGCTCGGAAGTGGCGCCGCCCGTTTCCAGGTCGATCTTGACGCCGGGATTGGCGGCCATGAACTTGGCGAACAGTTCGCGCATGACTTCGGGGCGCTCCTGGCCGCCGACAAAGATCTTGACGGTTTGCGCATGAACGCTGGTGGCGAGGACGAAGGTGGCGCCGAGCGCCAGGACGAGGGATTTGATACGCATGATGCTTGTCTCCTGTTTTTTGGAATGGGTATGCCGCTTGTGCGCGGCTTATCGGGATGGCAGTACCGCGCCGCCCTGCGGATCGAACAGATGGAATTTCTCCATGTCCAGCTGTACCGTGACTTGCTGCCCTGGCGCCAGCGCAAACGTGGGCGGCAGGCGTGCCGTCAATTCGCCGCCTTCGCACTGGAAGATGACGAGGGTTTCCGCGCCCAGCGGTTCGACCACCACGACTGTCGCGGCCAGGGCGGCGCTGGCGCTGCCGGCCGCTTCCAGGGTGATGTCTTCCGGGCGGATGCCGAATTCCACGGCGCGGCCATCGAGCTTGCCGCAGGCAGCCTGACGTTCGGCCGGCAGGGCCAGGCGGGCTGAACCCAGCACGATCTCGGTCTGGCCGGCGCTATTGCGTGCCACCTTGGCGCCGAGGAAGTTCATCGGCGGCGAGCCCGTGAAGCCCGCGACAAATTTCGACACGGGTTCGTTGTAGATCTGGTCCGGCGTGCCGACCTGCATGATGTTGCCGCCGGACAGTACGACGATGCGTTCGGCCAGGGTCATCGCTTCGACCTGATCATGCGTGACGTAAATGGTGGTGGCACCGATGCGCTGGTGCAGCTTCTTGATTTCCGTGCGCATTTCCGAGCGCAGCAGGGCGTCCAGGTTCGACAGCGGTTCATCGAACAGGAACAGCTTGGCCTGGCGCACGATGGCGCGGCCCATGGCCACGCGCTGGCGCTGGCCGCCGGACAGGGCGCGCGGCTTGCGGTCGAGCAAGTGGTCGATTTTCAGGATGGTGGCTGCGGCGCGCACGCGCTGTTCGATTTCCGCCTTCGGAAACTTGCGCAGCTTCAAGCCAAAGCCCAGGTTGTCGAACACGGACTTGTGCGGATACAGCGCATAGTCCTGGAACACCATGGCGATGTCGCGCTCGCGCGGCGGCAAGTCGTTGACGACCTGTCCCTCGATGGAGATGGTGCCGCCCGTGATGGTCTCGAGCCCCGCGACCATGCGCATCAGGGTGGATTTTCCACAACCCGAAGGGCCCACGAAGACGACGAATTCGCCTTGCTTGATTTCCAGGTCGATGCCATGAATGACTTCGACGCCGTTGTCGTACTTCTTGACGACCTTTTCCAGTTTTACACCTGACATGCTTGTCTCCAAAAGATGCGAATGACGCGTCTGAGCGCGCTACGTGCGTTGCAACAGAAATAGATTAGTAGGCGCCCGTGTCGAGGGCTTTCGCCAGCGACGGTTTCAGGGCCGTGATAAAGGCATTGGCCTGGCGCATCATCATGCCCATGTCCGAGGCGATGGCCACGTAGTCATAGCCGTAACTAATGAAAGTGTGCACCATTTCCGGCGAGGGGCCGACAATGCCGATGGGTTTGCCAATGGCGCGGGCGCGGCGGGCCGCGTCGGCAATCGCCGCCTGCACTTCCGGGTGGCCGATATTGCCGATATGGCCCATGGCTGCCGACAGGTCGCCGGGTCCCACGAACAGGGCGTCGACGCCATCGACGGCGGCGATCTCTTCCAGTTGCACCAGGGCGGCCGGCGTTTCCAGCTGGATAATCGAGAAGACGGCGCCGTTGGCGCGGGCGGCGTAGTCGGGCACGGTGCCATAGCGGCTGGCGCGGTGCATGGCGGCAAAGCCACGCGTGCCGGGAATAGCCTGGCCCGGCTGGGGATAGCGGGTGGCGGCCACGGCGCTGCGCGCTTCAGCGGCGTTTTCCACGAACGGGAACATCAGGGTTTGCGCGCCGATGTCGAGCGCGCGCTTGATTTGCACGAGGTCGTTCCAGGCCAGGCGCACGACGGGGCAGGCCGGCGTGCCGCCCACGGCTTGCAGGATCTGGTAGGCGTCCTGGTAGTCGATGGGCACGTGTTCCATGTCCAGCACCAGCCAGTCGAAGCCGGCGCAGCCCATGGCTTCGGCCGTCACGGACGTGCCGGCCATCAGCCAGCTGCCCAGTGGTACTGCTTTGTCCGCCAGCAGGGCGCGGAATGGGTTGTCCAGGATATCCATAGTTGTGCTCTCTATATAGGTAGGGAAGACGGCGGCGTCAGAAGATCGGCGGCTCGGGTGTGGCGGCGTTGCCCAGCAAAAAGTCCAGGTCGCAGCCCTGGTCGGCCTGCGTCACGTGCTCCATGTACAGCTTGGTGTAGCCGCGCGCATATTTTTGCGCCGGCGCCTGCCATTCGGCGCGGCGGCGCGCCAGTTCCTCGTCCGTCACGTCCATGTTCAGGCTGCGCGCGGCGATGTCCAGTTCGATCATGTCGCCGTTGCGCACCAGGGCCAGCGGGCCGCCGACGGCCGCTTCCGGTGTCACGTGCAATACGCAGGTGCCGTAGTGGGTGCCGCTCATGCGCGCGTCGGAGATGCGCACCATGTCGCGGATACCCTGTTGCAGCAGCTTTTTCGGCACGGGCAGATTGCCCCATTCCGGCATGCCGGGCGCGCCGATGGGGCCGCCATTGCGCAGGATCAGCACCGTGTTTTCATCGATGTCGAGGTCGGGCGCGTGGATCTGCGCCAGCATCTCCGCGTTCGAGTCGAACACGAGGGCGCGTCCGCGATGCTTGGCAAATTTCGGATTCGCTGCCGACGGCTTGATGACGGCGCCGCCAGGACACAGGTTGCCGCGCAGCACGGCCAGCGCCGCGCCGTCGGCCACCGGCTGCGACACCTTGCGGATCACGCTGTCGTCGAGGCAGACGGCGTCGGCGATGTTCTCGCCCAGGCTGCGGCCCGTGACCGTCAAGGCCGTCAAATCCAGCTGCGGCGCGATTTCCTTGAGCAGGGCCGGCATGCCGCCCGCATAGAAGAAATCTTCCATCAGCTTGTCGCCGGACGGGAACAGGTTGGCGATGACCGGCACTTTTTGCGCCATCGCATCCATTTCATCGAGCGACAGGGCCAAGCCGGCGCGCCCGGCGATGGCGACCAGGTGGATGGCCGCATTGGTCGAGCCACCGAGCGCCATGTAGGCGGCCACGCCGTTCGACAGCGCGGCGCGGGTGAAGAAGCGCGACGGCTTCAAGTCTTCCCACACCATGCCGACGATGCGCTCGCCGCATTGCGAAGCCATGCGCACGTGATTGGCGTCCATGGCGGGAATGCTGGTGGCGCCCGGCAAGGTAAAGCCCATCGCCTCGACGATGGACGTCATGGTGGAGGCCGTGCCCATGGTGTTGCAGGTGCCGGGCGAGCGCGTCATCTTCGCTTCCAGCTTGATCCACTCGGGCTTGGCGATGTCGCCGGCCACGTAGTTATCCCAGAATTTCTTGGTGTGCGTGCCCGCGCCCACGCTCTGGCCGCGGTAGCGGTCGTTGAGCATGGGGCCGGCAGGGCAGAAGATGGCGGGGATATCCATGCTGATGGCGCCCATCAGCATGCCGGGCGTCGTCTTGTCGCAGCCGCCGAGCAGCACGGCGCCGTCGATCGGCAGCGAGCGCAGCAGTTCTTCCGTTTCCATGGCGAGGAAGTTGCGGTAGATCATGGTGGTGGGCTTGACCATCACTTCGCCCAAGGACAGTGCAGGCAGCTCGACGGGGAAGCCGCCGGCCAGCAGGATGCCGCGCTTGACGGCTTCGGCCCGTTCGCGCAGGTGCGAGTGGCACGGCGACAGGTCGCTCCAGGTATTGATGATGGCGATGACGGGGCGGTCGAGGAATTCCTCGCGGCGCAAGCCCATCTGCTGCAGGCGCTGGCGGTGGGCGAACGAGCGCATGTCGTCTGGGGCCAGCCAGCGCTGGCTGCGCAGGGATTCCAGCGTGCGGCGGGAAGTAGCGGAGCTCAATGTGTGTCCTTTTCGGTTGCCTGGCGCGCTGCGGATGGCGTTCCAGTGCTGCTGTCTCGGGTCTTGCTTGCCGCCTTTGTTAGCGCTAACATTGCAAGTACAGCGAAATATAATTTGAATCGCACGGGGCTGTCAACAGATTTAATGCAGGGTGCAGGCGCGCAGCCCTTACACTATCGGCATGATTTCATTGACGCCAATTTCCAGAATAGAATTTATGCGGCCCAGCCGAAGAGCCGTAAAGCGCCGGCGTTACGCTGGCGTCCACCGTGCGCCCGGCCATGGCATGATGCGTGGTGATTACCGATTTTTGAGAAGGCAGTACCCATGAACGACCCAGTACGCAAGCGGCGCGGCCTCGGCCGCAGCACCGTGTTCGATGTGGCCAAATTGGCACAGACCTCGGCTATTTCCGTGTCGCGCTATTTCAAGGAACCGGACCGCGTGTCGCAGGAAACGCGCGACCGTATCAAGAGCGCCATCGACCAGCTCGGCTACATCCGCAACGAGGCGGCCGGCGGCCTGGCCTCGACCCAGGGCCGCATCGTGGGCGCCATCGTGCCCAGCGTGTCGAACTCCATCTTTGCGGAAACCATCCAGGGCTTGTCGACCACCTTGTCGCAGCACAATTACCAGTTGCTGCTGGCCACCCACGATTACTCGATCGAGACGGAAGAGAAGGTCGTGCGCGCCTTTCTCGGCTGGTCGCCGCGCGCGCTGGTGCTGACGGGCGCCGACCATAGCGCGGCCACGGAAACCTTGCTGGCGGGCTTGCAGATTCCCGTCATCGAAACGTGGGATATCCACCCCGAGCGGCCGTATCCGCAGATCGGTTTTTCGCATATCGCCACGGGGCGCGACATGACCTTGTATTTGCACGGGCAAGGCTACCGGCGCATCGTCTACGTCGACAGCGGCATCGGCAGCGATTTCCGCGCGCGCAAGCGGGCCCAGGGGTATGAGGAAACCATGCGGCAGTTGGGTTTGCGTGCGGAAATCGTGCAAGCGTCGGTGACGGCGCCGCTCGATGCGGGCGGGCAAGTGTTCAGCGAGCAAATGGCGCGCGCCGAGCGGCCCGACGCCCTGTTTTTTGCCAACGACAACATGGCTGCCGGCGCCATCTATGAAGCGGCGCGCCTCGGCATCCGTATTCCCGAGCAATGCGCGGTGGCGGGCTTCGGCGATTTCCCGTTCTCGGAAAAACTCATGCCGGCGCTGACGACGATACGCGTGCCCCGCTATGACATCGGCCGCCTGGCCGCGCAAGCCATCCTGCAGCGCCTGGGCGAAGTGGACGAGGGCGCCGCGCCACCGGCCTTGGCGCCGCTGGCCTACGAGCTGATCGCGCGGGCCAGTGCTTGAGATACCGTGCCTGCCGCAGATATTGATGAATCATATTTCTATCATCACAACATGCAATTGGATAGATATGCTGCGATGCGGCATGATGCACCTGTCTCCTCTACTTCCTCACAGGAATTAGATTCAGCCCGCTTCCATAGCGGGCTTTTTTTTGCCTGCTTCGATGACCTTATCGTTTAAGATAAGCTTGTTTAAACATAAACATGCAAGGAGACAAGTTGATGATGCCTTTGTTTCGCGCCGCCGGCACGCTGGCGCTGATGGCGCTCGGTGCCTGTTCGGCGGAGAAGCCCCCGTTTGACCGCCATTTGGCCCAATTGCGTCCGGTCACGGTCGCAGCACTGCCCGATATGGGGTGGCCGGCCGGCACGATGCTGTGCCCGATGGGAATTTATCAGAGCGAGCTGAGCGATTCGGCGCCGCATGCAGACCGCGTTAACGCATTCCTGAAGCAAAAGAAATTTCTGGGTGATGAAGGCCTTTGGTCGCTGATCGCCGTCACACCGATGTCCGAAGGGGACGCCGGTATCGAGCAATTGCTTTTCAAGCGCGGCGATTATGACGTGATCAATGATCCCCAACTCATCGCGCGCGATGCGGAAACAGTGCCAGCGGGGTTTGCGCCGCAGACTTGCGTGACCGTGGAGCAAGCCCGCGTGCTGGTGACACGTGAACAAAGATCACATCGAAAACTCATCATTTTTGGAACGAGCTAGGCCCGCTTGCGTCGCGGTTTTGCCGGCGCCGCACGTGCTGCGCTACAGCACATTCGCCGCCACGGCCGAACTGTAGTTGCGCGCCAGGGCCGCGATGATGGCGGCCATCGCCTGCGGGTTGTCCGTGCCGCCGAAATGCGCGGCATACAGGCGCTTGGCCGCCTCGACTTGCGCATTCGTCAGTTTCACGGCATAGGCCATGCGCACGGTTTCAGGATTGTTCAGCGTCATTTTTCACCTCGAAGACAGATTTCGCTTGGCTCGCGTCACTTGTACGCGCAAAGGATTGCAACTACAATCGTTGCATTTGCAATCGTATAGGCAATGTCTGCCTTGCGCAAGCATTGTTGCGACAGGAGCCTGCATGCATTCGTCCCCTTTATTTCCTCCACAGCCATTGGACGCCGCGCGCCACGCCGCCCATGCCTGCCTGGCCGCGCTGGCGGCACCGCCGGCGTTGCCATTGCGGCAGGTGTCGCCGCGCCGGGCGCTGGGTGCCATGGTGGGCAGCTTGCAGACGGGTCCGGGTGCGGCGAATGCCATCCGCGTCGTGCGCGCGGAAGTGACGCAGCGGCCTGACGATGCCTGGAATGTGACGGTGTCCGCCAGTGCCTGGCCGCTGCGCTATGGCGCCGACAAACCGCTGCTGTATCTGTGCCGCCCCGCTTCGCTCCAGGCATTGAATGGCGTGCTGGTCGATGCGCGCGAGCGCGGCATCGTCTGCAGCGATGCGGAAACGCAATCTTCTCGCTGGCCGAAAGGCGTGCAGCCCGCGCTGCCCGCCTGGCTCGCCACGCAGCACAATTGCACGCCGTTCGACCCAGCCACGGGCGAGGAAGTGCGCGCCATCCTGCGCTCGGCATTGGAAACGTTGTACCTGGAACAGCAGACAGGCTATTACTACCTGGCCATACATGACGAAGAGGCGGACGAAGGTGCGGATGAAAATGCGGACGAAGGTGCGGTGGCCACGCCCTTGTCGGACGCCGATGCGGCAGCGGCCAGCCTGGGCATGTACCGCGTGTCGCCGCCGGGGCCGGCGCCATGCCGGGTGCGTCTGTGCGGCGCGGGAACGATGCTGGCCGTCGTTGCCGATGCGGCCCGCTTGCTCAAGGACGACTGGGATATCGCCGCGCAAGTGTGGAGTTGCCCCAGCTACACGCGCCTGGCGCGCGATGCGCAGGCGGCGGAGCAGTGGAACCTGCGTCATCCGCGCGCCGTCCCAAGGTTGGCCCATGTGCGGCGCTGCCTCGATGACAGTGCCGCGCCCGTCATCGCCGTCACCGGCTATGGACAGCACATCGCGGGCCAGATCGGCGGCTACGTGCGCGGGCGTTTCATCGCCGTCGGCGCTGACGCCATGATGGAGGTCAGCGCGCCATGGCTGGCCGTCACGGCCTTGAAAGCCCTGGCCGACGACGGCGCGCTGCCGGTGCAGTTCGTCGAGTACGCGCTGCGGCGTTACGCCTTGCTCTGAGTGGCGCCGCGTGCCGCCTCGGCGGCGCGCGCGAGGGCGGCGCTGAAGTCCTGCTGCTCGCCGCCGTCAAATTGCGTCAGGAACAGGTCGGCCACCGTAGCCTGGTAGACGGCCCACATCTTCTTGCGCAGGATTTTCCCGTCTTCCGTGATGGAAACGAAGGCGGCGCGCCCGTCTTCCATCGAGCGTGTGCGCGTCACCAGTCGGTCCGTTTCCAGCTTGTCCACCAGGCGCGTCAGGTTGTAGCGCTCGATGGCCAGAGCGTCGGCCAGTTCATGCATGCGGCGCGAACCGTCCTGTCCGCTTTCGAGTCCCCACAGCACGTCATACCACGCATACACGGGCAGGCCGGCTGCGGCGAGGCGGCGCTCGATCTCGCGGATCATCAAACGGTGCGTGCGCACGAACGCGAACCACAGGTCGGGCGCAGGGGCCGTGCCAATTTCAGGCGCAGTTTCAGACATCGGTATTCCTCCAGATCGATCACAGTTGCAAATGCAATTATAGCGCTATACAATGGCCGCCGTAACGATTGCAAATGCAATGATTGCATAAGCAATTATTCGCGTATTGAATTCCCAACCCAGGAGACCGCCATGACCACATCCCTTGCCGTGCCCGATATCGACCCGCAGGAAACCAAAGAATGGCTGGAGGCGATGCAAGCCGTCGTCGCGGTGGAAGGACGCCCGCGCGCCCATTATTTGCTTGACCAACTCGTCGATTCCGATTCCGCGCAGCACGGCGGCATGCATGGCCGCGTCACCACCGCGTATACCAACAGCATCGCCACCGAGCGCCAGGGTGCATATCCGGGCGATCTGGCCATCGAGCGCCGCCTGAACGCGTATATCCGCTGGAATGCGATGGTGATGGTCTTGCGCGCGGCCAAGCATTCGAACGTGGGCGGCCACATCGCCACCTACCAGTCGGCGGCCGTGCTGTACGACGTGGGTTTCGACCACTTCTTCCGTGGCCGCACGGACCAGTTCGCCGGCGACCTGGTCTACATCCAGGGCCATTCCGCGCCCGGCATCTATGGCCGCGCCTATCTGGAAGGGCGCATCACGGAAGCGCAGCTGGACAATTACCGCCGCGAAGCGGGGCGCGAAGGCCTGTCCTCGTACCCGCATCCCCGGCTGATGCCCGACTTCTGGCAATTTCCCACCGTCTCCATGGGGCTGGGCCCGCTGACGGCCGCCTACCAGGCCCGTTTCATGCGCTACCTCGAGTACCGTGGCTTGAAGGAACACCAGGGCCGCAAGGTATGGGCCTTCCTCGGCGATGGCGAGATGGACCAGCCCGAATCCCTGGCCGCCATTTCCCTGGGCGGACGCGAGCGTCTCGATAACCTGATCTTTGTCGTCAACTGCAACTTGCAGCGCCTCGACGGTCCCGTGCGCGGCAACAGCAAGGTCATCCAGGAACTGGAGGGCACGTTCCGTGCGGCGGGCTGGCATGTGATCAAGGTCATCTGGGGCAGCGGTTGGGATGCCTTGCTGGCGCGCGATACGAGCGGCTTGTTGCGCCAGCGCATGATGGAATGCGTGGACGGCGATTACCAGACCTTCAAGTCGCAGAATGGCGCCTACGTGCGCGAGCATTTCTTTGGCAAGTATCCGGAACTGCTGGCGCTGGTGGCGCACATGTCGGACGATGACATCTGGAAGCTGACGCGCGGCGGCCACGACCCGGAAAAAGTGCACGCCGCGTATGCCGAGGCCATGCGCACGCCGGGCCGTCCCACCGTGATCCTGGCCAAGACCGTCAAGGGCTTCGGCATGGGCGAGGCGGGCGAAGGGCAGAACATCAACCATCAGCTGAAAAAGATGAGCGCCGACGCCGTGCGCGCGTTTCGCGACCGCTTCGCGCTGCCCGTCAGCGATGCCCAGCTGGAAGAGATGCCGTATCTGAAACCGGCGCCGGACAGCGAGGAAGGCCGCTACTTCGCCGCGCGCCGGGCGCAGCTGGGCGGCTACATTCCCGCCCGCATCAGCAAGGTGGCGCCCTTGCCAATCCCGCCACTGTCCACGTTCGCCACCCAGCTCAAGGATAGCGGCGAGCGGGGCGCGTCCACCACCATGGCCTTCGTGCGCATCCTCGGCACTCTGCTGAAAGATCCCGCTTTGAGCAAGATCATCGTGCCCATCGTGCCGGACGAATCGCGCACGTTTGGCATGGAAGGCCTGTTCCGCCAGATCGGCATCCATTCCTACCTGGGCCAGCTGTACACGCCGCAGGATGCGGGCCAGCTCAGCTATTACAAGGAAGCCAAGGATGGGCAGATCTTGCAGGAAGGGATCAACGAATCGGGCGCCATTTCTTCCTGGCTCGCCGCCGGCACGTCGTACAGCAACCATGGCCTGGCTACCATTCCGTTCTACATCTTCTATTCGATGTTCGGCTTGCAGCGTGTGGGCGACCTGGCGTGGGCGGCGGCCGATGCCCGCACGCGCGGCTTTTTGCTGGGCGCCACGTCGGGACGCACGACACTGATGGGGGAAGGCCTTCAGCACGACGATGGCCACAGCCACGTGCTGTCGTCCGTGATTCCCAACTGCATCTCGTACGACCCCACGTTCGCGTATGAGCTGGCCGTGATCATCCATGACGGCATGCGCCGCATGTTTGCCGAGCAAGAGGATATTTTCTATTACATCACCTTGCTCAACGAAAACTATCCGCACCCGGCCATGCCGGCAGGAGCAGAGGCGGGCATCTTGCAGGGCCTGTATCTGCTGCAGGAAAGCCCTGAAGCCCTCACGGCAACCACGCCGCGCGTGCAGCTGATGGGCAGCGGTTCCATCCTGCGCGAGGTGCTGGCCGCCAGCGTGCTGCTACAGCAGGATTTTGGCGTCGCGGCCGACGTGTGGAGCGCCACCAGCCTGACGGAAGTGCGGCGCGACGGCCTGGCCGTTGAGCGCTGGAACATGCTGCACCCGGACAGCGAACCGCGCGTGCCGTATATCGAGCAATGCCTGGCTGGCCGGCAAGGCCCCGTGGTGGTGGCCACCGACTACATGAAGATCGTCGGCGACCAGGTGCGCCCCTTCGTGCACGACCGGCGCTTCATCACCCTGGGCACGGATGGCTTCGGCCGCTCCGATACGCGCGAATCGCTGCGCACCTTCTTTGAAGTGGACCGCCATTTCATCGTGCTGGCCGCGCTGACCGCGCTGGCCGATGGGGGCCAGCTGCCGCGCAGCATGATTGGCGTAGCCATCGCCAAATACGGCATCGACGTGGAAAAACTGGATCCCGCGTCCGTGTAACTTTTCGAGGAGTGATCATGAAACTGTATTACGCAACGGGAACGTGTTCTTTGTCGCCGCACATCGTGGCCATCGAGGCGGGCATCGCGCTGGAACTGGAACGTGTCGATATCCGGAAGATTCCGCGCGTCACGGAAACGGGCGCCGATTATGCGCGCATCAATCCGAATCTGTACGTGCCGGCGCTGGCGCTGGACGATGGTGCGATCTTGCTGGAAGGCACGGCCATCGTGCAATACCTGGCCGACCTGACACCGGCCAGCGGTCTGGCGCCGCCGGCAGGCACCATGGCGCGCGTACAGCTGCAGTCGTGGCTGGGTTTTATTGCCACCGAGCTGCACAAGGTGTTCAGCCCCTGGCTGTTCCATCCGGAATACGGTGCGCAGGCACAGGACGTGGCCCGCTCGCGCCTGGCCGCACGCCTCGATTATGTGGAGCGGCAACTGGGCGATGGTCGGCAGTACTTGTTGGGGAACACGTTTACGGTGGCCGATGCGTATTTGTATACCGTCCTCAGCTGGTCGGAGGTCGCCAAAGTCGACCTCGGTGCTTTCCCGCAGGTGAGGGCGCTGCTGGCCAGCATAGGCGATAGGCCAGCCGTGCGCGAAGCGATTCGTTGCGAGGCGCAGCGGCAGTCCCAATGAGATATTGATAAATCGAATTTCTATCATCACAACATAGAATTGGATGAATATGCTGCGATGCGGCATCATGCACCTGTCTCCTCTACTTCCTCACAGGAATTAGATTCAGCCCGCTCCCGCAGCGGGCTTTTTTTTGCCCGTTTTTATGGCATAAAGCTGCGCACGCTTGCTTGTCATCATCGCCATCGTGTTGCTTTTGTGCATGCTAAACTGGGCCATCACCAGACCAAGGTTCCTGATGCTTCAATTATTTCGCCACACGCTGGAGTCCACGCCGATCCTTGCCCTGTTCCTCGTCATCGGCGCCGGTTATGCGCTGGGGCGCATCAGCGTGTTCGGCTTTTCGCTGGGCGTGGGCGGCGTGCTGTTCGCGGGGCTGGCGCTGGGCGCCTTTGCTCCCGGTTCCGTGCCGCCGCCGATGGTCGGCTCCATCGGCCTGCTGCTGTTCCTGTATGGCATTGGCGTGCAGTACGGCGTGCAGTTTTTCGCCGGCTTGCGCGGCGCGGGGCAGAAACACAATCTGATTGCCTTTGCCGCCGTCATGGGCGGCCTGGCCGTCTCGATCTGGGGCGGGCAGTGGATCGATATCTCGCTGCGCATGGCCAGCGGCGTGTTTGCCGGCGCCATGACCAGCACGGCCGCCCTGCAGGCGGCGCTGGAAGCGTCGCACGGCAATGGCGACGCGGCAGTCGGCTATGCGGTCGCGTATCCGTTCGGCGTCGTCGGCCCCATGCTGGGCCTGTACCTGGCCGGGCGCATCTTGAAACCCGTGCTGACGCCGCCGCCGACGCCCATCGTCGTCTCCGAAATCACCATCGATGCAGCCAAACTGGCGGGCGCGGCCCTGTCCGAATTGGCCGATGGCCCGCTGGCTGGCCTGCAAGTGATCGGTGTGCGCCAGGGTCACCAGAACCGCTTGCCCGATCCTGGCCTCGTGCTTGGCGTGGGCGACGCGCTGATGGTGTCGGGCACGGTGGCGGGTGTGGAAGCGGCGCGCACGGCGCTGGGCCATTTGGACCCGGGCCGCTTGATGAAGGACCGCAGCGATTTCGACGGTACGGAAGTGTTCGTGTCGGATGCGGAAATCGTCGGCGTGCCCTTGGGCGAACTGAATCTGGCGAAGGATTTCCCGCTGCAGATCGCCTTCATTCGCCGCGGCGACGCCATGATTTTGCCCCATCCGTTCCTGACCCTGGAATTTGGCGACCGCGTGATGGCCATCGCACCGGCCAAACATGCGGCCGACGTGCGCAAGCTGTTCGGCAACTCCATCACGGCCACGGCCGAGTTCAGCTATGTCTCGCTGGGCATGGGCATGGTCTTGGGCGTGCTGCTGGGCCTGGTGCCTATCCCCTTGCCGTGGATAGGCTCGTTCAGCCTGGGTCTGGCTGGCGGGCCGCTAGTGATGGCGCTGATTTTGGGCCGCCTGGGCCGAGTGGGCAAGATCAGCTGGCGCTTGCCGCTGTCAGCCAATTTGGTCATGCGCAACTATGGCTTGACGATTTTCCTCGCCTCCGTCGGCATGGCGTCCGGCTTGCCCTTCGTGCAGCAAGTGGGCGCCGACGGCTTGCCCATGCTGGCGCTCGGTGCCGTGACGGTGCTGGTGGTGGTGGCGCTTGTCGTGATCCTCGGCAAGGTCTTCCTGCGTCTGCCGTTTCCCGAACTGCTGGGCATCGCGGCCGGCGCCACGGGCAACCCGGCCGTGCTGGTGTTCGCCAACCGCCTGGCCAAGTCGGACCGTCCGAATCTCGGTTATGCGATGATTTTCCCCAGCATGACCATCGTCAAGATCGTGGCCGTGCAGGTGTTGCTGCATTTGTATGGCTGATGGCGGCCAGCTTCAATCCCTTGCAGCGCCAGGCTGCTTGTCGGCTCCAACGACGCTGATGCCAAACGACAGCAGCAAGGCGGCAGCGGCAAAGCCTGCGGCAAGCCACAGGTTGGCGGAGAGGCCCAGCCTGTCGACGGCTTGGCCACCGGTCCACGCCCCGAGCGCAATGCCGATATTGAAGACGCCCACATACAGCGCGGCAACGATTTCCACGGCGCCGGGCGCCGCCTTCATCATCAAGGTCATCAGGCCGACCGATACGCCTCCGTAGGCCAGTCCCCAGGCCAGCAACACCACGCCGCCGCCGATGCCGGAGTCGCCGACAGCCAGGAACAGCAGCGGCGTGAGCAACAGGCCGCCCGAGATGGCGATGATGGTAGTCGCCGTGCGCCGCGCCGCAGCGACACCGGCCAGGAAGTTTCCAATGATGCCCGTGAAGCCATAGGCAAACAGCAGTGCGCCCAGCCATTGCGCATCGAACCCCGACACGGACAGCAGTAGCGGGCGCACGAAGGTAAAGGCCATGAAATGGCTGCTCACCAGCAGCAGGGTCAGAAGCAGCCCCGCTTGCAACTGCCTGTTGCGCAGCTGTTGGCCGAATTGGCGCAAGGTCGTCGACGCGGCAGCGGGCAGGGCGGGAATGACGGCCAGGTGCAGCGCCAGTACCAGGCCGCTGAACAGCGCCATGACGCCGAAAGCCCAGCGCCATCCTGCAAGGTCGCCGATGTGTGCGCCAAGCGGCACGCCCAGCACGGAAGCGGCCGCCACTCCACCGAAGATGACCGACGTTGCCAGGCCAACCGAACGGGCAGGAACCAGCCGGGAAGCGAGGCCGCCGGCGATGGCCCAGATGCCGCCCATGCAGAAACCGACGAGAACACGGGCCGCCAGCATCCACGCCATGTTCTGCGCCAGGGCCGAGGCAATGTTCGCGATCACCAGGAGCGTCAGCAAACCGCAGAGTATCTTGCGCCTGTCCACGCTTCCCGATGCGAGCACGACCAGCGGCGCGAACAAGGCCGCCAGCAATGCGGGCAGCGAGATCATCAGGCCGGTCGTTCCCGTGGAGGTGCTCAGGGTGTCGGCAATCGGCGTCAACAGGCCGACCGGCAGCATTTCCGTCGTCACGACGGAAAAGGTGGCCATGCCGACAGCGGTAACCGCCAGCCACGGGTGGCGGGCAGAAGTTTCTGCGGCAGCGCAGGAAGACGTACTCATGGTGCATATCCTTCATGTGATCAGGCGATAAACGGGTGTGTCCCGCTTGCAACGGAAACACGCCGCAGCGATAATACATACATCGCGTATGAATAAAGTATATATACATACGCAGTGAATGTAAACAATCATACGTTACGTATGTAAGGAGAAAGCAATGGTTCGCCGCACCCGTGTGGAAATGGAAGAAACCCGCGCCTCGCTGCTGGCCACCGCCCGCAAAGTGTTCAGCGAGCGCGGTTATGCCGACACGTCCATGGACGACCTCACTGCGCAGGCAGGGCTGACGCGTGGTGCGCTGTATCATCACTTCGGCGACAAGAAGGGTTTGCTGCTGGCGGTGGTGGAGCAGATCGATGCGGAAATGGATGGCCGCCTGCAGACCATCTCCGACAGCGCCGCAGACTTGTGGGAAGGCTTTCGCCATCGCTGCCGTGCCTATCTGGAGATGGCCCTGGAACCGGAAATTCAGCGCATCGTCTTGCGCGATGCGAGGGCGGTCCTGGGCGGCGCTTCACCGGACTCGCAGCGCCATTGCCTCGAGTCGATGCAGGGGCTTATCCAGCAACTGATTCACCAAGGCATCGTGGCCGACGCTTGCCCGCAGGCACTGGCTTCGCTGATCTACGGCAGCCTGGCGGAAGCGGCGTTCTGGATCGCCGATGGTGACGAAGGCAATGCGCGCTTGGTAAAAGCAGTTGCGGCATTGGAATTGCTGCTACGCGGATTATTGCTGAAAAGGTAGTCGCGGAAAGTGCTAATCTCGCCAGTAGCGGACATGCCTGCAGAAGTCGATGACGATATTGAGCAGGGCGGGAAATAGCGGTCGAAGCTTATATTGACACGGAGGAAACTATGCAAGTCACGCGTATCGTTGCAAATTTCCCGGCGTCGGATCCGGGCCTGGCGCGGACGTTTTACGAGGACGTGCTGGGCCTGAGCCTGTTGATGGACCACGGCTGGATCATGACGTATGGTTCGCAAACCGAGATGAGCGTTCAAGTGAGCTTTGCGACGGAAGGCGGCTCGAACACTGCCGTGCCCGACCTTTCCATTGAAGTCGATGACGTGGATGCCGCATTCGAACGCATGTCTGGAGCAGGGTTCCCTATTGAATATGATCTCACCGATGAACCTTGGGGTGTCCGGCGGTTTTTCGTGCGCGACCCGTTCGGCAAGCTCATCAATATCCTGTCGCACACATAGACGCGGTGCCACGGCAGCCAGCCGATTCCATCCCCTTGCCTTGCCGCGCCAGCCATTGTAAAAGGCCTGGCGCCACCCGCAATCTGTTGTACAATCCTTGAGAACGGTCGTGCTTTTTTGTGCGCTGAGCTTCCTTGCGTGCAGTCATCACGGCAACCGATAAGAACAAGGAGACAGACATGGACCTGCATTACACGGCCGAGGAGAGCGCCTTCCGCGACACGGTGCGCGCCTTCCTCGACACCCATTTGCCGGCGGACTTGCAGCGCAAGGTGCGCCAGCATCTGCGCCTGAACCGCGATGATTACGTGCGCTGGCACAAGATTGTGGCAAAGCAGGGCTGGGCCGCGCCGGCCTGGCCTGTGGAATATGGCGGCACGGGCTGGACGTCCGTGCAGCGCCACATCTGGGAAGACGAGTGCGCGCGCGCCGCCACGCCGCCGATCCTGCCGTTCGGCGTGAACATGGTGGCGCCCGTCATCATGGCCTTCGCCAATGCCGAGCAAAAAGCATACTACTTGCCGCGCATTTTGAACTGTGACGACTGGTGGTGCCAGGGTTATTCCGAGCCGGGCGCCGGTTCCGACCTGGCCTCGCTGAAAACCACGGCCGAGCGCGACGGCGACCATTACATCGTGAACGGCCAGAAAACCTGGACGACCCTGGGCCAGCACGCGGACATGATTTTTTGCCTGGTACGCACGGACAGCACGGTGCGCAAGCAGGAAGGCATCAGTTTCTTGCTGATCGACATGAAAACGCCGGGCATCACCGTGCGCCCCATCATCATGCTCGATGAAGAACACGAAGTGAACGAAGTCTTCTTCGACAATGTGCGCGTACCGGTCAGCAATCTGATTGGCCAGGAAAACAAGGGCTGGACCTACGCCAAATACCTGTTGGGCCATGAGCGCACGGGCATCGCCGCCGTCGGCCGCTCGAAGCGCGAGCTGACCTTCCTCAAGCAGCTGGCCATGCAGCAAAGCAAGCGCGGCGCGCCGCTGCTGCACGATCCCGCTTTTGCCGCCAAGGTGGCCCATCTGGAAATCGAATTGATGGCGCTGGAAATGACGGTCTTGCGTGTCATCAGCGAAGAAGGCAAGGGACCGGGACCGCAAGCGTCGATGCTGAAGGTGCGCGGCTCGGAACTGCAGCAGCAGCTGACGGAACTGATGCTTGAAGCCATCGGCCCGCAAGCCTTGCCGTTCGACCCTGACTTCCTCGACGGCAGCGCGCAACACAGTGCTGGCGGCGACGACCTGGCCGCGCCACTGGCCGCGTACTACTTCAATTACCGCAAGACATCGATCTATGGCGGCTCGAATGAAATCCAGAAAAACATCATCACGCAGATGATCCTGGGCCTGTAAGCCAGAAGGAGACGACATGGACTTCCAATTTAATCAGGAACAGCAGCAATTCGCCGATGCGCTTAGGCGCTGGGTGGACAAGGATTACCCGTTTGAAACGCGCAAGCAGATCGTCCACTCGGCCACGGGTACGTCTGACGAGGCCTGGGCCACCCTGGCCGAGCTGGGCATGACGGCCTTGCCGCTGCCGGCCGGCGCCGGCGGTTTCGACGGCACGGCCGTCGACATGCTGCTGGTGATGCAGGAACTGGGCCGTGGCCTGGTGGTCGAGCCCTACCTGGCTACCGTGCTGGGCGCGCGCTTCCTGAGCCTGGCCGGCGGCCACGATGCTGTGCTGGAACAGGTCGCCAGCGGCAGCCTCAAACTCGCGTGTGCGCTGGGCGAGCGCCAGTCGCGCCACGACATGCACGCTATCGCCACCACGGCCAAGGCCAGCGGCGACGGCTTCGTGCTCGACGGCGAGAAAACCGTCGTCATCCACGGCGCCCAGGCGGGCGCCTTGATCGTCTCGGCGCGCAGCAGCGGCGGCCAGATGGATACGGATGGCATCTCGCTGTTCCTCGTGCCCGCCGACGCGCCCGGTGTCAGCGTGCGCGACTACCGCACCATCGACGGCCAGCGCGCCGCCACCGTGACCCTCGTGCAAGTGGTGCTGGGGCAAGACGCCCTGATCGGGCAGGCGGGGCAGGGCTGGCCCGTGCTCGACGCGGCCGTGGATTACGGCGCCGCCTTGCTGTGCGCGGAAGCCGTGGGCGCCATGGACGCCATCTTTGCCGCCACCCTCGAGTACCTGAAGACGCGCCAGCAGTTCGGCGCGCCGATCGGCAAATTCCAGGCCTTGCAGCACCGCATGGCCGACATGTTCATCCACCTGGAGCAGGCGCGTTCGATGGCCATGCTGGCCGCCGCCAAGGCCGACAGCGACGATGCGGTTGAACGGCGCCGTACCGTCTCGGCCGCCAAGGCGAGGGTGGGACTGGCCGCCACTTTTGTCGGCCAGCAAGCCGTGCAATTGCATGGCGGCATGGGCGTCACGGACGAATTGCCCGCCGCCCACCATTTCAAGCGCCTCTCCATGATCGCCCTGACCCTGGGCGACGTGGACCATCATATCGAGCGCTTTATCGCCCAGCCGGGCTTCTTGCCGACGGAGACCGCATGACCGCATCGCCTGCCATCACCCCGAAACACTGGTATTTCGAAGACTTTACGCAAGGCCTGGAAATCGACCTGGGCCAGCGCCATGTGACGGAAAAGGAAATCATCGCCTTCGCCACGGATTTCGATCCGCAGCCATTCCACGTCGACCATGACGCCGCCGAAAAGACCATCTTCAAGGGCGTCATCGCCAGCGGCTGGCATACGTGCGGCATGATGATGCGCCTGGTGGTGGACAATCTGCTCAAGCATTCGTCCAGCATGGGCTCGCCCGGCCTGGACAGCATCCGCTGGCTCAAACCCGTGCGCGCGGGCGATACCTTGCAGCTGACCTACCAGGTCAAGGAAGTGCGCCCGTCCACGTCGAAACCGGACCGCGGCATCGTCATTTCCGTGTGGAGCGTGCGCAACCAGCATGGCGAAGTGGTCACCACCGTCGAAGGCATGGGCATGTTCGGCCGCCGTCCTGCCGGAGAGCAGCATGCGTGATATCACCGGCATCGCCGGTTTTCAAGCGCTGGCGGGGCAGCACGTGGCCGTTTCCGACTGGCTGACCATCACCCAGCAGCGCATCGACACCTTTGCCGACGCCACGGACGACCATCAGTGGATCCACGTCGATACGGAGCGCTGCGCGCGCGAGTCGCCCTATGGCTGCACCGTGGCGCACGGCTTTTTGACGTTATCCCTGCTGCCCGCCATGTTGCAGGGCGCATTGCACGTGGCCGGCATCCGCATGGCCATCAACTACGGTTTAAACAAGGTGCGCTTTCCCGCACCCGTGCCCGTCGGCAGCCGCCTGCGCGCGCGGCTCGACATCCTGTCCGTCGACGACTTGCCGGAAGGCGCGCAAGTGAACTGGGCCGTCACCATGGAGCGCGAAGGCGACACCAAACCCGTGTGCGTGGCGGAGTTTTTGATGCGCTGCTATCCCTGAGCGATAAGCCTGGCTCGCCGCGTAGGTCTGAGTAGGTTGGCGTAGGTCGGCGTAGGTCGGCTTAGCCCGCAGGGCGTAAGCCGACGCAGGCAGGCATGCAGCAGGCGCGCGCCTCCTCTTCACTCCCCCTCCGACGCGCAATACCTGTCCCGCCCCGTATGCTTGGCGCGGTACAGCAGGGCGTCGGCGGCGCGGATCAGGGCGCTCGGGTCCATGCCTTCCGTGGGCATGACGCTGGCCATGCCCAGACTGACGGTGACGTGCGGGCCGACGCTCGACCTGGCGTGGGGAATCTGCAGCGCGCGCACTTCGTCGAGGATGCGCTGGGCTACCACCTCTGCGCCGTCGCGCGTTTCCTGCGGCAGCAGGATGATGAATTCCTCGCCGCCGTAGCGCGCCAGCAGGTCGGGCGGGCGCACGGCGCAGCGGCGCAGGGCGGCGCTCACCTGTTGCAGGCACAGGTCGCCCGCCTGGTGGCCATACGTGTCGTTGTAATCCTTGAAGTGGTCGATATCGGCCATGATGAGGGCCATCGGCACGCCGTCGCGCGCGCAGCGCCGCCATTCGCTGTCCATCGTGTCGTTGAAGCTGCGCCGGTTGGCCACGCCCGTCAGCGAATCCGTCAGCGACAGTTCGCGCATGGCATCGGCCTGCCGCTTGATGGTCAGCTGGCTGCGCACGCGGGCGCGCACGACGGCCGCGTTGAACGGTTTCGTGATGAAATCGACGGCGCCCGCTTCCAGCGCCCGCGTCTCGTCTTCGGGCTGGTTCAAGGCCGTGACGAAGATGACGGGAATGGCGCTGAGGATGGCCGACTCGCGCAGCGCATTGCAGACGGCGTAGCCATCCATGCCGGGCATGACGGCGTCGAGCAGGATCAGGTCAGGCAGTTGATTGTGCGCAATTTCCAGCGCCTTCTCGCCGCTCAGGGCGAACAGCACGTCGTGTTCCTCGCGCAGCAGCTGGTGCAGGATCTGGATGTTTTCCATGGCGTCATCGACGATGAGGATGCGCCCGTTCATGGCAAGGTTGGTCCAGCTCACTTGTTTTCCTCTCGTTTCAGCTGATCGAGCACGAGTTTTTCCGCAGCGGAAAAATTCAGGGTCTCGATCGCGTTGGCCAGCGCCAGGGCCGCTTCCCGGTCTGATTGTTGTAAGGCGGGGTGCAGGACGTGGAACTGGGCCAGCGCCTTCAGGTTATTGTTGCGGATCAGGACCAGCAGCTCGGCCAGGCCGGCGTGCAGGTCGACCGCTGCGCTGCCGGACGCGGCCTGTGCCGGCTGCCCGCGCCGCAGGGGCGAGGGCAGGGTGCGCGCCGCATCGATGACTTCGGCCATCGCCCGTTCCAGCTGTTCCAGCAAGGCGGCCGTGGTGTGCGATTGCCCTGTCTTCAGCGCTTTTTCAGTCTCGGCGGCCAGGCTGGCGACATGGGCTGCGCCCAGGTTGGCCGCCACGCCGCACACGCGGTGCAGCAGCTGCGCCGCCTGCGGCGTCTGGCCATCGGCCAGCAGGCGCCGTGCTTCCTCGACGGCGTCGCCCTGCGAATTTTCAAAGCGCTTGAGCAGCGCCAGGAAAGCGCCATAGTCGCCGCCGAAGCGGTGCAGGGCCGCCGCCAGGTCGATGCCGGGTATCGAGGCCGGCATTTCCAGCACCTCCTTGGCGGCGCCGCCTGGCTGCGCGGCGCTGCTGCCGCCAGCCTGGTGCGCCGGCACCAGCCGCGTCAGGGTCTCGATCATGTCGTCGACATCGATGGGCTTGGCCACGTGCGCATTCATGCCGCTGGCAATGGCGCGCAGGCGGTCTTCGTCCATGGCATTGGCCGTCATGGCGACGATGGGCAAGTCCGGCAAGCCCAGCGCGCGGATCGCCAGGGTGGCGTCGTAGCCGTTCATGACGGGCATCTGCAAATCCATCAGCACCACGTCCCACGCTTGCGGGCTGTGCGCCAGCATGTCGACGGCCAGCCTGCCGTTGGTGGCCACGGCCACGCGCGCGCCCGAGTGCAGCAGGATGTACTGCGCCACTTCCTGGTTGATTTCATTGTCTTCCACCAGCAGCACGCGCATGCCTTCCAGCAAGCCCGACAGGGGCGTGGACACGGGCAGCATGGATGGCGCGCTGCGGGCATTGCGTCCATCCCGCACGGCGGTGACGGCCGCCAGCAGGCGCGCTGGCGTCGCCGGTTTCGAGACGATGCCGGCCAGCATCAGGCTGTCGGCCAGCCGTTCGAGGTTTTCGCTGTCCTGGTCGGCCACCAGCATGATCACGGGCGGCAGCGCCAGGTGTTCGTCGGTGCGCGCCTCGGTGAGCATGGAAATGCCATCCATGCCCGGCATGGCCGCGTCGAGCAGCACAAGATCGGCCGCCGCTTCGCCGCTGGCCTGGGCGCGCAGCAGGGCCAGGCCGGCCGCGCCGCTGTCGGCGCTGCGGCTGCGCCAGCCCTGCGCCGCGCACCAGTCTTCCAGCATGGCGCGCACGCTGGCGTTGTCGTCGATGATCAGCAGCGACAGCGCCCTGGACGCGCCCTTGCCGTGCGGCTCGGGCGGCGGCGCCACCTTGTCGAAGCGGCAGCGGAAGCGGAAGTCGGAACCCTGGCCCAGCGCGCTTGTCACGCTGAGCTGGCCGCCCATCAATTCCACCATGCGCCGGCAGATGGCCAGCCCCAGTCCCGTGCCGCCGTATTTGCGGCTGGTGCCGCTGTCGCCCTGGGAAAACGCGTCGAAGATGTGTTCCTGCTCGGCCGCGCCGATGCCGATGCCCGTGTCGCGCACGGAAAACTCGAGGGTGGCGCTGGCCGCATCCTCGGCCACCATGGTGATGGCCAGCACCACTTCGCCATGCGAGGTGAACTTGACGGCGTTGCCCATCAGGTTGATCAGGATCTGTTCCACGCGCAGGGCGTCGCCGATCAGTTCGTCGGGCACGCGCGGGTCGAGCACGAACACGGGCTCCACGCCGCGCGCCCAGGCGCTGCTGGCCAGCAGCACGCCGACGCTGCCCAGCATGCGTTCGAGCTGGAAGCGGCGCTGTTCCAGCACCATTTGTCCCGCCTCGATCTTGGAAAAATCGAGCACGTCGTTGACGATATGGAGCAGCGACTGCGTGGCCATCTGGATCTTGCCGACATAGCTGCGCTCGCGCCGTTCCAGCGGCGACTCTTCCAGCAGGCGCGCCAGGCCGATGATGGCGTTCATCGGCGTGCGGATTTCATGGCTCATGTTGGCGACGAATTCGCTCTTCGCCGTGCTGGCCGCCTCGGCCTTGTCGCGCGCGCGCACCATTTGCTCGTTGAGTTCGTGCAGGCGCAATTCCGTGCGCTTGAGTTCGGATACGTCCGAGGCCAGCACGAAGAAGCCGCGCACGCCGCCGCCGTCGTCGAGGTCGGGAATGTAATTGGTCCACGTGTGGCACACCTGGCCCGTGGGGTCGAGCAGGTCACGCTCGAAGCTTTGGGGCCGGCCCGCCAGCACGCCCTCGACGTGGGGCGCGTACACGTCGAACAGTTCCTGCCCCAGCAGTTCGCTCATGTGGATGCCGGCCATCTCGGCGCTGCTGCGGCCAAACCATTCATTATAGAAATTATTGGCGAAGCGGCAGCGCAGATCGGCGCCCCAGTACGACACCATGCCGGGCAGGTTGTCGGTGACGGTGCGGATGAAGCGCTCGCTCTGTTCCAGGCGCAAGGTGGTGGCGTGCAGCACCTCGGTGGCGCGCTTGCGTTCCGTGATGTCGATCGATACCCCCAGCACATGGCTGGCGCGCCCCGCATCGTCGCGCAACACCACTTTGCGCGTGGTGAAGTGGCGCGTCGTGCCGTCGGCCGTGTTGATCGCTTCCTGTTCGATTTCCACCATCTGCCCCGTGGCCAGCAGCTTGCGGTCGGCGCTGACGAAGGCGGACGCCTGCTGCGGCGGGAAGAAATCGTGGTCAGTCTTGCCCAGCAATTGCTCGCGCGAGCGTCCCAGGGTCAGTTCCGCGTGGCGGTTGATCATTTCAAAGCTCAGCTTGTCGGCGCGCTTGACGAAGACCATGGCCGGGATGTTTTCGATGATGGTGCCGAACAGGTGTTTCGAACGACGGAACTCCGCTTCGCTGCGCTTGCGCTCGCTGATGTCCAGCCACAGGCCCGACACGCCCAGCAACTGCTGCTCGGGGCCGAAGATCGGGTGAAACGAGACGATCCAGTGACTTGGATGCTCGCGCTGCCGCCCGCCATGGCCTTGCAATTCGAGGTCGACGATGGGCGTTCCCGTATCCAGCACCTGGCGCACGCAGCGTTCGACCTGCACGCGCACGGCGTCGTCGAACTGCATGGCGCCCACGGGCTGGCCCAGATGCTGCGCCACGCTGGCCCCGCTGATGGCGGCCAGGTAGTGGTTGATCATGACGATGCGCAAGTCCAGGCCCACGAACAGCATGCCGATGGGCGCCGTCGCGTACACGGTTTCCAGCAGGCGCGTGGATTTTTCCAGGGCCAGCGTGCGTTCGGCCACCAGGCTTTCGAGCTGCGTGCGGTGGCGCCGCAAGTCGCGTTCCAGCGCGCCCAGGGCGCCTGCCATGTCGGCCGATTCGCGGTCCGCATGGCGGTTCGAGAGCAGGGGCTTGCCCTGCGCCAGCGCGTGGATCTGCTGTGTCAGTTCCTGCAGGGTGCGGGCCAGGCGGCCGCCCACGCGCCAGGCCAGGGCAAAGCCGGCACCGAGCAGCAGGGCCAGGATGAGGGAACCAGTGACCACGGAGCCCAGCAGGGCTTCGGCCACCGTGCTGGTGCGCATGGTGACGGCGACCGTCCAGGCGTCGTCGGGCGCGCGGCGAAAGCCCGTATACACGTCGAGGCCTTCCAGGGTGGTATGGCGCAGCACGCCTTCGCGCGCCTGGCGTATCTGCTCGAGCAGGGACGCCGAGCTGCGCTGGCCCACATAGCGCTGCGGCGCCAGGGTGCGCGCCACGTTGATGCCGTCGGCATTGACGATCGCCGCGCCCAGGTAGGCGGGCAGGTGCAGCTCGCGCAGCAGCAAGGGCAGGTAGTCGGGCGGATACAGCGCCGTCAGCACATAGGCGGGCCCCTTGTCACGCGGCAAGGGCAGGTTCAGGGCCAGACGCGGCACCTCGTCCGGCGCCATCAGCAAACTGGTCAGCCGGGGCTTGCCGGAGTCGCGCGTGCGCTCCATGCTGGCGGCCCATTTCTGCGGCAAGGGGGGCGGCACCTGGCTGGCGGGCAGGGCTGTATTGACCAGCTGGCGCCCCTTGGTATCGGAGACGATGAAGGCGCTGACGGCCAGGCCCGGCTGCAGCAGGCTGCCGGCCAGGGCGCGCAGGGCGCCGATGTCGTCGGCTTGCAGGGCGGGCGAGGCGGCCAAAATGCGCGCGGCCATCTGCGCGCCGCTCAAGTCACGTTCGACGGCGGCGGTGACGGCGCGCGCCGCCTGCGCCGTTTCGCTGACGACATGGTCGCGTTCGCGCGTGTAGCTTTGCGCCACGAGCAGGAGAAACACGAGGGCCGTCGGAATGACCCAGGCAAGCACCAGCCATGAAATTCTTGAGCGTATCGAAGGCAAATCTTGCACCCGGAAAGCTCCCAGAATGGATGAGTCGACAGGCAGGCTCACGCTGGCGCTGGCTGACCTTGAATGAAAAGATGCTAGACGAAATTGATTGTTCTGACAAGCCTAGTTTCTGGAATGGAAAAAAGGTTGCGCAAGGCATACAGAGGAGGGTGACGCCCATCCCGCCGTGGCGGCGGGATGGCAAGGAAACTTACGGGACGACGGTCAGCACGTCGACGTCGATTTCCGGGCTTTCCATGAAATCTTTTTCTACTTCGCCACGGATTTCCACGCGGGTCCTGGCGTCGATCTTGCGGTTCATGAAGACCTTGTCGTCGATGTCCACGCGGATTTCCGCCGTGCCGTCGGAGAAGGTATATTTCTCGTTGCCCACTTTGCGCAGCAGATTGCCGCGCAGTACGACGGCCTGGTCGTCGACGGGATTTTTCAGGATGGCGGCCACACTGGCGGGCGCGGCCGGGCCGGCCGTCGGTCCCACGTATTGGGCTTGCGCGCTGCCGGCCAGCGCGGCGCAGGCGGCCAGGGAGACGATGAGTGTGCGGTGCAGTGGCATGGTATTCCTTTGATAGTGACTGGTGGCTCAGAAAAATACGGCGGTGCGGGGAATGATAGCACCGGCATTGCCATAGGGCATGTTCGCCCGGACGCTGCCCGTGCTGGCCACGCCATCGTCGAGTTTGCTGTCGATCTGCTCCGCGTAGCTTTCGGGCAGGTTGTCGAAACGGATGCCGTTGCCGGCCCGGCCGCCCACTTCGTCGTTGTACAGGTAGACGGCGCCGCCCTGGGCGCTGGTCATGAATTGCGAGGTGCCGTTGAACGAGCCTGTGATGAAGCCGCCCAGCGCCAGGTGCTGCGGCGCCAAGGTGAATTCGCGCGGCTGGCCGTCGCCGATCTGGCCATCGCCATTGCCGTTGCCGGCCGAATTGGGCACGTGCACGGTGCCCTGGATATCGTCGCCGGGCAGGGCGCGGAACTTGTCCTGGTAGGCGTTGACGGCGGCCGTCAGCGCATTCGACTGCTGGATGATGTTTTTCACCTTGGCGCTGTCGATCAAGCCTTGTCCCTTGAGCACGCCACCGAGCAGCAAGCCGATGATGACCAGGACGATGGCGATTTCTACGAGCGTAAAGCCGTGCTGGCGGCGTGGGAGCATGGGATTTCCTTGGAAAAAAGTGCTGGTGCTGGGTATGGCAGCTTCAGGATCGCAGTTTACTGCAATAGCGCCGCGCGCGCAGGGCATTTCGGGTGGCGGTTCATGGCGCCATCTGTTTCTTTTTGGCCAGTTCGTCGAGCTTGCGCGCGAGGAAAGCGAGCTCGTGCGGGTCGCTGATCTGGCCGCTGGCGATCAGGCCGCCGATCACCAGGCGGGCGCTGTCGAGCTGGTCCATGTCTTCCAGGATGAACGCTTCCATTTCGCGCACCCACGGCGGCACGTGCGGCCCCGTCGCCAGCTGGCGCAGTGCGCGCGCATAGCCGAGCGCCAGCGGCAGGTCGTGCAGCTGGTGCTTCGCCACCAGCACCGCCTGCGCCATCGCGGGCCAGCGCTGCTGCGGGTCGGCCGCGAAGCTGGCGGCGACAAAGGCCAGCATGCGCCGCGCGCGCTGCGGATCGGCCACGCCCGCATACACTTCGCTGGCGGCCACCAGCGCGTAGCGGCTGCGCGGGTCGAGCGTTTGCGCCGTCTCCAGCCAGCCGGCCAGGCGGTCATAGTCGAGCGCGCGCCACGGCAGGCTGACGCCGGGCTGGTCCTCGAACGATTGCAGGTACAGCAGCATGGCCTTCGACATGGCCAGCGGTTCGCCCAGGCTGGCCAGGCGCGCCACGCCAGGTGGCGGCGCGGCGGGCAGGGGCCGCGCCTGTGCGGGGGCGTGCTGCTGCGCCAGGCGCCAGCCCAGCTGCAGCAGCAGGCAGGCCGCCAGCAGCCAGCACAGGGGGCGCGGCACGCTGCTCCAGGGACGCTGGGCGGCGGCCATCAGATGTTCCTGCGGTAAAAGTCGCACAGCGCGCAACTGGCCAGCAAGGCCACATAGATGGCCGTTTGCGCCGCCACGCCGGCCAGGGCTTGCCAGTCGCCGGTCGCGTACAGCAGCCACTCCGTGCGCGTAAAGGCGTCGAGGCGGGGCAGCAGCAGGGCCAGCATGTCGATGGCGCCGGCCGTGGCCCGCTGCGGCCATGACTCGCCCGCCTGCGGGCCGTGCGCCAGCAGTTGCAGGCTGCCCAGCATGCGCGCCAGCACATAGAAGCCGCCCGTGGCGGCCAGCGCCGGCAGGGCCTGCTGCAGGCTGGCCGCGCACAGCAGGCTGAAGGCGGCGACGATCCACAGTTCGCCCAGCAGGGACAGCGCCCACAGCGCGCTTTGCGCGGGCGCGGCGAACAGCGCCATCAACAGGCCGAACAGCACGGCGGGCACGGCCGCCAGCGCCCCGTAGCCCAGCAGTTTGCCCAGCAGGTAGGCCGCGCGCGGCATGGGTAGCGCCAGCAGCAATTCGAGGCCCCGGTCGGCCGCTTCGCGGGCCATGCTGGTGATGATGAACGTGGCCAGCAGGAAGACGCTGGCCAGGCGCAGGGTGGCCGCCAGCAGGGACGTTTGCACGGCGCCGCTTTCCGTCAGCGCCAGTTGCTGCAGGAAGCCGGCCAGGCCGGCGCAAGCACAGGCCACCAGCACGAACAGCCACGGCAGGCGGCTGCGCAGCGCTTCGAGCAGCGTATAGCGGGCGATGGTGAACGAGGGCAAGAGCATGCGCATCAGCGGGGCAGTCTTTGCGCCGCCACCATGCGGTTGAACAGGATGTTGGGCGACAGCCAGACGATGATATCGTCGAACTCGCCGCCCGGCTGCTGCGGGCCGCTGGCGGCGCGGCTGATGAAGGTGGTGGCGTTCGATGCATTGTTGCGCTCGTCGATATTGTTACTGAAAGGCACAGCCTGGCGCTGGCCCTGCACGCCCGTGGCGCCAAAGCCGTTTTTCCCGTGCGACATGATCATGGCGGGGATGTCCCGCAAGGCCGTCGCCTGCAGCAGCGCGCCGCCGTTGCGCGTGACGATGCTGATGTCGCGCGGCGTGCCCAGGTTGAACTGCTGTTCGCTGTCGCTGAAGGCCGGTGTGACGCTGTAGCGGAACAGATTGTTCCAGCTGTCGCCCTGGCGCAGCCCCAGGGTGGCCCATGGCAGGAAGCCGGCGCGTTTTTCGCCCGTGCAGCGCGTGCCGCGCCGGTCTTCCAGGCCATTGCCGGCGGAAATGGCGGGACAGGGCAGGTAGCCGTAGCGCAGCGCGTAGCCCGTCAGCGCTTCCTTCGCTTCATTGAGCGCCTGTTGCGTCTCGGCCACCTTGCGCTGTTCCAGCTGCACCGTCAACGGCGTGACCAGGCCGCCTATCATCAAGCCGACGATGACGAGCACGATGGCGATCTCGATCAGGGAAAAGCCTCGCTGGCGGCGCGGATGGCGGGCGCTCATGGCAGGTTGCGCGCGGCGCGCATGCGTTGGTACAGGGTAGGCAAGGTAATCCAGGTGAGCATGTCGTCAAAGGCGCCGCCGGGCAGCGTGGCAAGATCGGTGGCGGGGCGGGTGATGAAGCTGCGGCTAGCGCTGTCGTTGGCCGCTTCATCGATATTGCCGCGCGCCGTATTGATCTGCGACACGCCGCTGGCGGCCGTGCCATAGTGATCCTTGCCCTGCGAGAACAGCACGACGGGCAGGCATTGGGCGCTGACGTCGCACTGCTCCTGTCCCGCCACGAAGGCGAAGGTGCCGCGGCCGTCGCGCGTGAGCACGACTCTGTTGGCGACGGCGGAAAACGAGACGATGGGCGCGCGCGCCATTTCCGGTGTGACGCTGTAGCGCAGCAGCTTGCCCCAGGCATCCACGCCGTCCACGCCCAGCGCGACCCACGGCAAAAAGCCGCTGCACTCGGTATCGTTGGCGCAGTCGGCGGCCCGTTCGCGCCCGTCGAGAGCGGACGCGGCCGGACGGGGCAGGCGGCCATTGGCCACCGCAAAGCCCAGCAAGGCGTCGCGCGCCTGCGCCAGGGCGGCCAGGGTGCGCTGCTGGCGTTCGGCTTCGCCCGTGTTGCGCCCGAAGGCGCTGATCAGCAGGCTGGCCGTGCCCAGGCCCAGCACGGCCACCAGCAGCAACAGGGCGGCGCCGCGCTGGCGACAAGGTTGACGATGCGCTTGGCGCGGCGTCATGGCGGCGCCTCGGTGACCGTGCCGCTGGCCGGATCGTAGCGCTGGCCCGGTTTGAGCAGCAGCACCTGGCCGTTCGACAGGCGCAAGGTCAGGGTGCCAGGCGTGCCCGACTTGTCGCGCGCGAGGTGGTTGTGCGGTTCGTTCTGTGCTTCCTGGTTCAGCCAGACGGTGGTGCGGCCGCTGCTGCGCTGTACCACGCCATTCAATTCCACGGGCGGTGCGGGCGGCGGTGGCGGCGGCGGGGACGGTGGTGCCGCCAGGGCCGGATCGGGCGCCGGCGGGCCGTAGCGCTGCGCGTCGAGCTGGGCGCGCTGCTCGGGCGACAGGAACAAGCGCCCCAGCTGCGGTGGCTGCGCCTGGGCCGTGAGCGCGGCGCCAGCCAGCAGCACGCTGAGGACGAGGGGGCGCTTCATGGCCGCCCCGGCACGGGCGTGCTGCCCAGGGTCAGCCACAGCAGCTCGCATTCGGCGCCCAAGGTGGGCGCCGCCCCGCTCGCACCGCCGCTGCCTGGCCCGGCGCCGGCCGTGGCATGGCGCTTGAGCGTGCAATCCTGGACGGCGAAATAGCCAGCCTGGCGCAAATCGTCCAGCAGGTTCAGCAAATCCATCTCGTGCAGCAAATCCATCTGCAGGCGCATGCGGCTGCCACGCAAATGATATTGCCCCATCACCATGGGCAATGGCACTTGCAGCCCTTGCTGCGGGCTGATGTCATAGCTGATCGGCAGCAGTTTGCGCTGTTCCTGACTGCGGCGGATGGCGTCGATCCAGGCGAGGCGGTTTTCCTCGCCGATCAGGCCGCGCTGGCGCAAGGCGAGGAATCGCGGTTCGTAGGCGCGGATTTCCTGCTTCTCCGCTTCCACGTGGTTGAACAGCATGGCGGCCGCCGAACGTGTGCGCTGGGCCAGGTCCAGCTGCTGCGCTTCGCGTTCGCGGTAGGCGATGCTCAGGCTCAGCAGCACCAGGCTGGCCAGCATGGTCAGGGTAAAGCACAGCAGGGCGCGGCGTATCAGGTGCAGTTCGCCCAGCCACGCGGGCAGGGCGCGCGCGGGCGTGCTGGCCCGCTGCATGCCGGGCAGGGGCGGCTGCTTGACGGGGCCGCTCATGGCTGCCACGCGAGCAAGAGGGTGAAGCGGGCCTGGCTGGCTGGCGCCGGCACGGCGCTCTTGCCGGACAGGGCCGCGCTGGGGCGCAGGTCGAGCGGCGTTTCCTCGATCGTCACCTGCAAGCCCGGCTGGCGCGCCAGGGTTTGCGCGAAGGCCGTGATGGCGGCCAGGGCCGCGCGGTAATCGTTGTTCGGCATGGCCACGTCCGCTTCCAGGCGCAGCGCCTGCGGCGGCGCGACGGGAATGCCGGCCAGGGCGCTGCCGGTCGTCCCGCCCGTACTTTGTTGCTGTTGCTGCTGCTGTTGCGGTGGCTGATTGCCGGCTACGCGCGTGGGCGCCTGGCCCGCATGCCAGTGCAGCTGGCCGAGCGCCACCTGCGGCGCCTGGTCCAGTGCGGCGCTCAGCATGCCCAGCAGCCGGCCCGGCTCCGGCGCCTGGCTGGCGATCATGTGACCCAGGGTCACGGCCACTTTCATGTTCTGCGTCTTGGCTGGCGCCGGCGGCTGGGTCGACATGACGCTGCGGTAGCGCTCCTGGTAGGACGCCGTTTCCTGCGCCAGGCGCTGGATGGCGGCCCCGTCGGCTATGCCGCCGAGCAAGTTAATCGCGCACCACAGGGCTGCGGACGCGCCGATCAGCGTGCTGGCGCCATACAGCGTCTTGCGCGCGCGCTGGAAGTGGTAGTAGCGGGCCAGCGCGCCTGGCGGATAGTGGCTGGACGGCGGATGCTTGCCCAACAAGGTCAGCAGCAATTCATCGGCCAGCGCCGGCGTCTTGCGCAAGCCCACTCTTTCGGCGGCCAGCTGCAGGTCGATGAAGTGGTAAGCCACTTCGACGCCGTTGTCGCACAGCAGTTCGAGCTTGGCGATCTGCGCGGCTGGCGCCAGGATGACGGTATTCAGGACGTCGCCGCGCGCCAGCATGCGCGTGCTGGTGAGAAATTGCCGTGTCTTTTCCGTTTCCAGCGCAATATTCACGGCCACGCCGTCGAGCGCGATGGTGGCCGTCTGGCGCGAAAAGCGCAGTTGGCCCTTTTCATAGTAGCTTTGCCGCAAGCCGCCCGACTGCTGCGTCACGAGCAGCAAGTGTTCATGCGCGATCGACAGCTTTTTGACCAGCGCGATACTGAGCAGGCTGGTCGAATAGATGCCGGCCACGGGCACGCGCAGGTGCTCGAGCGCCTCCGTCCACGGCTGCAGCAAGGATGGGTTGGTCAGGGCGAAGAACAGCACCTGGTCGTCGTGGCGGCCCGTGCTTTCACGGCCCAGCAGGGTGCTGCCCCGGTAGGGCGTATCGCGGTGCAGTTGCTGCTTGCGCCGCTCCAGCAAGGCTCGGCCCGCCTTGCCGCGCACGTGGGGCAGCAGCTGGCGCTGGAAATCCTCTTCGATCAAGTCCGTCAGCAGGTAGGCGGGCACGTCGAGGCGGTGCGCCTGCGGGTCTTCCAGCCACGCGGCGAAACCGTCCAGCCCGGCTGCGCTGGCGGGAAAGGCCTGGCCCTGGCCCAGCACGCCGTGGTCCCAGTCGTAGGCGCACAGGGCGTCGCTGGTGATGTAGAGTAATTGTTTGCGGAACACGGCGGCCTCAGGTCTTGATTGTACTGATGGTGTCGTAGATCGGCCCCAGCACCGACAACATGATCCAGCCCAGCAGCAGGCCCAGGATGACCGTCATGGTCGGCTCGATCATGGCTTGCACTTTTTCAATCAATTCCTTCACTTCGCGGTTGTAAAAGTAACTGACATTGCGCAAGGCCGTGTCCAGCGATCCCGTGGCCTCGCCCACCTTCAGCATGCGGATCACGAGCGGCGGGAAGATGCCCGTGTGCTGGAAGGCGGCCGTCACGCCGTAACCCTCGCTGATCAGCTGGGCGGCGCGGCGCAGGCCCGCCGCCACCACCTGGTTGCCGGCGATGCCTTCGGACAGGCGGATGCATTCGAGTATCGTGATGCCGGAAGCATACATCAGGGCGAAAAACGTGGCGAAGCGGGCCAGGATGATCTTGTGCAGCACGGGTCCGACCAGCCACAGCCGCAGCTTCAAGCCATCCCAGGCATAGCGGGCCGCCTCGCTGCGGCGGATGAGCGCGCGCAGCCCGAAGAACAGCAGCACGGGCAAGGCCAGCAGCACATACCAGTATGCGATGAAGACATTCGACACGGCAATCAGCACGCGCGTGTGCAGCGGCAGCTCGCCGCCCATGTTGCGAATGAACGCCGTCAGTTGAGGCACCAGATAGATCATCAGGAAAAACGTTACGGCCGCCACGACGATGGCCACGATGGCCGGGTACATGATGATCTTGCGCGTCTGCGAGGCCAGCTCGTCCTGCCATTTCAGACTTTCCGACAGGTTCTTGAAGACTTCGGCGATCTTGCCGCTCTGTTCGCCCGCCAGTATCAGGCTGGTGAACGTGGCGTCGAAGATGTCGCCATGCTGGGCCAGCGCGCCCGACAGGGGCAGGCCGCCTTCGATGCTTTCGATCAGATCCGTGACGACTTCGCGCAGGCGTGGGTGGTCCGTGCTTTCGCGCAAGTCGTTCAAGCCATCCAGGATGGGCACGCCCGCGCCCGTCAATTGCTCCATGTGGAAGCAGAAATTGATCAGGTCGCGGCGGTGGATGACCCGCTTGCCCAGCAGCACCAGATACTGGCCCGTGATCTTGCAGTCGATCAAGTCGAGCTGCATGCGGTGCAGGCGCGCTTCCAGGTCCGGCACGTTGGCCGCCTCCATGCTGCCGGGAATCAATGTGCCGGCGGCATCCATGGCGCGGTAGACATATTGCGCCATCAGGCCAGCCTTTCCGTCAGGTCGACCACGCGGCCCACTTCTTCCAGCGTGGTGACGCCTTCCATTACGCGGCGCATGCCGTCGTCGACGAGGCCCTTGAAGCCGCCCGCGCGCGCCGCGTTCTTCAATTCGCGCGAACTGGCGCGGCGCGCCGTCAATTCATCGAGTTCGGCCGTCATCTTGAGGATTTCCATGATGGCCAGGCGGCCCTTGTAGCCCTGGTGCGCACAGCGCTCGCAACCGACGGCGCGGCAGATGGACACGGGCGCATCGGTTGCCGCCAGGCCCAGCAGGCGGCGCTCGACGTCGTCGGCGATCACGGTTTCCTTGCAGTGCGGACACAACCGACGCACGAGGCGCTGCGCCACGATGCCGATGATGTTGCCGGCCATGATATCGGGCAGGATGCCGATATCGAGCAGGCGCGAGATGGAGCCGATGGACGAGTTCGTGTGCAGGGTGGAATACACCTGGTGCCCCGTCATGGCGGCGGCAAAGGCCATTTCCGCCGTTTCGCGGTCGCGGATCTCGCCCACCAGGATGATGTCCGGGTCTTGCCGCATCATCGAGCGGATGCCGTCGGCAAAGCCCAGCTTGACGGATTCGTTGACGGAGGTCTGGCGTATCATGTTCATCGGATACTCGACCGGATCCTCCAAGGTCATGATGTTGACGCTTTCCGTATTGATGTGATTGATGATCGAATACAGGGTCGTGGTCTTGCCGCTGCCCGTCGGACCCGTCACGAGGATCACGCCGTCGGGCCGCGCGATCATGAGTTTCAGCAAGTTCAGTTCCGCCTCGGCCAGGCCTAGGGCATCGAGCGGCACGATGCCTTTCTGGCGGTCCAGCACGCGCAGCACGAAGTTTTCGCCATGCGTGGTGGGCTGCGCCGACGCCCGGAAGTCGATTTGCCGCCCGGAAAACTTGATGCTGATGCGCCCATCCTGCGGCGCGCGCGCCTCGGCGATATTCATGTTCGACATCACCTTCAGGCGCACGGCCATGGCCGGCCAGTACGATTTGTGCAGGCTGCGGATTTGCCGCAGGATGCCGTCGATACGGTAGCGGATGCGCAGGAACGACTGTTCCGGCTCGAAATGGATGTCCGAGGCGCCGTTCTGCACGGCATCGGCCAGCAGCGCATCGATCAGGCGCACCATGGGCTGGCTGTACTCGTCCGACGGCGACGCCATGCTCTGGTAGCTGACTTCGCCCGTTTCGATTTCGTGCAGGATGCCGTCGATCGACAATTCAAAGCCATAGTACTGGTCGATGGCGCGCGAAATATCGGACTCGTTGACGAGCACGGTGGAAATCGTGATGCCCTTGACCAGCATGGCGCTGATCTGGTCGAGCGCGACGATGTTGCTCGTGTCGGCCATGGCCAGGATCAGATTGTCCGCCTGCCGTTCATACACGATGGGGAAGACGCGGTAGCGCTTGGCCACGTCCTTCGGGATCAGTTTCAGGGCGATGGCGTCGACCACCAGGCTCGACAGGTCCGCGCTGACCTGTTTCAGGTTTTCGCTGAGCGCCTCACGCACGGTGGCTTCCGTAACGAAACCCAGGGTGATCAGCAGCTTGCCCAGCGGTTCGCTGCTGCGCCGCTGCTCGATCAGGGCGATGCGCAGCTGGTCTTCGCTGATCACGCCTTTCTGGATCAGCAATTTGCCCAGCGGAAGTTTTGCCTGTTCTGCCATGTAATGCTTATTCCTGACGGGGTGTGATGGTGGCCGGCTCGGCCAGTTCGCGCAAGCGCGTTTGCACGACTGCCTGGTCGAAGGCGGCCGGCGTGGTTTGCGCCAGGGTCAAGGCGCGCTGGTAATAGGTGGCGGCCAGTTTCGGCTGGTTCAGCCGGTCCAGGCCCACGGCCAGGTTGAAGGCATAGTCGGGATTGCCGGGCGCGGCGCTGTAGGCGCGGAAAAATTGCTGCTGCGCTTCGTTCCAGCGGCGCTGCTTGGCGTACACATTGCCCAGTGCAAACAGCACGGGGCCGCTGTCGGGGGTACGCGCCAGGATGGCTTTCAGTTTTGCCTCGCTCTGCACGACGTCGCCCTGGCGCAGGCCGATCAGGCCGGCCAGCGCTACGCCATCATCGGGATTGATTTCCAGCAAACGTACGTACAGCGACGCCGCCTGCGCGCCCTGGTTCTCGCGCTGGGCCACGGCTGCCAGGCCCAGCAGCGCATCGCGGTTGTTGGCGTCCTGCTGCAGCACGCTTTCATATTGCTGGCGCGCCGCGCCCAGCTGGCCTCCGTTGAAAGCCTGGTAGGCTTGCTGCACGCCGGGGTTGATCTGCGGCGCCGTATCGTTGCGTACTACCTGTATCTGGCTGTTGTCGGGCGCGGCCACCGGTGGCAGGCTGGGCGGAGCAGGCGGCTGCAGTTGCGCCAGCTGGGCGGCCACGGCCGCTTGCGCGGCGGCTTGTATCATCGCCTGCTGTTCCGCTGCGCCGGCCGGCTGGCGCTGTTCGCGCGGCATGTCCTGCGGCAGCGGTGCGGGCGCCGTGGCATCCGGCAGGGCGCCGCCGGCCCCGGGCAGCACCACGATGGGCCCGGCAACGCCGGACGTGCCCGGGGCGTCCGTCAGCGGCATGGGTACGCCGGGCAGGTTGGCGCCCGCGCCGGGGCTGCTGCTGGCGCGCCAGTACCAGTACGCCATGGAGCTGGCCACCAGCAGCAGGATCGCCAGCAGCACGGCCAGGCGCACGGTGGCCGGGTCGACGCTGATGGGACCGGTGGGACCTTTCGGCGGCGGATTGCTGCGGCTGGCGCGTGGCTTGGCGGGCGGCGGTTCCGGACGGGCGCGTGGTGGCTCGGGGGGCGGGCCGGCTTGCGGACCGGGCTGGTCGCTACTCGACTCGGGCTGCGGCGCGGGAGCGTCCGGCAGCGGTTCCAGGCGCAGGGTGCTTGCCGGCTGCACGGGCGGTGGCGCAACCGGCGCGGGACGGGGCGGCGGGGCGTCGGCCGGCGCCAGTTCCAGCACCTGGTCGTAGGCTTCGGACGGCTTTTCCAGTTCCTCGTCGGAAAGGCTGTTCTGCTTGGCGCGCTCGGCTTTCTTGAGCGCCTGCATCAGCAAGCTCATGGGACGTCTCCCTGCAGGCGTGCCTGCGGCTGGACGGCGGGCGCCGGCGGGCCATCCGTGTACGGCTGGCTGTTGAGCGGCGCCTGGCCGGGCAGCAGATAACGGTAGTCGCGGTAATCGCCCTCGACGCTGGCATCCTTGACGACGACGGGGCGCATGAAGATCACCAGTTCCGTCTTGCTGCTTGCTTCATTGCGATAGGTAAACAAATTGCCGACCAGGGGCAGGCTGGACAGGCCCGGCACGCCATCCTTGGCATTGTCGACGGAGTCCTGCATCAGGCCGCCCATCACGGCGATCTGGCCATTGCCCACCTTCATGATCGACTCCAGTTCGCGCGCCTGGATCACGGGCACGCGGTTGCGCACGTTTAGCGCGGCCAGGGCCGGATTCGGGTCCTGCTCATAGCCGACGATGCGCGTGATGGTGGGGCGCACGTTCAGGGTCACTTCATCGCTGTCGGAAATCTGCGGCGTGACGCTCATGACGAAGCCGACGGGCACGGTTTCCAGTTTCGATTCATACGTGGCGGGCGTGGTGATGGTGCCCGTCGAGCTGATCACGGCAGGCGTTACCTTGATGGTAAAGAAGACATTGTTGTCGACCACCTTCAGCATGGCCGTCTGGTTGTTGAGCACGCTGATCTTCGGGCTGGACAGCACTTTTACCTTGCCGAACGACTCGAGCAGCTGGATGGTCGTGCTGAAACTGTCCTTCAGATAATTGAGCACGAAGATACCCGGCGTGGCGCCGGGCGTGACGCCGCTGCTGAGGGCAGTCGTACCCACTTGCTGCTGCCGCAACTGCAAGCTGCCCGTCAGGCGCGACCAGTTGATGCCTTGCTGGTATTCATTGCTCAGGCGCACTTCCATGATGGTCGCCTCGATCAGCACTTGCCGCTTGGCGCTATGCAATACCGCATCGAGGAATTCGGCGATCTTTTCGTGCTGGCGGCCCGTGGCCCGCACGGCGATCAAGCCGCCTTCCACGTTGACGACGACCGACGAGGGGCTGCCCTTGTTGGCCAGTTTCAGCAGCGGCAGGCCGTTCGCGTCGAGCGGCTGGGACGGGTTTGCGTTGGTATTGCCCTGCTGCTGGCCTGGCGCATACTGGCCGCCAGTCTGCATCGGCGCCTGGCTGCCGTATTGATTGCCGGCCTGATTCTGCTGCTGGAAAGGCTGGCCTTGCTGTCCCTGCTGTCCCTGCTGCCCTTGTTGACCGGGCATGCTCGTCAACTGCTGGTTCAGCTGCGCCAGCGGGTCCACCTGCACATCGTTGAGTGTGGTCTCGCGCAGCAGGTCGCGGATATTCTTTTCCAGGCTGTACCAGAAATTATTTTCCGAACGATTCACGACCAGGGTGGTCGAGTTGTTATTGCCGTTGCCGCCGCTGCCTTGCGTGCCGCCGACGGGGTTGCTGGCGCTGTTCGACCCGCCGCCCGCCGTGGAAATTTGCGTGGCGATATTCACGCTGCTGTTGGTGCTGCGCGCCATGTTGACGTAATCGACCTTGTAATTGCGCCATACGGGCGCGTCGGGCAATACCGTCAGGTTCTTGCCATCGATTTCGTAGCGCATATCGACTTGCTTGCCGATACGCGTCAGCAGTTGCGGCAGGGTTTGGTTCAGCGCATTCAGGGTGACGCTGCCTTCGATCTGCGGGTGGATGTCGATATTCATGCCCGCATCGCGCGCCAGCGCAAACAGCAGCGATTGCACGGGCACCTTGTGCACGGTGACGCTGTAGGTTTCCACTTTCGGCGCGGGCAGGGGCGCGGCCAGCGCGCTGCTTTGCTGCACCGGTTCGGGAATGGCGCCGGCTGGGCGGGGCGGGGCATTGATGTGGGCAGGCGACAGCGGCATTTGATGCGTGGCGCAGCCGGACAGCACGGTGCTGCAGGCGAGGGCGACCCAGGAGGCCAGCACAGGAATAGGGTGTTGATTCATGAAAAGTTCGCCCTTGAAGTCGTGTTGTGCTTTTGTAATTTTACCCAGCATGATCGCCTAAAAGCAATCGGCTGTGCGGGCCAGGAAGGCAATATACCGAAATAAAGTCAGGGGGCGCCACGTCCCGTTTGTGCCGGTGTCAAGGCTTTCATTTCCGTGCGGATACTACCTATGTCGTTAAGCAATATTTTCTGTGGCGACGTTGGGGCCAGCCGGGCCCAAACGGCCTCGGCGCTGGCCCGGTCGGCGAAGCTGCCGTAGACGATATCCAGGCGCCCGGCGGCGCTCGCGGACGCCGCGCCGGGCAGGCGAAACACGTGCAGGTCGCGCAGGCCGATGGCTTGCTGCGCCTGCTGCAGGAAAGCTTCCGCCGCGGCCGTTTCGGTGGCGGGCAGGCTGGCGATGTGCAGCACCAGTTGCTGCGGCAATTGCCGTGCCAGCCAGTCGCGCGATTCCGCCAGCTTGCTGTCGAGCAGCGTCGACGGCGCAGGCAGCGTTGGCAGCGGCGCACGTGGGACTGCTGCCTGGCCCGGCGCTAGCCATTGCCACAGCAGCGCAGCGGCCAGCAGCAGCATCAGTGCGCTCAAGGCGCCCGCCACCAGCTTGCCCGCATGCCAGGGCGGGGGGTGGAAGGGGCTGTCGGCAATGGCCAGGCGCACGTGGCGCGCGCCGATTTCCTGCGCATCGTCCGCAAACGCGGCCAGCAAGGCCTTGTCGGCCAGGATATTGACCCTGCGTACGATGCCTTGCGCCGCGTGCGCCAGCCGGCGCAGGGCGGACGGTGTGAAAACGAGCGGCGCCATGCGGCCGGCGGCGGCCAAGCGGCAGGCTAGATAATCGTTCAGCAAGGCTTGCGGCAGGCGCGGCACGGTAAAACTGTGGGTGATGCGTTCCTTCAGTTGGCGGAACTGGGGCAAGTCCAAGGTGTGCTGCAATTCCGGCTGGCCAAACAGGACGATCTGCAGCAGCTTGTGGCTGGCCGTTTCCAAATTCGTCAGCAGGCGCAGCGCTTCCAGGGTGGCGCCCGGCATGGCTTGCGCTTCTTCGGCCAGCAGTACCACCTGGCGCCCCGCCGCATGCCGGGCGATCAGCTCGCCGTGCAGGGCGCGCAGCACGGCATCGGCGCGGCAACCGTCCAGTTCCAGGCCCAGTTCGGCGGCGATGGCGTGCAGGACTTCGTCCGGCTCCAGGCAGGGATTGAGCAAATACAGCACGTCGACCTGGGGCGGCAGGCGCTCGGCCAGCATGCGGCACAGCATGGTCTTGCCGCTGCCCACTTCGCCCGTCAGCTTGATGATGCCTTCGCCTTGCGTGACGGCATACAGCAGCGCGTCGAGCAGTTCGCCCCGTGTATTGCCCCTATAAAAAAAGGCCGGGTCCGGCGTGATGCCGAACGGCGCCGTGCGTAAGCCGAAATGGCGCAGATACATGCCGTGCGGCGATGGCGCGTAGTGGCTGGAAACCTGCGTGCCGGTGTTCATGTCGCTATGCAATTGAGAAAAGCCTGCTCCAGGCTGGCGTCTTCCGCGCCGCCATGGCGGGCGCGGCATTCGGCGGGCGTGCCTGTAAACACGATGCGGCCCGCATGCAGGATGGCCATGCGGTCGCACAATTCTTCCACGTCGGCCAGCGCATGCGAAGTGAGCAGGGCGCCACGGCCTTGCGCACGCGCTTGCCGCAGCACTTGCTTGAACTGCGCGCGCGCTTTCGGGTCGAGTCCGCTCATCGGTTCATCGAGCACCAGTTGCCGCTTGCCCGACAGCAGGCAGGCGGCCAGCCCCAGTTTTTGCATCATGCCTTTCGAATATGCGCGCGCGGGGCGCAGCAGGGCGTCCGGCGCCAGCTCCAGCGCGTCCAGGGCTTGCTGCACGGCTAGCGCATCGGGACGCACATCGTGCAGGCGCGACAGGTAGCGCAGGAAGTCGCCGCCCGTCAGGTAATACGGCGCCTGGAAGCGTTCCGGCAGAAACGACAGCGGTTGGCGCGCCGCGCCGTGCCGGTGCGGCTGGCCGAAGATGGCGATATCTCCCCGCTCTGGCGTGCAAAAGTCCAGCAGGCATTTCAGCAAGCTCGTCTTTCCCGCGCCATTCACGCCGACGAGGCCGAACAGTTCCCCCGCGCGCACTTGCAGATCGACGCCGCGCAGCACGGCGCTGCCCGCCAGTTGCAGATGCACGTTGTGGAACTCGATGGCGCAGGCGTTCATAGGGGCAATGGTCGGCAGGAAAGGCGGTGAACGACCGCCATTATTGCCATGGGCGCAGGTGGGCGGCAAGCGTTTCCTTGCAGTGTGTTGAAATGCGCAAAAATCAAACGTTGGAATGTATTTTCTTTAAGAAACAACAGGTTCTGGAATAAAATACCCCCGCGCGCCGCTGGCGTGTATCGTCTGTGGAATTTGTTTGTCGAGGAGTATGCAATGGCAAGGCCAGAGAAAGTCCGGCTCGGTGAAATTTTGGTGCAGCAGAAACTGCTGACGGAAGAACAGTTGGGCCAGGCCTTGACGGAACAGAAGCGTTCGGGACGCAAGCTGGGCCGCGTTTTTGTCGAGCACGGCTTCGTTACGGAAGAGCAGATTTCGGGCGCGCTGGCGCGCCAGCTCGACATTCCCTACATCAATCTGAAGTTTTTCAACATCAATCCCGAACTGGTGCGGCTGCTGCCGGAAACCCAGGCGCGCCGTTTCCGCGCGCTGGTGCTGGAAGACCGCCGCGAAGGTTTGCTGGTCGGCATGTCCGATCCGACCGACCTGTTCGCGTACGATGAAATTTCGCGCCTGGTCAAGCGCCAGATCGAGCTGGCTGTGGTCAATGAAACGGAAGTGCTGGCCGCCATCGACCGCATCTACCGCCGCACGGAAGATATCTCGACCCTGACGCGCGAGCTGGAGCAGGACCTGGGCGACGTGTCCGTCGACTTCGGCGCGCTGGCAGCCAATCCGGGCCTGGAAGAGGCGCCCATCGTCAAGCTGCTGCAATCGGTGTTCGAGGATGCCACGCAGGTGCGCGCTTCGGACATCCATATCGAGCCGCAGGAAGGCCGGCTGCAGATCCGTTTCCGCATCGACGGCGTGCTGCACCTGCAGACGGAAGCGGACAGCAAGATCGCCAGTTCGCTGGCGCTGCGCTTGAAACTGATGTCGGACCTCGATATTTCCGAGAAGCGCCTGCCGCAGGATGGCCGTTTCGCCATCCGCGTGAAAAACCAGCGCATCGACGTGCGTATTTCCACCATGCCGACGCAGTACGGCGAATCGGTCGTGATGCGTCTGCTGAATCAGGGCGGCACGACCTTGCGCCTGGACGCCATCGGCATGCCGCCCAAGCTGGTGGCGCAGTTCCGCGCCATCGTCAGCCGCCCTAACGGCCTCGTGCTGGTGACGGGGCCAACCGGCAGCGGCAAGACGACGACCTTGTATTGCGCCTTGTCCGAACTCAATTCCGTGGAAAAAAAGCTCATCACGGTGGAAGACCCCGTCGAGTACCGCTTGCCTGGCATTAACCAGGTGCAAGTGAACGAGAAGATCGAGCTGAACTTTGCCAGGGTGCTGCGTTCGGCCCTGCGGCAAGATCCCGACATCGTGCTCGTCGGCGAGATGCGCGACCAGGAAACGGCGCAAATCGGCCTGCGCGCCGCCATGACGGGTCACCTGGTGCTGTCGACCCTGCATACGAACGACGCCATCAGCACGCCGCTGCGCCTGATGGACATGGGCGTGCCCCGTTACATGGTGGGCAGCTCGCTGCAAGCCGTGCTGGCGCAGCGCCTGGTGCGCGTGATCTGCGAAAGCTGCAGCACGCCATACCAGCCCACGCCGAACGAATACGAATGGTTGCGCCTGGAACTGGGCGAGCTGGTCGAGCGCAACCAGTATTTCCACGGCAAGGGCTGTTCGCATTGCAATGGCATGGGTTACCGGGGCCGTACGGGCGTGTACGAATTGCTGGAAATCACGCGCGCCGTGGCCGATGCCGCCAACCATGCCGACCCATCGCATTTCATGAAGGTGGCGACGGCGCAGATGGCGGGCGAAACCTTGCGCCGGCACGCCGTGCAACTGGTGGTACAGGGCCGCACGACGGTGATGGAAGCGATGCGCATCAGCAACCAGAGCGAGGATTGAGGTGCCGTTTTTCTCCTACAAGGCACGTAGCGCCAGCGGCGAACTGCTGACCGGCGTGATGGAAGGCGCCGACAGCGGCGCCGTGGCCGACCAGTTGATGGCGGGCGGTAGCACGCCCGTCGATATCAGCGCGACGAAACAGACGGTGACGAAGGCCGGCGCCAACCAGCTGGGCTGGTGGGCCAGGCTGACCGAGAAAAAAGTCACGCCCATGGACGTGCAGCTGTTCAGCCGCCAGCTGTACACCCTGCTCAAGGCGGGTGTGCCCATCATGCGCGGCCTGGCCGGCTTGCAGGAGTCCGCCATCAGCCCCGCGTTCGGACGCATCATCAAGGATGTGCGCGAGTCGCTCGACGCGGGCCGCGAGCTGTCGGCCGCCATGGCGCGCCACCCCACGATCTTCACGCCGTTCTACTTGTCGATGGTGCGCGTGGGCGAAATGACGGGGCGCCTCGACGAAGTGTTCCTGCGCCTGTTCAACCACCTGGAATTCGACCGCGACATGCGCGCGCGCGTGAAAACGGCGACGCGCTACCCGACCTTCGTCGTCTTCGCCATGCTCGCCGCCATGATCGTGGTGAATATCTTCGTCATTCCCCAGTTCGAGAAGGTGTTCGCCAGCTTCCACGCGGAGCTGCCCCTGATGACGCGCATCCTGATCGGCACTTCGCGCTTTACGGTGACGTACTGGCCCATCCTGCTGATGCTGGGCGTGGGCGGCTTTTTCGGCTGGCGCGCCTGGCTGCGCACGAAAGAGGGCCTATATAAATGGGATCGCGCCAAGCTGCGCCTGCCGATCGCCGGCAAGATCATCCTGAAGGGCACGATGGCCCGCTTTGCGCGCAGCTTTGCCTTGTCGAGCACGAGCGGCGTGCCCATCGTGCAGGCGCTGACGGTGGTGTCGCAAACGGTCGACAATACTTACCTGAGCGCGCGCGTGGAACAGATGCGCGACGGTGTCGAGCGGGGCGAAAGCATCTTGCGCACCTCGGTCGCGGCCGGCGTGTTCACGCCCGTGGTGCTGCAGATGATCGCCGTGGGCGAGGAATCCGGTTCGCTCGACGACCTGATGGACGAGATCGCGGACATGTACGAGCGCGAGGTCGACTATGAATTGAAGACCCTGTCGGCGCAGATCGAGCCGATCTTGATCGTCTTCCTCGGCGCCATGGTGCTGGTGCTGGCGCTGGGCATCTTCTTGCCGATCTGGGACCTGGGCCGGGCGGCCCTGCACTGATGGCAAAGCCGTTCCGCCAGCGCGGTTTCACCCTGTTCGAGCTGGCGGTGGTGGCGGGCGTGTTCGCCATCCTGGTGGCGGTATTGTTGAACCGGGTCGGCTATTACCAGCAGCAGGCGCAGCAGGTGGCCGTGGCCCAGATGCTCGGCGTCTTGCGCACCAGCTTGCGGGTGCAGGTGCTGCAGCTGTACCTGGCGGACCGGCGCGACAAAATGCCGGCGCTGGCGCGGCAAAACCCGTTCGACTGGCTGATGGATAAACCGGCCAACTACCTGGGAGAGTTCGCGCAGCCGGACCTTGCAAAATTACCGGCAGGGAATTGGTTGTACGACAAAAAAGAACAAAAAATTATCTATTTGTTTAGTAATGGCAATATTTTTCCCACTACAAGGGTTGATTCAGTGAAATTTAAGGTAACCTTGCCGGGTGCGGACGCCGATCTTGACAAGCTCTCCCGGGAGCCCGATATCGTGGTGTGGAAATCGCCGGACTCGGCAGCAAACTGACGCGCTTCCTGGTCTGGTGCAGCGACAGTTTCATGGCGTTGGTTTTAATGTTTTTATTTGATTTTGGAGAGCAGGTATGAATAAGTCTTTACGTAGTATGAAAAGCGGCGCCCAGGCAGGTTTTACCCTGATCGAACTGATCGTCGTCATCGTGATCCTCGGCATCCTGGCGGCGACGGCGATTCCTAAATTCATCGACATGTCGACCGATGCGCGCGTGGCCAAGATGAATGCGGCCGCTGGCGCCATCAAGGCTGGCTCGGCGTTGTACCATGCGCAGTGGCTGGTCAAGGGTTCCGTCGAGTCACCGAAAGTGCAGATGGACGGCAAGGATATTGAAGGTAATTTTGGCTACCCGACCACTGACAGCATCATTGTGGCGGCCGGCTTGACCGATCCTGATTACAAATTTTCCGGTGGTGTAGTGACGCCCGATGGCACACGTTCGGGCTGCTCGGTTACCTACGCTGCTCCGACTAAGGCAGGCGATGCGCCGATCATCACGGTCGCTGCAGCCGTCGATACCTGCAAGTAATAGTTGAAGACTCTGCAAGGAAAGTCAGGCCACGCCCGGCCTTCCTTGCGCACCACCAGCCCAACCCCAGGCGCCAGCCCGTTGGGCTTTTTTACGGGCCATCCATTGCAGCAGCCACCGACAGTTTGTCCGCATCGCCACGCAGTGCCGCCAGGCTCGCTGAGGCGTACGCCTGCGCGCGGCTTTACCTTGATCGAACTGGTGGCCGTGATGGTGATCGCCGGCCTGCTGGCGACCTTTGCCGTCAACCGGTTTTTCCAGCGCGACACTTTTGACGTGCGCAGTGCCAGCGATCAGGTGGCAAGTATCGTGCGCTATGGGCAAAAGCTTGCGGTAGCGCAAAACCGTCCCGTGTATGTCCGCATCAATGCCAAAAGCATGGCCCTGTGTTTCACGCAGGCCTGTGACAGCCCGGCCAGCCGCACCGTGCCACCCACTGGCACGAACAGCGGCAGCAAGGAAACCCTGCTCGCTTGCGGCGGGTGGAGCAACTGGCTGTGCGAAGGATGGCCGTCGTCCGTCACGCTGTCGGACGGCCCCGCCGGCTTTTACTTTGACCCGCTGGGGCGTCCGTATTACACGGTGTATGGCGATTTTCGCGAGATACTGGTGCTGGCCGTGGCGGGTGGCGGGCAGCAATACCAGATCAAGGTATCACCGGAGACCGGCTATGTGTACCGCTAGGCGCCATGCCGCCAGGCGCACCCAGGCCGGCGTGACCTTGATCGAACTGGTGCTTTTCATCGTCATTGTGGGCGTAGCGGTGGTGGGCATCCTCGGCGTGATGGACCTGACGACGCGCAACAGCGTCGACCCGCAGCTGCGCAAGCAGGCGCTGGCCATTGCGGAAGGCATGCTCGACGAAATCGAGGGCGCGCGGTTTACTTTTTGCGCAGTGAACGACCCGGCAGCCGAGACGGCCATCAGTGTGGCCGGCTGTGGTGTCGTGGAGGCGCCCGGGATACAGGGTGGTGCAACGCAGCGGCCTTATGACAACGTCAACGATTACGTGGCCAAGGATGGCAGCGCCATCACGTACACCACGGATGTGGCCGGCAATCCTTTTTCATCGCTTGCCAACCAATATGCGGCGACAGTCAGCATGAATTCCGTCGCGCTGAACGGCATCGCGGCACCGAATGTGCTGCATATCCAGGTCAGCGTCGCTTATGGCGACAAGCAGCAGGTCGTGCTCGACGGCTACCGCACGCGCTACGCGCCGAACAGCATCCCATGAATATCTATTTTTCCCGGCGCCGCGCGCGCGGCTTTACCCTGGTGGAGATGATCATCGTGATCGTCATCACCGGCATCATCGGCGGCATGGTGGCCATGTTCATACGCCTGCCCGTGCAAGGTTATGTTGATGCCAATGCCCGCGCCGACCTGGCCGACGTGGCCGATACGGCCGTGCGGCGCATCGCGCGCGACCTGCGTCTTGCGCTGCCCAATAGTGTGCGTGTCAGCACGAATGGCAAGTACCTGGAGCTGCTGCTGACGAAATCCGGCGGCCGCTACCTGTCTGAGGATGATCCGCCAGGCCTCGGGGCCGTACTGGCTTTCAATCCCGTCGGCCCTGGTGTCGATCCCAATCAATTCACTGTCGTCGGAAACGTGCCGGCGATCGCGCCCGGCGACTTTATTGCCGTCTACAATATGGGCGATAACCTGCCGGACGCCTACGGCTGTGCTGTCAACGGCGGCATTTGCAATCTGGCGCAGGTCGCGGCTGTCAGCGGCGCCGTGGTGACATTGCAGGGCAATCCCTTCCTCGCGCAGTCGCCGCAAAAATTTCCTTCGCCATCGCACCGTTTTCAGGTCGTGACGACGCCTGTCAGCTATGTTTGCGATCCGCAGACCGGTACCCTGACGCGCTATTCCGGCTATACCATCCAGGCAGCGCAGCCGCTCAATGCGGCGGCTGCGCCGCTGTCGACTGCTCCTGTGCGTGCCTTGCTGGCGCAAAAAATCCTGAAGAACACGCTTGGCAGGTCTGGCGTTCCCGCGACGGAAGCAACTCCGCCCGAAGGTTGCTTTACCTATGAAGTACTGAAAAATGTGCCGCGCGGCTTGCTCAGCATCGTGCTGAGCCTCGGCGCGGAAAACAGCAACACGGGAACGCTGCGCCTGGTGCAGCAGGTACAGGTCAGCAATACGCCATGACTACATTTTCCTTGCGCCGCATGCGCGGTTTCAGCCTGGTCACGGCGATTTTCCTGTTGGTGGTGCTGGCGGGTCTGGGCGCCGCGATGGTGAATATTTTTACCCTGCAGCAGGTTGAGTCTGCACTGGACGTGCAGGGCGTGCGCGCCGAGCAGGCCGCCCGGGCAGGTATCGAGTGGGGCGTGTACCGGCAGTTGGTCGATGGACAGTGTGATCCCGTCAAGTCGTTTGCCTTGCCTGCAGGCACCTCGCTGTCTATCTTTTCCGTCAACGTGCAGTGCAGTCGCGGCACCGGTCCCGGCACCTTGACCAGCTGGACCATCACGGCCACCGCTTGCAACCAGCCTGGGCCTGCCGGCTGCCCGAACGCGGGCAATAACCCCGATTACGTCCAGCGCCGCCTGCAAGCCGTGTTGTCGCAGTAAGGTCAACTGCGTGAAAAAAAGATCGCTAATTTATTGTTTTTACACAATAAAGTTGGCTTCATGAATTAAAATTGGCTGGATGCATTAACTGCGCGACAAGATCGGGCAGGCACTTACACTGGATAGTTCGCATGGGTTTATTCGCAAGAGCAAAGAAGTACGATGGCTGGCTGGCCACGGCGTTTGGCCGCGAGGGCGTCAGCGCTGTCGTTGTCGAACGTCCCGCCGGCGGGATGCCGCGCGTGCTGCGTGCCAGCTACCAGGCGGCCGCACGACCGGCGCCGGCCGAGGTGCTGGAAAAACTGGGCAAGGAGCTGCAGGCCCCCTCGCGCCATTGCACCAGCGTGCTGGCTGGCGGCGAATACCAGCTGCTGTCGCTGGAAGCGCCGGCCGTGCCGCGCGAGGAGTTGAAGACGGCCGTGGGCTGGCGCCTGAAGGATATGCTGGACTTTCCGCTGGCCGACGCCACTATCGACGTGTTCGACATTCCCGGCGATCCGAACGGCACCCAGCGGGGCAGCAGCGTGTTTGCCGTCGCCGCGCGCAACAGCGCCGTGTCGCGCCGCCAGGTGCAGTACGCCGAATGCAAGATCGGCCTGTCCGTGATCGATATCCCCGAAATGGCGCAGCGTAATATCGCCACCTTGCTGGAAACGCCGGGACGCGGCATCGCCGTGCTGTTCTTCGATGGCGACGGCGGCTTGCTGACCATGAGTTTCAATGGCGAGCTGTATCAGGCGCGCCGCATCGACGTGACCCTGGCACAATTGCAGTCGCCCGACGCCAGCCAGTACTACGACCGCGTTACCCTGGAACTGCAGCGCTCGTTCGACCACTTCGACCGCCAGTTCCATTTCATTTCGCTGGCCCGGTTGATGCTGATGACGGGCGCCAGCGATGGCTTGCACGCCTACCTGGCCGACAATCTCTACATGCCCGTCGAGCAGCTGGACCTGGCCACCGTGCTGGACTTGTCGCAGGCCGCCGAATTGCGCGATCCCGCCATGCAGGCGCGCTACTTCCTGGCCATCGGGGCTGCCTTGCGCGAGCTTGGCCCGCATCCGGGCAAGCACGAAGGGAAGGGCGCATGAGCCAGCAGATCAATCTGTTCAATCCCCAGTTTGAACTGAAACAACACCATATGTCGGCAAGCACGGCCGGCCTGGGCCTGTGCGCGCTGGCGCTCGTCTTGCTGGTCCTGGGCGTACTGGCCCGGCAGGCAATGGCCAGCCTGGAACAGCGCGAAGCGGGCGTCAAGGCGGCACTGGCGCAAGTCGAGGCGAAGCGCGACCAGATTTTGCGCGATTACCCGCCACGCAAGAAAGAGCTGGCCCTGGCGCAGGAACTGGCGGCCGTCGAGGCGCAGCGCCAGTTGCTGCAAGACGCGGCTAGCATGCTGGACAGCGGCAAGCTGGGCAATACCCTCGGCTATGCCGGCTATTTCCGCGCGCTGGCGCAGGCCAGGGTCGAAGGCGTATGGCTGACGGGCGTGGACATCGCCGGCGCCGGCAATGACTTTGGCTTGCAGGGCCGCGCCTTGCACGCGTCGCTGCTGCCCGCGTACATCACGCGCCTGGGCCAGCAGGAAATACTCAAAGGCAAGAGCTTTGCCAGCCTCGACATCAGCCAGCCCGAGCAGCCGGCCGTGGCCGAGGGCAAGGCGGCCAGCCTGCCTTACGTCGCGTTCAGCCTGCAGTCGGCGGAGCGTGCTGTCACGCCGCCCAAACCTGTTGCGGGAGGAACACGCTGATGCTGCCCTTGCTGAAGAAATGGGCCACCGCCTTCGACGCCCTCAGCCTGCGCGAGCGGCTGATGGTGTTTGGTGCCGGTGCGGCCGCCATCCTGTTCGTATTTTATTTCATGAGCCTCAATCCCTTGCTGGCGAAGCACGCAGCGCTGGAAGCGAGCATTGCGCAAAAGCAAAGTCTGTTGACCGCGACGAACAAGGAAATCGAGCTGACCATGCTCGCCCATGCCACCGATCCCGACAAGGAAGCGCGCGCGCGCCTGCTGGCCCTGCAGGCGGAAACGGCATCCCTGGCGCAGGCGCTGCGCGAGAAGCAGCATGGCCTGGTGGCGCCCGAGCGCATGGTTACCTTGCTTGAGCACCTGCTGCGCCGGCACGCGGGATTGCGCCTGGTGTCGCTGAAAACCTTGCCCGGCAGCGCAGTCGGCGCACATCAGGCTGAAACCGCAAACGGCGATGCGGCAGCCAAGGCGGATGCCGCCAAGGCGCCGGCCCTGGCGCCGTTGCTGCACCAGCATGGCGTGGAAGTGGTGCTGCAAGGCAGCTATGCGGACATGGTGCAATACATGCAGGCGCTGCAAGCGATGCCGACGCGCGTCTTCTGGGGCGCCGCCCACCTCGATGCGGCCAGCTACCCAAGCGCCACCCTGACCTTGACCTTACATACCCTCAGCATGGACGACACATGGATCGCACTCTGACCTTTGGTCCCGCGCTGCTGGCGCCTTTTCTTGCGTTGAGCCTGGCATGGCCGGGCGCGCAGGCGCAGGCGCTCGATGATCCGACGCGTCCGCCTGCGGCCCTGTGGGCACCCGCCAGCGCCGCGCCCGTCGTTGCGGCCCGGCCTCAGCTGCAATCGGTGCTCATTTCCACCCAGCCGGGCGGACGCCGCCTGGCCGTCATCGATGGCCAGACGGTCAAGGTTGGCAGCAAGGTGGGCGACGCCGTGGTGACGGAAATCCACGACACGGCTGTGCTGTTGCGGCGTGGCAAATCACTGGAAACCTTCAAGCTGTACCCGAGCAGCAAGACCGATAACAAGGCCGATCGCAAGACCGATAGCAAGACCGGCAGCAAGCAGGAGTAGAAGAAGTGGCCAAGCAACTCAATCAACACAAGGCGAGCATGTTCAAGATCAGTACGATGGCGGCTGTCATCAGCGTCAGCCTGGGCCTGGGCGGCTGCAATGTCGCGCCCGTCAAGCGCGACACCTACAATGCGATCTCCGATGCCGTCAAGGGCGCGGCGGCCACCACGGCGCCAGCGGCCCAGCCCGATGCCGTGGAAGCGGCGCTGCTGCCGCCCGTGGCGGCACTGGCCCAGCAATTGCCAAAGGCCCGCGCCGCGCTCGACGAGCGCTTCAACGTGGCGTTCAACAATGTGCCGGCGCGCCAGTTCTTCACTTCCATCGTGGCTGGCACACGCTACAACATGCTGGTCCATCCCGACATCGGCGGCACGATTTCCGCCAACCTGAAGGACGTGACCCTGTTCCAGGCGCTCGACGCCGTGCGCGAACTGTATGGCTACGATTACAAGGTCGAGGGCACGCAAATCTACATCAAGCCCCTGACCATGCAGACGCGTTTGTTCCACGTCAATTACCTGACGGGCGCGCGCCGCGGCAGTTCCAACCTGCGCGTCTCGTCGACGTCCGTGGGTTCGGTGGGCTCGACCAACTCGGGCGGCTCGGGCAGCAATAACAGCCAGGGCAATAACCAGGGCAACAACCAGAATAACGAGCAGAACCAGCAAACCAATGGCGGCCAGGGCGGCCGCACCCTGGACAGCAGCAACCTGACCACCTCGTCGACGGCCGATTTCTGGCCGGAATTGAGAGCGGCGCTGGAAGCCATCGTCGGCAGCAGCGAAGGCGGGCGGCAAGTGGTACTGAGCCCGCAGTCGGGCGTGATCGTCATCCGCGCCATGCCGGAAGAGTTGCGCAATGTCGACATGTACCTGAAGGCCACGCAATTGTCCGTCGACCGCCAGGTGATCCTGGAAGCGAAAATCCTCGAAGTTGAACTCAACGACAACACGCAAACGGGCATCAACTGGGCCTCGTTCGCCTCGATCAAGAGCGGCCACACGAACCGCATCTCGACCGGTTTCATCCAGCCGGGCGGCACCCTGGCGCCACTGCCGTTCAACGGCGGCCAGCCGCCCAACATGACCACCGGCAATGGCTTGACGGCCAGCAGCGGCTTTGGCCTCAGTTCGGCGGCAAACGCGGCCGGTTCCATGTTCGGCCTGGCTTTCCAGACGGCCAATTTCGCCGCCATGATTTCCTTCCTGGAATCGCAAGGCTCCGTGCACGTACTGTCGAGCCCGCGCATCGCCACCATGAACAACCAGAAAGCCGTGCTGAAAATCGGCACGGACGAGTTTTACGTGACGGGTGTGTCGACCACGACGAACACGACGGCCAGCGGCGCGACGACCAGCCCCAACGTGACCTTGCAGCCCTTCTTTTCCGGCGTGGTGCTGGACGTGACGCCGCAGATCGACGCGGATGGCAACATCATCCTGCACGTGCATCCGTCCGTGAGCCAGGTGTCGACCATCAGCAAGGAAATCGACCTGGGCAGCGCCGGTTCGCTGAAACTGCCGCTGGCCGCATCGAGCACGTCCGAGATGGACAGCATGGTGCGCAGCCAGGATGGCCGCATCGTCGCCATCGGCGGCCTGATGCGCCAGGCCACCACGGCGGACCGCTCGCAAGTGCCGGGCGCGGGCGACCTTCCCGTGCTGGGCGCGCTGTTCCGCAACACGGGGCAGGTGATCCAGAAGCGCGAGCTGGTGGTGCTGATCAAGCCGACCATCGTCGATGGCGCCAATAGCTGGAACGAGGACTTGCTCGATTCGGGCAAGCGCATCGAGGCGCTCGACCCACGCCGGCCGTCGGAGCGGCGCTAAATGTACCAGGCCCATTTCGGCTTGCGCGAGGCGCCGTTCGGCCTCACGCCCGATACCAGTTTCTTCTTCAACGGCCCGCAGTCGCAAAAGGCGCTCAATACCTTGCTGGTGGCGGCGCGCAATGGCGAGGGCTTCATCAAGATCACTGGCGAAGTGGGGACCGGGAAGACTTTTCTTTGCCGCAAGTTCATGCAATCGCTGGGGCCGGATTTCGTCACGGCCTACATCCCGAATCCGAACTTGCCGCCCCGTTCGCTGATCCTGGCGCTGGCCGACGACCTCGATGTATTGCTGGAGAAAGATGCTGATCAGCATCAGTTGCTCAAGTCCCTCAATCTGCGCCTGCTCAACCTGGCGGCGCAGGGCAAGCGGGTGCTGCTGTGCCTGGACGAAGCGCAGGCGATTCCCGTCGATAGCCTCGAAGCGCTGCGCCTGCTGACGAATCTGGAAACGGAAAAGCGCAAGCTGCTGCAAATCGTGCTGTTCGGCCAGCCGGAACTCGACGTCAAGCTGGCCCTGCCGGAAATCCGCCAGCTGGCACAGCGCATCACCTTTCACTACCACCTGGGTCCGCTGTCGCGCGACGACGTGGATTTCTATGTGGCGCACCGGCTGCGCGTGGCCGGTTTCGATGGCGCGCGCCTGTTCAGCCGTGGCGGCGTGCGCAAGCTGTACCAGGCTTCCGGCGGCATCCCGCGCCTGATCAACATCATGGCGCACAAGGCGCTGATGGTGGCGTATGGCGAAGGCCGGCAGCAGGTGAGCGGGCGCCACGTGGCGCTGGCCGCCAGCGATACCCTGGCCAGCAAGCCGCGCTTCTGGCAGAAGCCCTGGCCATGGCTGGCCGGCGCCGGCGTGCTGGCCGCCGCCTGCGGCGTGAGCTGGACTTTATTGAACCGATGACGAAGATGAGCCTGTAGATGAGCCTGATTAACAAGATGTTGCAAGACCTCGATGCGCGCGGCACCCCCGATGGACGCGGCGACGCGGCCGGCATCCGCTCCGTGCCCGAACGCGAGCGGGGCCTGCCGCGCGCGCTGGTCTTCGGCGGCGCTGCCGGCTTGACGGCCGCCGCCATCGCCCTGGGCTGGGTCTACCTGAAGCGCCCGGCCGTGCCGCCCGTGCTGATCAATGTGGCCAGTACGCCTGTTCTGGCTCCCGTACCAGTGCCGGTGCCTGTCGTTGCACCGGCTCCCGTGGTGGCGGCACCAGTTGCGCCCATCGCGGCGGTGGAACCCGAGCCCGTGTTCCAGGCCGAGGAAGTTGCCCCCGCGCCCGCCAAGGCGCGGCCCGCCGAATTGCGCCGCATCGCGGAAAAAGCGGCCAAGCCTGCCGCTGCGTCCGTGGTAAAAACGCCAGCACCGGCCGCCAGCGAGCGCATCATCGACGGCAAGCATGTCACTGCCCAGCAGCGCGTGGAGAATGAATACCGGCGCGCGCTGGCCCAGTTGCAGGATGGCCGCGTCTCCGACGCCATGCTGGCCTTACAGCAGACCCTGCAGCTGGACCCGCGCCACCAGGGCGCGCGCGAAACCCTGGTGCGTCTGCTGCTCGAAGCGCAGCGCCCCGACGAGGCGGCCCGCCAGTTGCAGCTGAGCCTGGCATTGGACCCGAAACAGCCGGCGCAAGCGATGATGCTGGCCCGTCTGCAGCTGGACAAGGCCAACGGCGGCGTGGCCGCACTCGATACCCTCACGCGCAGCTTGCCGTATGCGACCGACAACGGCGAATACCACGCCTTCCTGGCCGGCGTGCTGCAGCGCGAACAGCGCTACCGCGAAGCATCGGAACATTATCAGCAGGCCCTGCAGACGGCGCCCGACAACAGCGTCTGGTGGATGGGCCTGGGCATCGCCTTGCAAGCGGACAACCACCCAGCCCAGGCACGCCAGGCGTTCGAGCGGGCCAAGGGCTTGCAAACCCTGTCGCCGCAATTGCAGGCGTTTGTCGAACGCAAATTGGTGCAACTGACGGCGGCTGCGGCGAAGTAACTTTTACCTCAATGAAAGACACCAGCTTGAAACCTCGCAATCTGCTCATCGTCCTGTGCTGCCTGGCCAGCAGCGCCCTGGCCGCACCCGCCAGCCCGCCAGCCAACTACGTGCTGGAAAATACGGAAGTGCGCGACATCCGTGCACAAGCCCTGAAACGCGACTATCAGCTATATGTCGCCTTGCCCGATTCCTATCGGCAGGGAAATAAACGCTATCCGGTGCTGTTCGTCGTGGATGCCAATTACTCGTTCGCCATCGTGCGCAATATCGCGCAGCGTCTGAACAAGCATGCGGGGATGGAAGAAGTCGTGGTGGTCGGCCTGTCGTACGCCAACGGCGATGGCGGGGTGTACAGCCGCCGCCGCGACTACACGCCCACCACGCCGCGCAAGCACGATTACCGTTCGGACATGCCGGGGCGGCAGCCGGCGTTTGGCGAAGCGAAGGCGTATGGCCAGTTCATTTCGGGCGAGGTGTTTCCCTTTATCGCCAGTAACTATCGCGTCAACATGCAGCGCAAGGTCTTCATCGGCCACTCTTACGGTAGCCTGCTGGGCCTGCAATTTTTGCTGACGGAACCGCGCACCTTCGAGCACTACATCCTCGGCAGCCCGTCGCTCTGGTACGACGCCGGCGTCATGTTCGACCGCGAGCAGGCGTATGCCGCCAGCCACAAGGACTTGCCCGCGTCCGTATTCTTCGGCATCGGCGGCCTGGAAAAGCTGGCGGCGGGCAAGAAGCGTTCGCGTTTGGAGGAAGAGGCCGACATGCTGGCCGACTTGCGCGAGTTCGATGGCAAGCTGAAATCGCACAAGTACCCGGGCCTGAAGACGCGCTTGCGCGTGTTCGAGGATGAAGACCATGCGAGCGTGTTTCCCTTTATTCTGACGCATGGCTTGCGCGCGTATTTGAAGTCTTCAAACTGACGGTTCTGGTGCTGGCCGTTTGAATTCGTAGCCACCCAGGGGGCGAGGGTATAATTTTCTCAGTTGAAGTTCTTAAACCAAACGATAATATCCCCATGAAAACTTCTGATGCTGACAAAAAAACGACTGCGCCACTCGCCATATTGGCGATTTCCTTTCTATTGACAAGCGCTGTATTCGCCAATGCCCATGCTGAAGGTGATTCACCTGCGGACAAGTCAGGTGACTACGCTGCTCAAATTGACAGCTTGATCAAGGAAACCAGTCCGAGAAGTTTTAATGGGGTCATTCTCATTACGCAACATGGGAAAACCATATACTCAAAAGCCTATGGCTATGCGGATTTTGAAAATAAGGTACCGTTGAAACTGGACGATAACTTCAGGATCATGTCGAATAGCAAGCAGATTACGGCAGCGCTGATTTTGCGGGAAGTTGAAAAAGGCAGGATCGACTTGCATAGTCCCGTTAGAAAATACTTGCCTGATTTGCCGCAGGCGTGGGCCGACAAGGTGACCGTGCATCAGCTGCTCAACTTTTCGGCAGGAATCACCGAGATTGACGCACCGCTGAGCTTCAAGCCCGGAACGGACTTTTTATATGGCGTGACGACGTACGCCATGCTGGGGCATATTTTTGAAAAAACAAGCGGGAAAAAGTATATCGAAGCGGCAAATGACTTGTTCAAAGAGCTGGCAATGGACAATAGTTTTTGCTATGAGGAAGGCAAGAATAATAACGTCATCAATGGGTACGTCAATTCGAAAAATGTATTTGCATTGAAAGTGCATCCGGTTCAGGGGCAAGGCTGGGTTGACTTTATTCCCGCTGGAGGCATTGTTTCAAATGCAAGGGATTTGAATGCCTGGGATGAAAAACTTCATAAGGGAAAAATCTTAAAGCCGGAAACCTACAAACTGATGACAAAATATGACATATCCAGTCAGCATGTCGCTTTCGGTGCTGAAAAAAATGGCTATGGTTATGGTGTCTATGTCAGTGATAAGACGCCGATTAAATACATCGGCCACTCCGGAAAAGGCTTGGGCTTTGCATCAATCAAAATGTATTTCCCTGAAAAAGATGTCGACGTTGTTGTCCTGGAAAATCAGTTCAGCGAAGACAGCGCCCTTCATTACTATTTTGAAATAAAAATAAGAGAAATAGTGATGAATAGCAATCTTTTGAGATAGTAAAGATCACTTCGAATCATCAATTTTGCAGGCTGCCTGCGAAACTTGTCAGCAAGACATTCGCGTATTGCGATCCCATGCCAATAAGCGCTACAACCTGGCTTCATCCCCCCACACATGCCGCATGCTGAAGCGCACGCCCGCATCATCTTCATGCAGCGAGGAAACGATGGCGAACTGGCTGTCGCCCGTGTCGCGCGGCGTCATCTGCGATAGCTGGGCGGCGGCCAGCGGCGCGCCCAGCGGGTCGCTGAGCGGGTGGACCTGGCCGGCGCCCCGTTGCGTGACGACGCCCAGTTCGCCGCTGCGCAGGCGCACCAGAGTGCCAGGCGGATATTTGCCCAGCAGATTGACGAACTGTTCTCCCAGCAGCGGATCGATAGGTACGCCCTGGTCGAGGAAGATGTGCTGCAGCGCCTGGTCGGGCACGATGGAGCGCCGGTAGTTGCGCGCCGAGACGCGGGCGCAATAGCGGTCGGCCAGGCCGATCAGCTTGGCATTTTGCAGGATTTCATCGGCCGTGCGCCCCTGCGGGTAGCCGCTGCCATCGTCGTTTTCATGGTGCAAGAGCACACAGCTCAGCCATTCCTCGTCGTCGACACCGGCGCATCGCAACAGTTCCGTGCTTTCCTGCGGATGCTGGCGCACGATGCGCATTTCTTCGTCGTTCAGGGGGCCGCGCCGATCCTGGAAACTGTCGTGGTGGCGCAGCATGCCCACGTTCATCGTCAGCGCGGCCGCGCCGATCAACAGCAATTCGTCGTGGGACTTGTGCATGCTGCGTCCGACCAGCATGGCCAGCAGCGCCGTTTCGATGCAGTGGCGCACGGCGTAGCTGCCGGCGATCTGATTGAGCAGGATGCTGGCCAGGGCGATATCGGCATCGTGCTCGAGCGCGCGCAGCAGTTCGCGGGCGATGTCGCGTACGTCGCGCTCGGCATTGTTTTCGCTGCGCAAGGCTAGCAGCAAGCGTTCCAGGCGCTGCGCCGCTTCGTTGAGCAAGCGCAAGACGGATGGCTGGTCCGGTGCGCCCACGTACAGGCCCAGCTGCATTAGCCGCCCCAGCTGCGCGCCATCCGTGATGATCTGTCCCTTGCGCAATTGCGGGCCGGCGCTGTGGTCGGCCAGAAACAGATCCCAGGGCAGGGGTTCGCCGGGAACCAGGTCGGCCGGGCCGATGCGACGCTGTACCATGCTTGTCATCCTTTGCCCCGCCACAGCGAAGCCATGTTCAGTGCTCGGTTATATGCTGCGCAGGCGCTCGAGCGCAAGGCGCAAGGTTTCGTCTTTCTTGGCAAAGCAGAAGCGCACGATGCCCGACTCCTTGCCCTGCGCATAAAACGCGGACACGGGAATGGCGGCCACCTTGATTTCCGTCGTCAGCCATTCGGCGAACTGTGCTTCGCTCTCTTGCGAAATGGCATCGTAGCGCACGCACTGGAAATACGTGCCGTCGGCCGGCAGCAGGGTAAAGCGGCTGCCCGCCAGGCCATCGCGGAACAAGTCGCGTTTGCGCTGGTAAAACGCGGGCAAGTCCAGGTAGGGCTGCGGGGCGGCCATGTAGCCGGCCAGGCCGTGCTGCATCGGCGTGTTGACGGTAAAGACGTTGTACTGGTGCACCTTGCGAAACTCCGCCGTCAGTGCGGCCGGGGCGGCTACATAGCCGACCTTCCAGCCCGTCACGTGATACGTCTTGCCGAAGCTGGAGACGATGAAGCTGCGCGCCGCCAGTTCCGGGTTGCGCGCGAGCGACTCATGGCGCACGCCGTCGTACACCATGTGTTCGTAGACTTCGTCGGACAGTATCAAGATTTGCGTGCCGCGCACGATGTCGGCCAGCGCGGCCACATCGGCGGGGCGCAAGATCGTGCCAGTCGGGTTGTGCGGCGTATTGATGATGATCAGGCGCGTCTTGCTGCTTACGGCAGCGGCCAGCTTGTCCCACGGCACGCTGTAGCCGTGTTCACCCACCTCCATGGAGACGAGCACGGGCACGCCGCCGGCCAGCGCGATGGCGGGCAAATAGCTGTCGTAGGCCGGTTCGATGACGATGACTTCGTCTCCCGGATGCACGCAGCACAGGATGGCGGTGGTGAGCGCCTGCGTGGCACCGGCCGTGACGGTGATTTCCGTGCCCGCATCATAGCTATGGCCGTACAGGCTGGCGATCTTCGCGGCAATCGCTTCACGCAAGGGCGCGGCGCCCGTCATCATCGGATACTGGTTGTGGCCGGCGCGCATGGCGTCGCTGACGCGGTCGACCAGTTCAGGCGCGCAATCGAAGTCGGGAAAGCCCTGGCCCAGGTTGACGGCGCCATGCTGGGCCGCCAGGCTGGACATGCGGGTAAACACGGTGGTGCCGACAGCAGGCAAGCGGGTGGTCAGGGCGGGAGTCGTGTAGGGCAGGGACGGGCTGTTCATGAGCGGTAGGGGCGCGGTGCGGAAAGTGGAATCGTGTCCCATTCTAGCGCAGCGCGCCCCGTTGCGTGCGGGGCTTTAAAGGCTCAGCCTGGCAAGGCCCAGCCTTCCGGCACCATGATCTTGAACATGCCGGCCTTGGCCGTCTTGCGGGCCAGTTTCAGCAGCGCCTTGTCCTTGGTGATCAGGATGTCGGCGTTGGCGTCGCGCGCCAGTTCGAGGAATTTCTGGTCATCCTTGTCCGTGCAGACGGGCAGGCGCACGCCGGACACGGGCGGCGCTACGACCGTGATGTGGGCGTCGAAGCGGGCGGCGGCGACGGCACGGCTCGCTTCATCTAGGGGCAGATGCTTGTAGTGCAGCACGACCAGATATTCCGCGCGGCAATCTTCGCGCGTGATGGCATGTACGGCGCCGCTTTCCATGGCCGCCAGCAGCCCCGCCCAGCGCGGGTCGTTGAAGACGAACAGGTCGAGGCAAACGTTGGTGTCGAGGACGAGTTTTTGTGGAGCAGGTATCATGTCGGCAATTCTATTCTGTAGTGATAATTTATGTTGATCGTGCTTTCGCCCGCCAAGAGTCTCGACCTGGAGACGCCGCCAACAACCTCGTTGCACAGCACTCCCGATTTTCTCGACCATTCCGCCCAGCTCATAGCCCGCATGCGCCAGTTTTCGCCCGCCGAAGTGGGCAGCCTGATGGGCATTTCCGACGCCTTGTCGGCTCTGAACGTGGCCCGCTACGCGTCCTGGACACCCCAGCTTGATGACGCGCGCCAGGCCATCATGGCCTTCAATGGCGACGTGTATGCCGGTTTCGAGGCGCGCAGCCTGCAGCCGGCCCAGCTCGACTATGCCCAGTCGCGCGTGCGCATCCTGTCGGGCCTGTACGGCTTGCTGCGCCCGCTGGACCTGATCCACCCGCATCGCCTGGAAATGGGCACGCGGCTGTCGACCACGCGCGGCAAGGATTTGTATGCGTTCTGGGGCGACACTATCACCAACGGCCTGAACCGTACAGCCAGGGAGCAGGGTGCGCAAGTGCTGGTCAACCTGGCTTCCGAAGAATATTTCAAATCCGTCAAGCCGCGCCAGCTGGACGTGCCCGTCATCGCGCCCGTGTTCGAGGACTGGAAGAACGGCAAATACAAAATCATCTCGTTCTACGCCAAGCGCGCGCGCGGCATGCTGGCCCGCTATGCGGCCGTCAACCAGATCCGCGATCCCGAGCAGCTGAAGCAGTTCGACGTCGATGGTTATGCGTATGTGCCGGAGGCATCGAACGATACTAGCTGGGTGTTTCGGCGCAAGGTCGGAGAATAACCCTAAAGCAAATGCTGGGGTCGTACCCTCAGGTACGACCCCGGATTTTGCCGTTGGGATAAGAAAAAACCGGGCTAGCCCGGTTTTTTCTTATCTTACTGCCAGAATTTCCACCACTTGCGTTCCTTGTTCACCCCTTCCGGGCTGAGGAATGCCGTGTTCGGGTAGTTCTTGGTCAGCACGCGCAAGGCGTCGTCGCGCAGGTCGGTCAGGCCCAGCTTGTCATACGAGCGGTACATGATGAACAGCGCTTCTTCGATGGCCGGCGAGGCACGGAAGTCGCTGACCGTCGTTTGCGCGCGGTTGGCGGCGGCCAGGTAGGCGCCGCGGCGGTAGTAATAGCGCGCCACGTGCACTTCGTATTTCGCCATGGCATCGATCAAATAGTTCATGCGGGCCAGCGAATCGGGCGCATATTTACTATTCGGGAACTTGTCGACCAGTTGCTTGAAGGCGGCAAACGCTTCGCGCGTGGCTTTCGGATCGCGCTCGGTCGGGTCTTGCTCGTACAGGAAGTTCAGGAAGCTGATCTGGTCATTAAAGCTGATCAGGCCACGCAAGTAGTACATATAGTCCACATTGGCGTGGTTCGGATGCAACTTGATGAAGCGTTCGACGGCAGCCAGTGCCTGCGCCTGGTCTCCCGACTTATAATACGCGTAAGCGATCTCCATCTGCGCTTGCAGAGCATAGTTGCCGAAAGGATAGTTAGCCTCCAGCTTCTGGAACAGGCCGATTGCAGCTTCATAGTGCTGCCCGGCCATTTCTTCACGCGCCTCCGAGTATAATTTCGTAACGGACCAGTTTTTGGTCTCATCCACTTTTTCAGGCAACAAGCTGCAAGCGGACATGCCGAGCAGAACGACTGAAGCGACTACCAACGATAATTTTTTTTGCATGACGTTTTGCAAGAAGGTTTTAACCAAGATTTTACAATAGGCTGATTATAGCCGATGGGAATGCTGTGATATTAACTCCGAAGCCTAATTTGGCTGACCCCGCGTTTGACTCCCTTTCTGACCATGCTGCCGAAGAGGTGTTTGACGGCGATTTTGCCGCCGACGACGTCTTCGAGGAAATGGCCCCGATTACATTGGAACTGACGCCGGACGCCTGCGGCCACCGCCTCGATAAAGTCATCTCCAAGCTGGTGCCGCAATATTCGCGCAGCCGCTTGCAATTGTGGCTGGAAGCCGGTTTCGTGACCGTCGATGGAAAAGTTGCCAAACGCAACATGACCGCCTATGGCGACGAAAAGATCGTCATTCTGCCGCAAAGCGCGCCGGAAGACGAGGCTTTTAAGCCGGAAGCGATGGAATTGAACATCGTGCACGAAGATGAGCATATCATCGTCATCAACAAACCGGCCGGACTGGTCGTGCATCCGGGCCCCGGCAACTGGTCGGGCACCTTGCTCAACGGCTTGCTGCACCACTGTCCGCAGCTGGCTGGCGTGCCGCGCGCGGGCATCGTGCACCGTCTGGACAAGGATACGAGCGGCCTGATGGTCGTCGGCAAGACACTCGCTTCGCAAACGGACCTCGTGCGCCAGTTGCAGGCGCGCACCGTCAAGCGCGAATATTTCGCGCTCGTGTGGGGTACGCCGAAAATGGCGGGCACCATCGATGCATCGATCGCGCGCCACCCGCGCGACCGGGTCAAGATGGCCGTCTCGGAGAATTTCACCGCCAAGCCCGCCATCACGCATTATGAATTGATCGGCAGCGGCGAACTCGACCGCCGTCCCGTGAGCCTGATGCAATGCCGCCTGGAAACAGGCCGCACGCACCAGATCCGCGTGCACATGCAGCATCTGGGGTTCGCGCTGGTCGGCGACTACGTGTACGGCAAGCAGCACCTGGTGTCCGTCTTCTCGCGCCAGGCATTGCAGGCGCGCCGCCTGGGCCTCGTGCATCCAGGTACCCTGGAAGCGTGCGAGTGGATCGTGCCGCTGGCCGATGATTTCGCCGAGCTGATCGCTACCGCCGGTATTCCCGAGCCGGAACAGGTCTGATGACGTCGCCGTTGCCTTGCCTTATACCCGATTGGCCCGGCTTGCCCGCGAACGTGGGCGCGCTGGCGACCGTGCGCGCGGGCGGTGTCAGCCAGGGGCCGTATGGTGACGGGCAGGGCGGCGGTGGCTTGAACCTGGGCACGCACGTGGGCGACGATCCCGCGCACGTGGCGGCCAACCGCGCGCGGCTGGCAGCCATATTGCCTGCCGAGCCGGCCTGGCTGTCGCAGGTGCATGGCGTGGCCGTGGCCGATGCTGGCAAGCTGGACGGCCACGTGCCGGACGTCGACGCCAGTATCGCCGCCTTGCCTGGCGCCGTGTGCGTGGTGATGACGGCCGATTGCCTGCCAGTACTGTTCTGTTCGATCGATGGCCTCGTCGTCGGCGCGGCCCACGCGGGCTGGCGCGGCCTGGCCAACGGCGTCTTGCAGCGTACGGTAGACAGCATGCGGGTGCAGGGCGCGACGGACATCCTCGCCTGGCTGGGGCCGGCCATTGGTCCGCAGCAATTCGAAGTGGGTCAGGACGTGCTGCAAGCGTTCCGCGATGGCGCGCGTGATGATGTTGAACGGCAAGTACTGAGCGCCGCCTTCGTCGCTATCGCTGGCAAGCCGGGCAAATACCTGGCCGACATCTATGCACTGGCGCGTACCATGCTGCTGCGCGATGGCGTGGCGCAAGTGGCGGGAGGGGAATATTGCACCGTCAGCGATGCGGCGCAGTTTTACTCGTACCGGCGCGATGGCGTCACGGGAAGACAGGCCAGCTTGATCTGGCGCAAATAATCTGCACGGCAGACACTTATGTGTCTGCCGTTTTTGTTTTATCGTCTGCTGAGGCTTGGGCGCGCGCTTTCTGTTCCGCGATGCGCACGGCCTTGCGTTTGCGTCGCCGCGAGCCCGTCAGATAGAATAGGATGGACAGCGGGATGACGCAGTACAGCAAGAAGGTCATTACCCCGGCGACGATGGACGGTTCCGTCAGCGCCATGAGGCCAACGACATAGATCCAGGCAACAGCGGTCATGAGCATCATTGGTATTGCCAGTCAGTAAAAGTTTGCATGCAGGTGGCCCGGAAGTAATTATTTATTAATTCTTGAATGGACTTACATATACCTATGAATATGCCCGATCCTCAAATGATGACCAAAGAATGGATGGCGCAGATCAGCAATCCTGAGCAGTGGAAGACGTGGTTCAACATGGTACCGCAGCCCCAGGGCAATCCGATTGCCGGCATTTTGCAGGATGCGGGCGCCAGCATCAAGCCGGAAGCGATCGAGCAACTGAAAAACGCCTACGTAGCCAAGCTGACGGGCTTGTGGGCCGACTTTATGGCCGGCAAGGCGCCGGAACTGAAAGACCGCCGCTTCGCCGCACCCGCGTGGCACGCCAGCCCTTTGTCGGCCTTCAATGCGGCCGCCTACCTGCTCAATGCGGAGTTTCTCAGCGCCATGGCCGATGCCGTGGAGGCGACGCCGCACCAGAAGCAAAAGATTGCGTTTGCCGTGCAGCAAATCGTCGATGCCATGTCGCCGGCCAACTTTCTTGCCACCAATCCCGACGCCCAGCAAACCCTGATCGAGACCAAGGGCGAAAGCCTGACCAAGGGCTTGAGCAATATGCTGGCCGACATGCAGAAGGGCCGCATTTCGCAGTCCGACGAATCGGCCTTCGAAGTTGGCCGCAACGTGGCTACCACGCCGGGCACGGTGGTGTTTGAAAACGCCTTGTTCCAGCTGATCCAGTACACGCCGACGACGGCCACGGTACACCAGCGGCCGCTGTTGATGGTGCCGCCGTGCATCAATAAATTCTATATCCTTGACTTGCAGCCAGAAAACTCGCTCGTGCGCTATGCGGTGGAGCAGGGCAATACCGTGTTTCTCATGTCCTGGCGCAATCCCGACATGAGCATGCAGCACCTGACATGGGACGATTACGTCGAGCAAGGCGTGATCGAAGCGATCAAGGTGACGCAGGAAATCTCCGGCCAGGACAAGCTCAATATGTTCGGCTTTTGCGTGGGCGGCACCATCGTCTCGACGGCGCTGGCCGTGCTCAAGGCGCGCGGCGAGAATCCGGCCGCCAGCCTGACTCTGCTGACCACTTTCCTCGATTTCTGCGATACGGGCGCGCTCGACGTCTTTATTGACGAGCCACAAGTGGCGCTGCGCGAGCAGTCTCTGGCCAAGGGCGGCCTGATGACGGGCCGCGACCTGGGCAGCACTTTCTCGAGCCTGCGGCCGAACGACCTCGTGTGGAACTACGTGCAGTCGAATTACCTGAAGGGCAAGGAGCCGCCCGCGTTCGACCTGCTGTACTGGAACGGTGACGGCACGGGCTTGCCGGGCCCCATGTTCTGCTGGTATCTGCGCAACACTTACCTGGAAAACAGCCTGAAAGTGCCGGGCAAGCTGACGGTGGCGGGGGAAAAGGTCGACCTGAGCAGCATCGACGCGCCCGCTTTCATCTACGGTTCGCGCGAAGACCATATCGTGCCCTGGGGCGCGGCCTACGCCAGCACGGCCTTGCTGAATCCGAAAAAACCGAAAGCCAACCGCTTTATCCTCGGCGCTTCGGGCCATATCGCCGGCGTGATCAATCCTGCCTCGAAGAAAAAGCGCAGCTACTGGAGCAATGACAAGCCACGCACGGCGAAAGCCAAGCCCTTGACCGCCGAGCAATGGATGGAAGGCGCGACCGAACACGTGGGCAGCTGGTGGCCCGAATGGGCGGCCTTCCTTGCCGAACACGGCGGCACCCAGGTGAAGGCACCAGGCAAGCCAGGCAACAAGCGCCACGCGGCTATCGAGGCGGCGCCGGGCCGGTATGTTAAAGTCAGAGCGGATTAATTCACAAAGCGTTTTTGCTGGCAAGACCGGCGTAATCTCCGGTCTTGTCAGGAATCTACTTTTAGTTGCGTTGCAATAAATGCGGGAATCTACTACCCTGATGTGCAATGGAGTTGTTTTCCACTCTATAATGCAAAAAGTAGGCAGGTGCGAAAGCGGACCCTGGTTCGCTTTTTTTTCGAATCAACTCAGTATGCGCTGCGGCGCAATAAGTGGAACTTGTGATGAGTAGTGCAAAAAAAAGTATAGACCGCCTGATTAAAAAATATCCCAACCGCCGTCTGTATGACACGCAAACCAGTTCCTACATCACCTTGACGGACGTCAAGCAGCTGGTGTTGGACAATGAGGTGTTTACCGTCGTCGATGCCAAATCCAATGAAGATTTGACGCGCAGCATCTTGCTGCAAATCATTCTGGAAGAGGAAGCGAACGGCGCACCGATGTTCTCGAGCAGCGTGTTGTCGCAGATCATCCGCTACTATGGCCACGCCATGCAGGGCATGATGGGATCCTACCTGGAAAAGAACGTGCAAGCGTTCACCGATATCCAGCACAAATTCACGGGCACCTCGGCCGGCAGCTTCGAAGGCAAGCCATTCAGCCCTGAAATGTGGACCCAGTTCATGAATGTCCAGGGCCCGATGATGCAAGGCATGATGAACAACTACATCGACCAGAGCAAGAGCCTGTTCGTGCAGATGCAGGAGCAGATGCAGAGCCAGAGCAAGAATCTGTTCGGCACGTTCCCGTTTGTTCCGCCTGTCCCGCCAACGGACAAGAAATAGTCTATGCCACACGCTCACCGGGCGATTTGATCGCCCGTGAGTTGTATCGGCGTCATCAAAACAGCATAGTTCTGCCAGCAAGGAGCGGCTCGGGGTACAATAGCCGATTCGCCTCACCATTTTACTAGCTGCCAACTATGTCTGAAATTCACCGTATTCCTGTTCCTTCCGCCCAGCCCGAGGCCATGCTGGCCATGCCAGGTGCGGCGCCGAAAGTGGGCTTTGTCTCGCTCGGCTGCCCGAAAGCGCTGGTCGACTCCGAACAAATCCTGACCCAACTGCGCGCCGAAGGCTACGAAACGGCGAAATCCTACGCTGGCGCCGATCTGGTGATCGTCAATACCTGCGGTTTTATCGATGCCGCCGTACAAGAGTCGCTCGACGCCATCGGCGAAGCGCTGGCTGAAAACGGTAAAGTGATCGTCACCGGTTGCCTGGGCGCCAAGAAAGATGCTGCCGGCGACGACATCATCATGAAGGTGCACCCGAAAGTGCTGTCCGTCACGGGCCCGCACGCTTTGGCCGAAGTGATGGATTCCGTCCACTTGCACCTGCCGAAGCCGCATGCGCCATTCCTCGACCTGGTGCCGCCGCAAGGCGTCAAGCTGACGCCGAAGCACTATGCCTACCTGAAAATTTCCGAAGGCTGCAACCACCGCTGCAGCTTCTGCATCATCCCGTCCATGCGCGGCGACCTCGTTTCGCGTCCGATCGGCGAACTGATGATCGAAGCGGAAAACCTGTTCAAGTCCGGCGTCAAGGAATTGCTGGTCATTTCGCAAGATACGTCGGCGTATGGCGTGGACGTGAAATTCCGCTCCGGCTTCTGGAATGGCCGTCCCGTGAAGACCCACATGACGCAGCTGACGGAAGCGCTGGGCGAGCTGGCCAAGTCCTACGGCGCCTGGGTGCGCTTGCACTATGTGTATCCGTACCCGCACGTGGACCAGATCATCCCGATGATGAGCGGCGGCCACATCCTGCCTTACCTCGATATTCCGATGCAGCATGCGCACCCTGACGTCCTGAAACGCATGAAGCGTCCGGCCAGCGGCGAGAAAAACCTCGACCGCATCCAGGCCTGGCGCGCCATCAACCCGGACCTGACGATACGCTCGACCTTCATCGCCGGTTTCCCAGGCGAAACGGAAGCGGAATTCGAATACCTGCTCGACTTCCTCAAGGAAGCGCAGATCGACCGCCTCGGCTGCTTCGCCTATTCGCCTGTCGAAGGCGCGACGGCCAACGCCATCGCCAACCCCGTGCCGGAAGAGCTGCGCGAAGAGCGCCGCGGCCGCGTCATGCTGCTGCAGGAAGAAATTTCCAAGAAACGCCTGCAGGCCAAGGTCGGCAAGACCGTGCGCGTGCTGATCGATGAAGTCACCCGCTCGGGCGGCGTGGGCCGCTCGTCCGCCGACGCGCCGGAAATCGATGGCGTCGTGTATGTGAAGCCGCCGTTCGAACCGCACCGCAAGCTGGCAGTCGGTCAATTCGTCGATGTGACGATCACCTCAGCCGACGCGCATGACCTGTGGGGCGCTGCCGAGTAAGCAGGTGTAACAGTCGTACGGCGTGCAGGGCGTAAAGCCCTTACAATCAAGGCGGACCAGCACAGGCTGATCCGCCTTTTTTTATTTCCCGACGCCATGACCACACCCAAATCTCCGCAAACCGCGCTGATCCACAGCGATTACCAGGCGCCGCAAGGCTTTGCCGCGTTTCCGAACGCCATCCACCATGCGTCCACCGTGCTGTTCAAGGACGTCGCGGCCATGCGCTCGGGCGACTGGAAAGAGAAGAACGCCTACACCTACGGCTTGCACGGCACGCCCACCACCTTCACCCTGGAAGCGCGGCTGGCCGAGATCGAAGGGGGACAATACTGCCTGCTGGCACCGTCGGGCCTGGCGGCCATCGCCATGGCGGATTTTGCCTTGTTGAAAACGGGTGATGACGTTTTATTGCCGGAAAATATATACAACCCGAACCGCGAACTGGGACGCTGGCTGGCGCAGGACTTCGGCATCACGGCCCGCTATTACGATCCGCTCATCGGCGCCAGCATCGCCGCCCTGATCCAGCCAAACACCAAACTGATCTGGACCGAAGCGCCAGGTTCCGTGACGATGGAAGTGCCGGACTTGCCCGCCATCTGCGCGGCCGCCCATGCGCGCGGCGTGCTGGTGGCCCTGGACAACACCTGGTCGGCGGGCCTGGCCCTGCGCGGTTTCGACCTGGGCGTGGATATCATCATGCAGGCGCTGACGAAATACCAGTCGGGCGGCTCTGACGTACTGATGGGGGCGCTCATCACGCGCGAGCGGACGCTGCATGACCGCCTGGCGCAGGCGCACATGCGTCTGGGCATGGGCGTGGGGGCGGACGATGCCTATCTGGTGCTGCGCGGCTTGCCCACCATGAAGCTGCGCTTCGACGCCCACGACGCGGGCGCGCGCACGGTGGCCGCCTGGCTCAAGGGGCGCGGCGAGATCGCCACGGTGCTGCATCCGGCGTTCGCCGATTGCCCGGGCCACGCCATCTGGCAGCGTGATTTCACGGGCGCGGGCGGTCTTTTTTCCGTGCTGTTCGATGCCCGCTACACGGAGGCGCAGACGGACCGTTTCGTCGATGCCTTGCAGTTGTTCAAGATTGGCTACAGCTGGGGTGGCGCGAACAGCCTGGTGATGCCGTACCGCATCGCCGCCATGCGCAAGGGCTGGCAGTTGCCGGGCCAGCTGGTGCGCCTGAACGTGGGACTGGAAGATCCGCAGGATTTGATCGCCGATATCGAACGGGCGTTCGCGGCGATGTAGGCGGCGGCAAGCCGTTGGCTTGCCGCGAAGCATTTGTTACATGGGCACGGGCTTGTTGTTGTTCAGGTCGAGGAAGCCGCGCAGCAGGCGGTATGCTTTCCATAGCCAGGCCACGCCCCACACGATGATGGCCAGCGGAATGCCGATCAGCGTGACCCACAGGATGGCGCCGACGACGACCCAGGCCACATACCACCAGAAGGAACGGATCATCCAGCTGTGATGGCTGTACACGAAGGTCCCGGCCGCCTCGTCCCGCTTCACATAATTGATGATGAGCGGAATGAAGGAAAACGCGCCCAGCGAAAACACGAAGCTGGCGCCATGTATCAGGTACAACCACCAGGCCAGGTTTTTGGTCTGCTGGAGTTGGGTATCCAAAATAATATCTTGTGACATGAAAGCTCCCGTCGTTGCTCAATTTTTAATTGTAACAAGCAAAGCGGCGCAGGAGCGCAATCCATGGAAAAAGGCAGAATACATTGTTGAAACGAGATCGATATCTTACCTTGGCCGCGCGCGCCAGGTCGTGGCTGCAGCGCGCCGTGCCAGCCTTACTGCTGTGCTGTGCCACCGTGGCTCATGCGGCCGGCCCCACCCTGGAGGCGGAGTTTGCCGCCGGCTTGAAGGACGAGGGCCTGGCGGGCGCCGTCTGGAGTGAAGTCTTGCCTGACGGAACAGTCAAAGTCGGCGCGTCCGGCTTGCGCGATGCCGCCAAGAATATACCCATGCAGACGGACACGCGCATGCAGGTGGGCTCCGTGGGCAAGGTGGCGCTGGCGCTGGGCGTCTTGCGCCTGGTCAGCGAAGACAAGCTCACGCTCGACACGCCATTGCAGCAGGTGCTGCCCGAACTGGCGCTGAAAAACCCGTGGCAGGCCAGCGACCCCGTGCGCATCCGCCACCTGCTCGCGCATACGTCGGGCCTCGATAACGTGCGCTTCTGGCAGGCGTTCAGCCTGAACCCGGCGCCGGAGACGCCGCTGGCCGAGGCGTTTGACGGTGGGCGCAATCTGCTGCGCGTGCGCGCGCGGCCCGGCAGCCGCTATGCGTACTCGAACATGGGCTATGGCTTGCTGGGCATGGTGATCGAGAAGGTCACGGGCCAGCCGTATGAACGCTACCTCGATGCGCAGCTGCTGCAACCGCTGGGCATGGCGGACAGCACTTTTGCCTATGTTACGCAAATGAGTACGCAAATGAGCACCCAGGCGGGATCGCATGCGGACCCGCGCCTGGCCATGGGCCACTTCGAGCATGGCGTGGCGCAGCCGGCCGTGCCCCAGTATTTGCGTCCGGCCGCGCAATTTACCACCACGGCGGCCGACATGGGCAAGCTGGCGCAATTCCTGATGGGCGATGGCAAGCTGCAGGGCGCGCAGTTCATCGACCTGGCGCTGATGGGCGCCTTGTCCGAACCGGCCGGCACGGATGCGGCGCAGGCGGGCCTGGCAACGGGTCACGGCCTGGCGCTGGCCGTACGCGACCGCCATAACGTGGTGGGTGCCTGCCATCCCGGCACGACTGTCGGTTTTCGCGCCATGCTGTGCATCTACCCGGAGCAGGACAGCGCCTTCTTCGTGGCCTTCAATACGGATGCAGAGCAGGCCGACTATGAGCGCTTCAACCGCCTGCTGCTGCGCGACCTGGAACTGCCGCTGCGCGCGCCGGCCCCGCGCGGCACGCCCGCGCCCACGGTGGAAAACTGGCAGGGCGTCTACGTGCCGTCGCCCAGCCCCATGGCCAGCATGGCCTGGGTCGACGCCGTCTTCGGCTTTACGCGTGTGAAATGGGATGGCGAGTCGCTGTTCCTGATCCCGTTCCAGGGCGAGCCGAAGGAGCTGGAACCGGTGGGCGGCCTGCTGTTCCGCGCCAGCGACCGCAGCACGCCATCGCACGTGCTGATGCAGGAGGATGGCAAGCATGTGCTCAGCGACGGCTTGCGCAGCTATGAGCGCGCGTCGATGCTGCGCATGCTGGTGCTGTGGGGCAGCCTGGCCCTCGGGGCGGCCGGCTTGCTGTACGTGCTGCTGGTGGGCGTGTGGCGCGCCGTGCGGCGCAGCCTGGAACGAGGCGACCATCTGTTCGCGCCTTTGCTGGTCATGCTGGCGCTGCTCTTGCCGCTGCCGTTTTTCTATTTTCAGTCTTATCTGCGCCTGGGCGACGTCACCATCGCCAGCGTGCTGCTGGCATTGACGACGGGCGCGCTGCCGCTGGCGACGGCGTTCGGTTTGGCCCGCTGCTGGCGCAGCCGCGGCACGGCGGCCGAGGCGGGCTCGCTGGCGAAATGGGATTGGGTGGCCTTGCTGGCGGCCTTGCAACTGCTGCTGGTGCTGGCCTGGTGGGGCTTGCTGCCGCTGCGTATGTGGCAGCTGTAGCGGGCGCTCAGCGCCACATTTGCAGCAGCCGGCGCCACCAGCGTTGCGCCGGCCTGGGTGGGCCACTGTGCGCCGCCCGCTTGGCGCGGTAGCTGGCCGCCGCCATCTGCAGGCCGATGCGGTCCATCGCCGCCATCGCCTCCGCTTCCTCTGGCGACAAGCCATGCTGCAAGGCTTGCGCAAGTGGCTCAAGCAGGAAGGCGGCACGCAGGGCGTCGTCCGTGTACAGCCTTGCCAGCAAGGTTTCCAGTGCGGGGGAACTCATGCGTTTCGCCCCGCGCGCAAGGCCGCGCGCGCCGATTCCAGCTGGCCCAGCACATGCTCGAACGACGGGTAATTGCCGTCGCGTTCGACTGTCACCGTCAACGGTTGCGGCGCATGGCGCGCCAGCACGGTCAATAAATCGAAGACTTCGGGCGGCACATCGTGCAGATGGTCGTCCAGCAAGCGCCGGCCGCCGCCCGGCGCTTCGATCCAGTGGCCGCCGCTCAAGTGCACGGCGCCCACCCTGTCCAGGGGCAGGCGCAGCAGCAGTTCCTGCGGCGACTCGCCGGCATTCACGGCATTCGCATACAGGTTGTGCAGGTCGAGCAGCAGCGGCACTTGCGCGCCGTGGATAATCTGCGCCACCCACTCGGCTTCGTCCATGGTGCTGGCAGGCGGCTGGACCAGAGTGGCGATGTTTTCCATCAGCGGCGCGCTGCCGACGATGCGCGTGGCCAGCGCGATATTGGCGATGGCGCCAGCGGCGCTGTGCTGCGTGCGCGGCGGCGCCGCCAGGTGGCCGATCTCGATGCCGCCGGCACGCACGAAACTCAGGTGCTCGGACCACGATTCCGCCTGCACCGCTTGCATCAGGCGCGCCATCGCATGCAGGCGGTGCGGGTCGGCGGGAATCGTCGAGGCCAGCCCCATGCCCACGCCATGCAGGCTGACCGGCACCTGGCGCGCCAGGCTGCGCAAGGCCGAAATGCCGGCGCGCGAGGCGCCGTAATAATCGTCGGCGATCACTTCCAGCACATCGATTCGCGCCAGATTGGACAGGATGCCGGCGGCCAGTTCGCCGCGCCAGCCCAGGCCGACGCGGTCGCGCGTGGCGTCCTGGCTAACTGCCACAGCCGCCGCCGCCGCCGCAACCGCCACAGCCGCTGCCGCCGCCGTCACCGCCGCCGCCCGATGACGAGTCGCCCGAGTCGCCCGTGCTGCTGGACGAAGAGTCGCCGCCGCCATTTTGCCTCGGCACCGGATACAGTTCGGCGACATACGCGTACACGGACAAGGGCAGGGCGCCGATGCCGAAGATGGCGGCCAGCAGGGCCATGTCGGCACTGCTGCTGCCCGCCTGCAGGCGCGCCGAGCGCATGTTCAGCCGGCCGAACAGCATGCGCAGGTCGGTCAGCAGCCGCTGCGCGCTCCAGCTGGTCGCCTGGGTGCGCAAGCCGCGCAGCATGAGGAGAAAAATCGCCAGCAGGGCTGCCAGGAACAGCAGATTGTAGTGCTGGCGGCTGATGGCGATGACGGCTTTGACGCCGGCCACCGTCAGCAGCAGCCAATGCGCGGCCCAGGTGATGCGTTCGCGCCGGCGCAGCAGCGGCGGGCCGACCAGCAATTCCTGCTGCGTCAACGTCTCCTGGTAGGCGCGGCACGATGGCAGCATGTCGGCCTGCACGGCCAGTTCCTTGCTGTGGCCCTGGCGCCCCAAGTACAGCCGCAGCACGTCGCGTTCGATATCGTGGCTGGCAAAGCGCAGGCTGTCGGCGCTGGCCGTTTCCAGCAGCGGGCCGTCGGCGCGCAGCAAGCCCCGGTCGACCAGCACGATGGCGGCGATCTTCACGGCTTCGAGGGCGCCACCGCGCAGGAACGCGATGCGGTAGGGATCATCGGCCAGCGACAGCTGGGCGTGCGGATTGCGCAGCTCCTGGCGGATCAGCAGCTCGCGCGCCAGGTAGTACACGAGCGTGCCGAAGATCAGGTAGGCCAGCAGGAACGATGGCCCGCTCCAGTCAAAGGGATTGAAGCCGGTCACCGCATCTGCTCCGCGTGTTCGCGCAGGCGTTCGGTAATCGCCATCAAGCCCGTAAAGGCGGGCAGAGCCTGCCCCGGCGCCAGGCGTGTCGTTTCGCGCGCGGCCGACATGGCTTGCAAAGCCGCGTGCAGGGCCGGGTCGCCCAACTGGTCGACAAACGCTTCGAGCGCCTGCTTGCCGGACTGCGCAGGTTTGTCTTCCAGCTGCGCCAGCGAGGCCGCCGCCGAACGCAGCGGACCGGCTGCATCGGCGATGGCGCCGGCCAGCTGTTCTTCATTCAGGCTCAATAGCATATACCGTTCGCGCATGCGCACCTGCTGGTTCAGCAGCACTTGCCGCAGGCGGCGCAGCACGGCGTCGCGGCTCGTGTGCAGGCTGGCGAAAGGGTCTACGCCATGCAGCACCTGGTGGCGCGCGATGATGTCGGCGAACTTGACGGCGAAAGCGTCGGCGGCCTGGGGCAATTCGCTTTCGAGCAGGAACATCACCTGCAAGTCGATGGCGGCGTGCGCCAGGCGTAAGGGCCCGCGCAGCGCATCGGCCGCCTGTGGCGTAAAGCGCTTGAGCAGCAACAGCAGGTTGACGTCGGAGGTGGCGCGCAGCTGGCCATCGGCGGCCGAGCCAAACAGCACGGCGGCGGCCAGGTCGGCGCCGAAGGCCGTTTGCGCGGCGGCGACGAATATATCGAGGTGGCGTTGTATTTCTTCTGGCAGCGGTGGCGGCATGCGGTGTTCTTTCACGATGGGCTGGCGGGATGATCACAAGTTTGCAATATAGCAAACTTATGCCATCGCGCGCGCACCGCCCGCCAGATAACGCTAAGCTGGCGCCGGCTCAGCTCAAGACGTTGAGCAAGCCATCGAGCCCCACGAAGTTCAGCGCCACGTCGGCCTGCGAGCGCACCACGGGCTTGGCGCGGAAGGCGACGGACAGGCCGGCGATGCCCATCATTTTCAAGTCGTTGGCGCCGTCGCCCATGACGATGGCCTGCGATGGCGTAATGCCCAGTTCCGCGCACACGCGCTCCACCGTGCGCTGTTTTTCCTCGGCGTCGACGATGCCGCCCAGGACTTTGCCCGTCAGCTTGCCGTCGATGATTTCCAGTGCGTTCGCGTGCGTGTAATCGAGGCCCAGGCGTTCCTTCAGGCGTTCGGTGAAGAAGGTAAAGCCGCCCGACACCAGCAGAGTTTTCAGGCCGGCCTTTTGCACGGCCGCCAGCATGGCTTCCGCGCCCGGCGAAAGTTTCAAACGCTCGTCATAGACGCGCTGCAGGGCCGACGCATCGAGGCCTTCGAGCAGGGCCACGCGCTGCTTCAGGCTGGCCGCAAAATCGAGTTCTCCGCGCATGGCCGCTTCCGTGATGGCCGCCACTTGCGGTTTCAAGCCCTGCATGTCGGCGATTTCATCGATGCACTCGATGGTGATCAGGGTCGAATCCATGTCCATCGCCACGAGCTTGAATTCGGCAAGTTCACGCTGTCCCATCATGTAGGTGGCGTCCAGCTGCGCCGCCTGGGCCGCCACTTCGATCGTGGGGCGCAGCGCGGGCGAATAGGCGATCTGTTCGCAGCGCACGGCGTTCGGACCGAGGCGCGTGACGGATGTCGGCGCGGCCAGCGCGGCGATGCGTTCGAGGCGGGCGCTATCGCCGTCCAGGCCCTGCAGGATCAGATTCATGGTGATGGTCTTGGTATTGGTCATGGGGCAGTCCTGCATAAATGGTCGAAATGGTCTACACCGTCAATTGCTTGATGGTGGTCTTGATCTGCGTCACGCGCGCGGCCAGGTCCGGCATGGCGGCCGTGATTTTCAGCTTGTCCTGGCCATGCAGCTTGATATGGCGGTTTTTCTGGATCAGATCGATGATGCGCATCGGGTCGATCGGTGGCTTGGCCATGAATTGCAGGGTGGCCGCCTCGCCATGCACGTCGATCTTGACGATACCCACGGTTTTCGCCGCGATGCGCAAGCGGTGCGTCTCGACCAGGGCCTTGACGGCGTCGGGCAGCTTGCCGAAGCGGTCGATCAGCTCTTCCTGGATATCGTCGATCTTCTCTTGCGTGGCGCAGTTGGCCAGGCGCTTGTAGATCGACAGGCGCTCGTGCACGTCGCCGCAGAAATCGGCCGGCAGCAAGGCCGGCACGTGCAGGTTGATCTCCGTGGTCGAGGCCAGCGGCGCGGCCAGGTCCGGCTCCTTGCCGGCTTTCAGTGAGCGCACAGCTTCGTTGAGCATGTCCGAATACAGCTGGAAGCCGATTTCCGTCATCTCGCCCGACTGGCTCTCGCCCAGCACCTCGCCGGCGCCGCGGATTTCCAGGTCGTGCATGGCCAGGTAAAAGCCGCTGCCCAGTTCTTCCATCTGCTGGATGGCGTCCAGGCGGCGCTGCGCCAGTTTGGTGAGGCCTTGCACGTCGTGCACGAGCAGGTAGGCGTAGGCCTGGTGATGCGAGCGTCCCACCCGGCCGCGCAGCTGGTGCAGCTGCGCCAGGCCGAACTTGTCGGCGCGGTGCATGATGATGGTGTTCGCCGTCGGCACGTCGATGCCGGTCTCGATGATCGTCGTGCACAGCAGAATATTGAAACGCTGGGCGACGAAGTCGCGCATGACCTTTTCCAGGTCGCGCTCGTGCATCTGGCCGTGCGCCACGGCGATGCGCGCCTCGGGCAGCAGTTCCGTCAGCATGGCCAGGCGGTTCTGGATGGTTTCCACCTCGTTGTGCAGGAAGTAGATCTGGCCGCCCCGTTTGAGTTCGCGCAGGCACGCTTCGCGGATGATGGCTTCGCCTTCGCTGCGCACGAACGTCTTGATGGCCAGGCGCTTTTGCGGCGCCGTGGCGATGATGGAAAAGTCGCGCAAGCCTTCCAGCGCCATGCCCAGGGTGCGGGGGATGGGCGTGGCCGTCAGGGTCAGCACGTCCACTTCCGCGCGCAAGGCTTTCAATGCTTCCTTCTGGCGCACGCCGAACCTGTGTTCCTCGTCGATGATGACGAGGCCCAGGCGCGTGAACTTCACGTCGTCCGACAGCAGTTTATGCGTGCCGATGACGATGTCGATGGTGCCGTCGGCCATGCCCTTGAACGCCTGCGTGATCTCCTTGCCGCTGCGGAAGCGCGACAATTCCGCGATGCGCACGGGCCAGTCGGCGAAGCGGTCGGCGAAGGTTTGCGCATGCTGCTCGGCCAGCAGCGTGGTGGGCGCCAGGATGGCCACCTGCTTGCCGCCCATCACGGCTATAAACGCGGCGCGCAGCGCCACTTCCGTCTTGCCGAAGCCGACGTCGCCGCAGACGAGGCGGTCCATCGGTTTACCGGAAGTCATGTCCTTGATGACGTTGTGGATGGCCTCGGCCTGGTCCGGCGTTTCATCGAAGCCGAAGCTGTCGGCGAAGCGCTGGTAATCGTGCGACGAGAATTCGAACGAATGGCCCTGGCGCAGCGCGCGGCGCGCATACAGGTTGAGCAGCTCGGCGGCCGTGTCGCGCACCTGTTCGGCCGCGCGCTTCTTCGCTTTTTCCCACTGGCCCGAGCCGAGCGAGTGCAGCGGCGCGTCTTCCGGCGAGGCGCCCGAATAGCGGGAAATGACGTGCAGCTGCGACACGGGCACGTACAGTTTGGTGTCCTTCGCGTATTCGAGGTGCAGGAACTCCGTTTCGCCTTCGCCCAGGTCCATGCTGGTCAGGCCCATGTAGCGCCCGATGCCATGGTTGATGTGCACGACGGGGTCGCCGATTTTCAGCTCCGACAGGTCGCGCACCATCGACTCGACCTGCGTCACGCCTTCCTGCTTCTTGCTGCCGACCCGGCGGCCGGAACCCGCATACAGCTCCGTCTCGGTGATGAAGGCGAGATTGCCATCGGGCGTGAACAGCTCGAAGCCCGCGTGCAGCGGCGCCACGCCCAGCATCAGCTTGGCGTCGGATTGCAGGAAGCCATCGCTGCCTTCCACCGGCGTCAGGTGCAGATCGTATTCGGTGAAGTACTGCTGCAAGGTTTCGCGGCGGCCGTTCGATTCGGCGCAGATCATCACGCGGCGGCCCGATTGCAGCAAATAGCTGCGCAGGTTGGCCAGCGGATCATCGGCGCGGCGGTTGACTGCGATGTTCGGCACGGGGGCCGACAGTTCGGACGCCAGCGCATCGTTCGACTTGGCGATCGCCAGGCGCGGATACGGCTTGGCCAGGCCGAAGAACTGCTCGTCGGACAGGAACAGCGATTCGGGCGGCAAAATCGGCCGCTCGCGGTCCGCCTTCAGGAAGCGGTAGCGCGACTGCGTATCGGTCCAGAAGCGCCCGATGGCAGCGTCGATTTCTCCCACCAGGGCCAGCGAGGCGTCGGGCGGCAGGTAGTCGAACAGGGTCGCCGTCTGTTCAAAAAACAGGGGCAGGTAGTATTCGATGCCGGCCGAGGCGATGCCGCTGCTGATGTCCTTGTAGACGACCGAGCGCGATGGATCGCCTTCGAACTGTTCGCGCCAGCGGTTGCGGAAGGTGGTGCGCGCCGCTTCGTCCATGGGGAATTCGCGGCCCGGCAGCAGCCGCACTTCATGCACGGGATACAGTGAGCGCTGGGTGTCGGCGTCAAACGTGCGGATGGTCTCGATGGTGTCGCCGAACAGGTCGAGCCGGTAGGGCAGGGCCGAACCCATGGGGAACAGGTCGAGCAGGCCGCCGCGCACCGAGTATTCGCCCGGCGACATCACTTGCGAGACATGGCTGTAGCCGGCCAGGGTCAGCTGCGACTTCAATCGCGCTTCGTCGAGCTTTTCGCCCTTCTTGAAGAAGAAGGTGTAGGCGGCCAGGAACGATGGCGGCGCCAGGCGCACGAGCGCCGTGGTGGCCGGCACGATCAGGACGTCGCACTGGCGCGTCTGGATTTCGTGCAAGGTGGCCAGGCGCTCGGAGACCAGGTCCTGGTGCGGCGAGAACGCGTCGTAGGGCAGGGTTTCCCAGTCCGGCAGCAAATGGCAGCGCAGTTCCTTGCCGCCAAACCACGGGATTTCATCAAGCAGGCGCTGGCCGTCGCTGGCCTGCGCCACCACCACGGCCAGCATCTGGCCCCGCGCTTTCAAGGCCAAAGCGGCCAGCGCCAGGGCATAGGCGTCGGATGAACCATACAGGGCAGGCAACGCATAGCGGTTGCCGGGCTTGGGGAGGGCTTTTGTTAAGTCTAAGGACATGCAGGCGATGACACTAGTGGCAGAGGCAGTTGAATGGGACAGCTGTGGTGCGCGCCGCGCCGCCAGTGACGGCGCTGACAGGCAGGATTATAGACCATCGCCCGCGCGCATATTTGCAATGCCGAACGGTACATGCACCATCGGTATCGTTCCCCCTGCCGATTTGAGGTGGCTCAACTGGTCATCGAAGAAGATATGCGGCTTGAACACGGCCAGTACGCGCGACTTGTCCATGCCGCCGAGGAAAAACGTCTCGTCGGCCGCCACGCCCCAGCTTTTCAGGGTCGTCACGACTCTCTCGTGCGAAGGCGCGTTGCGCGCCGTGATGATGGCGATGCGCAGGATCTTTTTATAGCCGGGGTCGCGCCGCTGCGCCCTTTCTTCCAGGCGCTGCATGGTGGCCAGCTTCTGGAACAGGCCGGCCAGCGGTCCGGGGCGGTGCGGCGTGCCCACGTTCAGGGTTTCATGGGCGTGGAATTCATCGACGTCGTTGTTGCGCTTGAAGACGGTTTCCGCTTCGTCGTCGGCGATCACGCCGTCGAAATCGAAGGCCACGCGCAATTCCTCGTCGTCCTCGTCGTCTTCCGTGCGCGACGGCAGCACCAGGCCGGCCGGGTAGTCGCAGGCCAGCGCGCTGCGCACGTCGCCTTCATTCGCGCTGAGGAACAGCGAAGCGTTGAAGGCGGGCAGGTAGGGGTAGGGCGACTTGCCCGTCATGAAGGCGGCGCGCGAGATATCCAGGCCGTAGTGGGCGATCGAGTGCATGACGCGCAAGCCTGTTTCCGGGGAATTGCGCGAAAACAGCACCACTTCCACGGGGGACTGGCGCGGATAGTGCTTGTTGATGTTCAGGAAACGGCGGATGAAGGGGAAGGCCACGCCGCGCGGCAGGACCGTGTCGATATGCGTTTCCTGGTACTTGCGGTACTCCTCGGGGCCGTTGTCGAGGTAGACCTGGTGCGATTCGGCCAGGTCGAACAGGGCGCTGGAAGCGACCCCGATCACCAGTTTGTGTTCGATAGGATAAGCCATGGTCTGCCTGTTGTTTGCTTGTTGCTCATCTTATACGACTATCAACTGCGTAGCCAATAGTGAAGCACGGTCACTTTTTGCACCAAAGCGGGGCGCCATGTCAATTTTTTTGACCGCTGTGCAATACGCGCCACAGTAAAGAAATAAATCTTGTCTTGTATCAAGTATTTGACAGCCAGCACGCTTGTTTTCCACTATGCTTCCACTTATGAAATCTCGCCAATTGTAACGAAGCGTACGCCTTATCCCCGCCACCTTTATACAAGTGTCAGCTGTTTTACTCGAACATGCCAGCCCCGACTTCGCCAGCAGTCTTCGTGACTTTATAAAGGACCTAGCCATGTTTAAGAATTTACTGATCAAATGGAAGCTGGCGACGCTTGTCGCCGTGATGATGACGGCCTTGCTGGTGGTGGGCGTCAGCGGCTATTCGGGCATCGCCACCGTCGGGCGCGCCGTCAATGAAATCGGTGTGGTGCGCCTGCCATCGATCCAGGGCCTGATGATGATGAGCGAAGGCCAGACGGCCGTTGCCGCCGCCACCCTGACGGCCGCCATGTATGAAAACAATTACCAGGCACAGGACAAGTTCGCGGAAGCGCTGCAGCTGCGCACCAAGGCATGGACGAATATCGAGGCGGGCCGCAAGCTGTACGAGCCGCTGCCGCAAACCCCCGAGGAAGCCGTGCTGTGGCAGCGCTTCCAGGGCGAGTGGGCGGCCTGGAAGGGCGATGACGACAAGGTGCGCGCCATCTTGCGCCAGCTGGCCGACAACCGCGACGAGCCGCGGCAGAAAGAGTTGTTCGCGGTGTTCTACAAGCAGTACCAGGATTCGCGTGCGCTGTTCGGCAAGGCCGAAGGCACGCTCAACGAAATCATCAAGCTCAATAACGGCGTGGCCGATGCCAGCGTCAAGGACGGCAGCGCGGCCGTGATCCGCTCGGAAAGCCTGATGGTCATCCTCGGCTTGCTGGCCTCCGCGCTGGGCATCGGCTGCGCCGCCTACATCACGCGCGCCATCACCCAGCCGATCAACGCGGCCGTGAAGGTGGCGCAGACGGTGGCTTCGGGCGACCTGACGAGCCAGATCGAGGTGCACACGACGGAAGAAACGGGCCAGCTGCTGCGGGCGCTCAAAGACATGAATTCCAGCCTGGTCAGCATCGTCGGCCAAGTGCGCAGCGGCACGGAGATCATCGCCACGGCGTCGTCGGAAATTGCCAGCGGCAACCTGGACCTGTCCTCGCGTACGGAAGAGCAAGCCAGTTCGCTGGAAGAGACGGCGTCGTCGATGGAAGAACTGACGTCGACCGTGCGGCAGAACGCCGACAACGCCCAGCAGGCGAACCAGCTGGCGCTGAACGCCTCGGGCGTGGCGGTCAAGGGCGGCGCTGTGGTGGGCAAGGTGGTCGAGACCATGGACGCCATCAATGATTCGTCGCGCAAGATCGTCGACATCATTTCCGTCATCGACGGCATCGCCTTCCAGACGAATATCCTGGCACTCAACGCCGCCGTGGAAGCGGCGCGCGCGGGCGAGCAGGGACGCGGTTTCGCCGTGGTGGCCACCGAGGTGCGTAATCTGGCGCAGCGTTCCGCAGCCGCCGCCAAGGAAATCAAGACGCTGATCGGCGACTCCGTCGTGGCCGTCGACACGGGCAGCAAGCTGGTGGCCGAGGCGGGCAGCACGATGGCTGAAATCGTCGCCAGCGTGCAGCGCGTGACGGATATCATGGCAGAAATCAGCCTGGCCACGCAGGAGCAAAGCTCGGGCATCGACCAGATCAACCAGGCCATCGGCCAGATGGACCAGGTGACGCAGCAAAACGCGGCCCTGGTGGAAGAGGCGGCCGCCGCGGCCGAATCGCTGCAGGAGCAATCGGGCCAGCTGGCCCAGGTGGTCAGCGTCTTCAAGCTCGATGGCGCGCAGGCGCCTGCCGCGCACGCAAACGCAAAGCCGGCCGCGCCACGCACCGTGGCGGCCAGCGCCGCGCTGAAGCGTCCGGCACCGGGACATGCTTCGCGCCCCGTATCACACCCCAATTCGGGCCGCCCGGCCCTGCACGCCGTGCCATCCCAGCGCCAGAGCGCGCCGCGCGACGACGAGTGGGAAGTGTTTTGATCGATTGACGGCGCCCGCATGCGCTACCGGACGGCCGCCTTGCGCGGCCGTTTTCACATGCGCGCACAGGGTCGCACTGCGGTTCGAACTGCGGTTACTACTTACTAAAAAAACAGCGTTATTAAAATAGCTGTTTTGTCATCTAAGCAAATCTTTTCAAAACTTAACGCGACATTGCCTGTGAGATAACTCACACTGCCAGCCGTACCGCCCTTGTTCCCGCCTCGGCCACATCCCGGCTGACCCTTCCGCCTGCTGCGTCCGGCCATACCTGGCAGGCGGCAGCCATTGCCGTCAGCCTTGCATGCGAGCCCGGCGCGATGACCGATGCACCACACTGAAGGATGCGAATAAAGATGGCAAATATGAAAATCGGCACGCGCTTGCGCTGTGCCTTTGCATTGTTGACCTTGCTGCTGCTGGCGACCGCCGTGCTGGGCATGCTGCGCCTGTCCAGCCTGGAACTGCGCATGCGCGACGTGATCGATGATAAATATCCGAAAACCGTGCTGGCCAACGACATCATCAAGAATGTCAACATCATCGCGCGCTCCTCGCGCAACCTGCTTTTGATGACGGAACCGCAGCAGCTGACGCAGGAACGCGCCACCATCGCCAGGGCGGGCGGCGACACGGAAAAAGGACTGGCGCAGCTGGAAAAGGCGGTGCAGTCGCCGCAGGGCCGCGAGCTGATGGCGGCCGTGACGCAGGCGCGCGCCGCGTTCAACGGCGGGCGCGACAAGGTACTGGCCCTGCTGGAAGAGGGCGCGCGCGATGAAGCGACCGGTTTGCTGCTCGGTACGGTGCGCGGCGAGCAGCTGCGCTACATGGCGGCGCTGGAAAGCCTGATCGCCTACCAGCATGCGCTGATGGAAGAGGCGGGCGCCCAGGTGCATCACGAATACGTCACGGCGCGCAACATGATGCTGGCGCTGAGCGCGCTGGCCGTGCTCTTTTCGCTCGTTACCGCCTGGCTGGTGACGCGCAGCATCGTCGATCCGCTGCGCCATGCCTTGGCGGTGGCGCAGACCGTGGCCGCCGGCGATTTGACGTCGACCTTCGGCCGCCACGGCGGCGATGAAACGGGCAAGCTGCTCGACGCGCTGTGCATCATGAACGGCAACCTGCTCGACATCGTGCAGCGCGTGCGCAGCGGCACCGACACCATCGCCACGGCCTCGTCGCAGATCGCGGCCGGCAATGTCGACCTGTCGTCGCGCACCGAGGAGCAGGCCAGCTCGCTCGAACAGACAGCATCGGCCATGGAGGAACTGAGTTCCACGGTGCAGCAGAACGCGGACAATGCCCGCCATGCGAGCGTGCTGGCCGTCGAGGCGGCGAACATCGCCGGCGCCGGCGGGCAAGCCGTGGGCCAGGTGATCCATACGATGGACGCCATCAGCGCCTCGTCTGCGCAGATCGCCGACATCATCGGCGTGATCGACATGCTGGCCTTCCAGACGAATATCCTGGCCCTGAACGCGGCAGTGGAAGCGGCGCGTGCGGGAGAGCAGGGGCGCGGCTTTGCCGTCGTGGCAACGGAAGTGCGCAACCTGGCGCAGCGCAGCGCGGCGGCGGCGCGCGATATTCGCGCCCTGATCGCCACCTCGACGCAGCAGGTGGACGCGGGTGCGGCGCTGGTTGCGCAAGCCGGCGCCACGATGCAGGAAGTGGTGGCGGCCGTGGGGCGCGTGAGCCAGATGGTGGCCGACATCACGGCGGCCAGCGCCGAGCAAAGCACGGGCATCGGCCAGGTCAGCCAGGCGGTCGTGCAGATGGATGAAGTGACGCAGCAGAACGCGGCCCTGGTGGAGGAAGCGGCGGCCGCATCGCAATCGCTGGAAGGCGAGGCGGCGAATCTGCTGCAGGTGGTCAGCGTGTTTCGCCTGCGCCAGGGGCCGGCGGTTCTGGCGGGCCGCCCTGCGCCTGCCGTGCCGCGCCTGCTGGCTTAGTGGCGCGCCTGGCAAGGTTCTGGCACGGCGCGCTGGCGCTGCTGTGCCGGGCGCCGGTGCGCAGCCGGGAGTTGCAGGGGCGCCTGGACAGGGCCATCGTCGACGGCGAATTCTGCTTTCATTACCAGGGCAAGTTCGATACGGCGCGGCTGTGCCTGGTCGGCCTGGAAGCGCTGCTGCGCTGGAACCATCCGCGCCACGGCCTCGTCTACCCGAACGAATTCATCGGCCTGGCCGAGCGGACGAACGCCATCGCCGCGCTGGGCAACTGGGGCATCGACGCGGCCTGCCGCCAGCTGGCGCAGTGGCGCGCGCAGGGCCTGCCGGTGGTGCCGGTCGCGGTGAATGTCTCGGCGCGCCAGCTGTGCCAGCCGCAGTTACCCGACTTCGTGCTGGGCTGCCTGCGGCGTCACGCCATTCCGCCCGGCCTGCTGGAGCTGGAAGTGACGGAAAGCTGCTGCATCGACGACATGGCGCAGGCGACGCAGGGATTGCGCCGGCTGCGCGCGCTGGGCCTGTCCATTTCGCTCGACGATTACGGCACCGGCCATTCGGGCCTGAGCCATGTCAGGCTGCTGCCGATTCATACCATCAAGATCGACCGCTCCTTCATCCGCGACCTGGGCAGCGGTGGCAGCGCAGATTGTGACACTGTCATCGTCGCCTCGACCCTGGCGCTGGCGCGGGGCCTGGGCTTGCAGGCGCTGGCCGAGGGCGTGGAAAACGGTGAACAGCTGGCGCAGCTGCGGCGGCTGGGCTGCCCCCAGGTACAGGGCTTTTACCTGCACCGCCCGGCGCCCGCGGCCGACGTGGCCGCGCTGCTGGCCGCTGGCGCGCCGGCCGGCCCTGTAACAGTGCCGAAACATGGCGCCATGCGGCATGGCGCGGATGCTCAGTAGAATATGGCCACTGCAAGCCGCGTGCTTTAACACCTACTCCCCCACGCAAGAATGATAAACAGTCCTGCCCCGGCCTATGTCTTCGGCCCGTTTCGCCTTTTGCCGCTGGAGCGCGTGCTGTTCGAGGGCGAACGCGCGCTGCGCCTGGGCAGCAGGGCCATGGACTTGCTGCTGGCCCTGCTGGAGCGCGCCGGCGACATCGTCGACAAGCATGAACTGGTGGCCATCGTCTGGCCCAATGCCGTGGTCGACGACGCGACCTTGCGCGTGCATCTGGCGGCGCTGCGCAAGGCGCTCGGCGATGGCCGCGATGGCCAGCGCTACATCACCACCATTCCCGGGCGCGGCTACGGCTTCCTGGCGCCGCTGGCGCACACGGGCCGGCCGGCGCCCGGTGCGGCAGGCGCCGAGCCGCGGCACAACCTGCCCGTCATGCTCACGCGCATGCTGGGTCGCGCCGAGGTGCTGCAGACGATGGCCAACCAGCTGCTGCAATTGCGCCTGCTGTGCATTGCCGGCCCGGGCGGCATCGGCAAGACCACGCTGGCCGTCGTCCTGGCCACGCGCGTGCTGCGCCGCTATGCCGACGGCGTGTGTTTCGTCGACCTGTCGCCGCTGGACGAGGGGCGCCTGGTGCCGCTGGCGCTGGCCACGGCGCTGGGCGTGGCCGTGGCGGCCGGCGACGCCATGCCGGTGCTGCTGGCCTACCTGCGCCCGCGCCACATGCTGATCGTGCTCGATAACTGCGAGCACGTGATCGGCGCGGCCGCCGCGCTGGCCGACGCCTTGCTCAAGGGTGCGCCACTGCTGCACGTGCTGGCCACCAGCCGCGAGCCGCTGCGCATCACCAGCGAGCAGTTGCAGCGCCTGCCCGCGCTGGAATTGCCGCCGGCCGATGTCGTGCCCGATGCGGCGGCAGCCCGCCATTTCGCCGCGGTGCAGCTGTTTTGCGAACGCTGCGCGGCCGTCGACGATGCTTTCGTGCTGGCCGACGCCGACGTACCCGTGGTGGTGGACATCTGCCGGCGGCTCGATGGCATCCCGCTGGCGCTGGAATTGGCGGCCGGTCGCATCGGCCATTTCGGCCTGCACGAATTGCGCCGCCAGCTTGATGACCGCTTTCGTTTGCTCACGCGGGGCGCGCGCAACATGCCCTTGCGCCACCAGGCCCTGCGCGCCACCCTGGACTGGAGCTATGGCCTGCTCGACGCGCAAGAGCGCCAGGTGCTGCAGGCGCTGAGCGTGTTCAGGAGCCGCTTCCGCCTCGAGTCGGCCAGCGCCGTGGCCGGATGCGACGTGTTCGACACCCTGGCCGACCTGGCGGCCAAGTCCCTCGTCAGCATCGAGTTTTGCGGCCAGCATGTGTATTACCGGCTGCTCGACACCACGCGCGCCTATGCCGGCGCGCTGTTGTCGGCGGGCGGGGATGCGGGCGCCGTGCTGCTGCGCCACGCGCGCCATTGCCTGGGCCTGGCCCAACGCATCGCCGCCGACTGGGCGGGCATGCCGCCGGCCCAATGGAGCGCGCGCTACGGCCGCCATGTCGACGACCTGCGCGCCGCCATCGACTGGGCTTTCGGCGAGGAGGGCGACGTGGCGCTGGGCGTGTCCCTGACCCTGGCCGCGCAAACCCTGTTCTATCAGCTGTCGCTGATGGACGAATACCGCGTGCGCGTCGGGCGGGCGCTCGAGCGCATGGCCGCGCGTGGGCTGGACGACCCGGACAGCGAGATGCGGCTGCATGCCTCGCAGGCGCACCTGCTGCTGCATACGCAGGGCATCACCGGCACCATGCTGCGTTCGTTCCAGCACGGTTATGCGCTGGCCATGCGTACGGACGATGGCAGCCGCCGCTGTGAGGCGATTTGCGGCATGTGGATCTGCTGCCTGAAGCTGGCCGATTTCCAGCGCGCCGACAGTTACGCCACCGAGCTTGCCGTCCTGTGCGACGCGCGCGAGGCCCGCGATGACGCGCCGATGCGGCTGGTACTGGCGCGCATGCGCTCCGTAGGCGAGTATGTGCAGGGACGCTACGCGCAGTCGGCGGCGCTGGCACGCATGGTGCTCGCCCATCCCGAGGGCGCGCGGCAGCTCGGCTTCAATCATGCCTTGCTGGCCGATCACCAGGTGTGCCTGCGCGGCACGCTGGCGCGCTGCCTGTGGATGCAGGGCCGTCCCGACGACGCCTTGGAATTGGTGCGCGAGGCGGTGGCGGTGGGCTTCGAACACAATGGCGTCACGCTGTGCGTGGCGCTGGCCGTCAATGCCATTCCCGTCGCCCTATGGTGCGGGCAGCGGGAACTGGCGCATGCGTGGACTTGCCTGCTGTGCGAGCATGCGGCCCGCTATGGCTTGCTGTACTGGAGCGCCTGGGGCGCCGCCTACCAGCGCCTGCTCGATGGGGGCGAGGCGCTGGCGCAGTTCCCCTGGCCCGCGGTGCGCAGCTGGCCGATACAGGTCGATCTGATGGCCACCCTGCACGACGCGGCCGCCGATAGCCAGGCGCTGCGGCGCGCGCGCATGGGCATGGCGCCGTGGAGCGCGCCGGAAGTGCTGCGCCGCGACGCGCACCACCGCTGGCGGGCGCTGGCGCAAGATGATACGGCGGGCCTGGAAGCGGTGCGGGTGCAGCTGGAAGAAGCGCTGCGGCTGGCCAGGGGCCAGCAGGCGCCTGGCTGGGAGCTGCGCTGCGCCACCAGTCTGGCGGCCGTGCTGCAGGCGCAAGGCCGCCGCGCCGCCGCGCATGCCGTGCTGGCTCCCGTCCATGCGGGCTACCGGCAGGGGCGCGATACGACGGACGTGATGGCGGCGGCGGCTTTGCTGGCGCAGCTGGCTTGAACTCTATTCGTAGGCGCCCAGCCGGCGCTGTTCGTCCGGGGTAAAGCTGGCGTCGCGCAGCTGCTGCAGGGCTGCCGCATCCTGCGCGCCGCCGGGCAGGCTGGCTATCTGGGCTTTGAGCGCTTGATACGCGATGATGCGCTGCTGCCACTGCGATTCTTCGCGGTCCAGTTCCGCCAGGCGCGCCGCTGCCGCCGGCGTGAAGGTGCTGGCGCGCAGGCGGTACACTTCATTCTCGCCGCCGCCCTGCGCCCGCAAGGTCCTGACGGAGGCGTCCAGCTGCGCCACCTGCAGCGGCGCGTCGCGTGCGGCGCGCTGGGCGGGCGTCATTTTTTGATCGAGCGCCGCCAGTTGCGACTGGCGCTGCGCTTCATCGAGCGACGTGTCGCCGAGGATGGCCATGCGCGCCACGGCATCGTCGTCGTACGCGTCGCTGGCGCCGAACAGGTCCGCGCTTTCCTCTGGCGTAAAGTAATTGCCGCGCAAGGCCCGCATGGCTTGCAGGCGCGCGCGCGCCGCCAGGGCCGCATCGGCTTGCGCCGGCAACGCCTGTTCCGCGCCGGCCAGCGCCTGCTTGTAGGCCAGATACGCGCCCAGCAGGCGCTTGGCTTCGCGGGCGGGGACTGGCGCCAGGCGCCGGTCCAGTTCCGCCTCGATCTGGCTGCGGATGGCGGCCAGCGGCTTTTCACCGAGGCCCGCCAGGTAGTAGTCGAACAGGTGCGCCAGTTCCGCGTCGACCACCAGCTTGTCGCCGGTGGCCACCGTCACGTTGCCGTCGGGCCGCGTGCCTTCCATCGAGCGCACGAACGCGAACAGGTCCGGTTCCGCCTTTTCCGGCGGCGGGGCCGGCGCTTCGCCAGGGCGTAGCGCCAGGTACAGGGCCAGGGCCGCCAGACTGCCGCCGATGATCGATTTCGCGTGCATGCGCTTCTCCTTACAGTCCCAGGCCTTGCAGGCGGTTGGCCTGCTGGCGGAAGACGGTGACGGGGTTCGTTTCGAACAGGTTGACGATGCCGACGAACTGGTTGACTTCATCGAGGTGGTTCATGGCGTAGTCGTCGCGGATTACCTTGCCCAGGTGGCTGGAGCAGCTGCTGACCAGGCCATCGTTCTTGGCACCGCCGAAGGCCAGGCTGATGGCTGCCAGTACCGGGTCGCCCACGTCGAGCACGTTCGTGTACGGTTGCGCGCCGCTCCAGGAAAAATAGTGCACGCCTTGTACCTGGTACGCGCCTTCGCCGCAGGCGGAGGTGGGCACACCTTGCGGATGGCGGCTATTAAAAGCGAGCGAGCCGGCCGTGGACAGCGACGCCAGCGAGGCGCCCGCGTTTTGCGGCAATCCCTTGTTGCCCGATAAAATGCCGATCAGGGAGGCGAGCGCATTGCCCAACGCGTTGCTGGTGTTGGGAATGGCGCCGCTGAGGATGTCTGCCACCTTGGAGCCTTTGTTCACGCCGGCCACGCTGGTGACGGACGCCACCAGGTCGGGGCGCACGGAGGCGACATAGCGGGCCGTGGGGCCGCCGTGGCTATGGCCGATCAAATTGACCTTGGCCGCCCCCGTGGCGGCGAGGATTTGCCGCACCTGCGACAGCAGCTGCTCGCCGCGCACTTCCGTGCTGTTGGCGGCCGACACGGTGGTCACATACACTTGTGCGCCGCCGCTGCGCAAGGCGTCGGAGACGCCATAAAAATAGTCGACGGGACCGAGCTTGTCGAAGCCGAACAGGCCGTGCACGAGCACGATCGGGTACTTCGTTTGCGTGTAGCCGGCGGCGCTGGCGCTGCCGGGCAGGATGGCGAGAGTGAACAGCAGGGTGGATAGCAGTTGCCAAAAGCGAGTCTTCATTTTGTCTCCGTTATTTGAATAATATGGAAATGTCGATGCTGTAGCGGTGAACCGTGCACTCCTTGCATTCTCGATGCATTAAAAATAGCGAGCGCTCGGTTTTTTAAATGTAGCACCGCTCGATGTAAATTGCATTTGAATTGCATGATGCAGCGCAATAACTGTGGGTATTTGGCGTGGCTTATGCGCCCATTGCATAGTTGAAAAGTAAAATAGTTGTTTTCCTGAGCTATAATCGGCCCCGCATCAGCCGTCCCGCCGTCTTGCAGTGCCTTGCCCAGGCATTGCATGGATATCGCTCTTACACCGTTATTTGGGAATGCACTTGTCGACCCATTTTAATTTTGAACAGTTTCAGCAGATGACGCCTTTAAATGGCGAAAACATCTGGGAATATATTCTTGACCGCCACGCGGAACGTATCGGCGTCAAGCGCCGCAAGCCGGCGCTGGAAAATCTTGAACGCATCTTCGTCGCCACCTTCCGCCTGGCCAATGACGTGGGTTTTCGCGCCATGAGCTTGCGCGACCTGTGCCGCGAGACGGGGCTGTCGATGGGCGGCCTGTATGGCTACATCACCAGCAAGGATCAACTGGCCGAAATGATCGAGGACGTGGTGCGCCACGCCACGCAAGCCTTGCCGCTGCTGTTCGTCGACGTGAAGTCGCCGCTGGACCGCCTCGAAGCGATGATACGCTCGTCGATCTACCTGTCCGAAGTGCTGCAGCCGTGGTTTTATTTTGTCTTCATGGATTCGCGCGTGCTGCAGGTCGAGCAGCGCAGCATGGCGAAGAATTCGGAACTGTATGTGCAGACCCTGATCGCCGCCACCATCGCCGAAATCGAACCGAAGCCGCAGGGCGATCCGACCTTGCTGGCCGCGCACTGCCTGGCCCTGTTCCAGGACTGGTACGTGAAACGCTGGAAGTACCGCGCGGCGAAGGTCAATGTCGACGATTTCGCCGATAGCGTCGTCAGTACGGCGCGCGGGTATTTGAGCATGGTCAAGGCGCCGTAAAAACGCCGCCGACGGCGGCTTGTCGGGTTACGCCGTTCCGGCTAACCCGACCTACTGATCAGTTCGTGGTTTCCACGGGCAGCGTCTCCGGCACGGCTGCCGGATCCGTCGGCGTCTCCACGTCCATATCCAGCGTCTTGATCCCGTTCATGTCGATGAATTCGTCATATAGCCACTCGCCATCGACCTGGCTCAGGCCATCCGGCACGGCGCGCGTGACTTGCGGGCGCGTCGACAGGGCCGTGCGCATGTAGTCGATCCAGATCGGCATGGCCAGGGTGGCGCCGAATTCGCGTCCGCCCAGGGACTTGGGCTCGTCGTAGCCCATCCACGCCACGGCCACGATGCCGCCGCTGTAGCCGGCGAACCAGCCGTCGACGGCGTCGCTGGTGGTGCCCGTCTTGCCGGCGATGTCAGTCCGGACCAGTTTTTTCGTTGCCGCCGCGCCCGTGCCCGTGCGCGCCACTTCGCGCAGCATGCTGTCCATCACGAAGGCGTTGCGCGGGTCCAGCGCCAGGGTCTTGTCGTCGTTCGGCGCGGGCGGCTTGGTCTGCATCAGGATGGCGCCCTTGGCATCGACGATGCGGTCGATCAGGTAAGGTTCCACCTGGTGGCCGCCATTGGCGAACAGGGCGTAGGCGCCCGCCATCTGCACGGGCGTGACGGAACCCGTGCCCAGCGCCATGGTCAGATTGTTCGGCTGGCGGGCCGGGTCGAAGCCGAATTTTTCCATGAAGTCGTGCGTGTACGACACGCCCAGCGCGCGCAGGATGCGCACCGAGGCCACGTTCTTCGATTGCGCCAGCGCATAGCGCATGGTGATGGGGCCGTCGAACTTGAAGTCGTCGTTCTGCGGCGCCCACACCTTGCCGCCCGCCTGCATTTCCAAAGGCACGTCATTGATCAGGGTGGCCGGCGAAAAGCCTTTTTCCAGCGCCGCCGAATACACGAACGGTTTCATGGCCGAACCGGGCTGGCGCCACGCTTGCGTCACGTGATTGAACTTTTGCAGGTTGTAATCGAAGCCGCCCACCATGGCGTGGTAGGCGCCCGTGTCCGCGTCGAGCGACACAAACGCGGCGGCCACCAGCGGCACTTGCGTGATGGCCCAGTTGTCCTTGCCATCCCTGGTGATGCGGATCACGGCGCCCGGGCGCAGCTTGATGCCGGCGCTCGCTTTGGCGGACAGGGCGGGGGCGGCAAAGCGCAAGCCATCGCCTGTGATCGTCTTGGCGTCGCCGTCGCCCGTGTCGGCCACCACCTTGCCGCTGGCCACGTCCGTGACGACGGCGGCGATCAGGCCGTCGCTGTCCGGGCGTTTTTGCAGCGCCGCATCGATGGCGTCGTCGCGCTGCTCCGGGTCGGCCGGCATGTCGATGAAGGTTTCCGGGCCGCGGTAGCCGTGGCGCTGGTCGTAGGCGATGACGTTGCGGCGCGTCGAAGCATAGGCCGCGTCCTGATCCGCTTTCAGGATCGTCGTGTAGACGCTGATGCCCTTGGTGTAGCTGTCTTCCTTGAACTGCGCGTAGACGGCCTGGCGCGCCAGTTCGGCCACGTATTCGGCGTGCGTATCGAAACCCTGCTTGCCGCGGCTATTGATATGCAGCGACTGGGCCAGCGCTTGCTGGTACTGGCCTTCGCTGATGTAATCGAGTTCGCGCATGCGTTTCAAGACCAGCCGCTGGCGCGCGTGCGCCTTTTTCGGATTGCTGATCGGGTTGTGGCGCGACGGGTTTTGCGGCAGGCCCGCCAGCATGGCCATTTCCGCGATCGACAGTTCATTGAGCGGTTTGCCGAAGTAGGTCTGCGCCGCGCTGCCGAAGCCGAACGAGCGCTGGCCCAGGTACATCTGGTTCATGTACAGCTCGAGAATCTGGTCTTTCGACAGGGCCGACTCGATTTTCAGGGCCAGCATGATTTCGTTGAGCTTGCGCGAAGCGACTTTTTCGCGCGTCAGGAAGAAATTGCGCGCCACCTGCATGGTGATGGTGGAGCCGCCGCCGTGGCCGAAGCCGTGGCGCAGGTTCGACACCACGGCGCCGCCGGCCCGCACGAAGTCGATGCCGTGGTGTTCATAGAAGCGGCCATCCTCGATGGCCAGCAAGGCCTTTTTCATCATTTCCGGCACTTGCGCAATCGGCACGAAGTCGCGGTGTTCTTCGCCGAATTCGCCGATCAGCACATTGTCGGCCGTGTACACGCGCAGCGGTATCTTCGGCTGGTAGTCGGTGATGACGCCCAGTTCGGGCAGGCGGGGGCGTACGTACAGGAACAGGTAGGCAGCCAGCAGCAGGGCAGCGGCCAGCGCGGCGCAGCCGGCGATGATGATAGCGCGCACGGTGGCGCGGCGGGAAGGCCAGGGGAATCCGGTTCGTTTGGCAGTCAAGGCAGTCTCACGTGAGCGTGCAGGGCACGGTGGCAGCGATTATAGACCAATGCGCCAGCCGTTCCGGCGCGGGCGGGGTGCCAGGGCTGGCCGCCGGGACCGGGAGCAAAAAACCTTTTCATCGAAACGCGGCTGTGCGATAGTCTCGGCTTCAAGAAAATAGCCCGGGCGTCAATCCGGGCTGTTTATTTTTAAAAATTAAGGAAATATCCATGGCAAAAGATGCAACACCGAGCGTCGTGAAGCCGTACATTCCGGCCGATGCGAAGCTGCCCGAGATGACCTTCCGCGCGCTATTCATGGGCGTCATCCTGGGGATGGTCTTTGGCGCCTCCTCGCTGTACCTGGTGCTGAAAGTGGGCCTGACCGTCAGCGCGTCGATTCCCGTCGCCGTGATCGCCATCACCCTGTTCGGCCTGGCCAAGAAGGTGGGCGGCAAGGATTCGTCGATCCTGGAAAACAGCATCACGCAAACGGCCGGTTCGGCCGGCGAATCGCTGGCCTTCGGCCTGGGCGTGACCATGCCGGCCATTTTGATCCTCGGCTTCGACCTGGAAATCTCGCGGGTCATGCTGGTCGGTATCCTCGGCGGCCTGCTGGGCATCCTGATGATGATCCCCATGCGCCGCACCATGATCGTCGACCAGCACAAGGAACTCAAATTCCCCGAAGGTACGGCGTGCGCCGAAGTGCTCAAGGCGGCCGCCACGGAAGAATCGCGCATCGCCGCCGGCGAAAGCATCGAGAAGGATTCGGCCGCCGCGCTGGACGCCAAGCGCCGCGCGAAGATCATCTTCGGCGGCTTTGCCGTCGGCCTGCTGTACAAGGTGTTCAATATCTCGTTCAAGGGCTGGAAGGATACGCCGGGCGTGGAATTTGCCGCGCCGCTCAAGGGCGGCTCCATCGGCGCCGAGATTTCCCCTGAATTGCTGGGCGTGGGCTACATCATCGGCCCGCGCATCGCCGCCACCATGGCGGCTGGCGGCGTGCTGTCTTACCTGCTGCTGATCCCGATGATCAAGTTCTTCGGCGACAGCCTGACCACCGTGCTGTCTCCTGGCACCAAGTTGATCAGCGAAATGGGCGCGGACGACGTGCGCAGCGCCTACGTGCTGTACATCGGTGCGGGGGCAGTGGCCGCCGGCGGCCTGATTTCCCTCGTGCGCGCCATGCCCATGATCTGGCGCAGCCTGTCGGCCGGCCTGAAAGGCATCGGCAAGGGCGTCAAGAGCAATTCCACCCTGCGCACCGACCAGGATATCCCCCTGAAATGGGTCGTCATCGGCTGCCTGTCCATCATCGCCGTGATCACCTTCGCCACGCCGCTGCACATGAACTTCCTCGGCGCGTTGCTGATCCTCGTCTTCGGCTTCCTGTTCGCCACCGTGTCGTCGCGCCTGACCGGTGAAATCGGCTCGTCGTCGAACCCGATCTCCGGCATGGCCGTGGCCACCTTGCTGTTTACCTGCCTGATCTTCCTGATCATGGGCTGGACGGGCGGGCGTTACTATGTGACGGCCCTGTCGGTGGGCGCCATCGTCTGCATCGCCGCCAGCAATGCGGGTACCACGTCGCAAGACTTGAAAACCGGCTACCTGGTGGGCGCCACGCCGCGCCTGCAGCAGTACGCGATCCTGGCCGGCGCGCTGTCGTCCGCGCTGATCCTCGGTCCGATTCTGCTGAAACTGAACGAAGCGAGCACCGTCTACGTGCCGGCCGCGCAAGTGGCGCCCGGCCTGACGGTCGATGCGTCTAAGCTGACGGTGACGGGCGAGCTGCATGGCCCGCAAGCCGATACCGACCACAATACGTATAAAGTCTGGCAAAAGACGGACACCGTGGGCGGCCCGGCCGGCAAGTATTTCGTCAAGGAAGATGGCCAGCTGGCTTACCTGGTCGATCCGGGCATTAACGGCCATTACAGCAAGCGTCCGGACGGTTCGGAAGTGAAGAAATACGATGCGCCGAAAGCCGTGCTGATGTCCTACATCATCAAGGGCATCCTCGACCGGCAACTGCCCTGGACCCTGGTGCTGTTCGGCGTGATGATCGCCGTGGTGCTGGAAATGGCCGGTATCCCGTCGCTGGCGTTTTCCGTGGGCGTGTATCTGCCGCTGTCATCGACCTTGCCGATCTTCGTCGGCGGCCTGGTGCGCTGGCTGGCGGACCGCCGCAACAACAAGCTGGAACACAATGCGAAACTGAACGAGGAAGAGCGCCAGTTGGCGGGCGACCGCAGCTCGGGCGTGCTGCTGGCCTCCGGCTACATCGCCGGCGGCGCGCTGGCCGGCATCATCATCGCCATCACGGCCGGCGTGCTCACGCACTTCGACCAGATGATGGCCGACTGGGCCGAGCACGGCAACCCGTTCTACGCGGGCCTGCACTCGGACGCGCTGTCGCTGCTGCCGTATGCCGTCATCATCGTGCTGCTGTATATCGTGGCGCGCGAGAAAAAGGCGGACCGCCCGCAGGCTTGATGTTGTAGCCAACCCAATGAGAACCGCCCGGTGTCATGACGATCCGGGCGGTTTTTTTTTGCCCGTCGCCGGCCGGCTCAGGTATTTTTGTTATAAAAATGAAATCAAATATCGCCAGGTGGTGTATTGTTGTTGCTGTTTAAAATACAACAATCTGGAGTTCTCCTCATGTCCCCACTGCAACGCGGTTTTATCTCTTTTGCCTTGCTGGCAGCCAGTCCTGCCCTGCATGCCACGCCTTTTCCCGTCGAGGCCATGTTTGAGGCGGAAAGTACGGCGCCTGGCGCGCCATGGGGGCTGGAAAGCCAGGGCGGCAACGTGGTTTCCGGCGGCGGCTATCTGAGTACGCCGGCTGACCTGGCGCGTGCCGAGTCGCCAGGCGCGGCGGCGCAATTGTCGTACAGAGTGACCGTGCCCCGCGATGGCAACTATACGATCTGGCTGCGCGTGCTGGCGTCGGCGGCGAACGCCGCGTCCTTGTACCTGGCGGTCGACAATGGCGCCTATGCCAGTGCATCCGTGCCGTTCACCGCCGGCCAGCCGCCGAAGTGGACCTGGCTGCCCGTCACGCGCTGGCTCGCGGCGGGCGAGCGCGAACTGAAGCTCCAGTACCGCGAGGGCGGCCTGGGGATCGATTGCTTGCTGGTCACGGCGCTGGCCGATTTTGTCCCGCAAGGCTATGGCGTGTATCCGCTGCCCACCGTGCTGCCGCCCGCCGGCGAGCATCCGCGCGTGTTTGCCCGGGTGGGGGACCTGGCCGCGATACGTAGCCGTTTCGAGTCCGCGCGCAGGAAATGGTGCAGCATCGCGCTGTCCTGAACGGGTTTGTCGCGGCACCGGCGGTGGTGGCGTTGCCCGTGTTCGTGCCTGGCGGCCCGGCCAGGAGCAATCACCAGGTCGATGCCGTGAGCGCGATCAAGGCGAAGGCGCTGTACTCTCTGCTGTACGAACGCGGCGGTTCGGCGGCGCAGGCGCAGCGGGGCCGGGAAGCCGTGCAGATGCTGCTCGACTACCTGGCGGCCGTGCAGTTTGCGCCCGGCTACAATCACCCGAACGAGAAAGGCGATATCATCCTGGCCAGCGCCATGGTGTATGACTGGTGCTTCCATCTGATGAGTGCGCAGCAGCGCGCCTATGTCGTTACGCGTTTTACGCAGCTGGCGGCCACGATGGAAATCGGCTTTCCGCCATCGCGGCAAGGCCCCGTCGTCGGCCATGGCAGCGACAACCAGCTGCTGCGCGACCAGCTGTCGGCCGCCATCGCCTTCTATGACGAGGCGCCGCTCGTCTACAATATCGTTGCCGGGCGCTTCTTTGCCGACTATATCGCGCCGCGTAACTATGCCTACGCGGCGCAAGCGTATCACCAGGGTGCGTCGTATGGCACGGTGCGTTTCCTGGCGGATATGTACGCCGCATGGATATTCCGACGCATGGGCGCCGCGCCCGTGTTCGATCCCGTGCAGCAGATGACGCCGTATCACTGGCTGTACACGCGCCGCCCCGACGGACAATGGATGCGTGATGGCGACGTCTATCACTCCTCCTACACCAACAGCAGGGAGTACTGGAGCGAACCGCTGGCCTTTATGCTGCCCGCCACCTACTACAACAATCCCACCTTGAAGCATGAGTATTTGAAGCAGTCGCTGCAGCCGTCGACCAGTTTTATCCACCCCAAGGACAGCATCTGGCCTATCCTGCTGGGCAATACGGCCATGGGCAGCACGCCGAGCCCGGTGGCGTTGCCCTTGACCAAATATTTTCCGGATCCCGCCGGCCTGATGATCGCCCGCACGGGGTGGACCGATGGCATACATGTGGAGTCAGGCAATGTCGTGGCGACGATGAAGCTCGGCGGCGACTGGTTCGGCAACCACGAGCATTATGACGCCGGGCATTTTCAGATTTACTACAAGGGCGGCCTGGCCATCGATTCGGGCATTTATAGCGGTAGGGATGTGGCCGATCCCAGCATCCCCCTGGAATACGGCAGTGCGCACGACATGAATTATCACAAGCGCAGCATCGCGCACAACACCATGCTCGTGCATGACCCGGACGAGAATTTCTACGGCTATGCCAATGACGGCGGGCAGCGCTTCCCGGGCGACGAGCCGTCATCCGTGGCGGAACTGGCCAATGGCTACAAGGTGGCCACTGTCCTGCGCCAGCAGCAGGTCGGCGGCGCGGCCGGGGCGCCCGACTTCAGCTACATCAAGGGCGACCTGACGGCCGCGTACAGCAGCAAGGTGCGCCAGTTCCAGCGCTCATTCGTGTTCTTGAATCTCAAGAATACGGATCACCCGGCGGCCCTGATCGTGTTCGACAAAGTCAGCGCCAGCGACGCGGGGTTCAAGAAGACCTGGCTGCTGCACAGCCAGTTTGAGCCGCAAATCAGCGGCGACACGGTGCTCATCCAGCGCACGGACTGGGATTACAACAGCACCTTGCAGTACAACGGCAAGCTGATCAACCGCACCTTGCTGCCGGCGAATGCGCTGCTGGCCAAGGTCGGCGGCAGCGGCAATGAATTCAGCGTTGGCGGCACGAACTATCCTATCCAGCCTGAAGCCGATTATTCGACCGAGGAAGCGGGCGCGTGGCGGCTGGAAGTGTCGCCGCCGAGCGGGAACGAAACGGATGTGTTCCTGAACGTGATGCAGGTGATGGATGCGAGCAGCACGCTGCCTGCGCTGCCGACGACGGCCATCGATTCGGCCCTGCTGGCTGGCGTGAAAATCCAGGACCGCGTGGTGCTGTTTTCCAAAAGCGGCTTGCCGCTGGGCGGGACCGTCACCGTCGAGTTGCCGGCGCACAGAGCATCCATGCAGGTGCTGGTGGCGGATTTGCAGGCGGGAAGCTGGAAGGTGAGCAAGCGTGGCACGGATGGCCCCATCGAAGATGAGGTGAGTGACGGCGGCGGTACCCTGTATTTTGTCGCCAATGGGGGCGGTGTGTACGATCTGCAGCGCAAGTAGTCGCTGGCGTGTCACGGCCTCACCGGCCGTGCCGCCAGCTGCGCCGCTGTGGCGTAGATCGTCACGTCGTCGGACGCCAGCTGGCCCAGGTGCGCATAAAACGCCTGCGCCGGTATCAGCCACGACGCCGCGTCGCCCACTATCCCATTGACGCGCAGGCCGGCGGCGTCGAATTCCCGGTGAAAGTAGTCGCGCAGGTCGGCGCGGCCGGGATGGTCGATGCGGCGCTGGGCGATTGCCGAATCGAAAGGGCGAACGGGCACTTCCCAGCGTCGGCCCGCATGGTCCAGGCAGGGCAGCAGCTGTGTATCGTCTTCCCACACGGGCACGGGAAAGGCGTCGCCCATGGCGTCTTCCAGCGCGTGATAGAACGTCACCGGTCCCATGGAAATGCCGAGGCCCAGCACCTTCGCCTGATCGCAGCCGATGAAGCGCTGCCAGGGCGAGTCCATGCCGAAGATCGAGGGCGCGTGGTGGTGCGCTTCGGTAAGGTGAACGGCATGGCGGCCCCACGCGGACACGGAGTGAGTCGGGTGGATGCTGCGCCGGACATTGGCGCTGGCCAGGAAGGCTTCGGGCAGGCGCCCCATGTGCGTGCCATGGCGGCGCGGGTCGAACACATAGTCGGGCATGGCGCAGGTGGCGCGCACCGTGCCGCCCGGCAGATAGTAGGTGGGCAGCAGCAGGGTGCCTTGTGGCCCGACGGCGTCCTGCAGGGCGTTTATCACGGCCAGCGCGCCGCCTTCCACGTAACCGAGGCTTTTCAACGATGAGTGGATGAACAGCGTATCTCCTTGCGCGATGCCCAGCCGCGCCAGATCGGCGGCCAATCCGGCGCGCGTCACGTGGGGCGCACTGTGGCGCACGTGCCGGGCGCTGGCGGCGCGGCGCCATGCTTCCAGTGCGGCCCTGGCGGCGCGCTTGGCCTCGTCAAGCATCTCCGATTTCCATTTCCAGCAGGTTGGCATCGATGCAGAACTTGGCCGCCCAGTTCAGGTAAGCCCATGTCCCGTAGTCGCCATCGACGGGAAACGAGCCCTTGACGCCGCCGCGCGCATGCGCGGGACCGTCGATGCTGATGGAGCGCCGCACGAAACGGTTCAGGCGGCGTCCCGCGTCGAGGTAGCGCCGCTCGCCCGTGAGCTGGTACAGCAGGAACAGACAATGCGCGTTTTGCTCGGAACCCGTGAGGCAGGCGTAGCCGGCCCCCGGCTGGAAGTCCGGGCCGAGGCGACCCGCCAGGTAGCCGTCGTCCCTCACGGCCTTGGCGACGCTCGTGCCGGTGCGCGTGGCGGCGTCCAGCAGGCCGGCGCGCGCCGAAAAGCGGTGCGCTTCGAGCAGGCCGCGCAAGGCGTAGCCGATGGTATGGGTCAGTGGCAGCAGCGGGTTGTCCAGGCAGTTCGAGGCAAACCAGCCATTGGCGCGCTGTTTCGTCAACGCCCAGTCGACCTGGCGCAGGCCGGCCGCGCCATAGCCGTGGCCCGGTGCGATGCGGTCCGCTTCAAACAGGCCCCATGCCACGTGCGTTTCATAGGCCTTGTCGCCGGCGCTGGCGAACGGCGTCGGATGGCGGCGCCAGCAGCCGTCGCCATCCTGGCTGTCGCGCAGCCAGCTTGCCGCACGGTGCATGGCGTCCTCGTAGGCCGCGCCGTACGCTGCCACGCCGGCGGCCAGGCCCAGCAAAATCTGGCCCGTGTTGAAGGTGACCGGCACGCGCGGCGTGGAATCGATTTTCCCGCCCTGGAAACCGCCTTCCGGGAACTGGATGGCCACGCACCAATCGAGCATGCGCCGCGCGCGCCAATGCAACCCCTCGTCGCCCGTGCGCTGCGCCAGGGCGATGACCGTGGGGATGATGTAGCCGGTGGTCTCCGGGTAGGAACTCGACCAGCCTGTCAGCAGGCTGTAGTCGCGCGCGACGCCGCCGTCCTTTGAGCTGGAATGGTCTTGCGCCGCGCACAGCCAGGCCGTGCAAGCCTTGACGACGGCTTGCGGCCCGGGGTCAAGGGCTGGCAGGCCGCGCCGGTCCGACAGCCGCTCCATGCGCGCGGCCGCCGGCAGGCTTGCCTGCGGCGCCAGTGTGTTCCGGATTTTCGTGAGCAAGGTGCGCATGGCAGTGATGGCGTAGTGGTGGGCTCCGGCTACTGTAGCGCCGGCAGCCGGCACGGCTATTGACTTGCCGCAAGGATCAGCCGCCGCATCGCCGCGACCGGAATTGACGCATAATGGATGTCTCACCACCGTTGACGAGGCCCGCCATGAACAATGTCACGCTTGAGTACTCGGTCGTCACCAATCCCGATTCCTTTGTCGGCTTCAAGTATTACGTCAAGGCGGGGCAGGCATTCGATGCCGATGATTTCGCCTATTCCTACAAGCTGAAACGCTCCGACCTGGACCCCGACAGCGTGCTGGCCACGCGCGAGGCGGCGGCGAATCTGCGGCCGGGCGAGTGGCTGACGGTGTCGCATTCGATTGCGGCGTAGCCGGCAGCGCATTGTTTCTCCGGCTAGATGCCGAACACTTTCAAGATCGCGTCCGTGAAACCCTCGAACCAGCTGCCCACCTTGCCCGGCTGCTTGCCGTGGCGCGGGGTTTCTTCGTACAGGTAGACGCCGTTGCCGCCGTCGAAGCGGTCGTTGAGCAGCGCCTGCTGGCCGCGCAGATAGGGGATGAAGGTTTCGCTGCGTATCGTCGAGTACAGCACGTCGGTGCTGAAACCCAGGGTGGCGGACTGGCTGATCGAGCGTCCCTGGCCGGCCCGCTCCAGGCGCACGCCGCGGCAGCCGCGCACGATCAGGGTGACGGGGCCGCGAAAGACGATGAAGCGCAGCTGCAGGGTGAGCCAGGCGTGCAGGCTGCCCAGGCGCCAGTGGCTGCTGATCGCCAGAGGCTGGCCCGCATCGGCAATCAATCCGACCAGGCCCCGCGGCTGGAATACCAATGCGCTGCCGGCCGGCAGGTGGACGATGGCCACTTCCAGCAGCGGGTCGTCGCTGGCGGATATCGTCACGGATGCCGGCTCGCCGCTTTCCAGCCGGGTCAGCGCCACCATGCCGGCGGCCAGGCTGGTGAACGGGAAGCGCCAGTCCAGCAGCCATTGCGTGCGCTTGCGTGTGCTGACGGGCGACGATTGCAGGTATTCGGGGTGGATCAGCATCCGCTGCCCGCGCTGCAGCAGCAAGCCCTGCGAGACGGCGGAAATGCGCGATTCGCCATGCGGCGGCAAGGGGAGGGAGCTGCCCGCCATCTGCAGCTCGCGCGCGATCGACAGCGGCGGCAAACGGGCAGCGATGGGCGCCAGCACGAAGTAAAAGAAGGCCTTGATCGCCACGGGCAGCAAAATGGCCGACAGCACCAGCAGGGCGGCCGTGGGCGCCACGTCCATGACGGGCGCGCGCCAGCGGGCGATCCAGTTGCGCGCCAGCTGCGTTTCGCCGGCCGCGATGGCTTTTTGCACGGGCGCCAGCGCACCGGCCAAGGCTTGCGTGTCGATGGCGAATGGGGCGGGGCGGGCAGAGTGGCTGGCGCTGCTGCGCGCGCGCTGCGCTGTCCAGGCCTGATACGCTTGCAGGTTGATCTCGCGCAGGTGCTGGCCTTGCGCTTCGAGCTGCGACAGCTGCGCATAGGCGTCGCTGCCGGGCAGGCGGGTGGCCAGCGGGTGCTGCGCTTCCAGTTGCCGGCGCTGGCGCAGGTTGGCTTGCAGCGCCGCATACGCGCGCACATGTTCCGCGTGCAGGCGCGCCAGGGTCTGCCGCGCATCTTCGCCACTGATCGCCGCTTGCAGGGCCGTCAGATAGCGGGCTTCCTGCGCCAGCACTTCGATCTCCACGCGGCGCGTGGCTTCCTCCTGCGCGTGCAGGGCCAGGGTGGTCGTGTCGGGCAGGGGAAGCGTAAACAGCGATGGTTGCTGCCGCGCGCGCAAGGTGGTCAATTGCACCTGCACTTGCGCCAGGCGCGTGGCGATGGCCGCTTGCGAGGCCTTTTGCAAGGCGTTGACCCGCGCCGTGGCGGCAGCGGCCATGCCGGCGCCATGATGATCGGCGCCGTCGGCGGCCAGCCTCAGTGCGGCCACGGCCTCGCTGCCGGCGCTGTAGGCGCGCCATTCGGCCAGCAGCAGGCGTCCGGCCAGCAGGATGACGATGAACAGCGCGAACTGCAGCGCGTGGCGCAGCAGGAAGCGCAGGGTGGCCGTCAGCAGCTGGCGCAAGGAGATACCGTCTTAGGCGGCCGCGCTATCGGCGTCGGCACAGCATTTCTTGTACTTCTTGCCGCTGCCGCAGTGGCACGGGTCGTTGCGGCCCGTCTTCGGCAGTTCGCGCAGCACGGTGGCGCCGGGCTGGCTTTGCTTCAGGTGGCGCTGGCGCGCCCAGGCCGCGTTGATGGCGATGACGGCGGGAATCACGCCATCCATGGCCGTTTCGGCTGCATCGTCATCGAGTTCGCTGGCCGTGGCCAGGTGCTGGAATGGCGCCAGGTACTCAGGGTGGCTGACGGCCAAGGCCGCCCACTGGGGCTTGTCCAGGCTCGTGCCCAGGATGAAACCGGCGCACCAGGCGGGCACGCTCCATTCGGGGCCGCAGACGTAGATGGGCTCGAAGCTGTCCGGGTCCTTCGCCAGCCATTCGACCATGTAGGCGTGGTGGCGCCGTGCCAGGCTGGCCGCCCGTTCGCCGGCCTCGTCCTGTGCTGGCAAGGCGCTGCCGGCCGCCTTGTCCCACACCCACGGCAGCCACTGTTCCGGCGCGATCTGTTTCGGGCTCAGGGCGACGGCCGTGAGAAAACCTTCCAGCATCGATACATCCATGGCGCGGTTGTCCAGCGCTGGCGCGGCCAGCAGGGTGTCGAGTTCGGCGTATTCGTCGTCGGAGAGGGGCGTGGTGGTGGAGATGCTGGACATAATATTCTTTGGTGATGTGGGTGGAGTGGCCGGCGGCCCTGGCCGTATTGTACCGCCCGACCGGGAAAAAACTGGCGCTGGAATGAAAAACGGCGGCCCGCAGGCCGCCGTTGTCAGCTAAGGCAGAAGCTTACTTCACGCCGTGCATCAGTTTGTTGATCAGCGGTGCGATCAGGAACAGCACGACACCGGCGCCCAGCAGGGACCAGAAGCCGAAGGTGTAGCCGGACAGGGCCGACTGCACCGACATGCCGCTGGTGCCGCTGACGTGGCTGGCGAAGATGCCCGACAGGTTGTTGCCGATACCGGTCGACAGGAACCAGCCGCCCATGCCCAGGCCGACCAGGCGCACTGGCGCCAGCTTGGTGACCATCGACAGGCCGATAGGCGACAGGCACAGCTCGCCGATCGATTGCAGCACGTACACGGTGGTCAGGGTCCAGAACGGGATCTTGTTATCGGCGCCAACCAGGCTCGACAGAGCGAAGATCAGCAGGCCGAAGGCCAGCGCATTGCCCAGCAAGCCCAGGCCGAATTTGCGCGGAATCGAAGGATTGACGTTGTGGCGCGCCAGGAAAACCCAGATGGCGGCGATGATCGGCGCGAAGACGATGATGGCGACCGAATTGACGGTCTGGAAGTAGGCGGTCGGGAAGATCCAGAAGCCCAGGTCGCGGTTGACGATCTTGTCGGCCAGGAAGGTAAACGAGCTGCCTGCCTGTTCGAAGAACATCCAGAACAGGATGTTGAAGACAAAGATCAGCAGCATGGCGATGACGCGGTCACGCGCAACTTTACCGTTGCGTATGCCTTCGATCATCAGCATCACGGCCAGGCCGACGAAGAGCACGGTCAGGACGATTTGCAGCTTTTCAGCGCCGACGGTCAGCAGGAAGTACATCAGCGGGATCACGCACAGGGAACCGACGGCCACCCAGACGACGCGCATCGGGTTGCCGGAACCGGCTTCAGGAGCGCCGATGCCTTTCAGGGCGCGGCGGCCGATGGCGAACCATACCAGGCTGATCAGCATGCCGAAACCGGATGCCATGAAGACCATCTTGTACGATGGCATGGCGCTGGTGCCGAAGATCGACTCGGCCAGCCACTGGGTGAAGACGGGCGCGACCATGGCGCCCATGTTGATACCCATGTAGAAGATCGTGAAGCCGCTGTCGCGGCGCGGATCGGCTGTCGTGTACAGCTTGCCGACCATGGTCGAAATGTTCGGTTTGAACATGCCGTTGCCGACGATCATGGTGGCCAGGCCCAGGTTGAAGATGTCCTGGTTCGGTACCGAGATGCAGAACAGGCCGGCAGCCATGAAGACGGCGCCCAGCAGGATCGAGCGCTGGTAACCGATGACACGGTCGGCGATGTAGCCGCCGAACAGGGCGCCGGCGTACACCAGCGCGAGGAAGGAACCGTAGGTAAGGTTGGCCGCTGCCTGTCCCGAACCGTCGCCAGCGTGGAACTGGGCCACGATGTACAGGACCAGCGCCCAGCGAACTCCGTAGAACGCGAAGCGCTCCCAGAATTCAGTCATGAACAACATCCACAATGGGCTTGGATGGCCCATAATCTGCTTGAACTCGGGAATAACGGCTTCCTTGTTGGGCGTAGTCGCACCGCTCATGCGGTTCCTCCTGAAAAATTATTATAGTCAATCGATACAACAAACTTATGGAAGTCTGCGGGCGGCGGGGACTCTCATGAAGAACCTCACGCACGGGAATTCCAATAGGCTGGCATTCTAATCTACAAATTGCGCTGAGCGAAGGTTTCGATTCGCATTAGCAAGAATGACTGTTTCATATTAGTCAAACCGGTTTGCAGGCAAGGGTGGGCCCGGCGATTTTGCGGCAGCACAGCACAACTTGCCTGACTTGTCGTATATTAAGGCTGCAAGACCTTCGAGCATCGATTTTTAAAGGGATTTTTCGCATTATGGAACACGACGTTATCGATACTCTGGTTTCACCGGAAGGCCGCCTGGACGTGCTCTCCAAGACTGAAGTCAACAAACTGCTCGACACCAGCCAGGGCGGCCTGTACAACACCTTCCGCCGCTGCGCGCTGGCGGTCTTGAATTGCGGCAGCACCATCGACGATGGCCGCGCCCTGCTGGAGCGCTACCAGTCGTTTGAAATCTCGATTATCCAGCGCGAGCGCGGCATCAAGCTCGACATCAAGGGCGCGCCGGCCATCGCCTTTGTCGACGGCAAGATGATCAAGGGCATCCACGAGCACCTGTTTGCCGTGCTGCGCGACATCATCTTCGTCAGCGATGAAGTGACGGGCAACCCGAAATTCGACTTGCAGAGCACGGAAGGCGTGACGGACGCCGTCTTCCATATCCTGCGCAACGCCAACGTGCTGCAAACCCAGCTCAACCCGAACCTGGTCGTGTGCTGGGGCGGCCACTCGATCAACCGCGCCGAATACAACTATTCGAAGGAAGTGGGCTACCAGCTGGGCTTGCGCGGCCTCGACATCTGCACCGGCTGCGGTCCCGGCGCCATGAAGGGCCCCATGAAGGGCGCCACCATCGGCCACGCCAAGCAGCGCCTGCACAATGGCCGCTACCTGGGCATCACCGAGCCGGGCATCATCGCGGCCGAGTCGCCGAACCCCATCGTCAATGACCTCGTCATCATGCCGGACATCGAAAAGCGCCTGGAAGCGTTCGTGCGCGCCGGCCACGGCATCGTGGTGTTCCCCGGCGGCGCGGGCACGGCCGAAGAGATTCTGTATATCCTCGGCATCCTGCTGCATCCGGACAATGCCGAGATTCCTTTCCCGCTGATCTTCACGGGCCCGGAAACGTCGCGCGAATACTTCGTGCAAATCAACCAGTTCATCCACGACACCCTGGGCCCGGAAGCGCAGCAGCGCTACAAGATCATCATCGACGACCCGGAACTGGTGGCGCGCGAAATGCTCGAAGGCATCCGTCAGGTGCGCGAATTCCGCAAGGCGCACAGCGACGCGTATTACTTCAATTGGCTGTTGAAGATAGACCACGAGTTCCAGAAACCGTTCCAGCCCACGCATGAAAACATGCGCAACCTGAGCCTGCACAAGAACCAGCCCACGCATTTGCTGGCGGCCCAGCTGCGCCGCGCGTTCTCGGGCGTGGTGGCGGGCAACGTCAAGGATGACGGCATCCGTTCTATCGAAAAGTACGGCAACTTCGAGATCCACGGCGACAAATCCATCGCCGGCCCCATGGATGCGCTGCTCGCTTCCTTCGTGGCGCAGCACCGCATGAAACTGGCGGGTACGGCATATGTGCCGTGCTACACCGTGGTCCAGTAAACAGTCTTGAAACCACCGCGCCGCCCGCTCCCTGCGTTTGCCGGGGGGGGGCGGGCGGCGCTTTTCCATTGATGCCCCATCTTGTTCCTTCGCCGCCACAGGCAATCAAATCGCTTGCGTCATCGATTCGTGGGTGCTATCTTTGGAACCGGTTCCAAAATAAAAATATGCAGGTCAACAGGTAGTGGAGAACAAGCTTGGATTCAGTAAGCGGCAATAAAAAAACAGTTTCCGGCGAGCCGGCGCGGCCCGTGACCATCGCCCAGGTGGCGCGCGAGGCGGGCGTGTCGAAGACGAGCGTGTCGCGCTTTCTCGGCGGTGAACTCGATGCGCTGTCCGAGAACATCCGCCAGCAGATCACCAGCACCATCGCGCGCCTCGGCTACCAGCCGAACCAGATGGCGCGCGGCCTCAAGCGGGGACGCACGCGTTTGATCGGCATGGTCGTGGCGGACATGCTCAATCCCTACACGGTGGCCGTGCTGCAAGGCGTGGAAGCGGCTTGTCAGCAGCATGGCTATACCTTGATTTTATGTAATACCGGCAATGACGAACAGCGCGAACGCCAGTCGCTGGCCGCGCTGCGCTCGTACAGCGTGGAAGGGCTGATCGTCAACACGCAGGGACGCAATATCGAGTCGTCCGACTTGCAGCAGGCGGACATGCCCATCGTGCTGGTCGACCGCCGCATCGAGGGCGCCGATTTCGACCTGGTGGGCCTGGACAATGTGCAGGCGGGCCGGCTGGCCACGGCGCACCTGATCGAGCAGGGTTTCGACGCCATCGCCTTCGTTGCGCCGCCCTTGACTGGCGTCAGTTCGCGCCTGATGCGCGCCGACGGTTTCCAGTCCGTGATGGCCGAGCATCCGGGCTGCGTGGGCGAAGTACTGGCGGTGGACCTGGACGACCGGCCCTCCATCGATGCGCAGGTGCGTCTATGCCTGGCGCAATGGCGCGGCCGCCGGGTGGCGCTGCTGGCCTCGAACGGCATGGTGGCGCTGGAACTGGCACTGATGCTGCAGCGCCTCGCATTGCGCATGCCGCAGGACGTGGGCTTGCTGGGCTTTGACGAATTGCCATGGTCGCCGCTGGCGGGCCTGAGCACGATCGAGCAGCAGACATACGAGATCGGGTTTTCGGCGATGACGTGCATGCTGTCGCGCCTGCAGGGCGAGCAGTGCCCGCCGCGCGAGGTTCTGTTGCCTGGCAAGCTGATCGTGCGCAACTCCACCCGGGGCGGCGACTGACGGGGAAGAGGGCCTTGCCCTTTTTTTTGGGAAAGTTATGGAACCGGTTTCATAGATTGTATTCACACTGGAAAGGGGCATGGATAGGCTGGCAGGGCAATGGCAGGAGGTTGGTGCAACATGGCAAGAGACGAAATAAATCGTCCATTTGACAATATTCCCGGAAGCGCCTCGACGAGGCCGGTACCGGGATCACAGGAGACTGAAGCATGAAGATGACGACACTGTTTTACGCGAAATTCGTGGCCTGCGCGCTGGCAGCAACATGCGCCTTGGGTGCGGCGGCCGACGCCGGCGCCCAGACGCTTGGCGACCTGATCAAGAAAGGCAAGCTGACCATCGGCGTGGTCAGCGGCACGCCGCCGTTTGGCAGCATCGACGCCAAGGGCGTGCCCGTCGGCTATGACGTCGACGTCGCCAACCTGATCGGCAAATACCTGAACCTGCCCGTGGAAATCGTCCCGCTGACGGCGCCGTCGCGCGTGCCGTCGCTGGAATCGGGCAAGGTCGACTTCCTCGTGGCGACCCTGGCGCCCACGCCGGAACGGGCCAAGACCCTGATGTTCACCATGCCCTACAGCGCGTTCGAGCTGGCCATCGTCGCCCCGGTCGGCGGAAAATTCAAGGCCCTGGCCGACTTGAAGGGCAAGAAGGTGGGCGTGACGCGCGGCACCACGAATGACACGGCGCTGAGCCGCATGGCGCCTGCCGGCACCAGCATCGTGCGTTTCGAGGATGACGCCACCGTGACCCAGGCCTTGCTCAGCAAGCAGGTCGACGCCGTCTCGATTCCCAGCACGATGGCGCTCGACATCATCAAGACGCGCGGCGCGGGCAAGATCGAGGTCCGCTTCTCCTACTCGCTGCAACCGAACTCGATGGCCGTGCGCCGCGGCGACTTCGAGCTGCACCAGTGGCTCAACAACTTCATCTACTACGTCAAGCTGAACGGCGAACTCGATGCCATCGCGCGCAAGTGGAGCGGCGCGCCGCTGCCGGCGCTGCCAACCTTCTGATACCGCCACCCGCACAGCGATAGTGCTCGTCCGCACGGCGCGCCGCCATGGTGGCGCAGCCGGGGATGCGCACGTAGAAAGGAGTTGAGTATGCCGTATGAATTTCATTTCGAACTCGTCATGCAGTCGCTGGACCGCCTGTTGTGGGGCGCGGCGCTGACGATACGCCTGAGCGCCCTGTCGATGGTGCTGGGGCTGGCGGTGGGCGTGTGCGCCGCCGTCATCCTGAAGAACGGTCCCGCCTATGCCCGCGCGGTGGTGCGCGCCTATGTCGAGATCATCCGCAGCACGCCGTTCCTGGTGCAGCTGTTCATCATCTACTTCGGCTTGCCGTCGCTGGGCCTGCAGCTCGACGCGAACGGCGCCGCGCTCGTCGCCATGACGGTCAACCTGGGCGCCTATGCGGCCGAGATCGTGCGGGCCGGCATCGGCGCCGTGCATCCGTCGCAGCTCGAGGCGGCCCAAGCCCTGGGCATGACGCGCTGGCAGGTGATGCGCCACGTGGTGCTGCTGCCGGCGCTGGAAAAAGTCTATCCGGCGCTGGCCAGCCAGTTCACCTTGATGATGCTGGCCTCGAGCGTCGTGTCGGCCATTTCCGCCGAGGAGCTGACTGCCGCCGCCCACCTGCTCGACTCGGAAACCTTCCGCAGCTTCGAGATCTACATCGTCGTGATGGTGCTGTACATCCTGCTGGCCCTGCTGTTCCGCTTCAGCTTCTGGGTGCTGGGCCAGATCGTCTTCAAACGCCGCCGCCGTCTGGGCGCGGCGCGCATGGGAGCATGACATGATCAGTGATTTTTCCTGGGATAACCTGCAATTCCTGCTCGAGGCCACGCGCTGGACCATCGGCCTGTCGCTGATCGTCTTCGTCACGGGCGGCATCGCCGGCTTCGCGGTGGCGCTGCTGCGCACGGCGCGCAGTCCGTTCCTGCGCTGCATCAGCGCGCTGTACATCCAGCTGGTCCAGGGCACGCCCGTGCTGATCGTGCTGTTCCTGACCTATTACGGCCTGGCCCTGTTCGGCTACAAGCTGTCGCCGGTCATCGCGGCCGGCGCGGCGATGACGATCTTCGCCAGCGCCTACCTGGGCGAGATCTGGCGCGGCTGCATCGAAGGCGTGCAGCGGCAGCAGTGGGAAGCATCGGCCGCGCTGGCGCTGAACCGCTACCAGCAGCTGCGCTACGTCATCCTGCCGCAGGCGCTGCGCCATTCGCTGCCGCCGACGGTGGGCTTCATGGTGCAGATCATCAAGAACACGTCGATTACCTCGATCATCGGTGTGGTGGAACTGACGCGGGCAGGGCAACTGGTCAGCAATGCGACCTTCCTGCCGTTCATCGTCTTCCCCATCGTCGCCCTGATCTACTTCGCGATGTGCTATCCGCTGTCGCGCTACAGCCATTCACTGGAAAGGAAATTCCATGCCCATCGTTGAAATCGACAATATCAGCAAGAGCTTCGGCGCCAATCACGTGCTCAAGGGCGTGTCGTTCGCCGTCGAGCGTGGCCAGGTGATCGCCGTGATCGGCCGCAGCGGCTCCGGCAAGAGCACCATGCTGCGCTGTATCAACGGCCTGGAAACCATCGACAGCGGCAGCATCGTCGTGGCCGGCCACACGCTGACGGCGCGCCAGGAACACCTGCTCGACTTGCGCAAGGACGTCGGCATGGTCTTCCAGAGCTACAACCTGTTTCCCCACCTGACCGTGGAAGAAAACGTCATGCTGGCGCCGCGCATCGTCAAGAAAGTACCCGATGCGCAGGGCCGCGCCACGGCGCTGCGCGTGCTCAAGCAGGTGGGTCTGGACCACAAGCGCGAAGCCTATCCCGAGCAGCTGTCGGGCGGCCAGCAGCAGCGCGTGGCGATCGCCCGTTCGCTGGCGATGGAGCCGCAAGTGATGCTGTTCGACGAAGTGACGTCGGCGCTCGACCCGGAACTGACGCAGGAAGTGCTGAAGGTGATGGAAGAGCTGGCGCAGGCGGGCATGACGATGCTCCTGGTGACGCACGAGATGGAGTTCGCGCGGCGCATGGCCGACGTCACCGTCTTCATGCACCAGGGATTGGTGTGGGAAAGCGGGCCGTCGGAAGCCTTTTTCAGCAACCCGCAAACGCCCGAAGCGCGCCAGTTCGTCGGCGCGGGAGCGATCAAGTGAGCCCCGTCCTGGTGGCGGCGTCGGCCTACGGCGCAAGCAGGGTAAGGCAGCTGGGGCAAAGCCATTTCATCGACGTGGTGGCCGATGCGGGTGGCGCCGGCATCGAGATCCGCCGCGAACTGTTTACGTCCGACTTGCCGGACCTGGCGCGCATGGGCGCGGCGGTGGCCGCGCGCGGCCTGTACTGCGTGTATTCCACGCCCATCGAATTGTGGGACGCGCACGGGCAGCTGCAGCAAGAACTGCTGCGGCAGATGCTGGACGAGGCGGCGCGCCTGGGCGCGCGTTACTTGAAGGTGTCGCTGGGCCATTACCCGGCCGTGCCGGACTTGCCGGCCTTGAAGGCGCAGCTGGAGGCCGCACCCGTGGCGCTGCTGGTGGAAAACGACCAGACGGCCCACGGCGGCAAACTGGCGACGATGGCGCGCTTCCTGGCGGCGGCGCGCGACATCGGGCTGCCCGTGGGGCTGACCTTCGACATCGGCAACTGGCGCTGGGTGGGCGAGGACGCGCAGCAGGCGGCGCGCCTGCTGGCGCCGTACGTGCGCTATGTGCATTGCAAGGCGGTTCTCGATGACGGGGGCCGGCTGTCCGCCTGCGCCGTCTCCGACGCCGATCCCGCCTGGCGCGCCGTCTTTGCGCACTTTGCGCCGGGCGTGCAGCGGGCCATCGAATTCCCGCTCGAAGGCGCCGACCTGGTGGCCGAAACGGGTCGCTATATTCAGATACTGGAGGCTGCATGATGAAGCTCGACGTTGTTACCTATGGCGAGGCGATGGCGATGTTCGTTGCCGAGCAAACGGGCGACCTGGCCGCCGTGGCGCACTTTACGCGCCGCCTGGCCGGCGCCGAGACGAATGTCGCCATCGGCCTGGCGCGCCTGGGCTTGAAAGTCGGCTGGCTGAGCCGCGTGGGCGACGACTCGTTCGGCCGCTTCATCCGCGCCAGCGTGCAGGCCGAGGGCGTCGATTGCAGCCGGGTCGTCGCCGTCGCCGGCCAGTCCAGCGGCTTCCTGCTCAAGGAAAAGGCCGAGAACGGCGCCGACCCGCTGGTCGAATACTTCCGCAAGGGTTCCGCCGCCAGCCGGCTGGCGCCCGAGCACTTCGACCCCGCCTATTTCCTGTCCGCGCGCCATTTGCACGCCACGGGCGTGGCCGCGGCGCTGTCCGGGACCAGCCTGGCGTTCGCCGGCCAGGCGCTCGATTTCATGCGTGCCAACGGCCGCACCGTGTCGTTCGATCCGAACCTGCGGCCCTCGCTGTGGCCGTCGCAGGCCGTCATGGTCGAGCAGATCAACCGCCTCGCCGCCAAGGCGGACTGGGTGCTGCCCGGCCTGGGGGAGGGGAAAATCCTCACCGGCCACGACCTGCCGCACGACGTCGCCGGCTTTTATCTGCAGCAGGGCGCGCGCCTGGTGGTCATCAAGCTGGGCGCCGAGGGCGCCTATTACCGCACGGCCGATGGCGACAGCGGCATGGTGGCGGGCGAGCGCGTGGCCAAGGTGGTCGACACGGTGGGCGCCGGCGACGGCTTCGCGGCCGGCCTGGTCAGCGCCTTGCTGGAAGGCTTGCCGCTGGCGCAGGCGGTAGGGCGCGGCAACCGGGTCGGCGCTTTTGCCATTCAGGTGGCCGGCGACATGGAAGGCTTGCCGACCCGCGCCCAGCTCGACGCGCTGGTCCCATCTTGAACCGAACAGGGGAAACACTCGTGAAAAAACATGTGGTTGTCTATAAAAAGCTGGCCGAGCCGTTGCTGGCGCGCCTGCGCGCCGAATGCGAGGTGACGTATTTCGAGGCGATCGACGCGGGCAACCGCGCCGCGTTCGCCGCCGCCATCCGCAGCGCGCATGGCTTGCTGGGCGCCAGCGTGCGCCTGGACCGCGAACTGCTGGACCCGGCCGTCGACCTGCGCATCATTTCCACCATTTCCGTGGGCGTCGACCAGTTCGACGTCGATTACCTGCGCGAACGGGGCATCTTGCTGGCCAATACGCCGGACGTGCTGACGGAAACGACGGCCGACACGATCTTCGCGCTGATCCTCGCCAGCGCGCGGCGCGTCGTCGAACTGGCCGAATTCGTCAAAGCGGGCCGCTGGACGCGCAGCGTGGGCGAGAGCCAGTACGGCGTCAACGTGCACGGCAAGACCATCGGCATGCTGGGCATGGGCCGCATCGGCCGCGCCGTCGCCCGCCGCGCCGCGCTGGGCTTCGGCATGCAGGTGCTGTACGTGAATGGCGAGGTGGTGCCCGAAGTGGAGGCGGCGCTGGGCGCGCGCCAGGTGGCGCTCGACGACTTGCTGGCCGGCTCCGATTTCGTCTGCGTGGTGCTGCCGCTGACGGCGCAAACGGAACGCATGATGGGCCGGCGCGAGTTCGCGCTGATGCGCCCCGGCGCCATCTTCATCAACGGTTCGCGCGGGCGCATCGTCGACGAGGCGGCGCTGATCGAGGCGCTGCGGCAGGGCACCATCCACGGCGCCGGTCTCGACGTGTTCGAGCGCGAACCGCTGGCGCCGGACAATCCGCTGCCGCACATGGCCAACGTGGTGGCGCTGCCGCATATCGGCTCGGCCACGCATGAAACGCGCTACGCCATGGCGCAGCAGGCCGTGGACAACCTGCTGGCCGGCCTGCGCGGCGAGCGTCCTCGCTACCTCGTCGGTTAAGAGCAGTATCAATAAAAAATAGACAGGGAAAGACATGAAGAACAAGGTAGCAAGGGCAATGATCATCGGTGCCGGGGCCTGCGGCGGCCTGTGTAGCGCGCAGTCGAACGTGACCATGTACGGCATCGCGGACCTGGGCGTGGTGTCCGAGAACGGCGGCCCCGGCGGCAGGGTGCTCAAGCTGACGAGCGGCATCGCCAATGGCTCGCGGCTCGGTTTCAAGGGCAGCGAAGACCTGGGCGGCGGCATGACGGCGATATTTACGTTTGATGCGGGCATCCTGGCCGACACGGGCGCATCGGCCCAGGGCGGCCTGCTGTTCGGACGCCAGGCTTTCGTCGGCTTGAGCGGCGCGGCGGGTACGCTGCGGCTGGGCCGCCAGTACACGTTCATCGACAGCAGTCTGGGGGCGCTGGACCCGTTTTACCTGGGTTTCGCGGGCAGGATAAGCAATGTCTTCACGGCCGGCTACATCAGTCGGGTCGATAACAGCATCACCTACAGCTCGCCCGTGCGAGGCGGCCTTTCCGGCGAACTGGCGTACGGCTTCGGTGAAGTACCGGGCGACGCCTCGGCCAAACGCTACGCGGGCGCGGCGGCCACCTATGCCAGCGGGCCGCTGTATGTGCGCATGGCGCACCAGGACGCCAATACGCTGTCGACCGCGCTGGTGGCGGGCAGGGCGAGGAACACGGTGCTGGGCGCCACCTGGGACTTCGGCGTGGTCAAGGCGCATGGTGCCGTCGCCGTCAGCAAGAGCACGGCGGGCGCCGCCACCACGGTCGACAGCGCGGACCTGATGCTGGGCGCCACAGTGCCTGTCGGGCCGCACAGAGTCCTGTTCTCGTACGTGCGGCGCGACGACATGCGCGCCGCCAACGGCGACGCTACGCAGATCGGCATCGGCTACACCTATGCGCTGTCGAAACGCAGCACCTTGTATGCTGCCTACGCGCACATCGACAACCGCAACGGCGCCGCCTATGTGGTTGGCAACGCCACCGACAACGGCACCGGCAACCAGGCCTGGAACCTCGGCCTGCGCCACACTTTTTAAGGGAGAATCGAATGAAGAAAATCGGATGGATACTGGTCGGCGCCAGCACCGTGGCGCGCGAATGGATGGTCGACGCGATCCGCCAGCAGGGCGACGCCGAAGTGCTGGCCGTGGTCAGCCGCGATGCCGCGCGCGGCGCCGCCTTTGCCGAACAGTTCGGCATCGCCGCCAGCTACACGGACCTCGATGCGGCGCTCGCGCATCCGGGCGCGGATGCCGTATATATCAGCACCACCAATGAGCTGCACATGGCGCAGACCTTGCAGGCGGCGCGCGCGGGCAAGCACGTGCTGTGCGAAAAGCCGCTGGCGCTGAACCTGGAAGACGCCCGCCGCATGGTCGACGGCTGCGCCGAAGCGGGCGTGGTGCTGGGGATTAACCACCACCTGCGCAACGCGGCCAGCCACGGCAAGGTGCGCGAGCTGATACGCGCCGGCGAGATCGGCCAGCCCCTGTATGGCCGCGTGCTGCACGCGAACAACCTGCCGCAGCACCTGCGCGGCTGGCGCCTGGATGCGCCGGAGTCGGGCGGCGTCACGCTCGACATGTTCGTGCACGATGTCGACACCTTGCGCTTCCTGCTCGACTCTGAACCGCGCCACGTCACGGCCTGCGCCACCAGCGGCGGCATGACGGTGGCCGGGCTGGAAGAGGGTCTGATGGCCGTCATCGAGTTCGACAACGGCGCCCTGGTGCAGGTGCACGACGCGTTCAACGCGCCGCATTCGCTGTCCGGAGTGGAAATCATCGGCACCAAGGGCACCATCTTCGCCACCGGCGTGATGACGCAGCGCCCCGTCGGCACCATCAGCCTGACGCGCGACGGCGGCAGCATCGATATCCCCGTCGAGCATGAAAACCTGTACGTGCGCTCGGTGCGCGCCTTCCAGCGCGCCATGCGCGGCGAAGGACAGCCGGCCGCCACGGGTGACGACGGCATGCGCGCGCTGGCCACGGCATTGGCGGCGCAGCAGGCCAGCCGCAGCCACCAGCGCGTGACCGTGGCCGGCTGATAGCAGGCCGCATCAGTAAAAAAAGCCGCCTGATCGCAAAATCAGGCGGCTTTTTATTGGCTTGCCTCCGTGATTACTCTTCGCGGCGCAGATGAGGGAACAGAAGGACGTCGCGGATGTTCGGCGAATCCGTGATGATCATCATCAGGCGGTCGATGCCGATGCCGCAGCCGCCGGCTGGCGGCATGCCGTATTCCAGCGCGCGGATGTAGTCGGCGTCGTAGAACATCGCCTCTTCATCGCCGGCGTCCTTGGCGGCCACTTGTGCCAGGAAGCGGGCCGACTGGTCTTCCGCGTCGTTCAACTCGGAGAAGCCGTTGGCGATTTCGCGGCCCACCATGAACAATTCAAAACGTTCGGTGATGCCGGCCACCGTGTCGGACGCGCGCGCCAGTGGCGACACTTCGACCGGGTAGTCGATGATGTAGGTCGGTTCCCACAGCTGTGCTTCAGCCGTTTCTTCGAACAGCGCCAGTTGCAGCGCGCCCAGACCGGCCGTGGCGAACGGCTTGACGCCGAATTTCTTCAGCTCTTCCTTGATGAAGTCCGCATCGTTCAGCTGCTCCGGCGTGTAGCCCGGCGCGTACTTGTTGATCGCTTCGACGATGGTCAGGCGGTGGAACGGTTTTGCCAGGTCCAGCTCGCGGCCGCCGTAGGTCAGGGTGGCGGTGCCGTGCGCATCGATGGCGGCCTGACGGATGACGGCTTCCGTGAAATCCATCAGCCATTTGTAGTCGGTGTAGGCCGCGTAGAATTCCATCATCGTGAATTCAGGATTGTGACGGATCGACACGCCTTCGTTGCGGAAGTTGCGGTTGATCTCGAACACACGGTCGAAGCCGCCCACGACCAGGCGCTTCAGGTACAGCTCGGGCGCGATACGCAGGAACATCTGCATGTCGAGCGCATTGTGGTGCGTGATGAACGGCTTTGCCGCCGCGCCGCCAGGGATCGTGTGCAGCATCGGCGTTTCCACTTCCATGAACTCGTTCTTTTCCATGAAGCGGCGGATCGACGAGATGGCGGCGGTACGTGCCTTGAAGGTGCGGCGCGTCTCTTCGTTCATGATCAGGTCGACGTAGCGCTGGCGGTACTTCGTTTCCTGGTCGGCCAGGCCGTGGAATTTGTCCGGCAGCGGGCGCAGCGACTTGGTGATCAGACGCAGTTCCGTGACCTTGATGGTCAGTTCGTCCGTCTTGGTCTTGAACAGGGTGCCTTGCACGCCCAGGATATCGCCCAGGTCATAGTGGTGCAGGGCGGCCATGGCCGCTTCGCCGGTGAGGTCCAAGGTGGCGTAGATCTGGATGCGGCCGTCGGCTTTCGGGCCGGATGCATCCTGCAGGGTGGCGAAAGCGGCTTTCTTGCCCGCTTCGCGCTTGAGCATCATGCGGCCGGCCAGCACCACGTGTACGGGGTTTTCTTCCAGCTCTTCGCGCGTCTTGCCGCCGTATTGCGCGTGCAGATCGGCCGCCTTGTGCTCGGGGCGGAAATCGTTCGGGAAGGCGACGCCTTGTTCGCGCAGTGCTGCCAGCTTGACGCGGCGCTCGGCGATGATCTTGTTTTCATCGGGTGCGGCGGCTTGTTCTTGGATATCCGTAGTCATGGTGTTCTTCGTTGGTGATTATTGATGATGTGGTGCCAGCGCTGGCGCCACGCTGGCAAACAGTGCGTCGACGTCGAGCGAGGAGAAATCCGGCACGATGGCAATGACGTTGTCGAAGGCGGCAAATGCCTCAGCCGGCAGGGTGGTGGTGAGTACCACGACGCGCATGCCGGCACGGCGCGCCGCTTCCACGCCCAGGGGCGCGTCTTCAAAGACGATGCAGTTGTGCGGCAGCGCGCCGGCCAGCAGCGCGCCTTTCAGGAAAACGTCCGGGTGCGGCTTGCCCCGTTCCACGTCGGCGGCGCCGACGATGGCGTCGAAGCGGTGTCGCAGGTCCAGGCCGTCGAGCGTGAACGCGATGTTCTCGGCCGGTGCTGCCGTGCCGACCACCAGCCCCACGCCAGCCTGCCGCGCGCTGGCGATCAGCCGGTCGAAACCGGCGACTGTCGCCAGGTGCGGGCCATACAGTTCGCGGTAGACGATTTCCTTTTCAGCCAGCAGGGTGACGTGGTCGGCATCTTCGCCCAGGTATTTGGCGATGATTTCATGTCCCTGCCGTCCTGCCGTGTCGCGGAAAAAGGCGTCCGCATCCAGCGCATGGCCGTGGCGTTCAAAGAACGCCAGCCACGATGTCGTGTGGAAGGCCATGTTGTCGACGATCGTGCCATCCATGTCGAAGAGGAAGGCGCGCTGCGCTGGAGCGGGTGCGTTCATCCTTACACGCCTTGCTTGAGCGAGGCGGAAATGAAGTCGTCGATGTCGCCATCGAGCACGCCCTTGGTATTGCCCGTCTCGAAACCGGTGCGCAAGTCCTTGATGCGGGACTGGTCCAGCACGTAGGAGCGGATCTGGTGACCCCAGCCCACGTCCGTCTTCGAGTCTTCCAGCTTTTGCTGTTCGCTCATGCGCTTGCGCAGTTCATGCTCGTACAGCTTCGCTTTCAGCATTTCCATCGCTTCGGCGCGGTTGCGGTGCTGCGAACGGTCGTTCTGGCACTGTACCACGATGCCGGTCGGCGCGTGGGTCATGCGGACGGCGGAGTCGGTCTTGTTGATGTGCTGACCGCCGGCGCCCGACGCGCGGTAGGTATCGACGCGGATATCGGCCGGGTTGACGTCGATCTCGATCGAATCGTCGACTTCCGGATACACGAACAGCGACGTAAACGAGGTGTGGCGGCCGTTGGCCGAGTCGAATGGCGACTTGCGCACCAGGCGGTGCACGCCTGTTTCCGTGCGCAGGAAGCCGTAGGCGTGATCGCCCTCGACCTTCAGGGTGGCCGTCTTGATGCCGGCTACCTCGCCGTCGGACTGTTCGAGGATTTCGACCTTGAAGCCCTTGCGTTCGCAATAGCGCAGGTACTGGCGCAGCAGCATTGAGGCCCAGTCCTGGGCTTCCGTGCCGCCGGCGCCGGCCTGGATGTCGATGAAGCAGTTGTTCGGATCCATCGGATTGTTGAACATCCGGCGGAATTCCATGCTTTCGATGACCTTGCGGATTTCCTGCACGTCCTGCTCGATCGCTTCGAGCGTGTCGTCGTCGCCTTCTTCGCGGGCCATGTCGAACAGGTCGCGGGTGTCGCGCAGGTCGGCATCGGCCTTGGCCAAGGTGAAGACGATGGCTTCCAGCGCCTTCTTCTCTTTACCGAGGTCCTGGGCGCGTTTGGGATCGTTCCAGACGGTTGGATCTTCCAGTTCTTCGTTGACTTGCTCTAGTTTCTCCGACTTGACAGTGAAGTCAAAGATACCTCCGAAGTTCGGCTTCGCGGACCGTCAGGTCGTTGAGCAGGGCGGAGATGATATTGATGCGTTCGGCTTCCATAATGTTCTGGTCTTCTATGGTGAAATCAAACCCTGAATTATACGCGAGCGCGGCGCGTTTCTGATGCTGGCGGCGCCGAATCGATGCTGGACAGGGCAATAAAATCGTCATTTCGCTGTATTTGCGACAATATTTTTGCCTTGATAGGGACTGCCGTGCTGCGTATGATGCTGGCGATATTGTCTTTCCACAGGAATACATCATGCTTCAACTTCCCCGTCTCGCCCTGTTACCGTTGCTGCTGGCCGGCTGCGGCGCCTTGCCGCCCGCGCCCACCGGACCGGTCCAGCCGCTGACCGCGCCGGCCGGCAGCAGCGCCGTCCTGGCCCTGCTCGAGACGACGGACTTGCACGCGAATGTGCTCAGTTATGATTACTACAAGCTGCAGGCGGAGCCGTCGATCGGCCTGGAACGCACGGCGGCCCTGATCGCCCAGGCGCGCGCGCAGTTCCCGAACAACCTTTTGCTCGACAACGGCGACACCATCCAGGGCACGGCGCTGGCCGACTATCAGGCCCTCGTGAAACCGCTGGCCTGCGACCAGACCCTGGCCATCTACAAGGCGATGAACTTGCTGAAAGTGGACGGCGGCGGCATCGGCAACCACGAATTCAACTACGGCCTGGCGTTCCTGAGCCAGGTGACGGGCAACCGCTTCGACGTCGACAGCGTCGACGCCGACAAACCGCGCTGCGCAGGCCCCGCGTTCCCGCAAGTGCTGGCCAATGTCTACAGCGTCAAGACGGGTAAACCCCTGTTTGCGCCATACCACATCATCGACAAGCAGATCACGGCAACCGGCCCCGATGGCAAGCCCGTGACGAGCAGCGTGAAGGTGGGCATCATCAGCTTTGCGCCGCCCACCATCATGGCGTGGGACAAGCGCTGGCTCGAAGGGCGCGTCTACACGCAGGGCGTGCGCGAGACGGCGGAAAAATTCATCCCCGAGATGCGCGCCAAGGGCGCCGAACTGGTGGTGGCGATCTCGCACGGCGGCCTCGATGACAGCCCGTACTCGCCGACCATGGAAAACGGTAATTACTACCTGTCGCAAGTGCCGGGCGTGGACGCCATGCTGATCGGCCACTCGCACCAGCTGTTCCCGAACGCGAGCAGCACGGTGCCGCAATTTAATTTGCCCGGCGTCGACAAGGCCCGTGGCCTGGTCAATGGCGTGCCCACCGTGATGGCCAATTTGTGGGGCAAGCACCTGGGCGTGATCGGCCTGCGCTTGCGCCATGACGGCAAGCAGTGGGTCGTCGACAAGAGCGCCACGACGGTGGAAGCGCGCGGCATCCAGAACGCGGACAAGAGTTACGTCCAGCCCGATGCGGCCATCGCCAAGCTGGTGGCCGAGGAACACGCGGCGACGATTGCTTACGTGCAGACGCCCGTGGGCGCCACGGACTTCCGCATGTCGACGTATTTTGCCGACGTGGGCGACGTGAGCGCCATCGAGGTGGTGAACCAGGCGCAAACGGGCTATCTGGCTGCCTACGTCAAAGCGAATTTGCCGCAGTACGCGCACCTGCCCGTGCTGTCGATGTCGTCCCCGTTCAAGAGCGGCTCGGCCGGCGTGTCCGACTACACGGACGTCAAGGCGGGCAATGTGGCGCTGAATAACGCGGCTGATTTGTACCTGTACCCGAACGCGCTGTACGGCGTGAAGATGAATGGCGCGGACCTGAAAGCCTGGCTGGAACAGTCGGCGCAGCGCTTCAATACCATCGACCCGAACAAGCTGGAAGCGCAGGAATTGGTCAATACGGCCCATCCGAGCTACAACTTCGACGCGCTCACCAGCGCCGACGTGCGCTACCAGATCGACGTCACGCAAAAGCCCGGCCAGCGCATCAAGGGCCTCAGCTACAAGGGCAAACCGGTGGACGCCAGCCAGGAATTTTTGATCGCGACGAATAACTACCGCGCCAGCGGCGGCGGCAACTTCCCCGGCCTCGATGGCAGCAAGACGGTGGTGGCCTCGCCCGACAACAACCGTGAGCTCCTGATCGCTTACGTCACGCAGCAGAAAAACCTGACACGCGCGAAAAACGGCTCGGCGCGCAGCTGGCGCTTCGCCAAGGTGGCTACGAAAGGCCCCGTGGTCTTCCATTCGGCGCCAAACGTGATCGACCTGGCGAAAGCGGCCGGCATCGACAACGTCACTCAGCTGAAGGTTGACGACGGCACTGGCAAGGGCTTTGCGCTGTACCAGCTCGACCTGTCGAAATGATGCTGGCAAACTTGCTGCTGGCCGCGGCGTTGGCGTCGCCCGGTGCGGCCGCCCCCGATGTCACGGCCCTGGCCAAGGTCCTGATGCGCGCGGGTGAGGCGTCCCATCCGCAGGCGCGGACCCTGTTCGAACAGGCTGCGGGGCAGGGTAGCGGTCCGGCTGCGTATTACCTGGGCCTGATGCACAAGAACGGCATGGGCGGCCCGCAGGACGGCGCCGCCGCGCTGCGCTGGCTGGAACAGGCCGCCCAACGTGGCGTGGCGCCGGCCATGTTCATCGTGGCGAACATGCTGCTCGATAGCGACGAAGCCCGGGCGCGCTACTGGCTCGACGCCGCCTGCGACCTCGACTACCCGGAAGCGCTGCAGCAGAAATCCGTGGCCCTGGCCGAGGGGCAGATGGGTTATGCGCACAACGAGGAGCAGTCGTTCCTGTATCTGAAGATGGCGACGCATGCTATGGGGCATCGGGCCGCCGAGCCGTAACGGCCCCCCCAGGTCAGGTCCGCAGGCTGTTCGCCGCCTCGGCAATGGCCAGCGGGTTGCGTGACAGCAGGGCGGCAGCTAGGTCCAGCAGGCCTGCCGCTGCCTTGATGGCCGCGTGCGTGTGCTGGATGTCGGCGACGGTTTTCCTGCCCTGCTCGATGGCCGAGTTCACATTGGCCAATGCCTGCTGCGCGCCCTGGTTAATCAGGTAGATGCCATGGGCGCGGAAAAAGGACACCATCTGGTCCAGGTGGCTTTCATATTGCTTGAGATCCTGCAGCACGGCTGACGGCGTTGGCGGCGTGCGGTCGGTCAGCGCGATGCGCAGCTCCAGTACCTGGTTTGAGGCCTGTGCCAGCTTGTCGGCGATTTCCGTGGTTTGTTTTTCATCGAGTGCGATAGCGTTGCCCATGTTTTACTCCTACCAGGGTGAGGGGGAATAATGGCTTGCCTGCTTTTGCAGGGTATCGACCTGCTTGGCAAAGGTGTCCAGTTGGCGCTCCAATGCCGGGTCTTTCATGGACTTGGCGCGCAAGGTGCTCAGACTGTTCTGCAATTCGGTCATGGCGGCAATATAGGCGTCGATGACCTTGCCACGCTCCTGCAGTTGCCGTCCGTCCAGGTAGAGCTTGGCTTTCAGATAGTTGCTGGCAACGGGCTCCCTGCCGGCGGCATTGTCGAGCGAGCGGTTCAGGGACGCCAGCGTCAGGCTCTCGTCGTGCAGATTGGCCTGGTAGTTTTGCTGCGCATATTTTTTCAGCGCATTGCTGATGATATAAATATCTTCTTCGCGCGCCAGCAGTTCGTTGATGCCCGACTGCTGTCTGTGCTGCGTCACGATTTGGCTGATCAGCGCGCTCAGGCGCGTGACTTTGTCCAGTTGGTCGGCGTTGAGCACCGGCGTCATGCCGCTGGACTGCTGCAAGGCGCCCAGCGAACCGCCAAGGGCGCCGATCTCTTCCTTGTAGTTTGCCAGCTTGTCGTTGGCCAGTGCGGCAAGTACTTCCGCGTAGCGTTTCAATACATCGTTCAGTTCGGCCGTACCCGCCAACTGGGCTGCATAGTCCTTGCAGCGCCGGAGCAGGTCCTGCTCCGTTTCCTGCGCAACGTAGGGGCGGTCGGTGATGATGCTGTTGCGCCGTACATTATTGGTGCAACTGCTCATGGAGTGCGTCAGCATGGGTTTGAATACTTCCGTTACCGCCACCGTCTGTCCCGCGAACTTGTCGACCGGCGTGAAGTTCTTGCAGGCGCTACTGATGCCGCCGATCAGCAGGCAGGCGCAGATGGTTGTCATGGGCTGGCGCATAGGTTCTCCATGGTAAGGAAGGGATTGCCGCCATGGCCGGTTGACCCTGGTTCAATGACCATATCACCATTGCCTCACCATACTTTGACGCAGATCAGATACCTGTACTGTGTGTCAATGTGCAGCAGCTGTGTCAATTTGCGCCATATTTTCCTTACAAAAGACTGACATCGGGCCAGCAATCTGGTCTTTTTCGCATGTTGCGACGCGTCATATGTAGTTGTTGCTGGGGCATGTTTACTCACCTACAATGATTTATCGATGGGGCGGTTATCCAGCGTACGACAATAAAAATAAGTGGCATTAAAAACGTTGTAACAGAGGAGATGACAATGAATTTGAAACAGAAATTGCTCGTAGCAAGTTTGGTTTTGGGTTTCTCGCAGGCGGCAGTCGCAGCCGACCCCATCAAGATCGGCGTGTCCGGTCCGTTCACGGGCGGTTCCGCGCCGATGGGCGTGTCGATGCGCGACGGCGTCAAGCTGGCCGTGGCTGAAATCAATGCCAAGGGTGGCGTGCTGGGTCGTTCCTTGCTGCTGATCGAGCGTGATGACGAAGCAAAGAATGAACGCGGCGTGCAGATCGCCCAAGAGCTCATCAACAAGGAAAAGGTCGCCGCCACCGTCGGCTATATCAACACGGGCGTGGCCCTCGCATCGCAGCGCTTCTACCAGGAAGCGAAAATTCCCGTCATGAACAATGTGGCGACGGGTTCCATCGTCACCAAGCAATTCGCCGACCAGCCGGAAAACTACGTCTTCCGCAATGCGGCCAATGACACCATCCAGTCCGGCATGATCGTGCATGAGGCGATCGAGAACCGCAAGTTCAAGAAAGTGGCGATCCTGGCCGACTCCACCAACTATGGCCAGCTGGGCCGTGAAGACCTGGAAAAGGCGCTCGACAAGAAGGGCATCAAGCCCGTCGTCGTTGAAAAATACAACATCAAGGACGTCGACATGACGGCCCAGCTGCTGAAAGCCAAGCAGGCGGGGGCGGAAGTCGTGCTGACCTACGGCATCGGCCCGGAACTGGCGCAGATCGCCAACGGCATGGAAAAACTGGGCTGGAAAGTACCGCTGATCGGCAGCTGGACCCTGGCCATGGGTAACTTCATCGACAACGCGGGCAAAAACGGCAATGGCACGCGCATGCCGCAAACCTTCATCCAGGATGCCAGCACGCCGAAGCGCAAGGCCTTCATTGATGCCTACGTGGCCGCCTACAAGCCATCGGGCGGACGCATGCCATCGGCCGTCTCGGCCGCGCAAGGCTACGATTCCATCTACCTGCTGGCAGCCGCCTTCAAGCAGGCAGGCGGCACGGACGGCCCGAAAGTGCGCGCCGCGCTGGAAAACCTGAATGAAAAAGTGGAAGGCGCCGTCACCACCTACAACAAACCGTTCAGCAAAACCAACCATGAAGCGATCACGGCCGAGCTGACAGTCTTCGGTGAAGTCAAGGACGGCAAAGTCGTCCTCGCGAAATAAGCCGGGCAGACATTCGCCGCGCAGTGGCCAGCCTTGAGGAATCAGGACTGGCCATTTTTTCATCGTTCGTCTTCCGGGGAATACCATGGAAATCTTCCTGCAGCTCGTCTTCAGCGGCATCGCGTTGGGCATGATCTATGCCGTCATCGCCTTCGGCTACCAGCTGACCTTCGCCACTTCCGGCACCCTCAATTTCGGCCAGGGCGAATCCCTGATGCTGGGCGCGCTCGTGGGCCTTTCCCTGGTGGGCACCATCCACGGCGGCCCGTACATGAGCTATCTGTTGATGATACCCATTGTCATCGTCTTCGGCGCCTTGCAGGGCGTGTTCGTCGAGTGGATAGGCGTGCGGCCCGCCATCAAGATCAAGTCCGAATTCGGCTGGATCATGTCGACCATTGCGCTGGCCATCATTTTCAAGAACGTGGCGGAAAACATCTGGGGCAAGGATGACCTGATGTTCCCGTCGCCGTTGTCGGCCGCGCCGTTCCAGGTGTTTGGCGCCAACGTGCAGCAGATGCAGGTGGCCGTCATCGTCGGCGCGCTGGCCATCATGCTGGCCGTCGAAGTATTCAACCGCAAATCGATCTACGGCAAGGCCGTGGTGGCGACCGCCAACGACCGCGACGCGGCCGGCCTGATGGGCATCAACACGGGCATGGTCATCACGTTTTCCTACGCGCTGTCGTCGGCCACGGCCGCCTTTGCGGGTGTGCTGGTGGCGCCACTGACCTTGACGGGAGCCACCATGGGCGCGTCGCTGGGCTTGAAAGCGTTTGCCGTGGCCATCATCGGCGGCCTGACGTCGGGCGTGGGCGCCATCGTTGGTGGCCTGATCCTGGGCATCGCGGAAACGACCACCGGCTACTACATCTCCACCGGCTACAAGGAAGTGCCTGGCCTGCTGTTGCTGCTGCTGGTGCTGGCCGTCAAGCCGTCCGGCCTGTTCGGCAAAGCCGCGATCAAGAAAGTCTGAGGACGACATGAACAAGAAAATCACCATGCTGGCGCTGAGCGCGGCGGGACTGGCCGCGCTCGCGCTGTTCCCCATCGTCATCCCGAACCCGTATTACATCCACCTGGCCGAGACCATCCTGATCTACGCCATCCTGCTGTTCGGCCTCGATATCGTCGTCGGCTACACGGGGCAGGTGTCGCTGGGCCACGCGGGCCTGTTCGGCATCGGTTCGTACGTCACGGGCGTGCTGGTGTTCAAGCTGGGCGTGTCGTTCTGGCTGGCCATCCCCGCCAGCATCCTGGGCGCGGCCGTGTTTGGCGCCATCCTGGCCTTGCCGGCCCTGCGCGTGACGGGCCCGTACCTGGCCATGGTGACCCTGGCCTTCGGCACCATCGTGCAAATCCTGATCAATGAAATGAGCTTCCTGACGGAAGGGCCGATGGGCATCAAGATCCACAAGCCTGTCCTGTTCGGCCACAAACTGACGGAGGTGGAGTACTACTACATGGTCGCCGCGCTGCTGGTGATCTCGCTGGTGGTGGTGCACCGCATTTTGAAATCAAACCTGGGCCGCGCGTTCGAAGCCTTGCGCGACAGCCCCATCGCTTCGGATTGCATGGGCGTGTCCGTGTACCGCTACAAGGTGTACGCCTTCGTCATCAGCGCCGGTTTCGCGGGCCTGGCCGGCAGCCTGTATGCGTATTCGGAAGAATATATCTCGCCCAATACCTACAACTTCGAGCTGACGATATTGTTCCTGCTGGCCGTCATCATGGGCGGACGCAAGACCCGTTCGGGCGCGCTGATCGGCGCCCTGATCGTCGTCATGCTACCCAGCCTCTTGTCGGACATCGAATTGTTCCGCAAGATCGCCGTCGGCGCCGCCGTGCTGGGCGTGATCGGTTCCGCCTTCATGCTGGCGAAAAAGCGCTCCACCTTGCGCGGCGTGATCGTGCCCCTGGTGGCCACCATCGGCCTGGCCGCGTTTTCCTACAAGCTGGAGAACATGGTCGACTGGCGCCTGACCATCTTCGGTTTGATGACCCTGTTCGTCGTGTACTACCTGCAGGACGGCATCGTGGGTTTCCTGATGAGCTTTATCGGCAAGGGCCGGCGCCATGTGCAAGCCGTCGCTTCCCACGGCGTGGCGCCGTTCGACCACGCCCAGGGCGGGCAGCAGGGCGCGACCCTGCTGCGCGTGGACCAGGCCCTGATGCAGTTCGGCGGCCTGAAAGCGCTGAACCAGGTGGACCTGAACGTCACGCAAGGCTCCGTGCACGGCTTGATCGGGCCGAACGGCTCGGGCAAGAGCACGATGATGAATGTGCTCACGGGGATCTACAAGCCGACGGCGGGCAAGGTGGAATTTGCCGGCGCCGTGATCTCCGGCCGCACGCCATCCGAGATCGCGCTGGGCGGCGTGGCGCGTACCTTCCAGAACGTGCAGCTGTTCGGCGAGATGACGGCCACCGAGAACGTGCTGGTGGGCCTGCACAACACCTTCAAGTCGAACGTGCTCGACGTGATGCTGCATACGCCGCGCTACAAGCGCGAAGAGACGGCCGCGCGCGAGCGGGCCGCCAGCATCCTCGAATTCGTGGGCCTGGCCGACCTGGCCAACGAAGAGGCGCGCAATCTGCCGTATGGCAAGCAGCGGCTGCTGGAAATCGGCCGCGCGCTGGGTCTCAACCCGCGTTTGCTGCTGCTCGATGAACCGGCGGCCGGCTTGACGGCGCCCGACATCAAGGAGCTGATGGCCATCATCCGCAAGATCCGCGAGCACGGCATCACCATCATCCTGATCGAGCACCACATGGACGTGGTGATGGCACTGTCGGACGTGGTGACGGTGCTGGACTTCGGCCAGAAGATCGCCGAAGGCGCACCCGCGCTTGTCCAGAGCGACCCGAAAGTGATCGAAGCCTACCTGGGCGGCAGCGCCGAAACCCTGGCGCCAGCGGCGCACTGAGAGGAAGACCATGCTGACCATTAGTAATCTGCACGCCGCCTACGGCAAAGTCGAAGTCCTGCACGGCATTTCGCTCGACGTCCCGAAGGGCAAGCTGGTGACGCTGATCGGCTCGAACGGGGCCGGCAAGACCACTACCATGCGCGCCATTTCCGGCATGCTGAAGCCGAAATCGGGCACCGTCACCCTGGGCGGCAAGGACGTCACGGGCCTCGATTCGCACAAGATCGCGCGCGCGGGCCTGGCCCATTCGCCGGAAGGCCGGAGGGTGTTCGCCTCAATGTCGGTGACGGACAACCTGCTGCTGGGCGCCTTTCCCCGCTTTACACGGGCGCGCCCGAAAGGCGATATCAAGCGCGACCTGGACAAGGCACTGGAGCTGTTCCCCCGCCTGAAGGAGCGGCGCGACCAGCTGGCCGGCACCTTGTCGGGCGGCGAGCAGCAGATGCTGGCCATGGCCCGCGCCGTGATGCTGAACCCGGAAGTGATCCTGCTGGACGAGCCGTCGATGGGCCTGGCGCCGATTCTGGTGGAAGAAGTCTTCCGCATCATCACGCGCTTAAAGGCCGAAGGCGTGACCATGTTGCTGGTCGAGCAATTCGCCGCCGCCGCCCTGAACGTGGCCGATTACGGCTATGTGCTGGAAAACGGCAGCATTTCCGTGCACGGCCCGGCGGAAAGCCTGAAAACCGATCCGAAGGTGATCGCGGCGTATTTGGGGGGAGGGCATTGATGATGGCCTGACAATGCGCTTGCTGCGCATTGTCAAATCCAATACAGCCGTGTGCCTGGCAGGACTTGCCGGCTACGAATTGAGCAGACGATGGCGAATCAATGCTTCCAGGTCACGGTTGGTATGGGCAATCATATGAATATAGACGATATCGTTATGTCCGTACTCGATGATGATACGATTCTGGCCGGCCAACAGTTGGCGGTGAGTCGTCAAGTGAAGGTCTTCAAGTTCAGGAACAAAGCTACCTTTAATGTTCCAATCTTTGAGAGAACTGACTTCAGCCAGAATCTCTTGTGTCACCTTCCTGGCAAAAGCAAGGGATTCGCTCTGCTTCAGATAGGAGCGAATGTCCTGTAAATCGTTCAGGGCGTATTGAGTCCAAATGATTTTCATTTGCGTAATCAGTTGTCGTCGTCTTCAGCTTCCAGAAGGGCCACAACGTCATCATGACCGATGACTTTACCTTGCTCAATCTGCTTGCGGCCGAGAGCAAGGATGCGGAGCATGGCAAGCTGATCTTGGGTCTTTTGATAGCTAACGGGGTCTAGCACAACTGCCTGAACTCTGCCATTTACCGTGATGGCTACCGGGTCATGAGTCTCCAGTACCTGTTTGACCACGTCGCTGGTGTTGGTCTTCAAGTAACTAATTGGCTGAATGTTTAGAAAATTCATACTCACCTCCATAAATTGGCAGGCCGATGATAGCACCGTATGACCAAATTACGTACCGAATTTAGTTGGTCGCATATTTTCCTGGTTTCTGGCGCAGCCTGTCAGCGTCAGTGTTTGGTGGGCTTTTCCTGCTGCACCAGAATAAACGGGCTGACGACGACGGCCCATAGCGCCGCGTCGGCTGCCTGCCAGTCCAGCGCCTGCTGGTCGGAGACTTTGGCTACCTTGCCATCGGCCATCCATTGCGTGATGGTGGCCTTGTCGTCGTGCGAGATGCGCACGGCTACTTCGACCAGGTCCAGCTCGTTGGCGACCCAGACGACGTTGCCTTGGGCGAAGTGCTTTTCCAGTTCGCTCCAGGCCAGGCGGGCCGTTTCGCTGTTGACTTTGAGGCGCAGTTCGGTGTCTTTTTCAGGATTGGTTTGCATGTGAGATCAGGTTGCGGTGAGTCGGGTGCCGATGCGCGCGGTTTATTTGCCTGGGAGGGCTTCCACGTGCGGTATCGGCGTACCCCGCCATGTTAACCGATAGGCGGTGCCTTTGCGAACATTGCCGACCAGAGCAGGGCGGAAGCAGGCCAGGTTGGTGCCGCCCGCCAGCCGCGTGCTGGGGAAGATGATGCCCATGGAACCGGCCTCGAGCAGGATGGCGGCCAGGTCTTGCGAGGCGATGTAGCTGGCCGGGTCGAGGCAGGCCGCATAGCGCTCCTGGCCGCGCAAGTCGTGGAAGCTGGCGGAGAAATCGGCCAGCAGCGACTGGTAGCTGACGCTGTCGCCGAAATAGTCGATTTCCTGGTATTCCACGGTCTTGTGGAAAATGATCTCGGCCAGCGCCGTTTTCATGTCGAAGGCGCAATACCAAGCGCCCCGTTCGCCATCGTTGAAGCGTGCTCCTTCCGGCCGGGCATAGGTGTACGCGGCGTTGATGATGCGAAAGTGTGGCACGCCAAAAACCAGTTCGTCCACGCCAATTCCTGGCGCGCCGCCATACTCGGCGACCAGTCGCGCGTTGGTCGCGTTATCGAGTTCGAACAGTTCGCGCAGGTGATCGTCATCCTCGGCCAGCGGCGCCAGTACGGAGTCTTCCATGTCGGCGAAGCGCGATGGAATCAACCGGCAAGTGTCGATCTGGCGCAGCGCGGCCAGCGGCGGCAGGTGGGTATTCGGGGCTGTAGGCACAATTACAGTCCTCCGCGGCGCGCGTCGAGCAGCTTGCGCACCGTCTGCATGGCCAGCAAGCCGCCGGCCAGCATCTGCGACAGGGGTGTGCGGCCGCCAAACACGGGATTCTTGTTGGGCAAACTCACCCATTCGTCGGCCAGCTTGTCGCCATACAGGATGTGCAGGGCTTTATAAATGCCCAGCAAGTAGGAAATGCGCGTGATACGGTCCACTTCCAGCACGCGGTCCGGGTGTTTCTTCCACTCGTAATAGGCGCTGCTGGACAGGCCGCCCAGTAATTCGCGCGCATCGTCGTCGCGCAGTTTCCAGGCGGTGGCCAGCTTGAAAAAGCCCTTCAAGGCCGCCTGCGACAATCGCTCGCGCTCGGCTTTGGCGTTCAGGTCGACGAGCACGGCCGGTTCGAAGCGGCTCTTGGGGTAGGCGTAGGCAAGATTCATGATGAACTCCTTTTATGGAATAATATTACTCCTTTTCGGGAATTTGTGCTGTCCTCGTCCAAATGTGCGCGCCTATACCCTTAGCCGTCAAAGAATTGCATGCCAGCATAGGGCGCCGCCCGGCAGGCTGCCAACCGCTGCGCCAAGCTGCCCGCATGGGCTTCCAGCTGATGGCCGTCCGGATCGAGAAAATACAGGGAATCGCCGGCGCTGCGGTTTTGCTGCCATTCGGGCACGCCGGCGGCGCGCAGGCGGGCGGCAAACGGGGCGAAGTCGGCGGACGCGATGGAAAACGCGTAATGCGTGTAGCCGGGGCTGGCCAGCACAGGCGTGTCCTGCCCGTCAAGCGACAGGCATAGCCACAGCTCCCCGGCCGACAGATACGCGCCCCTGTCCCAGCGCGCATGCAGACGCAGGCCCAGGGTCTCGCGGTAAAAGGCGACGCTGCGCGCCAGGTCGCGCACGGACAGGGTGAGGTGGTTCAGGCCGGTCAACATGGTGTTGCTTTCAGGTGCCATCAGACAGGCTCCGCATGCTCCACCATCAATTGCACTTTTGTCGTGCCATTGTATTCATTCGCATCGAGTCTGAACGCGACCCTCGTGCGTTCGCCCAAGGCATCCGTATGCCCGAACCAGATGGCGTCAAAACGCACGCCGTTCTTTTCCAGCAGCAGTTTCAGATGGCGCTCTTTGAGGATGCGCTGGCTGACGACGCGGAATTCGTCGCAGAAGACGGGCGGGGCGAAGCCCTGGCCCCACACCTGGCCATCCATCAGCTCGATGAAGGCCGTCGTGTAATAGGCGTCTTCCAGCGGGCCGTCCGTTTCCACCACCCGTTCCAGCTGTTGCTGGCTCAGCCAGGCCTGGCCCACGGCTTCGAAGGCCTTGGAAAACGCGTCGAAGGCGTCGGCGCGGATGGTCAAGCCCGCCGCCATGGCGTGGCCGCCGAACTTGTCGATCAGGCTCGGCGCCCGTTTCGACACGAGGTCGAGCGCGTCGCGCAAGTGGAAGCCGGGAATCGAGCGTCCGGAGCCCTTGATCCAGCCGTCCGCGCCCGGCGCAAACGTGATGGTCGGGCGGTAGAACTTTTCCTTCAGGCGCGAGGCCACGATGCCGATCACGCCCTGGTGCCATGATTCATCGAAGACGCTGATGGTGCTGCTGTTGGCCGGCTCGAAAGCGTCGAGGTGCAGCAGGGCCGTATCCTGCATTTCCGCTTCGATCTCGCGGCGCTTCAGATTGATGTCGTTCAATTGCTGCGCCAGCGCCCAGGCGCGGCCTTCGTCGTCCGTGACCAGGCATTCGATGCCCAGCGACATGTCTTGCAAGCGGCCGGCCGCATTCAGGCGCGGTCCCAGGGCAAAGCCCAGGTCGAACGGCGTGGCGCTGCGCGCTTCGCGGCCCGCCACGCGGAACAGGGCCGCCACGCCCGCGTGCATATGGCCCTTGCGCATGCGTTTGAGACCTTGCGCGACGAGGATGCGGTTGTTGGTATCGAGGCGCACGACGTCGGCCACCGTGCCCAGCGCCACCAGGTCGAGCAGGTTGTCGAGCTTGGGTTGCGTTTGCGCATCAAAGAGGCCGCGCCGGCGCATTTCCGCGCGCAGGGCCAGCAAGACGTAGAACACGACCCCCACGCCCGCCAGATGCTTGGAAGGGAAACCGCAGGCGGGCTGGTTCGGGTTGACGATGACGGCCGCGTCGGGCAGGGTGTCGGCCGGCAAATGGTGGTCGGTGACGACCACCTGGATGCCGCGCCGGTTCGCTTCGGCCACGCCGTCGATGCTGGCGATGCCGTTGTCGACGGTGATGATGATGTCGGGCGACTTTTCGCGCGCCGTCAGTTCGACGATTTCCGGCGTCAGGCCATAGCCATACTCAAAGCGGTTGGGCACGATGAAGTCGACGTCGGCGCCCATGGCGCGCAAGCCGCGTATGGCCACGGCGCAGGCGGTGGCGCCGTCGCAATCGTAGTCGGCGACGATGACCATGCGCTTCTTGGCGGCAATCGCGTCGGCCAGGAAGACACCGGCCGCGCCGATGTGCAGCAAGCCGGACGGCGGTATCAAGTCTTTCGGCTCGATCGAGAGTTCTTTCGCGTCGGACAGGCCGCGCGACGCGTACAAGCGGGCCAGCACGGGGTGGATGCCGCCCTGGCGCAGCAATTCGGATTCGCGGTAGGGACAGGGACGGGTGGCGATGCGGGTACGGGTCATGATGCTTTCAACTTGTTCAGGGTAATCGCGCGCCAGAATTTGCGCTGCGCGTTCTTGCTGGTGGTGCAGTCCAGCCAGGCGTCGCGGTGGCTCAGCACCAGGCGCAACTGGCCCAGGCGGCCATCCTTGAGGGCCGCCAGCAGGGGCGCGAACCAGTCCGCTTCCAGCGCTTGCAACTGCTGCAGCCACATGCCCCATTCCTGGGCCTGCGCCGCTTCGGTCAGGCCGCCGAGCACGACGATTGCGTCCTGTGTGCTGGCCAGCACACTGTTTGGACTGGCATCGCGCTGCGCCGGTTCCGCCAGCGCGGCCAGCCAGCCCGGTGCGTCCTGCGTATGCAGGCTGGCCGCGCAGCGCGCCGATGCAGATGCCGCCGTGGCCAGGCTGCCGCCCCAGATCCAGAAGGAGTTGATGGCTTTCAAGCCCCGCTCCTCGCGCGCCGCATTGACGGGATGTTCATGCCACAGCATCTGCACTTCATTTTGCAGGCGGCGCGCGGCGCGCGCGTGCTCGCCTTCGGGCATCCACACGGACAAGTCTTGCGTGGTGGCGGCGTCAGGCGTGGCGCACTGCAAGTCGGACCAGGCGTCGGCGCGCATGAACCAGGTGCCCGCGTCGCCATACGCGAGGGGCTGGCCGATCTCGTCGAAATACGGAGCCGCAATGTCGAACAGGGCGCGGCCATCGGCCTCGCTCAGCTTGAGCTGGCGCAAGTCTTCCAGGCTGATATGGCTGCGGGCGATGGCCAGGTGGGCTGGATGCAGCAGGAAGTAGCGCGCGCCCGGTTCCGGCACGAGGCCGTAGCCGCGCATGGACTGGGCGGCAAAAGCCGATTGCGCCGCCTCGCCGTTGGGCGCGGGCGACAGGGTCAAGGCGTGCGCCAGCCACGCTTCGTGCGGCAGCAGGCGGTTGGCGTTGTCAAAATTTTCTAAATTGCAAGTGGATGTGCGCGACAGCAGTGCCGCCAGCGCGGGCGCCTGCAAGACCTTGAGCAGGTCGGCAGCCAGTTCGGCAGTGGGCAAGGCGAAGGGCAGGACGAGGGTAAGTTGATTCATCCCGAGATTGTAGGCGATTGTGGTGGGGGCCGAGAAGGCGCATCTATTTTCAGGGCCGTGATGGCAACACCGGACGCGCCGGAAATGCGAAAAAATTATAAAAATTTTATTGATATTGATGGAAATTAATTTGCTTTTGAAAATATAGTGGATATAATTGCGACAACTTAAATATTAGAAAGACAATCACCCCCTGCTGCGTGGTTGCGTCGTCTGGCTCCTGTGTCCCTCGAAACTGTATACAAGATCTGCCGGCTTCATTTTTAAACAAGTCCCTTCTTGGAAGCCCACCTATGTATACATTCGCCGCTTTGCACGGCCAGGCTGATCGCGCCCTGGCCCTCCGTATTTCCGCTCCTGCCGCCGCCGTGGCATGCCGTCAGGAGGCCGCATGACTACCTACAACCTGTCGACCACGGTCCACGTCTGCGAAGACATCAACAAGAATTTCGATATCCGCGACCTGCTGATCCAGGCCGGCTACTCGGTGCAAGGCGAACTGAATATCAAGAATTTCACGGTTTTGTTGCCGGACGATACGGAATCGACGGAGAACACGCCGCTGTTCGGCATGCTTGACGCGGACACCGTGTACGTGCGTCCCGGCGACTGGGCCGCCAACTACAATGGCAGCTTCTCGACCATCCAGGTGACGATCGACAAGGGCAATGGCGATATCGTCCAGCTGAGCCTGCAAGTCATCATCGATCCCGTCAATGATGCGCCCGATGCGGCCGACAAGACCTTCACTCTGGCCGACGGTGCCAGCGTCGTGCTGAGCGAAAGCGATTTCGGCTTCCACGACGACGTCGAGCACGATGGCTTCAAGTCCATCGTCATCACGAATACCACCACGGCGGGCCAGGTCTTGCTCAACGGCGTGGCCGTGGCGGTGGGCACGGAGGTCTCCATCGACGATATCCGCGCGGGCCACCTGGTCTTCGTGCCCAGCCAGACCGTGGCCGGCGACTTCGACCTCGGTTTCAAGGTGCGCGATGATGGCGGCATGGACGGCTGCAATGCGCAAGACCTGAGCCTGGCGCCCCATTACCTGACCTTCAAGGTGCCGATGGCCCACCTTGGCGACTTCGTGTGGGAAGACAAGAACGCCAACGGCGTGCAAGACGCGGGCGAGGCGGGCATCGCCAATGTCGTCGTGCAACTGAAGGATACGGCCGGCAATGTGGTGGCCTCCACCACGACGGACGCCAGCGGCGGCTACCACTTCGACGTCAATCCCGGTACCTATTCAGTGACCGTGGTGGCGCCCGCCGGCTACGTGCCGACGGCGGCGAACCAGGGCGGCGACACGGCCAAGGACAGCAATATCGATGCGGCCGGCAAGATGGCGCCCGTCACCCTGGCGCCGGGCGAGACCAATTTGACCCTCGATGCGGGCCTGTACCGCACGGCCGAGCTGGGCGACCGCGTCTGGTTCGATACGAACAAGAATGGCGTGCAGGATGCGGGTGAAGCGGGCGCCGCAGGCGTGAAAGTGACCTTGCTCGATGCGTCGGGCAACGCCGTCGGCAGCCCGCTCATCACGGACGCAAATGGCAACTATCTGTTCACGAACCTGAAACCAGGCGCTTACAGCGTGCAGTTCGACAAAACCACCTTGCCATCCGGCTACGCCTTCACGGGCCAGGACCAGGGCGGCGACGGTCAGCGTGACTCGGACGCCAATGCCGACGGCCGCACGGCCCAAGTGCTGCTGGCCTCGGGCGACAGCAATCACAGCGTGGACGCCGGCATCGTCGCCTTGCCAGCCACCCTGGGCGATCGGGTCTGGCACGACAGCAACGCGAACGGCATCCAGGATGCGGGCGAGTCCGGCATAGTCGGCGTCACCGTGCAGCTGAAAAACGCGGCCGGCAGCGTGATCGGTTCGACCTTGACGGACGCCACCGGCTATTACAACTTCAATGTCGATCCTGGCACGTATTCGATCGCCGTCGTCGCCCCAGCCGGCTATCTGACGACGGTCAAGGACGCGGGCGGCAACGATGCGCTCGACAGCGACATCAATACGCTGGGCAACAGCGGCCAGGTGACGGTGGCCGCCGGCCAGAACTACAGGGATCTCGATGCCGGCCTGTACAAGACGGCGTCCATCGGCGACCGCGTGTGGTTCGACGCGAACGGCAACGGCACGCAGGATGCGGGCGAGGCGGGCGTTTGTGGGGTGAAAGTCAACCTGTACAACGCGCAAGGTGCCGTCGTGGCCAGCGCCACCACGGATGCCAGCGGCAATTATCTGTTCAGCAACCTGGTGCCAGGCAATTACTATCTGGGCTTCGTGCCGCCGGCCGGCTACGGCTTCACCAAGGCCGATATCGGCGGTTACGCCACCGATTCGGACGTTAATCCGGCCACCGGCTTCACCACCACGTGGACCACCCTGAAGTCGGGCGACGTGCAGCTGGACTGGGATGCGGGCCTGGTGAAACTGAACACGGCATCCATCGGCGACCGCGTATGGGAAGACAAGAACTACAACGGCGTGCAGGAGGCGGGCGAACTGGGCGTGGCGGGGGTGAAAGTCAACCTGCTCAATGCGTACAACCAGGTCATCGCCACGACGACGACGAATGCCAGCGGCAATTACTTGTTCAGCGAACTGGCGGCCGGCAGCTACAAGGTGGAAGTCATCCGTCCATCGGGCTTTTACTACACCAAGGCCAATGTGGGCGTTGACACGGCCGATTCCGACGTCGATGTCAGCACGGGGCGCTCGGGCCTGATCAACCTGGCCGCAGGCCAGAACGACATGAGCTGGGATGCTGGCATCTACCGCAAGGCCAGCCTGGGCGACAAGGTGTGGCGCGACGCCGACCATGACGGCGTGCAGGACTACAACGAGGCGGGCATCGCCAACATCAAGGTGCAGCTGTACTCGGGCAGCGGCGTGCTGCTGGCCACCACCTACACGAATGCCTACGGCAACTACCTGTTCAGCAACCTCGATCCGGGCAGCTATTCGCTCAAATTCGACAAGTCGGGCGTGTACCACGCGGGCTACGCCATGGATACGTGGCGCTGGGGCGCGAAGAACGTGGGCACGAACGATAACATCGATTCGGACGTCAACAGCAATGGCACGACGGGCAACGTGGTCTACACGGACATCCTGAAACTGGCGTCGGGCCAGAACGACATGAGCTGGGATGCGGCCATCACGCCCATCGTCATCGACCTCAACGGTGACGGCGTGCACACGATCGCCCGCGCCGACTTCCATGGCAGCTTCGACTTGCTGGGCACGGGCAGCGCGATCCAGACGGGCTGGGTCTCGGCCCAGGACGGCTTGCTGGCCATCGACAGCAATTGCAATGGCAAGATCGACAACATCTCCGAACTGTTCGGCGGCAACGAGAAGGGCACGGGCTTTGCCAAGCTGTCCAGCCATGACTCGAACGGCGACGGCGTGGTCGATGCGCACGATGACAAGTTTGCGGAACTGCGCATCTGGCGCGACGCCAACAGCAACGGCGTGACGGACGATGGCGAGCTGATGTCCTTGCACGACGCCGGCGTGGCCAGCCTGACGGTCAGCTACACGGAACTGCCTTTCCTCGACGCCAACAGCAATCTGCACCTCGAGCGCAGCAGCGCCACCCTGGCCGACGGCAAGACGGTCGACATGACGGATGTGTATTTCAACGTCGATGCCAAGGATGCGGCCGCCGCCGGCGTGACCTTGCCGAGCATGGCTGACCTGCTGCGCGACGACAGCACGCTCGATGTGGTGCTGGGCCAGGACGGCACGGTCAACACGGTCGCTGCCGCCCAGGCTGCCCCGGCTGCCGAAGCCCAGGCCCAGTGCGAGATGGCCGACCTCTTGCGCCGCGCCATGGCCCACGCGAATGTCCAGCCCCAGGAAATGGCTGCCTGATGTCCCTTGCCGGCCCGTAATCCTGCCCGGCAATGCCGCACCGGCGCACCCGTCACGGGGCGCCGGCGCTTTCCACGCTTTTTCCACACTTGATAATAGAAATAGGGAAACCAATATGAAACAATCCATGCACCTGTTCGTCCGCGGCGCCATCGCCGCCGCCACGTTCGCCCTGGCCAGCGGCAGCGCCCTGGCCGCCTCCAACCTGCAAGTCGTCGATTCGCACAGCGTCAGCCTGTTTACGGCTACCGGCGGCGCCTTCGGCTCGGGCAGCGCCATCTCGCCGACCTTGTGGGAAGTCAAATACGACAGCAACACCTTCCTGGCGTTTTGCCTCGATCCCCATGTCGCACTGAGCAACAATTCGAACAGCTACAGCAGCGGCGTCTTCGCCGCCAGCGATGCCGTCAAACGCCTGTATGAAGGCTATTACGCCTCGTCCGTCTCCAGTGTGTCGACCAGCGCCAACAGCGCCGCTGCCTTCCAGCTGGCCCTGTGGGAATTGAATAATGACAACACGAACCTGCTGACGGGCGACCTGCGCTTCAAAAGCCTGAGCAATGCCGTCGTCAGCCAGGCCAACACCATGCTGGGCGTGGCCACGGGCAATGGCGCCATCCAGAACCTGTACAACTATACGAGCTTGAGCAGCGTCAACCCGGCTTCGCAAACCCTGCTTTCCGTGTCGCCAGTGCCGGAAGCGCAAACCTGGGCCATGCTGGTCGCGGGCCTGGGCCTGCTGGGCTTCATGGCGCGCCGCCGCAAGGGCGCTTCCGCGCTGATTTAATTATTACTCATCGCTCATCGCGCAAGCGATAGCGTTCCCGCTGCGGCGCGCCCGACCGGCCCGCCGCAGCGTTTTATTGTGAATCCATCATGACCCCACCCCCCGATACTTCCATCGCGTCCGCCGGCGCGTCCACCGATACCATCGCCGACGCCATCGTCTTCCTCGCGCGCTTTTTCGGCGTGGCCGTGCAGGCCGAGCGCCTGCGCGCCAGCGTGACCGCGCATGGTGAAGCGGCCGCCGCCGATTTCCTCGACCAGGCGCTGGCGCAAGCCACCCTGGCCGGCACAGCGTTGCCTGCAGACAAGCCGCGCCGCGCTACGGAAATGCCGGCCTTGCTGCTCAACGGGGAAGGGCAGGCGCTGGTGGTGCTGACTATTGCTGACGGCAAATACGAATGCCACGTGCCCGGCATCGACGGCAGCGCCTGGCTGGACGCGGCCGCGCTGGTGCAGGAAGTGCCCGATGCACGCTGGGTGGCCGTGCGGCCCGTACTGTTTTTCGACCAGCGCAGCCTGCTCTACAGCATGCCGGTGGCGGGGCGCTGGTTCTGGGATGTCTTCAACCGCAACCGCTGGGTCTTCCGCTGGGCCTTGCTGGGCACCCTGGTGCTCAATATCATCGGCGCGCTGGTGCCGTTCTATGCGATGGCCGTGTACGATCGCGTGATCCCGAACAATGCCACGTCCAGCCTGTGGGTGCTGACGATCGCCGTCGTGGTGCTGACGGGTTTCGAGCTGGCCCTGCGCCTGTTGCGCGGCGAACTGGTGGAAACGGCGTCGCGCCGCATGGACGTGGCGCTGTCGTCGAACATCTTTGCCCAGTGTTTGCGCCTGCGCGCGGCCAGCCGGCCGGCCTCTGGCGGCACCCTGGCCAATACCGTGCGCGATTTCGAATCCGTGCGCGAATTCTTTGCTTCGACCACCCTGACGACCCTGGGCGACTTGCCGTTCCTGCTGCTGTTCCTGCTGGTGATCGCCCTGGTGGGCGGCTGGCTCGTGCTCGTGCCCCTGGCCGTCATCCCGATTTTGCTGCTGGTGGCCTTTGCTTCGCGCGCGGCCCTGGCGCGCCACGTGGCCGCCTCGATGCAGGAAAGCGCGCAGCGCACGGCGCACCTGTTTGAAACCATGAATGGCCTCGACACCATCAAGGCGCTGGGCGCCGAAGCGTGGAGCCGGCGCAAATGGGAGAGCCTGACGGTGGCCATCGCCGCCAACAGCGTCGAGACGCGCGAAATCGTCAGCCGCGTCAATTACATCAACACGGCCGTGCTGGCCCTGTCCGGCGTGGCCGTGGTGGCCACGGGCGCCTTGCTGATGGGCGAACACCTGCTGACCCTGGGCCAGATCATCGCCGTGAGCATGCTGACAGGCCGCGCGCTGGCGCCCGTGAGCCAGATCGCGGGCCTGATCATGCGCTGGGAGCAGACCAAATTGTCCTACCACGCTCTGAATAAAATCATGGAAGCGCCGACCGATGACGACGCGGCCAGCCTGCAGGCGCCGCCCCTGTCCGGGCGCATCGAGTTTCGCGACGTGGGCTTTGCCTACCCGAATTCGCCGCCGCTGCTCGATAAACTCAACCTGCACATCCGCCCCGGCGAACGGGTCGGCGTGATCGGCAAGCTCGGTTCCGGCAAGAGCACCTTGCTGCGCCTGCTGTTGAACCAGTACGGGCCGCAAAGCGGCAGCGTGCTGTTCGACGACCTGGCGAGCACACAGCTCGAACCTTTGAGCCTGCGCCGCCAGATCGGCTATGTGCCGCAGGACGTGACCCTGTTCCACGGCACCCTGCGCGAAAACATCGAACTGGGACGCAGCCAGCCCGACGACGCGGGCCTGCTCGACGCCATCCGCCTGGCCTGCCTCGACGACATCATTACCCAGCTGCCCAACGGCGTGGCGACGGAAGTGGGCGAGCGGGGCGAACGCCTGTCCGGCGGCCAGCGGCAAGCCGTGGCCATGGCCCGCGCCTTGCTCGCGAAACCGCCGATGCTGCTGCTCGATGAACCGAGCAGCATGTTCGACCCGGCCACCGAGCAGCGCTTGATCGGCCGGCTGCGCACCTTGAAAGACACGACCATCGTGCTGGTCACCCACCGCATGGCCATGCTGGCGCTGGTCGACCGCCTGATCGTCTTTGACAAGGGACGCATCGTGGCCGACGGCCCGCGCGATGAGGTCATGCGCGTGTTGAACAGCCAGGCGGCCAGGCCTGCGGCGGAACAGGGAGTGGCGGCATGAGCGCCCTGAACGCCCGACCGCTGCCAACAGCCCACCCGGACCCGGAACGCGAACCGCAGCGCATTGTTCTGTGCATGCTGGCGCTGATCGCCGTGCTGCTGGTGTTGACCCTGGCCTGGGCCACCTTCGCCCAGCTCGACGTGTCCGTGAATGGCCGTGGCGCCATCACGCCGCCGTCGCATCTGCAGGAAGTGCAAAGCCTGGAAGGGGGCATCGTGCGCGAAATGCTGGTGAAACCGGGCCAGCGCGTGCGGCGCGGCGACTTGCTGCTGCGCCTGGACACGGCACAGTACGAGGCCAACCTGGGCGCCAGCGTGCAGAATCGCCTGGCCGCGCTGGCGGGCAGGGCGCGCCTCGACGCGCTGCTGTCCGGCGGTAGGCCCCGGTTTGCGCCGGAATGGCAGCAGGAAGCGCCCGAGCTGATCGCCAAGGAAACGCAGTTGTGGCGCGACGGCCAGCGCGAATTCGCGTCGGCCACGGCGGCCGCGCACGAAGGCGTGACGCGCCGGCGCGGCGAGCTGGCCGAGGCGCACAGCCGCATCGCCCAACTCGATACGGGCCTCAAAATCGCCCTGGAAAGCCTGTCGATCGAAGAGCGTTTGTTCAAGGAGGGCGCCGGTTCGCGCGGCGACTACCTGAATGCGCAGCAGCGCGTGCAGCAGCAGCGCACGGAACTCGACAGTCTGCGCGCGTCCGTGCCGCGTCTGGCGGCCACCCTGGCCGAGGCGCAGGCCCAGGCGGGCGAAGTGGAAGCGCGCATGCGCGGCCAGTGGGGCGCCCAGCGCAGCGAATACGAAACCAAGGCCGGCGCCCTGGCCAGCACCGTCAAGGGCCAGCAAGACCAGGTGAGCCGGCGCGACGTGACGGCGCCCGTCGACGGCGTCGTCAACCGCGTACTGGTGGCAACTGTCGGCGGCGTGGCGCAGCCGGGCAAACCTATCCTGGAAATCGTGCCCGCCGATTCGGAAATGCTGATCTCCGTGCGCGTCAAGCCGTCGGACATCGGTTTTATCCACGTGGGGCAGCGCGCGTCGGCCAATGTGCTGGCGTATGACGCCACCACGTATGGACGCATGCAGGCGCAGGTGGTGCGCGTGGGGGCCGACGCGATTCCTGATGAACGCAACGAGCCGTATTTCGAGGTACAGCTGAGTACCGACCGCAGCCAGCTGACGGCGCACGGCAAGGTGCTGCCGATTACGCCCGGCATGCCCGTCGACGTGGGCATCCTGACGGGGCGCCGCTCGGTGCTGCAATATGTGTTCAAGCCCGTGCTGCGCGGCTTGCAGTCTTCCCTGCAGGAGCGGTGATGCGTGCTTTTTTACTTTTCATGGCATTCGCCTGCGCAAACGCGGCCGCCCAACCAGCGCCACCGGCCGCTTTCCAGGCGCAGTCCGTGCGCGGCTTGCCGGCCTTGCTGGCCCGCGCCGTGCCGCGCGATCCGCAGGTGATCGCGGCGCAGGCGGCGCTGGCCACCGCCGAAGCGCGCTACAAGCAGGCCCGCTCGCGTTTGTTCCCGACGGCGGCGCTGCAGGCGACGCGGGGCCGCAGCAATGACCTCGACGGCACCCTGGACGTGGAACGCCGCACGCACCAGGTGGAAGCGAGCGTGCGCTGGAATGTCTACAACGGCGGCGCCGACCGCGCCGAACTCGATGCGGCTGAGCGCGAGATGGTGGGCGCCGCCTTCGACGTGGAACGGGCACGCGCGGACAGCGCGGAAAAGCTGGCCGAAGCGTATTTCGACATGCAGCGCCTGGAACGCAGCCTGCTGCAGTCGCAGGAACGCCTGCGTGACGTGACACTGCTGGTGCGGCAGGTGACGCGCCAGGCGGAACTGGGCAAAGCGTCGGAAGTGGACCGCGAATTGGCGCAAAGTTCGCAGCTGGACGCGGAACTGGTGCACGACGGTTTGCTGACGGACCAGCAGGCGGCGCGCATCAAGCTCGAAGCGCTGGCCTTCGAACCGGTGGCGCAGTTTGCCGATTTTGCCTTTGCGCCGCTGCCGGCGCAGGCCCTGGAGAATGCTGATACGCAGCACGCGCAGTTGCGCGCCGCGCGCGAGCGGGCGGCGGCGGCCCAGCTGCGCGTGCGTGGCGTGGCTGCCACCTTGGCCCCGAAAATCGACCTGAATGTCAGCCATCTGCTCAATAACAAGACCACGCCGCCGCCGTCGACCATCCAGCAGCGGGGCTGGTCGGTGGGCGTTTCCTGGGAATTCCCGCTGGGCGGCGGTAGCCTGGCGCAGCGCGACGAGAGCATCAGCCGCGCCCAGGCGGCCGAGGCGGACGTGGCGCGCGCCGAGCAGGGCACGCGCGCCGACCTGGCCAGCATGCTGCCGCGCATCGCCAATGCGCAGCGTACCCTGGCCCTGCTCGACGAACAGGAAAAGAAGATGGCCTTCGTCGTGCGCGGCGGGACCATCCAGTATGAGGCGGGCCGGCGCAACCTGCAGCAGGTCATCCAGACGCGCGACAGCTATTTCACGATACAGCAGCGGCGCAGCGACCAGCTGCACCGTCTGACCGTGGCGCAGATGCGCCAGTACGCGCTGGCAGGGCGGCTGCTGGCCGTGTTCGGCCTGGCGCAGGAGGCAAAATAGGGCCGGCGTGCGCGGTTTCACACATGGATCACGCAGACTTGATGCATGAAATGCCCATTATGTGGCACACTGCGCGCTCGCATATCATCGTTGTCGCGGGAGCGCATGAGCATCATCAAACAATTTCCCTTCGAGTGGCAGGTCGGCGTGCGCTATACGCGCGCCGGGAAACGCAGTGGCCGCAACAGCTTCATTTCCTTCATCTCCCTCATTTCCGTGGCCGGCATCGGCCTGGGCGTGGCCGCCCTGATCGTCGTCCTGTCCGTCATGAACGGCTTTCAGAAGGAGGTCACGGACCGGCTGATGTCGGTGCTGGCCCACGTCGAGGTGTTCGATACCAGCGGCTCCATGCCGAACTGGCAGGCGCAGGAGCGCGCCGCCTACGCCAACCCGCAAGTGAAGGCCGTGTCGCCGTTCGTGGAAACCCAGGGCATGCTGCTCAACGACGAAACCATGCGCCCGTCCGTCGTGCGCGGGGTGCTGCCGCAGCAGGAAGCCACCGTCTCCAGCGTGGCGAGCCAGATGAAGCAGGGCAGTTTCAACGATCTCACGCCAGGTTCGTACAACATCGTGCTGGGCATCGACCTGGCCAAGGCGCTCGATGTGAAAGTGGGGCAGAACGTCACCCTGATGCTGGAACGCGAGCCGAGGGCGGGCGATCCGGCCAATGGCATCGTCATGCCGCGCATGCGCGCGCTCAAGGTCGCCGGCATCTTCGAGGCGGGCCACAATGAACTCGATGGCAGCCTGGCCTTCGTCAACATGCAGGATGCGGAGCAGCTGCTGCAGCTCGATGGCCCGTCCGGCCTGCGTCTGCGTTTGCACGACATGAACAAGGCGCCGCAGGTGGCGCGTGAACTCAAGACGTCGATGCCGGGCCAGCTGTGGATGCGCGACTGGTCGCGCGCCAGCGCCAGCTGGTATGCGCTGGTGCAAAGCCAGAAGAACATGATGTTCATCATCCTCAGCATGATCATCGCCGTGGCCGCGTTCAACCTCGTCTCGACCCTGGTGATGTCGGTCACTGACAAGCAGGCCGACATTGCGATCCTGCGCACCTTGGGCGCCTCGCCGTTCTCCATCATGAAGATTTTCATGATCCAGGGCGCGCTGGTCGGCTTGCTGGGCAGTGCGCTGGGCGTGATCGGCGGCGTCGTGCTGGCGCTGAACGTGGGCGTCATCGTGCCCTTCATCGAAGGCATCTTCGGCCTGCACTTCATTTCGAAGGAAATCTACCAGATCAGCGCCGTGCCGTCGGACGTGCACTGGCTGGACGTGGCGCAGATCGGCCTGATCGCCTTTGGCCTGGCGCTGGTGGCGACCATCTACCCGAGCTGGCGCGCCGCGCGTGTCAAGCCGGCCGAGGCGCTGCGGTATGAGTAATTGGCTGATCAACAAACTGCCGGGGTCAGACCCTGCGGGTCAGACCCCTGAGAATTAACGAATCAATGAGTATGTTAAAAAATCTTCCCTTCGAATGGCTGGTCGGCCTGCGCTACACGCGGGCCGGCAAGCGCAGTGGCCGCAACAGTTTTATCTCTTTTATCTCGCTCATTTCCATGGCCGGCATCGGCCTGGGTGTGGCGGCGCTGATCGTCGTGCTGTCCGTGATGAACGGCTTCCAGAAGGAAGTGACGGACCGCATGCTGTCCGTGCTGGCCCACGTGGAAGTGTTCGACAACAGCGGCAGCATGCCGGACTGGCGCGCGGAAGCTGCGCAAGCGTTCAAGAATCCGGCCGTGAAGGGCGCCGCGCCGTTCGTGGAAACGCAGGGCATGCTGCTGCGCGACGATGCGCTGCGCCCCGCCATCGTGCGCGGCGTGCTGCCCGAGGAAGAACCGAACGTCTCCGACGTGGCCGGCCAGACGCGCATGGGCAGCTTCAAGGCGCTGCAGCCGGGTACCTTCAATATCGTGCTGGGCATCGAGCTGGCGCGCGCTTTGCGCGTCAACCTCGGCGAAAAGGTCACCTTGATGCTGGCGCAGGGCCAGGTCACGCCGGCCGGCGTGCTGCCGCGCATGCGCAGCTTTACCGTCAGCGGCATCTTCCAGGCGGGCCACAATGAATTCGACGCAGGCCTGGCCTTCATCAATATCGAAGACGGCCAGCGTTTGCTGCGCCTCGACGGCCCGTCGGGCCTGCGTCTGCGCCTGGCCGACATGAACCAGGCGCCGCAAGTGGCGGCGGAGCTGAAAAAAACCATGCCGGGCGACCTGTGGCTGCGCGACTGGTCCAAGCTGAATGCCAACTGGTTTGCCGCCGTGCAGACGGAAAAACGCATGATGTTCATCATCCTGACCCTGATCATCGCCGTGGCCGCCTTCAACCTCGTATCGACCCTGGTGATGACGGTGACGGACAAGCAGGCCGATATCGCGATTCTGCGCACACTGGGCGCTTCGCCCCGTTCCATCATGAAGATATTCATGATCCAGGGCGCGCTGGTGGGCATTTTGGGCACGATACTGGGTGTGGGCGGCGGCGTGCTGGTGGCCATGAACATCGACGTCATCGTGCCCTTCATCGAGCACCTGCTGGGCGTGCAGTTCCTCTCGAAGGACATCTATTTCATCAGCACCGTGCCGTCCGACCTGCGCTGGCCCGACGTCACCAAGATCGGCGTGCTGGCCGTGATCCTCGCCTTTTTGGCGACCCTGTACCCAAGCTGGTGGGCTGCCCGCGTGAAACCTGCGGAAGCCCTGCGCTATGAATAAACCACTGACTACGACCATGACCGATCTGAACAAACCTGCCTCCAACGGCGCTTCCGCCGATTCCGCCGTCCTTTCCTGCCGCGGCCTGGGCAAGACTTTCACGCAGGGCAGCTACAAGGTGCAGGTGCTGGCGGGCATCGATATCGATGTGCACCGCGGCGAACGCGTCGCCATCGTCGGCGCCTCCGGTTCCGGCAAATCGACCCTGCTGCACTTGCTGGGCGGCCTCGATACGCCCACCAGCGGCAAGGTCACCTTGCTGGGCAAGGACTTCGCCAATTTGAGCGAAAAGGCGCGCGGCGACTTGCGCAATGCCTCGCTGGGTTTTGTGTACCAGTTCCACCACCTGCTGCCCGAGTTTTCCGCACTCGACAACGTCGCCATGCCGCTGATGATACGGCGCATGAAGCGCGCGCCCGCCACCGAGCTGGCGCAGCAGATCCTCACCCGCGTGAATCTGGCCAAGCGGGTCACACACACGCCCGGTGAATTGTCGGGCGGCGAGCGCCAGCGCGTGGCCCTGGCCCGCGCCCTCGTCACGCAGCCGGCCTGCGTGCTGGCCGATGAACCGACGGGCAATCTCGATCACGCCACGGCCGAACAGATTTTCGACCTGATGCTGGAACTGTCGCGCACCCTGGGCACGGCCTTCGTCATCGTCACGCACGATATCGAACTGGCCAAGCGCTGCGACCGCGTGCTGCGCCTGACGGACGAAGGGCTGCAACCGTACCAATACTAAGGAGCCGCCATGCTGTGGATCGACACGCACTGCCACCTCGACGCGCATGAATTCGGCAGCGAATCGCTGCAGGTGGCGGCGCGCGCGCAGCAGCAAGGCGTGGGCATGATCGTCATTCCCGCCGTCGAACGGGCCAATTTCGCCATCGTGCGCGACCTGGCGGCAGCGGCGCCCAACGCCTGCTATGCGCTGGGCATCCACCCGATCTACGTGCCGCACGCTACGGATGACGATTTGATCGCGCTGCGCGAGGCCGTGGCGCTGGCCATGAATGACCCGCGTTTTGTCGCCATCGGCGAAATCGGCCTCGATTTCTTCATTCCCATGCTGTGCGAACCGGCCATGCGCGCCAAGCAGGAACACTTCCTGCGCGAGCAGCTGAGAATCGCCCGCGACTTCGACCTGCCCGTGCTCACCCACGTGCGCCGCTCGCAGGATATCGTCCTCAAGCACGCGCGCCAGATCCGTCCGAACGGCGGCATCGCCCATGCGTTCAATGGCAGCTTCCAGCAGGCGCAGGGCTATATCGACCTCGGTTTCAAGCTGGGGTTTGGCGGCGCCATGACGTTTACGCGCGCCTTGCAGATACGCCGCATGGCCACGGAATTGCCCCTGGACGCCATCGTATTGGAGACGGACGCGCCCGATATTTCCCCGGCCTGGGTGCACCCTGGCCGCAACAGCCCCGAAGAATTGCCGCGCATCGGCGCCGTGCTGGCCGAGCTGCGCGGCCTGGCATTGGCCGACGTGGCCATTGCCACCAGCGCCAACGCGCGCGCCGTGATGCCCCGATTACCTTTGATGGAATGAGACCACAATGAATAACAAGATCATCCTGGCCACTTGCCTGTCCGGTGCGTTCGCTCCCGTTATGGCGGCGACCGGCGCCCAGTGCGACGGCTTGCCCCGTCTCGACGTCGCTACGCCGGCCGGCTTTTGCGTGGCCGTGTTGGCCGACGGCCTGAAATTCCCCCGCGGCGTGCTGCCGCTGACGAATGGCGACATCCTCGTCACCGACATGACGGGATGGGCGCCGAAGCAGGGTAAATTGTGGCTGTTGCAGCCCAAGGCGGCCGGTGGCGGCTACGAGCGCAAGCTGCTGCTCGATAAGCTCGATCGCCCGAACGGCATCGTGCAGGGGCCGGACGGCATGGTCTACGTGGGCGAAGTAGGGCGCATCTTCCGCTTCGACCTGCGCGATACCACCCGCAAGCTCACCGACGTGATCGGCGGCACGTCCAAGACGCCGCGCCTGCCGGGCCTCGGTTTGCACCTGCTGACGAATATGCGCTTCAGCCCCAAGGGCGACCTGTACGTGAACGTGGGCTCGAGCACCGACCATTGCGAGAACGACGGCAAGGCGCCCGATCCGGCCAAAGCCTGTCCTTCGGCGGAGGGGCTGGAAGCGCTGGGCGCCATCCGCGAATACACGATGGCCTGGCCGGCTGGCACGGTGACGAGCTGGCGCACGCATGCGCGCGGCTTGCGCAATTCGATGGCACTGGCTTTTCACCCTGCGACGGGCGAGCTGTGGCAGGCGGAAAACTCGCGCGACGCCATCCAGGCCGCCATGCCGCAGTTGAAAAGCGACGAGAACCTGCCGCACGAGGAACTCAACCTGATCAAGTCCGACCGGCACTACGGCTGGCCGTACTGCTATGACGACAATGTCGCCAGTCCCGAATATCCGAAGACGGCTTGCGACGCCCAATATGCGGCGCCCGAGCGCCTGCTGCCAGGCCACGCCGCGCCGCTGGGTATGACCTTTTACACGGCCAGCCGCTTCCCGGCGCTGTACAAGAATAGCCTGATCATCGGCTACCACGGCTACCGCAGCAATGGCCACCGCCTGGTGGCCCTGCTGCCCGACAAGGCCGGTGCGCCGCTGGGCAAGTCCGTCGAGTTGATCAGCAACTGGGAGCGCAAGGGCAAGCAGGGCAGGGGCGCGCCCGTCGACGTGAAGCTGGGGCAGGACGGCGATATTTATATGGCTGACGACCATAATGGGCTGGTGCTGAAATTGCATTATGCGGCGCCGGGCAAACCATAACTTTCACCGGTCTCGTACGTGTAGGTCGGATTAGCGGGGCAACGCCGCGCGTAATCCGACATCATTGTTGGCGTTACAGGTGTTGTCGGCTTACGCTTGACCTCGCTCAGTGCGGCGCTGCTGCATCGTCCTACAATCGGCCTGATGTTCCCTGTCGACCAGGGACGACGGGAGGCTGGCGTGAAACCTGCATTTATCAATCTGCGTGAAAATTACTCGAGCGTGGCGGCCGTCGACCAGGCGGCCCTGTTCCGCGAAATCGGCTGGGAAGACTTGATCGGCAAGGACAGCTTTGCCAACACCTGCGCCATCCGCGTCAGCCTGGCCCTGATCAAGGCCGGCGTCCAGCTCAAGGGCCGCATGGCCATCCGCAGAGGGCCGTTCAAGGGTGCATTGATCGAACCGGGACAGGCCAAGCTCGCGCACATGCTGGCCAGCCCGTCGATGTTTGGCGCGCCCGAAAAATTCGCTGCCAATGCGGCCATCGAAGGCATCGGCCAGCGCCAGGGCCTCGTCGCCTTCTTCCGCATTCCCGGCTACCTGGGTGGCGCCGGTGGGCATATCGACATCCTGCTGCCCTCCATCGGCATGAAGGTGTGCGGCACCGAATGCTACTGGGATTGTGGCGAGGTCTGGTTCTGGCCACTTCGTTGACGTTTACCTGAATTTCTTCGAGCGTCCCCGCGACGCTGCATTGTGCGCGCGCAGGATGGAATCGACCCGCTCCGACGCATCGCGCGACAGGTTTTGCGCCACGGCGATATCGGGGAAGAATTCGGGCAGGCGGTAGCTGAGCCACGCATACGCCGAGTAGTAGCGGCAAGTGTCTTCCACCTGCTGCAGATTCTGGGTGCCGCCGCCGTACGCATGCTGGCGCAGGGTGCTGACTTTTCCCTGCGACAGATTCTTCGCCCAGTGTTCCCACGCCGTTTGCAAGGACGGCACCTTGCTCGATATCGGCACCAGCGACAGGGTGAACTTGTCGGCCACGGACAGGGGCAGGGTGTCGAGCCAGACAGCGCGCTCCTTCTGGTCTTCCGTGATGCGGGGGAAGAAGAAGCCGTCCGGCACGTCGATATTGTGGATGAAGCGGCGCAGCAGTTTTGACAGCGACAGTTCGCCCGTCACCGATGAAATGCGGTGCAGATGTTCGAGCGACGGCGCCACGGCAAAGCCGCTCGTGTTCAGCGGGTGCAGTTTTTCCTTCAGCAGGGCGCGCATCACTTCATGTGTTTCGTTGTCGTAGCCGGCCACCAGGCCCTCTTCATGCACGCCGTAGCGGCCAGCGCGCCCGGCGATCTGGCGCGCCAGCGCGGCTGAAATCTCTTCCTCTTCGCGGCCATTGTATTTGACGCAGGTGGTCATCACGATGCGCGCGATCGGCATGTTCAGTCCCATCGCCAGCGCATCCGTGCCGACGACGATATCGGCCGTGCCGTCGCGGAAGCGCTGCGCCTGCGCGCGCCGCACTTCGGGCGACAGGTTGCCGTAGACGGTGGCCACCGACAGCCCCGTTTCCGTGATCATGTCGCGCCACATCAGCACTTCGCGGCGCGAAAAGGCGATGACGGCGTCGCCGCGGCGCAGGTTGCGCACCTTGCGCACGGCCGTCGGCTCCATCGACAAGGGCGCCATGCGTTTTAATACGTGCACTTCCAGCGGGCATTCCAGGCGCTCGGCCAGCGCCTCGATGGCGCGCCGCGCTTCGGGAGCTCCTACCAGATACACGGTGTGAGCCGGCGCGCCGCACACGGCCGCCGTCCACGCGGCACCCCGATCAGGGTCGGCCAGCATCTGGATTTCATCGATGACGGCTACTTCGACGACGGTTTTCGTGTCCAGCATTTCCACCGTGCTGGCCACGTGCGTGGCGCCGTCGACGACCCGGCGCTCCTCGCCCGTGATCAGGCTCACAGCCAGCGGTTTGCCGTGCGCCGCCGCTTCCTGCAGGCGCTCGTAGTTTTCCAGGGCCAGCAAGCGCAAGGGCGCCAGGTAGATGCCGCTCTTTGCCTTGACCAGCGCTTCCATGGCGCGGTGCGTCTTGCCGGAATTGGTGGGACCCAGCAGCGCGATGAAGCGGCGCGGCAGGCGGCGCGCCATCTCGAACGAGGCGGGGTATTCGGCCAGGTTGATGCTCTGGCGCGTGCGCGCCGCGTGCTGTTCTTCCTGCTGGCGTTCGATGGCGTGATGGAAGCGCTGGCGGATGCGGTCGAACACCATGCCCGCCGGCTCGGATGTCTGCATGTCGGCCAGGGTGTGCAGGAAAACCATCGGGTCCGTGTCCACGTCCTCGCTCAGGCCCGCGATATCGGCGACGAAATCGATCACGTGCTGGCGCAGCTCCTCGAAGACGGCCGCGCTGGCCCGTTCGCGCACCAGCGCCAGCTTGGCCTCGCGGTCCATCTTGCGCCACTTGGCCGGTCGCGCCAGCACGCCCTGTGCGGGCACCAGCGCATACGGCACCACCAGGTGGCCCGCCTTGACCACGCCGGAAAAGCGTACGAAGACGCGGCCTTCCATCTTGACGAGACGGATATGCTCGGCCAGCTCCCCCAGTTCCGCGACGAGGGTGGCGTCGTTATTGTCTTCGCTGCTGTCGGAAATATCGGTGGAAGTATCGGGAGGAAGTGGGGAGGAAGTCATGTCGTGCCTGGGTGTTGAAGTAAGCGAGGCCGATTATACCGTGCGCCGGGCAAAGATTTTTTGCAGCGCACGGAGTGGCTGTTGCGGAAACGCTGATTTTTAAAGTGATGCTTCCATGGCCCGGATAAAAAACTGAATGGCATTGAGCCCGGCGTTTCCATAATGTCGAATTCAATTTGCTTGAGCACGGAGCGTGGTATCTGGTTCTTTGTGTTTATCAGTTTCTTTTATGAATTTTATTCGCTTGGAAATTTCGCGAATGTATTTTTATTAAGTTTGTTTTATTCTGTGAATTTGATTATGAAGATTTAACTGCCGATAATGACAAAGAGTAAGTTTCTATTGATATCCACAGTGATGATATTCGTATCACGAGCAGATTGTTTTCTTGCGTCTGCCAGGCAGTGAGTCGTTGTCGTCGCGCTCCCATGCGCCAGCAGTAGCCAGCATGACTGAGCGAACCTTCCCATTCTATCGATTTATTGCGACCGTATTTTTCATTGCGCGAGAAATTATCCGATAGTACGAAATGAATTGAATTGTCTTGACAATTAATAATGGTGAGCTGATCATGGCCTCAGATTTCGCCAGGGAAATTTTGGCATGTTTTCAAAATATCGGAAATTGACGGCGAGGCGCGGCATTATTATGGCTGCTGGTCTGGCTATCGGCCGGGACGCGCCGCGTTTATATGAACGGCTTTGATTTGGCGGTGCTCCAGTATCTGCTGGCGGCCGCAGAACTTTTCACTTCGCGCTGACGCTCTGCCAGCTTGCGATGACACCCGACATACTTGTGTATGTGGCCCTGCGCCAGTCGATGGCGCGCGCAGGGATTCATCAGCCATCCGACTTTGGGAGAACACCATGAATAAAAAGCTCGCTGCATTTCTTTTTGCGTCCGGCCTCGGTTTGGCTGTGACTGCGACGCCAGCCTTTGCAAGCTGCGCTAGCGCTTGTGCTGCCGAATGGCGTGCTTGCATTGCTGGCGGTACAGCTCAAGCAGAGTGCAACGCCGAACGGTCCGCCTGCCAGCAAACCTGCAATGGACAGTAGCAGTGCTGCGCGCCGTGGCAGCCACTATCGCGGCCTGTTGCCGGTGACGCGGGCAGTCACTGGCGACGATGGCAGTTCAGGCCGCCCGTGCGCGTACGGCGCGTAGCCCCCAGCCGGTGGCGATCAAGCCGTCACCGGTTTGCAGCGGGGCCAAGGCGTCCATGAACGCGTTGCGCAGGCGTTGCCTGGCGCCGTCGTCCAGGCGGTCGATGTCGTAGGTATCCAGCAGGGCTGTCCACAGTTCATCCGGCGTGGGCGTCCATGGTACGTCGATGTCGTCGAATTCGACGTCCGCAAACGCGCCATCGAGCAGTTCGCGCCAGCCCGCTTCGGACCCTGTGCGGCGGTCGCCAAAGCGCAGCGGCGGCAGCTCGGTGCTGGCGATCGGCTTGAACACGCGCATGAAAACGTCGTTGACTTCGCCCAGCAGGAAAGTGCGGCCGACGATGGCCGCGAACTGGCCATTGGGACGCAGCACGCGGCGGATTTCACGCATGACTTGTTCGATGTCGTCCATCAGCATCAGCGCCATGTGCGAGACGAGATAATCGACGCTGGCCGATGGCAGTTCCAGCGTCTGGCCGCGGCCATGCAGCAGCCGCACGGACGGGGGCAGGGCGGCGCGCGCGGCAGCCAGTTCACCCTGGCTCATGTCGATGCCGAGCAGTTGCAGCTGCGCCTGTTGCCGCGCTGCCAGCAAACCCAGCAGATGGCCGTCGCCGCAGGCGAGGTCGAGTACGGTCAAGGGCGTGTCCACGGCCGGTACCAGACTGGTCAACACTTCGTAAGATGAAGCCCAACTCCCGGCAGGCGAACTGGCCGGCAGATGGGCAAACGCGGCGCTGGTCGCGCCGACTTGTCTTTGGTGAAAGTCTTGCAAATAGGTCTCGGCCGCTGTCAGTGGGGTCATGCCAGATCCGCTAAGTCGTGGCGCCTGAACGCCGGATGGCCATCTTAGCATGGGGAAAATTTTTCCAGCGGTGGTGCCGGATGGTGTGCTGAACTTCTATCCTTGGCATCATTGCGCCAGATCAGACGGCAAACAGTCGAAAGCGATCACAGTAGCTGAGCCCTTTTCGCAACGAGCTGATTCTGCCTTGATTCTGCCTCCCCATGCGCACCCTGATACTCGGCTTTGCCACTGGCGCCGCCTGGTTGCAGACGCAGGCAAGCTTGCCATCGCAAGCGGGCACGCTACTGTGGGTGATCGCTGGTGTAGGGTTCACGGCTAGTCTGGCGCTGCGCCGCCACGCGCGCTGGCGTGGCGTTGTTGCGCTTGCCGCTGGCGTGGGCCTCGGTTTTTACTGGGCCGCCTGGCTGGCCCAGGCCGCCATGGCGCCGCAACTGGCGCTGGCTGACGAAGGGCAGGACATTGTTGTTACGGGTACCATTGCCAGCTTGCCCTACCGCTTCGAGCAGGGCGTGCGCTTCAACTTTGCCGTGGAGAAGGCGGTTGGGGCGAAGGTGCCGCCCTTGATTGCCCTGTCCTGGTACGCGGGTTTTCGCGATGCAGTGACGAACGCGGTGGGCGACGTGCAGCCGGGCGAGCGCTGGCGCCTCACGGTGCGGCTGCAGCGTCCGCACGGCAATGCGAATCCCATGGGTTTCGATTACGAGGCGTGGCTGCTGGAGCAGGGCGTGCGCGCCACCGGTTATGTACGGCCGCAGCCGCGCGCGGATACGCCCAACGTGCGCCTGACTGCCTTCGTGCCCGGCTTCGGCAACGTGGTGGAGGCCAGCCGCGCAGCCCTGCGCGCACGCATCGCCCGCAGCCTGGAAGGCAAGCAGTACGCGGGGGTGATCGTGGCGCTGGTGGTGGGCGACCAGCGTGCCATTCCTCAGTCGGACTGGCAAGTATTCAACCGCACGGGCGTCAGCCATCTGATTTCGATTTCCGGCTTGCACATCACCATGATCGCGGGACTGTTCGCCTTGGGCGCGGGTGCGCTGTGGCGCCGTTCATTCTTTACCGACTGGCAGCTGCCCTTGCGGCTGCCGGCGCAAAAGGTGGCGGCGCTGGCTGGCGCGCTGGCGGCCTTTCTTTATGTGCTGCTGGCCGGCTTCGGCGTGCCAGCGCAGCGCACTCTATATATGTTGCTGGTGGTGGCGCTGGCCCTGTGGCTGGGACGCATCACCAGCATAGGCCATATCCTGTACCTGGCGCTGGGCGTGGTCGTGCTGCTCGATCCGTGGGCCGTGCTCTGGCCCGGTTTCTGGCTGTCGTTCGGTGCCGTCGCCACCATGCTGTACGCGACGGCGGGCCGCACCACGGCGCCCATGCCGCCGCAGGCTGGCCGCTGGCGCCGCCTGCGCGGGGCCGTGGCGCTGGGCGCACGCACGCAATACGTGGTGACGGTGGGGCTGGTGCCGTTGACGATGCTGCTGTTCTCGCAAGTGTCCTTGGTCAGCCCTGTGGCCAATGCGCTGGCCATCCCCGTCATCAGCCTGGTCGTCACTCCTTTGTCGTTGGCGGGCAGCCTGCTGCCTGCGCCTTTGTCCGATGGACTGTTGCTGCTGGCGCACGCCATCGTGCAGATGCTGGCGCAGGTGCTGGAATGGCTGGGCGCGCGCCGCTTTGCCGTGTGGACGGCGCCCGCGCCGCCAACGTGGAGTTTTTGCTGGGCCTTGTTTGGCACGGCATGGCTGCTGGCGCCACGCGGATGGCCGCACCGCTGGGCGGGCATGCTGGGCTGGCTGCCGCTGCTGACGGCCTTGCCGTCCAGTCCGCCACAGGGTCACATGTGGATCACGGCCTTCGACGTGGGACAAGGCATGGCTGTGCTGGTGGAAACGCATGGCCACCGTCTGCTGTACGACACGGGACCCGCCTACAGCCTCGATTCCGATGGCGCCAGCAGGGTCATCGTGCCTTATTTGCGCGCACGCGGCATAGCCAAACTTGACGGCGTCATCATTTCCCACAGCGACCTCGATCACGCGGGCGGCGCCATGTCCCTGCTCGAGAACGTGCAGGTGGGCTGGCTGGCCTCGTCGCTGTTCGATGGCCATCCGGCCGTCGAGTTCCAGCGGGAATCGCACCGGCCTTATCTGCACTGCACGGCGGGCCAGAGCTGGACCTGGGAAGGCGTGCACTTCGCCATGCTGCACCCATTGCCCGCCAGTCACACGGATATTGCCCTGAAGCCAAACGCCCGCAGCTGCACCGTGAAAATCACGGCTGGCAAGCACTCGATCTTGCTGGCCGGCGATATCGAGGCGGCGCAGGAGGCCCAATTGCTGGCCCGTTCTGCCGAGGGGGAACTGGCGGCCGACGTGCTGCTGGCGCCCCATCACGGCAGCGGTACGTCCTCGACGCCGGCATTTTTGAGTGCTGTCCATCCCAGTCTGGCGATTTTCCAGGTGGGACACAGGAATCGCTATAAACATCCGAAGCCGCAAGTGTATGCGCGCTATGGCGACATGGGCATTGCCCGGCTGCGCACGGATGTGACGGGGGCGGTGGTGCTGGAGTTCGGGGGCAATATCGACGTGACGCGGTATCGGGCCAGCCGGCCGCGGTATTGGCATGGGCGCTAGCGGACGCTGCTGCATTAATGGTATATATCGGTCATGGCTTGGCAGGCTAGGCAGCCCGGGAGCTGCCTGGATTATTCTGAAAGGATAAAGATGGGCTGGTTTAGTTGGAAGAAAAAGGCGGCCGTGCCAGCGATCGGCTTTGAGGCGCGGATCCGTTCCCAAAGCAAGCAGTCGAAGACGCTGTCATATGATTTGCAGGGACGGCAAGCAGACGCCGTTCGCCTGCAGCATCCGTATTTGTATCATGTAACGGACGTGCCAACCGCCGAGGCCATAGTGAAGCAGCGGCAGCTGCAAGGCGCTTTTGCCTACGTGACGCTGTCGCAGGGATTGCAGGGGGCACTTTCGCAGGCGGAAAGAACCGGCTGCGTGCTGGTTTTTCGCTTTCAGGGGCAGGTCAGTGTCGGGCCGGCGCCGCTGGCGAAAGCGAAGGAGGTGGCTTATCACCATGTGGGTTCCGACGGCTATGTGGAAACCTTTATCGCGCATGGCACGGTGACGCCGCTGGAGCTCATCGCGATATCGTTTCGTGGCACGGCGCCGATTTATGATGTGGCGTGGGTCTTGAAAACCCCTGTTTCTGTTCGCATCAAGCCATAGCCGCCATTCATCGGCGCAGCGTCAGCCATGCCGCTCGTCCGGTATTTCCAGCCCCCGCTGCCGCACATATTCGAGAAACAGTCGCGCTCCTTTGGCCATCCTCGACGTGCCATACACGGCATGGATGCTGGGATCGAGCTCCTTTGACGACGTCAGCCGGTAGGCCGTGCAAACCCGGCGCAGGGTGCCGGCGGCCACGGCGGGTTCCGCCAGCCAGCTGGCCAGGCGCACGATGCCGGCGCCTTCCAAGGCCGCTTGAAAAGTGGCGATGCCCGACGTGAAGCGGAAACGCGGCTGCACCTGGTAGCGCACGTTGCGTTCGCCGGAGACGAAATGCCAGTCGCGCAGGATGCGGGGGGCCGAGTGCATGATGATGTCGTGGCCGGCCAGCTCTTCCGGTTCCTCGGGCGCGCCCATGCGGGCGATATAGTCGGGCGAGGCGTACATGTAGCGGCGGTAATTCCACAGGGGGTAGCCGATCAGCTCGCTCGACTGGGGAAAGGCGCCGCGGATGGCAAAGTCGAGCTTTTCCTGAATGGGGTCGATCGATTTGTCCGAGAAATGGATGTCCACCGAGACGTTCGGGTAGTCGCGCGAAAATTGCGCTACCACTTTCGGCAAGAAGCCCAGCGACAAAATTTCCGGCGCGGAGAGGCGCACCCAGCCTTGCGGCGAGTTGCTCAGCTCAGCCAATTGGTCTTCCGCCTCGGCCTGCGTTTCCAGCAAGTGCTTGGCCGACGCGTAATACGTTTCGCCAGCCGTCGTCAGGGTGAACTGCTTTTGCGTGCGCAGGATCAGCTCGGCGCCGATGGCTTCCTCGAGGAACTGGATGGCGCGCGTGACGGCCGACGGCGAGCGCCCCAGCATGCGCGCCGCGTGGATGAAGCTGCGCTTTTCCACCACGGTGCAGAAGGCGCGGATCTCCCACATCAGTTTCATCGACATCGTGACTCCCGGCAAAAGAGGCCAGTAGACCGCATGGGGCGCATTCCGTCAAGCGTTACGCCTGATTGCGTTTTCCGCAATTTGAAGTTGCATCCGAAAAAATCCACGGCGCCTATACTGCCGCTGTCGATCATTCCTTCTTGCCTATCATGCTGACCATCTCGCTGCTGTGTTTATTTGCCTTCTTTGCCGGCCTCATCGATGCCGCCGTGGGTGGGGGCGGACTGATACAGCTGCCGGCCCTGTTCAACCTGATGCCGAACATGGCCTCGACGTCCTTGCTGGGCACGAATAAACTGGCGTCCGCCTGCGGCACCACGTTTGCCGCCCGTTCGTTTGTCGGCAAGGTGCATATCCCGTGGCTGCTGGTGCTGCCGGCCGTGGCCAGCGCCTTCGTCATGTCCTTCATCGGCGCGGCGGCCGTGTCCTACGTGCCGCAGCAAGTGGTGCGCCCGATGGTGCTGGTGTTGATCATCATCATGGCCATCTACACCTTCATCAAGAAGGATTTCGGCACGACCCGCGAAGCGCGTCCCATCGGTCCGCGCGAACGCATCCTCGCCATCGTCATCGGCGGCGCCATTGGCTTTTATGACGGCCTGTTCGGGCCAGGTACGGGCAGCTTTTTGATTTTCCTGTTCATCCGCGTCTTCGGCTTCGATTTCATCCTTGCCTCGGCTTGCTCGAAGCTGGTGAATATCGCCACCAACGTGGCCGCGCTGGCCTTCTTCATTCCCGCCGGCCACGTGGTGTATGCGGTGGCCGCACCGATGGCCGTATGCAATATCCTGGGCGCCTTGACGGGCACCTGGATCGCCGTGCGCCGCGGCGCCGCCTTCGTGCGCATCCTCTTCCTCGTGTTGCTGGTGCTGCTGATCGTCAAGTTGTCCTACGACATCTTCTTCAAGTAAGTATTGATAGATAACAAGAGCGACAACAAGCCATGAAAACCATCCAGGGCGTGCTGTGGGACAACGATGGCGTGCTGGTCGATACCGAACAGCTGTTTTACGAAAGCAACCGCGACTTGCTCTTGCCTTACGGCATAGACCTGACGCCAAAGCAATTCTTTGACTGGTTCCTGGACAATAACTACGGCGCCTGGCACCTGCTGTTGGGGCAAGGCCACGAGATCGAACTGGTCGAGCGCCTGCGGGCCGAGCGCACGGAGCTGTTTGCCGAACGCTTGCGCCAGGCACGCCGGCTGGCCATGCCCGGCATCGGGCAAGTACTGGCGGCGCTGCGTCCGCACGTGGCCATGGGCGTGGTCACCAGTGCTTACGAACAGCATTTCCGGATCAGCCATGCGGCCACGGGCTTGCTGAAGCACTTCGACTTCGTGCTAACGCGTGAAATGTATGGCGAAAGCAAGCCGGCGCCCGACGGCTACGAGCTGGGCTTGCAGCGCCTGGGCCTGGCCGCCGCCGACTGCGTGGCCGTGGAAGACTCGCCGCGCGGCTTGCGCGCCGCCAATGCAGCGGGGCTCGAATGCATCATCGTGCGCAATCACATGAACCGCGAGCATGCGTTTGATGGGGCATTTTGTGTAGTCGAATCGATGGCCGAGCTGGGCGAAGTGCTGGCCTCGTTCGTGCCCGGCATGGCGCCGGCGCACGGGCAATTAGAGGCCTTCCTCTGATCCGTCTTGCCGGCATGCCATTACAATTGCCTATCGCATTCACCGGCACCGCCCCACGATGACCCTCCCGCAACTGCACTTTGCCCACGCCAACAGTTATCCTGCCGGCACCTACCGCAAGCTGTTCGGCTTGCTGGGCCAGCACTACACCGTGCAGGCGCTCGATATGCATGCGCACGACCCCGCATACCCCGTCAGCACGGGCTGGCCCGAGCTGGTGCGCGAGTATATCGACGACCTCGAGCGCCGCTACAGCGGCCCCGTGATCCTCGTCGGCCACTCGCTCGGCGGCATGCTCAGCGTGATGGTGGCCAAGCAGCGTCCCGACCTCGTGCGCTGCGTGGTCTTGCTCGATTCGCCCGTGGTGGCGGGCTGGCGCGCCTTGCTGGTGCGGCTGGCGCGCAACACGGCGCTGGGCGAGCGCTTCTCGCCGTCACGTTTTTCCGCCAGGCGGCGCAAGCTGTGGCCCGATGCGCAAGCCGCGTATGAGCACTTCGCGGCCAAGGACATGTTCGCCATCTGGGCGCCGCAGGTGTTGCGCGACTACATCAACAGCGGTCTGGTTCCTCATCCGGAAGGGGTGCAGCTGCGCTTTACGCGGGAAGTGGAAACGCAGGTGTATCGCAGCTTGCCGCACCATATCGGCGGCCTCGTCAAGGACGGTTTTCCTGTCCCCATCGGCTTTATTGGCGGCACGGAATCGGTGGAATGCCGCCAGGCGGGCTTGACGGCTACGCGCAAGCTGGTCGGCAAGTTCTTCCGCCAGGTGCCGGGCGGCCATCTGTTTCCCATGGAAAACCCGGAGCTGACGGCGCAAGTGGTGCGCGAGATGATCACGGCATTGCTGGCGAAACAATAGAATATCGCCGAGGATTTTCAGGGGATGGGGGCCAACAGCGGCGGATTTTCGCGTAAAATCCTGCCATCCGGGCCGCGCCTGCACCAGGCGTGCGGCCCCAGCCATTCCGATATTCTAGAAAGATACCCCTGCGATGACGATTAAAAGCGATAAATGGATACGCCGCATGGCGGAAACAACGGGCATGATCGAGCCGTTCGAACCGGGCCAGGTCAAGGAACGCGACGGCAACCGCATCGTTTCCTACGGCACGTCCAGCTATGGCTATGACATCCGCTGCGCCGACGAGTTCAAGTTGTTCACCAACATCAACACGACCATCGTCGACCCCAAGGATTTTGACGCGAACAATTTCGTCGACGTGTCGGGCAAGGGCTATTGCATCATCCCGCCGAACTCGTTTGCGCTGGCCCGTACCGTGGAATATTTCCGCATTCCCCGCAACGTGCTGACGATTTGCCTGGGCAAGAGTACCTATGCGCGCTGCGGCATCATCGTCAACGTCACCCCGTTCGAACCGGAATGGGAAGGCTATGTGACGCTGGAGTTTTCCAACACGACACCGCTGCCGGCGAAAATCTACGCCAACGAAGGCGTGGCGCAAGTGCTGTTCTTCGAGTCCGATGAAGTGTGCGAAACGTCGTACAAGGATCGTGGCGGCAAATACCAGGGCCAGGTCGGGGTGACATTGCCGAAGACCTGATTGCGGCACAGGGCGGGGTGACCGCCTTCTTTACATGCCTTTACCTGCCTTTACACCGGCCGCACTAGTTCCGCGCCCCATGCCTGCCGTTAACCTTGGTATCGAAACACTGAGGAGGCAGTATGGTAGCGGCAATCGGTTCGGGCGGCGCAGTCGGCGCGGCCGGTAGCGCCAGTACGGGCAGCGGCTCGCAGATCGCGGCGCTGCAAAAGCAGATCACGGCGGCGCAAAAGCAATTGACGGAATCGCAGAAGGGCGAGCAGACGGAGGCGTCGCAAAAGCTGCAGCAGCAGCTGGCGCAGCAAATCCAGGCCTTGCAGGCGCAGATTGCTCAGTTGCAAGCGGCGGCCGCACAACAGGCGGCGCAACAGGATGCTCAGACGGCCGGCAGCGCCGAGACGGCGGCCAGCCCGGCCAGGTCAAGCGCGTCGACCCTGGGCAGCATCATCGATACGCAGGCCTAACAGCACATCACAAATAAGACGCCAGGCTCGCCGACAGGTCAGCCTGGCGTTTTGACGGGCAGCAGCATTTCCACGCACAAGCCGCCACCGCTGCGCAAGCTGGCCCCGATGCGGCCGCCATGGGCGCTGATGACGTGCTGGGCGATGGCCAGGCCCAAGCCGTGGCCATCCGTGCTGTGCTGGGTATTGCTGGCACGGAAGAACGGTTCGAAGATGCGGGCCAGATCGGCGCTGGCCACGCCGGGGCCCCGGTCCAGCACGGCGATGCGCAGCCAGCCGGTCTGGCGCGACAGATCCACTTCCACCGTGCCGCCATCGGGGCTGTGCTTGATGGCATTGCGCACGACGTTTTCCACGGCGCGCGCCAGCAATTCGGGCTGGCCCGTGACGCTGGCGTCGGCCATGGCCGCGTCGCCCGCCAGCGCGATGTCCAGCTGGCGCGCCCGCGCTTCATAGCGGGCGTCGTCCACGATGTCGTGCACGAGGTCGGCGATGCCGACGTCTTCGCTGTGCGTGTGCCCGGCCCCGGCTTCCAGCCGCGACAGGGTCAGCAACTCACCGATCAGTTTATCCATGCGTTCGCTTTCGCGTTCGATGCGCTGCATCGAGGCAGCCATCTTTTCCGGCTGCTGGTGCGCCAGGCCGATGGCGGCCTGCAAGCGGGCCAGCGGCGAGCGCAGTTCGTGCGAGACGTCATGCAGCAGGCGCGTCTGGCTATCCATGAGGTTGCGCAGGCGGCCCGTCATGCGGTCGAAATCGCGGCCCAGGTCCGTCAATTCATCGCCGCGCTTGCCGTTGGCCTGAAAGCGCGGCGCCAGGTTGCCGTGCGAGGCGGCCTCGAACGCCTGCCGCAGGTCGCGGATGGGGCGCGCAAAATACCAGGCCAGCAGGAAAGAGAACAGCAGGCTGGCGGCGATGGCGGCGGCCAGGGGAATAAAGGTGCGGTAGGGCGTGTCCATGCGCGGGGGCGGGCCGCGGCTGAATTCGCCGCGCGGCGGCGGCGCGCCCGCTGCGTGGGGCTGCGGACCGGGTCCCATGGCGCGCGGGCCGCTCATGGCGACGGCGTTCAGCGTGTCGCGCGCGGCGCCCGCCTCGGCATTGCGGAAGCGTTCGGACGAGGGCAGGAACAGCAGGTAGCGCTTGCCGTCGCTGCCGGCCGCGTCGCGCACGACGGGATGGGCCTGGCCCTCTCCCTGTCCCAGCATGGCGCGCGCCTTGGCCAGCATGGTGGCATGCACCGTGCGGCCCATCAATTCTTGTCCTTTGGCATCGACGGCAAATACGCGCATGCGTTCGAGCTTGCCGAGGAATTGCCGCAATGCCTGGCTGCCACCCGCTTCCAGGGTGGCGCTGGCGGCCTCGATGATCATTTGCGCGGGCGGACTGGTGTCGATGTCGAGGGCCCGCTCCTGCTGCGCGGCGCGGTTTTTCAGCCAGAAGGTGCCGCCGATGCCGATGGTGGCCGTCACTTGCGCCAGCATGATGCACAGAAAAAACTTCCAGAACAAACGGCCCACGCTTACTCCTTGATCAGCTGGTAGCCGAGGCGGTACACGGTCTGCAGGCAGGAACGGCCGTCGGCCAGGCTGCCGAGCTTGCGGCGCAGGCTGCTCAAGTGCACGTCGATATTGCGGTCGAAGCGGGCCATCGGGCGGCCCAGACCCAGTTCCGACAATTGATTCTTGCTCACGGGCTTGCCCGCATGGCGCACCAGCACTTCCAGCAAATTGAATTCCGTGCTCGTCAGCTCCAGGTGCGCGCCGGCCCAGGCAACGCGGCGCTGTTCGGGCCACATCGTCAGTTGCCCCACGGTCAGGGGCGCGAGGCCCGACGCATCGTGCGGCGCCGCTTGGGCGCGGCGCAGGATGGCGCGGATGCGCGCTGTCAGCTCGCGCGGCGTGCACGGTTTTGTCACGTAATCGTCGGCGCCCAGCTCCAGGCCAACGATGCGGTCCGTATCGTCGCCGCGCGCCGTCAGCATCAGGATGGGCAGGTTGCTGCCGGCGCGGATGCGGCGCAGGGTTTCCAGGCCATTCATGCGCGGCATCATGACGTCGAGGATGGCGATCGCGTACAGGCCCGTCAGCGCTTCGGCCGCGCCGCTTTCGCCGTCATGCACGGCGCGCGCGTCAAAACCTTCCTGCGTCAGGTATTCCTGGAACATGCCGACCAGTTCCACGTCGTCATCGATTAACAAAACCTTGCTCATGCCTGTGCTTTTTTCGGGTGAATATCGTCCGATGATAGCAGTCAACAGGCGCTGTTCAGCGTGGTTTTACCCGCTTTTACACACGTTCGCTTACATTTGCTGCCCTTCCTTTACGTGCTTTTACGCGGCCCTGACGTTGCTTTACACGCCAGGCGCCGACAATCAGGGCTGACCGTTACGAAAGGAAATCCCGATGAAATACCTGAGCATCATGCTATCCCTGTTGCTGTTGTCCGCCTGCAGCATGCCCTTGCTGGCGCTGGCCCAGCCAGGACCGCCGCCCGGCTTGCCGCCGTTTCTGCATGGCATCGGGCTGAACGAAGCACAGCAGGACAAGGTTTTTGCCGCCACCTACGCCCATGCGCGCCTTGAGCAGCAATTGCTAGCCGTGCTGACCCCGGAACAGCGCCAGCAGGCGCAGCAGCGGCACGACGGCCGCCAGGGCCCGCGCCACCTTGAGCGCGCCGAGTAAGCGGCCGGCGCGAGCACAGGGATAGCCAGCATGCGCATCCAGGCGCTTTCGCGACGGACCACGCAGGTGTTGTACCTGTGCGCCAGCCTGAGCCCCGCCCTGGCGGGCTTGCCCCATTTGATGGAATATATATGGAATTACATGATCACGGTCTGGCATCCGACCTCGAAATGATGCGCCGGCAGGCGGCTGAACGGCGGCAAGTGCTGCGCTGGCTGCTGGCCGGCGCCGCCACCTTGCCTTTGATCAGCTGCGGCGGCGGTTCGGCCGCCGGCACCACGGCGGCCGGCAACGGCGCCAGCACGGGCACGCTGGCGACACCCGCCACGGGCGCCTGCACGGTGATCCCCGAAGAAACGGGCGGGCCCTATCCGGCCGATGGCACGAACACGCATGGCGGCAGCATCGTCAACGTGCTGAACCAGTCGGGCGTCGTGCGCGGCGATATCCGCGCCAGTTTCAATGGCGCCACCGGTGTGGCGGCGGGCGTGCCACTGACCATCCAATTGCAGTTGCTCAACGCCAGCGGCGGCTGCGTCAGCCTGGCCGGCTACGCCGTATATGTATGGCATTGCGACCGCGACGGCCTGTATTCACTGTATTCGAGCGGCGTCACGGCGCAAAATTACCTGCGCGGCGTGCAGGAAACGGACAGTACTGGCAACCTCAGCTTTACGACCATCTTTCCCGGCTGTTACGCGGGACGCATGCCGCACGTGCATCTTGAGGTCTACCCGAGCCTGGCCAGGGCGGCCTCTGCCTCGAACCGCATCAAGACCTCGCAATTCACGTTCCCGATGGCAACCTTGAACGAGGCCTACGCGGCCAGCGGCTACACGGCCAGCGTGCGCAACCTGGCGCAGATCAGCTATGCGAGCGACAACGTTTTCAGCGACGGCACCCGCCTGCAGATGGCCACGGTGACGGGCAATGCCACCGATGGCTACGTCGCCACCTTGGTGATCGCCGTGAACGGTTAAGTCACCGTCATGAAACCCAGGTCGCGCCGGCTGAAGTTGCCGATGTTCGGGAACACCTCGGCCAGCTGGCTGTCGGCCACGCCGAACCATTTGGCCAGGGTGGCGCCGTACTGGTCGACGGACGTGGTCGGCAGCAGGGCGCCGGAACCGACGTCCAGCGCATGGCCGACGCCCGTGACGGGGAAGGCGCCATAGATGTCGCGGCCCTTCACGGCACCGCCCACGACAAAGTGGTGGGCGCCCCAGCCGTGATCCGTGCCATCGCCGTTGCTGCTGAAGGTGCGGCCGAAGTCCGACGCCGTAAACGTCGTCACCTGGCGCCGTAGATCCACACCCTGCAGAGCTGCCAGGGTTGTGTCGAAGTATGCGAGCGCATGGGCCAGACGCGCCATCAGGTCGCCATGCAGCACTTTTTGCCGGTCATGCGTGTCGAAGCTGCCCAGGGTCACATAAAACACTTGCCGTTTTGCCCCCAGGGCGCCGCGCCCGCCGATGATGCGCGCCACCGTCTGCAATTGCACGGCCAGCGGATTGACGCCGGACGCGCCCGTGTTCGGATTGATGTAGGGCGGCGGATTGGGCACGCCGCCCGTGCCGGCCGCCAGCATGGCGCCGCTCAGTACGCTCTGGCTGGAAATGGCGCGCTGAACGACGGCCACGTGTTCCTGTTCGATCAGGTCGCTGCCCGCCTCGTTGATGATGGCTTGCAGCGCGCCCGCGCCGCCCGTGCTGCCATACAGGCTGCCGCTCATGCCACGGATGGGCACGGCGCCTGCCTGGCCCACCTGGAACTGGCGCACCTGGCGCCCGCTGAGGAAGACGGTATTGCCCGCAGCGGAAATGGCCGTAAACATGGCATTCGTATTCAGCGAGCCGGCCACGTCGGCCACCCGGCCGCCCCAGCCCACGGTGGCGCCTTCCGGCGAACCCGACTGCCACGTCGATTGCTGGTCGTTGTGCGAAAACAGCTTGGGTGGCAAGGCCACGCTGCCCGCCTTGTATTGCGCCAGGGTGGCCGGCTGGATCAGCGTGCCCACATTGGCCACGATGGCGGCGCGGCCATTGTCGAACAGGCCTTTCAGGGGCGCCAGTTGGGGATGCAGGGCGAAGGCGCGGCCCGTTTGCGCGGTGGCGGGCACGATGGGCAAGACGCCGCCCGTCTGGCCCACATCGGGCAGATGGATGGAATCGCCGCCGCCCGTGTTGCGCAAGCGCGTGTATTCAGCCCACGAGGTGGGATCGGTGGCCAGCACCGTGTTGAAGGCGTCGTTGCCGCCTGCCATGAACAGGCAGACCATGGCCTTGTAGTCGCCGGCCGATTGCGCGGCGGCATTGCCCATGGCGGCCAGGTTCAGGGCGAAGGGGGCGGCCGTGGTGCCGGCCAGGCTCAGCATGGAGCCGAGGAAGCGGCGGCGGGAAAATGGGGTGTTTTGCATGTGATCGCTCTTACTTTTGTACCAGGTAGGCCGGCGAGGCCATGGTCAGGAAAATGGCCAGCTTGACGCGGCTGGCCTGGGCGGCGGCTACCTGGGCGGCATTGCTGGCCGTGGCCGCAGGGATGCTGATGCCATTGACGGCGGTCAGGATTTGCCCGCGCAGTCTGGCGGGCATGCTGCCATGCATCAGGAGCAGGTTGATGCGGTCGAGCAGGGCGCCCGGGTCGGCGGCCAGCGCCAGTTCGCGCGTGTAGTCGGGCTTGATGGCGCGGCCGTCGCCCACGCCGCTGTTGATGGCTTCCTGCATGAAGTTCAGATAGCCGGTCACCGATGGTTCAGCCGTGATCTGCAGTTCCGGCGCCACCAGGCCCGCGCCGGCCAGGGCGGAGTTGGGCGGCGTATAGCCGGGGCGGAAAAAACTGAACACGGAGGATGGATTCAAGGGACTCTGGCCCAGGCCGCTCAAAGGGTCGTCGAGGTAATACAGAGTGTAGCGGCCGCTGGCCGGCTTGGCATCGAAGGCGCGCATCCAGCCAGCCAGGCGCAGCAGCGGTTCGCGCAGCTTGCCCGTACGCAAGGTGGTGCCGCCTGGGGCCAGCGCTTCCGGATCGAGCAGCACGGCGCGGATGACGGCTTGCATGTCGCCGCGCACGCCGCTGCCATTGTTGGCAAACACGGCTGCCACGCGGCCCACGTAGGCGGCGCTGGGATTGCTGCTGACCAGGCGCTGGATCAGCTGGCGGGCAAAGAACGGCCCCGTATTGGGGTGGTTGAACAAGGTGTCGAGCGCCAGTTTCAGGTCGGCCTGGCCGCTGCTGGCGCCGGAGATGCTCTGGCCCAGGAAGCGCTTGTCGCCGCTGGAATGAAAGGCCGCGTAGTTCTGCATCGGCTTCCAGTCACGGTCGGGGTCGGTCGTGCTGGCATAGAAGCGCGCGTCGCTCTGGTCCGGACCGGCCCAGCTCCAGCCCGTAAAGACGCGAGCCAGGCCTGCCACGTCATCGTGCGTGTAGGTATCGATGGGCTTGCCACCGGACAGTTTCAGGCTGCCATCCGCATTCAACTGGTACAGGCCAATGGTAAACAGCTGCATCACTTCGCGGGCGAAGTTTTCATCGGGCGTGCGCGTCGCCGATTCCTTCTGGTTGCGCAGGTGGGACAGGTACAGTCCCATCATCGGATGCAGGGCCACGCCTTCCAGCAGATTGCGGAAGTTGCCAAAAGCATGCTGGCCCAGCATGTCGTAGTAACTGGCCACGCCACGCACTCTTGGGCGCACGGACTCGTTCTGCATGGAAATGACGAAGATTTCGGACAGGGCAAAGGCCATGCGCTGGCGCAATTGATCCTCGCCGCGGATGCCCTGCTGCCAGAACGTTTCATACATCCCCGTAAAGCCGACCGCTTGCCCGCCGGCGGCCTGCGTCGCCAGCATGGCGTCGATATATTTCCGGTGCAAGGTTTGCGGCTTGGAAAACTGCGCGCGGAACCACGCTTCGCTGTCGCTGGCGGCCAGCGCGTCGATGGCGGCCATATTGGGCCCGAACGTGGCGCGGCCCAGGAAACGCGACGCTTCCTGGCGCGTGAAGGTGACGGCCGTCCGGCTGGCTGGGGGCGTGGTCAGGGGGGGAGGCGGGATGGTATCGCCCGCCGAGCTGTCGGAGGCGTCGTTCGCTGGCGGCACGACCGAGATGTCCGGGTTCTGGATGGAGCCGGTTTTGCTGTCGCCGCCACCGCCGCAGGCGGAAAGCAGGCTGAACAATGTGATGGCCAGTAAACGGCGCAAAGTAGGATCAGTCATTAAGTTTCTTTCAGGCAATCAAATTCTAGCCCGTTAATTGTAGGCCTTAGCTACCAAAATCCTGTTTTCAATTAACTATTTACGTGTTGGCCACGTTTTCAGTTGCCGGACGTTGGCATGATGTTGTGGTTGTTTTTGAAGCTGTAGAGCGAACTTTACTGTTTGAAAATAAAAAATATTTTTTGCCGATCGCGGTCACTGTTGCGGATAGGCGACGTAATAAATTTCATCGAATTAAGCTTGTTTGAAAGCTCATGGACAGGGCGAAAACAGCTTCGCCGGAAACCATGGTTTTTACGCTATCGGCGAAACGCCGTTCGCCGCTACCCGCTCCTCTCCCTTGTCCTTGCTGGCACGGCCCTTGCGATAACAGGGCATGGGCCGCGTGCCTTCCCTTGTTGCCGGAGTCTGCCATGACCAGCCGTCTGCTCGCCTATCGTCCCGAAATGGAATTGCCTGAAGCGCCGGGCATGCTGCCTTTGCAGCAGGAAGATGAACTGGCACTGGCGGCGCAGTTGCTGGAATTGCAGGCGCCGGCCCAGTTCGATGGCTTTTTGGCGCGCCAGCTGGGTGCCACGGCGGCGGGCCAGCAAGTGCGCGGCACGCCGCTGGAAGGGCCGCTGCGCCAGCTGCTGGGCAAGGTGGTGGCGTCCCTGCTGCCCCTGCATGGCGGTTCGCCGCAGGCGCTCAAGCGGCGCGCGGCCGGCATCTTCGGCATGGAACTGGAAGGATTGAGCCCGGAAGACAAGGAATTCGAACTGGCGCGCCAGGTCGTGCACCTGATCGATGCCGTCAATACGGCGCTGGCGCAGGACGGCGGCACGGACGCGCGCACGCCCAGGGCGAGGGTGGAAACGGCCTTGCTGCAAGTGGCGCGCAGCGTGGCGCCAGGCTTGCTCAGGCAGGCGGCGCAAACGCCGGTGCGGGACGGTGGCCGCTGGCGCCGCGAGGGCGGGCACATCGTCGTGCTCGATTGTTAGCCGGACGGCCATCTGTCCGGCGCTGTAGTGTCAACTGAGGTCTCAACCAAGGTGCTAACTTTTAGGAGCTCATCATGCATGACTTAGATCGTACGACCCTGGAATACGGGCAGGAGATGTCCGGCTTTGAAGCGGAACAGTTCGAGTTTGGCCAGGGCGAGTGGAGCGGCGAGGGGGGCGCGAACGCCATGTTTTCCGAGACCGAGGAAATGGAACTGGCGAATGAACTGCTGTCGGTCAGCAATGAAGCCGAACTGGAACAGTTTCTCGGCAATTTCCTGCGCAAGGCTGCCTCGGTGGCGGGCGGCATCATCAAGTCGCCCGTGGGACAAGCCATCGGCGGCGTGCTCAAGGGCGTAGCGAAAAAAGCCATTCCCCTGGCCGGCGGCGCCATCGGCGGCTATTTCGGCGGCCCGCTGGGCGCCAAGATCGGCAGCGGCCTGGCCTCGGCCGCCGGCAACGCGCTGGGGCTGGAAGCGGAGGCGTCGTCGAACGAAGACCGCGAATTCGAGGGCGCCAAGCAGTTCGTGCGCCTGGCCGCCGACACCGTCAACCGCGCCGCGCAGGCACGCGGTGCGGGCGACCCGCGCGCCATCGCCCAGGCGGCCGCCAGCGCGGCGGCGCGCCAGTTCGCGCCCGGCTTGCTGGGACGCCCCGGCAGCCAGGTCGCCACGCAGAACGGCAGCGGCGCCGGTGCGGGCGGCGGCATGACGCAGGGTGTCGGACGCGGCCAGGGCCAGGGCGGCATGCGCCCGGCCAGCGGACGCTGGGCGCGCCAGGGCCACAAAATCGTCCTGTACGGCGTCTGACATCATGGCCATCGGCGCTTACGCAGCCTGGATGCTGGCGCAGGAGGCGCGCTCGCTGCTGACGCGGCTGGCGCGGCTGGAACCGTTCGCGCTGATCGAGCCGACGGTGCTGGCGGCCGCCCTGATGCCCAGCGCCCAGTCGGCCATCGAAAGCCAGCTGGTGCAGGGCCGGCGCGCATTGCGGCGCATGGTGGCCCAGTTCCAGTGGTGGCTGCGGCGCGAGCACGCCGACGGCGCCAGCATGGCCACGGCCGCCGAGGCACAGCGCCGCTTCACCTTCCTGCGCCTGAAATTCAATGCCGCGCTGACCCAGTTCGACCTGTTCAACGAAGTCATCACGCAGCGCAGCGAGCACAAGACGGGGGTGTGGCTGGCCGGCCTCGACATCGTTGCCGCCGACGCGCTGGCGCTGCCCGGCAATGTGTACCAGGCGCCGCCCGTGATCTGCTACCTGGACCGGGGGCCGGGCGCGGCCATCCGCCGCGCGCGCACGCGCCTGCCCGGTGGCGGCGACAATCCCGTCGCCATCATCCGCCTGCCGCGCGAACGCATGATCGGCAGCAGCATCGCCTCGTCGCTCGTGCACGAGGTGGGCCACCAGGGCGCGGCGCTGCTGGACCTGGTGGCGTCCTTGCGGCCCGTGCTGCAAGCCATGCAGCACGGCGGCAGCGGTGCCGTGCACGTGTGGCAGCTGTGGGAACGGTGGATTTCCGAGATCGTGGCCGATTTCTGGTCGCTGGCGCGGGTCGGCGTGGCCGCCACCCTGGGCCTGATCGGCGTGGTCAGCCTGCCGCGCGTGTTTGTTTTCCGCCTCAATATCGACGATCCGCACCCGGTGCCATGGCTGCGGGTGCGCCTGAGCTGCGCCATGGGGCGGGCCCTGTATCCGCATCCGCAATGGGACCGCCTGGAGCAGCTGTGGCTGTCGTACTACCCGCTGGCTGGTCTGCCGCCGGCCCGGCAGCGGCTGCTGGAACAGCTGCAGGCCAGCATGGCGGCCCTCGTGGGCTTGCTAGTGCAGCACCGGCCGCCGGCCTTGCGCGGTGGCTCGCTGGCCGAGGCCATGGCCGTGCACACGCGCCAGCCGGCCGTGCTGGCGCAGCTGTTGCGCAGCTGGACCCTGGCGCCGGCGCAGATGTACCAGGCCGCGCCGACCCTGGTCTTCGCCGTGCTGGGCCAGGCGCGCGCCAGCGGCACCTTGAGCCCGGAAGACGAAAGCGAGCTGCTGGGGCGTTTGCTGACCCACTGGGCCCTGCGCAGCACCCTGGACACGTCGGAGCTGTGCGCCGATGTCGTGCGGCATGGCCGCCAGTCCGGCAGGCCGCTGCCGCCCCTGGCATCCCGTTTGATTATCCATTGAGGAGAATGACATGAGCAGCAAGACGAGCAGCAATATGGGTGGCAAGAACAGAGGGGCGGGCCAGGCGGGTCCGAAACACCACGGCGGCAGCATCGCCGTCACCGTGCACGAGCAGGATAGCGGGGCCATGGTCGTCAATGCCGCCATCAGCCTGTACCGGGGCAATGATGCTGATTGCCATCTGTTCAATGCCGCCACCTGGGTACCCGCCCCCGCCATGCTGGTGAGCGTGCGCTGGACGGACGGGCGTGGCGGCACCGTGTTTACCGACCTGGCGACGGGCAGCTACGTGGGGGTGTATGGCAATTTCCCCGCCACGTCGCCCCAGTGCGTGACGGTGCAGGCCGGCTGCAGTGCCGTGCTGTGCTTCACGCCACAGCTCAACCCGCAGGTGACGCTGGCGTTTGAAACGGCCGATTGCCATCCCAGCGACTGCAATTTCGGCAGGGTGGGCGACCGCGCCGTGGCCACGATCTCGTTTGACGGCGATCAAAGCGCCGATGGTCGCGACCAGGTGCAGGTGCTGGCCGCCGCGCCATGGGTACCCCTGCGCGGCACGCCGAACGCTTTCTCCACCCCGGTGCGGCGCGCCGGCATGCACCGTTTCATGGGGCAGATGATGCTGTCGCAGCGGCCCGAACTGCGCAGCGCCTTGCCCGTGCCGGAAGGGCTGAGCCCGAACGCCATGCTGGCGCTGGATGCGGAATACGAGACGGAAGAGCGCCAGCCGCAACCGATCTCGGGCAATGTGGGCGTGTCGCTGACGCGCACGGAAACGGAGCCGACGGAAGACTTGCCGCTGTGGACCCTGATACGCAACAGCACCGAGGCGATGTCGTTTACAAATTACCTGCATTTCATGGACAGCCTGTTTTGCGGCGACCTGGCCAGCGTGCGCGGCTTCGAGCAGGAACGCTTCGTCAAAAAGACGGAGATGTTCCAGCAGCTCAAGCAGCGCCGCGCGCTGCCGTTTTCCGATGCCGATTCCTACCGCGTGCTGAAAGTGGCGACGGAAGCGTTCGTGATGGTCAATTGCGGCGTGCTGAACCAGCCGCTGGCCTTCAATCCGGCCGAGGACAACGCTTACCTGGACCGGCGCGACATCCCCCAGGGGCGTGACCTGGAAACCGTGCTGCGCAATGACTACCTGGAAAACATCGACGGCTTCCAGACCTTGCCCTACCTGGCCGTGATCCGCCGCAAGCTGCCCGACATTCCCATCAGCATCCCGCGCGGCCAGGAAGGCGAAGTGGACCTGTGCTTTGGCATCATCCAGGAAAAGCTGGCCAATCCTTGCCTGCTGGAACTGATCTGGTCGTACTGGCATGAAGAGGGCATGCTCGTGCAAACCATGAACGCCATCGCGCAACGCTTCCAGAACCTGCGCGCGCCGGGCAACCATCTCGACCCCCTGTCGAACACGGAAATCGACATGCTGCGTCCGCTGAATAATTTGCTGTGGGGATACACGCAGGATGAACAGCATCGGCTGACCGTGATGCGCCGGAACTATGAGTATGACCATCACTACGGTGTGCGCCTGGACGGCAAGGCAGTGCAGCACTTCCGGCCAGCCGATAGCCGCTCCAAATTCCTGGAAGCGTTCCACCACTTGCTGCGCCTGCTGACTTCGTTCTACAAGCAGGATGACGACACCACCGTGAAGGCCGACGCCTTCCCCGTGCTCAATGCCTTGAAGGAAATCCACCTGATCCTGTCGCAGGGCGCCCACAACCAGTTCGGCGACTTGCCGTCGACGGCGCGCATCGAGATGCTGATGCAGCAATGGATGCTGGCGCGCCCCGAATTCCGTGAATTTTTACCGACGCGCGTGATGGTCGCGTATCCGGAACCGTGGATGGACAGGGTTGACGCCATGAAAAAACTGCAGGGCTGGACGGATACGAGCGTGATGCATTTCCGTAACCTGGCCATCTTTGGCGAGCAATTGCTGCTCTCCGTGCGCTACGGCAACTGGAGCGACATTTATGAGCCGACCCAGGCGTTCAACTGGGCGCGTTTCTGGCGCCCGCAAGTGCAGGGCTATATCCACGGCTACCGTGCCGCCACCGGGGTCGACCTGTCCGTCGACAGCAACGACCCGGTGGTCGAATCGACGATGCCCTCGGTGTTGTTGCGCCAGCGCCTGAGCCAGCAGCTGCGCAGCGTCTAGGACGGGAGCGGGGCGCGTGCATGCTCGACTTTACCAGTGCCCTGTATCTGGGCATGCGCCATCCGGCCGCCGCGCTGGCGCCGTGGAGCAGCCTGACCCTGGGCCAGCCGGCGGCGCTGCAGGAGCTGCCCGGCGCGCCGGCCCTGGCCGCGGATCTGGCGGCTCTGCAAGGCTGCGAGGCGGCCTGCGTGCTGCCGTCGACCCTGCACCTGTTCTGGGACCTGTTCGGCATGCTGGCTGCCGAGCGCCTGGTGATCCTTGTCGATGGCGGCAGTTACGCCATCGCGCGCTGGGGCGCCGAGCGGGCGCAGGCCCTGGGCTTGCCGCAGCAAGTGTTTCCCAGCGGCGAGATGGCGGCGCTGCGGCAACTGGTGGCGGCCTGGGGCAGGCAAGGGCGGCGTCCATTGATACTGGCCGATGGCTATGTGCCTGGCAGCGAACAGGTCTTGCCGCTGGCCGGCTATGCGACGCTGGCGCGCCAGGGCGGCGGTTATCTGCTGCTCGACGACACGCAGGTGCTGGGCGTGGCGGGTACACAGGGCGGCGGCTCGGCGCGGCTGCATGGTTTGCAAGGGGAGTCGCTGATCATCGGCGCCTCGCTGGCCAAGGGCTTCGGCGTGCCGCTGGCCGTGCTGGCCGGCAGCCGCAAGCTGCTGCGGCGCTTCGCGGCGCACAGCCAGACACGCGTGCATGCCAGTCCGCCTTCGGCCGCCGTGCTGGCGGCGGCGCGGCGGGCGCTGGCGCTCAACGCGCGCCATGGCGACACCTTGCGCGCCAGCCTGGCGGACAGGGTGGCGCAATGGCGGGCGGGAATGGCGGCGGCCGGCATCGCTTGCCGGGGCGGCAGCTTTCCCGTGCAGCGCCTGCCCGGGCGCGCCCATTTGCAGCTAGCCTTGCGCGCCGCGGGCGTGCTGGCGCTGGCGCAAGCGGGGGACGGTCCCGGCGCGCTGACTTTTCTGCTGCGGGCCGACCAGACGCCCCGGCAACTGGAACAGGCAATGAACTTGCTTGAACATCATACGAGGAGGCGATATGAACGAAGCGTTTGAAATGCTGCCCTTTGGGGGACAGGCGGGAGCGGCCGGCGAGCAGGAGTGGCTGGGGGAATGGTCGCAGGAGTGGTCGCAAGAAGGGACGCAAGAGGGGGAGGACGAGGGCGAGTGGGAAGGTGAATGGGAGAGCGAATGGGAAGGCGAGCGTGCGCGCCCTGGCGGTGGGCGCGGCGCCATGCGCGGTGGCGGCCTGCGCGCAAGGCCGCCGCTGCGGGGCCCGCGCCGTCCCGCGCCGCCACGCTACCAGGGCCAGGGGCGCCGGCCACCGCGCTATCCGCCGCCGCCCTTGCCGTATCCGCCACGCTACCGGGGCTGGGGCGGCTATGGCGCCATCTATCCCACCATTTATCCGGCGCCGTATCAGGACACGGGCCAATATCAAGACCAAGACCAGGGGCAGGATCAAGGAGCGGATCAAAACCCGGACCAGGATGACGGCCAGATGCAGGGCGAAGTGCCGCCCATCCTGGCGTCCACCCTGGGCCGCGTACCGGGCGCGGCCGCCTTGCGCTACCAGGCGGTGGGCGCGATTCCGCAGGCCGTCAACGATGCGAACGCCACGGGGCCGGGCCTGTATGTGATCGAGTTTGACACCAAGGATGGCCGGCGCGCCTACAGCGGCCAGACCGACGATTTGCGGCGGCGCCTGAAACAGCACCATCTGTGCGGCAAGATGATGGGCATCGACATGAGCGCGCATGACGTCTATGTGGCGCCGCTATCGTCGGCCGCACAGCGGCGCATTCTGGAAAAGGGTATCCACAGCGACATGTTTACCCACCGGCGCGGCGTGTTGACGAACCAGCGGCGCGAACTGGAAATGGCCGTGCTGGGCGAAATGTGGGGTTGACGACGACAGTAGCTTGACGACTGTGAAGGAGAGCATCATGCACCAACTCGAATGTGAATGCGGGCAATGCCGGCAGCGGGCCGGCGCCGCGTTTGAAGTGCTGGAATTCGGCCGGGAGTGGCCCGGCAAGGGCCGCGCGCCGGCCGTCTTCAGCGAAGAGGAAGAAATGCAGCTGGCCATGGAATTGCTGGAAGTGGCCAGCGAGGAGGAACTGGAGCAGTTTCTCGGCAATGTCTTCAAGAGCGTGTGGAAGGGCGTCAAGAAAGTGGGCGCTACGATCGCCAAGGTGGCCAAGCCGCTGGGCGGCGCCTTGAAGGCCGTGGCCAAGACGGCCTTGCCCTTTGTCGGCGGCGCCCTCGGTTCGATGATCCCGATACCGGGCGTGGGCACGGCGCTCGGTTCGGCCCTGGGGCGCGCGGCCAGCAATGCGCTGGAGCTGGAAATGGAGAACGCGGCGCCGGCCGACCGCGAGCTGGAACTGGCGCGCCGCTTCGTGCGCATCGCGGGACAGGCGGCGCGCCTGGCCGGCGACAGCGATGGCAGCGCGCGCGCCGTGGAAAGCGCGCTGACGCGGGCCCTGCACCAGCAATTGCCGCACTTTCGCTCGCCTGCGCCGCAGCAGGAAGATGAAAGCGGACGCTGGCGCCGGCGCGGCAACCGCATCGTCGTCATGGGCGACTGGCAATAGCGTGGCACGATGATCATCGATTGCCATTGCCATGCGGGTCCGGGAGACGGCTTGAGCGGGCCGTGGGACAGCGATGCGCCGCTGCAGGCCTATTTGCGCCGCGCGCAGGCGGCCGGCATCGCCCGCAGCGTGCTGTTTGCCACCTTTCACTCCGACTACGCCATCGCCAACCATGGCGTGGCGCGCCTGGTCGCCTCCGATCCGCAGCGGTTTTACGGCTTTGCCTTCGTGCATGCGCGGCGCGACCGGGGCCGCATCCAGGACATGGTGCGCACGGCCGTCGAGCGTTACGGTTTTGTCGGCATCAAGGCGCACCGGCTTGACGCGCGCATCAGCGGCGAACTGTGCGAGGCGGCGCGCTTCTTCGGTTTGCCCGTGCTGTACGACCCGGCCGGCGAGGTGGCCGTGGCCGAGCTGCTGGCGCAGCAGTATCCCGACGTCAATTTCATTTTGCCGCACCTGGGTAGCTTTGGCGACGACTGGGCGGCGCAGCTGGCGCTGATCGACCACCTTGTGCGCCATCCGAATATCCATACGGACAGCTCGGGCGTGCGCCGCTTCGACTTGCTGCAGCAGGCCGTGCGCCGCGCGGGGCCGCACAAGGTCCTGTTCGGCTCGGACGGTCCGTGGCTGCATCCGGGACTGGAATTGCACAAGATCGAGTTGCTGGGATTGCCGCCGCTCGATGCGGCGCTGGTCACGGGCGGCAATTTTTTGCGGCTGGCGCGGCTGGCGTGAGGCAGATCAAAAGGCCGCCGGCGGTGTCGCGGCAGTAGCGGCTTGCTCCGCGCAGGTAGCCGCCTTGCGGCGTATCTGCAGGGCGCGGTCGGTCACGCCCAGGCGGGCGGCCGCGCGCTGGTTATTGCCGTGCTCCTCGGCCAGCACCAGGCGGATGGCCACGTCGGTGGCGCAACGCGTGATGTGCGACAGCTTGCAGCCCTGGGCCAGGGCCCGCCGCACGGCCGCTTCGAAATACTGGTCAGGCCAGTGCGGTGCCAGCAGCTGTTCGTTTGGCGGCAGGGCGCCGATGGTGATGGGGCCGGGGCCGCAATGGCGGTGCCAGATGCGCGTGACGGTCTGGCGCAACTCGCGCACATTGCCCGGATAGTCGCGCAGCAGTAGGTATTCGCGCACGGCCGCGTCCAGCGCGGGCGGAGGGCGCTGCGCCAGCTCGGCGAGGAAATGCCGGGCCAGCGGCAGGATGTCGTCCTGGCGCTCGCGCAGGGGTGGCGTTTGGCAACGCCAGCCGGCGATGCGGTAATACAGGTCGGCGCGAAAGGTGCCGCGCGCCACCTCATGTTCCAGTTCGCGGTTGGTGGCGCAGACGAGGCGAAACTGGGTCGGTTGCCAGGTATTGCCGCCCACGCGCTTGTATTTGCGCTCCTGGATGGCGCGCAGCAGCTGCGCCTGCAAGGGCAGCGGCAGTTCGCCCACTTCGTCGAGAAACAGCACGCCGCCGTCGGCCAGGGCGAAAGCGCCATCGCGCGCGGCCGCCGCGCCTGTAAAAGCGCCCCGTTCATGGCCGAACAGTTCGCTGCCAGCCAGGTCCGGCGACAGGGTGGTGCAGTCGAGGATGGTGAAGTCGCCGCTGCAGTTGCCGAGGCGGTGGACCAGTTGCGCCAGTAAATCCTTGCCCGTGCCCGTCTCGCCCGTGATCAGCATCGACGCCTGGCTGAAGGCGGCCATTTCCACCACCTGGTGCAGCAAGGCGGTCCAGGCCGCGCTCTCGCCCACCAGCTGCTGGCGCACGGCGCCGGACGCCAGCAGCTGCGCCACGGCCTGCCAACGCTGCAGGCGCGCCAGCACCTGGCCCGCATCGATGCTACCGGCCGGCCACAGCAGCACATCGAGCGCGCCGGCCGCCAGCAGGGCGCGCTTTTGCGCGCAGCTGGGAGGCTGGCCGCAGGCGGCAATGGCCAGCACGGAGGCATGGCGGCACAGTGCTGGCAGCGCTTGCAGCAGCGAGGCATTGGCCTCGGCAAACAGGACGATGCCCGCCCCATCTTCCTCGCCATCGTGCCGCCGGGCTACAGTTACCTGAGCCTGCTTCAAGGCCGTCATCAGCAAGGCGCCACTGCCAGCCGCCGCCTGCTGCACGATTTCCAGCCACACCTTGAGCGTCATATGCCAGCCATCACGAGGGCACGAGTGGCCCATCTTAGAAGCCCGATACCCCAGCCGTTTGATCTGGCGCAAGCGTGCGCGGTAGTGCATCAAATGAAAAACGCCGCCTGATTTGCATCAGGCGGCGCTATTTAATGAAGTTCAACGAACGTCAACGTCTTTAGACGTTCTCATCCAATTTCACGCAATCAACAAAATATCCGCGCTTGCCATCGACTTCGCGTTTCACGAGACCATGCACATCCGTCTCGAAGCCCGGGAAGCGCTCGTTGAAGTCGCGCGCGAAGCGCAGGTAGTCGACGATGGTCTTGTTGAAGCGCTCGCCGGGGATCAGGAGCGGAATGCCCGGCGGATACGGCGTCAGCAGGATGGACGTGATGCGGCCTTCCAGTTCGTCGATGGCCACGCGCTCGATTTCGCGGTGCGCCATCTTGGCGAACGCGTCCGACGGCTTCATGGCCGGGATCATGTCCGACAGATACATTTCCGTCGTCAGACGCGCCACGTCGTAAGCCTTGTAGAAATCGTGGATCTGCTGGCACAGGTCGCGCAAGCCCATTTTTTCGTAGCGTGGGTTGGCTGCCGCGAATTCCGGCAGGATGCGCCACATCGGCTGGTTCTTGTCGTAGTCGTCCTTGAACTGCTGCAACGCGGTCAGCAGGGTATTCCAGCGGCCCTTGGTGATGCCGATGGTGAACATGATGAAGAACGAGTACAGGCCGCATTTTTCAATGATGACGCCGTGCTCGGCCAGGTATTTGGTGACGATGGACGCGGGGATGCCCGTGTCGCCGAACTGGCCGTCCAGCGACAGGCCCGGGTTGACGATGGTCGCCTTGATCGGGTCGAGCATGTTGAAGCCGGGAGCCAGGTCGCCGAAGCCGTGCCAGTCATCCTCGGCGCGTATCATCCAGTCTTCCTGCTGGCCCATGCCTTCGTCGTTGAAGCTGGACGGACCCCAGACCTGGAACCACCAGTCCTGGCCCCATTCCTGGTCGATCTTCTTCATGGCGCGGCGGAAATCGAGCGCTTCCATGATCGACTCTTCCACCAGGGCCGTCCCGCCTGGCGCTTCCATCATGGCCGCGGCCACGTCGCACGAGGCGATGATGGAATACTGCGGCGACGTCGAGGTGTGCATCAGGTAAGCCTCGTTGAAGGCGTCCTGGTCCAGCTTGACCGTGTCCGATTCGCGCACGAGGATTTGCGAGGCCTGCGACAAGCCGGCCAGCAATTTGTGCGTGGACTGGGTCGAGAAGATCATCGATTCCTTGGCGCGCGGACGGTCCTTGCCGATGGCGTGCATATTCTTGTAGAAATCGTGGAAGGTGGCGTGCGGCAGCCATGCTTCGTCGAAGTGCAGGGTGTCGATCTTGCCGTCCAGCATTTCGCGCAGGGTTTCCACGTTGTAGATCACGCCATCGTAGGTCGATTGCGTGATGGTCAGAATGCGCGGCTTCTTGTTCTTTGCTTCGCGCGCAAACGGGTTCGCCTCGATCTTGCGGGCAATGCTTTCCGGCGTAAATTCATGCAGCGGGATAGGGCCGATGATGCCCAGGTGATTGCGCGTCGGCATCAGGAACACGGGAATCGCGCCGCACATGATGATCGAATGCAGGATCGATTTGTGGCAATTGCGGTCGACGACGACGATGTCGCCTGGCGCGACGGTCGAGTGCCATACCATCTTGTTCGAAGTCGACGTGCCGTTGGTGACGAAATAGCAATGATCGGCATTGAAGATGCGCGCCGCATTGCGTTCCGACGCGGCGACAGGACCCGTATGGTCGAGCAGCTGGCCCAGTTCTTCGACGGCGTTGCAGACGTCGGCGCGCAGCATGTTTTCACCGAAGAACTGGTGGAACATCTGGCCGATCGGCGACTTCAGGAAAGCCACGCCGCCCGAGTGGCCGGGGCAGTGCCACGAGTAGGAACCGTCGTTGGCGTAGTGCACCAGCGCGCGGAAGAACGGCGGCGACAGGCCGTCCAGGTAGGATTTCGCTTCGCGGATGATGTGGCGCGCGACGAATTCCGGCGTATCTTCGAACATGTGGATGAAACCGTGCAGTTCGCGCAGGATATCGTTGGGGATATGGCGCGAGGTGCGCGTTTCGCCGTACAGATAGATGGGGATGTCGGCGTTCTTGTAGCGGATTTCCTCGACAAAGGCGCGCAGCGATTTCAAGGCGTGGTCGGTTTCCTCGATGGAACCGCCGCCGAATTCTTCATCGTCGATCGACAGCACGAAGGCTGACGCGCGCGATTGTTGCTGGGCAAATTGCGACAAATCGCCGTAGCTGGTCACGCCCAGCACTTCCATGCCTTCTTTTTCCATTGCGGCGGCAAGGGCGCGAATGCCCAGGCCGGACGTATTTTCAGAACGGAAATCCTCGTCAATGATGACGATAGGGAAACGAAATTTCATGCATGTCTCCAAAAAAGCAAGCCGCCCCTGACAGATGTGAAGGGGCGGACTAGGGCGCGACCTCAGGCGGTGATACAAGCCGGCAGCCGCAGAAAAAAAATAAGAACGGGATTCTCGCAGAAATGCGGCCTCTGCGGGAAAAAAATATCGTAGTAAAGCGTCACAAGCGTACGCTAGCGTGACGCATGGGTGTGACAGGGGTATTACAGCAACATTCTGGCCATAATTCTCAACCTTATCAGGCTTTGCGTTCCAGCGTGACAAAGGCGTAAGGCAGGCCGGATTTCTCCGAAACATGCGCTTCGCGCGCGGTCTCTTGCCACACGGTATGGTCAACGGCGGGGAAAAACGCGTCGCAGTCAAATGTCTGGCCGATTTCCGTGATGAGCAAACGCTGTGTCAGGGGCAGTGACTGCTTGTAGATTTCCGCGCCGCCGATGACGTAACCTTCGGCGCCATCGAGCAGGGCGATGGCCGCTTCCACCGACGATACCGCTTCCACGCCCTCATGGCGCCAGTCCGGGTTGCGCGAGATGACGATGTTGCGGCGGTTTGGCAGCGGACGGCCGATGGAGTCGAAGGTCTTGCGTCCCATGAGGACGGGATGGCCCGTCGTCAAGCGCTTGAAACGCGCCATGTCTTCCGGCAGTTTCCACGGCAGGGTGTTGTCGATGCCGATGCCGCCTTGCTGGTCGGTGGCGACGATGATGGTCAGATGGCTCATTGGTTCTGTCAAAGTGGTGGGGGCGATGCCCGATGCCCGTCATTATCGTTGAAATTGCCCGCCGCCTCCAGATGCGCACGCATGGCGCCGGCCAGCGGTCCCGGCGCCTCCAGCGGAATCATGTGGCCGGTGTTCTCTTTCAGCAGGTGCAAGGTGGCCTGCGGCAAGCGGGCGGCCATGGCGCGCAGGTCGTCGGGATTGACGAGCTTGTCGTCTTCGGCGCCCACGATCAGCACGGGAAAACCGAGTTCCGGCAAGCGCGCCATCAGGTCCGGGCGATCGATGGTGGTGATGAATTGCGCCAGCAGCACGTCCTTGCCCAGGTCCAGACCCATCTGCTGGATCAGGCCCGTGATGCCGGTGTCCTGCAAGTGCGCTGGGTGCAGCAGTTCGCGCAGGCGCTGGCGCGTGATGCCCGCATAGGCATTGCGTTCCAGCATGGCGACGATGCGTTGGCGTGCCTCAATTTCCGCCGGCAGCAAACCTTTGGCGGAATTGGCGATCAAAGTGAGCGACTGGACACGCTGCGGGTGCGCCAGCGCGTGCTCGAGCGCCAGATAGGCGCCCAGCGAAAAGCCCACCAGATGGGCCCGTGGCGCGCTGTGGCTGGCGATCAGTGCCTGCATCTGCGGGCGCGTGCGCGCCTCGTGCAGGGGCACGTGCCGCAGATCAAAGGCGCCGCCCAAGGCAGGGGTCAGGCGCGACCACAGGCGCTCGTCGCACAGGGTGCCGGGGATGCAGTCGAGCCGTATCTTGGTATTGTTCAAGGGCAAGCTTGGTTGGGAAAATTTTTGTCGAGCGGCATTATCCGTCATTTTGCGCATTGAGGCAGCGGCATGGTATTTTCTGCATGGCATTATTTTCAATAGTGCGCGGCTGGCAAACAGCCACTTTATGGTAGGCTCATGGCTCATCAAGCCGGCGTACCGGCGACGTGACCTGAAACACCGAATGCAACCCACTAATTATACAAAGAGGAAACACCATGGCGATCAGTTTGCAAAAAGGCGGCAATGTCAACCTGAGCAAGGAAGCTCCTGGCTTGAAGAAAATCGTGATTGGCCTGGGCTGGGACCCGCGCGCCACCGATGGCGCCGCATTCGATCTGGACGGCAGCGCCTTCCTGCTGAAAACGGATGGCAAGGCCCGTTCCGATGCCGATTTCATTTTCTATAACAACCTGAAGTCGGCCGACGGCTCCATCGTCCACGCGGGCGACAACACGACGGGCGGCGGCGATGGCGATGACGAAAAAATCGCCGTCGACCTGGCCAACGTGCCTGCCGACATCGACAAGATCGCCGTGGCCGTCACCATCCACGACGCGGAAAACCGCAAGCAGAACTTCGGCATGGTCGGCAAGGCCTACATCCGCTGCCTGAACGGCGACAACGGCGCGGAAATCGCCCGCTACGACCTGTCGGAAGACGGCTCGACGGAAGCGGCCATGATCTTCGGCGAAGTCTACCGTGCCGGCAGCGAATGGAAATTCAAGGCAATTGGTCAAGGCTTCAAAGGCGGCCTGGGCCCTCTGGCCCGCTCTTTCGGTATTAATGCTTAACAACCAGTTGTTTGCGTAAATGTACCGGGTGGCACCGCTGCCCGGTTCTGTCTTTCCCATCTTTCTCCCTGACTCCATGGAAAACCTGATCAAGGGGCAGCGCTTGGCGCTGTCCGGCCTCGTCACGGGCAATATTGTGCAACTGGGTCTGGCCAGCGCCGGCGTGACGCTGGATTTCGCCTGTTTCGGCCTCGACGCCAACGGCAAGCTGTCCGATGACCGCTACATGACTTTCTTCAACCAGCCGCGCACGCCGTGCGGCGGCGTGGAAACCGCGGCGCCGTCCGGCGATGCGGCCGGTTTCAGCTATCAGCTCGACCGTTTGCCTGCGTCCATCGAGCGCCTGGTCGTCACGGCCGCCATCGATGGCGATGCCACCATGGCGCAGCTGGGCAGCGGCTACCTGCGGCTGCTCGACGGCGGCAGAGAATTGGCCCGCTACACGTATGCAGGCGCTGATTTTGCGCAAGAAAAAGCCGTCATGCTGGGCGAGTTCTACCGCAAGGATGGCGGCTGGCGCTTCATGGCCGTGGGCCAGGGTTTCAATGGCGGCCTCGATGCGCTGGTCGCGCATTTCGGCGGCGAAGTAGCGCCGGCGGTAGCGGAGCCGGCGCCGGCGCCCAAGATTTCCCTGTCCAAAATTTCGCTGACCAAGGCGGGCCAGACGCACAAGGTGTCGCTGGAAAAGGGCGCGGGCGCGCCGAAGAAACTCACCGTCAAGGCGACCTGGGTCGATAACGGCGATGGCGACGACGATAACGACGACCTCGATTTGCGTGTCGGCATCCTCTTGCCGAATGGCCAGATGCGCTTCATCCAGGCGCCGGACACGGCAGGCAGCTTCGACGCCATGCCCTACGTGCGCCACCTGGGCGACGTGGCGGGCGCGGCGGGCAAGGAGCCGGCCACGGAAACAGTGGAAGTCAACCCCGCGCTGGCGCAGCATTACGGCGGCACGGTGGGCCTCGTCTTCAGCGTGTATTCGGCGGTGGCCAATGGCGCCGTCTCGGTCGCGTCCATGCGGCCGAAGATGGTCATGCAATATGGCGAGCAGATCGTCGAGTGCGCGTTCGACTTCCGCCTGTCCAAGGCGGCCGACGATGATTCCGTCTACACCTATGTGATCGGCATGGCGCGCATCACGAACGACAGCATCATCCTCGAGCCGTCCGGCAAGACGTCGGAGCCGGGGAGCGAAGCGACGCCGTGGCTGAGCTGGCAGGGCGAGAACCTGCAGCTGGCCTTCAACGGTCCCGTCGTCTTCAAGGGCGAGGACAAGGAAGACGAAGATGACTGCAATGCCGATAATCCGCGCCGCTACATCGCCTAGGAGACACTGATGGAAACCTTGTCCAAGGGACAGCGCTTGCCGCTGGCCAATCTCGTTCCCGATGGCGTGCTGCAGATCGGCGTGGCCGCGCAGGGGCTGGCGCTCGACGTGGCCTGCTTCGGCCTCGACGCCAGCGGGAAACTGTCCGACGAACGCTACATGACCTTTTTCAACCAGCCGCGCACGCCGTGCGGCGGCGTGGAAGCGCGTGCCGGCAGCGGCGGCGACACGACGGAGTTTGCCTTGCAGCTGGCGCGCTTGCCGGCCGGCATAGACCGCCTCGTCGTGACGGCGTCCATCGATGGCGGCGGCGTGATGTCGCAGCTGCAAGCTGGCCACGTGCGCCTGCAGGCGGGCGCACGCGAGCTGGCCCGCTTTGCGTTTGCCGGTGCGGATTTTGCAGAGGAAAAAGCCGTCATGCTGCTTGAACTCTACCGCAAGGATGGCGGCTGGCGCTGCATGGCCGTGGGACAAGGTTTCAATGGCGGACTCGATGCGCTCGTGCGCCACTTCGGCGGTGAAGTCGAGCAGGCTGCCCCCGCAGCGGCCTCGGCCGTCATGCAGGCGAAGATCAATCTGGAAAAGCGCGTGGAACGCGAAGCGCCGCAACTGGTCAGCCTCGTCAAGCAGGCGGGCGTGTCCCTGCAAAAAGTGGGGCTGCTTGATCACCGCGCCAAGGTGTGTCTGTGCCTCGATATTTCCGGTTCCATGGGACGGCTGTATAAAGAGGGGCTGGTGCAGCGCTTTGCCGAGCGCATCCTGGCCCTGGGCTGCAAGTTCGATGACGATGGCGAGATCGATGTTTTCCTGTTCGGCAAGAACGTCCACCATCCGGCGCCCATGGCCTTGAGCAACTGCAATACCTATGTGAGCCAGGCGATACAGCGCCATCCGCTCGAAGGCGACACGCGCTATGGCGCCGCCATGCAGGCGATCCGCGCGTTCTATTTCCCCGACAAGGCCGGCGGCGAGCGCACGCGGCCCGTCGCGGCCGAGGTGCCCGTGTACGTCATGTTCGTCACCGATGGCGGCACGAGCGATCAGGCGACGACGGAGAAGCAATTGCGCTGGGCCAGCAATGAACCCATCTTCTGGCAATTCATGGGCATCGGCAAGGGACGCAAGTCGAAAAGCAAGTTTCTTTCCGCCTTTGCCGATTCCGATTTCCCGTTCCTGGAAAAGCTCGACGAATTGCAGGGACGCCTGGTCGACAATGCCAATTACTTTTCCGTCAGCTCGCCCGACGAGCACAGCGATGCGGAACTGTATGACTTGTTGATGACGGAATATCCGGGCTGGCTGAAATTGGCACGCGGCAATGGCTTGCTGAGGTAGTGGTCATCGGATGAGGCTGTATGACCACAAGTGCAAGAGATTTGTAAATTGAAGTAAATAACAATGGTTCGCATTTGCTTTGCGTAATGGAGTCGTGGCATGCTTGAACTGTGCCCACACCTGTGCCCTCACGCCGCGGCGTAGTGCCTCATCCGTAGCGTCTCCATTATTTTTTAAGCAAATGCATAAAATCCTCTTTCACTGTCTGGCGGGCGGCAGCCTGCTCGTCTCCGGCGCCGCTGTCCAGGCCCAAACCACGACTATCAGCGGCGACACCGTCGTCAAGCCCGCACCGGCCAAGGCGCCCGCCGCCGATTCTACGCCTTCCGTCAGTGTGACGGCCGAACGTCCCACGGGCCGTATCGACCGCCAAGTCTACGACGTCAAGTCCGACGTGGGCAGCAGCAACGGCACGGCGGCCGATGCCTTGAACAATGTGCCGTCGGTGGCCGTCGATCCCGATGGTTCCGTGTCCCTGCGCGGCAGCAGCAATGTGCAGATATTGATCGACGGTAAACCGTCGGCCATGCTGCAGGGCGACTCGCGCGGCGCCACCCTGAACGCCATGGCGGCCGACGATATCGAATCCGTGGAAGTGATCAACAATCCCGGCGCCCAGTTCGGCAACGAGGCCGGTGGCGGCCCCATCCTGAACCTGGTGATGCGGCGCAACCGCAAGCCGGGCGGCTTTGCCACCGTCAACGCGAATGCGGGCATCGCGGGGCGCTACAACAGTTCAGTGTCCGGCACCTACAACGAAGGCCCGTGGGGCTACCAGGGCGGCATCAATGTGCGCCATGACGGCCGCAATTCCGTGGGCGAGGTCAGCCGCGAGCGCCTGGAACGTAGCACAGGGGCATTTTCCCCCAGCAGCCAGCAATCCACCAACAATGGCTTGAACGACTCGCTGGGCTTGCACGGCACCGTCAATTACAACCTGAACGCCAACGATACCCTGGCCGCCAGCGTGTCGTATAACGGGCGCAGCAACGACCAGCGCTCGCTCGACCGCTACATCAATGGCGACAGCACGGGCAGCACCATCGGCGACTATGTGCGCAGCACCGTGCGCAATGGCGACAGCCGCAACTACAGCTGGGGCGCGCGCTACGACCACAAGGGCGAATTGCCGGGCGAAACCCTTAAAATCGACTTGCGCGTGTCGTCGTCGACCAACGAGAGCGACAGCGATTACGCGAATATCTACGCGGTGGCGCCCGTCAACACCTTCGACAGCCGCGCACGCCAGCACAGCGAAACGGGCAACCGCATCGTCGACTTCAGCGGCGACTACGAGCGTCCGCTGGCGGGCGGCACGGCCAAGCTCGGCTACAAGGTGGCTGACAACAAGAGCAGCTTCGACACTTTATATACGGACATCAACCCGGCCAGCCTGGCGGAAATCGTCAACCCCATGCGCAGCAACCGTTTCGAGCTCGACGAGCGCACTGTGGCCCTGTACGGCTCCTACCAGATGCGCCTGACCGAACGCTGGGGCGCGCTGGCCGGCTTGCGCGCCGAATACACGGACTTGAACGTGCGCCAGATCACCAGCGGCATCGAGGCCAGCAACAATTACGTCAACTACATTCCCAGCCTGTTCGCCACCTACAAGGTCAGCGACGAGAGCAACTTGCGCTTCAGCTATGCGCACCGCATCCGCCGCCCGAATGCGGGCGACCTGAATCCGTACGTGGTCTACCGCGACGAGTTCAATGTGTCGGCCGGCAACCCCAAGCTGAAACCCACGCAGACGGATTCGTTCGAGATCGGCTATGAAACGAAGATCGCGGGCCTGGAAAGCAGCTTGCGCGCCTACCACCGCCGCGACACGGACGCCATCGTCGATTACCGCTACTTTATCAGCGACAATGTGCTCTTGACCACGCGGGAAAACGGCGAGGGCAGCCATTCGAGCGGCCTCGAGTTCAGCGTCAGCGGCAAGCTGACACCATCCTTGACCCTGAACACGAGCGGCAACCTGGCGCGCAGCCAGCAAACGAGTTCCGACGACCTGGGCAACCGCAGCACGCGCACGGCGAATGCACTGAGCGGCCGCGCGCGCCTCAATTACCAGTTCGATGCCAGTAACCAGTTGCAACTGGCCCTGCAAATGCAGGGCAAGACGCTGTCGGGACAGGGCTACCGCTCGCCGAACAATACTTTGAATGTGAGCTGGCGCCACACGGTGACACCGCAGCTGAGCCTGGTCATGAATGTGACCGATGTGTTCAGCAGCAACAAGATGGAAACCGTCATCAACAGCGCGTCCCTGCGCGAGACGAGCACGCGGCGCTTTGATGGACGGATGATTTATGTGGGGCTGTCGTACCGCCTGGGCGGCGCCACGTCGGCGGCGAAAGAGGGCGAGCGCGAACCGCGCTTCGGTCCGCCGGGCGGACGCGGGCCAGGCGGACCTGGCGGTCCCGGTCCGGGCGGACCGGGAGGCGAACCGGGCTAGGCCGCCAGCGCGATCTGGTGCAGGAAGTCAATGAAATCGTCCGTATGAAGCTCGAAGCGCCATCCGCCCGCGCCATGTTTGGCGCGGTACACGGGCAAGTCGCCGTCGATGCTTCTTTCTTCCAGATGCACGCAGTACGGGTCGCCGCCCGCGTCAGCAATCACCACCAGCTTCGGTGGCCAGGACGCGATTTGGTGATGGTGCACCGCATGGACGGAGTAACCGTGCTGTGCCTTCACCAGCTCGGCCGCACCGTACAGATGCAGGCCCTGCGGGAAGCGCTTGCCGTCGACATGCACGCGCAGCGGCGAATACCATTCCAGGAAGCGGTGGTATATTTCCGGCAAGACCCAGTGCGCGTCGATCTCGGCCATGTCCATGGCGCTGGCGATCGTCAGCCAGTTCGACGGTTGGGCCAAGTCCTGTTCGTGTTGGCGCCGCGGCGCCAGTTTTCGTTCCAGGAAGGCGGCTGCCATTTCCAGGCGCGAAAGCGGCTGGGTTAACGTGTAATGCGTGGCGGGCGCCCTGTAGCCTGCGCCGTCAAAGTAGCCGTCCGCTTGCCATGCCAGCACGGCGTCCAGCCGCAGTTGCTCGGCCTTCCAGTGGCCGGGGTCCTGCGGCAAACCGGCATCGAAAGGCTGGCGGCTGAACACGGCCAGGCTTTTGACGGCCTTGGCGCGCACGCTGAGCTTGGCGTTTTCCGCCGTGGCCAGGGCCACCAGCCGGGCATAGGCTTCCTTGCCCATGCTTTTCAGCATGCCATCCACGCCCCAGTAGGCGAGGCCGTCGATATCGAGGCTCCAGCTGAAAAAGTCGCCGTATTCTCCCGGCTCGGCCAGGGCGACGATATCGGTCATCAGGAAGGCGCGCCAGTGCAGCAGCTGGCCTTCCCTGGCATAGGCGATCAGGATGGCCAGCACGGCTTGCCGCTCGTCGGCCCCATGCTTTTTCAGCAGCCGGTCTTTCAGGCGGGCGAACTTGTTGCCGTCCGTTTCGTCAAACAGCTTGCGGTGCAGTGCTGCCAGCGGTGCGGCCGCCATCAGACGGCCATCGCCGCCTTGATCGGCGCATGGTGTTCATAGCCTTCCAGCGAGAAATCCGATGGCTCGATCTTTTCCAGCCATTCCGGCTCGTACTTGCCCGTTTTGGCGTAATCGGGCACGCGGTCGGAAATGACAAACTTGGGCGCCGGGAAGGGAGTGCGCTTCAATTGCTCTTCCACCATGTCGAGGTGGTTTTCATAGATGTGCGCGTCGCCGATGAAATAGGTGAACCAGCGCGGCGTGTAGCCCGTCAGGCGCGCCACCAGATGCAGCAGGGCCGCGCCTTCGGCGATGTTGAACGGCGTGCCCAGGCCGATGTCGTTGCTGCGCACATATAAGCACAGCGAGATTTCGCGCGTGCTGGCGTTCGGGATGAACTGGTACAGCAAATGGCAGGCGGGCAGGGCGACGGCATCGAGCACGGCCGGGTTCCAGCCGTGGAACAGGATGCGCCGGCTGCCGGGGTTTGTCATGATGGTGTCCAGGCATTCGCGCAACTGGTCGACGGCCTTGTACAGCAGCACTTTTTGCACGTCATCTTCGACGATGGGAGCAACGAGCGTAAAACCGTTCGCTTGCGCGTCGGCGATTTGCGCGGGCTGGGCGGCGTCGAGCAGTTTATACGCAGGCCACTGGCGCCATTGCACGCCGTACACGGGACCGAGGTCATCCTCGCCTTCGCGGTAGGGGTTGGCCAGCCATTGCGCATTTTCATTGGCGTTCTGATCCCAGACCTTGCAGCCCAGCGCGCGGAACTCGGCCGCGTTGCGCGAAGCGCGCAGGAAGGCGCACAATTCGCCGATCACGGATTTGAAAGCCAGTTTCTTGGTCGTCACGGCAGGGAAGTTGCCGTTGGCCAAGTCGAAACGCATCATGGCGCCCGGCACGCTCAGGGTGCGGATGCCCGTGCGGTTGTCTTGCCAGCTGCCCGTTTCGAGCACGGTCTTGATCAAATCTTGATATTGCTGCATGTATTTCTCCAACGGTAAGGATGGTGATTGTAACGCAGGCGCGACAGGCGGGATGTGGCCCGCACACATAATTACGCTGCTGTCTTACCTGCAAACATGACTCTGTGGTAATTTGTGTGTCCTTAAAGAAATACACAGAAACGGCAGACGCTGCACCATGTTCTTGCGACAATTTGTAAATAATAATAACGGCGCCATGGTGGAGATGAGCAGGGCCGATTTTCTCAAGGCCAACTTGCGCCTGATCCTCGCCTGGCCCCTGCTGGGACTGGTCCTGTGCGCGGTGCTGTGGACGGCCACCTTGCTGCAGCTGGAGGCGGAAAAGAAGGTGGCGCAGCAGCAGGCGCTCGACAGCGTGTCGTCGCTGTCGAAAGCCTATGGCCAGTATCTGCTGCGCACCCTGGAGCAGATGGACCAGCTGACCTTGCAACTCAAGTATGAATGGGAAAATTCGCGCGGCCAGCTGCGGCTCGACCAATTGAAGACGCAGGGCATGTATGCCTTGCCGCAATTTGCCATCGTCGCCATCCTCGACCGCAAGGGGCATCCCGTGACGGCCACGGCGCCGCTGCAGCGCCTGCGGGTCAACGAGCGCAGCGATTTCCTGCTGCGCCACTGGCGCAGCAATTCCAGCGCCCTGCGCATCGCGCTGGGGCGGGCCAATGCCGCCAATGTGAACGATCAGGCCACGGTGCCCGGCGCCGACGAAAGCCTCGTGCATTTCACGCGCCGGTTGGAAGACGAGGATGGCAATTTCGACGGCGTGCTGCTGATCTCGATTCATTCCGGCTATTTTTCCGAATTCTATAACAGCGTCAGTTTTGGCAAGTTCGGCATGTCGGCCATGGTGGGCGAGGAGGGCGAGCTGTTCAGCACACGTCTCGGCTCGCGCGTGCTGCCGGCCCAAAGCGCCCAGGGCACGCCATTCCTCGACACCAGCTTCCTGGAAACGGAGAGCGGCGCCCTGCATTCGGGCGGCAGGATCGCTTTTTCCGACAAGCAAAGCCGCTACGTGGGATGGCAGGCGCTGAAAGCCTATCCGTTCACGGCCGTGGTCGGATTGTCGGACGGCGAAATGCTGCATCCCTACGAGGAAACGCGCACGATTTATATCGGCATCGCCCTGGCCGTCACCATGCTGCTGCTGGCCTTTACCGCCATCGCCACCATGCTGTCGCTGCGCCTGGCGTGGCGCCACCACCAGTCCGAAGGCGTGCGCAATGCCTACCGCATGGCCACCGAAGGCACGAGCGACGGCTTTTATATCATTGCCGCCCTGCGCGGCGCGGACGGCAGCATCCTCGATTTCGAGATGGTCGACTGCAACGAGCCGGGCGCCGGCTACTTTGGCGTGCGGCGCGAACAATTGCTGGGCATGCGCCTGCAGTCGCGCGCCCATGAGCCGTATTTCCGCGACCTGATCCATAATTACCGGGCCGCCATGGTTTCCGGTTTTTCCGAGGAAGAGATCGAGCTGCCGGAAGGTAACCCCTTCAAGCTGCGCTGGATACGCCGGCGCGTGGTGCGCAGCGGCGACCGCCTGGCCGTCACCCTGCAAGACATCAGCACGGCCAAGGAGCACGAGCACGACTTGCGCCGCCTGGCCAACGAGGATGGCTTGACGGGCTTGCCCAACCGCTACTGGCTGCAGCAATTCCTGCCCGGCGCCCTGGGCCGGGCCGCCATCGCGCGGCGCATGCTGGCGCTGCTGTTCATCGACCTCGACGGCTTCAAGGATATCAACGATACGCAGGGCCACGCCGAGGGAGATAAAGTGCTGCGCGCCGCCTCCTTGCGCCTGAAGGCCGTGCTGCGGCCGGGCGACCACGTGGTGCGCCTGGGCGGCGACGAATTCGTCGTCGTGCTCGACCCCGTGGAAGACGACAGCCGCGCCGAGCAGGTGGCGCAGCGCATCGCCATCGCCTTTGACGAGCCGTTCTACCTGGGCAGCGAGCGCCACAAGATGGGGGCCTCGATCGGCATCAGCCTGTATCCGCGCGATGGCGCCGAAACGGACGTGCTGCTGAAGAACGCCGACATCGCCATGTATGCCGTCAAAGTGGCGGGCAAGGGCCATCACCGCTTCTTCCAGCCCGAACTGTTCGAAACCATCCGCAGCCGCCGCGAACTCGAGCAAAGCCTGGTGGCGGCGCTGGAGCTGGACCAGTTCCTCGTCGTCTACCAGCCGCGGGTCGACGCCATGAGCGGGCAGCTGTGCAGCATGGAGGCGCTCGTGCGCTGGCACCATCCGCAGCACGGCATGGTGCCGCCGCTGGAATTCATCCCCGTGGCCGAGAGCAGCGGCCTGATTTCGCAGCTGGGCGAAGTCGTCATCGAGAAGGTGTGCCTGCAGATGGCGCGCTGGCAGGCCAGCGGACTGGAACTGGTGCCCGTGTCGATCAACGTCTCGGCGCGCCAGTTCGGCCGTGGCGACGTGCACCAGGTGCTGGCGTCCGCGCTGGCGCGCCACCGCATCGATGCGCGCCTGATCGAGGTGGAAATCACGGAATCGGCCATGATGGATGAACAGAACCGCGCCGTGGAGCAGCTGTCGGCCATCCGCGCGCTGGGCGTGCGCCTGCTGGTGGACGATTTCGGCACCGGATACTCGTCGCTGTCGCAGCTGCAGAAGTTCGCCATGGATGGCTTGAAGATCGACCGCGCCTTCACCATGGAGCTGGGCCGCTCGGAGCAGGGCGAAGTCTTCGTGCGCGCCATCCTGTCGATGGCGCATGCGCTGGGCATGAGCGTGGTGGCCGAAGGGGTGGAGACGCGCGAGCAGCTCGACATCCTGCGCACGCTGCAATGCAACGAAGTGCAGGGCTATTTCATCTCGCGCCCCGTACCCGCCGAACAGATGCTGGCGCTGATGCATCAGCGCTTTCTGATACCGCTTCCAGCCCCGGCGCTGGCCCTGTAGAACGCCGTGATTGGTGTGGAAAACAACGCTGTTTCATAAAAAGAGCGAACGTTCGCTTTTTTCTAAAAAATATTATATGCTTCGCTCATGCCGTCAGTGAATTGGAGTTCACGGCGGCAAGAAAAGTGCAAGACGGGGCGGCTTGAGATGCCCGCGACAGTGTGCCGAAGACCTTCATATAATAAAGAGAGACTAACTTGAAACATAAATATCTGCCCCTCCTGATCGTTGCCGCGTTCGCCGGCATCTCCTCCACCGCACAAGCATCGGGCTACCGTTTTGGCTCGCAAAGCGTTTCCGCGCAAGGCTCGGCCGATGCCAGCGGCGCGGAAGCGGCCGACGCATCGACCATTTTCTACAACCCGGCCGGCATGTCGCGCCTGGAAGGCACGCAATTCCTGGGCGGCGGCACCCTGGTGGTACCGCATTCGACTTACCAGGACACGGGTTCGAAGACTTTCACCGGCCGCAATCCGGGCGGCACGACCAAGGACTACGCGCCGGACGCCGTCTTCGCGCCAGCCCTGTATGCGAGCAAGAAGCTCAATGAGCAATGGACCGTCGGCATGGGCTTGTTCGTGCCGTACGGCGCCAAGCTCGATTACGGCAATGACTGGAGCGGCCGCTATGCGATCACCAACATCAAGCTCGAAGCGATCGCCCTGAATCCTTCCGTTTCCTTCAAGGTCAATGAACACCATTCCTTCGGTTTCGGCGTCACCGCTGAACACATGAAGGCGGAACTGGGCCAAGCGGTTGACGTGCCGGGTTCCGTGGCCTTCCTGGCCCAGCACGCGCCAGCCGCGTCGCAAGCCTTCCTGGCCAATATCGCCAAGACGCAGGGACTGGCCGCCGCGCAGGCAGCCGGCGCCGCGCTGAAGGGCGCCAAGGATGGCCACGCATCGATGGATGGCGACGACTGGGGCTTCGGCTTCAACCTGGGCTACCTGTACCAGATGAATGAAGGCACGCGTTTCGGTATTTCCTACCGTTCGTCGATTTCGCACAAGCTGAAAGGCGACACGATCTGGGACTTCTCGCAAGTGTCGGACAACGCCGCCGTCAATGCCTTCATCGCCAAGGCATCGAACAAGGTCAATTCCAAGGCGCTGGTGGAAGTGCGCACGCCGGAAACCCTGTCGATCAACGCCTTCCATCAGATGGATGACCGTTGGGCCTTGATGGGCGACGTCACCTGGACCCGCACTTCGCGCCTGCAGAACCTGGACATCCAGTTCCCGCCGACGGCCGAAGGCGCCGAGCGCATCCGCCAGCAGTGGAAGAACACCTACCGCGTCTCGCTGGGCACCAACTACAAGTACAGCGAAAACCTGCTGCTGCGCGCCGGTATCGCCCACGACCAGGCGCCAGTGCGCAGCGCCGAGCTGCGTCATCCAGCGCTGCCGGACAGCGACCGCATGCAGTACTCGATCGGCGCGAACTGGAAGCTGAACGCCAATTCCTCGCTCGACCTGGCTTACAGCTTCATCGACTTCAAGGATGCCAACGTCAACTACAAGAATGACTGCTCGCCGGTGACCCCTGGCTGCACCGGCAACGGTGAAACCACCAAGGGCCTGTTCAAGACCCGCATGCAGTTGATCGGTCTCGCTTACAACTACAAGTTCTAAGCAGGTAGTGGCGGCCGACCCGGTCGCCATGAAATGAAAAAAGCGCCTTCGGGCGCTTTTTTTTCGGGGTCAGACCCGCTGGGTCTGACCCCAGCCTTTCATGGGTTTTCGGATGTTGTCGGCTTACGCGCTGCGCGCTAACCCGACCTACCCGACCTACGCCGACCTGCGTTGCTCAGGCTTTCATGCGCATGGCCTGATCCAGCAAGGTCAATGCCAGCCGCACGGTGTCGTCGGGCAGGTCCAGCAAGTTATCTCCCACATACCACTCCACCACGCTGTGCCCGGGCAGGGCGGCGTGGCTGGCGCGGCCGAACAGCCAGATGCCGTGGTCTTCCGCCACCTGGTTGCGGATCGCGATGGCCCGCTCGCGCGAGACGGGCAAGTGCAGGTGCAGCATGTTGGCTTGCGGGGCGGCGGGATTGACGGCAATCGATGGAAAATCGCGCAGCAGCGCGTACAGCCACTGCGTGCGCGCAAAATACTGCGGCATGGCGGCGAGGCGCGCGTCGAACTGCATGGCGGCGGCCACCACGTAGGGCGTACGGTGGACGATATTGCCGCCTTGGCGGCGGAACCACTCGCGCGCCCGTTCGACAAACGGGCGGCTGCCAGCCAGCACGGCGCCGCCGAGGCCGCCGATGCCCTTGTACAGCGACACGTAGACGGAATCGAAGCCGCCGCAGATGGCGGGCAGGGACTGGCCAAAACCCGCTTGCGCTTCCCACAGGCGCGCGCCATCCATGTGCAAATGGATGTTGTGCTCGCGGCAGTGCCGCTTGATGTCGTTCAATGCGTCCCACGACGGGCACTGGCCGCCGATTTCGCGCATCGGCAGCTCGACCTGCGCGGCGCCCAGGGCATCGGGTACGGCGCGCAAGTCGTCCACCGTCCACGGACGGTGCGGGTCGCCCAGTATCAGACCTTTGAAGTGGTCGAGCAATTCGTGGTTGCCGCGCTCGTGGCGCAGGATGTGCGAGGTCGGGTGCAGCGCCACCAGGCGCGAGCCGCGGTCCTGGCACGCCAGGCGCAGGGCGGTGACTTGCGTCATGGTGCCCGTGATGCAGAACACGGCCGCTTCGAAACCGAGCAGGCTGGCGATCTTGTTCTCGAACTGTTCGATCAGCGCGCCTTCGCCATAGATGTCGTGCGCAACAGCGTTGGCGTCGCACCAGGCGGCCATGGCCGCGAAGGTGGCCGCTGGCGTTGGCTGGCGTTGGCCGGGCAGGACGGTATGGCAGCGCTGGCGCAGTTCAAGCTCGTTCACGGTGTTTTCCTTACAAGGTGGCGGTGGCCAGTTTCGCGCCAAAGCCGATGAACATGGCGCCCACGCCGCCACCCATGCCGGCCGACAGGCGGCGACGGCGGCGGAAAGTGTCGGCCAGGCGGGCGCCGACAAAGATGATGGCCGTCAGGTAGCTAAAGCTGATCACTTGGCAAATCAGGCCCAGGCCGACGAAGGACAGCACGGGATTCGGGAAGGCCGGGTCGACGAACTGGATGAAGAACGAGATGAAGAACAAAATGGCTTTCGGGTTCATCAGGCTGATGATCAAGGCCTTGCGGAATGGATCGCTTTCCTTGACGGGCGCTGGCGCGGCAGGCGCTTCACCGTCGGCTGGCGCGGGCGCGCGCAGCTTGCGCCAGCAGCCGATCAGCATTTGCAGGCCGATCCAGCCCAGGTAGGCCGCGCCGATGTATTTCACCACGTAGAAGAGGGCAGGGCTGGCTTTCAGCAGGGAGGCCACGCCGCAGGCCGACAGCACCATCAATATCAGGTCGCCGGCGAAGATGCCGAAGGCGCCCTGGTAGGCGGTGCGCACGCCGCGCTGGGCCGCGACCGACAGCACATACATGGAATTGGGACCGGGCAGGATGACGATGAAGATGGTCCCCAGTAAAAAGGTCCAGAAATCGGTGATGCCCAGGTTGGCGTGGAAAAGTGCGTTCATGATGGTTCTGTTTAATTGAGTTGTACGTGATGGAATTGCAGGGCCGCTAGATTCGCATAGATGCCACCCAATGCGACCAGTGACGCGTGCGTGCCTGTCTCGACGATCTTGCCGTCTTCCATGACGATGATGCGGTCGGCCCGCTGGACGGTGGCCAGGCGGTGCGCGATGATGACCGTGGTGCGTCCCACCATCGCCGCTTCCAGCGCCTTTTGCACCAGGCGTTCCGATTCCGCGTCCAGCGCGCTCGTCGCTTCATCGAGCAGCAGCAGCGGCGGGTTTTTCAGCAGGGCGCGGGCGATGGCGATGCGCTGGCGCTGGCCGCCGGACAGGCGCACGCCCCGTTCGCCGAGGAACGATTTGTAGCCGTTCGGCAGGCGCTCGATGAATTCGTGGGCGGCCGCCATCTTCGCGGCCGCGATCACTTCCGCGTCGCTGGCGCCGGCGCGGCCATAGCGGATGTTTTCCATGGCGTCGGCCGAGAAGATCACGGTATCCTGCGGCACGATGCCGATGGCGTCGCGCAGGGTGTGCAGGTCCAGCTGCTTGATATCGACGCCATCGAGGCGGATGCTGCCGCTTTGCGGATCATAGAAGCGCAGGAACAGCTGGAACAGCGTGGTCTTGCCGGCGCCGGACGGGCCGACGACGGCCACCGTTTCGCCAGCGCGGATGTCGAGGCTGACGTGATCGAGCGCGTGGGTATCGGGACGCGACGGGTACGAGAACATCACGTCGTCGAGCGACAGCGCGGCGCCGGTGGCGGCGCGCGCGGGCAGCGGCAGCGGCGTGGCCGGGGATTCGATTTCCGATTTGACGGCCATCAGTTCCAGCAGGCGCTCGGTGGCGCCGGCCGCGCGCTGGGCTTCGCCCATCACCTCGGACAGGGCGCCGATGGCGCCGGCCACGATGGAGGCGTACAGGATGAACTGGCCCAAATCTCCGCCCGTCATCGAGCCTTCCAGCACGGCGCGCGCGCCCAGCCACAGCACGAACACGATGGTGCCGAAGACGAGCAGGATGGCGATCATGGTGAGCAGGGCGCGGGCGCGGATGCGGCGCATGGCTGTCATGAAGGCGCCTTCGACGGAGTCGCCGAAGCGCTTCGATTCGATTTTCTCGTGCGTGAATGCCTGCACGGTGGGCATGGCGTTGAGGATTTCGCCGGCCATGGCCGACGCGTCGGCGATGCGGTCCTGCGAATCGCGCGACAGCTTGCGCACGCGGCGGCCAAAGACGATGATGGGCACGACAACGAGGATCAGCAGGCCGATGATGATGCCGGCCAGCTTGGCGCTGGTGACGAACAGCATCACCAGGCCGCCGAGGAACAGCAGCACATTGCGCAGCGCCATTGAGATGCTGGTGCCGACGACGGCCTGGATCAGGGTCGTGTCGGTGGTGATGCGCGACAGGACTTCGCCCGTCTGCGTCGTTTCAAAGAAGGCGGGGCTTTGCGTGACCACGTGGCGGTACACGGCGCTGCGGATGTCGGCCGTGACCCGTTCGCCCAGCCACGACACCGTATAGAAGCGCGCGGCCGTGGCCAGCGCCAGGATGGACGCCACGCCGAACAGGGCGAGGAAGACCAGGTCGACGTGCTGGATGCTGCTTGAACCGGCCGCGCCGCCGAAACCGAGGTCGATCATCTGCTTGAAGGCGGCAGGGATGGCCAGGGTCGAGGCGGCGGCCACCACCAGCGCGATACCGGCCAGGAAGAACTGCTTGCGGTACGGCGTCAGAAAGGGCATCAAGCCCTTGAAGGCGGCCAGGCTGCCTTTTTTCAGTTCGCGGCTGGTGCCGGTGTCGGGCGTGGGTGCGGTGCTTGCGGCGGTTGTTGAACTGGTGCTGCCTGTTTCTGTGCTGGTTGTCATTGTTTTTCGCTTAGTCTTTACTGTATTTTGTACTGCTTATAACTTCATCGGCTGGACGTAGCCCGTCATTTCCAGGTAGGCGCGGCCCACCGGCTGGCCGTCGCGCTCCACCGTCACGGCGCCTTCCCAGTACACGGCCCCCGTCGAGCGGCGCGAATCGAGTTCCTGGTCCGCTTGCAGTGGCTTGATGTGCCAGCGCGTGGCACCAGTGCGGATCTCGGTGGCGACCGGGTATTCGGCTTGCGTGCGGGGCGAACGCCACAGCTGCGTGGGCGTGAAATCGACGTCGCCGGGCGCGAACTGCGTCATCTTACCGGACGCATCGCGCCATGTCGCGTGCGCCCATAGTTTAGCACCTGTCTTGCTGCGGATCTGGAAGGCCATCAGGGCGCCGCCGTCATCGAGGTTGGCGCCTATCCAGTTCCAGCCGCTGGCATCCGCATCGAGCACCTGGCTCGACCACTCGTGATCGAGCCAGGTGGTGCCCGTCACGGCTTCCGGCTTGCCGCCCGCGCGCGCGATCGTGCCCGTCGTGCGCAGCTGCGGTTCGCTGTAGTAGTAACTCGATTGCGCGGGCCGCGCGCCCTTGCGCGAGTAACCGTTCTCGCCCTGCAGCAGCACGGGTTGGCTGGGGGAAAGGGTCAGCTGCAAGTTGAATTCGCGCGCGGCCAGGCTGACCCGGTAGCTGCCGTCTTTTTGCCGCTGCATGCGCCAATCGTCGAGCTTCACGTCCGTGTCGCCCACCTTGGCGTAGGCCAGGCCGAAGCCCTCGCGCGCGCTTTTCTCGTCGTGCAGCAGCTTGCCCACCTTCGGGTCGGACAGGGCCGCGTGGCCGATGATCAGCTGTTTCGGCGCGAACGCGCTGGGGTTATCCGTATCGGTGGCCGTGGCGCTGCGAAAGAAGGTCACCTGGTAGCCCAGCTGCTCGCCGCTGGCGGTTTTTACCCAGCCCGTGGCATACCACCATTCCGTTTTATAGGCGGGATGGGCGCCGAAGTCGTGCGGCAGGCGCAGGGTCTGGCCGGCCGGCAGCGGCGTGACGGGGGCGAAGGCGGGCGGCGCGGCCAGCGCAGGCAAGGCCAGCGCAAGCAGCAAGATGAAAGTATGGCGCATTACCAGTCCTCCCTGACGGCGCGGATGGGGCCAGTGGACAGCGCCTGGCGGCCCGCGATCAGCGCCGTGGCGGCGGCTGCCGTCAGCAGAGCGCCGGCCACGGTGGCGATCAAGGGCCACGGCAGGTGCAGCTGCATGGTCCAGTGGAACGATTGGGGATTGACGATGAAGACGAGCACAAAGCTGATCAACAAACCCAGGACAAAACCGGTGGCGATGCCCAGCGCCGTCAGCGCGCCGCCTTCAATCGCCAGGATGGATAAAATCTGCCCGCGCGTCACGCCCACGTGGCGCAGCATGCCGAATTCGCGCGCGCGCGCCAGGGTCTGCGCGGAAAACGTGGCGGCCACGCCGAACAGGCCAATGACGATGGCGATCGCTTCCAGCAGGTACGTGACGGCGAAGCTGCGGTCGAAAATCTGTAGGCTCAGGGCGCGGATGGCCGACGGGTTTGACACTTCCAGGCTGGCGCCAAACGGCAGGCTTTTCAGGCGCTGCTGCAGTTCGTCGCCCGTGGCGTCCTTGGCCAGCCACAGGGCCGCGTCGCTCACGTCATTGTCGCCGGTCAGGGCGCGGTAATCGCCGAGCGGCATCTGGATGGCGCCGGACGAGCGCGCATAGTCGCGCCAGATGCCGGCAACAAAGAACTGGTGCGAGCCGCCCGCCAGCGGCAGGGCGATCTGCTGGCCAGGCTTGACGTTATACAGGTCGGCTGCCGCCTCGGATAGCCACACGGGTTTCGCGCCATTGGGCACGGGCAGGGTGTCGCCCACCAGCACCATGCTCTTGCCCGGGTCTTGCAAATTGATGGGGCGCGCCAGCAGCGCCACGTTCGGCCGGTCGGGCGCCAGCGACAGCGAGCGCACGCGCTGGAAATCCACCCTGGCCACCTCGGGCAGGCCGGTGATGCTGGCCTGTTCGCGCGGGTTCAAGCCTGCCGTGCCGCCGCTGGCGGCCGTGCGCGCATACACGTCGGCGGGCAAGATCTGCAGCAGCCAGCCATCGACGGAGACGCGGAAACTCGACACCATGATGGCCATCGCCACCATCAGGCTAAAGCTCGACAGCACGCCGCCGAGGGCGATGCCTGCCTGGCCCGAGGCGTTCGCCAGGCGCGCCAGGGTCAGGCTGCGCACGGGCGCATGTTTGCTCGTTTCCGTGCGCAGCCAGGTGCGTTGCAGGAAACGGAAGACGACGGCGGCCAGTTGCGGCATCAGGGCGATGGCGCCGATCAGCAGCAGCGCAATGGACAGGTAGCCGAACAGGGGCAGCTCGAACACGGGCGGCAGGAAGGTCAAGGCGCCTGCCAGCAGCAAACAAGCCAGCGCCGGCCAGGTTTTTGCCAGGCGCGTCGTCACGACTTCCTCGCTGCCCGATTTCAGGGCGATGGCGGGGGCGGCGCGGGCCGCTTCCAGCGCGGGCGCGGCGCAGCCCAGCAAGGCGACGCCGAGGCCCAGCGCGAAGTAGACGAAGGCGGCGACGGGCGTGAATTGCACCTGCGGCTGCACGCCCGCGAAATAGCCGGCGCCCAGGTCGCCGCCGAAAAAGCGCAGGGCCACGGCGGCCATGGCGTAACCGCCGGCGATGCCGAGAGCCGCACCGACGACACCGAGGCTGGCGCCTTCCAGCAGCACCTGGCGCAGCAACTGGCCCCGCTCCATGCCCAGCACGCGCAGCAGCGCGAATTGGCCGCGGCGGCGGATGACGGACAGGGCCTGCGTGGAAAAGACCAAAAAGGCGCCCGTAAACAGGGCGACGAGGGCCAGCACCGTCAGGTTGACGCGGTAGGCGCGGCTCAGGTTATTGTTGCGGCTATTCTGGTTTTCGTCATTGGGCTGGCCCACCTGGAAACGCCCCGGATACTGCGCTTCCAGCGTCCGCGCCAGGTCCGCCTGGAAGGCGTCGCGGTTGACGCCCTGGCGCAGTTTCAAGTCGATGCGCGACAGCTTGCCCAGCTTGTTGAAGCGCCACTGCGCCGCGCCGATATCCATCACGGCGATGCGCTGGCCGGCGCGCGCGCCCTGCAGCGAACCGGCCACGCGCAGGGACACCGTGCCCGTGCCCGATTGCAGGGCGACCTGGCCGCCTTCGGCCACGGCCAGCCAGCGCAAGGCGGCCGGCGACAGAAAGACGGCGTCGTCGGCCAAGGTGTCGAAAGGCTGGCCTTCGGCCGGCGCGCCGATCAGATCGGGCGAGATGAAGCCGGCGCGGAAGACGTCGAGCGCCAGGATGTGCAGCGGGCCGCCGTCCTTCTTGCCGGCCACGCCGGCTTGCAGTTCCAGCACGGGCGAGGCCACGGCCACGCCGTCGCGCTGCGCCAGCTGCGGGTAGATGCTTTCGTCGAACAGCGCTTCGCGCCCGGCCACCTGGACGTCGGCCTGGCCGGACAGGCTTTTGACGGCCGTGGAAAACTCATTGAAGGCGGCCGCGTTGATCAGATGAATGGCAAAGCCCAGCGACACGCCGATGGCGATGGCGAGGATGGCGACGAAGGCGCGCACGGGATGCGCGCGCCATTCGCCCAGCAGCAGCCAGCGCGACAGCAGGCGCGTCGTCGCCGGGCTGGCCAGCGGCGCACTCAATTCAGGCATTCGACGGCCAGGCGTTCGCCAGCGCGCCGCGCTTTCAATTGCGCCGCGTCGCGGGTTTTATCGCCCGCACCGACGGCGTCCTGTGCCGCCCATTTCTGTTCCAGACGCAGCTGCGCGCAATGCTTGTCGCGCGTTTCCTTCTGCTTGGCGGCCCGTTCCCGCGCCTGGTCAGCCAGATTGTCCTGCTTCTTGCGTGCCGCCTCCAACTGACTGGCCACCCGTTCCTGGCGCGTGGCCGCACCCTTGTCGACGGCGGGCGGAGGCGAGGGGACTTCCAGTATCTGCAATTGCCCACCCGTGCAGGGCGTGGCGCTGTAACTGGTCTGGCCATCCTGCACGCATTTGTAGACGTCCTGCGCACCGGCGGAGCCGGCCAGCAAGACCATGGCATATAGCAGGAGGGACGGCGATTTCACAATATCTTCCCTGGATTCATGATGTTCTGCGGGTCCAGCGCCTGTTTGACAGCGCGCATCAGCTGCAGCTCCAGCGGCGACTTGTAGCGGGCCAGGTCGTCTTTCTTCAGCGCACCGATGCCGTGTTCGGCCGAAATCGAGCCGCCAAAGCCGTGGACCTGGTCATGCACGATGCGGTTGATCGCATCCTGGTTGGCCAGGAAGTCGCGGTCCGTCATGCCGGCGGGCGGCGCCACGTTGTAGTGCAGGTTGCCGTCGCCAAGGTGGCCGAAGCACACGAGCTGGCAGCCGGGGAAGGCCGTTGCCAGGGCCGCATCCGTGACGGCGATGAAATCGGCGATGCAGGAAATCGGCAGCGAGATATCGTGCTTGATGTTCTTGCCCGCCTGCGCCTGCGCCAGCGGGATGTGTTCACGCAGCTGCCATAGTCCCTCGGACTGCGCCACGGAACTGGCGACGACGGCGTCGGCTATCAATGCGTCTTCCAGTGCCGCGCCGATGCTCGCTTCCAGCAGTTCCACTGCGTGCGCCTCGGACTGGCTGCTCGATAATTCCAGCAGAACGTACTGGCCATGCTGCTCCGCGAAAGGCCGCGGCAACTGCGGGAACTGTTCCGCCACCAGTTGCAGACAGTATTGCGACATCAGTTCAAAGCCCGTCAGGCTGGCGCCGCAATGGTCCTGCATCAGGCTTAATAAACGCAGGGCGTGGGCGGGCGAAGGCATGGCGGCCAGCGCCGTGATGCAGGCTTTCGGCTGTGGATACAGTTTCATGACGGCGCCCGTGATGACGCCCAGGGTACCCTCGGCGCCGATGTACAGGTCGCGCAGATCGTAGCCGGTATTGTCCTTGCGCAGGCCGCGCAAGCCGCTCCAGATTTCGCCCTGCGGCGTGACCACTTCCAGGCCCAGGCACAGCTCGCGCGTATTCCCGTAACGCAGCACGGCCGTGCCGCCCGCGTTCGTCGCCAAATTCCCCCCGATGGTGCAACTGCCTTCGGCCGCCAGCGACAGGGGGAACAGACAGCCGGCGGCGCTGGCCGCTTCCTGGATGGTTTGCAAAATGCAGCCCGCATCGACCGTGATGGTGCGGTTGACGGGATCGAGCGCGCGGATGCTGTTCAGGCGCGCCAGCGACAGCACGACGGCCGTGCCGGCGGCGTCCGGAATGCTGCCCAGCACCAGGCCCGTATTGCCGCCCTGCGGCACGACGGGCACCTGCCATTGCGCGCAGGCGCGCAGCACGCCCGCCACCTGTTCCACCGTGGCGGGGCGCAGTACGGCCAGGGCCTTGCCCGTAAACCGGTCGCGCCAGTCGGTGAGGAAGGGGGCCGTGTCGGCGTCGTTGGTGAGTACATAAGTGTCGCCCAGCAGGTCGCGGCAGGCGGCGAGGAAATCTGTTTGGTCAGTCATTTCTTGATGCTCACTTTATTCACTTTTTCCAGCAGCTCTTTGGCCATGCGCTTGGCCGCCTTCTTATACGGGCGCAGATACAGCACGGCGCAGACAAAGTAGATGCAGACGATAACCGCTTCGCCCCAGGCCATCAGGGCCGAGGTGGCGTTCGTGTCGCTGTAGCCGCGCACCACGCCTTCCGTGAAGTACAGCAGGATCACCATCGACGACCATTGCAGGGTATAGACGTCGCGCTTGATGACGCCGTACAGTGGGATGAGCAGGGGCGCGGCCTTCAGGACGACCCAGGAGCCGCCCGGCTGCAGCGGGGCGACGACGGTTTCCCACAGCACGCACCAGACGATCAGCGTGACGAGGCTGGCGATGGCGCCCCAGTGAAAATACTTGTGCAGTACGCCGTGCATCATGCGCCTGCCAGTTTCGCGGCGTTTTCCGCCAGGCGCCGGCCCAGGGCGATGGCCAACCGCTTTTCATCGTCGCTGAGCGCCTTGTCGCCGTCGATGCCCGACCAGTGCGTGGCGCCATACGGCGAGCCGCCCGTGGACGTCGTCATCAGTTCGGGATGCGTGTAGGGCAGGCCCATGACCAGCATGCCATGGTGGAAGAGCGGGATCATCATCGACAGCAGGGTCGATTCCTGGCCGCCGTGCAGGCTGCCCGTGGACGTGAATACGCAGGCGGGCTTGCCGGACAGGCTGCCGGCCAGCCAGTCGCTGGCCGTGCCATCCCAGAAGTACTTCATGGCAGCGGCCATGTTGCCGAAGCGCGTGGGCGAGCCCAAGGCCAGGCCCGCGCATTCCTGCAAGTCTTCCAGTTCCACATACGGAGCGCCATCAGACGGCACCTCGGGCGCTGTCGCTTCGGCCACCGTCGAGACGGCGGGCACGGTGCGCAGGCGCGCATCGCAGCCAGGCACGCTTTCCACTCCCTGGGCTATCAGCTCGGCCAACTGGCGCGTGGCGCCATGGCGTGAATAAAACAATACGAGAATAATCAGATTGGTTGGCTTCATCATTGGTATTATAGGGCGCTTTACAGCCTGATACGACTGCTGTCATGGCGCCGTTCTGATTTTGCACATGTTTTCAAAATATATATTCCCGTTCTTTCAATACCTGTGGCGCACCCTGCACATCGGTGCCGACATTGTGCGCGGCCTGACGTGGTCCGAAACGCGCGACCTGCTGCAGTTCGCGCGCCGCCGCGTGCGCGAGGAAAGCCTGCCGCAAGTGGCCGGCAGCCTGACGTTCGCCACCGTGTTCGCGCTGGTGCCGCTGCTCACCCTGGCCCTGGCGATCTTCACCACCTTCCCCCTGTTTAATACCTTCCGCCACGCGCTGGAAGATTATTTCGTGCAAAGCGTGATGCCCAAGGGGATATCGAACACCATCCTCGATTATCTGACCACGTTCGCCTCGAAGGCCACGCGCCTGTCGGCCATCGGCGCGGGCGCCCTGATCGTCACGTCCGTGGGCATGATGGGCTTGATCGAGCGCGTCTTCAACCGGATCTGGCGCGTGCGCCAGGAGCGCCGCTGGACCAAACGTCTACTGGTTTACTGGGCCATCGTCACCCTGGGACCGCTGCTGGTGGGCGTGTCGCTGACGGTGACCTCGCGCCTCTTCATGGCCACCAGCGGCGTGGTGGGCGCCGTGCCTTTCATCGGCGCCGTGTTTTATACGCTGGTGTCGATCGGCCTGACCATGCTGGCGTTTACCCTGCTGTACATCGCCGTGCCGAACCGCGACGTGGACTGGCGCGACGCGGCCTGGGGCGGTTTGCTGGCCGCGCTGGCGTTCGAGGTGGCCAAGCGGGGTTTCGGCGAATTCATCCAGGAATTCCCCACGTATTCGCGCATCTACGGCGCGCTGGCCGCCTTGCCGCTGTTCCTCGTGTGGATATACCTGAGCTGGATGATTACCCTGGTGGGCGCCTTGCTGGTGGCCGCCTTGCCCGTCGTGAAATATGAGCGCTGGTGGTACGAAGCGGCGCCGGGCAGCGAGTTCGTCGACGCCGTCGCCATCCTGAAAGTGCTGCACCAGGCTTGCCACTGCGCCGATTCGGCCCTGGTGGGCGCGGCCGAGATCCGCCGCAGCACGCGCCTGGGCTTCGAAGAGATGGAAACCCTGCTCGACAAGATGGTGCAGCAGGGCTGGGTGGGACGAGTCAACGTGGATGGCGCCGTGCGCGTGCAATGGGGCAAGCGCGTGGCCGACAGTTCCGACCACTGGGTCTTGCTGGGCAACGTCAACCGCATCAGCCTGGCCGACGTCTACCGTTTATTCGTCTTCGGCGGCATGCGCGTGAACTCCGGCTATCCGGCCGGTTCCACGAATGAACGCGACATCAAGGCGGCCGAAGAAGCGGCAGCGCTGGCGGCGCAGGTGGAAAACGCCGTGGAGCAGGGACTGGGTTTGAGTCTGGCCCAGCATTTTGGGGAGGTGCGATGTAGTTGAGTAGGGCGTTACAGAGGCATGACATGCGTCCCGCCGTCATGCCCTGTTTGACGCATTGTTGGATTCAACTTTTCTTAACCACTTTTACCGGTTTTTCAAGAATAATACGTTGCGTGTGTTTTTCCTGATTTTTCACCAGTTTTTCTGCACTGATGATGCGACTCCCGGCCTTAAGTGCGCCCCAGGCATAATAGCCAAAAACAAGCGCGCTCAATACCGCTAGCGAAATGGTTGTCCCTACTGACGTCTTTTTTAGTATTTCTTGTGAAAACAAGATAGGCGCATAAGCGATGAATGCCGTCACAATGTAAATTGTCAGATACCATGCCTTGCGCCAATTTCTCGATAAATTGGAACAAAATTTATCTTTGAAGACTATTTTATTGTTGCCACTGCTTTTTGATAATTGCAAATAGGGTCTGCCAAGGACGAAATTTTTCAAGGCTTGTGGTGCTTCCTTTACCGTGAGCAGATATGAAACTTCTTCAACGGTCAAAATGGTTGTTCCAGCCAGAGCTTGATAACCTTTTTCCAAGGCGTAGGGATGCATTCCGGGGAAATTTTCTACATCTTCAAGAAATTTCTTCGAAAAATTATAATCTTCGCGCAATCTATTCCATTTCACCGTGAATAAGTCATATAGAACTTTTGTCGCCGTGATGAAGCCCAGCACAAACATCCCGATTTTTACAAATTCATCCAATTGCATCTTAAAAACTCCTCAAGGTATGGCGGAATAAGATGATAATTATAGGAGGAGGGGAGATTGTTTTTCGTGGGATATTGAAAGCCTTTGATTATTATCAAAGGCTGGCGATTATGTTGTGTAATGAATAAAATAAAAAATTGATAATTTCACCATATTGTTGGTCTTAACGCTGTTTTCAGCGCCACTGCCTTGAACGCTTCCGCATCCTGCGCCCGCACCACGCCCAGATAATACGTATCCTCACCGCCGTGCATGTTCACGAGGCGCAGCTGGTGCGGCGCCAGGTGGGCGGCAATGGCGGCCAGTCCCTCGGCCATGGCGTCGCCGTCTTGCTGGTCCGCCCAGCGGAAGTCCCGCAGCGCGGGCAGGCCGATATGCTGGCCGATGAGGGCGATCTGTTCGACCGATTTCCAGTCCAGGGTGGTGCCGTGGCCCAGCGTATCGGCGGCTGTCGACCACAGAAGGAAAAAGCAGGCCGCTTCGGGCGAGTCGCCTTCGTATTCCTCTTCCGGGTCGTCCTCCGCTAGCGCTTCCAGCGTGATGTCCACGCAGCGCGCGGCCAGGTCCGCATCGCCTTGTAAGAGCAGGGCGGCCATGCTGCGCAATTGCCCGCGGTCGGCCTTGGCCAGGATTTGCGCCGGCGTGAAGCTGCGGCGCTTGGCCGGTTTCTTTTTGCCCAGTCCCATGGCTTCGCTGAGCTGCGCCGTGATGTTGGCCTTGAAGTTCTCCACGGTGTCGAACTGTTCCAGCAGCTGGCCCGTGAAATCCATGCTCCAGGCCATGCCATCTTTCACCACATATAAAAAGTCGCTTTGCACGGCTACGCCGCGCAGATGGTGGGCCGGTGGGTACAGCGGCGTGAAAGCCGGTTTTCCATCGAGGGTCAGCATGCAGGCGAGGCCTTGCGCATCGATGGCGAAGATCCGGTTCTTGCGCAGCTTCGGTGGCGACGAGGTGGTGGCGCAATCGATGGCTTCGTACTGGCACGGCGCCAGCAGTTCGCCCTGGTTATTCGCCAGGCCAAACAGGAAGCGCCCGTCGATGCGCTGGCTGACGATGGCGATCTTTTTCTTCGTGCCGAAATCCTGCACGGAGCTGTAGGCTGGCGGCACCACGACCTTGCCCATCTTGTCGACCACGCCATACACATTGCGTTTGTTGTCATCGTCAGCCTGGTCTGTCTGGCGCTTGATGTCGATCAAGCCATCTTCGCGCAGGCATATGTTATCCACCCTGTCGATGAGCAGCGCGCCGTCGGGCAGGCGCAGCAGGCGGCTGGCGCCGTCCGGATCGATTCTCTGCAGCAGGTGGGGGCCGATCACGTACAGGGCACCGGGGGCGGGCGGCAGCACCAGCGTGCCATTCAAGTCCATGACGCCGTGCGCGTCGGGCGCGTCCGCCGTGGCAAAGGTGATCCAGCCATCGTCCGCATAATAAACGCCCAGGTCCACATAGCGCTGCGACAGCGGCACGATCCAGCGGCCATACGGCGTGACCAGGCCGGTGACGTCCGGTTCGCCGGCGGTGCTCACTTCATAGCACAGCGCGTCTTCTTCCCAGCCCACCACTTCCAGGCCTTGCAGGAACGGCAGTTCGTCCGCGCCCAGTTCCTCGACATCGGCCAGCTGCGCGCTGGCCGTGGCCGACCAGTAGCCGGTGGCCGGCGACGCGGCGCCTATGGTCAGCAACGGCGCCAGCGCGTCCCGGTCGCCGCGCAGCAGGGCAGAGTGCAAGGCTTGCGCCTCGGCGCGCAGGGCGTCGAGCCCGGTCGCGTAGTCCGGCGTGCCGATATCGTGCGCGATCAGCTGCACGCCATCGAGGATCAGCCACGGCTGGCCGCTGGCCAGCAGGGCGCTGATGGCGCCGCGCGCGACGATGGCGGCCGCGTCGCGCGGCCTGTCCATCAGGGCGGATAAGGCGTGCCAGCTGGCCTGCGCCTGCGCCATTGGTGCGGCCAGTACGCAGGGGCAGTCTTCGCCATCGCCGTAGATGGGCCAGGCGACAGCTTGCGTGCCGGCGCCGACGAGCAGCTTGAACAGCGTAGGTACGTCCAGCCGCCACTCGGCCAGGCCCGTGATTGCGTCGGTATCGAAGCCGGCCTGGCCGGGTAAAAAGGCGGTGCTGAACAGGGCTGCGGTATTGATCATGTCTCTTCGTTAAAAATGTTGGGGGATCAGGGCGACGGCGGCATGAGCCAGTGCGCCAGCGCGCCGCGCTCTAGGCCCAGCTGCTTGGCCGCGGCGGCTGCCTCGAAGGCCCACAGGCCGTAGTAGCCGCCCAGTCCCTGCGCGCGCAAATGGCCGTTGAACCAGTCCTCGTGGACCAGCGCACCATGCCAGCTGGCCAGGTAGTGGCGCAAGTGCTCGAGCTGCTGCGCAGGGTCTTCTGCGTCCAGGCAGTCGTACAGGGCGGTATAAGGCTCGGCGAAATACCACTCGTCGATGGCGGGACGCTGGGGATCGACAGCGGACAGCAGCGCTTCGTACACGCCGTCTTCGCCATCGAAGGCCGTTTGCAGGGCGGCCAGGCGCATGGCCAGGTCGCGGCGGCCGAACAGCAGGGTCGCGCCCAGCAGCTGCAGGGTGCGCGCGTAATCGGTCAACTGTTCGAAGTCGAAGGCGGGCAAGGTATCGTCATCGTAGGCCGCAGCCAGGGCCGCGCGCGCCGTCTCGCAGGCAGCGACGGCCGCTTCCAGCGCTGGCTCCACTTCCGGCAAGGGCAAGCCTGCCGTGTAGCGCAGCGAGAATACCTGGTAAGCCGTGCTGGCGGCCGCGCATGCCCAGTAGGCCGCGTCGCCGCCGTCGTTTTCCGCCTGCGTCTGCGCGCGTGCGTAGGCGGTCAGCAGGGCGTCGAGGTAGGCGAGGTTGCGGGCAAAATCGAACGGTGCGGGCGGCGTCTGGCGCGGCGTGCAAGGCCAGGGTGTGGACGAAACCGGGCAGGTGTCGGCGCAAGCGCGCTGGATGGCCCAGTCGGCGAACACTTGCTGCAAATATTGCGCCGTCTCGTCGTCGTGCGCGATGGCGCCCGCGCCTACCAGGGTCGTGCCCAGCAAGGTGTAGCCGGGAAAGCGGCTGCTTTCGTAGGCGATGGTCGTCACGCTCTGGATAGCCTTGCCGTCACTGAGGTCGCGCACGCGGAAGTACACATCGTCCCAGCCGGCCAGCGGTGGCGCTGGCGGTTCATTCGGCAAGGTGGCCCAGCGGCCGTCGGCCTGTTCTTCATAGGCGTCGAGCAGTTCATCGATGCCACCGGGGCGGTCGATGCGGTTGTTGGCGTCGTATTGCAGTCCCAGTTCGGCCGCGAATGCCGCCGCGTGGCGGCCCGCGAAGACCAGGTATTGCGCGTTCAGGGTGCCGACCAGGAGGTCCGTGTGCTGGCCCGCCACCACCAGCGCCTGCGGCAGCCGGTACCAGTGGTGGCCGGGGATGCCCGCCATGGGGCCGTTTTCGTCCGCTTGCGGGTTGGCGCAGCGCAGCTGTTCCAGCCAGTTGTAGCGTTCGTGCCGCGCCGCTTCCGTGCCGCTGCCGCGGCCAGTCAATTCATCGAACAGGGTATTCAACAACATGTGCATCTATCCTAAAAAAAAGCGTTCATGCCGCTGCCGTTTGCGCAAACGCAAATAGCGCGTCTAGCACGGCGTCCGGCTGCTCGGCCATCAATTCGTGTCCGCTGTCGACCTGCACCACGGTGCCATGCGCGATGCTTGACGTCAGCAGCCTGGTCGACTTGGGCGGCGTCATCATGTCGCGCGCGCCGAAAATGAACAAGGTGGGGCAGTGTACCGAAGCGGCGGCGATTTCGCCGTTCGCATAGGCATTGCAGGCGAAAAAATCCGTGTGAAACACGTGATCGGGGTTGAGGGCGGCGATGCGCTGTTTCAGGCGCCGCGCGCCGCCCATGGCATAGAAGCCGGGGCCGGGGAACGACGGCTTTTGCGCGATCGACGAGTGCGACCAGATATTGACCATGTCGATGGCCGCCTGTTCGTCGTTCAATGACGTTTCCAGCAGCGCCGGCGAGACCTTCATCGGATAGGTGGAGCCCAGCATGGCCAGGTGGATGACCCGATCGGGCGCGAGGAATGCCGCTTCCAGCGCGATTAATGAGCCCATGCTGTGGCCGATCAGCATGGCCTTGGCCGCGCCGGCGGCGTCCAGCACGGCCAGTATCCAGCGCGCCAGCTCTTCAACGCTGCTTTTCGCCGCGCCCAGGCTGCGCCCGTGGCCTGGCAAGTCGACGGCCAGCACGTTCCAGCCGTGGTGGGCGAAATAGCGCGTTTGCAGCGCCCACACGGAGTGATCGTTCTGCGCGCCGTGGATGAAGACGGCCGTGGGCTGGTGTGGGTTAAAAGCCTTGCCACCCGTGTAGCAGTAGGCGACGGTATTGTCGATGGTGAACAGCATCTCAGGCGCCTTTCTGCGACAGTTTCAGGCCACGGGCCAGGTCTTCGATCAAATCGTCCGCGTCTTCCAGTCCCACGGACAAGCGCATGGTGCCCTGCGTGATGCCCGCCTGCGCCAGCTGGTCGTCGGGCACGCGGAAGTGCGTGGTGGAGGCGGGATGGATGACGAGCGACTTGGCGTCGCCCACATTGGCCAGGTGCGAGAAGATCTTGAGGCTGTCAACAAAGCGCTGGCCGGCCGCACGGTCGCCGCGCAGGCGGAACGTGAACACGCCGCCCGCGCCTTTCGGCAGCAGGGTTTTCGCCAATTCGTAATCGGGGTGCGAGGGCAGCTCCGGATAGGACACGGATTCCACGGCCGGATTGGCCAGCAGGAAATCGATCACCTTGCGCGTGTTGGCCACGTGGCGGTCCATGCGCAGGCCCAGGGTTTCGATGCCCTGCAGGATGGCGAAGGCATTGTGCGGGCTCATGACGGCGCCGAAATCGCGCAAGCCTTCGCGCCGCGCGCGCAGGGCGAACGGCGCCACCGTCGATTCCTCGGCGAAGACCATGCCGTGGAAGCCTTCATACGGTTCGCACAGTTCGGCGAAACGGCCCGTCTTGTCGTACGCCGTTTGCCAGTCGAAGGTGCCGCCATCGACGAGCAAGCCGCCGATGGCCGTGCCGTGCCCGCACAGGAATTTGGTGGCCGAGTGGAACACCAGGTCGGCGCCATGCTCGAAAGGGCGCAGCAGATACGGCGTGGTAAACGTCGAATCGAGCATCAGCGGCAAGTGGTGTTCGTGCGCGAGGGCGGCAATCCGGGGGATGTCCAGCACGTCGAGACCTGGATTGCCCAGGGTTTCCGCGAACAGTATCTTGGTATTCGGGCGGATGGCGGCGCGCCAAGAGTCCACGTCGCGCGGGTCGACAAAGGTCGTCTCGATGCCGAAGCGTTTCAGTGTGTAGGCCAGCAGGTTGTGCGAGCCGCCGTACAGGGCGCGCGAGGCAACGATGTGCGAACCGGCGCCGGCGATGGTGGACAGGCCCAGGTGCATGGCGGCCTGGCCGCTGGCCGTGGCGATGCCGGCCACGCCGCCTTCAAGCGCGGCGATGCGCTCTTCCAGCACGGCGTTCGTGGGATTCGAGATGCGCGAGTAGACGTGGCCGGCCCGCTCCATATTGAATAGCGAAGCCGCATGCTCCGAACTCTTGAAGGCAAACGAGGACGTGAAGTGGATGGGCGTGGCGCGTGCGCCTGTGGCCGGATCGGGCGCGGCGCCTGCATGCAGGGATAAAGTATCGAAACCGGGGTATTTCGGACCGCTCATGGTGTCTCCGCCAAGTTTTTATAGTGGCAAGATCGTAACCTGATTTGCAGCGGAGCAAAAGGGCTCCTGTGCAGGGCGCATGGCGCCGTGCTGGCGGGCAGGGCGTGTAACCTGAAGTGTAAAAAAAGTGACCAGCAAGGCAGGGCGGTGGTAGGATACCGGATCAGTGATATTCGGGCTGTTTGACCTGTGCGCGTGCGCCGCGCCGCAGGGAAGGCGGCTACGTGCCAGCGAATTCCTGGGCTTCAGGCGAACTCTCATCGCAAGTCCACCAGGAAAGATTTTATGCCCGCAATATCGTTCGACGGCTCCCTTGCCGTTCCCGGACTCTCTATCGTCGACGGCCTGTGCCAGGCAGGCTGGCTCATGCAAGAGCATTTTATCTCGCCTGAACTGAGCCGCCAGCTGGCCGCCGAATGCGTGCAATCCATGCTCAGCGGCAAGATGAAGGGTGCCGGCGTGGGCAGCGGCCATGCGCCGCTGCTGCAGCCCGATATCCGCGGCGACCATATCGAATGGCTGGAAATAGGCCGTTCCGAGGCGTGCGACCGCTACCTGGCACACATGGAAACGCTGCGCTGCATGCTCAACCGCGAGCTGTTCCTGGGGCTGGAAGAATACGAAAGCCATTTCGCGCTGTACGCGCCGGGCGCCTTTTACCGGGCCCATCTTGACCGTTTCCGCGACGACGACAAGCGCACCGTGTCCGTCGTGCTGTACCTGAACGACGACTGGCTGCCCGAGCACGGCGGCGCGCTGCGTCTGCACCCGCAAGGCGCGCCCGTGGTGGACATCCTGCCGCAAGCGGGCCGCATGGCCATGTTCATGTCGGGCGAGATGCTGCACGAAGTGCTGCCGACGGCGCGCCAGCGCCTCTCCATCGCAGGGTGGTTCCGCCGCCGCGCGTGATGGAACGTGGCGCGCAATCCCCCTCGATTTGATTGCGCGCAAGGCTGGATTTTTCCGCAGGCATAGGCTACAGTCGCAGTAAGGGCTAGAATAACTAAAATACCAATCACGCGGACAGGACGGCCAATATGAAAGTATCTGAAATTCTCCAAGTCAAGGGCAATATTCTCTACACGGTCACGCCTGACCAGCCCCTGCTTGACGCGGCCAATACCATGGCTGAAAAAGACATCGGTTCGCTGGTGGTCATGGAATTTGGCGACCTGGTCGGCATGCTGACCTTCCGCGAAGTGTTGAACGCGCTGCATGAAAACGCGGGCCAGATCGGCGGCGGCACCGTGCGCAAGCACATGGATGACCACCCGATCACCGTCACGCCCGACACGGAAGTCAACGAAGTGCGCCGCATCATGCTGGAAAAACATGCGCGCTACCTGCCCGTCATGAACGCCAAGACCCTGCTGGGCGTCATCTCCTTCTACGACGTGGCGCGCGCCGTGCTCGAAGCGCAAAGCTTTGAAAACCAGATGCTCAAAGCGTATATCCGCGACTGGCCGGCCGAAACGACGGACTGATATCAGCATGCAGTAAAAACGACGCCGGCAACTGCCGGCGTTTTGCATTGGCTATCCAGGGTGGCGCCTACGCCGCTCCCTGCAGCGCCTCGTTGTTCAGCCAGGTGCCCAGCGCCGTGGCCGTCATGGGGCGGGCGAACAGAAAGCCTTGCGCCATCGGGCAGCCCAGCGCCTGTAAGATTTGCGCTTGCCGCTCGTCTTCCACGCCTTCCGCGATCACGGCCAGGCCCAGGTTGCGGCCCAGTTGGATGACCATCTCGGCGATGCTGCTGCCGCGCGCGGAACCGGTGATTTCCGTCACAAACGCACGGTCGATTTTCAGGCGGTCGACCTGCAGGCGCTGCAAATAGGACAGCGACGAAAAGCCCGTACCGAAGTCGTCGATGGCGATGCTCACGCCCGTCTGCTTGATCTGCCACAGCATCTTGATCAGCAGGTCCGGCTCTTCCATGGCCATCGATTCCGTGATTTCCAGCTCGATGAATTCGGGCGGCGCCTGCGTCTCTTCGAGCGCCGCGCGCAGCATTTCCAGGAACAGCGGGTGGCGGAACTGCACCTGCGACACGTTGACGGACATGACGAAGTTGCGGTGCCCCTGCTCGCGCAACAGCACCAGTTCGCGGCAGGCCGTGCGCAGCACCCATTCGCCGAGGTCGATGATGATGCCCGAATATTCGGCGATCGGGATGAAACGGTCGGGCGAGATGAACTTGCCGTCCGGCGTTTGCCAGCGCAGCAGCGCTTCCGCGCCCACGGGGCGGCGCGTCGTCAGGTCGATCTGCGGCTGGTAGACGACAAACAGCTGGTCCTGGCTGAAAGCCGTGCGCAGCGCGTGCATCATGCGCACCCGTTCGCGGATTTCGATGCCCATGCTGCGCGAGAAATAGAAGTGGCCGGCGCGCTGCTGGCTTTTTGCCCGCTTCAGGGCGATATCGGCATCCTTGAGCGCATCGGCGCCCGTGCCCGTATGTTCACCGAGCCGCACGAGGCCCAGGGTGGCCGACAGCTGCACGTCTTGCCCATCGATGCAGAACGGCGGCTGGAACAGGGCCAGGATATTGTTCGGGTTGACTTGCGACGAGTCGCCCAGCACGCAAAAGATGTCGCCGCCCAGGCGCGCCACCGTCAGCTGGGGGCCCAGCTGGGTTTGCAACCGGCCCGCCACGGCGATCAGCAGGGTGTCGCCGAACTGGTGCCCCAGCGCGTCGTTGGTCTCGGCAAAGTGGTCGAGGTCGACCAGCGACAAGGTGGCGTCGTCGCGCGCGGGGCCGGACAAGGTGGCGTCGAGGATTTCCACCAGGCGCGTGCGGTTGGGCAGCTTCGACAACTGGTCGTAGAAGGCGGCATTGTGCAGGTGCGACACCAGCTCGACGTTGTCCAGGCCCACGGCAACGTTGCTGCAGAAGACTTCCAGCAGGCTTTCATCGATGGCGGAAAGAGGGCGTGGCAGCACCAGGTAGGCGGCCGCATCGCGGCTGGCCTTGCCCGCGAAGTACAGGGTGGCGTAGTCGTGCGCATACACATTGCGCCGCTGCGCCAGCGTGTGCTCGATGGCGGCCATCACGCGGGGGTTTTGCAAGCCGCACAGGGCGCTGTGCGGCAGGCTGGAAAAGCTGCCCGTGCAGGCCGAGACGAGCAGCTCCTTGCTGCCATTGTCCTGCAAGTCCTGCACGCATAGCACGCCGTCGGCGCGGATGCCCAGCAGGTCGGCGATCTGCGCCAGCACGCCGGCCGAGAAATTCTGCACGCCGTGCAGCGCCATCAGCTGCGTGCTGGCGTGGACGATACGGTCCAGGCCGCGCCGGCTGCTGTTGATCGAACGGATCTGCTCGTATGAGCGGATGGCCGCCGTCACCGTCGTAAACAGCTTGATGCGCGTCAGTTCGGACTTGGTCTTGTAGTCGTTGATGTCGAAATCGCGGATGGCGTCGATTTCCGGCGCATAGCCTGGCTGGCCCGTGCGCAGGATGATGCGCACGTCCGTCATTTTCAGGGTTTCGCGGATGTAGCGCACCAGGTGCAGGCCCGCGTCATCCTGTTCCATCACCACGTCGAGCAGGATGACGGCGATGTCGTCTTCATGCCTGAGCAGTTCGCGCGCCTGGCCGGCCGAATACGCATGCACGAATTCCAGCGGGCGGTGCTGCATTTCCAGGTTGCCGAGGGCGAAAGTGGTGGTGGAGTGGACGTCTTCATCGTCGTCGATGATCATCACCCGCCAGACGCTGCGCGGTGCGGCCGTCAGGGGCGCAGCCGGTTGCTCATCGAGGAATACCAGGTCGTCGTGATCGTCCTTGTTGGCGTCAAGGGGGATGATCGGTGCGGGCATGTATAGCTTCTCCAGGATGACTCGATATTTTTTACGAGCGCGTCGCAAAAGCCCATGGCGTTGTTGCGTTGCCTTGCCGTACTTGCGTACTGTCTTCGGCAACGACGCCTAGCCCTGGGCATTTTGTGACGAGCTCTCGGCGCAGCCCTCAACCAGTATTTTGTGATGCGCTTTGATCCAAGTATATAGCTATTTAATAAGCAAAATGTTTTTTTAAATCTATTCTGTGGAGCAATATTTCTTGTTTTGCATTATTGCAACTCATATTTGGTGTTTTTGTGTGAAAAAATACACGGGATTAAAAAATGGCGATTTGGGCGGGGGAATATCGGGCCTCGGTGTGGCATTAGCGGCATGGCATGCCCCGCAGGCTGGTAGAATTGAGTTTTCCAGTCCTCACACTTCCTACTATGTCCGGCAATTCTTTTGGCAAGCTGTTTACTGTTACCACTTTCGGCGAATCGCATGGTCCGGCCATCGGCTGCGTGATCGATGGCTGTCCGCCGGGATTGATCCTGTCGGAAGCCGATATCCAGCCCGAGCTGGACCGCCGCAAGCCGGGCACGTCGCGCCACGTGACGCAGCGCCAGGAATCCGATACGGTCGAGATCCTCTCCGGCGTGTACCAGGGCGTGACGACGGGTACGCCCATCGCGCTGCTGATCCGCAATGAAGACCAGCGCAGCAAGGATTACGGCAATATCGCGGAAAGCTTCCGCCCCGGCCACGCCGACTACACCTACTGGCACAAGTACGGCGTGCGCGATCCACGCGGCGGCGGGCGCTCGTCGGCGCGCCTGACGGCGCCCGTGGTGGGTGCGGCGGCGATTGCCAAGAAATGGCTGCTGCAGCAATACGGCACCACGTTCAAGGGTTGCATGAGCCAGCTGGGCGACATTCCCGTGCCATTCCAGTCGTGGGAACACGTGCATGCGAATCCGTTCTTTGCCGCCAGCGGCGACGCGGACCTGATCGCGCGCATGGAAGAAGCGATGGACCAGTTGCGCCGCGATGGCGATTCCATCGGCGCGCGCATCGACGTGATCGCGCAAAACGTGCCCGTCGGCCTGGGTCAGCCCATCTACGACAAGCTTGACGCCGACATCGCCTATGCCATGATGGGCATCAATGCGGTGAAAGGTGTGGAAATCGGCGCCGGTTTCGATTCGGTGGCACAGAAGGGTTCAGAGCATGGCGACGAACTGACGCCGGAAGGCTTTATCGGCAATAACGCGGGCGGCGTCCTGGGCGGCATTTCGACGGGGCAAGATGTCAAAGTCTCGATCGCCATCAAGCCGACGTCGTCGATCCGCACGCCGCGCCGCTCGATCGATAAGGAAGGCAATCCCGTGATGGTCGAAACGTTCGGCCGCCACGACCCGTGCGTGGGTATCCGCGCCACGCCGATCGCCGAAGCCATGCTGGCGCTGGTGCTGATCGACCACGCCCTGATGCACCGCGCGCAATGCGGCGATGTGTCGGTGAGTACGCCGAAGTTGAAGTAAGTTGAATGTTCTGGTGTCGGATTACGGGCCTGCGGCCCTAATCCGACCTACGGCCTATGCCATGCGTAGCGGCAAAATGTAGGTCGGATTAGCGCAAAGCGCGTAATCCGACAACATTGTTGGCGTCCGGTCACGCCACTTTATTCGCCACCAATTCCAGCTGGTGCCGCATCTCCACCGACTGCACCAGCAAAGCCCGGATATCGTTGATCAGGTTGAACTCCGTCTGGTTCAATTGGATCGGCGGGAAGCTGTCGTCCCAGTCGCCATATAAAAATCCCGTGGGATGGCCGTTGGCCGACAGCGGCAGCACGACGAAGCTGCGCGCTTCCGACAACGTCGCTTTCCACCATTGCGGCAGCTTGGCGGCAAATTTCGGGTCGCGCGCATTGTCGATGAAGATCACGCGGTCGCTATTGAGGGCCGCGTGGAACACGTTCGGCTCATACGCGTCGCCAAACACCATCAAATCCTGCAAGTCGGCCATGCCTTCGCCCATGCTGATGCGCGCCGAATACAGATGATCCCTGTGGTTGCGCACGAACGCCACCGAGCGCGAAAAATCGAAGCCCTGGTGCAGCGTTTCGAGCGCCATCGAGACCATCTGTCCCGGGCTGGCGCTGCCGATGGCGCTGCGCAGGTCGGCCAGGCCGCCGATCAATACGCGGTTGCCTTCGGCGCGCATGCGCGTCGACGCCAGCTGGCGCGCGCGCCGTTCGGCCGGTTTCGACAGGGGCGCGATCGACAGGTCGGCCGCCGCCATCGCCTTGGCCTTGTCCACGGCCACCACGAGGTCGGTCGCCGTGATGCCCAGGGTGCCCGCATAATCGTCGATCAGCGCGTGCACTTGCGCCGCGCCGGCCGCGTCGTCATGCCACAGCGAGTCGGCGCAGCGCGCCGCCATCGTCGACAGGCCCGCCATCCAGTCGGCGCCGCTGACGGGAGAGTTGTCCGGCGACGGGTCCATCGGACGCATGCCGTTGATCAGGTGCTGCGGCAAGCCCCAGTGGGCGGCCGTGGCATAGCCCACTTCGGGCAGCGACAGCCCTAAAATTTCGCGCGCGGCGGCAGCCTCGTTGCCGGGACCCGCATGCGCCTGCATGCGCGCCCAGAAGTCCGTCATGTAGAACGTCACCATCATGCGGCCCAGGGTGTGCAGCATCGAGCAGACGACGGCCTGCTCCGCCTGCAGGCTGCCAGCGCTGGTGGCCACCTGCTGCGCCACCATCCCGGCCAGCACGGCCTTTTCCATTTCCACATGGGCGCTGACGGAATCGGGCGACGCCTGCGAAAGCTCTTCGATCAGCTTCAGGCCCAGCGCCAGATGGCCGATGGCGTCGATGCCCAGCACCAGCACGGCCTTCGACACCGTGTTGACCCGCTGGCCGAAGGCCGAATACATGCCGCTGTTGGCCAGGCGCAGCACCTTGTGTGTGAGGACAGGGTCGGACAGCACCGTTTGCGTGATGTCGAATTCGTGGTCGTCCTCGCCGCGCATGGCGCCGAGGATGGCGCTGATGGCTTTCGCGAAGCCGGGCATGTCGCCCTGCTGGCGCGTGCGCGCCCACAGCAGGTCGAGGGTGTTCTTGCCCAGCTGTGTCGGTACCGTGAAATGACCTGGATTCATTGCACCCCTCCGCGCGGTTCATTGGCAGACGGCACAGGCACCAGCGCCGCATAGGTTTTGTCGCTCAAGGCCGCTAGCGCGGCATGGGCCGGCATCGGTTTGCCCGTCAGGTAGCCTTGCACGTACTGGCAGCCGCGCGACTCGATGAAATGCATCTGCTCTTCGGTTTCCACGCCTTCGGCCACCACGGACAAATTCAAATGCTTGGCCAGGTCGAGAATGGTGTTGCAGATGGCCGCATCCTTGCTTGATGCGGGCAAGTCCTTGATGAAGGTGCGGTCGATCTTCAGCACGGAAATGGGGAAGCGCTTCAGATACGCGAGCGAAGAATAGCCGGTGCCGAAATCGTCGATGGCGATGCGCGCGCGGCGCTCCGTCATCTTGACGAGGATGGTTTCCGCATGCACGGGGTCGATCATCAAGGTGCCTTCCGTGATTTCCAGCACCAGGTGTTCGCCCGAGAGTCCCGAAAACGCGATCGCGTCATCGAGCACGTCGAGGAATTTGTCGTTGCGGAACTGGCGCGGGCTGATATTGACGGAGATGTACAGCGGCCGCTTGGCCACTTCCTGGAATTGCTTGAGCTGCACGCAGGCCGCCTTCAATGCCCAGGCACCGAGCAGATTGATCAGGCCATTGGCTTCGGCAATCGGGATGAAGCGCACGGGCGGCACCAGGCCCAGGGTCGGATGCTTCCAGCGCATCAGGGTTTCGAAGCCCTGGATTTGCCGCGTGTGCGCATCGACGATGGGCTGGTAAAAGAGCAGGAATTCGCCTTCGCGCACGGCTTGGAACATGGCCGCTTCCAGCGAGATGTCGTGTTCCGACGGGCCGTTCAAACGCGGGCTGTAGACCAGGCAGCGGGCCTTGCCCGTTTCCTTGGCGCGCGACATGGCCGCATCGGCCAGCGCCACCAGGCGCACTTCATCTTCCGCGTGCAGCGGATAGATCGACACGCCCACGGAGGCGCCCACGTAGATCGTGTGGCCGTCGACTTCGAATGGCGCCTGCAGGGTGGCCAGCAGGCGGCCCGTCACCAGCTTGATCTGCGCGTCCGTGGCGCTGCCGGGCAGCACGGCGACGAATTCATCGCCGCCCACGCGCGCCAGCGTGTCGCTGTCGCGCAGGGTCTTGCGCAGGCGCGCGGCGGCCAGGCGCAGCACGGCGTCGCCGACGGGGTGGCCCAGGCCATCGTTGACCTTTTTAAAGCCATCGAGGCCGATGGTGGCGACGGAAAAGCCCTGGCCCGAACGGGCGGCCTGGGCGATCACCATGCGGATGCGGTCCGACAGCAGCAAACGGTTCGGCAAGCCGGTCAGCGCATCGTGCGTGGCCATATGGCGCAGCCGTTCTTCCGTATTGTGCTGGGCCGACGTGTCGCGCCCGACCACCAGCAATTCGGCCACACCGGCCGCGTTCATATAAGAAGACAGGCGCAGCTCGAACCAGATTTCCTGGTCCGGCGTTTGCAGGCGCACTTCCAGGCGGCCCGGTTCTTCCAGCGCGTCTTCCAGCGCAGCCTGCAGCGCCGCGCGCGACGCTTCGGTGGCCAGCGGCAGCAGCAAGTGGCCGGTCAGGCCCGATGGCGCGCCAAACAGGGTGGCCGCGCGCTTGCTGGCGAACAGGATCAGGCCGTCCGTATCGAGCCGGAACACGACGTCGCCTGCCTCTTCCATGAGGTTGTCCAACTCGTGGCGGGCCTCGCGGTGGGCGGCGGATGGGGTACTGGAAAACATCGTGCTGGCTTTTACCTTTTTATTATCAGTGCCGGCGCCGGCTGCAGGGCAGCGCGCCAACGGAAAGAGTGCGTCGTGCGTGACGCGCGCCATAGGGGCCGAAAGAGCGGCTATCGGAACGCGATCCACACGAAATGTATCATTGAAAAGCACCCTATTACATGAAATAGAGCAACATTGCTTCAGGTTTTGTAAATATTCCTGCCTTCCATGAAAAAAATCATGCCGCGCGACACACACAGGCATTTTCATTCCCCATGGAAACATTTATCTGCGCTTGCTTCCACTGGCGCGCTTGCCCCGCCATGCGCTTTACGCTAGTCTGGCTGGCAGGCGGTGTTGACGGTGCGCCAGCGACGGCAAGGGCGCCATGATAACAAATCGCGGGAGACCCCCATGAATGCTTTTGACACACATGAAGTTTTCAACCAGGCTAAGCCGTTCGAAAACGTCAATCTGTTTGCCTGCGACCCGGCGCTGATCGAAGCGCTGCTGCGCGAAGGCGGCGGCTCGGCGCTGCAGGAGCTCGACGCGCTGGGCGAGAAGCTGGGCCGCGCCGAGACCTATGCGCTGGCGCGCCTGGCCAATATCCATACGCCCGAGTTGCAGCAGTTCGACCGGGCCGGGCGCCGCATCGACGAAGTGCTGTTCCATCCGGCCTGGCATGAACTGATGGCCATCCTCGTGGGCGCGGGGGCACATGCTTCGCCGTGGGCCGCGCCCGGTCCCGGTGCCCAGGTGGCGCGCGCGGCCGCCTATCTATTAGTGGGACAAGTGGAAAACGGCACGCAGTGTCCCGTGACGATGACGTATGCCTCGGTGCCGGCCTTGCGCCAGGCGCTGGAGCTGCCACAGATCGCGCAGCGCTGGCTGCCGAAAATCCTCTCGCGCGACTACGATCCACGCTCCCTGCCCGTGGAGCAGAAGCGGGGCGCCCTGGTCGGCATGGGCATGACGGAAAAGCAGGGCGGCTCGGACGTGCGCAGCAATACCACGCGCGCCGTGCCCGTGCCGCCGGCCGAGGCGCAAGCCCAGTTCGGTGGCGAGGCTGATGGCGTCTGGCGCATCATCGGCCACAAATGGTTTTTTTCGGCGCCCCAGTGCGACGCCCATCTGATCCTGGCGCAGGCGGACGAGGGCGGATTGTCGTGCTTCTTCCTGCCCCGCTACCTGCCCGACGGCAGCCGCAATGCCATCCGCGTGCAGCGTCTGAAGGATAAATTGGGCAACCGCTCGAATGCGTCGTCGGAAGTGGAATTTACGAATGCCTACGGCTGGCTCGTGGGGCAGCCGGGGCGGGGCATACCCACGATTCTGGAAATGGCCAGCCATACGCGTCTCGATTGCGTGCTGGGCAGCACCGGCATCATGCGCGCCGCCTTGACGCAGGCGCTGCACCATGCGCGCCAGCGAGCCGTGTTCGGCAAGCCGCTGGCCGAGCAGCCGCTGATGCAAAACGTGCTGGCCGATTTGGCGCTCGAATCGGAAGCGGCCACGGCCTTCGCGCTGCGCCTGGCCCGCTGTTTCGATGAAAAGGACGATCCGCGGCAAGCGATGTTGGCGCGCGTGCTCACGCCGGCCGGCAAATACTGGATCTGCAAGCGCGGTCCCGGCTTTGGCTTCGAGGCCATGGAGGTGCTGGGCGGCACTGGTTACGTGGAAGACGCGCCGCTGGCGCGCCTGTACCGCGAACTGCCCGTCAACTCGATCTGGGAAGGCTCGGGCAATGTGATGTGCCTCGACGTCTTGCGCGCCTTCGGCAAGTCGCCGGCCGCGCGCGACGCCCTGGCGGCCGAGCTGGCGCTGGCCGGCGATGATGACGCCGCCTTTGTTGCCTACCGCGCGCGGCTGCTGGCCGACCTGGACGGGCCGCAAACCGATGAATTTGGCGCCCGGCAATTGTCCGAACGCATCGTGCTGGCCGTGCAGGCGGCCTTGCTGCTGCGCCATGCGCCGCCGTTTGTCGCGCAAGCATTCCTGCAATCGCGGCTGGTGCAGGCGCCGGGCGGGGCGTATGGCCGCTTGCCGGTTGGTACCGATTGCACGGCCATCCTGGCGCGCGCGCTGCGCGAGTATTGATTTCAATAAAACCGATTATTTCGAAAATTCCGGCCACAGGCGGCCTGCGGGCTGGGATAATGCCGCAATCCATCATTTTATCGATACACAGCGCGCTTGCGGCCATGCTTGCCGCCGCGCCAGACCGTAGAGAAAGAAAAACAATATGAAACAAGACCCACGCTTCCCGAATTTGTTCATTACCGATCACCCTTTGATCCAGCACAAACTGAGCCACATGCGCGAGCACGACACGTCGACGCGCACCTTCCGTGAATTGCTCAAGGAAATCACTCTGCTGATGGGCTATGAAATCACGCGCGACCTGCCGCTGACGACACGCGAAATCAAGACCCCGCTCGTCACCATCGACGCGCCTGTTATCGCCGGCAAGAAACTGGCCATCGTGCCCATCCTGCGCGCCGGCATCGGCATGAGCGATGGCTTGCTGAACCTGGTGCCATCGGCGCGCGTCGGCCACATCGGCGTGTACCGCGACCCGGCCACGCACATGCCCGTGGAATACCTGGTGCGCCTGCCGGACCTGAGCGAGCGCACCTTTATCCTGTGCGACCCGATGGTAGCGACCGGCAATTCGGCCGTGTACGCCGTCGACGTGCTGAAAAAACGCGGCGTGACCGACGAGCAGATCATCTTCCTGGCCCTGGTGGCCGCACCGGAAGGCGTGACCGTGTTCCAGAACGCGCATCCGAACGTCAAGATGTTCTGCGCCGCGCTCGATTCGCATCTGGATGACCACGCCTATATCGTGCCGGGCCTGGGCGACGCCGGCGACCGCATCTTCGGCACCAAGTAAGCAGCGTCAGGCGAGTATTACGATGGCAACCTTGATCGACCCGGACTTTCGCGCGCGTTTGCGTGCCCTGAATGAAAAATATGCGGCTGGCGTGCCGGCCCTGTTGCAGGCGATCACGCAGGCAAGCAGCCGCTGCGACAGCGAAGGCCCCCGCTTGGAACCGTTGACGGAGCTGCACCGCGCGCTGCATGCGGTGGCCGGCTCGGCCGCCACCTTCGGCTTTGCCGCGCTGGGCCAGGAATGCCGGCGCATCGAACAGCTGGTGCGCGCCATGCTCAATGCCCCTGCGCAAGCAGTGGCGGAATGGCCCGGCGTGCGGGCGCAAGTGACGGCGCTGCTGGACTGGGCGGGACGCGATGCGGCGGCCACCCATTTCATTGCATGAGCGACAGCACTATAGAGATGTGGTTGCAATGATTCATTTGATACAACGCAAAGCACCCGCGTCGAAGATTAGGATATAGTGTCTCCATGCCGCTGGTACAGGGCGCCGCAAGACGGGGATTTGGCTATTAAAGTAGTGTTCGTAAGTTTATTTTGCGAAAGAATGGTTTTTCTCAGTTTTGTTGGTATAATTGGGCATCGTTGGATTCGAGGTAGTAGTGCAGTTTGTCTGTCATTTCTTTCTTGCTTCAAACGATATAACGGGCGCAAGCCCAACTTAACTGAAATAGGAAATTGTAATGGCAACTGGCATCGTAAAATGGTTCAATGATTCGAAGGGTTTCGGCTTTATTACCCCTGACGAAGGCGGCGAAGATCTGTTCGCTCACTTCTCGGCTATCCAGTCGAACGGCTTCAAGTCCCTGCAAGAGAACCAACGCGTTTCTTTTGAAGTGACCGCTGGCCCTAAAGGCAAGCAAGCTTCGAACATTCAGCCAATCTAATACGCTGGATCAAACGAAATAAAGAAATCCTCGGTCTCCGAGGATTTTTTTTCGCCTGAATTTCCGTGAAATATCGGTTTTGCGAGTGTTTTATGGGCTATGCGGCTCTTTTCAGCGTGCTTTGCGTCATCAGGTAGGTCGGCTTAGCGCTTGCGCGTAAGCCGACAAGAGTGGCGTTGGCAAGATGTGTGGGCTGGTGTCGGCTTACGCTGTGCTAAGCCGACCTACGCTTGCCAATGCTGATCCGGGAGTTGTTGTTTCCTCATGCGTCACGACGCCGGACAAAACCGTCGCGAGCGGAAGGAAGAGGTGGCCGAGAAGCGCAACCGTACTCTAGTACGGTGAGCATCACAGGCCGCCTATGCCGACGCGCAGCAGGTTTGGTCCCGCGTCTTCAAATAGCCCGTTCGCGCCAGTAGTCGGGTTGCGAATAACTGTGCCTTAAAAAATCCACGAACGCCCGTATGCGCAGCGGCAAGTGGCGGCGCTGGGCGAACACGGCATAAATGTCATTGCCCGGGGCGGCGAACTGGTCCAGCACCGTCACCAGCTGGCCCGAGGCGATCTCGGCGCCCACTTCCCACATCGAGCGCCACGCCAGGCCCTTGCCTGCCAGCGCCCAGTCGTGCAGCACTTCGCCATCGTTGCAGACCATATTGCCCGCCACCTTTAAAATGATGTTCTTGCCATTTTCGCGGAAGGTCCAGCCCCGCTGGCTGCCTTCGCTGCTGATCGCCAGGCAATTGTGTTTCGCCAGGTCGGCCGGGATACGGGGCGTGCCCGCCCGTTTCAAATAGGCGGGCGAGCCGACGAGCACGCGCTGGTTGTCCGCCAGCTTGGTGCTCACGAGCGAGGAATCGGACAGACTGGCGATACGGATGGCCACGTCGATGCCTTCGCCGATCAGGTCGACGAGGCGGTCGTTCAGGTTCAGCGACACCGTCACATCGCGGTGCTCGGCGACAAAAGAGGGGATCAAGGGCGCCACGTGCTGGCGTCCGAAGCCGGCCGGCGCGGAAATGAGCAGATGGCCGCTGGCCTTCACGCTGCGCTCGGCCACGGCCGCTTCCGCTTCCTCCAGTTCACCGAGGATGCGCTGGCAATCTTCGAGGAAGGCGGCGCCTTCATTCGTCAAGGCCAGCTTGCGCGTCGTGCGCTGCAGCAATTTGACGCCCAGGCGCTGCTCCAGCGCATCGAGGCGCCGGCCTATCATGGCTGGCGCGATGCCTTCCGCGCGCGCGGCGGCCGACAGGCTGCCCTTGGCCACCACTTCCACGAACGTCGATATTTGTCTGAACTGCCCCATGCCGTGCTCCCGCGATGTCATCACTTGTGATAAAAACGCATAGATGAAGTGATTTTTAATCTCGTTTCCATGCCTTATAGTGCAATACTATAGAACAAACGCGCCGCCCGGCAGAGTGTTTTTGCGCCTCTGTCCAGCTTGTCCGCGCAGTCGTTCAGCTTATACTTGGATCACCAGATTACCTTTGCTTATATTGACTAAAAACCGGAGAACTTCATGACGCAGAACACGATCGCACTTCCAGAAGGCATGCAAATCACGGGTGACATCCAGCCCGGCTACGAACAGATCTTGACGCCGGCCGCGCTGGCACTGGTGGCCAAGCTGACGCGTGAATTCGAGCCGCGCCGCCAGCAATTGCTGGCCGTGCGCGTGGAGCGGGCCAAGCGCCTCGACGCGGGCGAGCGTCCTGATTTCCTGCCAGAAACCGCGCACATCCGCGAAGGCGACTGGAAGATCGCGCCGATCCCGAAGGCGCTCGAATGCCGCCGTGTGGAAATCACGGGCCCCGTCGAGCGCAAGATGGTTATCAACGCCTTCAATTCCGGTGCGGACAGCTACATGACGGACTTCGAGGATTCGAACACGCCGAACTGGGACAACCAGATCACGGGCCAGATAAATATGTTCGATGCCGTGCGCAAGACGATTTCGCTCGAGCAAAATGGCAAGTCGTACAAGCTGAACGACAAGATCGCGACACTCGTCGTGCGTCCGCGCGGCTGGCACCTCGATGAAAAGCACGTGCTGGTCGATGGCAAGCGCATTTCCGGCGGCATTTTCGATTTCGCCCTGTTCATGTTCCATAACGCCAAGGAACAACTGGCGCGCGGCGCCGGTCCGTATTTCTACCTGCCGAAGATGGAATCGCACCTGGAAGCGCGCCTGTGGAACGATATTTTCGTCATGACGCAAAATGAATTGGGCTTGCCACAAGGCACGATCAAGGCGACTGTCCTGATCGAAACCATTCTGGCGGCCTTCGAGATGGATGAAATTCTGTATGAGCTGAAAGAACACAGCTCGGGCCTGAACGCGGGACGTTGGGATTACATCTTCTCGTGCATCAAGAAATTCAAGCTGGACAAGGATTTCTGCCTGGCCGACCGCGCGAAAGTGACCATGACGGCACCGTTCATGCGCGCCTACGCCTTGCTGCTGCTGAAAACCTGTCACAAGCGGGGCGCGCCAGCTATCGGCGGCATGGCAGCCTTGATCCCGATCAAGAACGATCCGGAAAAGAACGACATCGCCATGGGCGGCGTGCGCAACGACAAGGCGCGCGACGCCACCGACGGCTACGACGGCGGCTGGGTGGCCCATCCGGGTCTGGTGGAGCTGGCCATGGGCGAGTTCACGAAAGTGCTCGGTGACAAGCCGAACCAGATCGAGAAACAGCGTCCCGACATCGACGTGAAAGCGTCGGATCTGCTGAATTTCCAGCCGGAAGCGCCGATCACGGAAGCAGGCTTGCGCTACAACATCAACGTCGGCATCCACTACCTGGGCAGCTGGCTGGCTGGCAATGGTTGCGTGCCTATCCACAACCTGATGGAAGACGCGGCCACGGCCGAGATCAGCCGCTCGCAAGTGTGGCAGTGGATCCGCTCGAGCAAGGGTGTGCTGGAAGATGGCCGCAAGGTGACGGCCGAGATGGTGCGCGCCATGATTCCGGAAGAGCTGGCCAAGGTGCAGCGCGATGCGCCAGGCGGCAACGGCCCGACCTATGTACGCGCCGGCCAGATTTTCGAGGAAATGTCGACGTCGGAATCGTTCGCCGAATTCCTGACCTTGCCGCTGTACGAGGAAATCTGATCCTGATCAAATAGATCAATAAAAAAGCCCGGCGGTGCCTGATGGTATCGCCGGGATTTTTCTTTTTGGAAGCAGCAGCTTAAAAGTTGTTTTTCCACATCCGTAGCGCGGCAAACGCTTCCACGGGGGAGGCATCTGCCGTCAGCTTGCCTTCCACCTTCAGGCTGGTCAGGATCGCCGATTCGCGGTAGCGCAGGAAGGGATTCGTGGCCTTTTCAAGGGCAATGGTCGACGGCACGGTCGATAATCCCTGCTGGCGCTTTTCCGTGTCGATGGCGATGCGTTCCTGCAGGGCCACATTGCCCGGATCGACGGCGTTGGCAAAGCGCAAATTGGACAAGGTGTACTCATGCGCGCAAAATACCTCGGTATCGTCGGGCAGGGCGGCCAGCTTGCCCAGCGAATCGGCCATCTGGCCCGGTGTGCCTTCGAATAGGCGGCCGCAGCCGCCCGCAAACAGGGTGTCGCCGGAAAACAGCCACGGGGCGCCGCTGCGCTCGTCACGCTGGCGCACGTAGGCGATATGCCCCTTCGTATGGCCGGGCACGTCGATGACGGTCATTTGCAGGCCCAGCTCGGGCACATGGGCGACATCGCCTTCGGCAAGCGGTTCCGTGATGGCTGTGATAGCCTCATTGCGCGGGCCGAAGACGGGGACGGCGAAATGCTGCAACAATTCAGGCACGCCACCCGTGTGGTCGGCGTGATGATGCGTGAGTAAAATGGCGGACAAGGTCAACTGATGGGCTTGCAGCGCATCGAGGATGGCCGTCGCATCGCCGGGATCGACCACGGCGGCGTGGCGGCCGTCGTGGATCAGCCACAGGTAATTGTCGGCAAAGGCGGGCACGGCAAGTACCGATAGAGCGTGTTCAGGGGAGTGTGTCATGAGCAAAAGAGAAAACTGAATGGACAGTGTGGCATCCGAAAAATCCATTATAGCGCTTGACGGCTGGCTGCAGACGCCGGCCGGTCTGTACGTGCGCGCCTGGGAGCAGCAATGCCTCGACAGCCTGACCGTCGATATCTTCGGTTTTAATGCCGTGCAGATCGGCTTGCCCCAGCTCGACGCGCTGGCCGCCAACCGCATGCCGAACAAATGGCTGCTCGATGCGCGCTTGCCTCCGCGCCCACCGCAAGAGAAGCGCCTGACCCTGGTGTCGGCCTTCGATGAGCTGCCGTTCGATTCGCAAAGCCTGGACCTGGTGGTCTTGCCGCACGTACTCGAATTTGCCGCCGAGCCTCACCAGGTCTTGCGCGAAGTGGAGCGCGTGCTGATCCCGGAAGGGAGAGTGATCGTCTGCGGCTTCAATCCGGCCAGCCTGTGGGGCATGCGCCAGGGTCTGGGGCGGGTCACGGGCCGCCACTACCTGCCGCAGGCAGGCGAGCTGATCTCTATGCCGCGCATGAAAGACTGGTTAAAATTGCTCAACATGGGCGTCAGTCAAAGCTACTTCGGCTGCTACGCACCTGCCTGCAGGACAGAAAAATGGCTGCGCCGTAACGCTTTCATGGACAAGGCAGGTGCGCGCTGGTGGCCATATCTGGGCGCAGTGTATATAGTGCAGGCGATCAAGCGCGTCAAAGGGATGCGTTTGATCGGTCCGGCGTGGACCAAGAAACCGGCGACGGCGCCCGCAGGCGCACCGGTCACGAATAAAAGGCGGGAACAGCAAGATGGATAAGGTTGATATTTACGCCGATGGCGCATGCAAGGGCAATCCCGGCACGGGCGGCTGGGGCGCGCTGATGGTGGCCGATGGCGCCAAGAAAGAAATTTATGGCGGGGAACTGAATACGACGAATAACCGCATGGAATTGAAGGCCGTGATCGAAGCCTTGACGGCGCTCAAACGTCCGTGCCAGGTGGTGTTGTATACCGATAGCCAGTACGTCCAGAAGGGCATCAGTGAATGGATCCACGGCTGGAAGGCGCGCGGCTGGAAAACGGCGGCCAAGGCGCCCGTGAAAAACGTCGACCTGTGGCAGGCGCTCGACATCGCCCAGGCCGTGCACGAAGTGGAATGGCGCTGGGTGCGCGGCCATAATGGACATCCGGGCAACGAGCGGGCCGATCAACTGGCCAACTTGGGCGTGGAAACGGTACGTGCCTGAGAACTAAATTTCTGCCCTGCAGCAGCGGGCGGGACGTAACCGGAGGGCACAGGTTTGCTATACTGTGCCCTTCGCTTTTTGCTTTTACGACTGAATTCACTATGCGTCAAATTGTTCTCGATACTGAAACCACCGGCCTGAACCCGCGCACGGGCGACCGCATCCTGGAGATCGGGGCGGTCGAGCTGAACAACCGCATGTTGACGGGGAATAATTTCCACCATTACATCAATCCCGAGCGCGACTCGGAAGAGGGCGCGTTGGCCGTCCACGGATTGACGACGGAATTCCTCAGCGACAAACCGAAATTCGCGGAAATCGCTGACGATTTCCGTGCCTACATCGCCGGCGCCGAGCTGATCATCCACAACGCCCCGTTCGACATCGGCTTCCTGAACGCGGAATTCAAGCGCCTGAACCTGCCACCCGTGCACGAGCAAGTGGTTGGCGTGATCGACACCCTGGTGCAGGCGAAGGAAATGCATCCGGGCAAGCGCAACTCGCTTGACGCCCTGTGCGACCGCTATGGCGTCTCGAACGCTCACCGCAAGCTGCACGGCGCGCTGCTCGACTCCGAATTGCTGGCCGACGTCTACCTGGCCATGACGCGCGGGCAAAACAGCCTGAGCATGGAAGAAGAAGTGGAAGTGGCCGCCGACGGCGCCGTGCTGGAAATCGTGCCCCTGGCCGAAGTCATCTTCCAGAGCGCCACGGCCGACGAGCTGGCCGCCCACGAAGCCACCATCGCCGGCCTCGACAAGGCCGCCAAAGGCCAGTGCATCTGGACCGCCGTCACGTCGCCGCCAGCGGCCGCCTGAGAAAAAGCGAGAGCGTAGCAAATTTCATGTTGCCAGCCCTTGCAGATGCCGCAACACCTATGCGATAATTCGCCTCGCTTCGGGAGGTTAGCTCAGGGGTAGAGCACTGCATTCACACTGCAGGGGTCGCAAGTTCGAAACTTGCACTTCCCACCAAAATTTTAGTTTGTATTCAAAGACTTGGGATTTCATATCTTGTCTGAATAGGAACTTGGGGCAAATCTGGGGCAATGGGTTGTTAACCCGCTGTCCAGCCCCAAACGATACGGCCGCTTCCTGCGGCCGTTTTCACGTCAAGCGAGTACACAAGCTTAGCTTGCGGGCGCTTCCTTGCGACGAAATTGTTAAGCTAAACCAGCGCCAGACCTATTTGTTGCCAGCGCCAGCGGGTGCATTGCTGCGCCCTCCGCCAGATGGCTTGCCCGTTGCACTTGGCCACCCTCCGCCATTTCCTTGCCCACGGCCACCGCCAGATGCTCCGCCACCTTTACTGCCACCGCCCAGGGAACCACCACTACGGCCCCCGTTATTACCGCTACCTTTGCTCATTTTTATCTCCTTTCCGGATCACTGTGAATCGCCACGAGTCTGCTGGACACCCGCTAGCCTTTCAAAATGCCTTCGCTCGCATTCGGAATGCAGCTCATTTCTTGTCGCCTTTGTTGCTTGCCGCTTCACATCACGGACATGCGGCATTCGCTAGGCCTCCGGTGTTGCAAGCGTTGAGGTAGCCTTGCGCCACTGCGGGCGTCAATTTGCCGCCCGTCTGTGCGTTTATGAATGCTGTGCGACAAGCGCTTTGACCGTTGCTCCCCGGTACAATCGTTTGAGCGTTCATGCGTTGAACATAGGTGACGGGGTCGACGCCACAGAGCAGGGCGTTGCTTTGCGCGACAAACGCTCCGGCAGCGTTCTGGACGATATTGGTCGCTTGTTCGCAGTTGTTGGCCTGAGTGCGCACTGTCAGGTGGAGAGGGACGGGCGGGTTCACGCCATTTGGCTGGAGGCCGAAAGTCAAGTGAACGTCGGGTTGTGCGGCAGTCAATTCACACACTTGCAGGTTTTGCGTAGCAGGGCTGAGGCTTTTGCAGAGGCCGCTGGTGGCGGCATTGCCATAAAACGCCAGCGATGGGCATCGATTGGGAACCTGCGCCAAAGCACAGGAGGAGGCGGACAACAGCGAAACGATCATTGCGGCATGACGCATCTGGGATTTCATCTTGTTCCTTTCGACTTGGTTGAGTGGTTGAGTTTGGTATCTTAAAGTGAGGTCTGGCGAGTAGCTCCAGGATGTAAGAAATACAAATCCTATATGTTTCTACTGAAGAAAAACTATTCAAATGTAATAATATTAATTTTTTGAAAATATCGTTGATATGCATCAGTGGTGTCCCGTTCCAACTGAGGACAAGTACGCTTTCCAGCTATCGGGGATGTTATCTGCTGATGCGATAGCGCTCTTGATCCTTTCCTTGGGCGGAAAAATTATCGATCCGGCTGCCGTGCGATCGTCCCGATACTGGCTCAGGAAGTACGGATCGTCTTCGGTCAAGTGTTGCAGGGCGTCAAACAGCGCTGTGATTTGCGCCTCAGTGAAATTCTCCGTTTCTCCATACCTCAGTACGCCAAATGATCTGCTCCAAGTGCTATCGTTCACTAAACGGTCTACACGTTTGCTCAGTATGAGTCGGCTAGCTGGCATTGCCCCTCTCCCTGGAGCGCGGTCCCCGCGCAGGGAACGAGGGAGGTGAGTGAGAGGCTGGTGCAGTGTTCGGATCTGACATACCGTCTCACCGATTTCCCGGTTGAACCCATCGATCTTTTGCCGGGCTACAGCACGCTGGGACGTTGCCTTCGTATGCCGATCATGCAACTGACGGCAGGTTGCGGCATGATTGCTGCGGTATTCCTGCAGGCGTGTCAGGATCGGTCGCCGCTGAACGGCGCGCGTCAAGCGTCGGTGATCGGCGTTGAGCAACCGCAGGTTCGCCTGCCGGCTTAACATCACTGGCATGCCCGCTGCTTCCGCAGGTAGGGCAGCCCAGTTCGCCGCTGCTCGGCTCGGCACCATCGTTCATGAAGACAAGGCCGCCCGACGTCGAGGCGATCAACTGGCCAGCGGCGCGCGCGGTCGCGATGGCCTGCTGCGTTTCTGGCGAGAGGTCGCTGAAATGGATTGATCAGCGCTTCCCTCAGCGACTCTCCTCAAGGCATTTACCGACAGGCACCCGGCGGCGTGCCGATGACGCGCTTGAAAGCACGACTGAACGCGGCTTGAGATGTATAGCCAAGGCGTCGGGCGACGACGTCGATGGACACTCTTTCGTGAGTGAGCAATTGTGTGGCAAGACGCATTCTCAATTCCGTGGCATAGCGCAGGGGCGGCACTCCGATGGTGGTTTCAAAGCGTCGCGCGAAGACTGAGCGGGAGATATGACACTCCGCAGCCAACTGTGCAACTGTCCATTCACGACCAGGCTGGCGGTGCAGCGCCAATATGGCACGAGCAAGGCGCGGATCACGCAAGGCGGCGAGGAGACCAGAAGCGTTTTCACAACCGGATTCAATCCAGCCGCGCACGATCATTGCTGCCGCGACCTCCGCTAGGCGAGCCAGAATGCCTGCAAAGCCAATACGGCCGGCGCAGATTTCACGCTTCATTGAATCAAGAACAGGCAGTAACCCAGGATAGCCTTGCGCTTGCGTGTCAGCCACCATGACGGTTGGCATCAGCTTGCCGATCCCTTGCATCCCGCCGAGATCGAATTCCATGCAGCCGTAAAAAATAACCGCACTGGGCACGGGGTGCGTACTGGGACATGTGTCTACTCCGCTAACGGATTCACCAAGGGGCGCGGCATCGAACTTTGCGATGTCCTGAAATGCAATACCCGCATCCGATAGAAGCTGATGTCTCCGACCGTGAGGCATGAACGCCGCGCTACCGGCGGACAGCTGATGCAACTCACCATCATCCGTACATATGAAGGCAGTGCCAACGGCCAGGAAGTGGAAGTAGGCGTGGCCTGGCTTGTCTTCAAAGCCGATGCCGAAAGCTGGACCGGTCTGAATGCGGCGGTACTGGACTCCACGCAGGCGCATGCCTGTCAATAGTTCACTGACGAGATTAGATGATGGAGAAATTTGACTTTGCTTGCTCATTTTAGGTGTTTTGATCAAAACATCAGGATTTACCATCATAGATCATCCTGGATTTTACCTCTAGACTTTCGACTCCGATTGTTTTAGGGATTGTAGAGATGAACAACGATGTTTTTGCTACCGGGCAAACGCCCAACGCGAACGATGCGTCTGTTTTAGAGCCAGCGGCAGCAGCATGGATGGCAGTGTTTTCACTGGCAATGGGGGTTTTCGGTTTACTGACGGCGGAGTACCTGCCAGCCAGTCTATTGACCCCGATGGCCTTCGATCTTGGCGTATCGGAGGCACTAGCTGGTCAGGCAGTGACGGTGACGGCCGTCGTGGCCATGTTCGCCGGGCTGTTGGTGCCAGGTCTCACGCGTCATTTTGACCGGCGTGTCGTCTTGTTGGCTTTCACGGTGCTGATGATCGCCTCCAACCTGCTGGTGGCGTTGTCCTCAAGCTTGACAGTATTGTTGGTGATGCGCATTCTTCTGGGCGTCGCGTTAGGTGGCTTTTGGAGCATGGCGGCAGCCGTGGCTATGCGGCTGGTGCCGGCAAAGTTGGTACCGCGAGCGCTCTCCATCATATTCAGCGGCATCGCCATCGGGACGGTCGTTTCCGTACCGTTGGGCAGCTACTTGGGGGGGCTATATGGCTGGCGCAGTGCATTTATAGCAGCCGCGGCTGTCGGAGGGCTAACACTTGTGTTTCAATTGTTCACGCTGCCCCGTATGGCGCCGCGCACGATGATGCGCACCACATCGGTACTGGGACTGCTCCGTCGCCCGGGGATTGGGATCGGGATGCTGGGCTGCGTACTTGCCCATACCGGGCAATATGCATTGTTCACCTATATTCGCCCCGCTCTTGAAAGCGTTGTCCAAATAGATGTAAACGGTTTGTCTCTGATGCTCCTGGGTTTTGGTGTCGCCAACTTCGTTGGCACGCTGCTGGCCGGCTGGCTAATGGAGCGTAGCCTGCGTGCTACTTTAGTGCTCATGCCTGGGCTGGTGGGCTTGTCGGCATTCGCCATGATCTTGCTGCCAGTCCAAGGAACAGGCCTGATGCTTTTGGTCGCTCTGTGGGGCCTGGCGTTCGGCGGCGTACCTGTCGCCTGGTCCAACTGGGTAGCCCGTGCCGTCCCTGATCAAGCGGAGACAGCTGGTGGCATGGTCGTCGCTGCGGTGCAATCTTCAATAGCTGCCGGCGCTGCATTGGGTGGCATGATGTTCGGGTTGGGTGGAGTGACAGGCGTTTTCATTATTGCTGGCGTTGTGATGCTGCTCGCTGCTCTCGTTATCGCTTTAAGAGTTCGGGTTGAATTGCCGCAGTGAACCGCCACAAGTTCGCTAGACGCTCTTCAGGCGATCAAAATCCTGCTTTTCGCAATTGAGCGGGTTGGAAGGCTCATGATGACCAGTCCACTGTGAGCGTGCAAAGTCCCCGATCTGGCTGAGCGCACGAAGTAGATGACCGGCTAGTTTATCGTAGCCAACTATGCCGTCATAGCGCTCAAAAGCAGGCGCTCTGCTGTTGCCTCGCCCAGCTATGCCATCCTTCGCCGGCAGTTATGGCTAGGGAAGGCCTGCTTTTGCTCGCTCATACGGCCGTTGAATCGTTCAACCATGCCGTTCGTTTGCGGATGCCGGGACGGTGCCAGGTGGTGTTCGATGCTCATACCTGCTTGGCCAATTCTGTTCCAGCAAACTGAAAACCTTGGACGTTGGCAAAGATCGGATCCTTAAGTTCCGGCAACTCGTGATAAGGGAGCGCGGTTTCAGTGCTTTTCGATAGAAAAAGGCGCCACCGCCGACCAGAATAATATTTTTAATGTCAGCAGCGCCTTGCGGAAGCGATCGATTGATGATTTCCTTATCCATGACGGTCTCCTTTTGATAATTGCCGCGACAAGATGACTGTTCAGGGCGGTGGGCTGAGTCGTTAATATGCTCCTCCCGGCATCAAGCCGGGCTGCGGCAATTGCCGGCGTATGTTAATTACCCACGGCCCGATCCGGGATGATCCACTGGAAGTCCGTGAGAGTGAAGGGTGCCAGGCACGAACTCTTGGGGTTGAGCGAGGCGCGCAGGTTCGGGCATTGCGGATTTTGATAGCTGGCCACGCCCGGAGTCATGGCTTTAAAGCTGCTGGGCCAGCCTGCGTTGGCGTGGCAGGTGTAGCAACTGGTGCCGACCGGGTGCGTCACCAGTTCGATGTACGGGTTGGTGGCGACGGGGAGCAGGTCCGGGTTGCCTTTTTCCGGGATGCCGTAGGCTTCCGTCAGCAGATAATGTTTCCACGGTCCCGTGGCCTGGATGTCGGCCGGGCGGTTGGCGGCATACGGCATGCTGCCGGGGCGGTCCGACCACCACACGCTTTGCAGGCCCCAGCTTGGGATTTCCTTGGTATTGATGTGCATGGCCACCGTGACCAGGTAGTCGCCGGCGCCGAAGGGCTGGCCGTTCAGCCAGTAGCAGGCGGCGTTGATGATGGCCTTGTCGGCTTCATCGAAACTGGCCCAGTCGGCCGCACTCACCTTGTGGTGGTAGAAGTCCTGCAAACCGTATACCTTGGCGGCTTTGGTGATGACGGGCCATGGCGTGGTGGTATCGTGCTGGTACAGGCCGTGCAGGTAGCTGACCTTGGCCATCTGGCCCACCTGCTTGCCGTCCGGGTCGATGGCAATGGCCGTACGCCACTTTTCGTAGCCCGCATAACCGGTATATTTGGCGCTGAAGTCGTCGTGCCACACGGGCAATGCGGTCAATCCCCTGGCTTTGACGGGCCAATACATGTGCTTGGTCACGACATAGCTGGCTGGCGCATTCAGGTTGTGCACGCGCTTGGCTGGATCGTCCTTGCTGTACAAGGCATCGAGCGTGCTTTGCTTGTAGACGGGCTGTTTCGGGTCGCGGATGAAATCGAGCGCCTCCTTGCTCAGCGATTCCGTCGCGATCATGATATCGCCGTTGAAGGCGAAGTGGATGCCGTCGCGGATGCTGATTTTGACTTTTCCCCCTTCCGTCGTGCGGACTATGGCGCCAGGATATGCGGTGATGACCTGTTCCGGGATGCGGTAAAACGGTGTGTTTTGCACGTTGACGGGAGTCAAAGTGCTCGCCCCCAGGCGGCCCATGCGGCGCTTGGCTGGCTTCACCTCCGCCGTGGCGGCTGCCGCATCGCCGTTCAACGCTGCGGTGTCGGCGAACGCGTCAGTGCCGTTGGGCCAGGTGTACCAGACCGGCCAGTCCAGGCCGGCGGCTGGCTGCATGATGCCGGCCCACAAACGCCAGCCGTGCGCGCGCACGACGGCGTTGTCGCCTGTCTTTACGGCCGTCTGCAGCGCGCGGGTTTCTGCCGGTTCCAGATAGCCATAGCCTTTGGGGAAGGGCTGGTAGGCGGGCGTGCCGGCCGCTGCGGTGGCGCAGAACAAGACGGCGAGGCTGGCGGACACTAACTTGGGAGCGGACATGAGTGCACCTGTTTAAGTTGAGTTATTGAAAGACATAGTATCCGCAAATAATTGATGAAATCTCAATAATTGTCACCGCTGATTGCCCTGGCGAACGACACCGTGTATGGTCTCGCAAGCCCGGCGCCTGGCTGGTGCCGCCGGGCGTTTGATTGCCTCATCTGAATGACATACACATGAAAAATACCAACAAGGCCACCCTGACCGGGCTGGGCGCCATTCTGCTGTGGAGCGCCATTATCGGGCTGATCCGCAGTGTCACTGACCTGCTGGGACCCACGGGCGGGGCGGCGATGATGTACAGCGTGGCGTCAGTGTTCCTGCTGCTGTCCGTGGGTTATCCGAGGCTGAGCGAATTTCCGCGACGCTACCTGGTCTGGGGCAGTGTGCTGTTCGTTACCTATGAGCTGTGCCTGGCGCTATCGATCGGTTATGCGAGCACGGCGCGTCAGGCCATCGAGGTGGGCATGGTGAATTATCTGTGGCCGACCTTCACCATTGTTGCGGCCATCGTGTTCAACGGGCAAAAGAGCAATTTCCTCATCGTGCCAGGTTTCCTGCTGTCCGTCGTCGGCATCTGCTGGGTGCTGGGCGGCGAGCAGGGCTTTGACCTGGCCGGCACCGTGGCCAATGTGCGGAGCAGCCCGCTCAGCTATGGCCTGGCCTTCGCGGGCGCGCTGATCTGGGCCGCGTATTGCACCGTGACGGCGCGCCTTGCGCAGGGCAAGAATGGCGTGACCCTGTTCTTCATCCTCGTTTCCATCAGCTTGTGGGTCAAGTATTTGCTGCAAGGGGGCGGCCAGATGGCGTTCACTGCCGAGGCCGTCACTTATCTGGTCCTGGCCGCCGGCGCCATGGGCTTTGGCTACGCCGCGTGGAACGTGGGTATTTTGCACGGTAACGTCACTATCCTGGCTGGCGCCTCGTATTTCATCCCCGTGCTGTCCGCCGCGCTGTCGTCGCTGCTGCTGCGCACGCCGCTGTCGCTGGCTTTCTGGCAGGGCGCGGCGATGGTGTGCGGCGGTGCCATCCTGTGCTGGCTGGCGACGCGGGCGGGACGTGCGAGGCCGGTCATCAGCTAGCACTAGCCGAAACACGCCGCCGCGCAACCGGCCAGGCGGTGCGGGCGGGGCTATTGACGCCCGCGCCATGCGGGCAGGATCAAGGTATCGCCATCAGAAAGTCCTGCAGCCCGGACCGGGAGCGAGTCCCCACGACTTGCCGAAGCTGCCCCGCTTGCACGCTTCAAGCGTGAGATTGGGCCTGGATTTGCCGCTGCATTGCCGCGCGGACCAGCAAGGGGCGTGGCCTTGCTGGTCCGCGGTGGCATCCTTCTCTGCCTTGGTGGTGGCCGGGCTGGCCGCCGCATTTTCCTTGGGTGTTTCCTTCTCCTGCTTGGCGGCACCCGCCATGGAAACCGCCGAGATCAAGGCGACAAGGCAAAACAGACGTTGCAGTTTCATATAAACCTCCTGGTTGGATGAGAAATGTCAAACACACTGTTGTACTGCTGGGAAAGAACGGCGATTCAATTTTCCATGGCTTCTGGCGGGCTCGCCTTGTCCGGCGGGGGAATGTTGGTGCGGTCCTGATTCCGGTAGGCGATGGGCCTGATCTGCGTCCCATCCGAGCGCGTCACCACCAGGTCGGTCAGCAATTGCCATTGCCATACACGCGCCGTTTCCTTGAAGATCAGCTGTTCCGAATATTCGACGCTGGTCTCTTCCGTGCGGCCGTTTAGCTGCGTTAATGAAAATGTGTTGGTCATGGAAAGGGATGCCGAGGCGGTGGGACCTTCGAACACGGCACCGACCTCGACATTCGTGGTGATCGACGTCGAGCGTTCGAAGGTCGTGGATTCCTCTTTGGTCACGCCGACGCGGTAGGTTGTCGTCGTGGTGCCGCCCCCGGTCGGCGATAAAACGTTGTAGCAAAAGTAATAAGGCTGGGCGGCGATGAAATAGAAGGGTGACGTGTATGGCTGGTCGGGTACGTTGCTGGCGTCACCGGGGATGGCGGTAAACGGGACGATCACGACTGGGCTCAAGCCGGCCTTCAGCTTGTGGTTGACCACAATTGCCGGGTCCAGCTCCGGCCGTGGCGGGCCTGGAAAATCAAATGGCTCCACGTCGAGGCAGGCCATGGGGAGGCGCAAGTAAAATGCCGGCAAGCTGCCATAGGTATACGCCAGCGGCGACAAAAGGACATATCCGTCCTGAACATCCTTCCATTTGTCCGGGCGCGCCTTCGGCGCTTCCACGCTGCCGCTGCTGTGCCATCCGTGTTCTTGCCATACGCGGATCTTGTCGACGGAAATGCACAGGTCTTTTCTCACGCACCAATAGTTGCTTCTGTCCGGTTCCCTGGCGTTAAAGCAGATGCCAAGCGCGTAATAGCCATCGGGCGCAATGGGCTGCCAGTAGCAGATGTCCCGGGGGTTTTTGGAGCCTCTGTCATTGACCAGAAAACGGAACCCCGTCGGATGCGCCAATGCGGGACCCAGGGCGGACGGCGGCGCTTCCGGGCACGGTGACAGGTAAAACATGGGAGATGCCCGGGGCGGCTGATACGGCGGAGCCAGTCTGGTGGACACCGCGATGTCGCCGACGGGCAGGCAATTCGCATCGCGCTGCCCGCTGCCCGTGAAATGGTAAAGGCCGATCCACGGCATGTTGTTCAGGTCGGGGGGGAACGTGCTCAGGTCCAGTTGGCTCCATACTTCGGTGAACTCATCCGGCTTGGCCAAAGTCAAACAAATTTCACCGTAGCGCACCGCCGTCTTTGTCCAGTCCCTGGCGCGCACCGCCTTGACGATGGCGGCGTTGGCCTTTTCATTGTACGGAGCCAGGGCGGGGGCGAAGGTGGCATCGTTGTTGTCGTTACGCATGGGTGCAGAACTCCGTCGAGAGTAGGAACCGGTCCCGCAGCTGTCGCGGGCGGGTAGGGAACTTGATTCTCCATCCCCGGTTCATGCCGACTTGACACCCTGTTTCACTTTTTTAAAATATTATTTTGAGGAAAGATCATTCCGGACTGTGCCTGAACTGTTCCCGAATTGTTCTCGAAAATCGCGCGGCGACATGCCATACGCGCGGCTGAACGCGCGTGAGAAATCGGAGGCGCTGTTGAAGCCCAGTCCCAGCCCGATCTGCGTCACGGCAAGATGGCGCATGCTGGTCAGTTCATGTGCCGCGTCGCGCAGGCGGCAATGGCGGATGTAGGCGGCCAGGCCCCCCTGGGATTCAAACAGGCGGTAGATGGTCGAGCGCGCGACGGGAAACGCCCGCATCACGCCGTCCGGCGTCAGATGCTCCTCGTGCAGGTTCGCCTGGATATAGTGTTCGATCTGTCCCTGCAGCGCGGCGCGGGCGACAGCGCGCCCATGCTCTTCCAGGCGCTGCTGCTTGGCAAATGCGGCAATGATCAGCCGGGCGCACGTGCGTAGCGTCTGCTCTTGCTGGTCTGCCGGCAGCGCTGGCAGGCGCTGGCATAGGATATTCAGGTAAGCCGGTAGCATGCGCGTCAGTGGCGTGGTATAGCCGACGATGCGGCCATGAATGGCTTCGGCGTCAGGCAGGTGCGCGCTGACCGCGGCACGGGGCAGGAAGAAGGCCAGTACATGCGCCCGCGTCGGCCGCACCATGCGCATCGGCTGGTTCATGTCCAGGGCCAGTATGCCTGGCGTGTATTGCAGCGCTTTTGCGCTGGGGCGCGCCGTGCTGGTCTCGATAATGCCCTGCACGGCGATGTGAAAGACGAAATCGCGCATGCTGTCGGTGGAGATGCGCTCATTGCTGCGCAGCTGGGTAACCGCGTCCGTGCGGCTATCCAGATATGCCATGTCCGGCAGCAAGTACGTGTCGAGTTCTGCGTGAAAACCATTGCCCAGCTGCTGGCGCCTTACCTGGAGGTCAAGGAACCGGCCCAGATAATCGCGCCAGGCCAGTAGCTGCAGTTCCTTGTGCTCGCTTGCGACGCTGAAGTGCTGCCGCGTCAGCCCGCTGACGGGCGGCGTGCGGGCATGCCTGATGTCACGCGCGGCAAGTAGGTCGCGCATTGCCGTGGAATATTCCTGGCTCAATGGTGGTGGCTCCAGCGCTAGAGGGTAGCTGTTGCCGGCAGCTTGTCAGCCAGCACCATGATCTTGCCGGGATTGGGCCTGGCCGTCAAGACACGTCGCCAGCCGCTAATGCGACAGCACCGAATCGCGCGACTTATGTCCGAGGTAAGGCAGCAAGCTGATGAGGCCAAGCACTGCCAGCGCGACACCGACCCACAGTGGCGAGCGCAAGCCGTAGCCGGCGGCGATGCCGAGGCCGCCGAGCCATGAGCCGGCGCCCAGGCCGATGTTGATGACCGAGGTATGGACGGTGTTGACCAGCGGCCCCGGATGGGCGGTCTTCATCACGCGGGCGATGATGGCGGGATTCATCGACATGCCGACCAGGCCCGTGACGACCAGCAGGGCAACGCTGATGGTCTTGTCGTGCGCAAAGACGGCGAACAGCGCCAGGCTGATGCTGAGGATGACCATGCCCCAGACCATGATGACGGTGGTGTAGCGGTCCGCATAACGGCCGACCACGCCATTGCCCACTACATTGGCGACGCCGTAGACGCCCAGCAGCCAGGGGATAGCGGACGTCGGAAAACCCGTAATTTCCGTCAGGATGGCCGCGAAGTAGCTGAATGCCGCGAAAATCGCTCCGATGATGAGGCCGCTGCTGGCGTACGCCGCCCACAGGTGGCGGTTGCGGAATTCGCCCAGTTCCTTGCCGAGGCTGACGACTTCAGATGGCTTGGTGCGCGGCACCAGCACGGTGATGAGCGCCAGGCACATCAGCGCGAGCAGCACCACCAGCCAGAAGCTGGCGCGCCATCCCAGGTGCTGGTCGATGAGCGTGGCGACCGGCACGCCCACCACCGAAGCGAGCATGAGGCCGCCGATCACGACGGCGGCGGCGCGTCCGCGCGCGTTGGGGGTGACGATATCGGCGCAGATCGCCAGGGACAGGCCAAAGCAGGTGGCGGCGGCCACGCCCGTGACCACCCGTGCGACGGCCAGTACGTCATAGCTGGTGGCGGAGGCGGCGACGGATTGGGCCAGGACATAAAAGCCCAGCAGCCACAGCAGCCCCTGCTTGTTCGGCACGCGCAGCTTGAGCAGGACGATGGTGCTCAGCGGTCCGCCGATGACCATGCCCATGGCGTAGAGGGAGATCAGATAGCCGATCCGTGTCACCGGTTCGTCCATGGCCAGGGCCAGTGACGGCATCATGCCCGCCACCATGAATTCGGAGGTGGTTAACGAAAAGATCGTCAACCCCAGAATGTAAACAACCAGCGGCATAGCAATATCCTTCGAGAGTAATAACAAAAAACACTAGCCAGGGATGGCGCGCGCCGGCCGCATGCGGCCCTTGCACGCGCCATGCCCTGGTCAGGTGTTGCAAGACGTAAAGACGCTGTCCGGAATGTCGCCGACAGACAGGTTGGGAAAGTCGCGTATCGAACGGTGCTGCGGGTCGTTGCCGGTGACCATGCGCAGCAGGCGGTTGCCGCCGGCCTCCAGGTAAAACACCGATGGCGGCTTGCCCGCTGGCTCGACTACCCAGGCATCCGCCTCGCGGCCCAGTACGCTATGGCGGCCATCGTGACGGGCGCCGCCGTCCAGCAGCACCGCTTGCGGCAGGAACAGCGCCTGAAACGGCGTCACCTCGTCGGCCAGCGCCGTTCCCTGCAGCTGCGCGCCAGTTGCCTGCGCCTGCCGTGCATAAGCCACTTTCTGCTTGCGGCTTTGTTCACGCCGGGCGTCGCCGATTTCCGACATCCACAGCAGGTGTCCATGTTCCTTTTCCGGCCAGGGGTTGAACAGGCCATCGATGCGGCAGATGTTGCGCGCATAGTCGAACCAGCAATAGCCGGACGTGATCTGGTCGTCCTCCTGCATCGGCGTCCAGTAGGAAACATAGGCGCTGCTCCATTGCATCGGCAGCAGCGGCGGGGAGACGTGTGTCGGCATGGTATCTCCCTAGCGGCCCAGCGCGTAGCCTAGGCTGGCCATCAGCGCTTCCTGCAGCGATGGCAAGTCCTTGCGGCGGGCGTCGAAGCTGTCGGTCAGCTCTGCATTGCTCAGGTCGATACGCTCGCCTACGGTTTCAAACCACAGGCGGCTGGCGTTGGCGTGGTCCTTGAACAATTGCATCAGAGGCACGGCGCGGGCGTTGAAGCTGTCCAGGGCGGCGGCCGTGCCAGCTTCGGTGTTGAGGATTTTGACCAGCAGCAGGGCCGCCACCACCGCCATGGTGGTGCCATGGCCGATGGAAAAATGCCCCGATTGCAGCGCATCGCCGAGCAGGACGAACTTGCCGTCGCAGGCCCGGTCGCGGCTGAGGGTCATGAAGTTGCGCCAGCCCTGGCCCGGTTGGCTCTGTAGCCCATGTTCGCCGAGCTCGGCTTTGAACGTCTTGGCGACATATGCGGCGGCGTCGCGCTCGGACAGCGCTTCCAGCCCGGCCCTGGCGTACGTCTCTTCGCTGCATTCGACGATAAAGGTGCTCATCGTGTCCGAGTATTTGTAGGCATGGCCGATGAAAATGCCTTGCTCATTGCTGCGGAACACCAGGTTCATCTGGTCGAACAGCTGGGTGGTGCCGTACCAGATGTATTTGTTGCGGCCGAAATCGATGTGCGGCACCAACGCTGGCGGCAACTCCAGCGATTTGTAATTGACGCCGTTCGCTACCACGACCAGGTCGTACTCGGCTTCCAGCTGCGCCCGGGGCGCCGGCGGCGTTTCATAGCTGATCGCGATGCCGGCCGCCACGCACTTGGCGCGCAGCGCCTGCACCAGGGCCTGGCGTCCCACGCCGCACAGGGTCACGCCGGTGCTCATCAGGTTGGGCTGGTCGTGGTGCACGAGCTTGAATTCTTCCAGGAACTGCGGATTGAGCCGTTCCGGCTGCTCCAGGTAAGAGAGCGGATTGGCCGGATGGCGCGGCGGGCGTCCCGGCAGCACCACGCCCCAGCCCACCACTTCTTCCGGGGTGTTTTTTTCCGTGATGCTGATACTCCAGCCGGGCTGGGCTTGTTTCATCTGACTGGCGAAGAGCAGTCCTGCGGGGCCTGCGCCGATAACGAGAATGTTCATTAATTTACCCTTCCAAGTTTGTACCAAACGTTTTGTTTCTTCTGGATTTGCTGCAATTCATCGTAAGGAACCGATGTGAAGTACAGTTTCTCCGCCATGTCTGGCGGATAAACACGGGGGAATTTCTTGTGCATGTAGCGCGTGTAGCGCGTCTGCAGGAAGAAAATCAGATTCGGATTGCTCAGCGCTTCATAGTTGGCGATCGCCATGTCCTGCATGGCGTCCGCCTGCACCTTGCGCTGCTGCGTGAACTCGGACAGGGCAGGGCCCAGGGCATTACCGTGCTTTTCCAGCAGGGAAACGAAGACGTGGACGTCTTCCAGCGCCATGTTCATGCCTTGTCCGAGGAAGGGAGCGGTGGCATGCGCCGCATCGCCGATCAGCAGGATATTGGCCTTGTAGTGGAAGGTGCTGGAACGGACATTGATGAGGTCGTTGCTGGGCAGCGCCATGAACTGGTCGAGCATTTCCTTGCGGCGGTCCGGCGGCAGGTTGCCGAAGTAGCGGCTGAAGAAGTCGGCCATGGCTTCGCGGTTGAGCGTGCCCAGGCTGGGCGTGCCCGTGTAGGGCAGGCACAGGGCGAAGCTGATGCTGCCGTCCGGAATGGTGGCCGCGCGGCCGGCAAACAGGCCCTTGGAATCCATGCCGAAGAAATACAGTAAATCCTTCCGGAAACCCAGATCCGCCGCGTTCGGCAAGACCAGCGTCTTGTAGCCGTGGCGGAAGTAACTCTGTTTGAACTCGAAACGGCGCACGCCGCTTTGCATGGCGCGCCGCACGGCCGAGTGGGCGCCGTCGGCGCCGATGACCAGGTCGCCATGCAGCTGCTGCACGGCGCCGTCCGGGCCCTGGATCAGCACGATTTTTCTTTCCAGGTCGACATCCAGGCATTTATGCTCAAAGTAATACTTCACCTCGTGCAGGACGGCATGCCGGTTCAGCAGGCGCTGGAAGGCAGTGCGGTCCAGCGACAGGGGAAACAGGCCTTCGAGCGGGGTCAGCTCGCGTATGCGGTGCCGGCCGCCCACGCAAAATGCCATGCCGACGATGGGTTCGCCGCACTGGTCGAGCTCCTGCTTGCTGATGCCAGCCGCCAGGACGGCCTTGATGCCGCGTACCGTCATGCTCACGCCGATGGCGCGCGAGTTGACCGGGTCGGAGCTGGCGGCATTCTCCAGCAGTGGATCGCCGCGTTTTTCGATAACGTGGACATCGTGTCCCCGTTGCGCCAGATAAATGGCGCTGAGGCTACCTGCCAGGCCTCCGCCGACGATAATGATTTTATGCATTTCAAGCCTCTCTTGACATCTTTCCCCGAGATAAATCGGTAAGTTGCTGATTAAAAAACTCCAACATCTCTATCGGCGCCATGCCGATGACATCGCTCTCAAGGCCGCGCGCGTACTGCGCCAGCGCCTGGCATTTCTGCGCCAGCATGTTGCAGCCCAGGCTGTAGTCGCTGCTGATCAGACTGCTGACCGGCTCCGGCACGGGCGGTCCAGCATGGCGGCCGGGCACGCCGGACGGCATGTTCATCAGGGCGGCCGACAGGGGACGCAACAGGCCGGTCATGATGTCGATGGACGCATTCATCAGGCGCGAACGGCGCAGGCTGCCCAGCGGCCGCTGCGCGAAATGGTGCGCCATCATCAAAAAGGTCAGTTCGTAGCAGCCTTGATACAGCTGCATCAGCGCTCGCGCCTTCCGGTCGGTCACCACGGTGCAGTCCGCACGCGCTTCCAGCACGGGATTCTTCAGCGCCGGCAGCGCCGGCTCGAACGGTTTTTCGCAGGCTGAAAACTTGCCGGCCACGGCGCGCAGCCGCTGGAAGTGCGACGAGGCGAAATGCGGCGAATCGACGGCCACGCCTTCCCCCTGTTCGGTGACGAAGTCGATGGCAAACAGCGCGCTGTCGCGGTCCGATACTTCCAGCTGGTAGCCGGGATAGGCGCGGTTGGTCAGTTCTTTCAGGAACAAATGATGTTCGCCGCCGCGCTTGCCGCCGCCGCTCTCGAACAGGCCGGGCAAGTCGGCAACGGCCTGGCGGATCGCGATATAGAAGGTGGCGATGGATTTGCCTGGCGTGGGGATGTAGTCGGGCCATTCGAAACGCACGAAACGGGCCAGCACGTGTTCGGAAAATGGCTCGAACGCAAATTCCGTGTCCAGGCCGAAACGCTTGCGCGCCAACTGGCCCATCACCGGGGTGCCGCTATAAAACGGTTCGCCTAGCGCCATCAGCACATTGTTGACCAATAAATAGTGAATCATTTCTTCATGGGCGATCTCCAGCAGCGCGCCGCGCGTGCCGCTGTTGCGGCGCCGGTCTTCGGCGCCGCAGGCCAGTTCCAGCTCGGCCGGCAGCCAGCGGCCAGCCTGCACCAGCGCCGCCCCCTGCGCATAGTTGGGAATCGAATACGCGGCATACAGGTACTGCAGCATCAGCGACAGTTCCAGGTCGATGGCCTTTTTCAGTTCCTCGATCAGCTCGGCCTTGCTGCCGATGACAGGCGGCACCGCCGCTTCCGGCACCGCCGCCTTGGCCTTTGCCTCGACCTGCGTCAGGTATTTCAGGAACAGGCGCGACTTTGGCAGCGACAGTTCGCGGGTGCTGGGCATGTAGTAGCTCTTGTCGCGGTTCCGCGGATCGCACATCTGCCACATCAGGCGCGAATACGTTTCGCACTTGCACTGGTCCGCCAGGCTGAAGACCTTGTCCGACATGAATGGATACACGAGCTCGTAGTAGCTCATCACATGCCGGTAGAGGAAGGCGTAGTCGACCTGTTCGGCCGGTACGTCATCGAGGTCCCAGTCGTCGGGCAGCACGCGCACGCCGAGGTATTGCTTATCCTTGCCTGCCCCCAGCACGATCCTGGTCGCGCCCGGCTGGCGCCCCGTCAGGGTCAGCGCCGTGTAGCCATGTCCGAGCGGCGATGGCTGCTGTTCCACGGCCAGCAGCGCGCCGTCCTCGGCCTGCGCCGGCAGGAGGGCAGGCGCCGCCAGTTCGCCGCGGAAGCGGCTTTGCACGGTGATCGTCTGCGGAAATTGCTCATGCTTGTTGCGGTTCGGCGCTTCCAGATACAGCTGGTTGCTGTCCGATTGCAGCACCCAGTCGGCTTCGTCCCACTGCGCCTGCGCGCTGCCCAGGCTGAGCGAACCCGTGGCCGCGCCGGCGTGCTGCAGCGGCACGTCGAAGATGCCGTGATGGCGCCAGTAGTCGCGGTACAACTGCTCGGGTATCCGCGCCAGCAAGGTGCCGGCGCCGTCCTGCAGCAGCAGGTCGCCGAGCGCCTGCTTGTCGCCCAGGGCATGCGTGGGATGCTGTTCCGAGACGGCATGCGGATCGCGCGTGGTGAAGGGAATGGCGGTCGGCATGTTGAAAGCGACGCGGTCCGCATGCATTTTCACCAGCACCGGTCCCAGGCTGGCATGGCGCGGCTGCAGCAGGCGGCCGGCCGGATAGCTTGCCAACTCGTCGCGCCGCCACAGGCCGATGCTGCCGGCCAGGTCGTAGAACACGGGCGAATCGGGTTTGAGCGGCGTCGACATATTGAACAGCGCATATTGCACCGTCAGGCCCAGTACCGCGTCGTCGTCCAGGGCTTGCCGCAAGGCCTGCATGCTGGCTGGCAGCGGCAGATCCCCATTGAACAGGAAATGCGGATCTTGCTTGGCCACCGAAAACTGGAACAGCCTGGAGCGGGCGAATTCCTCGTCCAGGAAATGCCCGCTGCGTTCCGTGACATGGTCGCTGCCGAGCCAGCGTACCGAGTGCGCCTGCGCGATATCGGCTGTGAACAAGGTGGGCGTGTTGGGCGTGGCCAGCTTGTCGCTCAAGGTGAACTGGCCGGCGTAGATCAGCGTGGTGTCCGGCTGTGCCGGGTTGTTGTCGATCCACCTGGCGCGGTTGAACGTCGTGCGCAGGTACTCGTTGTAGTGCCCCCACAGGGCCAGCTTGGCGCCCACCAGCGCGTCCTGCGTGTCGACCTCGCCATCGCGCAGCTGGACGCCCGTGATCCGCGCGTTTTCCCACGAGAAATGATTATTGCCGCAAAAGTTGTAGCCTGCCGCCTGGCTGAAGACGCCGTCCGGATCGGGCTTGCCCTCTGCATTGAAGCGGGGGACAAGCTGTTTCAGGTGCGCATGGAATTCGGACGGCGGCCGGCTCAGGTCGACAGCCTCGCCCGCCATCGATACCGCATTCGTGGCGATATCGATGTTGCCGTGCGTATTGCGATTTCCCGTCGGCACATTGGCGCGGGCAAAACCCCGAAAATGCAGGCGGGGGAAGTCAAGTAGGCTCATGCGCGCTCGGTCGAGGAAGTGATGAAGGTATCATTGGCGGCCGCGACCTCGTCCAGTTGAGCTAGCCGTTGCAGCAACAGACCGCTGGCGTGCTGGGCGCTGATCAGGCTGCCTTCCATCCAGCCGCAATGCCCGGTATAGGCATCCGAGCAGGAAATGATGCCGTCCCGGTGCAGCAGGACGGCCGGGTGTTCGGCTTCCGGTTCCACGCAAAACTCGACGCCATGCGGCCAGAACTTGTGGAAGTGCGCCTTGATCCGCGGCAGCGGCTGGCCATCGAGCGGCAGGACTTCTTCCAGGTGGCTGCGGACACGCTCCAGATACACGTCTTCACCGAGTTCCAGGCTGTCGCGCCAGTAGCTGGCGCTTTTGCTGTCGGTGTAGAACAGCACATACTTGTCGCTCTTGAAGTAGATCTTGCGCAGGGGATTGGCCGCCATCAGCACCTTGTCGGTCAGCCCCAGCGCGTCCCACCAGGCCGTGTCGAACGTGAAGAAACCCTTGAACAGGGGCAGCGAGTCGTACTGGAACGGGCTCCAGGCGGCAGGGAAATCCAGGTTCAGGCGCGGCATGGCGGATGGCGGGATGGCCATCACCAGATGACGTGTGCGGTGCATCTGCGTGTCGCCGTGGTGGCTGAAGGCGAGCACATGGTCGGCGCCCGATTTTTCAACGGACAGCAAGCGATGTTCGAGCTGAAATTCCACGCCGGCGACCTGGGCCTGGTGCTGCAACTGGCATAGCAGCGCGTGGTAGCCGTCGGTGGCATAGTGCCACTGGTTGGTGGCGTTTTCCGTGAAGTGCTGCGTTTCCGGGTGTTTCTTGATGATGTCGTAGGCCATGGCCGCCGACACCATCGGCAGCAGCAAGGCGTCATAGCCGGTCGCCTTGATGATGTGGCTGGCCTTGGCGGCGCCCAGGTAATGGCTGACGAAATCGAGGAAGGAGAGGTTAGGATGCTCCTTCAGCATCGGGCTCAGCTCATCCAGCGTCGCCTTCAGCTCGTCCAGCACGCTATCGTGGGAGATGACCTCGGTGAACGGGTAGACCGCATGCGGCAATCCGCTGTCCTGCATCAGTTGCTGGAAATGTGGGTGCAGCTGCGGCGAATAGCGGGCGGCGCCCAGTTCGGCGATTTCCTCGCCATCTATTTTCCGCGACTGGATGCGGCCGCCCACGGTGGCATTCAGGTCGAATACCCGGATGCGCAGCTTCCTGTCGGCGGCGGCGCCGATCAGGCGGCTGGCGCAAATCAAGCCGCCTATGCCGGCGCCAACGATGCAAATGTCAGAATACGTGCTCATACGAAATTCCTTTTTAACGTTCATTAATCAAAAGGCTGCAAAATCGCTAGCAAAAGTTCCCCCTGCACGTGTATGCAAGGGACGGGGACGCTGCGTGTTACGGCACTTGGCGAGCGTTATCAGCTGGGGAATGAAGAGCCTGGCGAAAACTGGCGTTGTGTCTGGAATGGTCGATTCTTGGCAGCAGAGTTTCTGTTTCAGATCAAAGATGGCACCGACAGTAGCCCAGGGTTTGGGCTGTCAATTTGATAAATATCAATGTTGTTGCCGTCTACCAAGCGTGCGCTGATATCGCGGAAATGTTGCTACGCTCCCCGCAAACGGGAGGTGCCATGTCCGACTTCATCGAATTGTTGCAATGGCCTGCCATGGCCGCTTCGCTGCTGGCGGCCTGGCTCGTGGGGTCGCGCGCGGCCGCGCGGCGCTTTGCCGGCTTCTGGGTTTTCCTGTTCAGCAATGTGCTGTGGGTCTGCTGGGGCTGGCATGACGAAGCCTGGGCCTTGATCATCCTGAACGTCTGCCTGGCGTTGACGAACGTGCGCGGCATCGTCAAAAACGAGTAAGCGCGAGACGATTTGCTCAAATATATTTCTGTTTACATATTTGTTTCCATTGGTGCATACATGGCTTGCGGGCCTGCTTGCATCTATTTCCTTGCGGAAAACCGCCATATTCTCCCGTCTGCTTCAGATATTTGCTGTCTTATATAAGATTCGACGCCATCGGATACACAAACAGCGGCAGGACAGTCTAAAATACGTGGTGGGCAAGCACGGCGTCACCGCCGGCACACTAGCCGTCCAAAGCAAGGCTAACCGTCCTGTGTTTGGAATGAAGAAAGTTAACCACCAGGCATCACCGCATACAAGGGAATGAACATGGCAACACAAAAATCCAAAATCATCTACACGCTGACTGACGAGGCGCCGCTGCTCGCGACGTATTCCCTGCTGCCAATCATCAAAAAATTCACCGCGCCGGCTGGCGTGGACGTGGTGTCCAGCGATATTTCGGTGGCGGCACGTGTACTGGCCGAATTCCCCGAATTCCTGACGGACGCGCAAAAAGTCCCGAACACCCTGGCTGAACTGGGCAAATTGACCCAGAATCCGGACACCAACATCATCAAGCTGCCAAACATCAGCGCTTCCCAAGGTCAGCTGATCGCTTGCGTGCGCGAATTGCAAGGCCGCGGCTACAAGCTGCCGGACTACCCGGAAGACGCGAAGACGGACGAAGAAAAAGCCTTGAAGGCCCGTTACGGCAAATGCATCGGCAGCTCCGTCAACCCGGTCCTGCGTGAAGGCAATTCCGACCGCCGCGCACCGAAGGCCGTCAAAGAGTATGCGCGCAAGCACCCGCACTCGATGGGCGAGTGGAGCCAATCGTCGCAAACGCACGTGTCGCACATGCACCATGGCGACTTCTACCATGGCGAAAAATCGCTGACCCTGGAAAAGGCCCGCGACGTCAAGATGGAACTGGTCACGGCCTCGGGCAAGACCATCGTGCTGAAACCGAAGGTTTCCCTGCAAGCGGGCGAAATCATCGACAGCATGTTCATGAGCAAGAAAGCGCTGCTGGAGTTCTACGAGAAGGAAATCGACGACGCCTTCAAGACGGGCGTGATGTTCTCGCTGCACGTCAAGGCCACCATGATGAAGGTGTCGCACCCGATCGTCTTCGGCCACTGCGTGCGCATCTTCTACAAGGACGCGTTCGCCAAGCACGCCGAGCTGTTCGACAAGCTGGGCGTGAATGTCAACAATGGCATGAGCAACCTGTACGACAAGATCGACACCCTGCCAGCGTCGCAAAAGGATGAAATCCTCAAGGACCTGCACGCTTGCCACGCCCACCGTCCGGAACTGGCCATGGTCGATTCTGCCAAGGGCATCACCAACTTCCATTCGCCGAACGACATCATCGTCGACGCGTCGATGCCGGCCATGATCCGTATCGGCGGCAAGATGTGGGGCGCCGATGGCCGTCCGAAAGACGTCAAGGCAGTCATGCCGGAATCGACTTTTGCACGGATCTACCAGGAAATGATTGGCTTCTGCAAATGGCATGGCAACTTCGATCCGAAGACCATGGGCACCGTGCCGAACGTGGGCCTGATGGCGCAGCAAGCGGAAGAATACGGTTCGCACGACAAGACGTTTGAAGTGCCGGAAGGCGGCATTGCCAACATCACCGACCTGGAAACGGGCGAAGTGCTGCTGACGCAAACGGTGGAAGAGGGCGATATCTGGCGCATGTGCCAGGTCAAGGACGCGCCGATCCGCGACTGGGTCAAGCTGGCCGTCACGCGCGCGCGCAACTCGGGCATGCCTGCCGTGTTCTGGCTCGATTCCTACCGTCCGCACGAGAACGAAGTCATCAAGAAGGTACAGGTCTACCTGAAGGATCACGACACCAAGGGCCTGGACATCCAGATCATGTCGCAAACGCGCGCCATGCGCTACACCCTGGAACGCGCCTTCCGCGGCCTGGACACCATCTCGGTGACCGGCAACATCCTGCGCGACTACCTGACCGATCTGTTCCCGATCCTGGAACTGGGCACGTCCGCCAAGATGCTGTCGATCGTGCCTTTGATGGCCGGTGGCGGCATGTACGAAACGGGCGCCGGCGGTTCGGCTCCTAAGCACGTCAAGCAGCTGGTGGAAGAAAACCATCTGCGCTGGGATTCGCTGGGCGAGTTCCTGGCCCTGGCCGTGTCGCTGGAAGACATGGGCATCAAGACGGGCAATGCGAAGGCCAAAATCCTCGCGAAAACCCTCGATGAAGCCACCGGCAAGCTGCTGGACAACAACAAGTCGCCATCGCCACGTACTGGCGAGCTGGATAACCGCGGCAGCCATTTCTACCTGGCCATGTACTGGGCGCAAGCTCTGGCAGCGCAGAAGGACGACGCGGAACTGGCAGCGCATTTTGCGCCAGTGGCCAAAGCCCTGGCCGACAACGAAGAAAAGATCGTTGCCGAGCTGAAAGCAGTACAAGGCAAGGAAACGGATATCGGCGGCTACTACCTGCCAGATCCAGCGAAGACGGAAGCGGTCATGCGTCCTAGCGCCAGCCTGAATGCGGTATTGGACAGCATCTGATGCAGTCCTGACAGGCGGCAGGTTCTTTGCTGCCTGACATAAAAAAACGCCGCCGGAAGCGATTCCGGCGGCGTTTTTCATTTTCGCTTAGTGTTATTGGTAGTGCTTGTAGACTTCGGTGCTGCCATTGCTCTTGACCAGCAAGACGTCATACGCATCCTTGCGCGGACCTTCCATGCCAGGCGAGCCCATTGGCATTGCCGGCACGGCCAGGCCTTTCGCCTTGGGTTTCTCGCGCAGCAGCTGCTTGATCTCGCTGGCCGGTACATGGCCTTCGATGGCGTAGCCGTTGACGAGGCCCGTGTGGCAGGAACCGAGCGCGTCGGGAATGCCGGCCAGCTTGCGGTATTGCGCCGGCATCTCGACATTTTTCGCGCGTACCGTAAAGCCGTTCGTTTCCAGGTGCTTGATCCATGCGGAACAGCAGCCGCACGAGGCGCTCTTGTAAACTTCAATGACGGGCAAGGCCGCCATGGCGAACGTGGGCAGGCCCAGCATGGCGGCGAAAGCGCCGCGCACTAATAAAGGTTTGATCATGTGTTGCTTTCAGACGAAGTAGGTCTATCGTGGCCACCTTGGTGGCCTGCTTTTATTTAAGCGGAAAGCGGTCTAGGAGGCCGGCGCAAGCCGTCGGGAATGAATCCTGTCAGCAGGGTGGCATTGGCTACGGCGGCGTGTTCCGCGCCGTTGAGCACGGCGGAAGGCAGGGGGAAACATGGCGGCATCAGCGCGCCCAGGCAAAAGGCGGAACAGGCGCCGCACGCGGGGTGCTTGGCAGGGGACTTGCTGTCTTCTGGCGCGCTGGCGCTGTCCGGGACGGTGGATGATTGTGCATCGTGATGCTTGCAGGCCGCCGTCATGGCGGCGGCAGGCGAGGCAGCGAGCGGCGCGCACAGCCGCGTGGCGCCCGCAGCGACCGCTTGCAGCGGCACCGCCGTGATCAACAGCAGGATCAGCCATGTTTTGAAGAGTCTCAGCATCGCGGGAAAGTATAGCATGGGGGCACTGTCGCCAGGAGCGGCATCCGCTAGCGCGAGGCGGCGGCCATCACCTTCGACGCGTACATGGCCCGGTCCGCATGGCGCAGCAGCAGCTGCATGGTATCGCCGTCTTCCGGATAGTGGGCCACGCCGATGCTGACGGCGATCTGCAATTGCTGTCCGTTGCCCAGGTGTAGCGGCGCGGCCAGGGCCGCGTGGATCTTTTGCTCGATCAGGCTGACATCGGCCGGCGTGACATTGCTTTCCAGAAGCACGACGAATTCATCGCCGCCCATCCTGGCCAGGGTGTCGGTTTCGCGCATGCAATCGCGCAGGCGGTTCGCCACCGTTTGCAGCAGCAGGTCGCCACAGGCATGGCCGTGGTCGTCGTTGACGCGCTTGAAGTTGTTCAAGTCCAGGAATAGCAGCGACAACCGGTCTTCCTGGCGGTGCGCGCGCGCGAATGCCGTGTGCAGGCGGTCGTGGAACAGGCGGCGGTTCGGCAGGCGGGTCAGCTCATCGTGCATGGCCATGAATTGCATTTGCGTCTGCCACTGCCGGCGCTCGATGGCAGTGGCAAGTTGCTTGCCAACAAATTGCAGCAAATCCCGGTCTTGCTCCGTGCCGATGGCGGCGTCCTGGCCGCCTTGCAAGGCCAGCGCGCCGATGCTGCCCATGGAGCAATACAGCGGCACGGCAAGCCAGTACGAGGGCAGGGCGCCGGCCGCCGTTTGCAGCGCAGCCGGCAGGCCGGCCAGTTGTCCCGCCTGCAGCAGCAGGGGGCGGCCGCTGCGCAGCACTTCATCGCACAGCAGGCTGGCCAGCGAAGACGTTGGCTGCGGCACGCTGTCGCCGGCATGGCAGGTCATCAAAGGCTGGGCGCCGTGTTCGTCATGCAGCAGCAAGGTCAGGCTGCGCGTGGGCAAGTGTTCGCCGATGATGTGCTGGATACGGTGCAGCAAGGCGGGCAAGTCTTGCGTCGCCTGCATGGCTTCGGAAATGGCGTACAGCGCGGCCTGCTTTGCCTGCGCCTGTTTCAGCAAGGTGATGTCGCGCGCCACCGCCACGCGCAGCTGGTCGGCGGCGGACCAGCGGGCCGTCCACATGATGTGCGCCAGGCTGCCATCCTTGCGCAGGTAGCGGTTTTCAAAATGCGTCTGCGCATGGCCATCCATGATGGCGCGCGCGGCGGCCAGGGTACGGGCGCGGTCGGCGGGAGCGACCAGGTCGAGCATCTGCTTGCCGACCATTTCCTGCTGCGTGTAGCCGAAGATGCGTTCGCAGGCGGCGCTGACGAAGACGAAGCGCCCGTCCACGTCGACCATGCACACGGCGTCGAGCAACAAGTCGGTAAAGCTGGCCAGCGGCGCGCGCAGAATCTTGTGTTCCATACGATACATTTTGAGACATTCCCGGCGGTGAATCAACTTGTTGCGGGGCGGCTGGGTCATCCGTATGAAAATGTTTCATTTCCCCGACACTCATGCTTTGCCGTTTCTTGCCGTTATAGCAGTATTGCCACGCAGTACTTGCCACCACGTCAGATAACGTGACACAAGGCTTGCCTGGCGCCAGGTGATTGCAAAAAAACTAACCATATCGAACTTTTATGATGCCCCTACTCGCCACTTGCAAGGTTACAGCGCCATGACCTCCATTTCTCCACTGTCAAACTGGAATAGCGCCCCGTCAGGGGCTTCCTCCGCCACGCCGAACCGCACGCAGGCGGCATCGCCGTCGTCCCCATCCACGCCGTCTTCGATCGTTGCCCTCAGTCCGGAGAGCGTGAACGACAGCAAACCGGCCGCGCTCGTGAAGCCGCCGATGGTGTGGGAAAGCGCGACACGCAACAAGGTCAGCGACGCGATGACGAAGAGTTTTTCCTCGTATGCGTTTGGCGGCCGCTTCAGCGGCCTGGGCGCTGCCATGCTGGGACAGGCCAAATTGGGCAACTACAATTTCTCGCAGGCGATGCGTCAGCCGCCGCCGAGCGCCACGCCGAATGTCTATGCGGCGTCCGGTATCGCGCCGGGCAGCCTGCATGGCAATGGCGAAGACCGGGTTTCCCTCAGCATCACGACCAAGAGCGGCGTGGAAGTCAAGCTGTCGCTCGACAGCCAGGGCGACGGCCTGGCCGTGAGCATGACGACCAGTGGCGACCTCAGCGACGCTGAGGCGAGCGCCCTGGGCGAGCTGGCGAAGGGCTTCCAGGAAGCCATCGACGGCATGGGACAAAGTACGCCGAAAATCAAGCTGGAAGGCTTGATGCAGTTTGACCAGCAGCAGCTGGCCTCGGTGAAACTGCATGCGGAAGTCAAGGTGCGCGGCGAGCCGGAAAGTATTCAAACCCTGGATTTCCAGGCCGATGGCGCGCAGCGCAAGGTCAGCTTCAGCGGCGAGGCCGGCAGCCTGGAGCTGAAAGTCGATGCCAGTCAGCTCAATACCCTGGGCAGCAAGGAAAAGCAGGCGAAGGCGCTGGGCAGCTACATGAAGCAGTTCGACCAGGCGGCGTCGCGCGGCCATGGCGACGCGGGCCTGGTGGCCATGCTCAAGGATAGCTTTACAGCCTTGCACAGCAATACCGCCGCGCCGCAGGTGGCCACAGAGAGTCCCGAGACGGGCAAGTGGCGCCTGGCGGCCGAAGACAAATCCATCCTGACGGGGCTGGCCGATTTCAGCGCCTCCGTGTCGCAGGCCGTGAAATTCAGCAATCCCATGCGCAGTTCGGAAAAGGATGGCTTCAATTATGACGTGTCGCAAAAGACGCTGCAGGCCGGCGCCAGCCAGGATGAGCGTTCGGTCAGGCAGCAGCAGCAATCGAAGCTGAGCGCCAGTTTCCATGAGACGCTCGTCCCCGGCGTGCCGCTGCGCTTGCTGGACAATACGGAGTCGCAGAACTATACCTACCACCAGATCGAAGATACGGCCAGCAGCGACGCGCAGGTGGCCTACAAGGATGGCAAGATGGTCAAGGCGAGCTTGCGGCAGGAGGGCAACCAGTCCGAGCATGTCATGAAGTATTTCCTGGGCAAGCTGGAATCGGACAAGACGACGCCAGGTAACTATTCCGTGCTGCGCGACCTGCTGCCTGTGCTGGGTCCGTACAAGACGGGCGAACTGGGCATGACTCCCGAGAAAAAGGCGGAGCAGCGCCAGCAGGCGATGCTGACCTTGAGCGACGACGTGCTGCTGCAATCGTATGCGGGCCAGAGCATCGGCCTGTGGCGAGCCGATGTGCAGCCGGAAGAGAATGTGGCCGCCACCGCTTAGCAATAGCGCGCTGAATGCAAAAAGCCCGTCTGCGAAGACGGGCTTTTTGTTGCCGATTGCAAAATACTGCGCAAGCCTATGCCTTGGCCTTGTTTTGCTTGATCCAGTAGCCGATGCCCAGCGCGGCGAGCCACACGGGGATCAGGTAGACGGAGATGCGCAGGCCCGGCGTCAAATACATGATCACCAGGATGCCGGCCAGGAAGACCAGGCACAGGTAGTTGGTGAACGGGTAGCCCAGGCTCTGGAACAGGGTCGTCTTGCCCTCGGCCCTCTTCTGCGCGCGGAAGCGCAAATGGATCCAGCTGATCATGGCCCAGTTGATGATCAGGGCCGAAACCACGAGGCCCATCAGCACTTCGAACGCTTCGCCCGGCATGAAGTAATTGACCACCACGCAGGCGCCCGTCGCCAGCGCGGACACGCCCAGCGCCGCCAGCGGCACGCCGCGGCGGTTCAGGCGCAGCAGCGCGCGCGGCGCATTGCCTTGCTTGGCCAGGCCGAACAGCATGCGCGTGTTGCAGTACACGCCACTGTTGTACACGGACAGGGCGGCCGTCAGCACCACCACGTTCAGGGCCGTGGCCACCAGGTTGCTGTCGAGCGCATGGAAGATCAGCACGAAGGGGCTGCCGCCGGTGACGACGTTTTGCCATGGGTACAGCGACAGCAAAATGCCCAGCGCGCCGATATAGAAGATCAGGATGCGGTAGATGGCCTGGTTGGTGGCGCGCGGGATCGTCGTGCTCGGATCATCCGCCTCGGCCGCCGTGATGCCCACCAGTTCCAGGCCGCCGAACGAGAACATGATGACGGCCATGGCCATCACCAGGCCCTGCCAGCCATTCGGGAAGAAGCCGCCGTGCTGCCACAAGTTGGCTACCGACGCCTGCGGACCCGCGTCGCCGGAAGCGAGCAGGTAGGCGCCGAAGACGATCATGCCGATGATGGCGACCACCTTGATGATGGCGAACCAGAATTCCATCTCGCCGAAGGCCTTCACGTTCAACAGGCTGATGGCGTTGATGGCGCAAAAGAAGATGAGGGCCGAGACCCAGGCCGGCACGCCGGGCCACCAGTACTGCACGTAGATGCCGACGGCCGTCAGTTCGGCCATGCTGACGAGCACATACAGCACCCAGTAATTCCAGCCCGACAGGAAGCCGGGCAGGTGGCCGCAGTATTTGTCGGCGAAATAGCTGAACGAACCGGCGACGGGTTCGTCGACCACCATCTCGCCCAGCTGGCGCATGATCAAAAAGGCGATGACGCCGGCGATGCCATAGCCGAGCAGCACCGAAGGTCCGGCCATCTTGATGGTTTGCGCGATGCCCAGAAACAGGCCGGTGCCGATGGCGCCGCCCAGGGCGATGAGCTGGATGTGGCGGCTTTTCAGACCGCGCTTGAGCTCTTGTGGTTCGGTAATCCCGACTGCCGTCATATGTTTTATCCTGTTTTTACGGGGCTGAGGTCGCTGATTCTAAAGCATGGACGGGCAAAGCAGGAGCGAAATGCATGTTGCACTGCAGAGGCGCAAGAAAAGCCCCGCATCTTCGCCGAACGGTGCGCAAAACGGCCGCCCAGGCGTCTGCTTTTACGCGCCGGCCGCGACGATGGCCGGTTCGTACACGGCCAGGAACTCGGGCGGCAGGCGGCGCGCGCGGCCGCTGCTCAGTTCGATGCAGATCAAGTCCCAGCGTCCGCGCACGACGGTGGCGCCGTCGCTGTCGCGCACGAGCTGGAAGCGCCGCTCCATGCTGGAACGGCCATCGCTGGCGCACAGCCAGGTGGCCAGGGTCAGCGCTTCGCCGGCCCGCGTCGGCAGCAGGTAGTCGTATTCGCCGCGGCGTATCGCCATGGCCCGGTCCAGGCGCCGGTAATCGTCGAGGTCCAGTCCCAAGGTGGCCGAATGATGCCAGGCGATATGCTCGCACCAGCGCACATAGACGGCGTTGTTCGTGTGCTGCAAGCCGTCGATGTCGTCCGGTTCCGGCGTGACGGGCAGGGTGTGGGCGTGCGGATAATCCCAGTTCAAGTGCGTTCCTTTCGATACGGTGGCGGCTGATTGTACGTGCTTGCGCTGCGTCCTGTCTGCGGCGCACGCATGGAAAAGCGCTGTTTTATCCCTTGATGTATGATGCATCATAATTTTTTGAATCTGAAAACCACTATGAACCATCCCCTGGACAGCCTGGTGCACGTCAATCTGGGCAAGTCCGTGTATGCGACGCTGCGCGATGCGCTGGCGGCCGGGCGCTTCCAGCCCAACGACCGGCTGCGCATCCGCGAACTGGCGCTGCAGCTGGGCACGAGCGTGACGCCCGTGCGCGACGCCATGCTGCAACTGGTGCAGGAAGAGGCGCTGGTGCTGCGCTCGCCGCGCGACTTCCGCGTGCCCGTGCTGAGCGTGGCGCGCTACCTGGAAATCCGCGCGCTGCGCCTGGAGCTGGAAGGCTTGGGCGCGTTCGAGGCGGCGCAACGCATCGACGACGCCACCCTGGCCGACCTCGAGCGCCTGCTGCAGGCGAACGAAGAGGCCATCGCGCGCCACGACTTGCCGGCGGCCCTGCAATGCAACCAGGCGTTTCACCTGGGCCTGGCGCAGGCGGCCGGCATGCCGACATTGAAACGCTTCGTCGACCATCTGTGGATGCAGACGGCGCCGCTGATCGCCGCCGGCTACGCGAGCTTTTCGCCCGACATGCGGGTGGGCCACCACCACGCCATCATCAGCGCGCTGCGCCAGCGCGACGGCGCGGCCGCGCGGCGCGCCATCGAACAGGACATTCTCGACGGCGGGACGCAGATGCTCGCGTATGTGATGCGGCAGGAGCGCATGCACGCCGGGGCAACACAGAAAGAAAAGGACGAGGAAGAACATGAAGCACAAGACTGAACAGAAAATTGAACAGAAAACCGCCATCGTCACGGGCGCCAGCCGCGGCATCGGCCATGCGGTGGCCGAGCGCTTCCGCAGCCTGGGCTGGCGGGTCATCACCGTCTCGCGCAGCCCGATTCCCGGCGGCTGCCCGCGCAGCCAGGAGCACAACACGCATGTGTGCATGGATTTGTCGGACCTGAGCCAGATCGGGCAGATGGTCGATACCCTGCGCCCCATGCTGGGCGACTCCAAATTGCACGCGCTGGTAAACAATGCGGGCGTCTCGCCGAAGGGGCCGGGCGGCTCGCGCGTCAATTCGCTGACCACCGACATGCAGACGTGGCAGGAAATGTACAACACGAATTTCTTTGCGCCGCTGGCCCTGACGCGCGGCTTTGCGCAGGAATTGTCGAACGCGCATGGCTCCGTCGTGAACCTGTGTTCGATCGCCGGCTACCGCGTGCACCCGTTTGCCGGTTCCGCCTACGCCAGTTCGAAGGCGGCGCTGGCATCGCTGACGCGCGAAATGGCCAACGACATGGCGCCGCTGAACGTACGCGTGAACGCCATCGCGCCGGGAGAGATCGACACGGCCATCCTGTCGCCGGGCACCTCGCACATCGTCGACACGCAAATCCCGTTGCGCCGCCTGGGCACGACTGCCGAAGTGGCGGATTTGGTGGAGTTCCTGTGCAGCGAGCGCGCCTCGTACATCACGGGCGCGGAAATTCCCATCGACGGCGGCCAGCGCATTTAAGGAGGAGGAAGAGCATGACAAAACATATCGGCATCGTCGGCTGTTCGGCCGAAGGCGCGGCCCTGTGCTACCGCACGATCTGCGAAGAGGGCGCGCATGCGCTGGGCGCGTATGAACACCCGGAAGTATCGATGCATACGCCGCCGCTGGCGCGCTACGTGGAGTGCCTGAACGGGGGCGACCTGGCCGGCGTGGCCGAGCTGATGCTGGCGTCGGCGCGCAAGCTGCACGCGGCCGGCGCGGAGTTCCTGATCTGCCCCGACAACACCATCCACCAGGCGTTCGAGCTGATGGCGCCCCGTTCGCCGCTGCCGTGGCTGCATATCGCGGACGTGGTGGCTAGCGAAGCGGCCGCGCGTGGTTTCCAGAAAGTGGGCTTGACGGGCACGCGCTGGCTGGTCGACAGCGCCGTGTATCCGGACAAGCTGGGCGCGCGCGGCATCGCTTGCGTGCGGCCCGGCGAGGACGAACGCAGCGAGATCAACCGTATCATCATGGAAGAACTGGTGCCGGGCGTGGTCAATCCGGGCAGCGTGGCGCGCTTCCAGGCCATCATCGGCGGCTTGCGGGAGCAGGGCTGCGACGCCGTCATCCTCGGCTGCACGGAAATCCCGCTGATCATCAGCGACGCCAATTCGCCGCTGCCGACCCTCGATTCCACAAGGTTGCTGGCGCGCGCGGCCTTGCGCCGGGCGCTGGAAACCTAGCGTTCCAGCTGCGCCTGCAGCGCGGCCACCACGAGCGCATGGTCGTCGGCCTGCGCCAGGCCGGACACGGTCACCGTGCCCACCAGTCCCACGCCGCGTATCAGCAGGGGGAAAGCGCCGCCGTGGCCCGCGTACTCGATGTCGTCGAGGTATTTCACGTCTTCAAAGGTGCTGCCCCGGCTTTTATAAGAGATACCCATGTAGTAGGAGCTGCGGCAAAAGCGCTGTACCGTGTTGTTCTTGCGGCGTATCCAGTCCGCCTGGTCGGCCGTGGCGCCCGTCATGGCGTGGTGGAACAGCACTTGGCCATTGCGCGTGATGTTGACGGTGACGGCTTTGCCCCGCTTGCGCACTTCTTCGACGATCCACAGGCCCACGGCCAGCGCGGCATCGTTGTCGAAGCGTTCGAATTGCAGGGATTCTTCCTGTTGCGCCAGGGTTTGCAGCAAATCGGCGTAATGATCCATCGTGAAAGAGGGCGGTAGTGGCTGGAAGCGCTACTGTAGCGCACCACGGGACAGCCGCGCGCGCTTTTTGTGTGGCGCGGCTAAAATAGGCGGCATGAACCTGTCCCTGTTCGCCGATGAAGAGCAAATCCCGGCCGGCCCCGTGCCGCTGGTGCCGGGCTCGTCCGCGTCCATTCTGCTGCGCGGCTTCGCGCTGCCTTACCTGGGTGAAGTGCTGCCGGCGCTGGACGCCATCGTGCTGGCCGCGCCCCTGCGCCACATGGCCACGCCGGGCGGCTTGCGCATGTCGGTCGCCATGAGCAATTGCGGCCCACTGGGCTGGGTCACGGATGGACGCGGCTACCGCTATGCGCGCCTCGATCCGGCCAGTGGTTTGCCTTGGCCGCCCATGCCGCCCGTATTCCTGCGCCTGGCGCAAGAGGCGGCGCTGGCCGCCGGTTATCAGGGCTTCGTTCCCGATGCCTGCCTGGTCAACCGCTATGCGCCCGGTGCGCGCATGGCCCTGCACCAGGATCGCGACGAATGCGATTTCAACGCGCCCATCGTTTCCGTCTCGCTGGGCTTGCCCGCCACCTTCCTGTTCGGCGGCGCAGAGCGGGCCGACAAGGCGGCGCGCATCGGCCTGCTGCATGGCGACGTGGTGGTGTGGGGCGGCGCCGACCGCCTGCGCTTCCACGGCGTGGCGCCGCTGAAGGAGGGCGAACACGCGGTGCTGGGCGCGCAGCGCATCAATTTGACGTTTCGCAAGGCTGCCTGAGCTGGCGCCATGGCGTACCTGGCTTGCGTACGTACTGGGCATGCACGTAGCGCCACGGAATGGCCAGGTAGACGAGCACGACGAACGATATTTCAAACACATATTGCATGGTGGCGGGATCTACCCCGCCGTGCAGCCATTGCGGCAGCGGCACGAGCAGCAGCCACAGGGTCTTCCACAGCGCTTCCCACAGCAACACGGGCAGCATCTGCAGCGGATAGCGCAAACCCAGCAAACACAGCAATGAAAACGCGGCCAGCATGCAGTTCACGGTGCCGCGCATCAGTTCCCACGGCGCGTGCGGCGTGACGATGCCGGGCCACAGCACGCTGCCGAGGCCCAGGACGACCAGCAGATACATGGCGCGCAGCGCATACAGACGGGCGGTCGATACGGTATTCATGGTGCGGTCTCCTGGTCATGGGGGGCGATGAAGGGCTTTATTCGACTTCCTTGAGGATGGTTTCCAGGCTGCCCAAGCGCGCCTGGATCTGCGCCACGGATGCGCTCAAGGCGGCCAGCGACGCTGCCGTTTCCACCTGTGCGGCGGCCATCGACTTGGCCAGCTCCTGGTAGGCGCCGTCCTGCGCCAGCCTGGCGCGCGCCTGCACGATGCCGGACGTGTATTTGAGGGCGAAGATGATGACGGCGGCCGTGCAGGGGAAGAAGAAGGCGGCAAAAAAGATATTTTCAGACATGATGACCTCTACAGTTCAGGATTGATCCGGGTTGGGAGTGAGCGAGGATGCCGCCGCGGCGATGCTGGCCGGCGTCAGCCGCAATTCAAATGGGCTGGCCTCGAAATAGTTGAGGGCCTTGCCGTCGTGCGACAGCTCCAGCTGGCTGGTGACCAGTCCCGCGTGTTCCAGCTTTTGCAGGTGCAAATGCAGCAGGGGACGGCTGATGCCCAGGTCGCGCGCCAGCTGGCTGATGTAATTGCGCCCGCCGCTGGCCAGCGCCGCGATGATGCGCAGCCGGTGCGGGTTGTCGAGCGCCGCCAGCATGAGCAGCAAGCGCTCGCCCGTCAGTGGTGTGTTGATATCTGTCATGTGTCAACATTATCTGACATGTGTTAGCGCGTCAAGAAAAATATCGCATCATATTAATGCAAACTACTTGCAAATATGGCGCCGCCTCTGCAGACTGCCGTGAGAAGGGCGGACGAGCAGGCGTTCGCGCGCTTGAATGGTGCTAATCTGATGTATGTGGAAGACGCGGCCCGCCGCGTGCAGGCGGCGCTGGCGCCATACTGTGCGCAGGCGTGTGTTACCGTACGGCATATGGAGAGCCTGCATCCGCACGATGCCGTGGCGCAAGCGGGCAAGCTTGCCTGAGCTTTTCACTCAACCACCGTGGAGGTAGACAGCATGCCGGAGAAAATCGCGCAGGAGCCTGACGAAGACAGCCTGGAAGAGCAAGTGGAGCGAGAGCGGCGCGAGCATGCGCTGATCGACGAGGAAAAGCTCGGTATGGACGAGCTGGAAGAGGAGCGGCTGAAGAGGGAACACCAGCCTGGCGCACCGGCAGGGCGCTAGCGTCAAGGCAATGTTATCAGCGCTGGCCTCGCGCCGTGCTGCCCGGTACAATTTCGCTTTGTCCTACTCCCCCAACCCCGGAGGCTCATGAAATATCGCGCATTCTTCCAGTTCATCCTCGGCCTGACAGGCGCCGTACTGGCCGCCTCGCAAACCCAGGCCGCCACCATCTGCACGGCCATGGCCGACGCCAAAACAGGCACGGTCTTGCTGCAAGAGGGTAATTGTCTCGACAGAGTCACGCCCGCATCCACGTTCAAGATCGCGCTCAGCCTGATGGGCTATGACGCCGGCTTCCTCAAGGATGAGCACAAGCCCAGCCTGCCATATCGCCAGGGCTATGTGGACTGGGGCGGCGAGGCCTGGCGCCAGGATACGGACCCGTCGCGCTGGATGCAGTATTCCGTCGTCTGGTATTCGCAGCAGATCACGCAGGCGCTGGGCGCCGAGCGCTTCCAGAAATACGCGAAGGCTTTGCGCTATGGCAATGCGGACGTGTCGGGCGACAAGGGCAAGGACAATAGCCTGGAACGCTCGTGGATCAGCTCCTCGCTGAAGATTTCGCCGCTCGAGCAGCTGGGCTTCCTGCGCAAGCTGGTCAACGATCAGTTGCCCGTGTCCAAACAGGCCATGGAACAGACGCGGCGCCTGACGCGCTTGGCCGATGTGGACGGCTGGCAAGTGCACGGCAAGACGGGCGCGGCTTTCCCGCGCAAGGCCGACGGCAGCTTTGATGAAGCGCATGGCTACGGCTGGTTCGTGGGCTGGGCCAGCAAGGGCGAACGCAGCATCGTCTTCGCGCGCCTGGTGCAGGACGAGCAGAAGGGCCAGCAGTCGGCAGGCCTGCGCACGCGCGAAGCGATGCTGAAAGAATTGCCGGCCCTGCTGGAGCAGGCGCAGAAGTGACGGCCAGCATCGTTGCCGCCACCTTCATCGCTTCCGAAGGCGAGTACCTGGAAGCCGTCATCGAAGTGGGCGGCCAGCGCCTGCACGTGATGGACGAGTTTGGTGGTGCGCAGCTGGCCGCCGGCACGCAAGTCCAGCTCGAACTGTGGCCCATGCCCGGCGAGCTTGACGATTGGGACGCCATTTTCCGTGCCAACCCTGGCCGGGAGCAGGGCCTGCTCCGGCTTGACGGCTGGCGCTACCTGGCGCTGGGCGTCGTGACCCAGGTCGACCCCGTCATCTGCGATTGCGGCTTGCTGCAATTGGAAAACCCGTTTACGACGCATGATGTGCGCTGCGTGGGCGCGTATGTCGGCGTCACTGTGGTGCGCCTCGATGCTTGCCTGGCGTAAATTCCGGCCCGCTTTGTTGCCCGCCCTATATACTTGCTGAAACGGATTTTCCGGCATCAGACAAGGTTACAGGCATGGCATCAGGCATGGAGCAGTTTCAGGAAAAAGCAAGGCAGGCATGGATATGGACGCGCGCGCAGGCATTGCGCGTGGGAAGTGCGGCGTGGGTGAGGGCGGTGGCCTTGTACCGGCGTGGTCACGCGCACTTGATGACCTTGCCGCCCGTGCGGCGCGCGCTGGTGCTGGGGCTATGGTCTTTCCTGGCCGTGCTGGCGCTGCTGACCTTGTACATGCTGCTGCTGATCCCCCTGACGCCGAGCATCCACGACTTGCGCCAGGCGCGCGCGGCCGCGCCGAGCACCATGGTCAGCGCCGACGGCAAGGAACTGGCCCGCTTCGACCAGGGCTTGCAGGAACGGGTCACGTTAAAACAGATTTCGCCGAACGTGATCAGCGCCTTGATCTCGACGGAAGACCACCGTTTCTACCAACACCACGGCGTCGATTTCACGCGCACGGCGGGCGCCATCCTGCACACGGCGAGCGGCAACCCCCAGGGCGGTTCCACCATCACGCAGCAGCTCGCGCGCAATATGTTCCCCGAAGAAATCGGCCGCTCGCGCAACCTGAACCGCAAGCTGAAGGAGCTGATCACGGCCCTCAAGATCGAGGCCACCTACAGCAAGACGGAAATCCTCGAAGCGTATTTGAATACGGTGCCTTTCCTGTACAACACCTACGGCATCGAGATGGCGGCCCGCACCTATTTCGACAAGCCCGCGTCGCGCCTCGATATCCTCGAAAGCGCCACCCTGGTCGGCATGCTCAAGGGCACGAATTACTACAATCCCGTCGGCAATCCAGAACGCTCGCTGCAGCGCCGCAACGTGGTGCTGGGGCAGATGCGCAAGCATGACGTCATCGATGAGGCGCGCTACAAGCAGCTGGTGAAACGGCCGCTGCGCCTGCATTTCGAGCGCCAGAGCGAGCGTGCCCAATCGGACAGCCACTTCACGGCCTATGTGCGCAAGTGGCTGATCGAGTGGGCTGACGAAAACGATTACAACCTGGAACTCGATGCCCTCGTGGTGCACACCACGCTCGATTACGACTTGCAGCAGGCGGCCGAGCGCGCCGTCGAGCGCCAGGCGAATGCCTTGCAGGCGATCGCCGACGTGGAATGGAGCCGCGCCGGTGTGCCGTCGTCCACCTCGACGGGCATGTACGCGGGCATGCAGGGCGGCAGCGTGGCGTTTGATTATTTCTGGAAATCGCATCCTGGCTTGCTCGACAGTTTCGTGCGCGAATCGGCCGACTACCGCAAGCTGACGGCCGCCGGCGGCACGCCGGAAGCGGCGCTGGCGCAGCTGAAGGGCGACCGCACCTTCATGGCAGCCCTGCGCAAGTCGAAGACGCGCCTGGAAGCGGGCTTTACGGCCATGGACCCGGCCACGGGCGCCGTGCGCGCCTGGGTGGGCAGCCGCGACTTTGCGCGCGAACAGTTCGACCACGTGTCGCAGGCGGCGCGCCAGCCCGGCTCCACCTTCAAACCCATCGTGTACGGCGCGGCGCTGGAAAAAGGCTTGAGTCCCGAACACGTGTACCGCGATGCCGTGATGGATATCAAGGCGGCCGACGGCACGAAATGGCGCCCGACGGACATGAGCGGCACGACGGGGCGCGACATGACCATGCGCGACGGCCTCGTCTACTCGAAAAACACGATCACGGCGCAAGTGATGCAGGACGTCGGCTTGCCGCCGATCATCAAGCTGGCGCGCGCGCTCGGTATCCGCGACAGCAAGCTGGAAAAAGTGCCGTCGCTGGCGCTGGGCACCAGTCCCGTCACCTTGCTGGAAATGGTCAACGCCTACGCCAGCATCGCGGCCCAGGGCGAAGCGCGCCTGCCGTTTGTCGTCACGCATATCACGGACCGCGAAGGCAAGGTCATCGCCCGTTTCGGCGAAGACAAGCCCAAGCGCGCCATGCAGGCCGAATCGGCCGCCACGCTGACGGACATGATGCGCGGCGTGATCGACCGCGGCACGGGCACGGCCATCCGCAGCCGTTTCGGCATCCGCTCCGACGTGGCCGGCAAGAGCGGCACGACGCAAAACAATGCGGACGGCTGGTTCATTCTGATGCACCCGGAACTGGTGGGCGGCGCCTGGGTCGGATTCAACGACGCGCGCGTCACCATGCGCAGCAATTACTGGGGCCAGGGCGGCCACAACGCCGTGCTGGTGGTGGGCGACTTCTTCAAGACGGCGCTCGACACAGGAAAACTGTCGCGCGACGCGATCTTCCCCGGCGGCAAGCCGCCACCGCCGCTGCGCCACGTGGAACCGGTCGAGGAACCACAGGATGAACCGGTGGAAGAGCCCGGAGATTTGCTGCAAGAGGGCGCGCCGCCGGCGCCGCTGGCCATGCCGGCCGAAGGCGATGGCGGGCAGGAATCGCATGGCAAGGCGGTGCCGGAGCCTGCTCCTGCTCCTGCTCCTGCGCCCGCGCCAGCTCCCGTACCGCAGCCGGTGCCGGCACCGCAGGGATAAACGCCGCCGCCATGGCGAATGCAACCGTTGCAAAGAATGACCATGACCTCACCGAAGCCCACGCTGCGCCTGATACTCGGTGACCAGCTCAATGCCCAGCACCGCTGGTTCACCGAAGTCGATGACGCCACCATTTATGTCTTGATGGAAGTGCGGCAGGAAACCGATTATGTGCTGCACCATGCGCAGAAAATCCTGGCGATCTTCGCTGCCATGCGCGAACTGGCGCGCCAGTTGCGCCAGCGCGGCCACACGGTGCATTACATCGCCATCGACGAGGTGGCGAGCACGCGCTCGATACCGGAGAATATCGAAGCGCTGATTCTTCGCTATGACGCTTGCGCCTTCGAATACCAGGCGCCAGACGAGTGGCGCCTCGACCAGCAGTTGTACCAGGCCGGGCGCCGCTCGCGCATTCCATGGCGGATGGTCGACAGCGACCATTTCTACACGGCCCGCCACGAGGCAGCCGATATTTTCGCCGGACGCAAGCAATGGCTGATGGAGTTCTTCTACCGCCAGATGCGCAGCGCGCATCAGGTGCTGATGGAGGACGCGAAAAAGCCCATGGGCGGGCAGTGGAACTTCGATCACGATAACCGCAAGCCCTGGCGCGGCACGCCCGCCGAGCCGCCAGACCCGCGCACCGTGCATGACCATTCTCGGCTATGGGAAAGCATCGTCGCGGCCGGCGTGAAAAGCTTCGGCGCGCCGCGTGCGGACCGCCTGGCGTGGGCGCTGAACCGGGATGAGGCGCTGCAGCAGCTCGATGCCTTCATCGAGCGGGCCTTGCCGCATTTTGGCGACTTCCAGGATGCGATGAGCGTCAAGGCGTGGCGCTTGTTTCATTCCCTGCTGTCGTTCGCGCTGAACGTGAAAATGCTTAATCCGCGCGAAGTCGTCGCCAGGGCGCAAGCGGCTTATCACGCCGGCCATGCCCCCTTGGCTGCGGTCGAGGGCTTTATACGCCAGATCCTGGGATGGCGCGAATATGTGCGCGGTGTGTATTGGGCCCAGATGCCAGGGTATGCCGAAAAGAATTTCTTTGGCCATGCGCGCCCGCTGCCGTCATGGTTCTGGGATGGCAAGACGAAGATGCATTGCCTGTCGCGGGCGATTACCCAGTCGCTGGAGCAGGCGCATGCGCATCACATCCAGCGCCTGATGGTGATCGGCAATTTCTCACTGCTGGCCGGCCTCGATCCGGCCAAGGTGCATGGCTGGTACCTGGGCATTTATATCGATGCCTTCGAGTGGGTGGAACTGCCCAACACCGTCGGCATGAGCCAGTTCGCCGATGGCGGGCTGCTGGCCACCAAGCCGTATGTCTGCAGCGCCGCGTATATCGACCGCATGAGCGACTATTGCAAAGGCTGCCATTACGATAAAAAGGCGCGCATCGGCGAGCGGGCCTGTCCCTTCAATGCCCTGTACTGGGATTTTTTCCATCGCAACGCGGACACATTGGAGCGCAATCCCCGCATAGGCATGGCGTATCGCCAGCTGGAGAAAATGGACGAGGCGACAATCGCGGCTTTCCGGCAGCAGGCTGCCACGATGCTGGCCAGGCTCGATTCCCTGTAACGCCAGGCAATATGGCCCGCGACCTGCTCGGAGGGTATTGCGCCCGACCCCGCTTTCAGCAGGGTGGCATGAAGAAACTGTAGCAGAGAAGGTGGCAAAAACTGCCGCGTGGCGCCGGCAGCCTGGCTACCATTTGGGTTGACGCGACCAGCGCAGCACCGTGGCAAGCCTGATTCTCACCGTATACTCATCTCCCGTTTCATGCTCCAGCCACAGGATGCCGTCTTCGATGCTGATCCAGGCATCGACTATTCGGGTGTCGAACGGCATCGCCGTATCTTTGATGTCAATCTTCATTCGTCCAGACTCCACATTGAGCGACCTCAATACCCGCGTCGTTCGCTGCGTAAACTCGATGACGTATGAAGTGCTTGTTTTTTTACTCATCAGGAATGCTCACCCAAAATGCTTTGAATATTTTTTTTAATATTACTACATAAACATTTATCCTTGCGCACGAAGGCGAACACGTCAATAAGCTATCAATAGAAAATTTCTATAAGGAAACATTAATTACCTCAATAGGTTTAATTTAAGTCTGGAACAGTGTTATTTTTACGTGCATAAAAAACATTTCCTGGTTAATTATTTCTTGATGGAATATAGATTTATTTTTTTATAATATTAAATATCTTGTATTGCATGTATTGATATAAATCAATGTTCTTTTGGGTGTTAGCTTGAGGATATATTCTTGCTGCTAGGATATGAGATCAACTTTGTCTACAGTGAGTGATGCATGTCCGATGGAAATGAAAATTTCTCATTAGAAATTAATTGTGTGAATACTGCATCGGCATTTCATGCGCTGTATATCAGATATCGTATCCGCATAAGAAATTTGGTAAGTCAGTCCATTCCTCGCGAGGAAGATATCGATGACATGGTTCAGCTTATATTTTTCAATGTTTTTCTATGGTTTAAAAGAGGTTGTGGGTGTTCGATGTTTTATCCAAAGTTATATTCAATGGCCATGCGCTGTATAAGGTCTGATTATCGTGGTGACGGGGAAATTAAATCAAGTTCGCTTGATTTAATTGATGATACGGATTATTCCATTGGTGCATTGAAAATGGTTCATGAAGATAGTCCGGAAGAGATATGCAGTGCAATGGAAACGGGGATGGAAATTATTCGATTAATCGCCAATTTGCCGGCGCCCTTGAAAAAGGCATTATTGTTGCGCGAGGATGAAGGTATGCGCTATGACGAGATTGCAATAAGGATGGGATGCCCGATGGGAACTGTACGAAGCCGTATCCACAGAGTAAGGGCAGAGATACGCAAGATACTGGAAAAAGATCAATGAGGGGGGCTGCCGAACTACGGTAGTCCCGAAGCGGGAGGTTACGGTGCCTGTTCCATACTTGACATGAATTTACATGGTAAATAAAAATTACATCGGTGGCCTCGTGCAGTTGGAGCTTGATCATCCCAGGCGGATCGACGCATTGACCGCACAAAAAATAGATGTGGCGATTATCTTCCAGGAAATGCTTGGCACCGCTGTGGCGGCAAAATACTTGCACACAAATGGCGTGTCGCTAGCTGTCGCTTTGCGCGTATTGGTATGCGAGCGCAGAAAAGATCCATCGCCGCCAAAAATGATCGGAATTGAAAAACGGTAGGTCCATCGTCGGCCGACCAGGCCCATTGCGGGCCAGACCGTATCGCGTCTCAAGCCCGCCCAGGCGCGCCATCACGGCGCCGTCAAGTCCTGGCGCTGGAATTCGATGCGGTTTTCCTGGTAGTCCCACTTGGTGTAGGGGCCGAACACGCGCCGGTTTTCCTTGCTGTCGGCATTCGACAGTTCGCGCTTCATGCGCCGCACGAGGGCGGGGTCCGTGAGCGGCGAGGTGGTGGCGGCGAATACGTCATGCCGCACGCTCTGTTTCGCGTCGGCGCCGCGCGAAATGATGGTGAGTTTGCGCGACGCGGGATCGAAGTACAGGCGCATGGCGAAGGTGTTCATGTCCTGCAGATACAGGCCGTCGTCGCGTTGCTGGGCATAGAAATAATCGCCGCAGACGGCCTTCGGTTCGCGTTTCCACTCGCAGGACAGGACGATCATCAGATGCCGCTCATCGAGTTGCTTGACCAAAATGCGTCCCTTGGAATAGCCCCAGGTGCTGGCCGGCACGGTCGCCGACGAGGCAAGATTGTATTCGCCCACCAGCTTGGTCAAAGGAAGGGGAGCTTGCGCCGACGCGCTGATGCAGAGCGTCAAGGCGGCAGCCGCTGCGGCGCCGCGTATGCAGGAAAATGGAGTCATGATGGCCATAAAGAAAAGTTGCCATATTATAGATGGCAACTTTCTAATACGGCCACGCGCTAGCGCGGCGCGCCGGCCTTACTTCAGCTTGCTCAATTCCGCGATGTCGATCTTGACGACCTTGTCGCCCACGGCGGCGACCAGCGTCTTGAAGTGCGGCGTCGCTTCATGCGCCGTGTGGCCTGCCTTGTCGGTCCATTCTTCCAGCATGATGAAGCGCGTGGGAATCTTGTTGTCGAGGTGCAGTTCGTAGCGCAGGCAGGCGCTTTCCGCGCGGCTCGGCGGTACGACGGCTTCCAGGGCGGCGCGCACGGCGTCGATATGTTGCGCTTGGGCATCGATGGTGGCGACGATGATCAGGGTCATGGTGGTCCTTGTGGTTGGGGTTCCGCAGCTTAGCGCATCTGGCGCTTCCTTGCCGGCCGGCCACCATGGACTGCGCCGCAACGGCGTGCGGCGCAGTTGGCATTGCTCAGGCCGCTTGCAGCGCGCCGATCTGCTCGAAAGCGCCCGTCAATGCCTGCGCCCTGGCTGCGTCGCTGACCTTGACGCCTTCGGCGCGCACGATCTCGATCTGCGTGATGCCGAGGAAACCGAGGAAGGCGCGCAGATGGCTTTCCTGGTGTTCCAGGCTGGCCATCGGCGTGTCGGCGCCGTAGTAGCCGCCGCGCGTCGAGGCGATGATCACGCGCTTGCTGCCCAGCAAACCTTCGGGACCATTGGCGCCATACTGGAAGGTTTTGCCGGGCACGGCCAGCGCGTCGAGCCACGACTTGAGCTGGCTGGGGATGGCGAAGTTGTACATGGGCGCGCCGATGACGATGACGTCGGCGGCCAGCACTTGCTCGAGCGCGCCGGCCAGCGCCGCGCCGTCGGCGTCGCTGGGCGCGGCCGTAAATTGCGGCAGCGGTTGCGCAGCCAGGTCGCGGTAGTGGACGGTGGCGCCAGGCGCGGCCGCTTGCAGGCGGGCGGCGATGGCGGCGGACAACTGGCGGCTGATGGAATGCTCGCCGAGGATGCTCGAATCGATATGCAGGATGTTCATATGGGCTTTCTTGGGTGGTATGATCGGGTGGTATGTTTTTGTAACCGAGGTAAATATAGTGACTATCAAATGAATGCACAAGAAGGCACTTTTTCCACACTGGGGCACACGGATGTGACTATTGGCGACGCCGCCGCGCAAGGGGCGGAGCTGGAACGGCGCATGCGCGACGAGGGCGGCCATGCGGGCGTGGCCGCTTCCTGCCGCCCGATCACGGACATCCTCACGCGCGTGGGCGACAAATGGAGCGTGATGGTGGTGATCTTGCTGGGCAATGGCACCAAGCGCTTCAACGAGATGCGCCGCCTGATCGGCGGCATTTCCCAGCGCATGCTGACGTTGACCCTGCGCGGGCTCGAGCGCGATGGCCTCGTGACGCGCACCGTGTTTCCCACCGTGCCGCCGCGCGTCGATTACACCTTGACGGACCTGGGCCGCTCGCTGCTGATACCCATCAGTGCGCTGGGCGCCTGGGCGCATGGCCACCGCGATGCCATCGATGCGGCGCGGCTGGCGTTCGATGCCAGGGCCGATGCGAACGCGGCGCCAGACCGTCAGGCCAGCTGAATCACGGCCAGCATGTCGTTGCCATCGGCATCCAGGCCTTTTTCCACGAAGCCCATGCTGGCATAGAATTTTTGAGCGTTGGCATTGCCGGGCTTGTAGCAGATTTCAATGCTGCGCGCATCCGGTCGGGCGCGGATTTCCGCCAGCGCCAGGGCGAGTGCGGCCCTCCCATGGCCTTGCCCCTGACGCCGGTGATCGACCATGAAGCGCCAGATCTGGTAGTGGCCGGGAGGATCTTCGGCATCGGGTGAGACGAACATGAGGAAACCGATCACCTCCTCGGCGCAATACACGGCGCGCGTATGCATGGTGGCGGGGTAAAAGCTGGCCTGCGCGATGGAATAGTCGTTGCTGGCCAGATAGTCGCGCTGCTGGGGCAGCAGGGGCAGTTCGCTGATGATGTCGAAATTGTCGGCCGTGACGGCGCGCAGGCTGATGGTCATGTTCAAAGGCAATGAAAAGGCAGGGCGTACGAGTATGCGGAAAACTTACTCAAAAGGCAATGCTGTTCCACCGCCCGCGCCAGGCAGCGGTGGAACAATAATGGCATGGCCGCCATCGGCATTTACCGGGCTGCCACAGCCTCCGTCCCCGCCTGCGGCGCCTGCCAGCCGCCGCCCAGCGCCCGGTAGGTGGCGACGGCAGCGCGCGCCGACGCCGTTTGCACCTGTTCACGCGCGTCCGCCGCGCGCAGCAGCCGGGAGTCGGCCTGCAGCACGTCAAAGCGGCTGACCGCGCCTTTCTCGTAGGCGGCCAGCGAGGCGGCGCGGGCGCGCTCTAGCGATTCCACGCTTTGCGCCAGTAAAGTAGCTTGCTCTTCGTGGCGCAGCAGGGCCGAGCCGGCGTTTTCCACGTCTTCGGCGGCGTGCAGCGCCGCGAGCCGGTAGGCCGCCAGCAGTTCGGCTTCCTGGCCACGGGAAGCTTCGATCTGCGCGTCGATGCGGCCGAAATCGAACAGGCGCCAGCGCAGGCCCAGCATGCCGGCGGCCTGGCCGGAGCCGCTGCCGAACAGGGCGCCGCCGGCCGTGGCGCTGCCAAACAGCGCGCCCAGGCTCAGTTTCGGGTAATACTCGGCGACGGCCGCGCCGGTGCGCGCGCTGGCGGCGGCCAGGCGCCGTTCGGCGGCGATCAGGTCGGGCCGGCGCCGCAGCAGTTCGCCCGGCGAGCCGCCGGCCGTGATGCGCGGCGCGCGCGCCATCACGCCGGCGGCTGCCATGTCATCGCCATAAGTGCCTGGCGCCGCGCCCAGCATGACGTCGAGCGCATGCAGCGCCACTTCGCGTGCCGTGTCCAGGCCGGGTACGACGGCGCGCGCCTGCGCCAGCGACGCTTCGGCCTGCCGCAGCGCCGGCTCGTTCGCCAACCCCTTGTCATATAACAGCGTGGCCAGTTCCAGCAGCGCCGCGTCCGTGCCGACCTGCCGGCGCGCCAGGTCGAGCCGCACCTGCAGCCCCTGGATCGTCAGGTACAGGTCGGCCGTTTGCGCCGCCACGGCCAGCCGCGTGGCGGCCCATCCCGCTTCGCTCGCTGCGTAATCGGCGCGCGCCGCTTCGCGTTCGCGGCGCAGGCCGCCGAACAGGTCGAGTTCCCACGATGCTTGCAGGTTCAATTCGCGCGCGCTGCCGGCGCGTTCATAGCCTGGCGTGGCGTTCAAGACCTGGCCCAGCGGCGTTTGCACGGACTGGTAGGCGCGCGCCGCCTGGCCGCCAAGGCTGGCCGACGGCAGCAGCGCGGCGTCGGCCGCACCGATGGCCGCCCGCGCCTGGCTGACCCTGGCCTGCGCTTGCGCCAGGTCGAGGTTTTGCGCGAGCGCCACCGTCACCAGGCGGGTCAGGCGCGGGTCGCCGAAGGCCGTCCACCACTGCCGCAGTTCGGCAGAGTCAGCGTCCTGGCGCGCGCCGAGCGCCGCCTGGTGCAGGTATTGCGCCGCTTGCGGCAGCTCGGGCCGGTGGTGATCGTTGCCGACGGTGCAGCCGGTGGCGGCCAGGCCGGCAGCGATCAGCAGAAAGGGGAGGCGCAGGCGTGGCAGTGGCATGGTGGTCTTCCAGTTCAAAAGAGAATAATGTGTGACTATAATACAGTTTGGTCACTTATTGTGCATTCCGGCGCGGCGCGTTAAGCTGTCGCCATGAATTCCACCACACCCGACACACCCAGCCCAGCACGCGGCCCCGCCGGCCACGACGTGCGCGACCAGATCGTTGCCGCCGCCACCGATTACTTCAGCCGCTACGGCTATGAAAAGACGACCGTCTCCGACCTGGCCAGGGCAATCGGCTTTTCCAAGGCCTATATCTACAAATTCTTCGAATCGAAGCAAGCGATCGGCGAGCATATCTGCGGCAACTGCCTGCACCAGATCGAGACCGAGGTGAAGGCGGCTGTCGCGGCGGCCGGGCGGCCGCCAGAGCAGCTGCGGCGCATGTTCAAGGCCAGCGTCGAGGCCAGCTTGCGGCTGTTTTTCCAGGACCGCAAGCTGTACGACATCGCCGCTTCGGCCGCCACCGAGCGCTGGCCGGCCGTGCAGGCCTACGAGCTGGCGATGGGGGCCTTGCTGCAGGATATCTTGCAGCAGGGGCGCAAGACGGGCGACTTCGAACGCAAGACGCCGCTCGACGAAACGGCCAGCGCGATCTACCTGGTGATGCGCCCCTATGTCAATCCCTTGCTGCTGCAACACAGCGTCGACAGCAGCGAAACGGCCGTGGTGCAGCTGTCCAGTCTGGTGTTGCGCAGTTTGTCGCCATAGCCGCTTCAATGATAAGTGACGATTGACTTAATTGGTCACTAGTACCAGAATGAGGGCTCTGATCACTCATTCATGGAATTCCTATGCGCTGGCCCCGCCTCGCTTCATCTGTTGTCATTTCCACTTTACCCCTGGTGTTGAGCGCCTGCGCCGACAAGGCGCAGGCCGATCCGCGCACGGCCACGCCGCTGGTGCGTGCCGTCACGGTGCAGGGCGCCGAAGCGGGCACGCGCAGCTTCACGGGCGTGGTCGCGCCGCGCGTGCAGAGCGATCTCGGTTTTCGCGTGGCCGGCAAGGTGCGCGAACGGCTGGTCGACGCTGGCCAGGCCGTGCGCCGTGGCCAGCCATTGATGCGCCTCGACGCCGACGACTTGCAACTGCTGGCGCAGGCGCGCCACGAAACAGTCGTCGCCGACCGCGCCCGCGCGCGCCAGGCGGCGGATGAAGAAGCGCGCTACCGCGACTTGCGCGGCACGGGCGCCATCTCGGCATCCAGCTACGACCAGGTAAAGGCGGCGGCTGACGCGGCCGCCGCCCAGCTCAAGGCGTCCGAAGCCCAGGCCGGGGTGGCGCGCAATGCGCTGCAGTACGCGGTGCTGCTGGCCGACGCCGACGGCGTCGTGATGGATACCCTGGCCGAACCGGGCCAGGTGGTCGCGGCCGGGCAGGTGGTGGTGCGCCTGGCCCATGACGGCCGGCGCGAAGCGGCGATCCAGCTGCCGGAAACCTTGCGTCCCGCGCTCGGCTCCACGGGCCAGGCCACCTTGTTCGGCCGTCCGGGCGCCGGCGTACCGGCCACCTTGCGCCAGCTGTCGCAGACGGCGGACCGGCAAACGCGCACCTTCGAGGCGCGCTATGTGCTCGACGCGGCGCTGTCAAGCGCGCCGTTGGGCGCCACCGTCACCTTGCGCCTGCCCGGCGCGCAAGCTGGCGCCACCAGCGTGCAAGTACCGCTGGCGGCCCTGCATGACGCGGGCAAGGGGCAGGGCGTGTGGGTGATCGGCGGCGCGCCGTCGCAGGTCAGTTGGCGGCCCGTCAGGTTGCTGCGGCTGCACGAGGATGGCGCCGACGTGAATGGCCTGAAGGCGGGCGAACGCATCGTCGCGCTGGGCGCCCATCTGCTGCGCCAGGGCGAGCAGGTCAGGGTCGAACAGGCGCCAGTGGCCGCCGCCGCGGGAGCGCGTCCATGAGCGCGGCCGGCTTCAACCTGTCCGCGCTGGCCGTGCGCGAGCGATCCGTCACCCTGTTCCTGATCTGTCTCATTTCGCTGGCTGGTCTGCTGTCGTTCTTCAAGCTGGGGCGCGCGGAAGACCCGGCGTTCACGGTCAAGGTGATGACCATCGTCACCGCCTGGCCAGGCGCCAGCGCGCGCGAAATGCAGGACCAGGTGGCCGAGAAGATCGAAAAGCGCCTGCAGGAGCTGCGCTGGTACGAACGGGCCGAGACCTATACCACGCCGGGCCTGGCCTTCACGACACTGACCCTGCTCGACGGCACGCCGCCCGACCAGGTGCAGGCCGAGTTTTACCAGGCGCGCAAGAAGGCCGGCGACGAGGCGGCCAATTTGCCGGCCGGCGTGATCGGCCCCATGATCAATGACGAATACGCCGACGTCACCTTTGCCCTGTATGCGCTGAAAGCCAAGGGCGAGCCGCAGCGCCTGCTGGTGCGCGAGGCGGAAACCCTGCGCCAGCGGCTGCTGCACGTGCCGGGGGTGAAAAAGGTCAATATCATCGGCGAGCAGGCCGAACGCATCTACGTGGAGTTTTCGCAGGAGCGCCTGGCCACCCTGGGCGTGCGGGCGCAGGACGTGTTCGCCGCGCTGAACGGCCAGAATGCCTTGAGCCCGGCCGGCTCGGTCGAGACGCGCGGGCCGCAGGTATTCATCCGCCTCGACGGCGCGCTCGACGCGTTGCAAAAGATCCGCGATACACCTGTGGCGTCACAGGGGCGCACCCTGGCCCTGTCCGATATCGCCACCGTGCGCCGTGGCCAGGAAGATCCGGCCAGTTTCATGGTGCGCAATGGCGGCGAGCCGGCGCTGCTGCTGGGCGTGGTCATGCGCGACGGCTGGAACGGGCTGGATCTGGGCAAGGCGCTGGACGGGGAAGTGACGGCCATCGGCGCCGCCATGCCGCTGGGCATGAGCCTGGTCAAGGTTACCGACCAGGCCGTCAATATCGGCGCGGCTGTCGACGAATTCATGCTCAAGTTCCTCGCCGCGCTGCTGGTGGTGATGCTGGTGTGCTTTGTCAGCATGGGCTGGCGGGTCGGCATCGTGGTGGCCGCCGCCGTGCCGCTGACGTTGGCCGTGGTGTTCATCGTGATGGCGGCGACGGGCAAGAACTTCGACCGCATCACCTTGGGTTCATTGATCCTGGGCCTGGGCCTGCTGGTGGACGACGCGATCATTGCCATCGAAATGATGGTCGTGAAAATGGAAGAGGGCTACAGCCGCATCGCCGCCTCCGCCTATGCCTGGAGCCACACGGCCGCGCCCATGCTGGCCGGCACCCTGGTCACGGCCGTCGGCTTCATGCCGAACGGCTTTGCCCGCTCCAGCGCCGGCGAATACACGAGCAATATGTTCTGGATCGTCGGCATCGCCCTGATCGCCTCGTGGGTGGTGGCGGTGGTGTTCACTCCCTACCTGGGCGTGAAGCTGCTGCCTGAACTCAAACACGTCGCTGGCGGCCATGACGCGCTGTACGATACGCCGCGCTACCACCGTTTTCGCCGGCTGCTGGGGCGCGTGATCGCCCGCAAATGGCTGGTGTTCTGCACCGTGATCGGCCTGTTCGTGCTGGCCGTGCTGGGCATGGCCATCGTCAAGAAGCAGTTTTTTCCCATCTCGGACCGCCCTGAAGTGCTGATCGAAGTGCAGCTGCCCTACGGCAGCGCGATCGGGCAGACCAGCGGCGCGGCGGCCAAGGTGGAAGCGTGGCTGGCGCGCCAACCCGAGGCGAAGATCGTCACGGCCTATGTCGGCCAGGGCGCGCCGCGCTTTTACCTGGCGATGGGGCCAGAATTGCCCGACCCGTCGTTTGCCAAGATCGTCGTGCGCACCGACAGCCAGCAGGCGCGCGACGCCCTGAAGCAGCGTTTGCGCGTGGCGGTGGCCGCCGGGCTGGCGCCCGAGGCCAGGGTGCGCGTCACGCAACTGGTGTTCGGCCCGTATTCGCCGTTTCCCGTCGCCTACCGGGTCAGCGGCCCCGATCCCGAGGTGTTGCGCGGCATCGCCGGCCAGGTGCAAGCCGTGATGCAGGCCAGCCCCTTGATGCGCACCGTCAATACCGACTGGGGCACGCGTATGCCGACCCTGCATTTCAGCCTGCAGCAGGAGCGCTTGCAGGCGATGGGCCTGACGTCGGCCGCGGTGGCGCAGCAACTGCAGTTCCTGCTCAGCGGCGTGCCTGTCACGGCCGTGCGCGAAGATATCCGCACGGTGCAGGTGGTGGCGCGCGCGGCCGGCGACGTGCGGCTGGACCCGGCGCGCATCGCCGACCTGACCCTGGCCGGCGCGAATGGCGAGCGCATCGCGCTGTCGCAGGTTGGCAGCGTCGAGGTGCGCTCGGAAGAACCGGTGATGCGCCGGCGCGACCGCCAGCCGACGATTACCGTACGCGGCGACATCGCCGACGGCATGCAGCCGCCCGACGTCTCGGGCGCCATCACGGCGCAGCTGCAAACGGTCATCGACAAGCTGCCGGCCGGCTACCGCATCGAGCAGGCCGGCTCCATCGAGGAATCGGCCAAGGCCACGCAAGCCATGCTGCCGCTGTTCCCCATCATGCTGGCATTGACCTTGCTGATGATCATCCTGCAGGTACGTTCGATCTCGGCGATGGTGATGGTGTTCCTGACCAGCCCATTGGGCCTGATCGGCGTGGTGCCTACCTTGCTGCTGTTCCAGCAGCCGTTCGGCATCAATGCGCTGGTCGGCCTGATCGCGCTGTCGGGCATTTTGATGCGCAATACCCTGATCCTGATCGGCCAGATCCACCAGAACGAGGCGGCCGGCCTGGCGCCGTTCGACGCCGTGGTGGAAGCGACCGTGCAGCGCGCGCGTCCCGTGATCCTCACGGCGCTGGCGGCCATTCTGGCGTTTATCCCGCTGACCCATTCGGTATTCTGGGGTACTTTGGCCTATACCCTGATCGGCGGCACGTTTGCCGGCACGGTGCTGACCTTGGTGTTCTTGCCCGCCATGTATGCGATATGGTTCCGGATACGGGGGCAGGCAACGGTGGCGGAGATTGAAAACAGCGGGCCGGAGACGCGGGCCTGAGAAAATGCCGAGGGCGGCGTTGCAGCTTCCTTGCCGTACTTGCGTACTGTCTGCGTCGCTGCGCCTTGCCCTCGGCATTTTTCAGGCTCGCTTGACCCGGGGAGCCTGGGTTTTGGACTTGGGCCGTTTCGTGGTTTGCCGGTTTGCTTGTTTCTTATTTCTTGTTTCTTGTTTCTTGTTGCTTGTTGTTTGTCTCTTTCTCTAGGCGCCAGTTGCATCCTGCCGGTAGCGCGCCGGCGGCAGTTCGAACTGGTTCTTGAAGAAGCGGGTGAACGCGCTTTGCGAGGAAAAGCCCAGGCGGTCGCCGATTTCCGCCACGCTCAGGCTTGTTTCGCGCAGCAAACGGCGCGATTCGCGGCTCTTGGCGCGCAGTTCCAGTGCGCGGAACGAGGTCTGCTCCTGTTGCAGCTGGCGCTGCAGGGTCCAGCGGTTCATCGCCAGGCCGTCGCACAGGGCCGGCAGCAGCGAGGCGCTATCGGCGTCGCCCGCGCCTTGCCGGCCCAGCAGATCGATGATGGCTTGCTCCACGCGGGCCGAAAACAGCTGCGCCCCCTGCAGCTGCTGCAATTGCCCCTGCGCATGCCGCAGCGCGTGCGGCGCCAGCATGGCGTTGAACTGGGCGAAGGGTCGGTCCAGCGCCGGTGCGTCGAACGTCAATGTATTGCGCGCCTGGCCAAAAGTGGCGGCGGCGCCGAAGCACTCGGAAATGGCCGGCGCGAACCATGGCGCCTTGCCCTGGAAGCCGGCACGGAAGGCGGTGGGCGCGCCATCGTCGTAGGCGCGCGCCACCAGCGACAGCATGCGGAAATTGGCCAGCGCCTGCATGGCGCCGCCCGACGGGCAGAACTCGGACAGGTATTCGATCTCGATGCGCGTACCATTTTCGCTCATCAGCATGAAATCGAATTCGCCGATCAATCCCCGCAAGTGCAGCAGCTCGTGCAGCGCGCTGCGCAGGGTGGGGCGGTTGAAGCAGACGTGGGCGATGCCCGAGTAATGCGCGAACCAGTGCGTTACGTCGAGGTCGAGCAAGCCGCGGTGCTGCGGCAGTTGTTGGGCGTAGGCCGTCATGCGGCGGTGCCGCTCGGCGTTGATGCGGCCGCCCGGTTCGTCCAGCTGCGCCGGCGTGATGCCCGTGCGCTGAAAAAACTCGGCGGGATCGTGGCCATCGGCCTGCATGGCGCGCGCGCATTGCTGCGCGATCCGGTTCGAAACCGTACGCGTGTCGGGTTTGTGCAAGGCTGTCTCCTGCTTATCCTGCTTGTTGTAGTAATTTTTCACAAATATTAGCACTTTGTAGGAGATTGTTGGTTGTTGTGCCATCTAACCAAAAATTGTTCTCGCGGGTATAAAACGCGTGCTGCGCGGTCAAGAAACTCACGCATTCTCACGCTATATTGTTTTCGGCCGGCCTTGCTGCCGCGCCTTGATACCTACAAAAACAGTCTTGGAGATAATGATGAATTGCACTTTGAAACCGATGGCCCGCATGGTCGCCGGCTGCGTCGCCACGCTTGCCCTGGCCGCCTGCGGCAATAACGGCAGCGTGGAATACAAGCAGCCCGTGTTCGGCACCACCACCTACAGCCAGATCCAGGTCGACGGCTATGCCTTCAAGGATATGAACCGCAACGGCAAGATCGAGCCGTATGAAGACTGGCGCTTGCCGGCCGAGGTGCGCGCCGACGATCTGCTGTCGCACATGAGCCTCGATGAAAAAGCGGGGCTGATGATGCACGGTACGGCGCCCACCGTGGCCGATCCCACCGGCATCGGCCAGGGCGGCGCGTATGATTTGACGGCCCTGCAAGATCTGATCGTCAAGCAGTACGTCAACACCTTCATCACGCGCATGGCGGGCGACACGGCCAACATGGCGACCCAGTACAACAAGGTGCAAGCGCTGAGCGAAACATCGCGCCACGGCATCCCGGTGTCCATCAGCACGGACCCGCGCCACCATTTCCAGTACACGGTGGGCGCCAGCGCCGGCACCAAGGGCTTCTCGCAATGGCCTGAAACCCTGGGCCTGGCCGCCATCGGCGACGATGCGCTGGTGCGCCGCTTCGGCGACATCGCGCGCCAGGAATACCTGGCCGTCGGCATCACGCAGGCCCTGTCGCCGCAGGCTGACCTGGCCACCGAGCCGCGCTGGTCGCGCATCAACGGCACTTTTGGCGAAGACGCGGACCTGGCCAAGCGCATGGTGCAGTACTATATCGAGGGCTTCCAGGACGGGAACACGGGCCTGCATGACGGCAGCGTGGTGGCCGTCGTCAAGCACTGGGTCGGCTACGGCGCCACGAAAGAGGGTTACGACGGCCACAATTACTATGGCCGCTACATGACCTATCCGGGCAACAACTTCGCCTACCACGTGAAACCGTTCGAAGGCGCCTTCACGGCCAAGGCGGCTTCCGTCATGCCGACCTATGCTCTGCCGGACGGCAATATCACGATCGACGGCATCACCCTGGAACAGGTGGCGGCCGGCTTCAGCAAGACCATGCTGACGGATCTGCTGCGCGGCAAATACGGTTTTGAAGGCGTGATCCTGTCCGACTGGGGCATCACCTCCGACTGCGACGCCAACTGCCGCAACGGCACGGCGCCTGGCGTCGCGCCTTCCTTCATGGGCTTTGGCACGCCGTGGGGCATGGAAGACGCCACCAAGGCCGAGCGCTACGTGAAGGCCGTGACGGCGGGGATGGACCAGTTTGGCGGCGTGACGGAAGCGCCGTACCTGACGCAAGCCGTGCAGCGCGGCCAACTGACGGAAGCGCGCATCAACGCGTCGGCGCGCCGTATCCTGATCCAGAAATTCAAGCAGGGCCTGTTCGAGCATCCGTTCGTCGATGCGGCCAAGGCGGCCACCACGGTGGGCAAGGCGGACTTCATCGAGGCTGGCCTGGACGCGCAGCGCCGCTCGCTGGTCTTGCTGGAAAACAAGGACAAGGTCTTGCCGCTGGCGGCCACCGTCAAGAAGGTCTACCTGTACGGCATCGATGCGGCCGTGGCCAAGCAGTATGGCTACACGGTGGTCGCCACGCCGCAGGAAGCGGACGTGGCCCTGCTGCGCGTGGCCGCGCCGTATGAAATCCTGCACCCGAACTACATCTTCGGCAGCATGCAGCATGAAGGGCGCCTGAACTATGTCGACGGCGACGCTGACTACGAGGCGATCAAGAACGCGGCAAAATTCGCGCCGAAGACGGTGGTCACCGTGTACCTGGACCGCCCGGCCATCCTCGGCAACGTGCAGGACAAGGCCAGCGCCATCGTCGCCAACTTCGGCGTGAGCGACGGCGCGCTGTTCGATGTCCTGACGGGCAAGGCCAAGCCGCAAGGCAAGCTGCCGTTCGAGCTGCCATCGTCGATGGCCGAAGTGCAGGTGCAGAAATCGGACGTTCCGTATGACACGGCGCATCCGCTGTACAAGTTCGGTTACGGCTTGGGCTACTAAACGCCGTTCAACGTACGGTAATCCAGCTGCGCTCTTGCATGGAGCGCCGCGCCGCGGCTATCAGCCGGTCCACCTCGTAGCCGTCGCGGAAGGTGGGCCAGACCGGCTGGCCGCTGGCGATGGCCTGCAGAAAGTCGCGCGCTTCAATGACGATTTGCTCGTTGTAGCCGGTGCCGTGCCCGGCGCCCTGGCTGAACGCCAGGTAGTCGGGGTGGGCGGGGCCCATCAGCAGGCGCTGGAAACCCTGGCGCTGCGCGGGGCGGCCGGCGTCGTACAGCCATAGTGCATTCTGGTCTTCCTGGTCGAAGGCGAGCGCGCCTTTCGTCCCCGTGATGCGGTAGGTGTAACCCATCTTGCGCCCGGCCGCCACGCGGCTGAAGGTCAGGGCGCCCAGCGCGCCGCTGGCAAAGCGCAGCATCACATTTCCCTGGTCGTCATTCTCCACCGCTTCCATGCCAGCCGGCCCTTGCCGCTGCGCGTGCACGGTGTTCATGTCCGCCACCAGCGAGTCGACGGGGCCGCCCAGGCGCAGGGCCAGGTTGAGCAGGTGCGAGCCCACGTCGGCCAGCGCACCTGCCCTGGTGGCCGTCGCTTCGCGCGTGCGCCACGAGGCAGGCGTGCGCGGGTCGTGCAGATAGTCTTCCACATGTTCGGCGGCGACGTGGATGATCTCGCCGATTTCGCCCGATTCGATGATCTGCCGCGCCAGCTGGCTGGCCGGCGTGCGGATGTAGTTATAGCCGACCATGTTGGCCACGCCCGCCGCTTCCGCCGCCTGCGCCAGCAGCAGGGATTCGGCGGCCGTCATGCCCAGCGGTTTTTCGCAAAACACGGGTTTGCCCAGGGCCAGCGCGGCCAGCACGATGTCCTTGTGCGTGGCCGGCGGCGTGGCGACGATGATGGCGTCGATGGCGCGATCATTGACCAGCGCGCGCCAGTCGCCCGTAGAGCGGTTCCAGCCCAGTTCCTGCGCGCTGCGGGCGGCGCCTTCCGCGCTGCTGGTGCTGATGCACTCGCATACGGGGTTCAAGGCTGTGTGAAAAATGCTGCGCACGGCCTTGTAGGCGATGGTGTGCGCCTTGCCCATGTAGCCAGCGCCGATCAGGCCGATGTTGATGTCTTGCATAGGGAGTCTCCGAGGTTGTCGCGGTAGGGGATTCAGGCTTGCTGGCGCCAGGCATGGCTGTCCAGGGCGTCGAGGAAGCGGGCGGCGGGCCAGTCCTGTGCCAGCGCTTCGTGCATGAGCTGCTGCTGCGTGGGCGGCGCCATGCCGGCTATGGGCTGGTCGCGATCGAGGTTGCTGGGGAAAGCATAGCCCTCGGCGCAGGCGGCAATCGCGTGGCCGATGCCGTCGCCGGACAGGGCACCCTGGTCGCGCAGCGCCTGCAGTGCCGGATACAGCGCGGCGCTCATGGCGCGGCGGTCCAGCGCTTCCATGGCGCGCCCGAACGGCGACGACACTTGCAGCAAATTCGCCATGCGGCGGATGTCGGACGAACGGTTATGGCCCGCCGCATGGAACAGGGCGGGATTGAAGAAGACGGCGTCGCCCTGGGAGAGCGGCAGTTGCACGCAATGCCGGGCGAAATAATCGCGGAAGGGCGGTTGCTGCCAGGCGAGGAAACCGGCCTGGTAGCGCTGCGAATACGGCAGGTACAGGGTGGGACCGGATTCGACCGGCATGTTGCAGTGGGCGACGGCACCCTGCAAGGTCAATAAGGCCGACATCTGGTGCACGGGAGCGGGATAGGCGGCGCAACTGGCGGCGCTCTGGAAGCCCAGGTGATAGTCGCGGTGCGGCGCCTGGGCGGCGGCGCCCGGGTTGACGACGTTGACTTGTGCCGTCATCTGGTAGGCGGGGCCCAGCCACGCCTCGGCGATCCACGCAAACACGGGATTGGCGTAGTAGCGCGCGAACGCTTCGGGCGCGCGCAGACACAGTTTTTGCTGGGCGTTCCAGATGCGCTCGTTCGCGCCCGGTTTGGCGAAATGGTCGCCGCCCGCCTGGCCGCTCGCGTGCTGTTCGGCGATCAGCGCGCGAAACACGCCGCTGGCCTGTTCCAGCGTCGCCGTGTCGTCGACGGCGCGCCGGAACACGATGACGCCTGGGCCATCCATCAGCGCCTTGCCCCATTCTGCCTGCAGCGCGCGCAGCGACGCGGTACTGGCGGCCAGAGTGCGCACCTGGTCGCAGTCGTAGACGAGGATATTGTCTTCCACCGCAGCGGCGTGGGGATAGTCGGCCAGCACCGTGCATTGGCTGACAGTGTGGATGAAATCATCGAGCTGGCAGTCTTGCGGCGACAGCCAGAAGGGGGCGGGCGGCGCGGCGTCTTGGGTGGTCATGCGGTGTCTCCTGAGTTTTACGTTGTAGAATCAGTATAGGGATGAAAATCCGCATTTTTCATCAGGAAATCCATCAAAAAACCATCAATGGATTGGACATGGCATGACGCATCCGTTTCCCGTCAAGGTCGTGGCGCTGCAGGCTGGCGTCAGCGTGGCGACCGTCGACCGCGTGATCAAGCAGCGCGGGGGCGTACACGCCAATACGGTGCGCCGCGTGATGCAGGCGCTCGATGAACTGGCGCGGCAAAGCACGCAGGTGGGCCTCGCCGGCAGGAAGTTCATGCTCGACATGCTGATGGTGGCGCCGCGCCGTTTTACGGATGCCGTGCGCGCCGCACTCGAATCGGAACTGCCGTCCCTGCATCCGGCCGTGCTGCGCTCGCGCTTTCACCTGCATGAAACCCTGGAAGTGGACGGCATCGTCGACCAGCTGGAACGCATCCGCAAGAACGGCAGCCACGGCGTGCTGCTGAAAGCGCCGGACTTGCCGTCGGTGGCCGAGGCGGTGGACCGGCTGGCGGCGGCCGGCATTCCCGTGGTGACCCTGGTGACGGACTTGCCAGCTTCCGCGCGCCGCGGCTACGTGGGCATGGATAACCGCGCGGCGGGCGAGACGGCCGCGTGTCTGATCGGCCAGTGGCTGGGCGCGGGCCAGCGGCCCAGGAAACAGCAAGTGCTGGTCACCCTGAGCAGCAACCGTTTTCATGGCGAGGAAGAGCGCGAGATCGGCTTTCGCCGCGCGCTGCGCGAACGGCACCGCCATTTATCCATCGTCGAAGTGAGCGAAGGCCACGGCATCGATGGCGCCACGGGGGCGCTGGTGCGTGAAGCACTGGCTACGCATCCAGGCATCGCCGCCGTGTATTCGATCGGCGGCGGCAATGCCGCTATCGTGCAGGCATTCGCGCAGGCGGGCCGGCCGTGCAAGGTCTTCATCGGCCACGACCTCGATACGGACAACGTGGCGCTGCTCAAGTCGGGCGCCATCCAGGCCGTGCTGCACCATGACCTGGGCCAGGACATGCGCCGCGCCTGCCAAGAGATACTGCGGGCGCAGGGCGCGCTGCCGGCCCTGGCGCAGGTGCCGCCCTTGTCCGCCATCCAGATCGTCACGCCATGGAACCTGCCGCGCTGAACGGGGTGAATTGACAGTTACCCGGGGCTGGCCGATACTCGCCGCTTCGCTCATCGCTCACCTCAGGAAGGAATCTCCCGATGTCCGTCACTCCGCAATTGTGCAAGACCGTGCTGGTAGCCGCACTCTCCATCGCGTTTACCATGCCCGCCATGGCCGCCGTCCCTGCCACTGCCGGCGCTTCATCGGCCTGGGTTGAAGCGAGCAACCGCAACGCGGCCATCGTGCTGGCGGCGCAGGCGCAGTTTTCGCCCGAAGACGCCTCCGACACGGGCTTGGCCCAGTACGACGGCCTGGCCGCCGACCTGGGGCCGAACATCACCGAGCGCCATGTGGCGGCCATGCAGAAGGCGCGCGCGCAATTGCAGCAAAAGCTGGAACTGGAACGCGACGAGCGCATACGCCAGGACCTGGAAATCCTGATCGGCGCCGTCGACCAGGAAATCATGGGCACGCAGCTGGAAGCCAAATACACCCTGCCGTGGGTCGATGTGCCGCAAATGGTCTTTGGCAGCATGCAAAGCCTGCTGCAGGAGCAGCGTCCGGCAGCGCGCCGCGCCAAGGCACTCGAACGCCTGCAACGCTACGTGGGCCAGTTCCCGGGCAGCACGCCGATCACGGCGCAGGCCAAGGCGCGTTTCACGGAAAAGATCGGCCAGCCTGGCCTGGCGGGCCCCGTGCGCCTGCAGGTGGAACAGTCGCTGGAAAACGTGCCGACGTATATCGCCGGCATCCGCAAGCTGTTCGCCGACATGAAGATCACGGGGGCAGAAAGCGCGTTGGCGGCCATGGAGCAGCAGCTGAACGAGTATGCGGCATGGGAAAAGCAAGTGGTGCTGCCCCTGTCGCGCACGGATTTCCGCATGGCGCCCGAGCTGTATGCATTCCGCCTGAAACAGGTGGGCATCGACATCGAGCCGCGCGCGCTGGTCGAACGGGCGCAGGTGGCCTATCTGGAAACGCGCGCCGCCATGCAGGCGCTGGCGCCCGTGGTGGCGGCCAAGCTGGCCTTGAAGGGCGTCGACGGCACGGACTACCGCCAGGTGCTGCGCGCGCTGAAAAGCGATTCCATCCCCAACGAGCAGCTCGAAGCGCACTACAAGGGTGTCAATACGCAGCTGGAACAGCGCATCGCCTGGCAGCGCGTGGTCGATATTCCTGCCCGCGCCATGACCATGCGCCTGGCGTCCGCCGCAGAATCGGCGGCCCAGCCGGCGCCGCATATGCGTCCGCCTCCGCTGATTGGCAATACGGGCGAGCACGGCCAGTTCGTCCTCCCCGTCAGCAATCCGGCCGCCAGCGGCAAGGGCGAAGCGTATGACGATTTCAATTTCGCGGGCGCCGCCTGGACCCTGAGCGCGCATGAAGGCCGCCCTGGCCACGAGCTGCAGTTCAGCGCCATGGTGGAGCGGGGCGTATCGCAGGCGCGTAGCCTGTACGCGTTCAACAGCGTCAACGTCGAAGGCTGGGCGCTGTACGCGGAAGCGGAGATGATCCCGTACGAGCCGGCCGAAGGCCAGTTCATCGCGCTGCAGTTCCGCATGCTGCGCGCGGCGCGCGCCATGCTCGACCCGATGCTGAACCTGGGGCAGGTCACGCGCGAGGAAGCGGGGCGCATCCTGACGGATGAAGTGATGCTGTCGAAACCGATGGCGCGCCAGGAGCTGGACCGCTACACCTTCAACATGCCGGGCCAGGCGGGCAGCTATTTCTATGGCTATACGCGCATCCTGCAGCTGCGCGCGGAAACGGAGCTGGCGCTGGGCGAGAAATTCGACCGCCTGGCGTTCAACAACTTCCTGCTGGGGCAGGGCTTGCTGCCGCCGGACTTGCTGGCCAAGGCCGTGCGCGAACACTTCATCCCCGAGCAGAGAAAAGCCAAAAGCTGACGCCATGGCACGGGAGCGGCAGGGAAGGGGAATTTTGCCGCTATTGTCCGCGGGCCAGTCGTATAATGACGCTCATTGTGCTGGCCCACCCAGGAGTTCCACTTGCAGCTACCGATCCGTTATCCGAACATGCCGCAACTGCTGCTGAAGGCCCGCGACAGCCTGCTCCAGCATTTCCGCCCCATCCTCAATCACTTCGGCGTGACGGAGCAGCAGTGGCGCATCATGCGCGCGCTGAATGAAAGCCCGACCCTGGAACCGCGCGAGCTGTGCGAGATCTGCCAGATTTCGAGCCCCAGCATGAGCGGCATCCTGGCGCGCATGGAAGAGATCGGCCTGATCGGGCGCAGCAAGTTCGAAGGCGACCAACGCCGCCGCAAGGTGCACCTGTCCGAAGCGGGCGCCAGTTTGCTGATGCAGATGGGTAAGCTGATCGACCTGCAATATGCGCATCTGGAAGCGGCGTACGGCAAGCAAGTGTTTGAAGACATGCGCCGCGCCCTGGAAGCGTTTATTGCTCTTGAAACTCTGCCGGTGGCGCCCGCCATCCTGCGCTGAGCGGCAACCCCGCTCCCATCTTTCCCTTTCCGTACGGCCTTCGGGCGCGTGTTTTTCAGCATGCGCTGCCGCTGCTTTTTCCATGCCTGTTCCTGTGATTTCCCCGTGCTGCCGGGCGTGCGTCCGCACGTCTGCCGGATTTGCTATAAGACACAAGAAAGTTTTGCTATAAGACTAAGCCCTACAGTCAATCACTTACATATGAGTAAATAAGCGTATAATTTGCTTCACTTGATCCAAGTCAAGAAGAACAGCGGACGCCCATATCCATGGATGGGGCGGCAACGCGGCGCCACGCCCGTATTTCGCCAGATAAAACAGCAAAGTCAGGAAAAAAATGAACACACCATGCATGCGCGCTGCGGCGCTCGCCGTCTCCACGCTCGTCGGCGCAAACGTTTGCGCCCAAAGCAATGTCACCATCTACGGCGTGGTCGACGCGGCCACCGCGTACGCGAGCAACCAGGGCGGCAAGTCGACTACCTATATGCGCAGCGGCAGCTTGTCCGCCAGCAAGATCGGTTTCCAGGGCGTGGAAGACCTGGGCGGCGACCTGAAGGCGCTGTTCCTGCTGGAAAACGGCTTTGAAAGCGATACAGGCGCGCAAAGTTCGGCCAGCGCCCTGTTCAACCGCCAGGCCTATGTGGGCTTGCAATCGGCAGCCTACGGCACCGTGACGGCGGGCCGCCAGTACACGCCGTACTACCTGCTCGTGGGTTCCCTGGCGTCGAGCAACGTCTTGACGGGCGCCACCGGCGCCCACCCGGGCGACATCGACGGCCTCGACACGACCGTGCGCATCAGCAATTCCGTCACCTACAGCATGCCCGCCTGGCGTGGCTTGCAGGCCAGCGCGCAATACGGCTTTGGCGAAGCGGCCGACGGCAATGCCGTGGGCAGCAGCTTCAGCGCCGCCGTCAAGTACAGCACGTCGCCAGCCGAATTCGCGCTCGGCTACCTGAAACTGAAAAATGGGAAGAACGGCGCCGGCTGGAGCGATAACGCATCGGGCAGCTTCGGCATCTCGGCCCTCAACCAGGGCTACGCCTCGGCGGAAAGCATAACGTTCATCGCCGCCAGCGCGCGCTACACCATGGGCAAGTGGATGGTGGGCGCGAATGCCAGCAACGTGCAATACCAGGCGGGCAGCCGCTCGGCCTTCCGCGACACGGTCATCTTCAACACTGCCGGCCTGATCTCGAGCTACCAGCTGACGCCGCAGTGGTTCCTGTCCGCCGGCTACAGCGACACCTTCGCCAGCCACGCCAACGGCATCGCCGATCGCGCGCGCTACCGCCAGCTGTCGTTCGAACAGAATTACGCGCTGTCCAAGCGCACGGCGATCTATCTGATCGAAGCGCGCCAGCTGGCGCGCGGCCAGACCCTGGGCCAGGACGGCGCGATCGTCAACGCCGTCGCCTCGGTCGGCGATTCGCAAAACGGCACGCCGTCGTCGAACGGCGGGCAGACGGTGGTGATGGTCGGTCTCAAGCATTCTTTCTGAACGGTTGCTGAACTCACGGGAGCTTCAATTGGACGCTACACACAATAAGGAGGGCCGCGGCCCTCTGAATCCCGGCCGCCGCATGGTGCTGGCCGGCCTGCTGTCGGCGTCGGCCGCGGCGCTGATTCCCTGGGCGCTGGCCGAACCGGTCGCCAATGCGGAGCAGGGCGCTTTCCTCGGCGTGTCGGCCATGCTGGTCGGGCGCCAGGTGCTCGACCCTGTGCTGGCCACACGCCTGTATGACGCGCTGGTGGCGCAGGACGCCGCCTTCCCCGCGAAGGTGCGTGCGCTGCTGGCGCTGATCAATGCGCAGGGCCTGCAGGCGGCCGGCTTGCAGGAAGCGCTCGACGCGCTGGACCCGGCCCAGTCGCCGCTGGCGGCCTTGCCGCGCCAGATCGCCAGCGCCTGGTACCTGGGCATCGTCGGCACGGGCGAGGCGGCCGTCTGCGTCGCCTACGAGCAGGCCTTGAACGCGGCCGTCGTCGCCGACGTGCTCAAACCTCCCACGTATTCCTACGGCGCCTACGGCAGCTGGGCCAGAAAACCAATTTAAGGAGCCATCATGGCTGAAGAACTCTCCGCCGATTACCTTGTGATCGGCTCCGGCATCATCGGTTCGCTGGCTGCGCGCAAGCTCGCGCTGGCCGGTGCCTCGGTGCTGATACTGGAAGCGGGTCCGCGCGTGTCGCGCGGCGAAATCGTCGCCCGTTTCCGCAACACGACGCGCCGCAGCGACTGGATGTCGCCGTATCCATCGGTGGCCACGGCGCCGCACCCGATCTACCAGCCGAAGGACAACGGCTACCTGGTGCAGGCCGGCCCGTATCCATACCCGGCCGAATACATCCGTCAGTTCGGCGGCACTTCGTGGCACTGGGCCGCGCAAGCGTGGCGCAACGTGCCGAACGACTTCCGCATCCATACCCTGTATGGCGTGGGCGTCGACTGGCCGATCAGCTATGAAGATCTGGAGCCGTTCTACCAGGAAGCGGAAGAGATCATGGGCGTTTCGGGTGCCGAGAACACGGGTTCGCCGCGCAAGCAGCCATTCCCAATGGACTCCGTGACGGAACCGTACGCCATGCGCCGCATCCGCGAGCGCCTCGACCCGTCGTTCAAGGTGGTTGGCAACACGGTGGCGCGCAACAGCGTCAGCTACGATGGCCGCCCGGCCTGCTGCGGCAATAACAGCTGCCAGCCGATCTGCCCCATCGACGCGCAATACCATGGCGGCATCGCCGCGCTGCAGGCGGAAGCAGCGGGCGTCAAGATCGTCTGCAACGCCAACGTCTACAAGCTGGAACACGATGCGCAGGGCCGCATCACGGCCGCCCTGTACTACGACGTCGACAAGAAGAGCCACCGGGTCACGGCCAAGACCTTCATCCTGGCCGCGAACGGCATTGAAAGCCCCCGTTTGCTGCTCGTTTCCGCCTCGGACAAATACCCGAACGGCCTGGCCAACAGCAGCGACATGGTGGGCCGCAACCTGATGGACCACCCGAGCACCTCGATCACCTTCGACGCCGATGAAGACCTGTGGCTGGGCCGGGGGCCGCAAAGCCCCAATTCCATCAACACCATGCGCGATGGCGATTTCCGCAGCCGGCATTCGCCGTACCGCCTGGATTTCACGAACATCTCGAGAGTCGATGGCGCCACCAGGGAATTGATCGGCAAGGGTGTGTTTGGCGAAGCATTCGAACAGCAGCTGCGTTTCCGCTCGGCGCGTGAAATGAGCTTGAAAAACGTGCTGGAAGTACTGCCGAACCCGGCAAACCGCATCGCCCTCAGCAGCGAGAAAGATGCCATGGGCATTCCCAAGCCACAGGCGCATTATGCGATCGACGAGTACACCAAGCGGGGCCACGAGCGCTCGAAGCAGGATTTCGAGCGCATCGCCAAGCTGATGGGCGGCACCAATCTGCGTCACAGCAAGGAAGGCGTGTTCGCCAACAACCAGCACATCTGCGGCACCCTGTCGATGGGTTCCGACCCGGCCAAGGCCGTATGCGACCAGTGGGGCCGTACTTTCGACCACGCCAACCTGTTCCTGTGCAGCACGGGCGTGCTGCCCACGTCCGGCACCTGCAATTCGACGGAAAACGGCCTGGCCGTGGCCCTGCGCACCGTCAAGCATATCCTCGACGAACAACAGGGAGGCACGGCATGATGGCGATCTTCAGACTGGCGGCCGGCGCCGCCTTGCTGTCCCTGGCCTTGCCCGTGCTGGCGGCACAAGCGCCGGGCGCGGACGTGCAGGCGATCGAACGCGGCCGCTACCTGGCCACGGCCGGCGACTGCATCGCCTGCCACAGCGTGCCTGGCGGGAAGCCGATGGCGGGCGGCCTGGCCCTGGCCACGCCGCTGGGCGCCATCGTCGCCACCAACATCACGCCGTCGACAACGCATGGCATCGGCAACTACACGCTGGCGCAGTTTTCCGCCGCCGTGCGCCACGGCGTGCGGGCCGACGGCGCCAATCTGTACCCGGCCATGCCCTACACGGCCTACGCCAAGGTGACGGATGACGACACGGCCGCCCTGTACGCCTACTTCATGCATGGCGTGGCGGCAGTGGACACGGCGCCGGCGCAAAAGACGGACTTGCCATTCCCGTTCAATATCCGTTTGTCGATGGCGGGCTGGAATCTGCTCTTCCTCGATAAAAAACCGTTCGTGGCCGATGCGTCGAAAAGCATGGAGTGGAACCGTGGCGCCTACCTGGCGCAAGGCCTGGCCCACTGCGCCACGTGCCATACGCCGCGCAACGCGCTGATGGCCGAGCAGCTGTCGAAGGAGCTGGGCGGCGCCGACCTGGGCACCTGGTATGCGCCGAACATCACGTCGGACGTCAACAGCGGCATCGGCAGCTGGAGCCAGCAGGAACTGGCCGGCTACCTGCGCTCGGGCCGCGCCGCGCACCGGGGCCAGGCGGCAGGCCCGATGGCCGAGGCCATCGACCATAGCCTCAAGCACCTGAGCGACGCGGACTTGAACGCCATCGCGCACTACATCAAGAGCGTGCCCGCCATCCGCGACAAGGCGGACGTGAAACCGGTGACGCAATGGGGCCAGGCTGGCGACGAGTTGAGCAGCATCCGCGGCGTGCCGCTGCCGCAAAACCTGAACACGATGTCGGGTGCGCAGCTCTACGATGCGCAGTGCGCCAGCTGCCACCAGGCCAAGGGCGAGGGCAGTTTCGATGGCAGCTTGCCGCCCCTGTTCCACAACTCGGCGACGGGCCGCGGCAACAGCAATAACCTGGTGATGGCGATACTCGATGGCGTGGAACGGCAGGGTGGCAAGGGTAGCCATGCCGGCCACCTGATGCCCGCATTTCGCCAGACCCTGTCGGACGAGCAGATCGTCACCCTCGGCAATTACGTGCAGCGGATGTACGGCAATCCCGCCATCAAGGTGACGGCGGAGCAGGTGACGACCTTGCGCAATGGCGGCGCACCGTCGAACCTGATCGGCCTGGCCCGCGCGGGCATCATCGTCGGCGTGCTGGTGCTGCTGGCTTTGCTGCTGTGGTGGCGGGGTCGCAGGCGCAAGGAAACATCAGCAGCGTAAAAAGACGTCCTGAAGCAAAGGCTGGGGCCAGACTGAAAAGTCTGGCCCTTTTTTACGCAAAAATTTGCAACTGGTTTGCATCTGTGGGGATTATGTACTATCATTAGTTACATGAGGCGCGACAGCAAACTATCATCGATCCTCCATGTGCTGCTGCACATGGCCCATGCGGGACGCCCGATGACGTCCGAGGAACTCTCCGGCTACCTGGATACGAACCCCGTGCTGGTGCGGCGCGTGATGGCTGGCTTGCGCGAGCGCGGCTACGTGGCGTCGGACAAGGGCCATGGCGGCGGCTGGCGCATCGTCTGCGACCTGCACAAGGTGACCCTGCAAGACATCTACGTGGCCGTGGGTTCGCCCACCATCTTCGCCATGGGCAACCGTGTCGATCAGCCGGGCTGTTTGGTCGAGCAGGTTGTCAACCAGTCGCTGGCCGGCGCCTTCGATGAAGCCGAGGCGCTGCTGATCCAGCGCTTTGGCGCCGTCACCCTGGCCGACCTGGCCGACCGTTTCAGCCAACAATACGCCACCCACAAAGGAGCACCACATGCACATTCCTGAATCGCCTGGCATCCCGTTCGATGCCATCATCGTTGGCGGCAGCTACGCGGGTCTGTCCGCCGCCACGCAACTGGCGCGCGCCCGCCGCCGCGTGCTGGTGATCGACGGCGGCCAGCGGCGCAACCGTTACGCCAGCCATTCCCACGGTTTCCTGACCCAGGACGGCAGCGGCACGGCCGCCATCGCGGCCGAGGGCAAGGCGCAGTTGATGGCGTATGCCACCGTCACCTGGCTGGACGGCATGGCCGTGCAGGCGGCGGCCAGCAGCGATGGCGATGGCTTCGGCGTGACCCTGGCGGACGGCCATGTCGTCCACGGCCGCCGCCTCGTGCTGGCCACCGGCGTGATCGATGAACTGCCGCCCGTCGATGGCCTGGCCGAGCGCTGGGGCGGCAGCGTCTTTCACTGCCCGTATTGCCACGGCTATGAACTGGAGCAGGGCGCCATCGGCGTACTGGCCACCGGCCCCCTGTCCATGCACCATGCCTTGATGCTGCCCGACTGGGGCACGGTCACTTTTTTCCTCAATGGCGCGTTCGAGCCTGATGCGGCGCAGCTGGCGCAACTGGAGGTGCGCGGCGTCAAGCTGGTGCGTACGGCCGTGGCGCGGATCGACGCGGTGGCCGACGTGGTCATGGCCGATGGCAGCCGCCACGCGATGGCCGGCCTGTTCGTGGCGACCCGCACCCGCCTGGCCAGTTCCCTGGCCGGCGAATTGGGCTGCGCGCTGGAAGAGGGGCTCATGGGACCGTTCGTGCGCACCGACGAGCAAAAGGCCAGCAGCGTGCCTGGCGTCTTTTGCTGCGGTGACGCGGGCCGCATGGCGGGCAGCGTGGCGTTTGCGGTGGCCGATGGCGCCATGGCCGGCGTGGCGGCGCACCGCTCGCTGATGTTCGGACTCGATCAGGCGGCAAAACCGCCATCGATCTTCAGCCCGGCGCCCGTGACGAACGCCGCTTCCGCGCTGGCCAGATAGGCGACCATGCCGGCGATTTCATCGGCCGTGCCGTGGCGGGCCAGGGCCATCAGGCCGTGCATCAGGTCGGCAAAGTCGCCCGTCGGCGGGTTCATGTCCGTGGCGACGGGGCCCGGTTCCACATTATTGATGGTGATGCCGCGCGGGCCCAGGTCGCGCGACAGGCCTTGCGTCAGGCCGCTCAGCGCCGATTTGCTCATGGCGTAGGCGGCCGCGCCGCCGAACGGCATGCGGTGCGCATTCGTGCTGCCGATATTGATGATGCGCCCGCCCGTCGGCATGTGCGCCACGGCCGCCTTGATGGCGACGAAGACGGCGCGCACGTTGACGTTCAAGGTCTTGTCGAAGTCTTCCAGCGAAAAATCGTCGATGGCGCCAGGCAGGAACACGCCCGCATTGTTGACGAGGATGTCGACACGGCCAAACTGCGCCGCCACCTTGGCGATGGCCGCCGTCAGGGCGGAGGCGTCGGCCGCATCGGCCTGCACGCCCAGGGCCTTGCCGCCGGCTGCCTCCACTTTGGCGGCCAGCGCCTGCGCTTCGGCGGCGGAGCTTTGATAGGTGAAGACGACGTTGGCGCCCTGGCTGGCAAGGCGGCGTACGATGGCGGCGCCGATGCCGCGCGAGCCGCCCGTCACGAACGCGATCTTGTCTTGCAGTGGCAGGGAGGTGCTGATGGTGGCTTGGGTTTGCATGATGAGCTTTCTGAGTGGGGAGTCGAGGAATTCAGTATCTGCCTTTCATTCCTGCCGCGCTAGCCATGAATCGCTACAATCACTTTCAACCATTGGTATCAAATGAGCGGGTAGAATAGGCGCATGGAAGCCCTCAATCACTTGCAATCGTTTGTGTTGTCTGCCGAGCTGGGCAGCTTTTCGGCCGCCGCGCGCCGCCTGGGCCTGACGCCAGCGGCCGTCAGCAAGAACGTGGCGCGGCTGGAAGCGAGCCTGGGGTTGCGGCTGTTCCAGCGCAGCACACGCCGTTTGACCCTGACGGAAGGGGGCGAGCGCTTCCTGCAGCAGATCGGCGGTGCCCTGTCCACCTTGCGCGAAGCGATTGCCGGCGTGGCGGAAGAGGGCGGCCAGCCGGCCGGCATACTGAAAATCAGTATGGCGCCGTCGTTCGGACGCAGCTATGTGGTGCCCTTGCTGGGCGACTTCATCGCGCGCTATCCCGGCGTCATTCCCGACTGCCATTTCGACAACCGGCAAGTGGACCTGGTCGGCGAAGGGTTTGACGTGGCCATCGGCGGCGGCATCGAGCTGACGCCGGGCGTGGTGGCGCGCGAACTGGGCCACGCCCACATCGTCGCCACGGCATCGCCCGCCTTCATGCGGGGCAAGGCCATGCCCATGCACCCGTCGGACCTGGCACAATTCGACGGCGTGGCGCGCCGCTCGGCCGGCAGCGGCCGATTGCGCAGCTGGATACTGCGCGACGGTTCGGGCGGCGAAGGCGTGGCCGAATGCCGGCCGCGCGCCATTTTCGACGATCCGGAAGCGATGGCGCAGGCGGCCATTCTTGGCGTCGGCGTGGCGCTGCTGCCCATGCCGCACGCGCTGGCCCATTTGCGCAGCGGCGCCCTGGTCCGGCTGCTGCCCGGCTGGCATGCCGATTCCGGCCCTTTGTCCGTGTACTATCCGAGCAAGAAACTGCTGCCCGCAAAGACGCGCGTGTTCGTCGATTTTTTGCTGGAACAGTTCCGCCAGCGCGATTTCGCCGCGCAGATACGGCCCGATTAATCGATGAAAAATCTTATGCCTGACAACTACAGCCTGTTTTACACCTTTGACCATGATCAGCCGGCCCGCTTCCAGGAAGCGCGCGTGTTCGGCACCACCGTGTGGACGGCCAGCGGCGCGGCCATGACCTGGGGCGCGGAGACGCGCACGCAGTATGCGAGCGTCGCCGAAGCGCAGGCTGCCTATCTGTCCCATTGCGATGCTGCTGTCGCCGGTGGCCATACCCTGGCGCGCGGCATGCTCATCGACCCGGCCGTCTTTGATTTCGCGCTGCTGCACACCCTGGTGGCGGACGCCGCGCGCCGGGCATTTGGGGCCGTGCGCCGTGCCCATCCTGATCAGCACATCGACGCTTTCGCGCTCGTCAGCGACGACAGCGCCATGACCATCGGCCCGGCGGCCAACAGCTGCGAAGCGCTGGCGGCCTCGGAGTACGGCGAAGAGATGCTGTGGAATCCGGCGGAATGGGCGTTTGATGACGGGGTCGCGTATTTCGACAGCGCCTACCGCTTGCTGCTGCAGGCGCACCGCGACTTGCCCTTCGACGTCGATTTCGATACCTTCCGCAGCGGCGTGTTCGACGCCTGCATCGCGGCGCTGGCGCAGCTCGATGCCGAAGGCTGTTTTGGTGCGGGCGCGCAGCGCGACGATTTCGTGCTGCTGTTCGAGGTCAGCGACAGCGAGGCGGTGGAAGGAGCGATGGAACGATTGAATCCGCCGGCCGTGGCGGCGCGTTTTGAGGTGTGGATGGCCAGCTGGGCCGATTAGGTTCTACGCCGCCACCAGCCTCAGTCTCGTAATCTCCGCCGGCGCGCCGATGCGTTTCGGCGGGCCCCAGTAACCGGTGCCGCGGCTCACATAAATCCACAAGCGGCCTTGCCGGTGCAGGCCCGCCACATACGGCTGCTGCAGCGGCACGAACAGATTCCAGGGCCAGAATTGTCCGCCGTGCGTGTGGCCCGACAGTTGCAGATCGTAGCCGGCCGCTTCGGCCCCGGGCGCGCTGCGCGGCTGGTGCGCCAGCAGAATGCGGGGGATATCGGCGGGTGCGCCGGAGATGGCCGCTTGCGGGTCGCTTTTCTGGGCAGGGTCGAAACTGGCCGCGTTGAAATCGGTGACGCCGGCCAGGGCCAGGCGTGCGCCGTCGTGTTCGAGCACCGTGTGCTCGTTCATCAGCACGCGCAAGCCCAGGCGGCGGAACTCCGCCACCCACGGCGCGGCGCCCGAATAGTATTCGTGGTTGCCCGTCACGAGGAAGACGCCATGGCGCGCGCGCAGCTCGCCCAGCGGCGCCGTGTGGCTGGCCAGTTGCGCCACCGTGCCGTCGACCACGTCGCCCGTGATGGCGATGATGTCGGCCCGCAGGCCGTTGGCGCGCGCGACAATGGCTTCCACGTAGGCGCGCTTGATGGTGGCGCCCACGTGGATGTCGCTCAGCTGCACGATGGTCAAGCCCTGCAAGGCGGCCGGCAGGCCGGCGATGGGCACGTCGACCTCGCGCACGCGCGCCACCCTGCGGGCGTTGAGGTAGCCGATGGCGGTGGCCAGCAGCGCCAGGAGCAGGACAAGCACGGCGGACGCCTGCGCGTGCTGGCGGGCGGCGGGAATCAGCATCAGCAGCTCGCGCAGCACCGTGAGCACGAACAGCGAGGAAAAAAAGCCCATGCACAGCGAGCCGGCCCAGCTCAAGCGGTCGGCCAGGCGCCCATCGTTGGTGACGGCGCGCGCGAAGATGGTCATAGGCATGAGCATGGTCGAAGCCAGCAAGACCAGGCCGCCCAGCAGCCAGCCGGCCAGGCCGACGGGCAGGGCAGGCAGCAGCAGCCAGCCCAGCAGGGCGTGCAGGGCGCCCAGTATCATGGTGATGCGCAGCAGCGGCGTGCGGGTTTTCATGGCGTGATTCCAGTGGTGGGGCGGCCGCCGATTATAGCGGACGCCCTGGCAACACGCAGCCGCCACCGCGCTCACGGTGCGATATGCAATCCCAGCATGGCCAGCTTGCCAAAATCGACAGGCTTGGCGAAGTGTTCGTTGAAACCCGACGCCAGGGCCGCCTGGCGGTCGTGTTCCTGGCCATAGCCGGTCAGCGCCACGAGCAGGAACTGCTGCGGTATCGGCAGCTGGCGCATTTTGACGGCCACGTCGTAGCCGCTCATGTCGGGCAGGCCGATGTCGAGAAAGACGATGTCGGGCTTGAATTCCAGGGTGCGCTCGGTTGCCTGCGTGCCCGTGTAGGCCGTGCGCACCGTGTGGCCGTACATTTCCAGCAGTTCGGCCAGGGTGTCGGCCGCATCGCAGTTGTCGTCGACAACGAGGATGCGCTGGCTGCTGCTGGTGGCCGCCTCCGGCGCTGGCGCGGCCGGCTGCGGCAGGTTGGCATCGAGCGGCAGGATGACTTCGAAGGTGCTGCCCAGCCCCACGCCAGGGCTGTGCACGCTGACCTGGCCGCCGTGCAAGGTCACCAGATTGCGCACCAGCGACAGGCCGATGCCCAGGCCGTCCTGCACCCGGTCGGGCGAGTGGCCGCTCTGCTCGAACAGGCCGAAGATGCTGTCGATGCTGGCGGCGGCGATGCCGATGCCGTTGTCGCTCAGGCGGATGCGCACGTTGTCGCCTTCGCGCACGGCGGTGATGGCGATGCGCCCGCCCGGCGCCGTGAACTTGGCCGCGTTGAGCAGCAGGTTGGCGACGATCTGCGACAGGCGCACGGCGTCGCCGCAGACCCACAGTTCTTCCTTGGGCAGGTTCACGTCCAGCGCATGGCCGCGCGCCTCGACGCTGTGCGAGCTCGTCTCCAGCGCGCTGCGGATCACGCTGGCCAGGCTCACGCTTTCCCATTGCAGCGAGATTTTGCCCTGCGAAATGCGCGATACGTCGAGCAGGTCGTCTACCAGGCGCACCAGGTGGTCGGTATGGCGCCCGATGGTGCGGCGCGCGTTGTCCTGCACTGCCGGCACGACCGGGTCGAGCTTGCACAGCAGGGCCAGCGCCGTGCGGATGGGGCCCAGCGGGTTGCGCAATTCGTGCGCCAGGGTGGCCAGGAATTCATCCTTGCGGCGGTCCACGTCGCGCAGCGCGCGCTCGACCCGTCCCAGGCGCAGCAGCGCCTTGACGTTGGCGATCAGTTCATCGGCCTCGATCGGCTCGACCAGATAATTGTCGGCGCCGCCATCGAGGGCGCGGATCTTGTCGGCCGTGCCGATGCAGGAAGCGGACGTCTGCAGCACCAGGATGGTGTTCGTCTCGGCGCCGCCCTTCAACTGACGGCACACTTCCAGGCCGTTGATGTCGGGCAGCTTGACGTCGAGGAGGATCAGGTTGGGGCGGTCCTGGCGGGCGCGCAGCAGCGCGTCGCCGCCGTTCGACGCTTCGATGACCTTGAAGCCGGCGCGTTTGAGGATGCGCGATTTGGCGTAGCGTGCGCCGTCGCTGTCATCGACGTTCAGGATCAGAGCATCGCTGTTGTTATCCGGTAGCATGCGCATTGTCCCATGTGGTTGTGCCTTGCGGCGGAGCCGGCTCTTGCCGGTGATGTGTATTGCCGATCAGCGCGCGCAGGGTCGCCAGCAATTGCTGGCGCGACAGCGGCTTGATGTAGTAGGCCTCGGCGCCCAGGGCCAGGCCCTTGCGCACGTCGTCGATCTCGGTGGCGACGATGACGGGCACCTGGCGCCGCAGCGGGTCGTTTTTCAGCTCGGCCAGCCAGTGCCAGGCCGTTTCGCCGTGCAGCAGGATGTCGAGGATGACGGCGGCGGGGCGCTGCTGTTCCCAGCGCTCCTGCGCCTCGCGCACGCTGCGCGCGGGAACGACGCGAAATTCGCTGCCGGCCAAAAACTTTTCATACAGCAGGCGCACGGGCGGATTGTCTTCCACCACCAGCACGGCGACGCGCTGGTCGTTGCCATTGTCGTTGGCCGGCGCGCATGGCGGCAGGCTGCCTTCGGGCGCATGGTAGCTGGTGGGCAGGACGACGGAAAACAGCGAGCCCTCGCCAGGCGTGCTTTCCACGGACACCGTGCCATTGAGCAGTGTAGCCAGGTTGCGGCACAGGGGCAGGCCCAGGCCCGTGCCCTTGACCTTGCGCTGCATGTGGTTTTCCACCTGGCTGAATTCCTCGAAGATCAGCTGCACGTCTTCGGCATCGATGCCGAGGCCCGTGTCGGAGACGGAAAAGCGGATGGCGTCCTGCTCCGGCAAGGGCGTGGCGCTGACGACGATGGCGCCGGCCTCGGTGAACTTGAGGGCGTTGGAGATGAAGTTGCGCAGGATTTGCGACAGCTTGCCTTCATCCGTATGGATGTGCAGCGCCGGGTCAGGGTCGATGAAGGTCAGGGTGAGCGACTCGGACACCAGCAGCGGGCGCAGCATGCCGCGCAGGGCGCTGAACAGGTCGGCCACCTGGAAGCTGTTGGCGTGCACGTCGACCTTGCCCGCCTCGATCTTGGCCAGGTCCAGCAGGTCGTTGACCAGGTCGCTCAGGCTGACGGCGCTTTGCAGGATGAACATCACCTGCTTTTCCTGCTCTTCCGACAGATCGCCGTCGATGCGGTCGAGCAGCAGCTTGGACAGGGCGCGGATGGAGCTGAGCGGGGTGCGGAATTCATGGCTCATGTTCGACAGGAAGCGCGATTTCATCTGGTCGGCGCGGCGCAGGTGGTCGGCTTTTTCGTCGAGTTCCGCGAACAGCGCCACCACGCCGCGGTTGGTGTCTTCCAGCTCGCGCGTCAGCTGCAGCAGGTCGTCCTGGCGCGTCTTCAGTTCGGCCAGCGTGGTCAAAAGCTCGCGGTTCTGCTGCTGCACTTCGGACAGCGTGATATCCGAAGGCAGCGCCTGCAGGCTGCCGGACAGCGTGCCGATCATGCTTCCGTCGAGCAGGCGCGCGTCGCGCGGGAACAGCTTGTGCAGCGTGATCTGCGTGCCTTCGCCGGGCGTGCTGTGGATATGGCAGCGGTCCATCAGGCGCTGGGCGCCCAGGATGCCCAGGCCCATGCCCGTCGGCGAGCGGTAGGTGCCGGCCAGTATCTTGTCGAGCTGTGCGATGCCGGGACCCTGGTCCTCGATGCGGATGCTGAGCACCTGCGGCGCCGTCTGGCCGTCGATGGCGAAATGCACCTTGCCGCTGCCGGCGTAGTTATAGACGTTGCGCGCCAGTTCCGACACGGCCGTGGCGATGCGCACCTGGTCCTGCACGCCGAAGCCGCACAGGGCGGCGATCTGCCGCGCACGCTGGCGTGCGCCCACCACATCGAGTTCGCTGCCGATATGGGCCGTCAATATGCGTTGCGTCATGCTGTTTCGCTCCTTTCCGCGGTGACGGCCTGGCATTCCTCATGTTCGCGCAGCACCACCACCGTGACGTCGTCGCGCCCGCGCGCAAAATCGCGGTACAGCACGGCGGCGACGAGGCTGGGGTGGCATTGCGCCAGGCCCGGATACTGTTCCAGGTCCCAGCGCGTGTGCAAGCCGTCCGAGTGCATGATCAAGGTCGTGCCCAGCTGCCATGGATAGCAGAACTCCTGCACCTTGCGCAGGTTGCTGCCGACGATGCCGTTATGCGACAGCAGATGCCGGCGCTGCTGCGCATCGAAGGCGCAGGCGGCGATATTGCCCACGCCCGCATAGCGCAATTCGCGGCGCGCGCTGTCGATATGCGCCACCGCCATGGCCGCGCCGCGCGTCGTGCGCAGGGCGCCGTGGGCCAGTTCGATGAAGGGGGCGGGCAGGGGCGGCAAGCCGGGCGTGTCGGTTTCCAGCAAGGCGCTGGCGCGTTCCGAGGCGCGCGCCGCCAACGGGCCGTGGCCCAGGCCATCGGCCACCATCAGGCTCAGTTCATGGCCTTCGCAGACCACGTTCCAGGCGTCGCCGCACACCTGTTCCGAGGCCAGCGGCAGGCACACGGCGCCGATGCGCCAGTTCGGATGGGCGGGGATGGCGCTGCTGGCGTGCTGCCCCCAGACCACCACCATCAGCACCGTGCCCTTGCCAGGCGCCGTGTACAGGTCGAATTCCTGGCCCAGGCGGCGTATCGCGCCCAGCCCCACGCCATAGGTGCCCGTGGTGGAATGGCCATCCTGCATGTGCTGGCGTACATTGGCCATGCCGGGGCCGTTGTCGATGGCCAGCACTTCGATGCCGCTGGTGCCGCCGCGCAGCACCTTGCGCAGCAGGATTTCGCCGCGCTGTGCGTGCTTGACGATGTTGGTCGCCGCTTCACTGATGATGATGGCCAGCTGGCCCGTGCGCACGTCGTCGAAGCCGATGCGGCGCGCCAGCTCGTTGCCGGCGCGGCGGGCCGCGGCGATCTCGCTCGGTTCGCCGATGGGAAAACTTCTTTGCCTGAGAATGTCAGGCTGTGGTTCCTGGTGGTTCAAAACAGCTTCCATTTCGCGATGGTGACGGTGGTGCCCGCGCCGGGCGCCGTGTCGATGTGAAATGCGTCGGCAAGGCGCTTGGCGCCGCCCAGCCCCAGTCCCAGCCCGCCGCCGCTGGTGTAGCCATCGGTCAGCGCCAGGGGAATATCGTCGATGCCCGGTCCCGCATCGACAAAGCGCAGCTCCAGTCCCTGCCGCGCGCCATCGCAGACGCGCGCGATGCGCGCTTCGCCGCCGCCGCCGTAGCGCAGGGTGTTGCGCGCCAGCTCGCTGGCCGCCGTGATGATCTTGGTCTGTTCGATCAGGCCAAACCCCATGGCGACCATGCTGTCGCGCACCTGCTTGCGCAGCCGCACGACGTCTTCGTCGCTGTGCAGGGGCAGGATCTGCTGCGTCTGCGGCCCTCCCGTCTGAGTCCGCTCCTGTGCCTGCGCGCCTAGCATGGCGCCCCCGTCATGCGCATGCGCCGCCCCGTTCCAGCATCCTGATGCCCAGCTCCACGTTGAGCGCCGTGCTCACGCCTTCCAGGGTCAGCCCCAGTTCCACCAGGGTGATGGCGACGGCTGGCTGCATGCCGACGACGACGGTGCGCGCGTCGAGGATTTTCGCCATCGCCGCCGTGTTGCTGATCATGCGGCCGATGAAGGAGTCGACGATGTCGAGCGCGGAAATGTCGATCAGCACGCCCGTGGCACGGTCCGTCACGATGCGGGTGGTCAGGTCGTCCTGCAAGGTCATCGCCAGGCGGTCGTGCATGTCCACCTGTATCGTCACCAGCAGCAGACGGCCCATGCGTAAAATGGGGATTCTTTCCATAGGCTCCTCAGTGTGCTTGCTGCTGGTAGCTGATGCTGGAGCCCGTGCGTTTCAGGGCCACGACGAAGGCGTCGGCCAAAGTGGCCTTGGTCATCACGTCTTCCAGGTTGACGCCCAGGTGCACGATCGTTTGCGCGATCTGCGGGCGGATGCCGCTGATAATGCAGTCGGCGCCCATCAGGCGCGCGGCGGCGATGGTTTTCAGCAGGTGCTGCGCCACCAGGGTGTCGACGGTCGGCACGCCCGTGATGTCGATGATGGCGATCAGGGCGCCCGTATCGACGATCTTTTGCAGCAGGCTTTCCATCACCACCTGCGTGCGTGCGCTGTCGAGGGTGCCGATCAGGGGCAGGGCCAGCACGTTTTGCCACAGTTGCACGACGGGCGTGGACAGTTCCAGCAATTCCTGCTGCTGGCGCAGAATCACCTGTTCGCGCGCCTTCTGGTAGATGGCGATGGTCAGCAGGCCCAGCTCGTCGAACAGTTTGCTGGTGCTGACGATGGCATCGCCCAGCTGCTCCGGCTGCGCCGTGATCGCCTTGCGCAGGTAGCCGAACAGCGGTTCCTTGAGGGCGAACATGAAGCTGGCCGTGTCGATCGGCGAATAGCCCTGGCGCACGCGCGACTGCGATATTTCCGCGATCAGCTGGCGCGTATCGTCCCAGGCGCCGCCTTCGATGTCGAACGAGTCGCCGCTTTCCAGCGCGCCCGCCAGCAGCGGCAGCAATTGCGATGCCTGCTGGCGCAGCTCGTTTTCCGCGATCTTGTCGCGCCGCACGAGGCGGGCGATCAGGCCGGCCATCCAGCCATCCAGCAGTTCCGTGTGGTGTTCGTTGATGATGCCGGCCAGTTGCTGCGCCTGGCCCGTGCCCGTTTTGTTTTTCATGCTCATCCTTGGCTTGAGTGGAGGGTGCGGCACGGCCGCAAACGGGCCCGCGCTGTGATGAGCAAATTATAGGCAGGCATCGCGGAAGCTTGTGTTCTGTGCCGCACATAGTGGCACATGTCGATTTACATTCCTCCAGGAAACGTTGAAGCTTTAAAGATGCATGTAATTTGCATGTTTATGCCAATTCCGCTACACTGGCTACACTCAACAAGAGAAAAACGCCATGAATATCGACAAATTCAAACAGCAGCATCTGGCCATCCTGGCCGCCATCGACGACTTGCGCCAGCTGGCGCGCGGCGGTGTGGCCGCGCAGGCGCAGGCCATTGCCGAACAGATCATCGCCATGAGCGGCTTGATCAAGCTGCACCTGGCCGTCGAGCAGCGCTACCTGTATCCGGCCGCGCAAGCGTCCGGCGTGGCCAAGGTGGCCCAGCTGGGGCGCCAGTACGAAAACGAGATGCACGGCATCGCCGGCGCCTATCTCGATTTCGCCGGCCGCTGGAATACGCCCGTGCGCCTGGAAGCCGAACCGGAAGCCTTCCGCAGCGAAGCCAATACCGTGCTGCACGCGCTGTTCCAGCGCATGCGCCGCGAAGACCATGAGTTATATCCAGCTGTAGAGACGCTGGCCTGAGACCGCTTACCCATATCCACACAGGAGTTTTACATGCTGACCCAAGAACAACGCGCCATCATCACGGCCACCGTGCCCATCCTCGAGCAGGGTGGCGAAGCGCTGACGCGCCACTTCTACAAGAATCTGTTCCGCGACCATCCGGAAGTGCTGCCGTACTTTAACCAGGCGCACCAGCACAGCGGCGACCAGCAGCGCGCGCTGGCCAATGGCGTGCTGATGTATGCCAAGCATATCGATCAACTGGATGCGCTGGGTGACCTGGTGGCCACCATCGTCAACAAGCACGTGGCCCTGCAAATTCGCGCCGAGCACTATCCGCTGGTCGGTGCCAGCCTGCTGCAAGCGATCCGCGAAGTGCTGGGCGCAGAGGTGGCCAGCGATGCCGTCATCGACGCCTGGGGCGCGGCCTACGGCCAGCTGGCCGACATCCTGGCCGGCGAAGAAGGGCGCATCTACAAGGCGCAGGCGGCCGCGCCCGGCGGCTGGAGCGGCGCGCGCGACTTTACCGTGCGCAGCAAGACGGTGGAAAGCGGCGAGATCACGTCCTTCCTGCTGGCGCCCGCCGATGGCCAGGCCGTGCTGGATTTTGCGCCCGGCCAGTACATCGGCGTGCTGGCCACCGTCGATGGCGTGCCCATGCGCCGCCAATACTCGCTGTCGGCCGCCAGCAATGGCCAGACGTACCGCATCAGCGTCAAGCGCGAAGCGGGCGGCAAGGTGTCGAACCATTTCCACGACCACGTGCAGGCGGGCGGCACTGTGCAGCTGACGCCGCCATCGGGCGACTTCGTGCTGAAAGACAGCGACAAGCCGCTGGTGCTGATCAGCGGCGGCGTGGGCATCACGCCGACCTTGGCCATGCTGACGGCGGCCCTGCGCGGCAAGCGTCCCGTGCACTTCATCCACGCGGCGCGCAACCACGGCGTGCATGCGTTTCGCGCGCAGATCGACGAGCTGGCCGCGCAGCACCCGCAGTTGCAGCGCTATTACTGCTATGCGGAACATGGTGGCGAGCACGATGCGCCGGATGCCGTCGGCTTGCTGAATAAAGAGCAGCTGAAAAACTGGCTGCCAGCCTCGCGTGACGTCGACGCCTATTTCCTGGGACCGCAGCCGTTCATGCGGGCCGTCAAGCAATACTTGCGCGAACTGGGCGTGCCGGAACAGCAGACGCACCATGAATTCTTCGGACCGGCTGCCGCCTTGAACTGATTTTTCTGCCTGCCTTGTGTTGTCCCCGCGAGAAAAAACGCTGCCGTAAGGGGCGGGTAAGCCTCGCGCTGTACTGTGAATCCAAGCTCGCACAAAAGAGCACGCTTTTACATAACAGGAGGCAACACAATGCATGACGATCTGGTTCAAAAAATCAAGAGCGACCCCAGCTATCATCAGCTGGTCAAGGTGCGTTCCCGCTTCGGCTGGGCGCTGACGGGCCTGATGATGCTCGTGTACTACGGCTACATCCTGCTCATCGCCTTCAACAAGGAATTCCTGGCCACGAAAACGGGCGCCGGCGTGATGACCTGGGGCATGCCGATCGGCCTGTTCGTCATCGTGTTTACCGTGCTCGTCACCGGCATCTATGTGCGCCGCGCCAACAAGCAATTCGACGACCTGAGCAACGCCATCCAGGCACGGGTGCAGGCATGAGCGCCGCCAAGCATGCGCTGCGCGGCGTGTCCTGTCTGAGCGTCCTGGCCTTGCTGGGTGCCAGCAATGCCGCGTTTGCGGCCGGTGCCGACCTCGGCCAGGCAGTCAAGCAACCGACCAACTGGACGGCGATCATCATGTTCGCCGCCTTCGTCATCTTCACCTTGTTCGTCACCAAGTGGGCGGCCGCGAAGACCAAGTCGGCTTCCGATTTCTACACGGCCGGCGGCGGCATCACGGGCTTCCAGAACGGCCTGGCCATCGCGGGCGACTATATGTCGGCCGCATCGTTCCTCGGCATTTCCGCCGCCGTCTTTTTGAACGGCTACGATGGCCTGATCTATGCCATCGGCTTTCTCGTCGGCTGGCCCATCATCACCTTTTTGATGGCCGAGCGCTTGCGCAATCTGGGCCGCTACACGTTTGCCGACGTGGCCGCCTACCGCTTCAAGCAGGCGCCGATCCGCATCTTTTCCGCGTCCGGCACGCTCGTCGTGGTGGCGTTTTACCTGATCGCGCAGATGGTGGGCGCGGGCCAGCTGATCAAGCTGCTGTTCGGCCTCGAATACTGGATCGCCGTCGTCCTTGTCGGTACCTTGATGATGATCTACGTGCTGTTCGGCGGCATGACGGCCACCACCTGGGTACAGATCATCAAGGCCGTGATGCTGCTGGGCGGCGCCACCTTCATGGCCGTTGCCGTGCTGGCGCAATTCAACTTCAGCCCGGAAGCGCTGTTCGCCAAGTCGGTCGACGTGCACGCCACCAAGGAAGCCATCATGGGCCCTGGTTCCTTCATCAAGGACCCGATCTCGGCCATCTCGTTCGGCATGGCGCTGATGTTCGGCACGGCCGGTTTGCCGCACATTTTGATGCGTTTCTTCACGGTGCCGAGCGCCAAGGAAGCGCGCAAATCCGTGTTCTGGGCCACCACCTGGATCGCCTATTTCTACATCCTGACCTTCATCATCGGCTTTGGCGCCATCGTGCTGGTGAGCACCAATCCCGAGTTCAAGGATGCGGCCGGCAAGCTGCTGGGCGGTAACAACATGGCGGCCGTGCACCTGGCCAAGGCCGTGGGCGGCAACGTCTTCCTCGGCTTCATGTCGGCGGTCGCGTTTGCCACGATTCTGGCCGTCGTGGCGGGCTTGACCCTGTCGGGCGCGTCGGCCGTGTCGCACGATCTGTATGCCACCGTCATCAAGAAGGGCAAGGCCACGGGCGCCAACGAATTGAAAGTGTCGCGCGTGACGACGATCGTGCTGGGCATCATCGCCGTGGTCCTCGGCATCGCCTTTGAAAAGCAGAACATCGCCTTCATGGTCTCGCTGGCATTCGCCATTGCCGCCTCGGCCAACTTCCCCGTACTGTTCATGTCGGTGCTGTGGAAGGATTGCACGACGCGGGGCGCCACCATCGGCGGCTTCCTCGGCTTAACCACGGCCGTCGCGCTGACGGTGGTGTCGAAGTCCGTGTGGGTCGACGTGCTCGGCCATGGCGAAGCGCTGTTTCCTTACGCCTCGCCGGCGCTGTTCTCGATGACGGCCGGCTTTGTCGGCATCTGGCTGTTCTCGGTGCTCGACAAGAGCCCGCGCGCGCGCATCGACCGCGCCGGCTACGAAGCGCAGCAAATGCGTTCGGAGACGGGCATCGGCGCGGCAGGCGCCAGCGCGCATTGATGTTTTAAATAGTCTCTGCAGGAAACAATGCCCGGTTCGCCGGGCATTGTTGTTTTTGGCGCGCCTACTTTGCCACGCGCAGGGGAATCACGCCGGCCGCCAGCGCGGGGGCGCCCGGCGTCGCTTCGAGTATCGACGCCAGGGTCACCGTGTCGAGCACGGCCAGGAAGGCGGCCGTTGCCTGGCCCAGCTTGGCTTTCAGCAGGCAATCGGGTGTCAGCGGGCAGGTATTGTTTTCCTTGTTAAAACATTCCGCCATGAAAAAATCGTTTTCCGTCTCGCGCACGACGGTGCCGATATTGATCTCGGCCGGATCGCGCGCCAGGCGCAGGCCGCCATTGCGCCCACGCACCGTTTCCACGATGCCGGACAGGCCCAGCTGGTGCACCACCTTCATCAAATGATTTTTCGAGATGGCATGCAGGTCGGCGATGTCCTGGATGGTGACGAGGCGGTCGCGGTGCACGCCCAGGTACATCAGGGTGCGCAGGGTGTAGTCGGTATAGGCAGTCAGTCGCATGGGAGTAGAGAGTAAACACCCGACAAAGCTACTGCGCGTCGCGATTTGCGGCCTGCGATGCTCACTGTGCATCCGCACAGCTGCGCATCTCGGCCACAACTCTCATCCGCTCGCTACGTTTTTGTCAGGTGTGTGAAAGATGTGGATTACATCCTTGTTTCATCCGCAGCATACAGGAGAGCGCCGGCCGTGTGTGTTGCGCCGTCACTTTTCCGCCTCGAAAGACAAAAGTTGATTGCCTTTCGCTTAAATGCGTAGTAAATTTTCATATTGTTGCCCTGGCAAACAGCTTGCAAGCCCTTGTTGACCCTTTGAGTAGGATTTTTTTTGATGGAAATCAAGAGGATGGTGAAGCAATAAGGTAAATTTACTACAAATTCGACGATGGGCGTTTCCCGGGCCGGGAAGCGCGAACTACGCAATCTGTGCGGTGCCGCCGTGGCCGCCCCAGGAAATACATACCATGCAAATGAATGAAGTGAAAGACGAGCTGCTGAGCAGCGATATCCGCCAGCTGGGCCGTCTGCTGGGCGACGCCATCCGCAACCATCTGGGCGACCCCGCCTTCGAGCGCATCGAACATGTGCGCCAGCTGGCCATCCGTTTCCGCCGCGACAATGATGAAGCGGCGCGCGCGCAGCTGTCGGACGCGCTGCAAGCGCTGTCGCAGGAAGAAACCACGCAATTGACGCGCGCTTTCAGCTATTTCTCGCTGCTGGCCAATATTGCGGAAGACCAGCATCACATCCGCCGCACGCGCGCCCACTTGATCGCCGGCTCGCCGCCGCGCCAGGGTAGCCTCAGCCATGCCGTCGGCAATGTGTTTGACGCGGGCAAGGCAGATGCATTGGAAACCTTCTTTGAAGATGCGTTCGTCAGCCCCGTCTTCACGGCGCATCCGACGGAAGTGCAGCGCAAGAGCATCCAGAATTGCCAGATGGCCATCGCCCGCCTGTTGAGCGAGCGCGACCGCGTGCAGATGACGCCGGAAGAAGCCGAGCAAAACGAAGAAGCGCTGGGCCGCGGCATCGTGACCCTTTGGCAGACGCGTTTGCTGCGTACGAGCAAGCTGTCCGTCATGGATGAAGTGGCCAATGGCCTGTCGTTCTACGACCACACGATTCTGCGCGAACTGCCAAAATTGTATTCTTCGCTGGAAACCATGCTGGCCCAGCGCGATGCCCGCTGGGAAGATGCGGAATTACCGAATTTCATGAAGGTCGGCAGCTGGATAGGCGGCGACCGCGACGGCAACCCGTTCGTCACGGCCGACATCCTGCGCAGCACCCTGCAAACGCAGGCCGACAAGGTGCTCGACTTTTACCTCGGCGAATTGCGCAAGCTCGCTTCGCAACTGTCGCTGGCGCAAATACTGAACGCCTGCAGCGAGCCGCTGCGCGCGCTGGCCGAACGCTCGGCCGATGCGTCGCCGCATCGCGTCGACGAACCATACCGCCGTGCCCTGCACGGCATCCATGCGCGCCTGGAAAACACGCGCGTGGTTCTTTCCGGCAAGGGCAAGCAAGCCGACGGTGTGCAGCCTTACGCCGCGGCTGCCGAACTGCTGGCCGACCTGGACGTGGTCCAGCATTCGCTTGTAAGCAATGGCTTGCGCGCACTGGCACGCGGCCGCTTGCGCCAGCTGCGCCGCGCCGTCAAGGTGTTTGGTTTCTCGCTGGCGCCGCTCGACTTGCGCCAGAATTCCGACGTGCATGAGCGTGTCGTGGGCGAACTGTTCGCGGGCGCCCAGCCGGGCCTCGTCTACCTGGACCTCGACGAAGAGCAGCGCATCAGCTTGCTGCTGGCCGAACTGGAATCGCCACGCCTGCTGGCGTCGCCGTATGCGCAATACTCGGAAGAAACCACGTCCGAACTCGACATCTTCCGCGCCGTGCGCGAAGCCCACGTCAAATACGGCAAGGAATCGGTGCCGAACTGCATCATCTCAAAGGCGGCCAGCGTGTCGGACTTGCTGGAAGTGGCCTTGCTGCTGAAAGAGGTGGGCTTGCTGCGCCAGGACAGCCGCGAAGCGGACGTCAACATCATCCCGCTGTTTGAAACGATCGACGACTTGCGCGCCGGCCCCGCCATCATGGCGCGCGCGTTCGGCTTGCCGTTCTACCGTGGCTTGCTTGCCTCGCGCGCGGACCAGCAGGAAGTCATGCTCGGCTATTCGGACAGCAACAAGGACGGCGGCTTTTTGACGTCGGGCTGGGAACTCTACAAGGCCGAGATCGAACTGGTGACCGTCTTCAAGGAGTATCAGATCAAGCTGCGCCTGTTCCACGGCCGCGGCGGTTCCGTGGGACGCGGCGGTGGACCCAGCTATGAAGCCATCCTGGCCCAGCCGGCAGGCGCCGTGCAGGGACAGATCCGGCTGACGGAGCAGGGCGAAGTCATCACGGCCAAGTATGCGAACCCGGAAGTGGGGCGCCGCAACCTGGAAGTGCTGGTGGCCGCCACCATCCAGTCGACCCTGCTGCCGCAGGCCCAGCTGCAGCCGAAGGCTTCGGCCGGCGCGGGCCACCTGGCTGCGATGGAAGAGCTGTCCGGCACGGCCCTGAACGCCTACCGCGACCTCGTGTATGGCACGGATGGCTTCGAGCAGTATTTCTGGGAATCGACGGTGATTGCGGAGATTGCCGCGCTGAACATCGGCAGCCGTCCCGCTTCGCGCAAGAAATCCACGTCCATCGAGGATTTGCGCGCCATTCCCTGGGTCTTGAGCTGGGCGCAATGCCGCTTGATGCTGCCGGGCTGGTTCGGTTTCGGTTTCGCCGTGCAAGCCTACCTGGCCGCCCATCCCACCGATGGCGCGGACGTGCTGCGCGGCATGTACACGGACTGGCCATTCTTCACGTCCTTGCTGTCGAACATGGATATGGTCCTGGCCAAGAGCGACATCGCCATTGCCGGCAAGTATGCGGAACTGGTCAAGGACAAGGCCTTGCGCGACGCCATCTTTACGCGCATCCGCGCCGAATACGCGGCCACCCTGGACGCCTTGAAGCTGATCACAGGCCAGGAAGAGTTACAGCAGGCCAATCCGCTGATGCAGCGTTCGATACGCAACCGTTTCCCCTATATCGACCCGCTCAATCACGTGCAAGTGGAGTTGTTGAAACGCTTCCGCGAGGGCAAGCAGGATGCGGCGGCGCGCACGGGGATCCATTTGTCGATCAATGGCATTGCGGCAGGGTTGCGGAATAGCGGTTAATTTTTAGGGCAGAGCCGCCGAAAATCCGGGGTCAGACCCGCCGGGTCTGACCCCAGCAGTTGCACTTTGGGTGGCTTTACGAACTCAGCAGAAAACATCAAGGAGACAGCATGACCATCAAAGTTGCCATCAATGGCTATGGCCGCATCGGCCGCAACGTCTTGCGCGCGTTTTATGAAGGCGGCAAGCAACAGGATATCGAGATCGTCGCCATCAATGACCTGGGCGACGCCAAGTCGAATGCGCATTTGACGCGCTACGACACGGTGCACGGCAAGTTTCCCGGCGTCGTCACCATCGACGGCGACAATATGCTCGTCAATGGCGACCGCATCCGCGTCTTCGCGCAGCGCGACCCGGCCCTGATACCGTGGGGCGAACTCGGCGTCGACGTGGTGCTCGAATGCACGGGTTTCTTCACGACCAAGGAAAAAGCGTCGGCCCACCTGAAGGGCGGGGCGAAAAAAGTCATCATTTCCGCGCCGGGCGGCAAGGACGTGGACGCCACCATCGTGTTCGGTGTCAACCAGCAGGTGCTGAAAGCCACGGACGCGGTCATCTCGAATGCCTCGTGCACGACGAATTGTCTCGCGCCATTAGTAAAACCGCTCAACGACGCCATCGGCATCGAATCGGGCTTGATGACCACCGTGCATGCCTACACGAACGACCAGGTGCTGTCCGACGTGATGCATGAAGACTTGCGCCGCGCCCGTTCGGCCACGCATTCGATGATTCCCACCAAGACGGGCGCCGCTGCCGCCGTCGGCCTCGTCTTGCCGGAATTGAATGGCAAGCTCGATGGCTTTGCCATCCGCGTGCCGACGATCAACGTCTCGCTGGTCGACCTGTCCTTTATCGCCAAGCGCGATACGACGGTGGAAGAGGTGAATGCCTTGCTGAAAACGGCGTCGGAAGGCGCGCTGAAGGGCATCCTGACGTACCAGACGGAACCGCTTGTTTCCATCGATTTCAACCATAACCCGGCCTCGTCGAATTTCGATTCGACCCTGACCAAGGTTTCGGGCCGCCTCGTGAAAGTGTCGTCGTGGTACGACAACGAGTGGGGCTTCTCGAACCGCATGCTCGACACGACGGTCGCCCTGATGGCGGCCAAGTAAGAACGTAGTACCGCTGATCCAGCGCACCAGGACGGCCGGCCCACAAGGCTGGCCCTTGTAGCAACTTATTTTAGAAAGCAGCAACCATGACCATGCAAGTACAGCAACGCGCCACCAAGATCGTTTCCACCATCGGCCCCGCTTCGAACGATATCGATACCCTGGTCCGCATGTTCAAGGCCGGCGTCGACGTCGTGCGCCTGAACTTTTCGCATGGCAAGGCGCAAGACCATATCGACCGCGCCCGCATGGTGCGCGAAGCGGCAGCCCTGTGCGGCCGGGAAGTGGCCATCATGGCCGACTTGCAAGGCCCGAAAATTCGCGTCGGCAAGTTTGAAGAAGGCAAGATTTTCCTGGAAAACGGCGCCAAGTTCATCCTCGACGCGAAATGGGGCGAGAACGGCGAACTGGGCAACATCGAGCGCTGCGGCCTCGACTACAAGGAATTGCCGCGCGACTTGCGCACGGCCGACGTGCTGCTGCTCAACGACGGCCTCATCGTACTGACGGTCGACAAGGTCGTCGGCAGCGAAATCCATACGACCGTCAAGATCGGCGGCGAGTTGTCGAACAACAAAGGCATCAACCGCCAGGGCGGCGGCTTGTCGGCGCCGGCCCTGACGGCGAAAGACATGGAAGACGTGAAAACGGCGATGAGTTTCCAGGCCGATTACGTGGCCGTGTCTTTCCCGAAAAACGCCACCGACATGGTCATGGCGCGCCAGCTGGCCAATATCGCCGGCGAAGCGTGGGACCACAAGCCGATGATGATCGCCAAGATCGAGCGCGCGGAAGCCATTCCTGCGCTGCAAGAAATTCTCGACGCGTCCGACGGCATCATGGTGGCCCGCGGCGACCTGGCCGTGGAAGTGGGCAATGCGGCCGTGCCGGCCTTGCAAAAGCGCATGATCAAGATGGCGCGCGCGTCGAACAAGCTGGCCATCACGGCCACGCAGATGATGGAATCGATGATCGTCAACGCCGTGCCGACCCGCGCGGAAGTGTCCGACGTGGCGAATGCCGTGCTCGATGGCACGGATGCCGTTATGACGTCGGCAGAAACGGCGTCGGGCCGTTACCCGATCGAAACGGTGGAGGCGATGGCCGCCATCTGCCTGGATGCGGAAAAGTGGGACACCTGCAAGCTGGACGCCGATTTCCTCAACGCCACGTTCTCGCGCATCGACCAGTCGATCGCCTACGGCGCCCTATTTACGGCCCACCATCTGCGCGTAAAGGCCATCGCCACCCTGACGGAATCGGGCTCCACGGCACTGTGGATGAGCCGCTGCAACATCGACATCCCCATCGTGGCGCTGACCCCGAGCGTGGGCACGCGCCGCAAGCTGGCTCTGTACCGCAACGTCAGCACCCTGGAACTGACGTCCGGCACGGACCGCGACAAGGTCTTGCAGCAGGCGGAAGATTTGCTGGTCGAACATAAAGTCGTGGCCAAGGGCGACACCGTCGTGCTGACCTGGGGCGAGCCGATGGGCAAGGTTGGCGGCACGAACGCGCTGAAGATCATGAAGATCGGCCAGCACTGATCGTATTACGACCCTATCCACCGCAAGGCAGATGCCCAATCTGCCATTGCGGTGGCCGCATTTCCGTGTCAGCATGGTTTTCCTGCCTTCCAGGGCGCCTCCGGAGTTCATGATGACCGAGTACCTGCCTGCCTTGATCTGGTCGCTGTCGGCCTTCGCCTGCCTCTTCATCGCCAAACGCCGCGCCTTACGAATAACGGCCATCCGTGCCATCCTGGTGACTTTCCTGGGTCCGTTTGCCATTCCCTTCGCGCTGGCGGCAAAGCCCGGGATGTACGGCTAAGCGTGTGGCCTGCGCGCATTCCTCTTTGCTATATTCAAACTTTTAGCTAGAGGAATGCCCATGAAGCGTAGCGCCACCTTGCTCCTGATGACTATTTTCCCCCTGTGCGCGGCCACGTTCGCTTCGGCGGCCGAGCCTGTGCAGCGCTTGCAACGCGCCACGGGGCTGTGGAAGGTGACGCCCGCCACCTCGCCATTTTCCTGGGAAATCTGCGTCGACCACGCGCGCGACCGCCTGATCGACGACGACCTGTGGTCCGGCTTCGAGCAGGAATGCAAGATCGAGTCGCAAAGCCGCCAGGGCGACAGCTACCAATTCGCGTCCAGCTGTCCGGACGCCAGGCTGGCCGGCACCTTCAAGGGCGATCTGGCCAAGGCATATACCCTGAGCGCCGACACCACCGTGCAAGTCAATGGCAAGAGCGAGGTGCAGCGCACGGAACTGGCAGCCGTGTTTCAGGGCGCTTGTCCGGCGGGGCTGGCGCCGGGCGCGAAGAAAATGCGCGGCGGCATGGTGATGAAGAGCTTGTATACCGACCGCTAGAAGAGCGCAGCCACGCTGAAACAACAGTTTCCTGGGATAGGCGGGCGCCGGCATTGACGCCAGCGGCAATGATTTGTGATAATGAGAATTATTATCAATTAGCCGCGCCTTGCCTTGCGCGCATCGGAGTCCAAGTGAACATTGCGCAGTCCAGCGAGTCGATAGCCGGCATCTACAGCCACCACCATGGCTGGCTGATGCGCTGGCTGCGCGCGAAGCTGCAGTGCGCCGACCATGCGGCCGACCTGGCGCACGATACCTTCGTGCGCCTGCTGATGGCGCCGCCGGAGAACCGGCAAAGTTTGCGCGAACCGCGCGCCTACCTGACCACCGTGGCGCAGCGCCTGCTGATCGACCATTACCGGCGCCTGTCGCTGGAGCAGGCGTGGCTGGAAACCCTGGCGCAGCAACCTGAATTGCTGATGCAATCGCCGGAAGAGCGGCTGCTCGTGCGTGAAGCTCTGCAGCGCATTGATGCCATGCTCGACGGCTTGCCGCCACTCGTGCGCAGCGCCTTCCTGCTGGCCCATGTCGACGGCCTCGGCTATGGGGAAATCGCCCGGCGCCTGGCCGTGAGCGAGCGCAGCATCAAGCGTTACATGGTGCAGGCGTTCGAGCGCTGCATCCTCTTGATCCTGTGAACGCCGCGATCGACCCACGCGCCGCCCGCGCTGCGGCGCAATGGCTGGTGCGCCTGCACGGGGGCGCCTTGACGCCAAGCGAGCAACTGGCGTTCCAGGCCTGGCGCGCCAGCGATCCCGCGCACGAAACGGCGTGGCAGCGGGCCGAGCTGGTGTGCAGCACCCTGGCCAGCGTGCCGCCTGCATTGCGCCAGACGGCGGACGCGTTGCCGCAGTCACCGCAGCGGCGCGCCGTGCTCTACGGGCTGGCTGGGCTGATCGCGGCCGGACCTGTCCTGTGGCTGGCCAGCCAGTCGGCGCCGTGGCAAGCGTGGCGCGCCACCATCCGCACGGCCAGGGGCGAGATCCGCCACATGACATTACCCGACGGCACGCAACTGGTGCTCAATACGGACACGGCCATCGACGTGCGTTTTGACGGCGCGGCGCGGCTGGTGGACTTGCATGCCGGGGAAATCCACGTCGCCACGGCGCACGACGCAGCCGTGCCCGCGCGCCCCTTCCTCGTGCGCAGCAGCAATGGCGCCGTGCGCGCGCTGGGCACGCACTTCAGCGTGCGCCACCTTGGCAACATGCTGGCGCCACGCACGCAGGTGAGCGTCAGCGAGGGTGCCGTCGAAATCCAGCCCGGCGAAGCTCGCGACGCCTTGCGCAGGATCGATGCGGGCCGGCAGGGCAGTTTCGATGACCGTGCCGTTTCTGCCTTGACGCCGCTGGCGCCGCATGCGGACGCTTGGCTGCGGGGCGTGCTGATCGCCGAACGCATGTCGCTGGGCGAGCTGCTGGAACAGGTGGCGCGCTATCGCTATGGGATGCTGCGCTGCGATCCCGCGCTGGCGGCCATGCCCGTGGACGGCATCTTCCAGTTGAGCGACCCCGACAACATCCTGCTGTTGCTGCAGCGCTCCTTGCCGATCCGGCTGGCGTACCGCACGCGCTACTGGATCATTGTCGAGGCGGTTTGAGCTAGCCCGCAGGACTTAAGCCGACAGGCAATACCGGCTGGCCTTGTCGGCTTACGCGCGGCTGCGCCCCGCTAAGCCGACCTACGGTTTGTGCGGATATGAGCAGCTTGGTGTGCTTGTGTAGGTCGGCTTAGCCCGCAGGGCGTAAGCCGACAGGCAATGCGGGCTGGCCTTGTCGGCTTACGCGCGGCTGCGCCCCGCTAAGCCGACCTACGATGTTCCGCCAATCCGACGCGCGCCGCTTATTTGCATTTCTCTTGTCCCTTTTTCCGGATTGCTTCGTCATACAAGGTAGAGAACGAACAATCCGAACCATCGAAAGGGTCCACATGGCTTTGCAGTACCGTAACTTTACCGCAGCACGCATGACGCTCCATCCCACCACCGGCGCCGTGCGCGCCGCGCTGGTCCTGTTGCTTGCCGTGGGCGCGGCCGGCGCCGTCTTGCCGCACATGGCGGTGGCGGCCGAGTCCAGCCCAGCCGCCACCGTGCGCGAGTACAGCGTTCCCGCCGGCAGCCTGCGCGATGCGTTACCCGCGTTTGCCATCGCCGCGGGGATCAACCTGTCCACCCAGGGCGTGGCGCTCGACGGGCTGGCCACGTCGGGTTTGCAAGGCCGCCATGTGGTTACGGCCGGCCTGCAAAAACTGCTGCAGGGCAGCGGCCTGGAAGCGATAGACGGCGGCAACGGCAATTACCTGTTGCGCAAAATGAATACCGGCACGGCTGATGGCGGCCTGGCCAGCATGCCGGCCGTTGTCGTCAGCGCCGAGGCGGACCGCGCCACGGAAGGCACGGGTTTATACACGTCGAGGAATATGTCGACAGCCACGGGACTGAATTTGTCGCAGCGCCACACGCCGCAAACGGTCAGCGTCATTTCGCGCCAGCAAATGGAAGATTTCGATCTGACCACCTTGCAGGACGTGGCGCGCGCCACGCCCGGCATCTATGGCAAGACGCAAGGCGTGTCCGACCAGGAAACCACGTATTTCGCGCGCGGCTTTGCCTTGAGCCACGTCAACGTCGATGGCTTGCCGCTGGACGTCACGGGTTTTAACGAGCGCAACGTCTCGGCCGACATGCTGATGTACGACAGGGTGGAAGTGGTGCGCGGCGCCACGGGCCTGATGGAAGGGGCGGGCGCGCCGTCGGGCAGCATCAATATGATACGCAAGCGCCCCACGGCCATGCCCTTGCTCAACGCTTCCGCTCACCTGGGCAGCTGGAAGGACAAGCAATTGACGGTGGACGCCAGCAATGCGCTGAACGCATCTGGCAGTGTGCGGGGACGGGTGGCGGCCAGCTGGCGCGACAGCGACAGCTTCGTCGACGTGGTCAACAACAAGAACAGCACCGTGTATGCGATCATCGAAGCGGACTTGACGCCGTCGACCACGGCCGGCATCGGCTTTTCGCGCCAGCACAGCCATACCGATGGCGTGTTCGTCGGCTTGCCGACCATGCTTGACGGCCGTCACATGGACTTGCCCCGCTCGACCTTCCTGAACAATGCCGACTCGTTCCAGAAGCGCGACAACAACGTCGTCTTCGCCGACCTGGAAACGCAGCTGGAGCAGGGCTGGCGCAGCCGCTTCGCCATCACGCGCATCGACGCTTCTTCCAGTACGCGCAACACCACCAACAGCCGCGTCGATGGCGAAATATACAAGCTGAGCCAGTCGGAAACGGGCTGGAAGTACAACACGGAACAAGTCGTGGCCGACTGGCGCCTGAGCGGCCCCGTCACCTGGTTCGGCCGCCAGCACGACGTGATCGTCGGCGCCAGTTACCGCCACGACGATTCGGACGCGGGCCAGAGCTGGGAAGGCGCTGCCACGCGCGTGATCGATATCCGCCAGTGGAATCCCTACGCCTACCCGATGCGCGGCGCGGCGTTCGAGCCCTACAACTGGGGCCGCAAGACGGACGAGAAGGGCATTTATGCGGCCGGCAACTTCAGCCTGGCCGATCCGCTGCGCCTGGTGCTGGGCGGGCGCTTCGGCTGGTATGCGCAGGATGTGACTGGCTGGTATGCCACCAACCCCGCCTGGCGCCGCGGCCTGACGGAAAACGCGAAATTCACGCCGTACGCAGGCCTCGTCTACGATGTGGATCGGCATCACTCCGTGTATGCGAGCGGCACGCAGATTTTCGAGCCGCAAAGTTCGCTGGATGTGCGCGGCAACACCTTGCCGCCGTTGAGCGGCACCAACCTGGAGGTGGGCGTCAAAGGCGAGTATTTCGGCGGCCGGCTCAACGCCAGCGGCGCGCTGTTCCGCATCAAGCAGAGTAATCGCGCCATAGCCGATGAGCTCAATTGCCCCACGGGCGGCGCCATTTATTGCGCCCGTGCTGCCGGGCAGGTGCAGAGCGAAGGCGTCGATCTTCAATTGTCGGGCTCGCCATTGCCGGGCTGGCAGATCGCGGGCGGCTACACCTATGTACTGGCCAAGTACACCAAGGACAGCGAGGCGGCGAATATCGGCCAGCGCATCGCCACGGACGAACCGAAGCAGCTGTTCAAGCTGATGACGAACGTACAGCTGGGTGGCAGCCTGGCGCAATGGAATGTGGGCGCCTCCGTCTACGCGCAGGACAAGATTGAGCGCCGCGACACGGCTTACCTGACGCGGCAGGGCGGCTACGCCATCGTCGGGCTGACGGCCGGCTACCGCATCAGCGAGCAGCTGCAGCTGCGCCTGAATATCGACAACGTGCTGGACCGCCGCTACTACCAGGCGCTCGGCTATGCATGGTCGGGCGGACTGGAACGCTACGGCGCGCCGCGCAGCGTGCTGCTGTCCTTGCACTACAAGATGTAGCCGTTGCGCCAGCAGAGCGCGTCCCTTGCGGCGCCTCTGCTACACTGCCGCCGTCTTTATCTTTTCACTTTGCCATGACCGCTACTCCTGTCCTCACACCCCTGAAAAGCGCTTTCCAGCAATCGCGCACCGAGAATAACATCGAGCTGATCCTGCCCGAACTGCTGGCCGCGCAATTGCACGTCGTTATCGGCGGGCAGAGCGAGCAGATCGACCTGTTCCTCGTGCCGTCGCCCAATCCCGAACGCCAGTGCGTGACGGTAGCGGAAGATCTGGCCTTTCTGGCCGGCATCGCGTTTCCGAAGATTCCCGTGACGGGCGCGCAACTGGTCGCCTCGATTCCCGCCGAGATCGAAATCGTCATCCTGCACGGCGATGGCGCCAATTATTTGACGCGCGAGCAACTGGCATGGTTCCGCGGCATGCTGGGGCAGAACGCCTGAGCGCAATAAAAAAAGCATGGCCGGCAACGCTGCCTTGACCCTGCGTCCCGTGTGCACGGCCAACGCCGAGGCCGTCATCGGGCTGCCGCTGCATGCGGCGCAACGCGATTTTATTGCCAGCAATGCCGAGTCGCTGGCGCTGGCCGCCAGCCACGCCAACATGCACGCGCGCGCCATCTATGCCGGCGACGAACTGATCGGCTTTGCCATGTATGCGCTGCCGGGCAGTGCGGGGCGGCAGGATACGCACGTGCTGTACCGCCTGATGATCGCGGCGCCGTGGCAGGGCCAGGGATTTGCCCGCGCCGCCCTGGCCCTGCTGCTGGACGAGATGCGTTCGCGCGGGGCGGGCAGGGTGGTGCTCTACTACGTGCCAGCCAACGTGCGCGCCCGGCAACTGTATGCGCAGTCCGGTTTCGTCGAGATGGGGCTCGACGGCGATGGCGAGATGATGGCCGAGCGCCTGCTTTCCTGAGCCTGTCGCATCGCAGCCGCAGAATAGTTTTCTTTTGGCAACTATATTGCTGAAGTCCTATGAATATTTTCGCAAAGCAACTATACTCATGGCTCTTTAAAAAATCATCGTCACGCTGGCGGCCAGACATCCGCGCCAGAGTTCGTACGCATTCCGCCTGTTCTCTCTGAACGGGCACCTTTCCCCCGCGCGGCAGGCGCGGGCGTGATGACCGAGCCTTGCCCTGGTCGACTGCTACCGTTGTCATTTCCGCTGTATTGCCGCTTTAGTAAAAAGCCTGGCGACGGCGCGCGGTGTGCCGTCATGTTTTGCGACGTTAGGTTTCACTCTCTTATGCCACGACAGTATGCTTAGTTCCATCTTTGCCGTATCGACCGATACCATGCAGTACATCTATGGCACGCACAATGCGTGGCTGGTGCTGTTTTCCATCGGTATCGCCGTCTTCGCCTCGTTCATGGCCTTGCAGATCGCCGGCATGGCGCGCAGCAGCGAGCGCGGCTTTCAGCGCCAGACGGCCATCATTACGGGCGCCATCGCGCTGGGCGGTGGCATCTGGTCGATGCACTTCATCGGCATGCTGGCCTTCGACATCTGCACGCGCGTGTCCTTCGACCCTGGCCTGACCCTGCTGTCGATGCTGCCCGGCATGGCAGCTTCGTGGGTGGCGCTGCACTTGCTGGCGCGTCCGAGCATCAACTGGCGGCAACTGGTGGTGGGTGGCGTGCTCGTCGGCGTTGGCATCGGCTCCATGCATTACAGCGGCATGGCCGCCATGCAGACGTCGCTGGCCTTGCGCTACGAGCCCTGGCTGTTCACCCTGTCGCTGCTCGTGGCCGTCACCTTGGCCATGCTGGCGCTGTGGGTACGCTTCGGCCTGAGCGCCATGCGCCAGCGCCTGAGCCCATTGACCTCCTTGCTGCTCAGCAGCGTGGTGATGGGCCTGGCCATTTCCGGCATGCACTACACAGGCATGCTGGCGGCGCGTTTTTCCGGCACGCCCACGGCAGGCGAGAACACGATCACGGTGCAAGCCTCGTTCGTGGCCCTGGCCGTGGCCCTGATCACTGTCACCCTGACCGTCTTCGTGGCGGCCGCGAACGGCTTGCTGCGCTACCGTCAGCTGTTGCGCCACGCCAGCGTCAGCGAATCGCGCCTGCGCGCCATCGTCGATACGGCGGCCGATGGCTTGATCACCATCGATGGCCAAGGCAAGGTGCGCTCCTTCAATCCCGCCGCAGAAAGCCTGTTCGGCTGGCGCGAAGCGGAAATCGTGGGGCGCGACGCCAGCGTGCTGCTGCAGCCGGCCGACGCGGCCGAATACGAAGGCTATCTGCGCGACTACCTGGAAACGGGCGCCTCGCGCATCCTCGACAGCGGACGCGAACTCGATGGCCGCCACAAGGATGGCGCCGTGCTGCCCATGCGCGTGGCGATCGGCAAGATCGATACGCCGGGCCAGCCCCTGTTCGTGGCGTTTGTCACGGACATGCGCTCGTCGCGCAGCATGGAGCAGGCGCTCAAGGACAGCGAGCGCCAGTACCGCACCCTGATCCGCAATATCCCAGGCGTGTCCTTCCACTGCAGCTTCGCGCCCGAATGGAAGATGATCTTCATCAGCGACGCCGTCTTCAACCTGACGGGCTGGCTGCCGCAGGACTTCGCCGAAGGGCGGGTCAGGCTGTTCGACCTCGTGCATCCAGACGACCGCCAGCGCGTCAACGACACCTGCGTGCAGGCGGCCGGCGAACGGCGCGATTTCGAGAACGTCTACCGCATGATCCACCGCGACGGGCGCGAGCGCTGGGTGCGCGAAAGCAGCGGCCCCGTGCTCGATAACGACGGCGTGGTGCGCTGGATCGACGGCGTCATCCTCGATATCACGGAAAGCGAATTGCGCAACGCGGAATACGAGGGCAAGGTGACGGCGATCTCGCGTGCGACGGCCGTCGCGGAGTTCGACCTGCAGGGACGCATCCTGGCGGCCAACCAGAACTTCCTCGACCTGGTCGGCTACCAGCTCGACGACGTGCTGGGCCTGCACCACAGCATCTTCTGCGAGCCGGGCTATGTGATCTCGCCCGACTACAGCGCGTTCTGGCAGCAACTGGCGCAGGGTGAATTCAACACGGGCGAGTACAAGCGCATCGGCAAGCATGGCAAGGAAGTGTGGATACAGGCTTCGTACAACCCGATCTTCAACACGGACGGCAAGCCGTTCAAGGTGGTCAAGCTGGCCACCGACGTGAGCGAGCGGCGCGCCATGCAGGAAAACCTGCGCGCGGCGAAAGACCGCGCCGAGCTGGCCGCCGAATCGAAGACCAGTTTCCTGGCCAACATGAGCCATGAAATCCGCACGCCGATGAACGCCATCATCGGCTTTACGGAAGTGCTGCTGGGGACAGCCCTGGACAGCCTGCAGCGCCGCCACCTGGGTACGGTGCGCCAGTCGGCCCGTTCGCTGCTCGAACTGCTCAACGACATCCTCGACATGGCCAAGCTGGAAAAGGGCGCGACCGAGCTGGAACTGGTGGACTTTTCGCTGCCGGACCTGGTCGACCACGTGGCCGCGTCCCTGCGCATCACGGCGCATGCGCGCGACCTCGTGCTGCATGTCGATGTCGATCCCGGCATGGGCCAGTTCTTCCTGGGCGACGCGCGCCGGGTGCAGCAGGTGCTGACGAATTTGATCGGCAACGCCGTCAAGTTCACGGAAGTGGGCCATGTGCGCGTGGCCGTCGGCATGCAGGGCGAGCAGGTGCATATCGCCGTGCACGACACGGGCATCGGCATCCCGGCCGACCGCCTGGACAAAATCTTCGCTCCTTTCACGCAAGCCGATTCCTCGATGAGCCGCCGCTTTGGCGGCACGGGCCTGGGCACGACGATTTCGCTGCAGCTGGTCGAGCTGATGGGGGGCACCATCACGGTGGAAAGCACCCTGGGCGTGGGCAGCGTGTTCCACGTGCTGCTGCCGCTGGCGCCGGGCAAGGCCGTGTCGCGCCGCAGCGAGCAGCCCGTGGTGGCCTTGCCGCCGCTGCGCATCCTGGCGGCCGACGACGTGCCGCAGAACGTCGAGCTGCTCCTGATCAGCCTGGGCGCGGCCGGCCACCAGGTGATCGCCGCCAGCGATGGCGAGAGCGCCGTGCGCGAGTTCAGCAAGGGCAGCTTCGATGTCGTCCTGATGGACGTGCAGATGCCGCGCATGGATGGCCTGGAAGCGACGCGTCTGATCCGCGTGCATGAGCGCGAACAGGGTTTGAAGGCGACGCCCATCATCGCCCTGACGGCCAGCGTGCTGGAACAGGACCGGCGCGCCGCGCAGACGGCAGGCATGAACGGCTTTGCTTCGAAGCCGCTGGAAATGCACAAGCTGACGGCGGAAATCGCCCGCCTGCTCGATATCGCCGTGTCCATGCCGCCGCCGGCGGCCGGCGCGGCGGCGCGTGCGGCCGCCGGCCAGGTCGACTGGCAGCGCGGCATCGCCCTGTGGGGCGGCCGCGAAGCCTTGCAGCGGGCGATTGGCCGCTTCGTGCAGGCCAATGGCGACTGCGCCGCCATGCTGGCGGCCGAACTGGAACGCGGCGGCAGCAGCGTGGCCGGCCATTTGCTGCACCGTATCAAGGGCGCTGCGGGCAACCTGTGCCTGGTGCAGGTCGAAAGCCTGCTGGGCCGCATCGAACAGGCGATCGCGCGCCAGCTGCCGGCGACCGAATTGCTGGTGCAGCTGGCCGCCGCCTTCATGGCGCTGGCCGGCGAACTGGAAGAATCGGGCATGCCGGCCGTGGCAGTGGGTACGCCGGCTGCCGGCGCGCCACTCGATGCCGACGCCGCTGGCGCGTTGCTGCGGCAAGCCATCGCCAGCCTGGAAGGCGGGCAGCTCGACGACGCCCTGATGGCGCAGATCGCGGCCATGCTGGCGCCGCACGGCCAGCAGCAGCGACTGCAGGCGCTGGCCAGCGCCATCGACGACTTTGAATTTGCGCGCGCCGCGGACGTGCTGCGCCAGCTGCTGGCGTGGCTGGAAACGCCTATGCCGGCCGACCTTTCCTGATATTGGGCTAACGATGACCTTACACGAAGACAAACCGATCCTGCTGCTGGTCGACGATGAAGCGACGAATCTGCAGGTGCTGCGCCAGATCCTGCAGGACGATTACCGCCTGCTGTACGCCAAGGATGGCGAGAAGGCGCTGGAGCTGGCGCAGAACAACCCCGTCGAACTGATCCTGCTCGACATCATGATGCCCGCGATGACAGGCTATGAAGTGTGCCGCCAGTTGAAGGCCATGCCGGCCACCGCGCCCATTCCCGTCATCTTTGTTACCGCCCTGTGCGACGTGAAGGACGAGGCGGACGGTTTTGACGCGGGCGCCGTCGATTACATCACGAAACCCGTCAGCCCGCCCATCGTGCGCGCCCGCGTGCGCACGCACCTGTCGCTGGTGGACGCCGAGGAGTTGCGCCGCTCGCGCCTGCAGGTGATCCAGACCCTGGGCCAGGCCGCCGAATACAAGGATAACGAGACGGGCATGCACGTCATCCGCATGAGCTATTACGCGCGCCAGCTGGCGCTCGCGGCCGGCTACAGCGCGGGCAGGGCGGAAGACCTATTGAATGCGGCGCCCATGCACGACGTGGGCAAGATCGGCATCCCCGACGCCATCCTGCAAAAGCCGGGCAAGCTCGATGCGGACGAGTGGCAAGTCATGCGCCGCCACGCGGAAATCGGCGCGGCCATCATCGGCGAGCACGCGAGCGGCTTGCTGAAAATGGCGCGCACCATCGCCCTGACGCACCACGAGAAATGGGACGGCAGTGGCTATCCGCAAGGCTTGAAGGGCGAGGAAATCCCGCATGAAGGCCGCATCGTCGCCATCGCCGACGTCTTCGACGCCCTCACCAGCGAACGCCCGTACAAGCGCGCCTGGACCATCGACGAAGCCATCGCCACCATGCAGCGCGACAGCGGCACGCACTTCGACCCGGAGCTGCTGGCGCTGTTCGTGGAACAGCTGCCAGCCATGCTGGAGATCAAGGACAAGTGGCGCGAGCCGGTATAGGGAATCTCAGCTCAGGGCGGATCCACGCGCAGGCGATCGGCCAGCAACTGTGCATACGCAGCGCTGTCGCCGAATGCCAGCTGTGAGCACGCCATGGTCTGGCCCAAGGTTGCCATGTGGCGCGATGAAATGGCATACGCAAGTTTGCCGGGCTGGCGGCGCGATGGATACATGAAACCGTGAATCGCGCCGGCTTCCTGTGCAATGATCTGATCCAGCTGCCAGCCCAGCCATTGGCACCAGCCGTGATCGGGGCTGCGCAATTGGTCAAAAATGCCGAGCCGGCTGGCGGCAAGCCCTGTCAGATCGAGCAATTGCAGCGGGGCGCTGAATGACAAGGTCGCGATCAGCGCTTGTTCCGCCCTGTGCGCGATGTAAAACGTGCCCGGGCGCGTGACGTCGTTGCGGCAAAGCTGGGCTTCCCAGGCAGCCGTGCAGGTATCTTCCGCGATATAGACCCAGTGATAGGGGAAGCCGTCGGCGTTGGCCAGCGTGGCAGGCGGGCCGAAGCGGTACGTGCGTTCGACCTTTGCAGGCCAGATGGATGCCGCGTTCCACGCTGCGCGTACCAGGGGCTGGCCCGATTGAATGGTGACGATATTGCTTAATAATTCCGTGCGCAGCGATTCGAGCGCTGGCAGATGTGCCGCCACTTCTGGCGGGACGGGTGTTTCTCTCAGTTGATGCGCCATGCTAGCCTATGATATCGGCCATGCCCCTGTGCTGCCACGTTGCCGCCGCAATAACCTTGCGAACCCTCTCGCGTGCCGGCAGATCCAGCAGCGCTTGCTGACTGGGATGTACCTCGGCCCGCGTTTCGAACGATTTTCCTGCAAGCATCTCTGCTGGCGATAATTCGTCGAATTCGTCGGCACTGCTGATCCAGAAGGCATGGATTTCACTACTCGGCTGGTCGGCAAGAATGGCGAGCGCTGGCGCAATCAGTTCTGGCACCGGTTGGACAAATTGCCAAGCCGGAAACTCCTTGCCGATACTGCGCCCTTTGGGTGTCACGCAATAAAACCGCTTGCTATCCACCGCGCGATACAGCGACGCTTGCGAAAGCGCCACCCATCCTTGTTCGATCACATCCGAAACCTTGAGTTTTGACACGGGAAGCTGGACCGGTATCGCAGACGGCGTGGCCCCAAGCGAAGCGCGTGCTTCATTCAGCGCACGCTTGGCCAGATCGATCATGTGGCTACGCTCGGGACCTTGCGCCAAGATATCGAAGCGCGCGGCTACGAGCTGCGAGAATTGTTCAATCACCCGAAGGTCGTTGTCTGTCAATTCCCGATGCTCGGGCGTCAGAACGCCGTAATCCAGATTCGGTGTCATCTTGTTTCCTCAGGCAAAGGCGGGTGGTGCGATCGAAGGATGCGTTGCTGTAATTCGCCAAACCCGCCCGGAGAGCACCAGGCCTTGAGTCGGTACGCAATGTAGCAGTTTTTGCAATGTCGCCACGAGCAAGCGATCTTTGTCGCGCTTGATTAGCAGTCGCATGTAGTACTTCTGCACTATATGCTTGAGGCGAGAACCTTCCGTCGTCATTCTGGCGTTCGTTACTGCTTCAAAAAACCGCAGGTAGCTCTCGCGAAAGCGCTGCATCGATTGCACTGCACGAAGACGTGCTTGCCTGACCTGAGCCAGGACGCCACTTTCCTGCTCGATAGTATCGAGTACGCGCAAGTGTTCGAAAGCATTTTTCAATGCCTGCCGTTCAATGGCGGAAAACAGTTCATATGGCGGCAATACGGTCATGATGATCTCTGTGCGCAAGTGTAATAAGGAATATCATATACAAGATTCTTATGTTTCGCAACTTTATCATTGGCAAGATCGTAAGTCCCGTCGACTATCCGCACGGCCTAATCTGCCCGCACTTCCACATCTCGTTTATAGTGGCGCCCTGACCGTCATCACAGGATTACCCATGGATTTCCAGAACCGCATTGCCGACTTTCTTCGGCAATGGTCGTTGCAAGCCGATGGTTTGCCCTTGCACACGCACGCGGCATGCCTGCTGCCCGTGTTGCACGGTGGCCAGCCGGCCATGCTGAAGCTGTCGACTGGCGACGATGAACGGCGTGCTGGCGCCGTGCTGCGCTGGTGGGATGGCGACGGGGCCGTACAGGTGTTGGCTGCGTCCCCGGATGATGACGTCCTGCTGCTGGAGCGGGTGATTTCGGTTCGTTCGCTGACCGGGCTGTCGCGCTCGGACGAGGCGGGCGATGCGGCTGCGACGCGCATCCTGTGCGCGGTGGCCGCGCACCTGCATGCAGCGCGGCCCATGGCGCCGGCGCTGCCGCCCTTATCCGATTGTTTCGCCGCGCTGGCTGCCGCCGCACCGCTGCACGGCGGCGTGTTCTCGGATTGTCACGGCGTGGCCCGCGAACTGCTGACGGCGCCGCAAGATATCGTCGTGCTGCATGGCGACCTGCATCACGAGAATGTGCTTGATGGCGGTGCGCGCGGCTGGCTGGCCATCGATCCGAAAGGTTATGTGGGTGAGCGGGGGTTTGACTTTGCCAATGTGCTGTGCAATCCGGATGCGGCGATGGCGACGGCGCCGGGCCGACTGGACCGGCAGGTGGCGCTGATCGCCCGTGAAGCTGGCCTTGATCGCGCGCGCCTGCTGGCGTGGGTGGCCGCATGGGCCGGCCTATCGGCCGCCTGGCACCTGGAGGATGGCACACCGCCGGAGACGGCGCTGGCCGTGGCCCGCATTGCGCTGGCTGCCTTGGCTTGATGGCGTTTAAGGGCTGTCCGCCAGCCGCAAAATCCGCCGTATCTCCAGGATCGCCTGCGGGCTTTCCTGCACGCTGTGCCACGAGGGGATGACTTTTTCCGACTGCGCGCCGTCGAGGTGGGCGCTGGCGTAGGGCACGACGCCGTCGCTCGATTCCGCCAGCGGCAGGTCCGGCGTGTCGTTGCCCATGATGGAGTAGTAGCGCACGTTCGGGCTGATGGGCAAGTCGGCCACCAGGCGCACGAACGGGTCCTTGTCGCTGAGGTTATCGATGCTGTTGGGGATGCGTAGCGGCTCGCTGCTGCCCGTGTCGAGCTGCGCCAGGCTGCCGGCCGCGTCGGACAACTGGTCGAGCATGGTGATGGGCAGCGTGACGAGGTTGGCGATCCAGCGCGCCACCTTGTGGTTGGCGAACGAAGTGCCGCGGTGCGGCGCGGCGATGAAGATGGCGCGGTTTACCTGCGGCATGGCCGTGAAATTCAGATAGGGGGCCAGTCCCGCACGGACTTTTTCCGCCTTCTTGCCCTTCAAATTGTATTCTTCCGTGATGGCGTCGAGCAGGGTGTTGCTGGCGTCGGAGACCATCAAGCGCGCCAGTACGCCGCCCATGCTGTGGCCGATCAAGACCATGTCGTTGGCCGCGTCGGCCTTGGCGGCAGGGTCGAACTGCGCCAGGGTCGCGTTCAGCGCCTTGCGGATGGCGGCGTTGTTGGCGGCCAGCGGCGCATTGCTCGGGTAGTACACTTGCCAGATCTGGTAGCGGCGGCGCAGCTGTTCGTCGCCCATCAGTTCATTCGCCACGTTGATCCACGCTTCCGGGCTGCTGGCCAGGCCGTGCAGCATGACGATGGTGCGCTTGTTCGGGTCATAGGGTTGCATCAGGTGCACCTGCGGGCGCGAGATGCCGTCGGCGCTGCCGAACAGGGTGCGCAGCGCCTGCACGCCGAAGCCGGAGCGGGCCAGCCACAGGCCATAGCCGGCCGTGAAGTTGGCCGCCACGGGCAGTTCCTGTCCCGCCATGCGCGTCGATTCGCTGCGCGTCGGATCGACCAGCATCACCAGCAGCTGCTGCGTGGCCAATACCTCCTGCAGGCTGTTGCCGTCGAAGCGGATCAGCGCCGTGACGACGGGGAAACGCGTCTCCTGGTATGGCACATACTCGCCTTTCGGCGCCCGGGGCTTGGGCATGACGGCCACGAGGTCGGCGCCGAAGCCGTCGCGCCGGTACACATTGCGCAGGCCGGAAAACGACAGCGAGGTGGCCGGCAGCAGTTCGTCGGGCAGGGTGCCGTCGTCGGGCAGGCGCAGGGCAGACAATTCGCTGTCGATCTGCCAGCCGGCGACGCGGATCACATTGCCGTCCGGCCGGTACTCGCCGCGGTGGCGGAACAGATTGCCGACGGCCTTTTGCACGGCATAGTTGTAGTAGTCGCGGATTTGCGTCTGGCGTTCCTCGAAGGCGCGCTGGCCCGGCGTGCGGGTTGTGTAGAACAGATAGGCATACGCGTAGCGGGCCGATTCGAGCCATGCGGCCAGCGTTTCGGCGCTCGGATGGCCGCCCTGTTTTTCTTCCGCCAGCGCGCTTCCCAGCCACAATTCGGACAGGGTCGCCAGGCGCTGCTCGTCGCTGAGCAGTTCGGAGCGGGCCAGGTCGGCGCGGCAGCTGCCCGTATTGGCTTCGCAGGCGGCGATGTCGCTGCCGATGATGCGCAGCACCTCGCTGGCCGAGGCGCTCAGTTTGCCCGTGGTGAGGATGTCGCCGCGCCGCTGCTGCAGATAGTCGGCCGGTGAAATGGAGCTGACGGTGACGGCGGCGCAGCCGCTCAGCAGCGCCGCCGCGCACAGCAGGGCGCCCAGGCGCAGGCGCCGCATCAGCGTGGCCCGCATGTCAGAACGAGTAGACCAGGGTCAGCGAGGTTTGCGTATCCGTGTTCTTCTTGTCGTCCGGCACGCGCGTGTCGTTGCGGGCGCTGAAGGCGGCCTTCATCTGCATGGTGCCGTTGATTTTCGTGCTGAGGGCCGTTTCGGCGATCGAGTGGGTGTTCGAGGTGCCCCGTTCCACGCTGACCGTCTGCGTGAACATGGCCGACTGGCTGATCTTCCACTTCATTGCGGCCGCACCGCGCACCGTCAGGCCGTGTTCCGACTCACCCGCGTCGTTGGTGCCGCTGAAATAGCCAGGACCGAATTCCACGTCGACGCTTTTGTCTGTCGACTGGTACCAGCGCGAGCCATGACCGACGGCCAGGGTCGAGTACTTGGTGTAGGCGCCGAACTTGTCGTTCACGTGCGAGGCCAGCACAAACAGTTTTTCATGGTCGGCCATCAGCTTGTAGGCGGCCTTTGCGGAGGCGGAAAAGCGTTCGGCCGAGCGTTCGCGGATCTTTTGCCCATCGTCGTTCGTCGTTTCGTCTTCCTTGAAGTAGCCGCTGAAGATGTACTGGTTGCTCCAGTCATCGAGCTCCTGGCGCGCGTCGATCTTGCCCGTGACGGAAGTGCCGACCGTGTTGCCCGAGGTGGTGATGGCGCCCAGTTCGGCGGAAGTGCTCCAGCTGCCGATGGGGATTTCATCGAACAGCATGCTTTGTTTGGTATCTGCTGCGGCGGCGCTGCCGCAAGTGATGGCCATGGCCAGCGCCAGTGCGAGAGAGTGGGTCGATTTCATGGCTGTATCGGTTTGTGGCGCGCGCCAGGCGCGCCTGATGTTCGTTAGTGGCAGTGATGGTTTGCAGGCCGCGGCAAGCCGGGAGGCGCCGAAAATATGCGCACATAATATGGGCACATGCGCGCGCGGGCGCGGCCAACAAACATTGTCGAGGCCGTATTGTACCCGACCCTGTGATCGCGCGCCGCACGCGGCGGGGCTGGCAAGTGGCGCGCGCCTGGCGTATGCTGCGCCTATTTGCTGCCTGATCTTTACAAGGAATCCCCCGTGCGCTGCCTGGTCATCGAAGACGAAGCCGAAACTTCCCGCTATATCTGTGCCGGCCTGCGCGAGGCGGGCCACGACGTTACCGCCTGCGGCAATGGCATCGACGGCATGCGCCTGGCCTGCGGCGAAGACTGGGACGCGCTGGTGCTCGACCGCCTGCTGCCCGGCGAGATCGACGGCCTGGCCATCGTCGCGCGCCTGCGCGGCATGGGCCGCAACACGCCCGTGCTGGTGCTGTCGGCCCTGTCCAGCGTCGACGAGCGCGTGCGCGGCCTGCGCAGCGGCGGCGACGATTACCTGTCGAAGCCGTTCGCCATCGACGAACTGCTGGCGCGCATCGAAGCGCTGCTGCGCCGCGCCGCGCCCGTGCCCGAATCGACGCAGCTGCAGGTGGCCGACCTGGTGCTCGACATGCGCACCATGCGCGTGACGCGCGCCAACCGCCAGATCGCTCTGCAGCCGCGCGAATTTCGTCTGCTCGAATACCTGATGCGCCACCAGGGCCAGTCCGTCACGCGCGCCATGCTGCTCGAAGCCGTGTGGGATTACCATTTCGACCCGCAGACCAACGTCATCGACGTGCAGGTGAGCCGCTTGCGCACCAAGGTGGACAAGGAATTTTCGCCACCGCTGATCCACACGGTGCGCGGCGTCGGCTACACGCTGGGCGTGATCGACAGTGCGTAATTTGCACCGCTCGATCGCGGCCCGCCTGGCGCTCGGCTATGGCGTGCTGGTGGTCGTGTCGATCAGCATCGTCTGCGCCGTGTTCTATTTCGGCACCATCGGCGTGCTCGATCGCAGCGTGGATCGCAAGTTGACCCTGCTCTCGGAGCGCCTCGCCGCGCTGTACGAGCAGGGCGGCAGCAGCCGCACGACGGCGGAAATCGCCCATCTGCTCACCGACCGCACCGATAGCGACACGGAGATCTTTTTGCTGGTGGATGCCGATGGCCGCCGCGTGGCGGGCAATCTGTCGTCCTGGCCCGACGTGGGCAGCCCCGTGGGCCACCTGCTGCACCGCGACGTCACGCGCGAAGGACGCAGGGTGCCCGCGCGCATGCTGATCCGCGACCTCGATGGCGGCGCGCGCCTGTTCGTCGGGCGCGACATGGAGGAGGGCAGGTCGATCCGCTCGCTGGTACTGCGCTCCCTGGCCTATGGCGGCGGGGCGGCCATCTTTCTGGTGGTGGCTGGCGCCTGGCTGTTCCGCCGCCAGCTCGAGGCGCGCATCGGGCAGATCCGCCGCACGGCGGGCGAGATCGAGGCGGGAGACCTGAGCCGGCGCATTCCCGTCTCCAGCGAGGATGAATTCGGCTTGCTGAGCCGCGACATCAACCGCATGCTCGACCGCATCGAACACCTGATGGAAGGCGTGCGCCACGTGTCGAACGCCATCGCGCACGATTTGCGTACGCCGCTGGGCCGCATCCGCAACAAGCTCGATGGCGCCTTGCGCCAGCAGCAGGGCGTGGCAGGCTACGAGAGCGCGGCGCAGGCGGCCATCGACGACATCGACGATCTCACGCGCGTGTTCGACAAGCTGCTGCAGATCGCGGCCGCCGAATCGGGCATGCGCCCCGAGAATTTCGACGACATCGACCTGCATCAGATCGGCGCCGATATCGTGGAAATGTATGAAGCGACGGCCGACGAGCAGGGCGTGTTGCTGGTGCAGATGTATGGCGACGGCGTGCCGGCGCGCGGCGACCGCAATCTGCTGGGCAGCGCGCTGGCCAGCCTGGTCGACAATGCCATCAAGTACGCGGGCCCGGGCGCCACGGTGGAAGTGTCGGCCGGCAGCGATGCGCAGGGCAACTGGCTGGCCGTGCGCGACAACGGCCCCGGTGTGCCAACGGAAGAACTGCCGAAGCTGACGCAGCGTTTTTACCGCCTCGACAAGAGCCGCCACTTGCCCGGCAATGGCCTGGGCCTGTCCATCGTCGCGGCCATCGCGGCCCTGCATGGGGGCAGCCTGGAGATCGAGGATGCGGCGCCGGGCTTGCGCCTGCGATTGCGGCTGCTGCGCTAGCATGGCGTATCGGCACATTACCAACTTGTAACCCCCTTCATTTTCACCTCCCCCTATCATCCGCTCTACCCGGCGTGGAGCGGCTGCCAGCGTGCAGCCGCCTGTTCCGGGCTGCCTGCGGCCGTCGCCGTGTCCCGTTCATCAGACCCGTCATAGAGCCGTTCGCATGCATACTTTTACCGCCACCGGCGACAACGCCGCGCCACAGCAGGCGCCACTGCGCCAGCATGGCCACCGTATCAAGGCCGCGCTGGGTGCCATCGTCTTTCCCCGGCAGCGCGCGCGCTGGCAAGCGTTCATCGCCGCGACGCCTGGACTGCCGGCGCTGGCGCAAGCCCATCCCAGTCTGCTGTACAAGATCTATCGTCCCTACGCCAACCGCCATTTCGGCTGCGCGGCGCGGGTGGACCTGCTGCGCGGGCATTACCGCTTCCTGTGGCAGGCGGGTGCGCGGCCGCTGGTGGAATACGCGGCGCGGCGCGCGCTGGTGCTGGCCGCCATCGAGGGCAAGGATGGCGCCACCTACCGCTTGCATCTGACGGCCATCCGCGACAGCCACCGCGAAGGGGACCTATGCCTGCGCCTGACGCGCGACGGCGTGCCGCTGTACCTGGCCAGTTTCCTGTTCCGCCCCCAGCCAGGCGGCGCCGTCATCCAGCTGGGCGCCTTGCAGGGCTTGCGTTCCCCCGCTGGCGCGCAGGCGGTGAAAGAGGCAACGCGGGCGCTGCATGGCTGCCGGCCGAAAAACCTGATGGTGGCCGCCTTGCGTGACTTCGGTGATTTCTTCGGCTGCGGCCATCTGGAACTGGTCAGCAACGCCAACCGCATCGCGCTGAACTGGCGCCGGCGCCGCCATATCTCGTGTGACTACGACCTGGCGTGGCGTGAACTGCATGCGCAGCCCGCCAGCGACGGCAATTTCCGCCTGCCATGCGGCCCCTGCCGGATGCCAGACCTGGCCTTGGTGCCGTCGAAAAAGCGGGCGGATGCGCGCCGGCGCGGCGCCATGCTGGTGCAACTGGCGGCCGACATGCGCTGGCAAGTGGCGGCCCTGCTGCACGCGCAATGACGGAGCGGGGCGGGTTTTTTGACCTGTGCGGCTTTTTTGCCGGGCGGTCCGGCGCAAGCGGCGCGATCGGCGTATACTTACCGGCGTTGTTAACCTGAAGCCAGTCACCCCATGCCAGCACAATTCCCCACTTCGCGCATGCGCCGCCTGCGCGCGACCCCGCAACTGCGCGAGCTGTTCCGCGAAACCGAGATCAATCCGCGCGACCTGGTCCTGCCGATCTTCGTCGACGAAGGCAGCAGCGATTTCATCGACATCAAGTCCATGCCCGGCGTGCGCCGCATTCCTGAAGCGAAGCTGGCGCAGGAAGTGGAGCGCTACGCGCGCGCCGGCCTGCGCTCCGTCATGACCTTCGGCATTTCGCACCACAAGGACAGCCACGGCACGGACACCCTGAACCCGGACGGCCTGGTGGCGCGCATGTCGCGCATCATCAAGGACGCCGTGCCGGAAATGGTGGTGATGTCCGACACCTGCTTCTGTGAATACACGGACCACGGCCATTGCGGCATCCTGCATGGCGACACGGTCGACAATGACAGCACGGTGCTCAACCTGGGCAAGCAAGCCGTCATCGCGGCCCAGGCGGGCGCCGATATCATCGCGCCATCGGCCGCCATGGATGGCCAGGTGGCGGCGATCCGTAGCGCGCTCGACGCGGCCGGTTTCCACGACACGCCCGTGATGGCGTATTCGACCAAGTTCGCCTCCGGCCTGTACGGCCCGTTCCGCGACGCGGCCGGCAGCACCCTGAAGGGCGACCGCAAGACCTACCAGATGGACCCGATGAACCGCCGCGAAGCCGTGCGCGAGTCCCTGATCGACGAAGCCGAAGGCGCCGATGCGCTGATGGTCAAACCGGCAGGCGCCTACCTGGACATCATCCGCGACCTGCGCGAAGTGACGCGCTTGCCGATTGGCGCCTACCAGGTCAGCGGAGAATACGCGATGATCAAGTTCGCCGCGCAAGCCGGCGCCATCGACGAGCGCCGCGTGGTGCAGGAAACCCTGGGCGCCATCAAGCGCGCGGGCGCGGACATGATCTTTACGTATTTTGCGATGGATGTGCTGAATAATCCGTATTGAGCATACCCGGCGTTTTTCTCACCCCGAAAGCAAATCCCGGGGTCAGACCCGGCGGGTCTGACCCCAGCATTTACGCTGTTGGGGTTCTTTCTGCATTCCCCGCCTCCCATGCCCCTGAAAATCTCCCGCATCCTGCACGCCGGCTATGTCTTCGAATGCGAAGGCACGGCCATCGCCTTCGATCCTATCGTCGAAAATCCGTTCAGCCGCAACTGCCACGCGTTTCCGCCCGTGCGCCTCGACCTCGATGCCGTGCGCCGGCTGCGCTGGGATGCCGTCTTCATCTCGCACTTCCACGACGACCATTGCTCGCTCGACAGCCTCGATGTGCTCGACCGCGCGACGCCCATCTACCTGTACTGCGTCTTCGACGAACTGTTCGCCATGATCCGCGCGCTGGGTTTTACACAGGTGCGGCGCCTGCACGTCGACGTGCCGGTGCGGGTGGGTGCCATCGAGGTGATCCCGCGTCGAGCGCTGGACGACGATGTCGACTCGCTGTTCCAGGTGCGCGCGGACGGGCTGAACGTGCTGAACGTCGTCGATTCCTGGATCGGCCCCGAGACGCTTGAACAGCTGGCCGCCTTTGCGCCGTGGGACATGGTGCTGTGGCCATTCCAGACCATGCGCGAGATCGCCGTCATCGCGCCGTCGCAAGCGCAGCCTGGCCCCGTCGAGCTTCCCGACGACTGGGTGCCGCAGCTGCGCGCGCTGGCGCCACGGTACATCGTGCCCAGCTCTTGCCAGTTCGTGCAGGAAGACTGGTCCTGGTACAACCACGCGATGTTCCCGATTACCTACCGCCGCTTTGCCGATGAAATCGGCGCCGCGCTGCCCGAGGCGCACATCTTCCGCCTTGATCCGTCCACCTCGGTGCTGCTCGACGCGCACGGCGTGACGCCAGCCACGCCGCTGCCCTGGGTCATCCCCGTGGGGCCGCAAGACGTGGATTTCGACTACCGTCCCGAGGCGCCGCCGCCCGCCACGGCGGACATCGCGCGCCGTTTCGCGCCCTTGAGCGATGCCGATGCGGCGCTGGTGCTCGATTTCTGCCACAACGGTTTGCTTGAACGCTACCGTGACATGGAGCTGCCTGAGGACAGCTACTTCCAGCAACCGCGTTTGTGGCGGCTGTCGCTGTATGGCCATGACGGCGCGGCCACCGTGCTCCATTACCGCACGCACGGCGACTTGATCGACCTCGTGCCGGAGACGGACGAGGTGCCCGGCTGGACCACCGAAGTGCCGCTGGTGAAATGCCATGCGGCGCTGGTGCTCGGCGAATCGCTGACGTCGATGTACATGCGCATCAACGATGGGCCTTTCGATGCTGAAGCGCGGGCGGAACTGGCGGAAGCCGACATCGTCGACGACCCGCTGATCCGCTGCCTGTTCAACGACGCCATCGGCGCCTATCAGGCGGCGCAGCTCAAACGCTTGCTGGCCCGCTGAAGAAAGTCGCGCGACAGAGTAAGATAGCTGCTTCTGACTAGAACGGGAAAGACACCATGGCACAAGACAATGAAACGGCCATCCTGGCCGGCGGCTGCTTCTGGGGCGTGCAAGACTTGCTGCGCCGCTATCCGGGCGTGATCGCCACGCGTGTGGGCTACAGCGGCGGCGACGTGGCCAACGCCACCTACCGCAACCATGGCACGCATGCGGAAGCGATCGAGATCATTTTCGACCCGAACACCATCAGCTACCGCAAGATCCTGGAATTCTTCTTCCAGATCCACGATCCCAGCACGGAAAACCGTCAGGGCAATGACCGCGGCACGAGCTACCGTTCAGCCATCTATTACACGAACGACGAGCAAAAAAGGGTAGCCGAAGACACCATCCGCGACGTCGACGCTTCCGGCCTGTGGCCCGGCAAGGTGGTGACGGAAGTGGCGCCGGCCGGCCCGTTCTGGGAAGCGGAACCCGAGCACCAGGATTACCTGCAGCGCTTGCCGCACGGCTACACCTGCCATTACATCCGGCCGGACTGGGTCTTGCCGCAGCGCGGGCAGTAAGGACGCAGATATGCGTTACTGGCGCGTCGAACGGCGGCAGGCGGAAGGGCAGCTGGACTTCGGGCGTACCCTGGAGCTGATGGCTGCCCTCGGCCATGCCGACGTGAATGCGGTCGCCGGGGCTATCCTGAAGACGGTCAGCACGGTCGCGCCGATTGCCCAGTGCACGATCTTTGCCTATGAATTCGGCAACCGGCCACGGACTGTCGCAGTGGCTGACCGGCGCGGCGGACGGTTCCTGCAAGATATTGCCGACAGCTACGCGCGCCATTACTACGCGCTCGACGGCAACCAGCGCGTGATCGCGCCGGCGCCGGGGCGGAAAATCGATCCCTCCATCGTGCTGCACCAGCAGGCCAGCGACGAGATCGACCATCCCGGCTACCGCGCCGCCTGCTATCAAAAACCGAATGTGTCGGACCGGCTATCCCTGCTGGTGCAGCCGGCCGGCGATATCTGGCTATCCGTCAATTTCTACCGCGACAGCAGCCAGGGCCAGTTCCAGGCCGGTGAAGTGGCCGGCATCGAAACCCTGTCACCGCTGTTTGCCCATGCCGTCAAGCATCACTACAGCCTGAACGGCCAGAATACGCAAGGCGTCGCGCCCATGATGCTGGCAAGGCTGCGCCAACATTGCCCGGCCTTGAGCAAGCGTGAACTCGATGTGCTGCGCTGCGTGCTCGAAGGTCTCACGGCCGTGGAAATCGCCGAGATCATGGGCGTGCAGCCGTCCAGCGTGACGACTTACCAGAAGCGCGCCTATAAACGCCTGGGCATTTCCAGCCAGCGCCAGTTGTTCGCCCTGTGCATGGCGCCAGCGCCTGTCTAGTTCCTTCGATGTAGCAATGGCTCCGCCTTTCTGACTGTTTTGGCCGCAAAATGTCCCCAAAATGGGGACAGCCGGCGGCATCGCCGTCTGCATACTGTGTTTCAAGCCGGGATCACCCGGCCGCTCTCACCCAAGAACAATAACAAGGGGAGGGCGACACCTTATGGAGACAAGCATGCCCCTCGCCAAAGCGGCCACCCCCGCCACTGCGCCCGTTCTCGACGCGGCCGCCGTCCAACTGGAACAGCAGGTGATGCGCAAGGTATCGCGCCATCTGCTGGGATTTCTGTTCCTGCTGTTCGTGTTTTCCTTTCTTGACCGCATCAATATCGGCTTCGCCGGCCTGACGATGATGCAAGACCTGGGCCTGTCCGGCACCCAGTTCGGCTTTGCCACCACCCTGTTTTACATCGCCTACATCGCCTGCAGCATTCCCAGCAACATCATGCTGGCGCGCATCGGCGCGCGTAAATGGATAGGCAGCATGATGATCGCGTGGGGGCTGGCCTCGACGGCGACCCTGTTCGCCAGCGGCCCTGTCAGCCTGTATGCGCTGCGCTTTTTAGTGGGCGTGACGGAGGCTGGCTTTCTGCCCGGCATGCTGCTGTACCTGACGTACTGGTTTCCCAGCGCCTACCGGGCGCGCGCCAATGCCCTGTTCATGATCGCCATGCCCGTCACGGCCGCCATCGGTTCGGCCTTGTCGGGCCTGATCCTGGGGCTCGACGGTCACTGGGGCTTGAAGGGCTGGCAATGGCTGTTCTTGCTCGAAGGCATGCCATCCGTATTCCTGGGGCTGGCCGTGTATGGTTACCTCGACGACTCGCCCAACAGGGCGAACTGGCTGAGCAAGCTGGAACAGCAGGTGCTGGAGCGCATGCTGGCGGCCGAGCACAAACCGGTGGCGCTGCGGCAGAACACCTCGGTGCTGGCGGAAATGCTGTCGCCCACGGTATTGAAATTCGGCGTCGCTTATTTTTGCCTGGTGAATACTTTGGCCATGGTGGCCGTGTGGACACCGCTGATCGTGAAAAGTTTTAACAGCAATGCCAGCAACACGCAGATCGGTCTGCTGGCCGCCATTCCGCAAGTATGCACCGTCATCGGCATGATTGCCTGGGGCCGCCGCTCGGACCGCTTGCAGGAACGCCGCTGGCACATCGTCTGGCCCATGCTGCTGTCGGCCGCCGGCTGGCTCTTCACGGCGTATTCGGCCAATCCCATCGTGCAGTTGCTGGGCGTATGCATGGCATCGACGGGCGCGTACACGGCCATGTCCGTCTTCTGGACCACGCCGGACCGTGCCCTGAGCCTGGGGGCGCGCGCCATCGGCATCGCCGTCATCAATGCGACGGGCAATATCGGCTCGGCCCTGAATCCCGTCGTCGTGGGCTGGCTGAAGGATTTCACGCACAGCTTTGCCACGGGCTTGCTGTACGCCAGCGTGCTGCTGGTGGCGGGCGCGGCCATCGTGCTGACCCTGCCCATCGCCCGTGGCGGCAAAGAACAATCTTGATTGAAGAGGACCTATCATGAGCGACATGTTCCACCCTTATCCCCATGTGCCGAAGGTGTATCCGCCCGGCAAGCCGGCGGGCACTGGCATCCAGCACGTTCCTGTCCTGATCGTCGGCGGCGGCCCCGTCGGCCTGGCCACGGCGCTGGGCCTGGCCCGCCACGGCGTACGCAGTGTGCTGATCGAAGCGGACGATGGCGTCTGCACGGGCAGCCGCGCCATCTGCATCTCGCGGCGCAGCCTGGAAATCATCGAACGCCTGGGCGCGCTCGACGGCTTTATCAGCAAAGGATTGCCGTGGGCCGGTGGGCGCAGTTTTTACCGCGACGAGGAAGTGCTGCACTTCACGATGCCGCAAGACGCGAACCAGAAGCTGCCGCCCATGGTCAACCTGGCGCAATACCATATCGAGCAATTCCTGCTCGATGCGGCCGAACGCCTGCCGGAGCTGATCGATATCCGCTGGCAAACGCGGGTCACTGGCGTGGATCGGCGCGCCGATGGCGCCACGGTCACGGTGGCCACGCCCGACGACACTTACCGGATCGACACGGACTGGCTGGTGGCGGCCGATGGCGGGCGCAGTGTCGTGCGCGAGGCGCTGGGCCTGAAATTGCAGGGCACCAGCTATGAAGGGCGCTATGTGATCGTCGATATCCACCTGAGGAGCGAGCGCCCGACGGAGCGGCTCGCATATTTCGACCCGCCATCGAATCCCGGTTCGACCGTGCTCGTGCACAAGCAGCCCGACGATATCTGGCGCATCGACTATCAATTGCGCGACGACGAGGATGCGCAGGCGGCCGTGCTGCTGGAAAACGTGGCGCCCCGCGTGGACAGCCTGCTGGCCATGATGGGAGAAACCGCGCCGTGGCATCCCGTGTGGATCACCATCTATAAAGCCAATGCACTGACCCTGGAAAAATACCGGCACGGCCCCGTGCTGTTCGCGGGCGATGCGGCCCATTTGGTGCCCATCTTTGGCGTGCGCGGAGCCAATTCCGGCATCGATGATGCGGATAACCTGGCCTGGAAGCTGGCCTACGTGGTCAAGGGCCAGGCGCCGCAGGCCTTGCTCGACAGCTATTCGGACGAACGCGTGTACGCCGCCCATGAAAACCTGCGCCACGGCACGAAAAGCACGGAATTCATGGCGCCGCCCACGTTCGCCTTCGATCTCATGCGCACAGCCGTGCTGGGCCTGGCGGGCAAGCACGCGCACGTGCGCTCCTTGATCAACCCGCGCCAGACGAGCGCCATCGCGTATGCGCAGTCGGCCGTGAATGTGTTCGATTCGGATGTGTTTTCCGCCGGTCCCGCACCAGGCTCGGTCTTGCCCGAGTGTCCGCTGGCGCTGCTGCACAACGGCGGGCAGAAAGCGCGGTATATTACCGATTTGGTGAACCGCGCCGATGGCGATTTTACGGGCCTGTATTTCAGCGACGATGGCGCCATGCCTGCCGAACTGCTGGCGCTGTGCGATACATTGCCCTTGACGACCGTGGCGATCGCCCGTAGCGGGGCGCAAGGGGACGCGTGGGACCACACGGCGCAGGTATTCCCGCTGTTCGATGCCTTGCCAGGCAGTTTTTACCTCGTGCGGCCGGATGGGCATGTGCTGGGGCGCTGGCGGCAAGTGCAGGCGGAGCAGGTGGCAGCAGCGCTGGCTAAATCCGGGGTCAGTCCCTTCGGGAGCGGTACGCGCCCCATTGGGGCGTGCACCCCCGCCGGGTCTGACCCCAGCACTTTGCGCAGCGGGTCAGTAAAAGTTATTAAGGAGATAGCATGACCGACATCGAACTGGACAATCTTTACACCGAGCTATGCCACACCATGGGCGGCCTGGGCGAACAGCGCTCGCCCCTGTTCCTGGCCCGCTTTGCCTTGCTGGCCATGGGCGCCATCGGCAAGGCTGACGTGGTGCAGGGCTTGCTGCGCGACGCGGCCGACGGCCTGGCGGAGCGCGCATGATAGGCGCCGGCTACCAGAGCGGCTTCGGCAACGAATTTGCCACGGAAGCCATCGCCGGCGCCTTGCCGCAAGGGCAGAATTCGCCGCAGCAGGCGCCGCTGGGGCTGTATGCTGAGCAACTTTCGGGCACGGCCTTCACGGCGCCGCGCGCACAGAACCGGCGCTCCTGGCTGTACCGCATTCGTCCCGCCAGCCAGCATCCGCCATTCACCTTGGTGGAAAACACCCGCATCGTCAGCGATTTCCACGCCATGCCGCCCACGCCACCGAACCAGCTGCGCTGGGATCCGCTGTCGCTGCCCGACAGCGCGACGCCAACGGACTTCATCGACGGCTGGCAAACGATGGCCGGCAATGGCAGCGCCGAAACGATGAGCGGCTGCGCCATCCACGTGTATGCGGCCAACCGTTCCATGCAGCGCTTTTTCTATTCGGCCGATGGCGAATTGCTGGTCGTGCCGCAGGAAGGCCGGCTGGCCATCGCCACGGAACTGGGCTTGATCGAGCTGGAACCGCAGGAAATCGCCGTGATCCCGCGCGGCGTGCGCTTCCGCGTGACCCTGCCCGACGGCGCGGCGCGCGGCTATGTCTGCGAAAACTTCGGCACGGCCTTCCGGCTGCCGGACATGGGCCCCATCGGCTCGAACGGCCTGGCCAACAGCCGCGACTTCCTCACGCCGCACGCGGCCTACGAAGACATCGATGGCGAGTGCGAACTGGTGGCCAAGTTCGGCGGCCATCTGTGGCGCACGACCCTCGACCATTCGCCGCTGGACGTGGTGGCCTGGCATGGCAATTACGCGCCCTACAAATACGATTTGCGCCGGTTTAACGTCATCGGCTCGATCAGCTACGATCATCCCGACCCGTCGATCTTCCTCGTGCTGCAGGCACCGAGCGAAAATCCGCTGCTGGGCGCGATCGACTTCGCCATCTTCCCGCCGCGCTGGCTGGCGGCCGAACATACGTTCCGGCCGCCCTGGTTCCACCGCAACGTGGCCAGCGAATTCATGGGCCTGATCCACGGCGTGTACGACGCCAAGGCGGCCGGTTTCGTGCCGGGCGGCGCCAGCCTGCACAACTGTATGTCCGGCCACGGTCCCGATGCGCAGACGTTTGAAAAGGCCTCGCACAGCGACACGAGCACGCCCGTGAAGGTGGCCGATACCATGGCCTTCATGTTCGAGACGCGCACCATCCTCAAGCCGACGCCATTCGCCTTGAACGGCGAACTGCTGCAGAATGACTATTTCGAGTGCTGGCAAGGCTTGCGCAAGCATTTCGATCCCGACCAGGCATAGTCAAACGGCGCTCAAGCGGCCCGCGCCAGCGTGTGCGGGTTGCCGGGCAGGCCACATTGCCTGCTTCGTTGCCACAGCAAGGTTCGGGCCCACGCCCCGCATATGCAAAATCTGGATAAGCAAGCGCGGCACCATTCGTTCACGCCGGGAGATGGAGCGCGGTATAGTCGGCCCATGGAACTCTTAGCCCACAATTTCAGCAGCGATTTCGCGCGCAGCGCCCACCTTGCCCGTGGCGCCGGCGGTGACGGCGACAGCGAGGCGCTGGTCGCCTTCCGCGACCCGCAGCAAATGAGCTTGCTGGTGCGCGCCACGGCCTTTGTCTTTGCCGATCCCCGTTCGCGCCAGTTGCACGAACTGATCGAACGTATCGCCCCCAGCGAGGCGACGGTGCTGATCACGGGCGAAACGGGGACGGGAAAAGAACTGATCGCGCGCCACGTGCACGGCTTGAGCGGGCGCGCCGAACAGACCTTTGTGGCGATCAACTGCGGCGCGTTTTCCGAAACCCTCGTCGAGAGCGAGCTGTTTGGCTATGAAAAAGGCGCGTTTACGGGCGCGCAGCAGGGCAAGCCGGGCTGGTTCGAGACGGCCAGCGGGGGCACCCTGTTCCTCGATGAAATCGGCGACTTGCCGCTGGCGATGCAGGTCAAGCTGCTGCGCGTGCTGCAGGAGCGCGAAGTGGTGCGCCTGGGCGCGCGGCGCGCCATCCCCATCGACGTGCGCCTGATCGCGGCCACCAACGTGGACCTGGCCGAAGCCGTGCGGGCAGGGCGCTTCCGCGAAGACCTGTATTACCGGCTGCAGGTGATCGGCCTGCCGCTGCGCCCCTTGCGCGAGCGTCCGGGCGACATCATGCCGCTGACGCGCCATTTTATGGCCATCTATGCGCAGCGATTGCACCTGGGCGAGGTGGAACTGGGCCCCGATGCGCAGCAGGCCTTGCTCGCTTATCCATGGCCGGGCAATATCCGCGAACTGGAAAATGTCATCCACCGCGCGCTGCTCGTCTGCCGCAGCGGCGTCGTGCGGGACGAGGACTTGAGTTTGTCTGGCTGGCACCGCGCGCCTGCCGCCGCACCTGTCTCTGTACCTGTTCCAGATGCGTGGGCCGGCGGCGCCGATATCGCGTATGCGGCCCATGGCGCGGCCGGCCAGGACGACTTGTTGGCCGCCGAGCGTTTTGCCCGCGCCTGGCAAGCCTTGCTCGACTCGGGCGAAGCCGTGGAGTTCGAAGCCATGCAGCAGGAACTGGTGCGCGCCGCGTGGGAGCGCAACGAGCGCAACCAGGTACGCACGGCCAGGCACTTGAACCTGAGCCGCAACATCTTGCGCACCTTTTTGAAAAAGGCGGGCGCCATCGACTAGGCGCTCGATGGACTTCCCGGAGCCGGACCCGCAGTGATGCGGCTCCGGCTTTTTTCATGGCTGCTGCGCGCGCAACACATTGCTGCCGTGGCTGCAGCCGATTGCTGCGCAAGCAGCAGTTTCGGGCGCCGATGGGTAGCCAGCGCATGGCATGTTTTCTGCGAGGAGGGAAGGGCAGATCGCCACGCACGATGCGCCGCGACCTTTTCTTTGACCCACGACAGGAGTCCATGCATGACCATCGAATTCATCTGGCAATTGCCCACCAGCGGCGATGGCCGTTACGCGGCGCCCGGCATTTCTCGCCGGGGCGAGCGAGCCGCTGGCGCGCCCAGTCCCTTACAGGCGGGCGTGAGTGACCCGCGCGGCGTGCGTCCGCCCTTCAATTATTTCGATTACCTGCACCAGATCGCCCGCGCGGCCGACCTTTCCGGCTTCGACGGCATCCAGATACGCCACGATACGCAGGGTGATGAAAGCTGGATCGTCGCGGGGTATTTGGCGCGCAGCACGCGGCATCTGAAACTGATCGCCGAATTCGACGCGGCCTGGGGTTCGGCCGTGTATGCGGCGAAGAACGCCGTCAGCTTCCAGCGCTTTACGGGCGGGCGTTTCGCCTGGCAGATCGGCCACGGCGGCGATGCGGCAGCGCGCCGGCGCCAGGGCGACGCAGTGCCGGACGCGGATATCTTGCCGCGCATCGATGAATTCATCACGGTGGCGCGCGGCGTGCAAAGCACATCACCGTTCAACTTCAAGGGCAAGTTCTTCGAGGTGCAGGACGGCGGCTTCAAGGGGCCGCTGGCGAACCATCCCATTAACACCATCTACCTGAATGGGGACAGCCCGGAGGCGCTGGCCCTGTCGGCGCGCCAGGCCGACGTGCACGTGTTCGATGCGGCGCCGCTCGCGGATTTGCAGCCGGCTATCGCCAGCCTGCAAGCGCAGGCGCGCCAGCTGGGCCGCACGGTGGCGGCAGGCGTGCGCATCGACGTGCTGGCCCGCGAAACGTCCGAGGAAGCACTGCGCGATGCGCGCCGCTACCGCAGCGGGGCAGGACTGCCTGACGATGCGCCATTCGATGCCGGTGCCGCAGCCTTCTGGCCAGGCTTTGCGCAAGCGCAGACGGGCGCCCGTGGCGCCCTGGTCGGCAGCTATGCACAGGTCAGCGCTGCGCTCGAGGCCTACGCGCAGGCGGGAATCTCTAGCTTCGTGCTGGCCGCCATCCCCCATTTCGAGGAAGCCTACCGTATCGGCGAACACGTGCTGCCGCTGGTGCGGGTGGCTTTGAACACGCAACGGCAAGCGGCCTGAATCCCCTAATTTGAAGGAGTACCACTACATGGCAATCGATTTTTTCTGGCGCATCCCCACGCATGGCGAACCGAGTTCGCACCGCGCCCGCACGCCGTTTCGCGGCGACTGGTTTCCCGGCAATGACAACCTGCGCCAGGCCGGCCTCGGTGGCGGCGGCGCCGACGGTTTTACGTATATCGACTATCTGGCGGAGATCGCCCGCGCGGCCGAGCTGTCGGGCTTCCAGGGCGGTTTGATTCCGTCTTTCCCCATGACGGATGAACCGTGGGCCATTTCCGCGCTGCTGGCGCGCGAGACGAGCACCTTCCGCTTCATGATCCCGTTCCAGCCCGGTTTTTTGAATCCCGTGGTGGCCGCGCGCATGACGGCCAGCCTGCAGCGGGCTACGGGCGGCCGCGCCCTGTACAACGTGATCACGGGCGGAGGCGGTCCGGCGCAGCTGTGGTGGGGCGATTCGGCCGGTCACGACGACCGCTACACGCGCACGACGGAATTTCTCGACGTGGTGCGCGGCGTGTGGCGCGGCGGGCCGTTTTCCTACCAGGGCAAGTTCTATCAGGTGGAAGACGCGGGCCTGGCCACACCGCTGTCGGAGCAGGATTTCCCCGAGATTTATTTTTCCGGCTCATCCGACGCGGCCCTCGGTTCCGCTTCCAAGCATGCCGATTACTACCTGACGTGGCTGGAACCGTTCGAGCAGCTGCGCGAGAAATTCGCCCGCGTGCATGAAAAGACGGCGCTCTTGGGCCGCAAGATCAAATGCGCCGTGCGCGTCGACATCGTGGCCCGCGCCACGGAAGAAGAAGCGTGGGACGAAGTGCGCAAGGGTTTTGACGCCGTGGACCCCGCCACCCTGCGCCAGTTCCTCGGCGCCGATGGCGGCGATTCCGTGGGCGCGGCGCGCCAGCGGGGCAACCGCCCGACGACCCTGAACAGCTATAAGGACTTGATCACGGCGCCGAACATCTGGTCCGGCTTCAACTTGCTGCGCGGCGGGCAGACGCAGGGCATCGTCGGCAGCTACCAGCAGGTGGCCGAACGCCTCGACGAACTGGTGCAGCTGGGTGCCGACGCCTTCATCCTGGCCAGCACGCCGCACCTGGAAGAAGCGTACCGGGTGGGCGAGGAAGTGCTGCCGCTCGTGCGCGGACACACGTCGGCACTCTTGCGCGCTGCCTGATCCTTTCCCTGTTGGCGCGACAGCAGCGTCACCGCCTGCTGTCGCGCAGGCAGCACGCGGCAGCGCCGCTGCTGCCAAATCAACAGCACTATCATGATGATAGTCTTCCTTTGAAATCAATCACTTGAGCACGATTTTGCTGCGCTGCGGCAGCGGGCATGCGCCTTGCAATACAGGTCATCACCATCTCGCGTTTTGACTTTACTCAAGGATAATTACCCATGCGCCGTTCGACTGCCCCCGCCGCCGTTTCTTCTTTCCCCTTTCATTTGACGCCGGTGCGCCGCGCGCTGCGCTCGGCCTTCGCCATCGGCGGCCTGATGCTCGCTTCCAGCATGGCCCATGCCGAAGCGCCCGGCGCCGATGCCATTGCCGCGGCCGACGCGAACGGCGGGGGCGAGGGCGCCTCCCTGCAATCGGTGACGGTGACCGCGCAGAAGCGCGAGGAATCGGCGCAGAAGGTGCCGAGCGCGATCACAGTCCTCGGTGGCAAGGAGCTGCTCGACACGGGCATCGGCCGCTCGGCCAGCGAAATCCTCAACTACGTGCCGAACGCCTCGGCCGGCACGCAGCAGCATGGCCGCCCCCGCTGGTGGATACGCGGCGTCGGCGCGGGCCAGCAGCAGATCGATTTCCCGAATCCCGTCGGCTTTTACCTCGACGACGTCTACATCAGCAATTCCAGCGCCACGGGCTTTCCCCTGTTCGACCTGGACCGGGTGGAAGTGCTGCGCGGCCCGCAAGGCACCTTGTGGGGCAAGAACACGACGGGCGGCGCCATCAACGTCATTTCGCGCAAGCCTTCGTTCAAGTCCAGTGGCTACGCCAAGCTTGACTACAGCAGCTACGACACCAAGCTGGCCGAAGGCGCCATTGGCGGCGCGCTGGTCGACGAGGTGCTGGCGGGGCGTTTGTCTTTCCACACGGAGCAGCAGGACAAGGGCCGCTTCCACAACCAGTTTACGGGCGAGCGCGATGGAAAACTCAAGGACAGCGCCATCCGCGGCCAGCTCAAGGCCCTGATCGGGCGCGACCTGACGGCGAACCTGAACCTGCATTACCGCGACTACACGACCAAGGGCGCCACGACGACGGTGGCCAGCTATGGCGCCAATGGCGTGTACCGCAATGGCTACATCCCCAGCACCAGTCCCGATGACGTGAGCACGAACGCACCGGCCGACAGCGACGTGAAACAGGGCGGCGCGCAGCTGAACCTGGAATATGCGCTGGGCGAGCTGACATTGACGTCGATCACCGGCTATGAAAATTTCAGGAACGAAGCGACGGGCGACAGCGACAACACGCCGCTGGAAGTGGGCCGCAGCCGCTCGAAGGCCAGCAGCCGGCAAGTGTCGCAGGAGCTGCGCCTGACGTCGCCGCAAAACGGCGCCGTGAGCTGGGTGGCGGGCCTGTTCTACTTCAATGAAAAGATCGATTCCGATTCGGCCGGCGCGCGCCTGCCCAACGGCACCGTGCCGGCGCTGGCGGGCAGCACCCAGCCTGTCGGCTACAACCGCACCATCTACCAGCACAAGGCGCGCAGCGCGGCCATCTTCGGCAGCACGACCGTCAACTTCAGCGAACAGTTCCTGTCCACGTTCGGCTTGCGCTGGACGACGGAAACCAAGGACCTGGACTTGCAGCGCGTGCAGGCCGCATCGAACACGGTGACGTTTGGCGATGCGGCCAGCTGGTGGAACACGGTCCGCGGCGGCAATTACGCAGCCGCCTCGGTGGCCAACAATAACTTCACGTCGAATCCTTCGACCACGTGGAACGCGCTGACCTACGACGTGACACCCGAATACCGCTTCAGCCGCACCTTGCGCGGCTACCTGAAATACGCACACGGCATCAAGTCGGGCGGCTACAACACGAGCGCCACGGACGTGAGGGCCCTGAACACGGTCAAGCCGGAAACCCTGAACTCGTTCGAGGCGGGCATCAAGTCGGAATGGCTGGACGGGCGTTTGAATTTCAACGCCAACGTTTTTCACTATGACTACAAGAACGTGCAGGTCAATATCACGGGCGTGTACAACGGCGACCCCACGCAAAGCGTCAATTACCTGCAGAACGTGCGCAAGGCCCACGTGAATGGCGCGGAATTCGAGATCGAGGCGCAGCCGACGGACAACTTGCACATCAACGCCAATATCGGCCTGCTGCGCACGGAATTCGACGATTTCGCCATCCAGAACAATGGCGGCGACCGCTCCGGCAATGAATTCGTGCGCTCGCCCCACGTGACGGCCTTGCTGGCGGCCGATTACCGCTACCCGCTGGGCAATGGCGCGCAGCTGGTCTTCAGCGGCGACGTACGCTACACGTCGAAGCAGTACTATTATGTCGACCCGCAAAACGCCGCGCGCGACCTGCTGAACCAGGGCGGCTTCGCGCTGGCCAATGCGCGCCTGTCGTATGTGCTCCCGGGCGGCAAGCACCGCATCACGGCGTATGCGAACAACCTGGCCGACAAGGTCTACCGCAACCACACCTTGACCAGCTTCGTGCCGGGCGCCGTCAACGGCGACACCGTCATCATCGGCCAGGGCCGCACGGTGGGGGCGTCCTACACGATCCAGTTCTGATGGCGATTGATTGATGTAAAAATGGCCGGCCTGGCGCAGCGGTAGGTCGGCTTAGCGCAGTGTAAGCCGACAACACCAAACTAGGCCGCCACCCTCAGCAGCGCCTCCAGCCGCCGCTGCGCTTCCTCCAGCGGCCGCCGGTCGATCCAACTCTCGATATCCACGTCGCGGTCAAGAAAACCGTGCTGCAGCTGAAAATCCTTCTGCTGGCGGAACAGCGCCACCTTTTCATCGGACAGGTCGGGCGCCAGGGTCAGATGAAAACCGTCCCGATAAGCTTCGGCCACGGCGCCGGCGCCGGCCCGCGTTTCGCCCTGCAGGATGGCCAGCACGTCGGCCTGGTGGCTGCGGGCCCAGTGCGCGGCGCGCAGCGTCTGCGTCAAAAAGCGCACGACCAGCTCGAAATGCTGTTCCAGCATGGTTTCATGTACGGTGATCGGGCGCGGCGTGCCGTTGTTCACGCGGAAGCGCCGGTCCGGCAGGGCGTCGATGTCGATCCCCACTTCCAGTCCCGCCGCGCGGGCCGCCTCGGCCGCCGCCGCGCCTTTCACGTAGACGGCATCGACTTCGCCGCGCAGCAGCGGCGCGATGCCTTGCCACAGTCCCGCGCCCAGATTGGCCGATGCCTGGGCGTCGGCTCCCACTTCCACCAGCCGTACATCATCGAGCGTGAGGCCGGTCGACGCCAGCACGCCCTTGTAGCCGGCCAGGCTCATGCCGCGCGCGATGCTGCGCCCGCGCCGGTTTTCGCGCAAGTCCTCGGCGCGGAAGACGGGCAGCGCCAGACGCTTGCCCTGCAGCTGCGCCGGCGTCGTGATGCCGGAACCGGGGCGCACGAGGATGGCTTGCCATTCATCGATCCACGTCAGGCCGATCAGGCGCGTGGGCGCCCCTTGCGCGCGCGCGGGCAGGGCCAGCAGGTTGCCGCCTTCGCGCACGAGCGTGGACAGGCCGTGGTCGTAATGGTGGCGCGCCAGTTCGCCGCCCACTTCCTGCAGGGTTTTCAAGGTGATGCCGTCGCGGGCGAATTCTTCGTCCAGCCAACCCAGTTTGTAGGCCAGGCCCGTGGCCGTGGGCACGGGGCAGCGGGTGAACCAGACGGTATCGACAGCGGAAGATGGTGCGGTAGTCATGGGATTCCTTGGTGGTGGGTGAAGCCTTGAGCCGTGCAGGAAACGTGCCCGCGCCGCTTGCTGGCTTGCCGACAGCGCGTGCGCACGCCACTGCTGCCACGCCAGCAGCGGCTGTTGCGCAGGCAGCAGCGCTCCACCATTTCCCCGGCCCTGGCGCTGGCACGCGTCTTGCAAAAGTAGAGGCATGACTGACCCGTATTCCAACCCCAAGCAAATGGAGCATGACATGACGGATGTGGCACAAGCGGAAGCACAACAAGTACAGGCACAGGAGTTGACGGCGGCCGAACTGGCCTTCGTCGAGCAGGTGCGGCGCGATGCGCAGATCGCCTTCGATGGCTTGCGCGAGACTGGCAGCCTGACGGCCAACGGCACGGTGGGCTTTGTCGAGCGCACCCCTGGCGGCGACAAGGTCGTGGTGGTCAACGATCCGGGCCCGTTCCGCCGCGGCCAGCCATTGAAGGCGGCCGTGCTGGCGCTCGATGGCACGGTGATCGTGGGTGACGCGAACAACGGCGGCGCGCGTTACTTAAAACTGTTCCGCGAACGGCCCGAGGTCACGTCTATCTCGCACGTCCACTCGCCGTCCTTGGGCGCGTGGGCGCAGACGCACCGCACGTTGCCGATCCGCTACGTGCCCGTGCAGCGCTTTCAGCTGATCCGCGAAATTCCCATCTATATCGACCGCCGCCAGCCGGAAGTCGATTTCATCCTCGGCGAAATCGCGCGCAATACGCATGCCACTGCCATCCTGGAGGCGAACGGCGGCGCCACCGTGTGGGGCAAGCAGGGCTTGCTGAAGCTGGCCGAATTCATCCTGCTGCTGGAAGAAGGCGCGCAGATACAGATCGCGGCCGAAGCCATCGGCGGTTCGCGCGATTTCGGTCCCGGCGTGCTGCTGCAGCAATGGAAGATGAGCAAGCTGATCGACACGGCGCGCGCCTTGTCGTTATTGCCCGCCACCGACCTGGTGTAACCCTTTCAAGAACAGGCCCCCGATGTCATTGAACTTCTTACGTTTGCGCTGGCGCAAGGTACTCGCTACCGCCGTGGTGGCCAGCTTGCTGGCGCCAACGATCGCGGCTGCCGCCGCGCCGTTGCCGGCCGCCGTGCGCATCGCCGTCGTGGCCCGTACGGCGCCGTCCGGTAAGACCGTGTTTGCCGGCTCGGCCGCCCAGGTGGCATCCCAAGGCTGGCTGGCGGCCGAGCTGGGCAAGCTGGGTGTGAAGCTGGAATGGGTGCCCGTCACGACCAATTCCGTGGCGACGCAAGTCAACGAAGCGTTTGCCAACCATTCGATCGACCTGGCCCAGTATGGCGATCTGCCATCGATTATCGCCAATGCCTCGGGCTTGCAGACGCGGCTGATCTTGCCCGGCGGCAGCGCCAACAATACCTATCTGGTGGTGCCGAACGGCTCCACGGCCAAGTCGATCAAGGACTTGAAGGGCAAGAAGATCGCCCTGCATCGTGGCCGGCCGTGGGAATACCCGTTCGCGCGCCTGCTGGAAGCCAATGGCATGACCCTGCGCGACGTCAAGATTCTCAACCTCAATCCGCAGGCGGGCGCGGCGGCCGTGGCCACGGGTGGCGCCGACGCCTTCTTCACCCTCAGCGACGCCTTTTTGCTCGAAGATAAAAAGGTCGGCAAGATCATCTGGGCCAGCAAGGCGCCGCCGCAGGACTGGAAGATGCGCGCCGAGCTGTGGGCCGACAGCGGTTTCCTGCAACGCTATCCGCAGCTGGCCCAGCTCGTGGTGACGGCCTATGTGCACGAGCACCACCGGGCCGCCGGCGCGGGCGGCGAAGATGAGTATGTGCGCACCGAGGCGGCTGCGGGCCAGGTGGAAAGCGTGGTGCGGCGCGAACTGGCGGGCGACCATACGCCGTGGCAGGCGCGCTGGTCGCCGTTGTTTACGGCCAGCCTGCGCCAGCATTACGTGGGCGAGGCGGCGTATGCGAAGAGCGCGGGGCTGATAGCGCGGCCCCTGCAGGTCGACAGCCTGTTCGCGCCCCAGTTCGTCAACCAGGCGCTGGCGCAGCTAAAATTGCAAACTTACTGGGCGCCATGACTTCCTTGACTATCGCCTTGCCGCGCGCCACTGCGCCAACGTGTGCGGCTTCTGTTCCCTGGCTGCGGCGCTTCGTGCGCTCGCCCTGGTCCGTGTGGGCATCGCCGCTGGTCTTGCTGCTGCTGTGGACGGCCGCCACCACCTTCGAATGGATGCCTGCGCACATCTTGATGTCGCCATGGCAAGTGCTGCTGACAGCGCGCGACCTGGCCGAGAGCGGCGAACTGGGCCAGCACCTGGGTATCAGCCTGTTCCGCCTGCTGGCCGGTTTCGGCCTGGGCGCCAGCGCGGGCCTGGCGTTTGGCGTGGTGCTGGGCTTGTCGCCTGGTTTGCGCAGCTATGTCGACCCCACCTTCAATGTCTTGCGCCAGCTGCCCACGGTGGCCCTGATCCCCCTGTTTATCTTGCTGTTCGGCATAGGCGAGAGCTTCAAGGTGTTTATCGTCGCCAAGGCCAGCTTCTTTATCGTCGCGCTGGCCGTGCATGACGCCATCCGCAACCTGTCTGCGCGCTATTTTGAAGTGGCGCAAGTGTATTGCTTCTCGCGCTGGCAGCGCATCCGCCTGATCGTCTTGCCCGCCATCGTGCCGGCCGCGCTGACGGGCATGCGCATCGCCCTGTCGCGCTCGTGGATGGTGCTGGTGGGCGCGGAATTGCTGGCCGCCGACAGCGGCCTGGGCCAGATGATGGAAATGGGCCGGCAAATGTTCCGCCTCGACGTAGTGATGGTGGGCGTGGTGCTGACGGGCGTGATCGGCTTTGGCCTGGACCGGCTCTGCCACGCGCTGGAAGTGTGGCTGATGCGCTGGAAACGCGGTGGAGAGTCCAAATGAAGCAGCGTTTAGTACTGATCATCAAGGGCGTGCTGCTGCCGCTGGCCTTGCTGGGCGCCTGGCAATGGGCCTCAGGACAGGGCGCGGCGGCCGCCTACATTTTTGTCTCCTTGGGTGACCTGGCGCACAGCTTGCGCGATCTGGTCTTGACGGGCGAACTGTGGGTGCATTTGCGCGCCAGCCTGGGCAGGACGTTGGCCGGCCTGCTGCTGGGCGGCAGCGCCGGCATCGTCACGGGCGCGCTGATGGCGCAGTCGCCGCTGGCGGACCGGCTGATCGGTCCGCTGTTCCACAGCATCCGCCAAGTCCCGCTGCTGGGTCTGATCCCCTTGTTGGGCTTGTGGGTAGGCAATGGCGATGGCGCCAAGCTGCTGGTGATCGCCATCGCCGCCTTTTACCCGACCGTGCTCAACACGTATGCGGGCATGCGCCAGGTGGAAGGGCGCTTGCGCGAAGTGGGGCAGGTGCTGACCCTGACGCGCTGGCAGACCCTGCGCCAGATTTTGCTGCCGGGCGCCATGCCGGCCATCGTCACGGGCGTTACGCATGCGCTGGCGTTTGCCTGGCTCGCTTGCCTGGGCGGCGAACTGCTGTTTTCGGCTGGCCCCGGCATGGGTTCCTTGCTGCTCAACGGCGAAGTGTCGGGCCGCATGGACGTCGTCCTGCTGGCCGTGCTCGTGATCGCCTTGCTGGCGCAAGCGATGAACGTGGCGTTTGCGCGCCTCGCGCGCCTGCTGGTGAAGGGGCGCAGCAGTGAGTGAATCGTTGCCATTCCAGCCAGACGCGACCGCCAGCGCCCGCGAAGGGGAGCTGCGCGCCTTCTTGCTGCGCTTTATCGGCCTGACCTTGCTGTCGGGCGTGACCATCGGCATGAACAAGGTGCTGGCCACCTTGCTGGGCTTGCACCTGCACGTGAGCAATTTCCAGCTGGCCGCGATCAGCAGCGCGGAAACCTTGGCCATGGCGCTCGGTACCATACCGGCCGGCTATATCTTGTCACGCGGTAATCCGAAGCATTTGTATGCGGGAGTGAGCCTGAGCCTGGCGCTGGCCTTCTGCGTGCTGCCGTGGCTGCCCGGCTGGCAATGGGTGGCCTTGCTGATGTTCGTGGTTGGCCTGTGCATCTCGCTGCGCATTGTTGCCATGAGCACGGTCTTCCTTGTGCGCTTGCCGGAACTGGGGCAGAGCAAGGCGGGCTGGTACAAGGGCACATTGATCCTCGGCATGCAGTTCCTCGGACCCTTGTGCGGCAATTACCTGATCGCGCAGCTGGGCCTGAAGGCGGGCTTCTTGATTTCCGCCCTGATGTTTGCCATCCTGGCCGTGCTGGGCTGGCAAGTGTTACCCAGCAATACGGCGCCGCGCAAGCTGGAAGGCCAGGCCTTGTTGCCCGGTGCGGCCAGCCTGCGCGAACTGCTGCGCCTGCCTATCGTGCGCGTGACGTACCTGTTTGAAATTCTCGCCAGCTTTACGGCGTCCAGCGTGGGCGTGTTTTCCATCTTGCTGGCCATCCGCGTCTTGCACTGGCCTGCGCATCACTCCGTCTGGCTGATGGCCGTGCAGGGACTCAGCTGCGTGCTCGTGCTGCTGTTCCTGGGGCGCTTCGTGCTGGCCAGCCGCTACCGCGAGCAATTGTATGGCGGCGCGCACCTGGCCATCATGGCCGCCTTGCTGATCCTCGGCCTGTGGCCGAACAGCATCGCCTACCTGGCGGCCTCCGTACTGCTGGGCCTGGGACTGGGCGTGAATAACCTCGTCAACACGGACAATATCGCCCGCGCGCCCGTCGACAAGGCCAGGGTTTCGGCCCACTTGACTCTGTTCGGCATGTTGGGTGGCACGGCTGGCGCGCTGGCGGCGGGCCGCCTGGCCGACCTGACGGGGCTGCGCAATGTGTTCCTGATCTGGCTGGCTCCGTGGCTGGCCGCCTGGCTGGTTTTCCACGGCAGTCGCTGGCTGCGCCGGGCGCCGTCCGCCGCCATTCCTTCCCTCGCCCCCACCGCAGAGAGTGCGCCATGAATGATTTCGTTTCCCCTTCGGCCTTGTCGCCGCAACAGCAGCACCTGAGCGGCGGCTTGCAAGTGCAGCACGTGAGCAAGTCGTTTTCGCTGAAAGGCGCGCCGCTGCCCGTGCTCGACGATATTTCGCTCACCATTGCGCCAGGCGAATTCGTCGCCATCGTGGGCGCGTCCGGCTGCGGCAAATCCACCTTGCTGCGCCTGCTGGCGGGCCTGGACACCGATTACACGGGCTTGCTGCTGCACGATGGCGTGCCGATCCGTGGCACGGACTTGCACCGGGGCCTCGTGTTCCAGGACCACCGCCTGTTTCCCTGGCTGACGGTGCAGCAGAACGTGGCCGTGGCCTTCAGCAATACCAAGGTGCCGCCGGCCGAGCGCGCATCGCGCGTGGCGGCGGAAATCACGCGCGTGGGCCTCGATGGCTATGCGGATGCCTATCCGCATCAATTGTCGGGCGGCATGTCGCAACGGGCCGCCATTGCCCGCGCCCTCGTGGGGCGGCCCGACGTGCTGCTGCTCGACGAACCGCTCGGTGCGCTCGACGCGCTGACCCGTTTGCGCTTGCAGCAGGAACTGCGCCGATTGTGGCAAGACGAAGGCATCACCATGGTCATGGTCACGCATGACATCGATGAAGCCGTCTATCTGGCCGACCGTATCGTCGTGCTCGACGCGCGTCCCGGCAAGGTGCGCCGGGTGCAGGAGGTGCCGCTGGCCCACCCGCGCCAGCGCGGCTCGCCCGGTTTTGTGTCCATCCGCGATGGCCTGCATGCGGATTTCAGCGACCTCGACGAATCGCATGCGCCTGTGGAGCAGGAAGAACACCCCAGCAGCTTGTGGGATGGCAATGAATGGGCGCGCAGGATGGCGCTGTAGTTTCCTTTTTGACCGGTTCACCCACTCTGGAGATACACCATGAGCAATAACAACGCACTCGACACCCTGTGGTACACGCGCTGCCCCGTCCCGACAGGCCTGGGGATAGCCTTGCAGCAAGGCTGGCTGGAAGAAGCGTTGCGCGCCAACGGCACCAGCTTGCGCTCCTTGCGCGAATCGGACCAGGAAGCCGTGCGCGAATCGCATTTCGACCATACCCTGCAAAATTCCGTGCGTCACGGCGGCAACATTCCCGCCCTGTGGGCGCGCGCGGCGGGACGCGAGACGCGCGTGATCGGCCTGTCGTGGTCGGACGAGACGCAGCTGATATTGACCTTGCCCGGCAGCGGCATCCAGACCGTGCGCGACTTGAAGGGGCGGCGCTTCGGCTTGCCTTTGTGGGCCAAGGCGCAGATCGACTTTGCGCGCGCGCAAGCCTTGCGCGGGCTGGAAAACGCGCTGAGCCTGGAAGGGCTGGCTGTTGCTGACGTGGAACTGGTCGATTACGTGATCGCGGCAGGGCAGAGCGAAGCACCACCAGAAAAGGGGGCGGCAACGAATCTGTTCAGCGGTGCGCGGCGCGGCGGCCAAAGCCCGGAATTGCTGGGACTGCTGCGGGGCGAGGTGGACGCCATCTTCCTGAAAGGCGCCTCGGCCGCGCAGCTGGCGCAGCAATTCGGCTTGCACACGGTGATCGACACGGGCATCCATCCGGAACCCTTGATCCGCGCCAACAACGGCACGCCGCGCACCCTGAGCGTCGATGCGCACTTGCTCGACAACCATTTCAATTCGGCCGTGACCCTGGTCGACCAGGTGCTGCGGGCCGAAGCGTGGGCGCGCGGCCATGCGGACGAGACGCGGCGTTTCCTCGCGCGCGAATCGAATGCCAGCGAGCACTGGGTGCAAGTGGCGTACGGCAAGGATGCGCATCTGCGCCTGGATACGGATCTGGCGGAAACGTCGGTTGCCGGCTTGCAGGACTTCAGCGACTTTTTGTTCCGCTGGAATTTCCTGCCCAGCAAGGTCGACGTGCGCGCGTGGATCGACCCGCGTCCTTTCGAAGCGGCGCTGGCGCAGACGCGCCGGGCGGCTTGAGCGGGAAACACGTCAACAGTGGCCATGTTCGATGATGAGGAGAATGCGATGCGGCGACGCACGGTGATGGGAGGGCTGGCTTTGCTGCCCCTGGCGGGACAGGCAGTGTCGGCGGTGTCGGCAGCGAAAGAGGCGGGGGCGCCGCCGGCGGCCCTGCGCATCGCCTCGACGGGTTTTGCGGAAAACGGCAAGGCGGAGCTGGGCGGCATCGCTTACCGGGTACAGCAGGAAGGCTGGCTGGCGCGCGAACTGAAGCAGCGGGGCGTGCGGCTGGAATGGCTGCCCGTCACGGGCGACACGGGCGCGACCATGAACGAGGCGTTCGCCAGCGGCCGCATCGACATGGCAGCGTATGGCGACTTGCCATCCGTCATCCTCAACGCGGGTGGCGTGCGCACGCAGGTGATCGTGCCGGCGGGCCGGGGCACGGACCAGTTCCTGCTGGTGCCCAGCGGTTCGCGCGCCACGTCCCTGGCCGAGCTGAAGGGCAAGCGCATCAGTGTGCACCGGGGCCGGCCGTGGGAACTGGGCTTGCGCCAGCTGATCGCCGACCAGCGCATGTCGCCCACGGATTTTCGTTTGATCAATATGGATTTGAAGCCTGGCACGGCCGCGCTGGCCACGGGCGCCGTCGACGCCTTGTTCATGATCAATGGCTATCCGCTGGAAGACAAGGGTATCGGCCGCATCATCTGGTCCAGCAAGGGGCTGCCCGAACGCAAGATGCGGGCGGAACTGTGGGCGCGGCGCGACTTTACGCAAGCCCATCCCGACATCGCCGAACTGGTGGCCACGGCTTGGCTGCGGGCCCAGCACTGGGCGGCGCTCGACGGCAACCGCGAAGCGATCATCAAGGATGGCACGCGCAATGGCACGCCCGACAGCGTGGTGCGGCGCAGCTACGACGATCCGGGCCTGCAGTGGAAGGAGCGCTGGTCGCCCCTGTACGACGACGCCGTGTACCGCCATTACCGCCGGGTGCTGGCGTTTGCGCAGGAACAAAAGCTGATCCGCCAGCCCTTGACGGCGGAGGAATTGCTGGAACCGCGCTTCGTGGCGGCAGGCTTGAAAAAGCTGGGCCTGGCCAATTACTGGGAGCCGGCCAAGGTGTAGCGCCAGCGTGGGGCGTGGTTCAGTGCGGCAAGCATACACGTCCCGCCACATTGACCACGTCGTCGCCCGCATGCGCGCGCAGTTGCAGCATCATCAGGGCCACGCCCAGCATCAGCGCCGCAGCGCAGAGTTTCTTGTGCATCGTCTTTCCTGTTCGTACGTTCGATGAGGTTTGCCGGCATATTATTGCCCAAATTCAGCGTGCGGGCTGAGCATGTGCCATGCGTGCTTTACAATTATGCATCTGCGCATCCGCGCCATCTGAATTCTATGCATAGTATGTGAAGGGAATGACAAGCCTGTGACTTCCAAGCCGATCAAGATCGCCGCCACCGTCGTCGTGGCTCTCGCCGCTGGGGCGGGTATTTACACGTTTACCCGCCCAGCCGCCACCGCCACGCCCGGCGCCCCGGCCTCGGGCAGCCCGGCCGCCGCGCCCCAGTCCACCGTCGATACGGCCGCCGTAGCCAGCCAGTTCCGCGACTTGCTGGGCAATTTCCGCAAGATTATCGTGCTGCTGGCCGACGAGCAAAGCTTGCCCGAAGGCGCGCGCGACGAAGCCCGCAAAGTGGGGCAGGCGCTGTTCCATGAAAACCAGGAACGCATCGCCAAGCTCGATGCGGCGCTCGACCAGCTGACGGCGCCCACCAATCCGGGCCGCTTCGAAGCGCTCGACAGCCTGCTGACGTATATCGAATCCGATCCCGGCCTGTACGACGCGGACCGCCTGGCGTTCCGCGAACTGCTGCAAAGCATGCTGGCCGACGTGGCCAAGGATTCGTCCTTGCCGGCGATCAAGCTGCACAAGCGTATTTCCGAAGACATGGACGCGCTGGGCGAGATCGAGCGCAACTACGAGAAGGAAATTCGGCAAATCTTCGGTAACCTGGGCCAGCGCGCCATCGAGCTCAAGCGCGAACGGTGGGATGATTACGTGGCGCAGCTGAAAAAGCTCTACAGCCGCGAACAGATCCTCAAAGAAAACGGCATCGTCGTGCCGTATGCGGTGCCGCCGGCAGGTTCTGTGCCCGAAGCCAAGCCCGTGCCAAAAAAAGACGAGGCGGAAATCTTTGGCCTCGGTTTGCCGAAGAAAACCATCGTGCTGACCTTTGACGACGGCCCGCACCGCCGCTATACGGAAGAAATCAGCGCCATTTTGAAACAATATGGCGTGCCCGCCGTGTTCTTCAACGTGGGCCGCAATCTCGGTTCGCTCGATGCGGACGGTCACGCCAAGCTGAACGCGGGCGCGGAAGTGAGCCGCAAGCTGATGAAAGAGGGCTATGCCGTGGGCAACCACAGTTTCAGCCACGCACAGTTATCCAAGCAGACTGGCGACAAGCTGAAAGGCGAAATCCTCGGCACCGACACTTTATTGAAAGCCATCAGCCCCGAGCGGGCCGCGCTGTTCCGCTTTCCGTATGGCGCGCGCAACAGCGAAGGCATGGCCGCGCTGGCCGATGCGCATTTGAAATCCGTGATGTGGAATATCGATTCCCTGGACTGGGCCGATCCCGTGCCTAGTTCCATCACGAACCGGGTGCTGGCGTCCGTCGACAAGGCGGGACGCGGCATCATCTTGTTCCACGACATCCACGAACGCACGGTCAAAGCCTTGCCGGCCGTGCTCGACAAGCTGATCGCCGAAGGCTATCAATTCGCAGGCTGGGATGGCACGAGTTTCCAGGTAGCGAAAAGCTCGGCGCCCGCGCCGGAAAAAGTGGCCGTCACCACCGGTTACGCCAATTCCTGGGCCGTCGTGATCGGCATCGACGATTATGCGAAATGGCCGAAATTGCAATATGCGGTGCGCGACGCGCAAGGCATTCGCGAAACCCTGATCGAAAAGTTTGCGTTCGCGCCCGAGCGTGTCGTCACCCTGAAGAATGGCGAAGCGACGCGCAACAACATCCTGGCCGCCTTCCATGACAAGCTGGCCCATGGCGGCGTGCAAAAGAATGACCGTATCTTCGTCTTCTTCGCCGGCCACGGCGCCACGCGCAAGTTGAGCTCCGGGCGCGACCTCGGCTACATCGTGCCCGTCGATTCCGACCCGGCGCAGTTCGCCACGGATGCGATCCCGATGACGGAAATCCAGAATATTGCCGAGTCCCTGACGGCCAAGCACGCGTTCTTCGTCATGGACGCCTGCTACAGCGGCCTGGGCCTGACGCGCGGCGCCGGTTCCAGTTCCTTCCTGCGCGACAACGCCAAGCGTATCGGCCGGCAAATGCTGACGGCCGGCGGCGGTGACCAGCTGGTGGCCGATGGCGGGCCGAACGGCCACTCCGTGTTCACGTGGACCCTGCTGCAAGGTTTGGCGGGCAAGGGCGACCTGAACGGCGACGGCCTGATCACGGCGACGGAACTGGCGGCCTACGTGGCGCCGGCCGTGTCCAGCGTGTCAAACCAGACGCCCGCGTTTGGCAGCTTGCCGGGATCGGAAGGGGGCGACTTCGTCTTTGAACTGCCAGGCGAGACGGAATTCCTCAGCCCGAACACGACACAGCTGTCGACGGAAGCCATCGCCCTGAACAGCAAGCTCGACGCCAAGCCGGCGGCGGCCAGCGTGACGGTCAAGGATTTGCAAGGCGGCGAACAGAAGATCGTCACGCCGGGCGCCGTGCCGAGCTCGACGCGTCAGCTGGCGCAGCGGGCCAACGACCGCGGCTTGCAGCTGTACAAGGAGAAACAGTATGCGGCGGCGGAAGCGCAATTTACGGAAGCGCTGAAACTGCGTCCCGATTTCGCGCTGGCGGCCAACAACCTGGGCTTTGTGTTCTACAAGCAGGAAAAATACCGCGAAGCGGCCCGCTGGTTTGAAAACACGGTCAAGATGGACCCGTCGCGCGCCATCGCCTATCTGAATCTGGGCGACGCGTATGCCAAGGCCGGCGATGCGGCCAAGGCGAAAGCCGCCTATAAAACCTATCTGGAACTGGCGCCGACGGCGGCCACGGCGCCGGCCGTGCGGCAAAAGATGGAGAAACTGTAGTTGGCCACTACTTTGCCCATCGTCCACGTATTTGCCTGCAGCGGCCGTTTCCCCAGCTGGGAGGCGCTGCAGGCCTACCTGTCGCCCACGTACACGGAGGATGGCGATGCCATGCCATCGCCATTCATCCTGGAAACGGGCCTCACGTGCTACGAGCCGGCCTGTTTTGAAAGCGCCATGCTGGCGTCGCCAGTGCCGCTGGCGCAGTTGCTCGATGGCGTGTCGTACCCCGACAGCTGGCTGGCGCAGGCGTGCGCGGACGCGGATGGGCAGGGCGTGCTGGCCGACACGGCCGTCTGCGTATTTGCGCCAAACCAGCTGGCGCACCCGCAGCGCAGTTCGCTGCATTACGTGGGCAGCTATGCCTACGCCGGTGGCTGAGCGCCATCCTCGCGCTGCTCATGCAGTAGCTTGTTGATTGCCGCCAGCAGGCTGGTGCCCGAGGTGGTGATGAAACGGGCACCGGCCGCCTGCGCTTCCGTGCCGTAGCTGGCGACCGTATCCTTGCTGCAATACACGACGATGGGCAGTTCCGGCAAGGTCTGGCGCACTTCGCGCACCGTGCGCACGCCCGCATCCTTGATGCGCCGGCGGTTTTCCACCCTTGCCATGTCCGTGATCAGCAGCGCATACGGTTTCTGTTGCAGCATGGCCAGTGCCTGGCGCGTCGACACGGCCTGGTCCACCTTGATGTTTTCCCGTTCCAGCTGTTCCACCAGCAAGGTATTGTTGCGCGGATGGTCGTCCAGCCACAGCACCAGGCTGGACGGCTTTTGCCCCGTCGGCACGCCGGCCAGGGCCGTGACTGGCGCGCCGCCATCGGGCGGGTAGGCCAGCAGCAGCTGCGTGACGGCTTCCTGCATGTCGTCGAGCGACTTTTGCTGCAAGCGGCTCAGTTCCGTCACCTCGATTTCCTTGCCGCTCTCCAGGCGCACGGATTCGTTCTTGACCATGCTGTCGGCCCGCTTGATCATGATGGACAGGTAGATGCGTGTAAGCAGGTAGCCGATCAGGAAACCATGCACGGAAAAGAACAGCATGATGCCGCCGACCACCGCCATCGCCGTGGCCGTATCCGTGGCCAGGCTGGGCGCGATAAAGGCGGCCATGCTGCGTGCGCTGCCGGGTAGGCTTTTGAGTTCGATCAAGCCCACGCCGACGATGATTTTCGTCAGCCAGTCCGACACTTCCACCAGATTCGAATTGATTTCCATGGGCGTGGGCGTGCCCAGGAACAGCGTATTGCTGGGGGCGGCGGCGGCCGTGTCGGTCCCTGCGGCCGGTGGCTCGTCCGTAGGACGGCTCTTGCCATTGTTCCGCTCGTCGGGAGGGGCGGCGCTGACGGTGCCAGAGGGCAGGCTGCGCGGGATGCCGAACAAAAAGCCCAGCAGCATGCCGCTGACGCAAAAGCCCAGGCTCCACAGCAGGGCCGGCACGGCCTGGTAGTAGGGCGGCAGCAGGGCGCCCGCCGTCACGGCCAGCAAGCCCGCCAGCAGGATGAACAGCAGGATGTAGGGGAGCGCATCGCGCTTGCGCACGGCCGCGGCGGCGGTTTTCGTTGCCTTGCCGGCACTGTCGCTCAGTTCCACGGTCGCTCCTTGAAAAATGCTGAATCCAAACAAGCAGCCGGCCGCGTATATATCCGGTAGGCTAGACCAAGCCCTGGACCCATACTGACATCATAAAAACTGGAGACGCGATGCGATTGAGAAAACGCAAACTGGTAGCAGCTTGTGCGCTGGCATTGCTGAGCTTGGGGCGCCAGGCGGCGGCCCAGGCCCAGTCCGAGGCGGCTCCAGTTGCCGATGAAACACGCACCGTGCGCGTGACTGGCCACTACGACAACGCCGTCGGCACGTCGGATGCGGCCAGCCAGGGCGTCATCACTACTGAGTTGATTGTCAACCGGCCCGCTTTGCGCACGGGCGAATTGCTGGAATTCGTGCCCGGGCTGATCGTCACCCAGCACAGCGGCGACGGCAAGGCCAACCAGTATTTCTTGCGCGGCTTTAACCTCGACCATGGCACGGATTTCGCCACTTACGTCGACGGCATGCCCGTCAATATGCGCACGCATGCGCACGGGCAAGGCTATTCCGACCTCAATTTCCTCATTCCCGAGCTGGTGCAGCGCATCGATTACAAGAAGGGGCCGTATTTCGCCGGTGAAGGCGATTTCGCCTCGGCAGGCAGCGCCCGCATCCGTCTGGCCGACAAATTGCCGCAGGGCCAGGCCAGCGTCTCCGTCGGCCAGCACGGTTATGTGCGCGGCGTCGTCGCCGATTCGTTGTCCGCCGGGCCAGGGACCTTGTTGGTCGGCCTGGAAGTGCACCGCAACAACGGTCCCTGGGACGTGCCGGAGCGCGTGCGTAAATACAGCGGCGTGCTGCGCTACAGCCAGGGCACGCCGGACGACGGCTTCAGCGTGACGGGCATGGCCTATAAAAACAGCTGGAACGCCACTGACCAGGTGCCGCTGCGCGCCGTGGAATCGGGCCAGATCAGCCGTTTCGGCAGTCTGGCGCCCAGCGACGGCGGCGACACCTCGCGCTACAGCCTGTCGTACGCGATGCGCAAGCGCACGGACAACCGGCTGTTCGAGCTCGACGCCTACCTGATCCGCTCGCAGCTGGAACTCAATAGCGACTTCACGTATTTCCTTGCCGATCCGGAACAGGGCGACCAGTTCCAGCAAAGCGAGCGGCGCACGGTGGCAGGCGTGAACGCCAGCGAAAGCTGGACCATGGAGCTGTTCGGTCTTCCCTTGCGCAACAAGCTGGGCGTGCAGGCGCGTTTTGACCGGCTGTCGCCCGTGGGTTTGTACAACACGGTGGAGCGCGTGCGGCAGAGCACGGTGCGCGAAGACCGGGTGCGCGAAAGCAGCATCGGTCTCTACGGCGAAAACACGGTGCAATGGCTGCCCTGGCTGCGTTCCGTGGCGGGCGTGCGCTATGACGCTTACCGTTTCAAGGTGGACAGCAGCATAGACGGCAACAGCGGCTCGGCGAATGACCACGTGGTGTCGCCGAAACTGTCATTGATACTTGGGCCGTGGAGCAAGACGGAATTTTTCGTCAACTACGGCAAGGGCTTTCACAGCAACGACGCACGCGGCACGACGCAGACGCGCTTGCCCGACGGCACGCCATCCACGCCTGTCACGCCGCTGGTGCCGACCAAGGGCATGGAATTGGGCGCGCGCACGGAATGGCTGCCGGGCCTGCAAAGTTCTCTGGCCCTGTGGCGCCTCGACATCGCGTCGGAACTGCTGTTCGTCGGCGACGCGGGCGAAACGGAAGCGAGCCGCGCCAGCCGCCGCCACGGCATCGAATGGAACAACCATTATATTGCCGCACCGTGGCTGCTGTTCGACCTGGACCTGGCCGCTTCGCGCTCGCGCTATACGGAAAATGATCCGGCCGGCAATTTTATTCCCGGTTCGATCGACAAGGTGGTGTCGTTCGGCGTGACCGTGACGGACCAGGGCCCGTGGTCGGGCGCCTTCCAGCTACGTTACTTCGGCCCCCGTCCCCTGATCGAGGACAACAGCGTGCGCTCGGCCTCGACCACCCTGGCGTATGCGCGCGTGGCTTACCAGATCAACCGCAAGACGCGCGTCTCGCTCGACGTATTCAACCTCTTCGACAAGCGCGCCAGCGACATCGATTATTACTATGCGTCGCGCCTGCCTGGGGAAGCAGCGGAAGGGGTGAATGACCGGCATTTCCATCCGGTGGAGCCGCGCTCCGTGCGCCTGACCTTGTCATATGCGTTCTGATAACGGTAGACTGGGAGCATGACAGATAACTTGGTACAAACCAGCAAATTCCTTTCCCTCATACTGCGTCACGCCCCCGAAAAAATCGGCCTCGCGCTCGATCCCCAGGGCTGGGCCGACATCGGCCAGTTGCTGGCGCTGGCGGCCCAACATGGCCGCAGCCTTTCCCGGGAACAATTGGATGAGGTGGTGGCGCGCGACAGCAAGACGCGCTACGCGATCAGTGCCGACGGCTTGCGCATCCGCGCCAACCAGGGGCATTCGCTGGCCGCCGTCGATATAGCCTTGCCGCCCGCCACGCCGCCCGCCATGTTGTACCACGGCACGGCCAGCCGCTTTGTCGACGCGATCCGCGCCGGCGGTTTGCTGCCGGGATCGCGCAACCACGTGCACCTGTCCAGCAACCACGAAACAGCCGTGGCCGTCGGCGCGCGCCACGGCAAGCCCGTCGTGCTGACGGTGGATGCGGCCGCCATGCAGGCGCAGGGCCACGTGTTTTATGTATCGGACAATGGCGTGTGGCTGACACAGGCCGTGCCAGTGGCCTTCATCGGCTTTGCCTGACTAATTAATGACTTAGCGCTTTGGCCCTGGCTTGTCCCTGGCGCTTGCGGCGCCAGATCAGCACGCCTGTCACGCTCAGGCCCGCCACCAGCACGCCCATGGCGCAAATGAACAGTTTGAAAGGCCAGCCCCACATCGAGGCCATGTGCAGGGCGCTGATCCAGCTGCGGATGGTGTCGCCGCTGGCCGCGCCCGTGGGTAGCCAGGTGGCCAGTTGCCGGCCGCTGGCCGCGTCGAAAAAGACGGTGGTGAGGCCCTTGTGAGCGCGCACGTCGCGGCTGCTGCGCACGTTGTAGCTGTACACACCCAGCGCGCGTTCGTAGGCCAGCGCGTTTTCCTCGATGATGGTGAATGCGTGCTGGCGCGCCAGCGCGTCCATCAACTGGCGGCCCTGCGTGCGCGCGGCCTGCCAGTCCAGCTGCGGCCCCGGCGACGGCGTGTGCCGCGCGACGATTTCCTCGGCACCCTGGTGGGCAAACAGCGGATGCATGACGGCCGCATAGGCGCCGTACAGGTTGAAGGCGACGCCGCTCCAGGCAAACACCAGCAGCATGGCCCACAGCCACAGGCCGCCCGCGCGGTGCAGGTCGAACACCAGTTTATAGCTGCCGCCGTTGCGGCGCAGCAGCCATGACGGGCGCCAGCGCAGCAGCCACGGTTTGCTGCCCGGCGAGCGTTTTTTCAGGCGGGCGGGAAAGGTCAGGGCGGCGCCGATGAAGCAGTCGACCGTCCACACGATGGCGATCAGGCCGAACATCAGCAAGCCCGTGTCGCCCAGCGCCAGCGCGTAATGCAGGCGCTCGATGAAGGGCAGCAGGTTGATGGCGCCCTCGCTGATTTCGCCCCAGCGGCGCTGACCCAGCACGGCCCCCGTGTAGGGATCGACGAACACTTCGTCGCTGGCCAGCGGCGCATTGCCGGACTGGCGCAGGTAGAACACCATGCTGTGGCCTTGTGGCGCCGACAGCGGCGCGTAGCTGACCTGCGCCTGGGGAAAGCGTGCGGCGATCGTCTCGCGCAGCAGCAGGGCGTCGAGCGGCGCCGCACCAGGCGTGGGCGGCGCCACGCGGAAGACGGCGGGCAGCATGGCCGCCTCCAGTTCATCCTTCCACGCGAGCGCGCTGCCCGTCACGCCGGTCACGATGAGGAAGCCGGCCATCAGCAGGCCCGCATAGCGGTGCAGCGCCGCCAGGACGGGGCGCATGTGCAGCGATGGCATCAGAAGCGGTACATGGCGCTGACGTTGGCCGTGCGTTCCGCATTGCGGTAGCACAGGTTGGGCAGGTAGCCGCAGTCATACAGGGTCTGCTTGTTCAGTACATTGTTGACGTTGAGGGCAAATTGCCACGGCCCGCGCGACACGCCCAGCGCCGCATCCCACTGCGTGATGCCGCCATTGCGGATGTTCAGGTTTTCGCCGTCGGAATTCGAGCGCATGGCGCCGAGAAAACGCATGCCCAGCGCCGCATACGCGGGCAGGCTGCCGGCCAGCGTGAACGATTGTCGGGCCCAGGCCGAGGCGCTATGGCGCGGCGCGCCCGCTTGCTGCAAACCCAGGTCGCCGTTATTGCTCTTTCTGACTTCCGTATCGAGGTAGGTGTACTGGGCGATCAGGCTCAGACGGCTGGCGAACTCCGTGCGCGCTTCCAGTTCGACGCCGCGCGACTTGACCTGGCCCGTCTGCAGCAGGAAACCCGGATTCCCGATGTCGGACGTGGAGACATTGTCGCGCACCAGGTCGAACACGGCTGCCGTATAGCTGGCGCGCTGGCCCACGGGTTCGTAGCGGACTCCGGCTTCAAACTGCTTGCCGCGCGACGGTTTCAAGGCGCCGCCGCCCATCGCCGTGCCCAGTTCGGGCGAGAATGAACTGGCATAGCTGACATACGGGGCCCAGCCGCCATCGAACAGGTAGACGGCGCCCAGGCGGCCCGTGGTGGCCGATGGCGACTGGTGGTAGTCGGGTTTGACGGCGCCGGTATTGAGGTCCGTGACGTCGCGCGATTGCGTGGCCTTGTCGCGGCGCAGGCCCGCCGTGACGACCCAGCGGTCCCATTTCAATTGATCCTGCGCGTACAGGCCCAGCTGGCGCGACGGCGCTTCGGCGCGCGTGGGCGCCTTGGCCGCAACCAGGGGCTGCTTGCCGTACACGGGCTGGTACAGGTCGAGCGGCTCGATGAAGCCCCGCTGGTGGCGGTAGTCGTCCGTGTTGCGGATGTTCGCGTAGTCGACGCCCAGCAGCACCTGGTGCGTCAGGCCGCCCGTGGCAAACTTCGCCTGCAGCTGCGTATCGGCGAACAGGCTTTTCGACGCCGTATCGACAGGCATGAAATAGCGCTCCACCGTGCCATCGTCATTCAGGCCCAGGGGAAACATGTCCGTGCGGTCGTTCTTCAGGCGCGTGTAGCGCAGGTTCTGGCGCAGCGACCACGTATCGTTGAATGTGTGCTCGAACTCGTAGCCCAGCATGGTGTTGCGGCGCTTGAAACGGTTGTCGTCGCCCATCAGGTTCAGACTTGGGTCGACCTGGCCGCGCGGGCCAGGCACCAGCAGCTGGTTGGGAAACGCGTACTGCTGGTTGTCCTGCTCGTAGCGGGCCAGCAGGGTCAACCGCGTGGCGGGTCCCGCCTGCCAGGTGAGCGAGGGGGCGAAGTACAGGCGGTTATCGCGGTCGCGGTCCAGCCGCGTATGGGCTTCGCGGCCCAGCGTGACGACCCGGTAGGTCCAGGCGCCCGGCGTGTCGAGGGTGCCGCCCACGTCGGCTTTCAGCTGGCGGCGCTGGTAGCTGCCGTATTCAATTCCCACTTCGCGCACGGCATCCGCGCTGGGACGCTTGCTGACAGCGTTGACCATGCCGCCCGGCGGAATTTGCCCGTACAGCACGGACGCGGGGCCGCGCAGCACTTCCAGGCGTTCCAGTCCGTATGGCTCGATCGAGGCGCCAAAAGTGCGGCCCGAATTGCGCAAGCCATCTTGCAGGATGCCGTTCGTCTCGATGGTGAAGCCGCGCAGCAGCGAGGAATCGTCGCTGCCCAGCGGGCGCTGGTTCGGCGTCACGCCGGCCGTGTAGCGCAGGGTTTCGTCGAGCGATTCGGCATTGCGGTCGCTGATTTCATCGGCCGTGACCACCGACACGGATTGCGGGTTTTCATTGAGCGCCGTATCCGTCTTGGTGGCCGAGCCGGCGCGCCGCGCCACATAGCCGCGCACGGGACCCGTCGCCGTTTCGCGTTCGCTGCTGGCATTGATGGTGATGGCGGGCAGGGTGGCGCTGGCCTGGGCCGGCGTGGCTGCCGGTGCCGGTGCAGTCTCCGCCCGCAGCGCGTACGCGCCGTTGGCGCCCGCCACCACGCGCACGCCCTGGCCGCGCAGCAGTTCCTCGAAACCCTGACGCACCGTGTAGCTGCCCGCCAGGCCGCCGCTGCGCTTGCCCTGCAACAGGGCCGCGTCGGCCGACAGTTCGACGCCGGCCGCGCTGGCGAACGTGGTCAAGGCCCGTTCCAGCGGTCCGGCGGGGACCGCGTACTGGCGCTTCGCTTGCGTACTCTCTAACGTCTGCGCGTGGGCGGCAGGGGCCGTGACGGCGACGGCGCCCACGGCGGCGCCTGCGAGGAAGAGGGCCTGGATGGCGGCGGCGAGGGGGAACGGACGCAGTTTGTGCGCAGGTGCGGTCAGGCGAGGGGGCATGGTGCAAATCCTTGGAAAGTGGCGGGAAAAAATCGGTTCTTCCCGTATTCCGAACGAAAAGCCAAAACCCTCAACGTTTTTTCACTTATTTTTTCAGATGGCCTGGCGCGGCCCCACGCTGACCCAGTAGCGCGTGCGGTAAACCAGCTGCACGGGCAGGCTGGCGGCCAGGTTGGCCAGCGAGCGGTCCGTGTCGCGCAGCGAATACACGCCCGTCACGCGCAGGCCGGCGATCGATTCGTCGCAGCGCAGCACGCCGTGGCGGTAGCGCCCCAGCTCGGCCAGCAGCTCGTCCAGGGGCATGCGCTCGGCCACCAGGCTGCCATCGGTCCAGGCGGCGGCGCTGTTTTCGACGTTCGTCACATCTTGTACTTCCAGGCGCGTGTAGCCAGCCTGCTGGCCCGCCTGCAGGTGCAGCGAGGGGGCGCCGTCCTGCATCGGCTGCAGGGCGACTGCCCCTTGGAACACGGCGACACGGCTGTCGCCGTCATCGAGGCGCACACTGAAGCGCGTGCCCAGCGCCGTGGCCGTGCCTTGCGGCGTTGCCACCAGCAGCGGACGGTAGACGGGCGCCGTTTCGTGCGCGCTGGTGACGAGGATGGCGCCCGCGTGCAGCACGATGCGCCGTTCATTGGCGCCGTAGCGCACGTCGATGGCGCTGGCCGTGTCGAGCACCACTTGCGTGCCGTCGGCCAGCACGATGGTGCGCGTCTCGCCGACCGACGTGCGGTAGTCGCTGGCGGCGCGCTGCCACAAGTCCGTTTCGTGCGCCAGCAGGGCCGTGCCCCCGCCCGCTGCGATCAGCCCCAGCAGTTGCAGGGCGCGCCGGCGGCCGGCGGCATGGCGCGGCGCCGGCGCCGGCGCCAGGGCGCTGCGCGCCACGTCGCGCGGCAAAGTGTCGAATTGCCGGGCGAAGCGCTGCAGCCGGGCCCAGGCCCGTTCGTGTTCGGGGTGGGCGGCGCGCCAGGCGGCGCAGGCGTCGGCATCGGCCGCGCTGGCGTCTTCCGCCCACAGCCGCGCCATCCACTCGGCGGCGCGCTGCAGCGCGGCGGGGGCGATGGGGGCGCTGTCCAGCTGGGAGCTCATGCGAATTGCGCCGCGCAGCAGGCCAGCAGCGCGCGGGCGATGTATTTTTCCACCGACGAGACGGAAACGTCCAGGCGCGCGGCGATGTCGGCGTAGCCCATGCCTTCGAGCTTGCACAGCAAGAAGGCGTCGCGCACTTTAGCGGGCAGGCTGGCGAGGATAGCATCGATTTCCATCAGTGCCTCGACGATCAGCGCGCGCATTTCCGGCGTGGGTGCGGCCGCTTCCGGCTGCGCGGCGATGGCGTCCGCGTAGGCTGATTCGATATGCCGGCGGCGGAACAGGTCGACCACGAGGCCATTGGCGATCTGCGCCAGGTGCTGGCGTGATTCGTCGCGGCCGGGCGCGCGGCCCCGCGCGAGGATGCGCAGATACGTGTCGTGCGCCAGGTCGGCCGCATCGAAGGCGTTGCCCAGCTTGCGGCGCAGCCAGCCCTGCAGCCAGCCGTGGTGGTCGCTGTAGAGCACTTCGATTTGTCGATGCAGTTCCAGTTCGGGGCGTAGCATGCAACCTTTCCATGCCATGGTCCGCGGACAAACAGGCCTTGATGCGATTGAGAATTGTTCGTATTGTAGCCCGGTTGTGCGCGCTTGTGGCTCGCTTGTGGCCGGCTAGTGGCTGTCCAACAACGCCATCAGCTTGAAATCAGCTTGATGTCGACCACTCTCTCCACCAGCCAGACGGCCGCCACCAGGGCGATGGCCAGCGAACCGACGGTCAGCACCTGCCGGTACAGCCACGTCTTGCGCAGCAGCCAGGCGGCGGGCAGGAACGCGGCGACGATGGCCAGTTGGCCCAGTTCCACGCCCACGTTAAAGCCCAGCAGGCTGACCATCAGGGAACCCTGCGGCAAGCCCAGGTCGCGCAGCACGCTGGCAAAGCCGAAACCGTGGATCAACCCAAACGCGAAGGCGGCCACGGGGCGCTTGCCGCGGAACAGCGGCAGCAGGTTGTTCAGCGCGGCCAGGATCACGGAGGTGGCGATCGCCGATTCCACCCAGCGCGATGGCAGCGAGATGAGCGACAGGCTGGCCAGGGTCAGGGTGATGGAATGGGCAAGCGTAAATGCCGTGACGACTTTCAGTACGTCGATGAATGCGCCTCTTAACCCCCAGCTCAAGACCTGGGGTCGGACCCGCCGGGTCCGACCCCGGCTCTCCGCTGCGGGGGGCAACGGATTCTGCGGCACGTTTGAGCGTGTGGACTGGTGGGCTTGAGGCAGCAGCACGGCCGGCAGCAGCAAGGACAGCAAAAACAAAATATGGTCGTAGCCGATCCAGATATGCCAGACGCCGTGTTTCACATAGGCGCCGAACTGCGCCAGGCGGTCGGGCGCGGCCAGGGAAAGCGTCTGGCGCGGGCTGTCCGGGTCGAAGATGGCCGTTTGCGTATTGCCACCGCTATCGATTTTGACGAGTCCCTTGTGCTGCGGATCGAGGTCGGCGAACAAGGTGTAGCCGATGGCGAGACTGGCCGGCGCAGCGCCGGGGCAGCTGGCCTGGAAGCGCAGCACGCTGTAGGCGCCGTCCGTATGGTTGTCGATCAGCTGCTCGACGGCTTTCAAGGGGCACGCGCCCTGGTCGCTGGCCACTTGCAGGCGCTGCAGCGCGTACGCGGCGATGGCCTCGTGGCGCGCGCGGATTTCATCCCAGGTCAGGGCGCCGTCGCCGTTGCCATCGAGGCCGATGGCGAAATCGAGGTCGCGCAGGGCGATATCCCATTGTCCCTCGATCTGCTGGCCGTGGATCTCCAGGCTCAGGTAGCTGTCGCTGGGCTTGTGGGCTTGTGCGGGCGCGAGCCAGGCGCATAGCAGCAGGATGAAAAGGCAGCGTTTCATAGCGCACCTGCTTTCTTCGCAGAACTGATTTTCGCATCATCCTGCGGCCCCAGCTGCCTGACGAGCCGCTGCAAGGCCACGTCTTCCACGCCATTGGCCGCGATCCAGGCCAGCACGGGCTGTGCCGCCGTATAGTTGCGTGCGGCCAGCGATGCTTCCAGCAAGATGCGCATGTCGGGGACTTCCTTCTGGATGGCCCAGTTTTTCTGCGCCAGTTGCAGGGCGGCGGGAATATCCTGCTGCAAAAACAGGGCGAAGCGGGCCTGTTCGCGCTGGTGCACGGTGTCGCCGCGCTGCATGGCCGCGTTGAAGCGGGCCGCCAGCTCCGCTTTCGCCGCCAGGAAGGCCGGCTGCTGACCAGGCTGCGCCTGCAGGGCCAGCGCGTAGCGCAGCAGCAGGGCATCGATGCGCTGCTGCTCTTTCAGCAGCTTGGCGACTTCCTGCGGGCGCTGCCGGTCGAGCAGGAAATCCGCGTAGGCGCCCAGCAGATAGCTGTCGCGCGGCTGCTGCGCCAGCGCCTTGGTGTAGCGCGCCTCGGCCAACGCCCACTCTCCGCGCCGGGTGGCCATTTCCGCCAGCAGGGTTGCGGCCCAGCTTTCCAGTTCGGGCGCCGCGCCGGCGCTACGCTGCAAGGTCAGGTCCAGCAAACGCTCGCTGGCGGCGGCGCGGCCCGTGACGCTGGCGATATTGGCAAGGCAGGTGACGGTGACGAGCTGCGTTGTCAAGGCGGACAGCCGGGCGCAGCTGGCGGTCGCTTTCGCATAGTCGCCCTGCACGGTGAGCACGGTGGCGCGCGTCAGCCACGCTTGCCCGTTGGCCGGCTCCTGCGCGATGACGGCGTCGAGATCCTGCAGCGCGGGGCCGAAATGGTGGGTGCTTTGCAAAATGGTGGCGCGCAGCAGGCGCACGGGGACGGGCGGCGCCGCTTGCCGCCACCACGGTGCCAGCGCCGCTTGCGCGTAGCCCAGGTAGCGCGGGTCCGTTTCGCTGCGCGCCAGCGCGATGTAGCGTTGCGCCAGGCCGCTGGCCAGGGCCAGGTCTTGTGGTTTGGCGTCCAGTTGCTGGCGCAGGCCGCGCAGGGCCAGTTGCGTGGCGTCGGCGCGGCGCGGCAGCTGTTCGATGACGGCGCTGCCATCTTTCGGCGTGTAGGGCGCGGCCCATGCCAGCAAGGGCAAACAGGCGCACAGCAGGGAAATCGGTGTTTTCATCGTGGACGCCATCGACGGGAATGGGTACGGGCGCCGGGGAGCTGACTCCCCGGCGCCCGATGGGGCTTACAGAGGCACCGGCTCCGTATTGTCCGGAGACGTCGCCATGATGGCGTCGATGCCGACGCCATCCTTGTCATCGCTGGTGGTCAGGATGACGTTGCTGACGGCCACATAAAATGCGTCAAGCAGGACGACGGGCGGAGGATTGACGCCGCCGTCGCCATTATCGCCACCGTGGCTGCTGCCGCCGCCACCGCAGCCGGCCAGCAGGGCCGTGAGCGCCAGGGCGCCGCATACATAGAGCTTTTTCATCACGTTCTCCTGGTTACAGCTGCGGCGAACCGGCCACGGGATTTTTCAGGTAGGGGAAGCCTGCCGTGAACGACGTTTCGTCGAGGAAGGCGCCATCCGTGAAGTGCAACCCGCCGGCGGGAGCGTCGGCCGGGGCGCAGCCGATGTTCAGGGTGCACAGCTTGCCCATGGCCACGCGCAGGACCACGTCGACCACGTCGTCGCCAGGGCGGCGGCCGTTCGGGAAGCCCGCGTTATCGCCGCCGATGACGCCGAGGCGGTTCTGCGCACCGACGTTGGTGGCGGCGATGGACGTATTCAGGCGCAGCATTTCCGATGCCGTCACGGTAACGGGCTGGTTCACGCCCTTGATGCCCGTCAAAAAGGTGGCGACCAGGTCGTTGCGGGGGAAGTTGGTGGGTGCCTTGGCGCCGGCCGAGCCGTACAGCACTTCCACCAGGGCAGGCGCCGTGGGGTTGGTGACGTAATCGGCAAATTGCGCGTCGCCCGACGGCTTGCTGGCGTTGAAGCGGTCCTTGTCTTTCAGGCCGATGACCAGTTCATTTACCAGCGGCATGCCCAGGCGCGACACTTGTACCCACGCGCCGCCTTCCTTCGACGCCGCGGTGGCCGTGCCCGGCGCCGGGTTCAGCAAACGTCCCTGGCGCAGGCTGGCCGTGGTCCAGCCGCCGATGACAGGGTCGGCGCCCGCCGTCAGGCAGGCGGTCGGCACTTCCATCTCGATGGCCGTGACGTTTTTCTTGGCCAGGTCATCCTTGGCGGCCGACTCCGCATTCGCGGCAAACTCCGTGGCGGGCGCCTTGATGTTGATCAAGTCGAACGTTTCACCCAAGTTCACGACGAACGGGTCCTTGCGCTGGCCGACGAACAGGCGCGCCGGCGTGGCGCAGCCGGGAATGTTGACGGCGTACACATGCTGCGCGGCATACGCGGCGTAATTGGGGATGGCCTTGTTGCCGATATTGTCGACCGGTTTGTCGAAGGTCGTGCCGCCGCCCGTGGCATTCGTGACGCTGCTGCGCGTGCCCGTGCGGCGGTCTCCCCGCACGACCGTCACGCTATAGGTTTCGCGCACGTTCAGGCCGGCCGGGTTGACGGAATCGATGGCGCCGCCATTGATGACGAGCGGAATCGAGACCTTCTTGCCGCCCACGGTGAACTGGCCATCCTTGATGGTGTTGGTGAAACGGAACTGGAAGGTGAGGTCTTCCTTGCCGTCGCCATTGTTGTCGATATGGATTTCGTACAGCGCGTTCGGGTCCATGGCGAAGTAATTCGGCCCGCCGTAGGCGTCCTGCAGGGGGATATAGTCGGCCACCAGCGTGGTGTAGGCGCCGCGCCCCGTTTCATAGCTGCGGAACATATAGAAGTCGGTGGCGTCGACCTTGGGGTTTTGCGTGATGAACGGCGCTTCGCGGTGGCTGGAGGCAAAGGCCGATGGCGTGATCGCCAAGGCCAGCAGGTTGCCCAGGAGGGCGGCGCCCAGTGCGGTTTTCGAGTGTAACAATGACATGTCGATTCTCCCTGATTGTTATGTGCATACGTAGGACTAGCGGGAATTACGGGGCTGCATCAGTTGTACGGGGCGCCAGCACGATCGGATTCATTCCTTGCAAATTATTTTTAGGCAGCGGAATGAACGGCCGTCGATCGTCAGGGGGCTGGCGCACGAGGTCGAATCTACGTGGATATTGCACGTCAGTAAGAAAAAATATTTTGTGGACAAGAAGAGACGCCGCCGCCAGTGATGGCGATAGCCTGTTGCGCTATGTCGCGGCGTTTGCGAAGGCGTGCACGGGGCACGTGGGAATGCGTGAGTATGCGGATATGGATACGATAGACGCTCGAAACCCGCTTGACCGGCGTCCCGCTTGCGGGGAGAGTGTGCTTACCAGGCCAGCACTTTGGGGCCGATGGCCGCGCCGATGGCAGTTGGCACCAGCATGCCCAGCACGTACCAGAAACCGACGAAACTGGCGGCCAGCTCGGGGCAGTGCAGGCAGTACACGAGGGCCGCCATGGCGCCGGCGGCAAACCCGGCGGCAGCGCCGGCCAGGCGCAGGCGCGTGGGCGCCAGCTGGCGCATCAGGCGCAGCACAGCGGCCAGGATGGGCAGCGACAGCAGGGCGATGAGCAAGGGACAGCTGCGCCAGGTGGCGCCCCAGAAAAGCTCGGCGCGTTGTTCGGGCAGGGCTGCCTGCAGGATGATGGCGCCCAGCGCCCACATCAGCAGCAGCGGCATGGCGAGCAGCAGGGGCAGGGCGCGCGTGGCGGCGCCCGGCACGCACAGGCGGCGGCTGACGTGCCAGGCCGCCAGGGAGAGGCAGATGACGAAACCGACCTTGATCCAGAAGTCGGGCAGCAGGGCCAGCTGTTCCAAATTGGGCCGCACGCCCAGCAGCATGACCATCAGCGTCACGCTGGCCAGCAGTCCGGCGCCCAACGTGGACGCGGCACGCCAGTGCGTGCCCGGGGGCGGGGCGGCTGCCACGTCGGGGCCGTTGGCCAGCATGGATATCAAGTCATCGGTTTTCATGGTGTCGTTATCCTCAAGTTGGCTGCCAGTGCCTTCAAGCCGCGATGTACTGCCACTTTGACGCTGGCTTCCGAAATCTGCATGGCCGCGGCCGTGTCGCGCACGGACCAGCCGTCGAGCTTGGTATGCACGATGGCGTCGCGCTGCTGCGCCGGCAAGGTGGCCAGCAGCTTGCCCAGGTCGCGGCTGGCCTCGGCCGCCTCGGCATCGGCGCTGGAAAACAGTTCCTGCGCGCTATCTTCTTCGTCATACGGCAAGTGCTGTGCCTCGCGCCGCCCATGCCGGCGCAGCCAGTCGATCAACTTATAGCGCGCGATCGCATGGATCCACGACGTCAGCGGCACCCCCGTGTCATACGTCAACCGCTGGTTGTGGATGGCCAGCAGACACTCCTGCACCAGGTCTTCCACCTCGTCCGGCCAGCGCAGCAGGCGGCGCCGGAAAAACGCGCGCAAGTGCTGGCTGCTTGCCTGCAAAAAACTGCGGTAGGCCGCCGCATCGCCATCGAGCCCGCGCAGCATCAAGCCATGCAGCCGCAATTCCGTGCCATGCAGGTGTTCGCTTACAGGTATTCGTTGCATGCAGGCCTTTGGTGACAGGCGTTGAAAAAAATAAATTCAAAAAATAATGGAGGGTGGCTGTAACCAATCCGCGGCATGCGGCGAATTGACAGGCAAGCACGCTTCTTCATTCACGCTTCTTATTTCAATATACCGGGTAACGACCATGGACATCAAGCACCGCCTTGCAACACTGCTTTTACCCGTACTGAGCATGGCTGTGGTCGCCCCGGCCATGGCGCAAATGGTATCCGGCCAGCGCTGCGCCGTGCAAAGCGGGCCGCAGACGGCGGCGCTGGTGGAGCTCTACAGCAGCGAAGGCTGCTCCAGCTGCCCGCCCGCCGACCAGCGCCTGAGCGCCTTGCGCAAGGAAGCGGGAGCGGCCAGCCTGATCGTGCCGTTGGCCTTGCACGTCACCTACTGGGACCAGATCGGCTGGACGGACCCGCTGGCGCAGGCGCAATTCGATGCGCGCCAGGCCGAATTGCTGCGCCACCAGCCGCGCCACGTGGCCTATACGCCGCAGTTTTTTGTGGGCGGCACGGAATTGCGCAGCTGGGATACGCAACTGCCGGCCGCCATCCGCCGCATCAACGCCACCGCCGCGCCCGTCAACATCGGCCTGTCCGCCACGCCGGAGCCCGGTGGGAAACTGGTGCTTGAGGCCAATGCCAGCGCGCCGGACGCGCAGACGCGCGGCCAACTGTACGTGGCCATCAGCGAAAGCGCCATCGTGTCCAAAGTGCTGCGCGGCGAAAATCGCGGCGCCACCCTGCATCACGATGCGGCCGTGCGCCTGTGGCTGGGGCCAGTTGCGATGTCGCAAGGCCGTGCCCAGCTGCGCCGTGAAGTCAAGCTGCCCGCCAGCTGGCGCCCGGAGCAGCTGCAAGTGGTGGCCTTCGTGCAGCGCAGCGACAGCAGCGCCATCCTGCAAGCCGTCAGCACGGCATCCTGCGCGAAGGGAGCGATGTGATGAACGGACAAGCAAGCGTGATCCATCCAGCCTGGCTGCGCATCACGCACTGGCTCAATGCCGTGGCCGTCGTCGTGCTGGCCACCAGCGGCTGGCGCATCTATAACGCGGCGCCATTCTTCCCGTTCGAGCTGCCGCGTGCCCTGACCCTGGGCGGCTGGCTCGGCGGCGCGCTGCAGTGGCATTTCGCCGCCATGTGGCTGCTGGTGGCCAATGGCTTGCTGTATCTGATCATTAATATCGTCTCGGGGCGGCTGCGGCGCCAGTTCTTTCCCCTGTCGCCGCGACTGCTGCTGGCCGATTTCATGGCCGCGCTGAAGGGCAAGCTGGCTCATTCTGACCCGCGCCACTACAACATGGTGCAGCGCGCCGCCTACCTGTTCGTCATGCTCGACTGCATCGTGCTGGTGCTGTCCGGCCTCGTGCTGTGGAAATCCGTGCAATTCCCCCTGCTGCGCGAGCTGATGGGCGGCTACGAGAGCGCGCGCAGGGTCCACTTCATCGCCATGGCGCTGCTGACGGGTTTTGTCGGCGTGCACCTGCTGATGGTGGCGCTGGTGCCGCGCACCCTGGTCGCCATGCTGCGCGGCCGCTAAAGGAGATGAGCATGAAAAAAACCATCATCGTGCAAGAGCAGGGCCAGGCCATGCTGGCCGACGCCTTGCGCCAGATCAAGCAGCCGTCGCGGCGCCTGTTCCTGCAGCGCAGCTTGACCTTGGGCGGCCTGTCCTTGCTGACGGGATGCAACGCCAGCGACCCGGCCAGCATCGAGACAGCCTTGACGGCAGTGTCGCGCTTCAATGACAAGGTGCAAGGCTGGCTGTTCGATCCGAGCAAGCTGGCGCCCACGTATCCCGATTCCATGATCACGCGGCCGTTTCCCTTCAACGCGTATTACGGCGAGGATGAAGTGGAAGAGGTCGATGGCGATGCCTGGCGCCTGGAACTGAGCGGCTTGATCGCCGACAAGAAGCCCTGGACCCTGCCGCAGCTGCGCGCCTTGCCGCAGGAAACGCAGGTGACGCGCCACATCTGCGTGGAAGGCTGGAGCGCCATCGGCAAGTGGGGCGGCGTGCCGTTTTCCCACTTCCTCAAGCGGGTGGGCGCCGACACGACGGCCAAATACATCGGCTTCAAGTGCGCCGACGATTATTTTACGAGCATCGACATGGCCACGGCCCTGCACCCGCAAACCATCATGGCCCTGACGTATGACAGCCAGGAATTGCCGCCCAAGTATGGCTACCCGATGAAGCTGCGCATGCCGATCAAGCTGGGCTACAAGAACCCCAAGCACATCCAGGCGATTTTCGTCACGAATTCCTACCCGGGAGGGTATTGGGAGAATCAGGGATACAACTGGTTCGGCGGCTCTTGATTACTTTTGGCAACACCTGTAGCACAGCAACAGCTTTACCACCGGGCAATCTCGCCCATCCCACACTGAGACAAGGACTTATCATGAAAACCACCATCACCGCCATCATCGCTTCCGCCATCCTCATGTCGGGCGCCGCTTTCGCCCAGGACGCCATGAAAAAAGATCCGATGGCCAAGGATGCTTCGGCCGACGCCATGCACAAGGATGCTATGGGCAAGGACGGTATGAAGAAGCCGATGGCCAAGAAACACATGAAAAAGGATCACATGGCCAAGGATGGCATGGCGAAAGACGGCATGAAAAAGGATGAAATGAAGAAAGATGGCATGGCCAAGGATGCGATGGCCAAGTAAGGATAAGTAAGGCGGCTTGCCTTGCGCCGCTGTCAGCCTCGACCGAAGCTGACAGCGACGCTAGTTGCATCAGAGTTCCATTGGGGCATGCTATATTTGCATTATCTTTCTCTCAATGCGGGAATTTTCCGATGCGCTATATCGACGTCACATGGTTCCATGAGAACAAGGCTGATCCGGTGCGCCTGATGTCCGAGCTTGACCGTAATGGTTATGAAACGCGCAAACTGGAATTTTTCATCGGTGGCGGCGTCGGTTTCGCCCATGTTACAGCGGCATCGATGGCTGTCGAACTGGGGAGCGTGCCAGTCCCACCGCTAGACGAGATCAATGCTCATGCCGAGTTTTCCGGGGTGGAAATTTGCCAGGCGGACTTCGAGCAGGCGTGGCGCCAGGCGCTAGGCAATCAATGCTAGTGCGGCGCAAGCTTGCTTGGCGTTGCCAAATCAAGATGATCCGCGCCGATTGGTGTAAGCTGATCGCCTCGTGATTTCCCGCATGTATCGTCATTCATGACCGACCCCTCCGCCACCGCGCTGTCCGCCACGTCCACCGCTACCGACAAGTCCCTGCGCCGCCGTTCGCTGTTCGCCGCCTGCAGCGCGCATGCCGTGCATGACGGCTTGACGGACGTGATCTATGTGCTCTTGCCCATCTGGCAGGCGCAGTTTGCCATCAGCTATGCCATGGTAGGGCTGTTGCGCGGTTCGTACTCGGGCATGATGGCCGGTTTCCAGTTGCTGGCCAGCCGCATGGCCAGGCGCTGGGGACGCGAGCGCCTGCTCGTGGGCGGCACGGCGCTGGCCGGCGTCGCCTACCTGGTCGCGGGGCAGGCGGGCGGCCTGGCCGTGCTGCTGTTCGCCTTGCTGCTGGGCGGTCTGGGCGCCAGCACCCAGCATCCGCTGGCCTCGTCCATCGTCACCGATACGCATGAGGCGGGCGGCGGCGTGAAGGAAGCGCTGTCGCACTACAATTTTGCCGGCGATATCGGCAAGACCTTGATACCCGCGCTGGTAGGCTTGCTGTTATTGGTCTGCAGCTGGCAAGCCAGCGTCTCGCTGCTGGGCTTGCTGGGGCTGGCGGCGGCCGGCTTGCTGTGGTGGCTGCTGCCCAAGCCCGGCGACATCCAGGCCAGCCAGAAAAAAGTCAGCAAGCCCATCGCGAGTAATGGCTCGCCAGCGAGTTTCCGCGCCTTGCTGGCCACGGGCACCCTGGACAGCGCCGTGCGCATGGGTTTTCTCACTTTCCTGCCATTCCTGCTGAAAAGCAAGGGGGCGGGCACGGCCGGCATCGGCGTGGCCTTATCAATGCTGTTCGTGGGCGGCGCCTTCGGCAAGCTGCTGTGCGGCTATCTGGGCGCGCGCATCGGCATGATGAAGACCGTGTGGCTGACGGAATCGATGACCTCGCTGCTGATCGTGCTGGCCCTGTGGCTGCCGCTGGCCGGCGTCATGGCCATGCTGCCCCTGCTGGGGCTGGCGCTGAACGGCACCTCGTCCGTGCTGTACGGCGCCGTGCCGGAACTGGCCGAGCCCGGCAAGCGCGAGCACGCGTTTGCCCTGTTCTACACGGGCAGCATCGGCGGCGGAGCGCTGTCGCCCGTGCTGTTCGGCGCGCTGGGCGACCATACGAGCGTGAACACGGCCTTGCTGGCGCTGGCGGCCGTATTGCTGCTCACTTTGCCGCTGGCGTGGAAGGTGCAGCGGGGTTTGGCAAACTGAGGGGTATGGAAAATTGCCTTTAAATTATCATTTGACGCATTTCAAGAGCTAAACATGCCACAACTCGCTAACATTGGGGATGCCCAGGCTGCTGAACTGGCCTGCGCGCATATACTTGCGCAAAAGGAATTGTTCTACAAAAATATGTTCTTTCATGAGGGCGATAATTTGCTCTGCGGCCGTCTTCTTGCTGCCTTGGGCAGCAAACCGGTATTCGGCAACAGCGGCATCGCGCCTGTCCTGTTGCTGCATTACTCGGACCAGGCCGGATTGGCGGAGTTTCGTGCCGGATCGTTTTGGACGCTCGGCGTTTCGCTGGACAGGGGGCGCATCCGGCGGCTCACGAATGTGCCAAATATGAGCGACATCAAGGCCGTGTATGCGATGCGCTATGCACAGGAGATGGCGCATGCCGATGGCACCCGTTCGGGTGAATATGCAAGCTTTGCGTTCACCAGGCAGGCAGGCGCTGAAGAAGTTACCTTGTTCCAGGACGTCGGCAGCGAATACTTTGTCTGCCTGCCGTTTTCCAATTGAACCATCCGGGGCGATGGCAGCACAGCTTGCCCGCGATCACCCCATCGTCTACACTCGCCGCATGAAAAATTTTGAAAAGCGGCGCGACCGCTATGACTTGTTCCGGGCGTTTGACAATCCCCTCGTCAACATCAACTTCCAGCTCGACGTGCCGGACTTCCGGCCCTGGTGCAAGGAACGGAAAATCCCCGTATTCCACTTTTTCCTGTTCTGCCTGCTCAATACAGTCAGGGAGATCGACAATTTCATGTACCGCATCCACCAGGGCGAAGTGATCAGGATCGACGATTTCCCCGCCTCGTACACCGTCATCAACGGCGACGAGAACCTCAACTACACGCGCTTCGCGATGACGGACCAGCTCGATCTATTCATCGCGCGCAGCCTGGAAGCGAAACGCCTGGCCGAAGCGAGCTGCGCGCTGATCAACACGGGTGAGGGAGAAACCGAGCGCGAGCAGCGCAACAATATCTTCATCACCTGCTTGCCATGGCTGGAGCTGGCGGCCATCGAGCATCCTGTCTACCGCCACGGCGACGCCGACATCCCGACCTTTACCTGGGGCAAGTTCGGCCCCGCGCAGGACGATGGCCGTATGCGCGTGCCGTTTTCCGCGCAAGCCCACCATGGCTTTGTTGACGGTTACCATGTGCAGAAACTGGCGCTGGCGCTGGCGCAGCGCATCGCCGCCATCATCTCCTAGTCCAGATAATCGCTGGGCGTCTGGCCCAGCACACGGCGGAAGGCGGCCGTGAAGGCGCTGGGGCTGGCATAACCGAGGTCGAGCGCGATCCTGGTGACGGCTTGCCCCTCGGCCAGCCGCGTGATGGCGGCCAGCAGGCACGCTTGCTGGCGCCATTGGGAAAAGGCCAGCCCCGTCTGGATGCGGAATTGCCGCGTAAAGGTGCGCCGGCTCATGCCGGCTTGCGCCGCCATCGCATCGAGATTGCTGTCCAGGCTCGGTTGCTGGAGCATGTTCATGCATAGCCGCGCCAGCCGTCCTTCCTGCGGCAAAGGCGCGCTCAGGGGCAGGGGCCTGGCAGCGGCAATCTCATCGAGCAGCAGGGCCATCAGCCGTCCGGCCCGCGATTGTTCCGCATACAGGGCGTCGATGGTCACGGCCTCGGCCAGCAACTGGCGCAGCAGCGGCGGTGTGTCCAGCACCTGGCAGTGGGGCGGCAAGCCGGCACCGTCGATGGCGGCTGCGTCGATAAACACGTTGTGCATGGTCACGGCGCCATGCATGCGCATGCCGTGGACGAGCTGGGCCGGCACCCAGCAAGCCCGTTGCGGCGGCACCAGCCAGTTGCCTTGCGGCGTGTGCACGCTGATGACGCCCTGCGCCGCATACGCAAATTGCCCGCGCGCATGGCTGTGGCTGGGAAACATCGCGCCTGCGCCATAGTCGCGCGCCGTGACGATCAAGGGGCGCGGCACTTCCGTATAAAAATCATCCATGGCCCGCACTCTACAGTATTTGACCTGCCATCGAAGGCGGGCCGCTTGCTGGCCGCTTACCATCACACTCTTTTTCAGGAGTGAATATGCACAACACCTATCATCGCGTGGGCCATGGCCCCCACGCCGTCATCGTCCTGCACGGCTGGTTTGGCGACGCGCACGCATTCGTGCCGATGGAAGCGGCCCTCGATGGTGGCGCTTTCAGCTATGTCTTCATGGACAATCGCGGTTATGGCGGCATGCGCGGCGCGGCAGGAACGTACTCGATGGACGAGGTCGCCCGCGACGCGCTGGCCCTGGCTGATGCGCTGGGCTTTGCCACCTTCAGCGTGGTGGGACACTCGATGGGCGGCATGGCGCTGGAACGGCTGGCCTTGCTGGCGCCCTTGCGCCTGCGCAAGCTGGTGGCCGTGGCGCCCGTGCCCAGTTGCGGCGTGGCGTTCGATGGGGTGGCGCGGCAACTGTTTCTCGACGCCAGTGGCAATGTGCAGGCGCGGCGCGCCATCATCAACCGCAGCACGGGCGAACGCTTGCCAGCCGCCTGGCTGGACTGGAAGGCGAAATATTCCTGGGAAAGTTCGGACCAAGCGGCGTTTGCCGCCTATTTTCTCGCGTGGAGCGGGACGGATTTCAGTGAAGACATCAAGGCGGCGCGCGTGGCATTACCGTTGCTGGCGCTGGTGGGGGAGCACGACCCCCGTTTTGATACGGCCCTGATGCGCCGCACGTATCTGGCGTGGTACCCGCAAGCCCGGCTCGAGGTGCTGGGCAATGCGGGACACTATCCGATGAATGAAACGCCGCTGGCCCTGGCGGCCAGCATCGAGGCGTTTCTACTGGCGTAATTACGCGGCCTTGCTGCGCAGGCGTAGCAGGCTCAGGCCCAGCAAGACGAAGGCGCCGCCCGTGATGCGGTTGAACAGCTTGGCGCGGCCCGGCGTGGCCAGCTGGGTTTTCAGCAGGCGCGCCAGGTTGGCGTAGAACAAGTGGGCCAGCATGGCGCAGGCGACAAACGAGGTCGTCAGCACGGTGAACTGGATGGCCACGGGTTCGCCCGGCGTGATGAATTGCGGGAACAATGCCGAGAAGAACAGGATGGCTTTCGGATTGGTCAGCGCGACCGTCAAGCCCTGGCGGAACAGTTTCCAGAACGAATTCGGATTCGCCGCGCCGGCCACCACGGGCGCATCGGCCACGACGCTGGTCTTGCTGCGCCATTGCTTGATGCCCAGGTACACGAGGTACAGGGCGCCAGCCAGTTTCAGCAGCATGAAGGCCGTGGCCGAGGTGGCCAGAACGACGCCCATGCCGGCCATGGCCACGCCGGAAATGATGAACAGGCCAAAACCATTACCCATGCTGCTGATCATCGCACGGCGCGGGCCGACGGCGATGGCATTCGAGATGGCCAGCAAGACGGCCGGACCGGGAGAAAACGTGACGAGCAGGGCGACGCTGCAGAAAAGCAGCCAGTTCGAGAGGTGCATGGATGTTCCTGGATGGGGCCGAAGCCGGTTTGAGAGTCAAAACACTCGTATTGTACGAAGTTTTCGGCTCCCGCGTCAGCGGCCCCGGCTTGAATCCGGCTCAAGGTCAGGCAAACAGGCTGGCAACCACGTGGTTGATGGCGGCGCCACCGGCGATCAGCCAGCAGAACAGGATGCCTGCCAGCAACAGGGGCTTGATGCCGGCGCGGCGGATGGCCGACATATGCGTCGTCAAACCCAGGGCCGCCATGGCCATGGCCAGCAGGACCGTGTCGAGTTCGGTGATGGTGGCCACGGTGCCCGCTGGCAGCAGGCCCAGTGAATTGAAGGCGACCACGGCAATGAAGATGAAGGCGAACCAGGGGATGGCCAGCTTGGCCGCTTTTTCCTTGCCACCGGCCTTCGCTTTGCCGCGCGCCAGCACGGCCGACAGGATGACGAGAAACGGCGCCAGCATCATCACACGTACCATCTTGGCGATCACGGCCGCATTCGCCGCTTCCTGCCCGATCGACTTGCCGGCTGCCACCACTTGCGCCACTTCATGCACGGTCGAACCGATGTACACGCCGAAGGCGGCAGGCGTGGCGCCCAGCAGATGCCAGCCTTGATTCAGCTGGTACAGCAAGGGATACAAAAAAATGGCGATGGTGCCGAACACCACGACGGTGGAGACGGCAACGGTGACATCCTCGCTGCGTCCCTTGACGACGGGTTCCGTCGCCATCACGGCCGCCGCGCCGCAAATCGAGCTGCCCGCACCAATCAAGATGGCGCTGTTGCGTTCCAGCTTGAACACCTTGGTGCCGAGGAACATGGCCAGGCCAAACGTGGACGCCAGCACCAGCGCATCGATGGCGATGCCGGCCAGCCCGACTTGCCCGATATCCTGGAAGGTTAAACGGAAGCCGTACAGGATGATGCCAAGTCGCAATAAAGTCTGTTTGGAAAAAGCCACGCCCGCGCCGCAGGTGGGCGCCAGGCGGCCGTACACGCTGTTACCCAGCACAATGCCCAGCATGATGGCCAGGGTCAGCGCGCTCATGCCGTGGCTTTGCATCCATTCCAGCTTGCCCAGCGCGATGGCTGCATAAGCGATTGCGCCGCTCAGCAGCAGGCCCGGCAGAAGGCGGCCATAGCGGTCGCTGAAACTTGTTGTGTTTGTTGTTGAGAGGGATGACATACCGTACTCCGTGTTCTGTATTCGTATGCCATGACTGTACAGTTCGCTAATTAAATGGTAAAACGGATTGTTTTTGTATGTTTAACTGAAAAAATAGGTAGATGAGATGGCGTTGACCTTGCGGCAGTTGCAGATTTTCCTCGCCGTGGCGGACACGGGCAGCACCAGCGCGGCTGGCGACCTGATTGCGCTGTCGCAATCGGCCACGAGCGCGTCCCTGAATGAGCTGGAAGCCTTGCTGGGCGCGCAATTGTTCGACCGGGTGGGCAAGCGATTGCTGCTCAACGACAATGGCCGGCTGCTGCTGCCGCAGGCGCGGCAGATGCGCGACGGGGCCGCCAGCATCGAGCGCCAGTTCGCGGGCGCCGACCCGTCCGTGCCCGTCAGCCTGCAGATCGGCGCCAGCACCACCATTGGCATCTATCTGCTGCCGCAGATCCTGGCGCAGGCGGCGCAGCAATACGGGCGCAGCATTCCGCAGGTGACGATAGCCAACACGGCCGACGTCGCGGCCGCCGTGGCGGAGTTCCGTGTCGATATCGGCCTGATCGAAGGGCCGTGCCACGAAGCGGGCTTGCTGGTAGAACCGTGGCTGACGGACCAGATGCTGATCGTGGCCGCGCCCACGCATCCGCTGGCGCAGCTGCGCCATCTGCTCAGCTTTACGGAACTGAACCAGGCAGGCTGGCTGCTGCGCGAAGCGGGCTCAGGCACGCGCGAAGCCGTGGAGCAGGCGCTGGTGCCTTATCTGCACTACCTGCGCGCCGCGGGCGAGTTCAGCAATTCGGAAGCCATCAAATATGGCGCGGCAGCGGGGCTGGGCATCGCCTGCCTGTCGCGCGTCGTCGTGGCCGATTTGCTGGCCAGCGGGCAACTGGTAGAACTGGAGACCATGCTGCCGCCATTGGAGCGCAACTTTTATCTGATCCGCCAGTCCAAGAAGATACTCTCGCCGCGCCTGGCCGGTTTCCTGGAGCTATGTCGCCATGCATCGCGCATGGCCGGGTAGTTGTGCCGGGTGTCATTTTGGCCGGGGAGGCTGGAGTTCCGCATCGGGCGGCGCCAGCGTGCCTGCGCGCAGCCGTTGGACGGCGACGGCCACGGCGCGCGCCACGTTGCGCACTTCTTCCTGCAAATTGGTGTCATGGTCGAGGGCATCGTGGCTTTGCGCGTAACTGTCGTAATAGCCGATGTAGCGGTCCAGCCGCGCCTTGGCGCCTGCGTCAACCAGGCCCATCCAGTCCAGCCAGTCGGACAGGCCCCGCCGCACGCCTTCGATGCCGGCCACGTCGCCATGCACGACGAGGCCATATGCGCGCCCGGCCAGGTGTTTCGGGTAATTCCAGCCTTGCAACTCCAAGGCCTTTGCTTCCGTGGCTTTCTTGCCATGCGTGGACGTGGGATCGGGATTGCCGCCATCGGCGCAGACGAGCCTGTCTATCATCAGCTTGAGTACGCTGGGCGTCTGGTACCAGTACACGGGCGTGAGGATGATGACGGCGTGCGCGGCCGTCCAGCGCTCGTAAATCTCCGCCATCCAGTCATTCGTCTGCCTTTCGCCATGGTTCGGGTAGCAACTGCATGGCCAGTGGCACAGGGGCATGGCCGTCGAGACACAGCCCTTGCACGGGTGAATGTGCAAATCATATGAAGAGGTCAGCAGGCTCAGGTCCAGCACGTCCGTTTCGATATTGTCGGCCTGCAGCACTTCCCTGGCCCATTGCGTCATGCGCCACGTTTTCGACATTTCACCGGGACAAGAGCCGTCATTGCGCGCGGCACCGCAGATCAGCAGCACGCGCGACGCCGTGGCGGGGTCTTTCTGGCGCGCTTCGGCGGCCAGCAGGCGGTCGCGCGTGGCTTTCCACTCCACGGACAAGTCGTAATCGGGGTCAAGAAAACCGGGCCCCGCCTTCTGTGTCACGGGCGCTTTGCGGCCATCCTGGTAATTCTTCCACGCCACTTCTTCCACCTGCACCAAGGCGCCGCGCACGGCGTCGAACGCGGGATCGGCATACGAGCGAATGAACTGCAAATGGAATTCGACTCTGCCCAGCGGCGCGGGCGCCTGGCCCAGGCGCGGCTGGGGAGTGGCGGGAGTGGAGGCCATGGCTTTTCCTTGAAGTGATGGCGTATCGTGCCTGGGGAGGGCTTGCTGGTCTGTGCGCTGAACAACTGTGCAGCAACTGCTTGCCAAGTTCTCTTTTATGGGATAAATTCCCATATATGGAAAATCCAACATTGACTGATAACGAGATGGAACAGCGGCTGGCGGCGCGTTTGAAACAGTTGCGCGTGGAGCAGGGCTGGTCGCTGGACCAGCTGGCCAGTGCCAGCCAGGTCAGCCGCGCCACCCTGTCACGCCTGGAAAATGGCGAAGTCAGCCCGACGACTAGCGTGCTGGGCAAGCTGTGCGCCGCGTATGGTTTGGCGATGTCGCGCCTGCTGCGCATGGTGGAGGACGATTTCCCACCGCTGTTGCGGCGGGCTCAGCAAAGCGTATGGACGGACCCGGAGACGGGTTTCCGGCGCCGCTCCGTTTCGCCCCCGTCACGCGCGCTGGCCGGCGAAGCGCTCGAATGCGAACTCGATGCGGGCGTGACGATCACTTATGCCGCCTCGCCCTGGCCCGGCATGGAACACCATCTGTTGCTGCAGGAAGGCAAGCTGAACGTGACCGTCGACGGCCGCGCGCACGATTTGCTGGCCGGCGACTGCCTGCGCTACCAGTTGCACGGTCCCAGCGCGTTCATGACGCCGCCAGACAGCGGCGCCCGCTATTTTCTCTTTCTTGTCTGAGGTCGCCATGTCCGCATCGCTACGCCATTTTTCGCCCACCGATATTTGTGAACGCTTGCCGGAACTGGGCGCCTTGCTGCAAGACTGCGTGCACGACGGCGCCAGCATCGGCTTTATCTTGCCCTTCGACACGGCGGCCAGCCAGGCCTTCTGGACCGATAACGTCTTGCCGGCCGTCACGCGCGGCGTGCGCCTGTTGCTGGTGGCCGAAGTCGATGGCCGGGTGGCGGGCGCCGTGCAGCTGGACTGGGACACCAATCCCAACCAGGCGCACCGGGCCGAAGTGCGCAAGCTGCTGGTCGGACCCGTTTTTCGCCGGCACGGCATCGCCCGCCAGCTGATGCAGGCGCTGGAAGCCCAGGCGCGCCAGTTGCCGCGCAGCCTGCTGACCCTGGACACGCGCAGCGGCGACCATGCGCAAGCGCTGTACTTGTCGCTTGGCTATGTGGTGGCCGGCAGCATCCCCGCCTATGCGCTGGCGCCGGACGGCGACCGCCTGGACGCCACCACCATCATGTACAAGCAGCTGCGGCAATGAGCTGCAGTTACCCGATGCGCGCTTTCGCCTGGCTTGTTGCCAGATAAAATCACCCGCCTGATTACAGAGTCTTCCTACTTCAATGCCCGGCATCGTCCGACTGGCGCATGCCGGTGCCGCGCCTACACTGTTCCTTGATAGACCCGGCGGCGGGTCCTTTCTTCTTACAGGAGGCTGATATGGCGAATATCCAGGCAGGATCGGACGGTGCGGCAAAACAGGAAATGTCGGCAAAGCGCTTGAACGTGGTCGACTGGATCTCGATGATCCTCTTGATCGTGGGCGGCTTGAACTGGGCGCTGGTGGGCTTGTTCGATATCGACATCGTGGCCAGCATCCTTGGCGCCATGACGGCCGCTTCGCGGGGCGTGTACGTGCTGGTGGGACTGGCGGCGCTGTATTCCATTTACCTGTGCCTGCGCAAGTTGCCGGCCAAAACGTAGACGGGAGGGGACATGCCTGTCGGTGCAAGCCCCAAGCGTGAACGCGAATTCAAGAAGCTGGAACGGGATTTCAAGCAGGAAGGACGCTATCCGGGCCGCGAGGAAGAAGTCGCGGCGCGCATCGTGAACAAGCAAAGGGCGCAGTCGGGTGAAACGAAGGAAGCGCAGGGGCGGAAAAAAGCCGGCGGCGCTGCCTCGGATGCGTCATCGCCTGACTTGCCCATCGCCGGGTACCAGCAATTGACGGTGGCGCAGATCCGCGACAAGCTCGATGGCCTGTCCACCGCCCAGCGCAAGCGGCTGCGAGCCTATGAAGCGGCGCACAAGAAGCGCAAGGGCGTGCTGCAGGCGCTGGAAGCTTGATCCGGCGTCAAAGGCTGGATGCGGTGTGCGCCTGTCCGTGCATGCGTTATGGGCTGGGCTTACTGCGTGCGCAGGTAGGCCAACAAGTCGGCCACCTGCTGCGCATTGCCGATACCCCAGAAACGCATGTTATTTCCAGGGATGAAATCGCTGGGCGCCTTGAGAAAGCCGGCCAGGTTTTGCTCGGTCCAGACGATATTCGCGTTTTTCATCGCCGCCGAATACTTGTAGTCGGTGGTGGCACCGGCTTTGCGCCCGATCACGCCCGTCAGCTTGGGGCCGAAGCCGCCGCGCGCCGATGGCCCCACCTGATGGCAGGAAGCGCATTTGCGAAACGCGGCCTTGCCTGCTTCCGCATTGCCCTTGAGGGCGGCCGGAGCGGCAGCTTGCGCGACGGCGACTGGCGCCAGCAGCACGGCTGCGGCAGCGAAAGGGGAGAGCAGGCGAAAAAGAAGTGTCGATGTCATCGGTGGGACAGAGTGGGCGATATGGCAAGCAATGACGCATTTTACAGGCGGGCATCAAAACCTGCCCGCCCGTCGAGCACTGCTAGCGCTTGCCGCCCTGTGCGCCGAGCGCCGCCATGGCCGACGCGAACACGATGCAGGCGATGGCCAGCCACTGCGTCAAACTCAGCATTTCTCCCAGCACCACCATGGCGGCCAGCGCGCTGACGGCCGGCGCCGCGCTGCTGAACATGCCGAACACGCCTTGCGGCAAGCGGCGCAGGGCAAAGATTTCCAGCGAATACGGCAGGGCGCTGGACAGCATGGCGATGGCCAGGCCCATCAGCGCAATCGATGGCGCCAGCAGTGCCGTACCCGAGTACGCGACGCCGATGGGTACCGTCACCATGGCTGCCACCGTCATGCCCCAGGCCACGGCCTGGCCGCCTTGCAAGGTCGATGCCCGCTTGCCGAAGATGATGTACAACGCCCAGCACAGCGCCGCCCCCAGCGCATACGCCGCGCCGACAGGGTCCAGGCTGCCCGGGCTGCCTTGCAGGGGCAGCAGCAAATACAAGCCGAACACGGCGCACGCCACGGCCAGCAAATCGCGCGGCCGGCGCGACGATAGCATGGCCACGGCCAGCGGCCCCGTCACCTCGATGGCGACCGCGATGCCAATCGGTATCAGCGCAAACGCCCGGTAAATCAGCAAGTTCATCAACCCCAGCACGGAACCGTAGACGAGCAAGTTCAGCACATCCTTGCGCGTCAGCCGGTAGCGCCACGGCCGGAAGATAGCCAGCAGGATCAGCGCAGAAAACCCCACCCGGTACGCCGTAATCCCCTCGACCCCGATGACAGGAAACAGATTCTTCGCAATCGCCGCCCCCAGGTTGACGGAAATCTGCCCTCCCAATACGGCCAGGGAAGGGAGCAGGATGCTGTCGGGGAGGGAAGAGGTCGAGGCGGGGGAGGTCATGGGACGCCATTTTAATACGCAACAGGCCGCCAGTCGCTGGTAGACATGCAAGCGACCGTAATTTATTGGCCTGTACTGGCAGCCGATATTGCAGATGGATGGCGATGCCAGTCGTTTTGGTGTTCACTGCCGGCATGGCAGGGTATTTCCCTGCGGACAAAACGAGTTATCCTTCATTAAATATCGACATAGCGAGGCAGCAAGTTCTGCTCGACCAGACGAATCTCAATGGCGTTGGCGATCCTGACATGCTCGGGGTTCTCATCAGAAAAAGGCTCGTCGGTGACACTGACGATGACGGTGCCGATCTGCTGGTCTTCACCTTGCTCGTCCATCGCCATCACGGGGATCAAGGCGCGGGCTTCTGGTACTTGCTGGATCGTCAGTACACGCGGCAAGTACAACATCCAGCCCACACCCGGACGATCCTTGAAGACTTGTTTTTTAAAATACTGATTACGTGCAACCGTGATCAAGACCGGCCGTAGGGAGCCACCGATAATGGATAGCAGTTCTTTCACACCATCAATGCCGAGCCGTCTGGCGGCTTGACCGTAATCGCTGATCTTGAAAGTCCGGGCGGGCCAATCACTGTCGCTGAACCCAAGCGCCATACTTGCACCCTCACCGTCTGCGAGCTCGCCATTCCAAGCACTGAGATATCGAAATTGTTCATCCTTGAACTCGGCCTCGAGTACGGCTTCGGCCGCAGTGGTGAGTTCGCCCGAAGCATCGAAAACCGGATACAGAAACGACTTTGCTTCTGTCTCCTGCGACAGAAACCAATTCTTTCCAAACGCCTCCGTTTTTTGCAAGAAGCGGATAATCGTCGCGATTTTCTGGACGGAAGGTCGGAACGCAATGGATGGGTTTGCTGCATCGCGTTTGAACAAAGATTTTATTATCATAATATTATTTGTGTAATAAGTGGTAATACCCAGTGCACTTAAACTGGGCAGCATGTGTTCATACGCGAGTGGCGTATGAAAGTGCCAAGTCTGCGAGGCCGGCGGGTTACAAGTCCTGCTATCAACCCCATTTCGTGCCAATCAGGCAGCCATTAATCCTTGCTTGCAATCGCGTGCGGCGGGGCGACAGCTTGCGAGAGTCGCTCTCGTGGCGATATTTATCCTTTAATATTGTCACAATGCTTGCAATTGAGAAAGATATATTACAAGATTGTTTTTTGAAAAAGTCTAACACCTCATGCTCAAGCTGTGGTGCGCCATTTGCATTATTCGGAGCACCCTTTTCGCTGCTGCACTGGTCGTCGGGACGGCTGTGCATGTGTCATGATATTGTAGAAAAAGGAGCAGTAAAATGAGTAAGGTTGGAAAAATTGCCGTGGGTCTCGCTGGTACCATCATTTGCGTTAACTCGTTTGCGGCTCAGGGGCGGTGGACTGAAGGTTTTGGGCAGGGAAATCTCGATTACTTTATCGATCAGGATGGAATGCGGCTGTATATTGGCTGTCCAACGCAAGATGGCAGTGCAGAATCCCAATCGAGCGTATCGCTTTCGCAATTGAATAATAATAAGGAAGTTGAGAAATTTACCGTTGACGTCAATGGCGTTTCTTATGATGGGCCATTCAGCGCCGACAGCCGCGCAGGTGATAATAACTTTATTTCCTTGCTGGAGAATCTGAGAAAAGGAAATGCCGTTGTGAAGTTTAATGGGAAGGCAATAAAAATCCCTAAAAGTAACGCAGCCAAGATTATTCCTGTTTATGGCAAGAAATTTAGCTGTAATCTTTCCATGTAGACTGTTACTGTCCAGTCCCATTTGATCATGTCCTGCGTCGCGCTCAGCGTGGTATGCAGTGTATGGGTCCGGTGCGAATGGTTTTGTACATCGTCCCGCTTGAGCCACTTGGCAGCCGTGCACGGGTGATATTGAAGACCTTGGCGGCTTCGCGGTCGGACAGTCCGGAGTCCTTGATTTCCTGCCGGATCTTCGGGGTGGTGCGGGCTTGGGCGGGAATGCGTGAGTTCATGGACTGAAGTCTATGCGATGTGCTGCAACCGATGGGACGATCTCGGTGGCAAACCGCCTATCAACTCGTCAAGCACAGCTCCGGCACGTAACAGGGCCATGTTGCGACGAGGAATATGATCACATGGCTAAACAGCTGGCGCATGTCACGGCATGGATGCCGTATGGAATCGGGACCATTTCGCTCGGCAAGACGCGCAGGGAAGAGCTGCTTGCCTATTGCAAGGCCTATGCATTGAACGCTGATGCCGATCTCAGCGAAATGTGAACATATTGGCAGAGCGCTTCGCTAATCTGCTGGCCTGTCGAGCAGTGCATTAACGTGTCAATCAGGAGTAGAAGGGCAATGTATATATTTAGTATCGGCGACACCAATTTTGAAGTGGATGTCGCGAAATCCCGGATCAGCCTTGAGGCGCGCGCCGATGGCATGCGGGAAATTAATATCACGATCGAGGCCGACGACGACGTGTTCATGCGGCTGACGGAAGAGGACGATGCGCCTTGGTCGTGGGCGCTGTATCCGCCGTCCTTCTCTTTGCAGGGCTTGCTCGTCGCGGGACCGGATGCCGCGCCCGTGCAGATGCTTGCCGTCGATGCCGGCAATCCACAGTGTGAATCCGCGCTCTACATGATGAAATACCGTGATGTCGCGGATCTGCGCCTGGAGGAATTGTCGGCACAACGCCTGGCAGTGACGGGCAGCGTGGACTTTTTTGGAAAAAGTCTGCCTTTTGTCATCGATATGCCGCGTACAAGGTAGCGGCAATCTTTAACACTCCTATCGTACATGGGGCAGCCATTGCTAGCCGCCCCATGGTGATTACTCCAGCTTCAAGGCCTTCGCCACATCCCCCCACGCCACATACTTGAAGTTCTGCGGTCCATCAGGCAGACGCTTGTAGCCGTCCTGAATCACCAGCATGCCTTGTGCATATGCGCCGCCCAGGTTGGCGGAGGTCACGTCCAGGCCATCCGTTTCCGAGGTGCCGTCGATGCCGGCAGGCAGGTTGAAGCCCACCTTGAAGCGGCCGCGCACCTTGTAGGGGGCTTTGGCGTCGAGCACCACGTAGCTGTTGTCGCCCTGGCTGGAGACGATCAGGTAGCCGGAATCAGCCTTGCCGCCAGGCTGGCGGTAGATGGCCATGCCTTCCACGTCGGCCGTCAACTGTGCGCCCACGGGCAGGACCATGGCGAGGGCATCGGGTTTGGCGGCGTCGGCCGAGGTGGTCCAGATGCCGCGCGTTTCCTCGCCGAGGAACAATCTGGCGTTGGCGTCGTCGGCCACGCAGCCTTCCGGTTGGGTGGCGACCTTGAAGCTGCGCAAGAGGGTGGCGCTGAACTTGTTGCCGCTCATGCCGCTCATTTCAACCTTGTATTGCTGGAAAGTGCCGTCCTTGTCGTTGATGAACGCTTCCACGCCGCCGCTGGCTGGCTGGTACAAGCACATGCCGTAGATGCTTTTCAGTCCGGTCGGGAAACGGCCCGCTTCCGCCACGACGCCATCGGCATTGATGGTGAACAGCATCATGCTGTTGTCGTCGCGCTGGGTGGCGACGGCCAGGTCGACCTTGCCGCCGCCAAGGCTGATGTTTTGGCGCAAGTCGACGTTGTTCAGGCGTCCCACTTCCAGCAGCTGGGTCTGCTTGCCTTGCAGGTCGTAGACGAGCAGCCCCTGCTTTTTGTTGGTGCCCAGGATGCGCGCATCGGCAGGGTTGCTGGACAGCCAGATGGCCGGATCGTCGGCCGCGTCGCCCTGGCGCGCCATCGGTTCCGTTTGGGCTTGCGGAGCGATGATGGCCACCGCAGGCGATGTTTCCGCTTGGCCAGCCCATTTCAAGGGCCGCGCATGCCAACCGTTCTTGCCGCGCAACATCAAGGAATTTCCGTCGAGCGCCAGCTGGCTGTCGCCCTTGCGCACGTTCAAGGCGACGGCTTGGGCTGGCTGTGCCGTCCATTTACTTCCCTGATGGGAGTACAGGTGCAGTTTTTCCGCCTTGCCGTCGAGCACGGCCACGCCGCCCGGCAGCACGGCCAGGGCGCCGGCACCGCCATCCAGCTGGCCATACGGCTTGCGCAGGGCCACCACTTCGCGCTTGCCCATGCCTTCGGAATCAGCTTCATACGACCACACGCCCATGTTGGCCTCGCTGACCAGCAGGCGCCGGGCGCCATCGTCGGCGCGGCAATGCTTGGCATGGGGCGGCAAAGCGAGTTTGCGAACCAGGCTGCGCTGTTCACCTTGCATCACCCACTGTTCCGCTTGCCCATCCTTGCCGATCAAGAACAGATGGTCGAGTTGCTGGGCGTCGCGGTACAAGCACGATGCTTCCACGGAGAACGTGGGAATGGGAAACGGCGCCAGGCGATTGAGCTTGCCGGCCTGCACGTCGACGGAGACGGGCAGCGGGCGCTGCGTGTCCGCTTCCAGGAAGACGGCCAGCACTTTGCCGCCATTGATGCGCGTGTCGAGCTGCTTGGCGCGCACGGCGATACGGTCCTGCTCCTGTCCGCTGGCGTTGAGCAGGCGCAAACCGTGCTTGTCCAGGGTCAGCCAGCCGCCGCCAGGCAGGCGCGCCAGTTCCTCGGCCTCTTGCGTGAAGGAAGGCAAAGTGTTGGCGGGGGCGGCGAAGACGGCACCGGTGGCGCAGAAGGCGGCCAGCAAGGCGCCGCAGAGTACGTTTTTTTTCATGTTAGTTGAAATCATCATCAGAAGGCGCTGGCTTTCAGGCTCACTTTGAAAGTGCGGCCGTATTGTTCGTTCTGCACGTTGTATTGCTTCGTGCCCTGGTAGACATAGTATTTCTCGTTGTTCAGGTTCGCCGCTTCGAACAGTACCTGGAACTGCTTGTTGATCTGGTACGACAGCGAAAAATCAAGCTGCTTCTGGCTGGCGACGATATGGTCCTGGCTTTGGTCAAGGATATCGTTACCCATTTCCAGCAGATACGGCGACTTGTAGTTGAGGGCCAGGCGGGCGCTGACAGGCCCCGTTTCATAGCCCAGCATCAAGTTCATTACCTGGTTCGACTGGCCCGGCAGGCGGATGTCGCGGTTGAGCTGCTTGTTCGTCGCCTTGTCGAAACGGCCGATTTGCGCGCTCGACGTGCTCAGGGTGCCGTTCACGCCGACAAGAAACTTGTTGAACGGTGCAGGCAGCATGCGCAGCGGCTGCATATAGGCCAGTTCGATGCCTTTCACTTTCGCCGCGTCGCCATTCGCATACGATGTCGCCGTCGTGTAGCCCGCCCACTGGCCCGTGCCGGCCAGGTTCGTCGTGTAAGTAAAATTCTTGATGTCCTTGTAGAAGCCGTAAGCCGACATCACGCCATCATTGCCCAGCACCCGCTCGATACCGAGGTCCAGATTGTTCGCCTTCAACGGTTTCAAGTCCGGGTTGCCGATCACGGCTTCCGTATTGCTGGCCAGGCTGATGCCCGGCGCCAGCTGGCTGAAGTTGGCGCGTACGACGGCTTGCGTCCAGGCAGCCCGCACGCTGGTCTTTTGATCGACGTCATAACGGGTTTGCAGGTTGGGCAGCCAGTTGGTGTACGAACGCTCGCGCGTCAAGGGCGTTGCCACGCCGGCGCTGTCCACTTGCGAGCCGGCCGCTTCAAAGCTGGTACGTTCGGCACGCACGCCGCCGAGGATGTGCCAGGCGTCGAAGTCGTAGCTGTTTTGCACATACATGGCGTTGATGTCTTCATGCATGCGGTAGTCGTTGATGATCGATTCCGTGGAAAGGCGCGCCTTGGCGCGGTCCAGTCCCGCGACGCGGGCGCGTATCAGGGCCGGGTCCAGCGCCACGCCGATGTTGCCCAGGTCGTAGTCGAGATTGTGGCCCTGCACGAAATTGCTCATCGACGTGGAACCGGTGCCCCAGTAATTGCCGCTGGTCGCCTTACTGCTGTTATACGCCCATTGATCCGTGTCATTGGTCTTTTCGCGGCGGCTGACCTTCGCGCCGAATTTCAGGGTGGCGATGTCGAACTTGCGCGCCAGGTCGATGCGCGCATGGTGTTCATTGTCCTTCGAGTAGCGCTTTTGCAGGGTGATGGCGTTGAGCGCGTAGCTGGCCGGGTCGTACAACGAGGCGGGGCCGCTCAGTTTCGGCTCCTGCGTATCCGTAAAGCTGATGCCGGCGAAATTGCTGGTGCCGCGGAAACGGCCATCGTTCAGGGATTCCGGTGTGTCTTCCGTGGCGCGGCTCATGCCGCCTTTCACGTCCAGGGTCCAGTCGCCCGATTTCTGTTGCGTGCCCAGCACGAGCGAGCGCACTTGCTGCGTGTACTTGCGCTGGCGGATGCGGCGCTCGGCGCGCGCGCTGGCCGTCTGGTCTTCGGCCAGGCTGCCGCCCGCGATATTGCTGATGGTCAGGCGGTCACGCACTTCATTGTCGGAAAATTCGCTGACGAACGAGCGCAAGAACCAGCTGTTGCCCGCTTCGGGGCGGTAATCGAGATTGACGGCCAGGGCGCCGCGCTTGCGCACGGGCAGGTAGTCGCGCAATTCCAGGCTGGACAATTTCCCCTTGCTCCAGGCGCCGCCCGTTTCCACGTCATCGGAGCCGAACGAGCGCTTTTCCGCGCTCAGGCCGGCTGCCACGCCCAGCTTGCCGTCGAGGAAGCGCTGGGCCCACAGGGCGCCGCCGCTGGGGCTGGTCTTGCCCGTCTTTTCATCGTAGCTGGCGCCCACGTTGGCCGACAGCAGCTTGCCCGGCAAGTCGAAGGCGGACAGCGATTTCACTTCGACCGTGGCGCCCAGCGAGTTGGCGTCCATTTCCGGCAGCAAGGTCTTCGAGACTTCCAAGGTTCGGATCAGGCCGGCTGGCAGGATATCGAGCGCCACGGCGCGGCGGCCCGCTTCCGGCGATGGCACGAGGGCGCCGTTGATGGTAACGGCGTTCAAATCCGGGCCCAGGCCGCGCACCGTGATGTAGCGGCCTTCGCCCTGGTCGCGCTGCACGGACACGCCCGGCAAGCGGGCCAGTGCTTCGGCCGCGTTTTTATCGGGCAAGCCGCCGATATCGTCGCTGCTGATGACGCTGATGATGTTGTCGGCTTTCTCTTGTGCCGCGATGGCGTTGCGCAGGCTGGCGCGCTGGCCGCTGACGACCACCGTGGCGGCTGGCTGGCCATCCGCATCTTGCACTTGCGCATGGCTTTGACCGCTGAAGACGGCCATGATGCCGAGGGCCAGGGCCGTCAGGCGCAGCGGGGAGGGTAAGGAAGTGTGCATGGTTTTCATGAAGAGCTCGGTTAGGGGAAGGAACCGGGCGGATTCTAGGCAGCAAATATGACGGTTGCGTGACAGGCAAGGACTTGCCACCCTGAAAACAACGGCCCGTGAACGCTTTCCGGCTGGAAATGGACCGTGGTGAGCTGAAATGACCTGCCACGGCAGGGCGCATGGGCAATGGCTAGCCGGATTTGCATGGGAGGCCATGGTAATGCTGAGCCGTTTGCACCTGCCGCACGGGCGCGGGGCATGTCATCGTGCCGTCATGGGCGGGCGCTATCGTGGCGACAGCACCACTTTTAAAGGTTTTCCCACATGCTGCCATTGCACCGTAACAGCCTGATTGCCGCCGCACTGGCCTTGCCCCTGTTCTTGTTCCTGTACGCCACGTTAGGGCACCCTAAACCGATTGCCATCTGGAAGTGGATGGACATCGTCTGCGAAGGCGGCACGGCCGTCATGGCGGGCATCTGGTTTTTGTTTACCCTCAGCAGCCGCCCGCGCGGGCTGGTGACGAGCCTGATCGCCGGCGGCCTGTGCGCCATCATGCTGGGCTCCTGGGCTGATTGCCTCGACGAATTCTTCGCCGTCGACAAGAGTGCCGTGTGGGATAACTGGCTCGAAGGCTTGATTCCGTTTGGCATGCTGCTGGTAACGATCGGCATGTATTACTGGCGCCAGGAACAGTTCCGCCTGAACGAGCACCTGCAAAAGCGCGAGCGCCTGTTCCGCGACCATCGCGCCTTCGACCGCATCACGCAGCTGGCCGACGCCAGCTACCTGCGCACGCAGATGCGCCTGGAACAGGAGCGCCGGCCCGGCCTCGATTGCGCGCTGGTCTTGCTCGATATCGATAGTTTTCACCTGATTAACCGCGAATACGGCCACCGCGAAGGCGACCGCGTGCTGCAAGCCGTGGGCCACATGCTGCTGCTGAACCTGCGCAATGACGATTTGCTGTGCCGCTATGCGGGTGACCGCTTCGCCGTGCTGATGCCGGGCGTGTCGCGCGAGGATGGAGCCGTGAAGGCGCGCCACCTGTGCGCCATGGTGGGGCAGATGCGCCACCACGCCAACGACAACCGTGAAATCCGCTTGAGCCTGCGCCATGCCTGCTCGCTCACCGATGGCGTGCCGGAAGTGGTGCTGGCCGAGCTGAGCCGTGCCGTGGAAACGCCGGGCCGGAGCACCGGTCCCCGGGCCGGCACCGCCGCGCCTGCCTGATGCCGCTGAACCAGCAAAGCGACCCCAGCATCGCAGCCCACCACCAGCCGGCGCTGGTGCTCGACTACGCGCGCAGCCGCGAGTTGCCCGTGGCGCCGCTGCTCAAGGGCACGGGCCTCGATGGCGGTGCGCTGCCGTCCGCGGAAAGCCAGGTCAGCGCCGCGCAATACCTGCAATTGCTGGCCAACGTGGCGCGCGGCCTGGACAGTGCCGACACGAGTTTCATGCTGGGCCAGCAAATGCTGCCCGGCCATTACGGCGCGGCCAGCCATGCCTTGCTGCAGGCACAGAACCTGCGCCAAGCCTTGACCATCCTGTGCGATTTTCATACCTTGCTGTGTCCGCTGCTGCAACCGCGTTTGCGCGAAGCGGGCGACATGCATGTGCTGTACTGGGTTGACGCGTTCGGTGCACCGAGCCAGCTGCCATTTCTCGTGGAAATGCACATGACGGCGCTGGCGGCCATGTGCCGCTGGCTGGCCGGAGAGTCCTTGCCGTGGCGCTTCTGTTTCAACCGCGCGCGGCCCCGTCACGTCGAGCAGCACGAAGTGCACCTGGGGCAGTCCCTGCGTTTCGATTGCCAGGTCGACGCCATGCTCATCGATTCCAGCTGGCTCGACAAACCCTGGCCGCGCGGCAATGCCACCGCGGCTGCGCTGGCCTTGCGCGCGGCGGCCTTGGCGCCCATACCGGCAGCGAGCCTGCTCGGTGCGCTGTACGATTATCTGCTGGCCAATATCCGCTGCGCGCCAACTCTGGAGCGCACGGCGCACGAGTTTGGCGTCAGTCCCGCCACCCTGAAACGCCACCTGGCGCGCCATGGCACGCATTTTCAGGCCGAGCTGGACCAGGTGCGCGCGCACAAGGCGATTTATCTGTTCCAGGCGCATGGCTACGACAACGACGCCGTAGCAGCCTATCTCGGCTTTCATGATGCCACCAACTTCCGCCGCTCGTTCAAGCGCTGGACGGGGCAAACGCCACAGTTGCTGCGTCATGCGCTGGCACTGTTTATTGCGGGATGAGCGCCGGCGTTGCGCGCCAGCGCCACGGAGAGTCGTTCCTGAGGGAACAATTGCCCGTTCTGCTACATCCATAGTACACTCGATCAGAGAGCGAACAGATGCGCTTTGAGGCGCTCCGGCACGGCGTCGCGCGACGCCGCAATACCGCCATTGCGATGGCGGAGCCGGCGGCAAACGACCGGTATGCCGTGCCTTAACCCAGCCTGGAATCTGGTGTCACCAGTGTGGTGCGCCGGAAACCGGGCAACTTGATAATGCTCAATCGTGTATTCACAATCGCAGATCGATCCAGTCGTCAGTTTCCGCAACACCCAGGGTGAGGCGGTGCGCGGCACGATTTTCAACTTGCAGCGCAATTCGCTGGTCATGGAAATCTACAATCCATACTCGATTGTGCAGGTCAGCGAGGTGCTCAATGACGTGACGGTGAGGATGGGGGCGAAAAACGCCTACGTCGGCAAGGCCGTCGTCATCAGCAGCGTCAATACGGGCCTGACCGCCATCGTTTCCGTGACCCTGATCGACGAGTGGCGCGAATTGAGCGACGTGGTCGTCGTCAAGGGCGCCGTATTGAAAGAGTCCAGCGCCTTTGTCGCCGGCTGGGGCGAGCGCTTCCGCATCCGCCGCGACTACCAGATCGTCGTCAACGAAATGCGCGCCTTTTTGTCGGAAGTGGCGCGCTGGGTCGAACAGGTCGACTTGTCCGACTCGCTGCCCAAGGAAAACGGCCGGCTGCGCCCCGATATCTTCGATGAGCTGGCCTTGCCGCTGATGGAGCAGACCCAGCTTTACTTGCGCCAGCTCGAGGTAGAAGCCTCGCTCGTCGAGGAAGAGCGGGCACCGGCCCACCGCGCATTTGCCCAGGCGGCGCTGCATCCTTTGATCCTGCGCGCGCCGTTCGTCTTCCGCACGTTTACCAAGCCGCTCGGCTATGCGGGCGATTACCAGATGGTCAACCAGCTGCTCGACGATCCGCGCCAGGGTCCGAGCACGTATTTTCAGATCGTCAATGCGGCCTTCTTGCAGGCGGCCGTAGCCACCGCGCACCGCAACCGCATCGATATCCTGACGGAATTCCTGTCGCAAAAGGCGGCCGCAGCGCGCGCCGCCGGGCGTGTGTACAAGGTGCTCAACGTGGGCTGCGGCCCGGCCATCGAGGTGCAGCGTTTTCTCGAGACGTGCCCCGATGCGCAGTGGCTGGCCTTCGAGCTGGTCGACTTCAGCAGCGAGACCCTGGACTGGACGCGCGCGCGCCTGACCACCATCATGCAGCGCACGGGGAGAGTGGTCGAGATCGATTATGTGCACGACTCCGTGCATAACCTGCTCAAGCGCCGCCATGGCTCTGGCATCACGGGCTTGCCCGGCAGTTTCGACGCCGTGTATTGCGCCGGCCTGTTCGACTACCTGTCCGACAAGGTGTGCGCGCGCCTGCTGATGCACTTCGCCTCGCGCGTGGGGCCGGGCGGACGTTTGCTCGTCACCAATGTGCATGCGAATAATCCGGGCAAATTCGGCATGGAGCATTTGCTCGAATGGCATTTGATCTATCGCAATGAAGCGGGCCTGTCGGCCTTGCTGCCCGAGCACGCGACGGATCCGCTGATCTATGTCGACGCGACGGGCGTGAATGTGTTCGCGGAAGTGAGCATTCCTTGATGGATACCCCAGGCCTGCACGCCGGCTACACGGCCGTTTTGCGCGACTTCCGCCTGGAATTCAGCCGCGGCGGGGCGTACACGGGCATCGTGCTGATCCTGCTGGGCATGGGCCTCGATTCGGCCCTGTATCCGGACAAGCAGTCGGCGTTTACCAGCGCGCGCATCGTCGTCTCCGTGCTGATCTTCTGTGTCGTGCTGGCCATGCGCACGCGCTGGGCGCAAGACCGCATCCAGGGGCTGACGTTTGTCTGGCTGATCCTGCCGCAAATCATGATCGCCTGGATGATCGCCATCACGGAAGGCGCCACTTCGATCTATTACGTGGGCATGACCCTGGCCATCTATTCGTCGGGCATCGTGCTCGCTTTCGGCTTGTGGCAAAACATGGTCTTTGGCGCCATCTCCTGCCTGCTGTACGTGGGCGCCTGCGCCTGGCATGCGGGCGGCTTCGACTTGCCGGGCACGTTTGTCGTCAACTGTCTGTTCCTCATCATGTCGGCCAGCATCAGCGCCGTCTTTACGTATTTCAACGAGCGCGCCCGCTTCATGCTGTTCCAGCTGAAGGCGGAAGTGGCGCAAAAGAACACGCAGCTGGAAGAAACCAACAAAAGCCTGGCCGATATCAAAGGGCAGATGCTGCAGCAGGAGAAAATGGCCGCCATCGGCACCCTGGCCGCCGGCATGCTGCATGAAGTCAATAACCCCGTGAATTTCTGCATGATGGCCATCGAAGTGGCCATCGAGGACCCGGTCGCCAAGCAAAGCGCGCTGGTCAGCGAATGCCTGGCCGACGCCAAGCAGGGCATGCTGCGCGTGCAGCACATCGTGTCCGACTTGAAGACCTTTGCCTACCGCAAGAGCGGCAACCAGCTGGAAACGGGACACTTCCAGTTCCGCAGCGCGCTCGACGCGGCCATCCGCCTGGTGGGCCATGAAACGAAGAATGTCAGCATCAGCCACGACTTGCCGGTCGACACCCTGGTGCGCGGCGACGAGGCGGCCATCGTGGGCGTGCTGATCAACTTGCTGGGCAATGCCGTGCTGTCCATGCGCAAGGGCAATGCGCCACCGTTCGAGATCCGCATCACTGCCCATTGGGATGACAAGCGCCTGCGCATCAGCGTGCGCGACAACGGTCCCGGCATCGCCCCGGAAAACCTGGCGCGTGTGTTCGAGCCGTTCTTTACCACGCGCGAAGTGGGGCAGGGACTGGGCTTGGGCCTGAGCATCAGCTATGGCGTGATCGAGCGCCACGGCGGAACATTGAGCGCCGAAAGCGAGCTGGGCAAATGGGCCAGCATGAATTTCGACTTGCAGCGCTCCGATTGGGAGGGCCGCTAGCATGGACAGCGATAGCCGCGCCAGCGTGCTGTACGTGGACGATGAAGCGCTCGCCTGCAAGTATTTCGAGCGCGCAGTCGGTCCCCGTTACCGCGTATTGACGGCGCAGAGCGTCGATGCGGCGCTGGCCTTGCTGGAAGACGAGGCCGGCCAGATCGACGTGCTCGTCACCGATTACCGCATGCCGGACCGCCTGGGTAGCGAGCTGCTGCAGGAAGTGGCGCAGCGCTATCCGCACATCGTCTGCATGCTGGTGACGGCCTATGCGGACAAGGACGTGCTGCTCGAGCTGATCAATGGCGGCACCTTGTTCCGTTTGCTGGAAAAGCCGCTCGACCTGGCCGCCATGCAAACGGCGCTGCAGCTGGCCGTGCAGACGGGCCGCGAACGGGCCGCGCGCCGCCAGGGCCTGGTGGCGATGGAAGAATCGCTGGCCTTCCTTGCGCATGAATTGAACACGCCGCTGGCGGCCATCGCCAATTTTGCGCGCGGCATCGCGCGGCGCGCGCAGGCGGACGCCGCGCCGCAGGCCGAGATCGGCGAAGCGGCCGCCTTGATGCACGACAATGCGCGCTATTGTTTGTCCGTTCTGGCCAGCTTTATCGACACGGTGCGTCTGGCTAGTGCCGGGCCCGGCATGCAGGGCGGACGCCGCGCCGGCAGCGCGCGCCAGCTGCTGGACGCCTTGCTCGACAGTTATCCCTTGAGCGCGGCCCAGCGCGCCGCCATCACGGTCGAAGTGGGCGAAGATTTTTCCATCGCCGAGTCGCCCAATTGCGTCGCGCTGATATTATCGTCCGTGCTGGCGAATGCCTTGCGTTCGGCAGGCGAGCAAGCCCGGCCTGCGATCGGCATCCGCATCGATGCCGGGCGCATCACGGTGCGCGACAATGGCGCCGGCATCGCCCCCGAGATTGTGGAACAGCTGTTGATCGACCCCGTCAGTGCCGGCGGCGGCGAAGGCAAGGGCTGGGGCATGGTGTTTTGCCACCGCATGATGCAGTCGTTCGGCGGCAACCTCGATATCGCCACCGAGTTTGGCACGTCCACCACGGTAACCCTGAATTTTCCAGTACATATAAGGAACGAGCATGATTGACGCCAATCTGCGTTTACCGGCTCAGCGTGAGCCGGCGCAAGGCTTGCCGACGATACTCTATGTCGATGACGAGGCCAACGCCCTCAAATACTTCCAGCGCGCCATCGCGCCGCTGGCCGACGTGCTGACGGCCACCTCGGTCGAGGAGGGCAAGCGCATCCTCGACGAGCAGGCCGACCGCATCGCCGTGCTGGTGTCGGATCAGCGCATGCCTGGCGCCTACGGCAACGAGCTGCTGTCGTACGCCTGGGATCGCCATCCGCACATCGTGCGCATTCTGACCACCGCGTATTCCGAACTCGAGCACACGGTGGAAGCCGTCAACCAGGGGCAGATCCACCGCTATATCCAGAAGCCGTGGGATATCGCGGCCCTGCGCATGGAACTCAAGCAGGCGCTGGAACTGGCGCGCTTGCGCAATGAACACGCCCAGTTGTTGCGCGAAAAGCTGATGGTGCGCCAGCGGCAAGCCGTCGCCAACCGCATCGGCACCCTGTACGCCCTGTGCGCCAGCCTGGCCGGTCCGGAACAGCAACTGCCCGTGGAAGCGTATCTGTCGGCGGCCCTGACGGCTGGCGTCACGCCGCCCGAGCCGGACTGGCTGCTGATGGATTATGCCGACCTGGTCAGCTCGGAAGCGTTCCGCGGCACGGCCTTTGCCGCCGCCGTACGCCAGCAGCTCGACACGCTCGAGCGCGAGCATCCGGGGCGTGGCGTGGAGCAGGCGATCGACATGCTGCTGCCCGTGTTTGGCGCGGCGCTGCAAAACCAGGGCGGCACGGCGCTGTTCCTCGATGGACGGCTGCTGACGGAATTCCTGGAAACGCCGACCACCACGCCCGTCTCGCCCATCCACTCGTTCTGGCTGGCCAGCTTGCTGTGGCTGGCGCGGCGCGGCTGGTCCCTGCAGTTGAGCAAGACGGAATCGGGCTTGCAGGGCAAGGTAGTGCAGGCTGAACCGGCGCTTACGCCAGACCACCTGGCCGCCTGGATCGAGCAGTTCTAAGCATGCCCCCGCAAGGGGGCGCCAAGTAAAACAGGGCCGCGCGGGCCCTGTTTCCTTTTGCTGCGAGCGGGCTTAGCGCTCCGCGGCCGCCTTCAGGTTGTTCAAGCCTTTTTCAAAATCCTTGCCGATCATCCTGTCCATGCTGACGAAGACCGTCATGACCTTGCTGACGTAAGGGCTGGGGCCCGTCATGGTCCAGTTCACCTTGGTGCTGTCGCCCTCGGGCGTCATGGTAAACGTGGTGGTGTTGTGGCTTTCGAAGGGCTTGAGGAAGTCCAGCTTGATGACGGTGCGTTCGGGCTGGGCCGCTTCCGTGATTTCCATGCGGCCGGCGCCCACCTTGTCATTGCCTTGCCATGCATATTGCGCACCCAGGCCATTGGCCGGCCCCGTAAACGTGCGGCGCATGGCCGGGTCGAGCTTTTCCCACGGCGACCAGGCGGCCCAGTAATGAAAGTCCGTGATCAGGGCGGCGATTTTCTCGGGCGGGGCCTTGATGGTGATTTCGCGCTGGACACTGAAAGTATCGGGCTTGGTGGTGGCATAGCCGAGGATGGCGGCGACGACGACAACGATCAGCAGCAGGGTTTTTTTGATCATATGCTCTCCAAATCTTGAATGGTCGATGCGAACGAATCTAGGCAATCTTAGCAGATATGAATGGCTGTGCGCGGCCTGTTGGCCTTTATTTGCGCCAGCTCTGCGCAGAGCCGCCCGTACGCCCATCTGCACGTCGCGCACAGGTGCGCACGCCAGGTTTATGCAGGTTTGTGGTGACGGCCGCCGTCCGCTAGAATGCTGGCCTGCAAAGATTTCACTTAGGGAAATATGATTCAACGATCGATCGCCAGGCTGACCCTGGCGTGCGGCTTGCTGGCTTCCGCCTTTGCCGCGAACCTGGCGCATGCCGATGCCTGTCCGGCCCATTACGTCGATGGCCGCAAGCCGGAAATCACCAACCCCAAGCTGGACGTGGCGACCAAGGAGCTGTGCTACAACGTGTTTGGCGTAATGCACTCGGGTATCACGCGCACGCCGCTGTGGTCGGCCGAGCACTTGACGGCGAACAATCTGGAAGCGGCGCAGGACTTGTCGCGCGAAAACTCCTTCCACGCCGAACGCAAGCTGCCTGCCGCCCAGCGTGCCGAGCTGGCCGACTATGCGCGCAGCGGCTTCGACCGTGGCCACATGGCGCCCAACGGCGACATGCCGGACCGCCAGAGCCAGCGCGACAGCTTTACCCTGGCCAACATGGTACCGCAAGATTCGCGCAACAACCGCTATGTGTGGGCCGGCATCGAAGGCGCCGTGCGCAAGATGGCGAAAAAAGAAGGCGACCTGTACGTGATCACGGGGCCGGCTTTTATTGGCGGCAACTTGCGCAAGGTGGGCCGGGTGATCGTGCCCAGCCATCTGTACAAGGCCGTGTACAGCCCGCGCCAGCGCGCCGGCGCCGCCTACTTCATTGAAAACGTCGATACCAAGACGTATGAAGTGCTGAGCATTGCGCAACTGGAAGACAGGATAGGCATCGATCTGTTACCGTCGCTGACGCGCCAGCAAAAGCTGCGCATGCTGAGTTTGCCCAAGGTGAAGAGCAAGTCCAAAAAATAAGACCGTCAAAAAGGAAATCCCATGTGCGCAAAGAAATTCGTCCCGTATGCCAATGAAAGCGATGTGCTGGAAATCGGCAGCCTGACCATCGAAAACCGGATCGACCGCATCAGCATCAGTGGCGACATCGATCTGACCCTGGACAAGCCGGGCCTGGCCCTGGCCAAACAGCTGCAAAAACTGCTGGGCGACGTGGTGGCGCAGCTGGAAAAGCAGGAACTGCCTGACCAGCTGCCGCCGCCCGAGGTGACGTCGGTGGCCAATCCCTTCGAGTAGTGGTCACAAAAAACGCCTCCCGAAGGAGGCGTTGGTCTCTGCGTGCGGTTAATTAAAACGTGTAGCGCGCATTGAAGGTGAAGTAACGGCCATAGGCGTTATGCAAGCCTTCGTTGTAACCCTCGAGTGGGTAGGCTGGATCGTATGGTGCGGCACGGTCGAACAGATTCTGGATATTGATGCCCAGGCTCAGGTTCTTGAAGCCGGTGTACGTATAGCCCAGACCCACGGTGGTCCAGCTGGCGACTTTGCAGTCCGGGAAGGCTGCTTCATAACCAGGGATCGTAGTATTGCGATCCGGCGCCGCGTCGGTAGGCTTCTTCGTGCCGTAGTAGCAGAAAGGCTGGTCGTAGGTCTCGGCGCCGTCGCGGTTGCGCTTGAGCGATACGCTGCCAACGAAGTTCAGCGAAGCATTGACGCTATGGTCGCCACGCGTCCAGTTGGTGGTCAGCGAAGCCTTGACCTTCGGCATGTCGGTGCCGGTGGACAATTGCCAGTCATAAATGCCTGGACGCGTACCGGTGACGTTGCTGACCGTGTCGCCTTCATGCTGTTCCAGCTTGTAGCTGTAGACGTAGGTGCCGCGCAAGGCGGTGCTGAGCGAGCCCCATTCGCCGAGCTTGTTACGCAGACGCGTTTCAAAGTCCACGCCGCGCAGTTCGGTGGAACCCTGGTTGGACCAAGGAGTCTTGACCGACAGCAAGGTGCCCGTGCCGGGAATCGCATTGCCGTTCGCATCGGTGATGAAGTTGGCTGGATTCGGATCGCGCAGGACGTTTTCCGGCGCGCGGTCTTCGTTCTTCAGCGCTTCGCTGGCCGTACCCAGCGCCACTTCTTTTTCCTTGCGCACGCGATACACGTCAACGACAAAGTCGATGTTGGAGGTCGGCGAGTAGATCAGGCCCAGCGAGTAGCTTTTCGACGTTTCCGGCTTCAGGTCCGGATTGGCGCCACCGACGCCAGAGATCGATTTGCTGCAGTCGGCCGTCACGCCACCTGGACGCGGGGTGCTTTCATCTTCCTGGCAGCGTTTCGGATCCCACACGCCGGACAGGAAGAATTGCGCGCCGCCTGGTGTCACTTGCGACAGTGCCGGAGCGCGGAAACCTTCGGCATACGTGCCGCGGAAGGCCAGCGTATCCGTAGCGGTCCATTTGGCGCCCACTTTTGGCACGAAGTTGGTTTTGATGCCAGGGTATTTGTCTACCCGGCCGGCAAAGTCCATCTCGAAGCTCTTGGTGAATGGCGTACGCAGCTCGACGAAGGCCGACTTGACGTTGCGTTGGCCGTCGATAATGGTATTCGACTGTCCGTAGATCTCGCCCTTGGCCACCTTGCTGTCCGGATCGATGCGGATTTTCTCCTGGCGCAGTTCGAAGCCGACGGCCAAGCCCATGGCACCGCCGCCCAGCTTGCCGAATTCCGTGCTGGCCTTGCCGTCGAGCTGGAAGATTTCCGCCAAGCCTTCGCTTTTCGGATCGTAGCCGATGGTCGGGTCGGCAGCCAGTTGGGCCAGCGACGTGCCGGTATTGAGTTTGCGCAAGGTAGGCAGGTACAGGCGGCCATATTGCGTTTCATCGCGTTCCGAACGGTTCCACAGCAGGCCGGTGTCCCAGCTCCAGCCGAAGTGATCGCCTTGCAGGCCCGTCAGCAAACGCATGTTCTGGTTGACCGTTTCCGAGCCGCCGCGCAGGTTTTCAAAGCGGTAGGCAACCGAGGCGCGGGCATTCGTCAGCGGATTGTCCGGATGGCCAATCGGCAGGATGGCCTGGAATGGATCGGCCAGGCCCGTCGCCATGTAGTTGGTGACGGAGGTCGTGCCGAGGGTGATCGGCACGCCCGTGTACGAACGCGAGGAGCGCGTGTAAGCCGCTTCGGCGTAACCGGTGATGCTGCTGCTGAGCTTCAAGGTGCCGCGGCTAAGCACGCTGGCATCGCGGCCGTCGCCCTGGCTTTCGAGGAATCGGTCGGCATCGTAATTACAGAAGGTGCGGCCAATCAGGATGCTCGTCGGCAGCAGGCCATCCTTGGTGCCGCCCGTGATGCGTTCCGACGGGTCGCAGCCCAGATTGAACGTCACGCGCTGTGGCGCGTTCGCTTGCGTCACGCCGAAGTTGCGCGAGCCTGGCGACGATTCGCGGTACACGGTCGCGTACTTCGAGATGGAACTCGAGTAGTTGGAGCGGAAGCGGCCGTTCAAGTCCTGGTAGGTCGAGTAGGCGATATCCTTGGCGTCGCGGCGGGCAACGCGGTCGCGCTGCGAGAAGTCGGCTGCGACGAAGACGTTGTAGCCATCGGTTTCGAGGTCGCCCGTGCCGAAGAAGCCACTGACGTTCTTGCGGCGGAACAAACCATCGTCGTTGGCGCCTGCATTGCCGGCGATTTGCGCACCGCGATAGTTCGATTTGGTGATGAAGTTGATGACGCCGCCGATGGCATCCGAGCCGTAGACGGCCGATGCGCCGTCTTTCAGGATTTCGACGCGGTCCAGGGCGGACAACGGGATGCTGTTCAAGTCATACAGGGTGGAGTTGCCGTTGTTCGGGTCGGCGTAGGCCGATGGCGTCATGCGCCGTCCGTTCAACAGGATCAGGGTGGAGCTTGAGCCCAGGCCGCGCAGCGAAGCGGTGGCGACACCCTTGGCAAAACCGGAACCGCCGAGCTGGTCCTGGTTGGTATCGGTGCCCATCGATGGCACCAGTTTCATCAGTTCGGCAACGGTCGATGCGCCGCTGTCCTTGATATCCTTGGCGGTAATCACGTCGACAGGGGAGGTGCCTTCCTTGTCGGCCCGCTTCAAGTTCGAACCGGTAATGAGAATTTTTTGCAGCGCTGGCTCCTGCGGTGCCAGTTGCGCGTAGACCAATTGCGAGGAAGACAAGGTCAAGGCGACTGCGATCACACTTTGTTTTAAGACTATTTTTTTAAGCAAAATATTCTCCATCGAATTTCAACTGCTGAACACATGGTCGGACATCGTTGTACGATGCGCGACTTTCCCGGTCTAGTGGATCGCTTCAGCGATTTTTGTTGCAAAACCGTATAAACAGTATTGCCTAGACCTTTATCAAAACATTTTCAGAAAAGTTGCGCCATGCTTTTTTCAACATTGTCACGTTGACACAACAGTTTATACAGAATATTTTTATGCTTACATATTTGGTAAAAAATTGATGGCAGGAAAAAGATTTTATGTTAAGAAATGTCTTGAAATTGATAAATAATTAATGAAAAAAACACAACATAATATTATTAACTTATTGTTTTATAAGGAATAATTTAAAATTATTCTCTGTCATTGTTACTTTTTGTTGTTTTGCGGATGTCCATTCAAGTTGCAAACTTTTACATTTGTAATATGTTGCAGATGCACTATTCTGGTGCGGTGGCGGAGCCTCTATGATGTTCCCGGCGAGGCGAGATAATATCGGCAGATAATCGTAATCTGATGTTGCGATGCGCCATTTCTGTGCATAAAAAAAGCCGCCAGCTTTATGCTGGCGGCCATGATTGCATTTACTTGGTGCGTTATTTTTTGCTGCGCTTACTTCGCGAACGCCTGCGCCGCCGGTGTCACCGTGACGGCCGCCGGCTGGATGTCCAGCTTCATCGCGCCGATGACCTTGTCTTCATCGAGCAGCGCTTGCGGCTTGTTGCCGTCGTACTTGATGGGAGAAAACGCGTCGCTGACGAGCTTTTCCTTCAGGCCGGCCGCATCCTTGGCGACGATCACCACGGACAGGTTCTTTGCCGACAAATGTTGCTTGATGGCGCGGTTGACGTCCGCCAGCGTCAGTGTCGACAATGCATCACGCATCAGCTTGGTGAACTCGGGCGTGCCATACCATTGCGAATCGAGCGCATAGCCCAGTTGCTGGTCTTGCGTCGACGTCATGACGAAGACGTTCTTCATCAGGTAGTCGCGCGTGGTGGCGAAATCGTCCTGCGTCAGGCCGTTGTCGATCAGCTTGCCCAGCTCCGTCAGGGCCACGCGCAGCGCGAAGTGGGCGTTGTCCGGCGCCACGGGGCGGATCCAGATTTCGAACAGCTGCGCCTTGCGGCCCAGGTTCGGGTTCGGAAAGAACTGGAACATGCCGCGCGGGAAGGCTTCAATGTACGCGTAATCGCCATAGTTCATGCCGCGGATTTCACGGATGCGCTGGTACAGATAGGAATTCGAGGCGCGATGCTCGCCCAGCCATGTCTTCGCCAGCCACAAGGCGGGGAAGTCCGGGTGCGTGCGCGTCACCTCCAAAGGCAGGCCGAAGGAAATGGCCGTGGCGCGCGTGTTTTTCTCGATGATTTCCACTTCCAGGCCGTTTGCCTTGCGGCCCGCGGGTTTCACTGTGGCAGGCAAGCCTGGGCCGGCCGGCAAGCTTGCCAGCGCCTGCGTCAGTGACGCCGTCATGGCCTCGGAGACGTCGCCGGAAATGCCCACCTTGACGGCGCCTTGCGCATACGCGCTCTTCCAGAACTGTTTCACGTCGTCGAGGGTGATGGCGTCGATGCCGGCGACCGTGCCCAGCACCGGGTGGCCGTACGGCGTGCCCGCATACACATTCGTTTGCAGGCGTTCCTTGGCGAATTCCTCTTCGTTATTGTCTTTCAGGTCCAGCAGCAGCGCGTTCTTTTGCGCATCTTTCAGGCGGCGGAAGTCGTCTTCGCGGAAACCGGGCGACAGCAGCAGCGGCAGGGCGATGGTGTTGAACTGCGTCCAGTTATCCTTGTGGATGGAGCCCGTAAACGTCGTCATTTCCTTGTCCGTCTGCTGGCTGAAACTGCCGGCCAGCGGGAACAGGGCCTGGTTGACTTCGTCGATCTTGCGCTCGGACGAGCCGCCGGACGCCACCATGGACGCCGTCAGCGCGGCCAAACCTTCCTTGCCTTGCGGATCTTGCGCGGAACCTGCCATAAACAGCAGCTTGTAGCGGATTTGCGGCAGCGCGGACTTTTGCACCAGCACGTCGAACTTCGCGTTCGAGGCGGCCGGCAGCAGGCTGGCCAGCTTCGGCGTGGTGGCGATGGCGGCGGCCATTGGCTGATGCGACAGGGTCGTGACCACCAGGCCATCGTCCGTCAGGTATTTGCGCGCGGCTGCCTGCAGGTCGGCCGGCGTGAGCGTATCGATCAGGCGGTAGTACTGGTTGATGGTGGCATACGAGCGGTCGAAATGCACGAACGACGCCAGGGTGCCGGCGATCTGCTCCGTGTTGTCGAGCGAGCGTATCAAACCGTATTTTTCCGCCGACTTGGCGTCCGCCAGGTCTTTTTCGCTCACTGGCGTGTCGCGCAGCTGCGCCACGGTAGCCAGGATGGCGTCGCGCACGTAGACGGCGTCATCGATATTTTTCACGCGCGCGCCCAGCACGGCCAGGGTCGGGTCGACCCGGTCCGGCGTCATCTCGAACAGCTGGTCAACCTTTTGCTCGTTTTGCACGAGGCGTTTATACAGCGGCGAGGTGCGGCCGAACGACAGCGACAGCAACGTTGCCAGTGCCGCCTGGTCCTTGTCCTTCACGGAAAACGCGGGCGCGTGGAAGCCGACGGCCACCCATGGCAGGGTCGGCGTGGGCCAGGCCACATGCTTGTAGACGGGGCCGCGCGGCGAGGGTTCGACGGGCACGGCCGCCTGCTGCTTGCCGCGCTGCCAGCCGCTCCAGTATTTTTCCACCAGCGCGATGGCTTGCTGCGGTTCCACGTCGCCGGCGATGATGATGGTGGTGCGCTCGGGACGGTACCAGCGGTCGAAGAAGATCTTCGAATACGCGTACTGGTTCGGCATGTCTTCGATGTCCTGGATAAAACCCATCGTCGTGTGCTTGTAGGTATGCGTCGTGTAGGCGCTGTCGCGCATCACTTCGAACAGTTTCGAGACGGGATTGGCGCTGTTCTTGTTGTATTCGCCCAGCACGGCCCGCGATTCCGTCTTGAATGCGTCTTCTGCGTAGTCGAGGTGCTGGAAGCGGTCCGCTTCCACCTTCAGCACGGTTTCCAGGTCCTGCTTGGCAAACGTCGTGTGGTAATTGGTCAGGTCGTCGCTCGTATACGCGTTCTGGCGTGCGCCGGCGCGGGTGATCACTTCCTGGTATTTTTCGGGCGGATACGCTTTGGTGCCGCGGAACATCATGTGCTCGAAGAAGTGGGCAAAGCCGGATTTGCCTGGCTCGACTTCATTGCGCGAACCCGTCTGCACGGGAATCTGCAAGGAAACGAGGTTCGGGAAGCCGGTCGGCACGATGATGATCTTCAAGCCGTTGGGCAAGGTCTTTTCCGTGGCCTTGAACGGCAGCAAATCGGCCTTGCTGGCGGCGGCGCTATGCGCGGCGGCCGGTTTGACGGGCGCGGCGCCCAAGTTCGACGAGGCCATGGCCGACAGGGCCAGGGCGAAAGCGGGTAATAAAACGGGCATGATTCTTGACACGGGGGCTCCTTCTTTTTTGGAAATGTGGAAAGTGCAACGCCGCAGCATAGAATATTCGTGCCGCCCTGCATAGGGGCTACAAGTCGGGCCGCAGGATGCGGGCCGTGAGATGGCTGAGAAAATCGCGCCGGGTGGGCAGGAACATGCGGATGTACACGATGTCGTGCGCGCGGTCATGGTGGTAGACGACGCGGATCTCTTCGCACAGGCGTTGCCGCACATCCATGCCGACTTCGCGGGCTGCTTCGACGGGCGTGCCGCTGTCGGGAAAGGTTTTCAGATCAGAGAATAATTGCCGGAAAGCGACGATGAACTGCGCATGGGCGGCGGCAGTGTGGCGCGCCCTGAAATCGCTGCGCAGCTCATTGAAATCGGCTTGCGCGCTTTTCAGCACGACGATGCGCGTCATCTCAAGCCTGGTCGAGGCTGGCCAGGAAATCTTCTTCGGACACGACGTCGCCGCGCGCGATGTCCTGGTTGCCCATGGCGATCAGTTTCATGAACGCATGCTGTTCCTGCATCTGCTGCGCTTGCCGCTTGCCTTCCTGATACGCGTGCATGGACAGCACGACCATTTTCGCTTCGCCATTTTGCGTGATGATGATGGGCTCGTCCTGGCCAGCGTCAAAGCCGTTGACGATCTCCGTCGTATTGGCCTTGAGGTAGGAAATCGGCTTGATGCGTTCCTTGAGGTTCATGGCGGCTCCGGATGCGAAAAATTGTGACAGGACCAAATATACACCAAATTTGGTCGTGTTTCCTGATGCTGGTACTTGTTGCTTACGTCAGCGTCGTTTCCGGCAGGCTGATGCGGTTGCGGCCCAGGTGCTTGGCGCGGTAGAGGGCGCAGTCGGCCGTATGGATCAGCTGCCCCAGTTCCGTGCCGGGACCGGGCAGGGCCGTGGCGGCGCCGATGCTGACGGTGACGCAGGCGCCGTCCGGACGCTTGCGAGGCAGTTGCAGCCGCTCCACGCGATGGCGGATGCGTTCAGCCACGATGGCCGCGCCCTTGAGGGACTGGTTCGGCAGGATGACGGCAAACTCTTCGCCGCCGTAGCGCGCCACCAGGTCGTTGGCGCGCATTTCGCTGGCGACGGCGCCGGCGACCTTGCGCAGGCACAGGTCGCCGCCCTGGTGGCCGTGGCTGTCGTTGTATTCCTTGAAATTGTCGACGTCAACCATCAGCAGCGACAACGGCTGGCCCTGCCGCTGGGCGCGCTGCCACTCGGCCAGGATGGTGTCGTCGAAGCAGCGCCGGTTGGCCAGCCCCGTCAAGCCGTCGCGCGTGGCCAGGCGTTCCAGTTCCACGTGTGCGCGCTTTTCATCCGTCATGTCGCGCAGGGTTTCGACGACGGCGATCAGTTCGCCGTGATTGCCGTAGATGGGGCTGGCATCGACGGCCAGGTAGCGCCGCCGTCCCGTGCGCGGCATGTCGCACCAGTTTTCCGCGCACAGATTGCTGCCCGTGCTGCTGCGGTATTGCTGCTGGGTATGCAGGGCGCGCATGTCGCCGCCGCGCCCGGCCAGCAGCAGGTCGGCCAGCGTGGGGCGCTCGTCGTTGTAAAAGCAGCGGCCCGGTTCGCGCGCACCCAGCACTTCGGCCGCCGGTACGCCCGTCAACTGCTCGCAGGCGCGGTTCCAGATCATCACCTTGCCATGCACATCGAGTACAAAGGTGGGCACGACCAGCAATTCCATCATCTTGACGGCGAAACCCTGGGCTTCACCATATGGCGATGGGCTGGCATGTGCGTGGCTATCCGGCATGAAAGCATCCTTCTCGGGCGTGAATGGGGCTGGCTCGTTGGCCATGATGCAGCGTGGGGTAGTGACGGTGTTGATATTGAGCAATATTTTCAGTGATGGACCATTGCTTCGTCGTGGCAGACCGGCAGGGGCAGCGACACGCGCAAGGTGGTGCCGGCGCCGCTGCGGCTGTCGATGTGCAGGCTGCCGCCGGCGGCGGCCACGCGCTCATGCATGCCGGACAGGCCGCAACCGAGGCGCGGCGGCGAGCCCGACAGTCCGATGCCGTCGTCGCTGATGCGGCAAGCCACGGTGGCGCCCGTTTGCTGAAGACACAGCTGGACATGCGTGGCGTGCGCATGGCGGGCAATGTTCGCCAGCGCTTCCTGCACCACGTGATACAGCAAGGCACCATGCGTGCGGCCGGCGGCGGCGTCGAGCCGGTAGTCGCAGCCGCAGCCGATGCCGGTGGTGCGCGTGAAGTCGGCCAGCAGTTCGTCGCATGCCGCTTGCAGGCCGGCGTCGAGGGCAGGCGGGCGCAGGTCATGGATGACGCAGCGCAGCGCCGCGATAGTCAGGTCGACATTGCGCGCGATCACGGCCAGCTGTTGCGCCAGCTGGGGCGCCGCGTCATGAGTGCTGGTCTGCAGCATGGACAGGTCGATCTTCAGGGTCAGCAGATGCTGGCCCAGGTCGTCGTGAATGTCGCGCCCGATGCGCAGGCGTTCCTGTTCGCGCGCCTGCTGCTGCCCGCTGGTCAGGCGCGCCTGCTCGGCCTCTTCGCGCAGCTGTTCCAGCGCCTGCAGACGCAGCGCCAGGCGGTGCTGGCGCCACAGCAGCAGCGCGAGCGCGCAGAGCAGGATAGCGCAGGCCAGCATCAAAGGGGAGGGCGCACCGGCCGGCAGCTTTGGCCCGGCCGCGTATCCGGCGTGCAGGGTGGCGAGTGCGCTGGCCGCCAGACAGGCCAGAATGCTCAGACGGTACGGCAGGCGTAGCCAGCGTTGCATCATTTCTCGCTCCCCAAATGTTTTCCAGAAGGCAATCTTATTACAGAAAATATATTAACTGTGGGCTATTTATATTGTCTAAACGCAAAAGCCGCGCAGTTATGCCTTTCGCCGTGGCTTTCTGGTCCTTTGGCGCCGCACGGCCAGGTGACGGGCACGGCATTTGCACGGGAAGTGTCGTGGCGGCATATAATAGAGGGTTGTCAATCGGCTTTTGCGGTTCCGGCGGTATGCGCCGGCATCGCTGCGTACGCCCTGCGCGAGGACGCCAGCCAGCTCTTAGGAAATACAGTGACTTATAGCATCAAAGAGATTTTTTACACCCTGCAGGGCGAAGGTGCGCACGCGGGCCGTCCGGCCGTGTTTTGCCGCTTTTCCGGCTGCAACCTGTGGACGGGCCGCGAAAGCGACCGCGCCACGGCCGTGTGCCAGTTCTGCGACACGGATTTCGTCGGCACGGACGGCGAACTGGGCGGCAAATTCAAGACGCCCGAGGAACTGGCCGCGCTGATCGACAGCCTGTGGCCGGCCAGCTACGCACCGAGCAAATACGTGGTGTTTACGGGCGGCGAGCCGCTGCTGCAACTGGATACGGCCCTGATCGACGCCATGCACGCGGTCGGCTTTACCATCGCCATCGAAACCAACGGTACCTTGCCCGTGCCGGCCGGCGTGGACTGGATCTGCGTCAGCCCGAAGATGGGTTCGACACTGGTCGTCCACAAAGGCAATGAAATCAAGGTGGTCATTCCCCAGTTCCAGCAAGACCTGGCTGCCTACGAACAACTGGATTTCGAGAACTTCTTCGTGCAGGCGATGGATGGCCCCCTGGCCGCGCACAACATGAAGCTGGCCATCGAAACGTGCAAAAGCAACCCGAAGTGGAAGCTGAGCCTGCAAACCCATAAACTCCTGCAAATACCTTAACAAAACAATATGCTGACTATCACACGCAAGCTCGAATTCGACGCGGGCCACCGCATTCCCGACCACAAAAGCCAGTGCCGCAACCTGCACGGCCACCGCTACACGGTGGAAATCACCCTGGTCGGCAAGGTCATCGAAGCGGAAGGCAATTCCGACAATGGCATGATCATGGACTTTTCCGACGTGAAAACCCTGGCCAAGCAGCACCTAGTCGACGTGTGGGACCACGCCTTCCTCGTCTACGAAAAAGACACGGCCGTGCGCGACTTCCTGGCCAGCCTGCCCGACCATAAAACCGTCGTCATCGACCGCATCCCGACCGTGGAAAACCTGGCGCGCATCGCCTTCGACATCCTCAAGGCCGCATTTACCGACCATTTCGGCACGGGCTTGCACCTGCATAAGCTGGTGCTGCATGAAACGCCGAATTGCTGGGCAGAAGTCACCGATGACTGAAACGCACGCTAGCGCGCAGGACGCGCGCTACATGCAGCTGGCCCTGGAGCAGGCCCAGCACGCGTGGGACCTCGGTGAAGTGCCCGTTGGCGCCGTCGTCGTCAAGGATGGCGAAGTCATCGCCGTCGGCTACAACCAGCCCATCGGCCGCCACGATCCGACCGCGCACGCGGAAGTGATGGCCTTGCGCGCGGCCGCCGAAAAGCTCGGCAATTATCGCTTGCCCGGCTGCGAGCTGTACGTGACCCTGGAGCCGTGCGTGATGTGTTCGGGCGCCATGCTGCATGCGCGTCTGGCGCGCGTGGTGTATGGCGCGGGCGACCCGAAGACGGGCGCCTGCGGTTCCGTGCTGAACCTGTTCGAGCAGCCGGCGCTGAACCACCAGACGGCCATCGTCGGCGGCGTGCTGGCCGATGAGTGCGGCGCTTTTCTCAAGCGTTTCTTTGCCGAGCGCCGCCGCGCGCAAGCCGAGGCGCGCAAGCTGGCCCATCCGCCAGCCTGACATCAGCCCAAGATGCCTGCCATGCCAGCCCTCCAGGCTGGCATTTTTATAATTGTTGCGAAATAACATCTGTCTAGACCAATTGTCATTCTCAAATGAGAATGATTCGTGTTACAGTATTGTTTTCGCCAGCAAACTTCCCTTGCGCATCGTTATCGATCCGGGTTCAAGAGCCAGCCTTTACTCTTAGACCGGACCATCATGACTACTGTGCTTCCGCAGCGCACCGCTGCACCCGTCGTATCTTCAGCCCATCAGCCTGCCCGCCGCCACAACCTGGTGCTGCGCGCCGCCTTGCTGGGCCTGTTCGCAGCGCCGATGCTGCCTGCCGTTGCGCAAAATGCCGCCATCAACGCGGGCACGGCCGCCCAGGAACCGGCCAAGCTGCCGGTTTTCCCGGAAATCGTCGTGAACGCCAAGCAAGACTACGAACGCCGCGCCGGCACCAAGACGGTCGTCACGGCGGAAGACCTGGAGCGCCGCAATGTCACGGGGATGGGCGGCATCGTGCGTTATTTGCCATTGATCAGCGCGCCGGCAGCGGCTTCGGGCAGCGGCAGCGTGTGGGATGGTTCGGGCAACACTGGCTATAACATCCGCGGCCTGGAAGGCAACCGGGTCAGCCTGGACGTCGATGGCATTTCCTTGCCCGACGCGGCACCTAAGCCCGATGGCAATACCCTCAACGCCTTCGGCACGGGCCGTGATTATTTCGATCCTGAAACCTTCCGCGAAGTACGCATCGATTCGGGCACGACGGCCGTCAGCGGCGCCAGCCCTGGCCTGGGCGGTGGCGTGGCCTTTGTCACCAAGTCGCCCGAGGATTATCTGGGTGAAGGGCAAGACCATTACGTGGCCTATAAATACGGCCGCGCCACGGCCGACCGCAGCAATGCGCACACCCTGACGGGCGCCGCCAAGCTCGGCGCCAGCCTGCAAGGCCTGGCCGTGTACGTGCACCGCGATGGCGAGCAGCTTGACAGCCGCGGCAGCGCTACCGTCAATCCCGACGACTGGCATTCGAACGCCTTGCTGTCCAAGCTGGTGTGGACTTTGCCGGGCGAACAGAAGCTGGACTTGACGGTCGACATGTTCGAGCGCAAGAACAAGCGCGATCTGCGCAACAAGGTCAGCACGTATTATCCGACGGGCGTGCAGCAGGATTCCACCACCAAGCGCACGCGCGTCAGCCTGGGCCACGACGTGGTGCTCAAGGATTTCGCCCTGTTCGACCGCCTGACGTCGAAAGTGTATCTGCAGAATGCGAAAACCGATGACAAGACGCAAGGCCTCTACACCTTCGGCAGCCCGGCACAGCGTACCATCGACACCAGCTTCAAGAACGACAGCATCGGCCTGACGTCGGAAGCGTTCAAGCAGCTCAATGCGGACAACGCGCTGCTGTACGGCGTGCAGCTGGAACAGCTGAAAACGCGCCGTCCGTGGCGCGAAGACCGTGTCATCGTTGCCACCGGCCAGCATCAGATCACCAACAAGAACCGCATGGCCGACATGGAGACGACCAAGCTGGCACTGTATGTGCGCGACGATCTCAGTTTCAATCTGGCCGGCAAGAAAGCCGTGCTGACGCCGGGCTTGCGTGCCGACTACCGCAAGAACGAGCCGAAAAACCTGCAAAACTATGTGATCGCCGTGCCGAACGCGGCCAAGGAAGTGCGCAAGGAAAGCGACACGTATTTCACGCCGAGCCTGAGCCTGTCCGTGGAAGTGTTGCCGCAAATGAACGCGTATGCCACCTTCACGCGCGGCACGCGCCTGCCGACGGCGGCCGAGCGCACCGGTACCTACGATTCCTTCAGCTACACGGGCAGGGGGACGGGCTATGCCGTGCTGGGCAATGCGAATTTGCGCAAGGAAACCAGCCAGGCCTATGAACTGGGTTTGAAGGGCGACATCGTCAAGGGCTTGAGCATGCACGCGTCCGTCTACCAGACGGAATACAAGAACATGATCGAGTACGTGATGCAGGAAGATGATCCCGTGAACTATCCCACCATCGTGCAGGGTTTGTTCCGCCCGGAAAACATCGGCGACGCCCGTACCTGGGGCGGCGAGCTGACCCTGCGCGCGGAGCTGGGCGCCTGGGCGCCGGCCATGCAGGGTTATCGTGTCGACCTGGCCACGGGCGTGGCCAAGGGCCGCTCCTTCAATACCCGGACGGGCGAGAGCGGCGGCCTGGCCTCGGTGGCGCCAGCCAAGACGGCGCTGACCTTCGGTTACGACCACGGCAACATGCTGTTCGGCCTGGAACTGACGGCGCTGCATGCCGGCGAGAAGCAGGCGCCGAACGACTTGCTGATGGGCACGACCGCGCCGCGCTTCAAGGTGCCGTCGTACACCATCTTCGACTTGTCGACTTACTGGAACGTGCACAAGAACGCGAAGATCGTCGTCGGCGTGTACAACTTGACGGATCGCAAGTACTGGGATTACGCCGCTTCGCGCAGCCTGTCCGCCGGCACCACGGCCGCCAGCCGTGCCGAGATCGAGCGCTACGCCAAGCCGGGCCGCAACGTCGCCGCCAGCCTCAGCCTGAACTTCTAAATTTTTTACCGGGGAGGGGTGCTTGCCCCTCTGTTTTTCCATGTTTGATTGAATGGTCTTTCTATGAAGTTATCCAAACTCGTTCTATCCCTGCTAGGCAGCCTGCTGATCGCAAACGCATACGCGGCCCCAGCCACTTTGGCGGAACGCTGGTCCACCTTGCGCACGGAACAGCCGAAGCTGCAGATCCGCGACGCGGCGCGCGCGCTGGGTGTGTCCGAAGCACAATTGCTGGCAAGCAATATCGGCAAAGGCGTCACGCGCCTGCAGGCCGACGGTAACCAGCCGCGTGAAATCATGCGCGCCGCGCTGGACCTGGGCACCGTGCAAGCGATCACGCGCAATGAAAACGGCGTCATCGAAACGACGGGCGTCGCCAGCAAGTTCAAGCAGGCGGGCGACAAGTCGGAACAGGCCGACGCCAAGCAAGACCCGGAAACGGAAGCGCGCCAGCGCAATATCGCGGGCGGCTACCTGGGCGGCCAGATCGACCTGCGTTTCCACTTTGAAAACTGGAAATATGCATTTGCCGTGGAACAAGCGGGCCGCGATGGCAAGCCGACGCGCAGCCTGCAATTCTTTGACGCCAACGGCACGGCCGTGCACAAGGTCTACCTGCGCAACGAGCCTGGCGTGGCCGTCTACGACAAGCTGGTGGCGACGTTCCGCATGCCTCAGCAAAGTGCCGAGCTGAACGTGCTGGCCGTGGCGCCCAAGGCCGCTGAAAAGCCGGACGCCGAAATCGACGTCAAGGAATTCCAGCTGGCGTGGAAAGACATGACGGACGTGCACCAGTTTGCGCAAATCATGCGCGAATTCCATCTGTCGCGCGAACAGGCGCTGCGCCTGGCGCCGGCCGGCGTGGTCGAGCGCGTGACGCCGGAAGCGCTGCGCACCCTGCTGGAAAGCGCGGCCAAGGACAAGGTCGCCATCATGGTGTTCCTGGGCAATGAGGGCTTGACGCAGATCTACAGCGGCAAGATCGAAAAAACCATGGCCGCCGGCGGCTTCTTCAATGTGCTGGACCCGGACTTCAACCTGCACATCCGCGACACGGCCCTGCGCAGCGGCTGGGTCGTCAAGCGCGGCGGCGTCACTTCCGTCGAATTCTTCGACAAGGAAGGCACGCAAGTGGTCTCCTTCTTCGGCGTGCGCGAGCGCGGCAAACCGCAGCCGCAAGCGTGGGTGGATCTGGCTGACAGCCTGCCAAAGGAAAAATAATGTTTTTTGCAAGTTGATGAGTATCAGCACGTGACAGAACCGTAGCGAGCGGAAGCGAATTGTGGTCGAGAAGCGCAACCGTACTTTAGGTACGGTGAGCATCGCAGGCCGCAAGTCGCGACGCGCAGCAGGTTCTGTCATGTGCAAGCAGAGCAACACTTCAGTGTGAGTGCCGCGTGCCGGTCTCATGTCTGAAGCACAATAGTGGTATGCTGGTTGCAAGGCCGCAGCGATCGTGCCTGCGTGCTGGTTCCTGTAAGAGAGGCAATCATGGCAACCATCATGGCGAACGGCCTCAACATAGCTTATGAAAGCCACGGCGACCCCAACGATCCGTGCGTGCTGCTGATCATGGGCCTGGGCATGCAACTGATTGCCTGGCCGGCGGACTTCGTCGAAGGCATCGTCGAGCAAGGTTTTCACGTGCTACGTTTCGACAACCGCGACAGCGGCCTGTCGAGCAAGATGGCGCTGGCGGGCAAACCGTATCTGCCGCTGGCCTACGTGAAAAACTTGCTGGGCTGGCCCCTCAAAACTTCCTACACCTTGAATGACATGGCGGACGATGCGCTCGGTTTGCTGGCGGCCCTGCGCATTGCGCAAGCGCACGTGATCGGCGTGTCGATGGGCGGCATGATCGCGCAAGTGATGGCGGCGCGCGCGCCGCTGCAGGTGCTCAGCCTGACGTCCATCATGTCGAGCAGCGGCCGGCGCGGCTTGCCCGGCCCCACGCGGGCCGCGCGCAATGCGCTATTGCAACGTCCGAAGCGCAATGCCAGCCGCGCCGAACTGATGGCGCACATGGCGGCCACCGTGCGCGTCATCGGCAGCCCCGCCTATCCCGTGTCGGAAAAGCTGCTGTACCAGCGCATCGAGGCGGCGCTGCAGCGCGGCAGTTGCCCGGAAGGCGTGGCGCGGCAGATGGTGGCGATCGCCGCCTCGGGCGAGCGCACGGCCTTGTTGCCGAGCATCAGTTGCCCGGCGCTGGTGATCCATGGCGCGGCCGACCCCCTGATCCCCGTCGCCTGCGGCATCGATACGGCGGCGCTGATCCCGGGCGCCCGGCTTGAGGTGATCGAAGGCATGGGGCACGACATGCCGCCCCAGCTGATCGAGCGCCTGCTTGCCTTGATCGATGTGCATCTGCAAGGTAAGATGGCGCCCCAGATGCGCTCCCAGCCAGCCTAGGCGAAGCGCACCCACCACTTGACTAGCCAGGCATATTTTGAAGACACCTGAGATTGGCATCGCCATCGTCGCGCCGGGCGGTTATGCGCCCGACGCGGCGGCCTTGGCGCGCGGCATCGCCCGCTTGCAGGCGCAAGGCGCCACCGTCCATAATTACTACGACCCCGACCACACATTCCAGCGCTTCGGCGGCACGGATGCGGGCCGCCTGGCGCAGCTGAACGCGGCTGCTGCCGACCCGGACGTGCAAGTGGTGATCGCCTTGCGCGGCAGCTACGGCATCAGCCGCATCCTGCCCGACATCGACTTTACCGCCATGGCCGATAGCCGTAAACTGTTTGTCGGCTACAGCGACTTCACGGCCTTCCACATGGGCTTGATGGCGAAAACGGGTCGCGCCAGCTTTGCCGGCCCCATGATCTGCGACGATTTCATCCGCGACGAGCCCGAGCAATTTACGCTCGACCAACTGTGGTCGTGCCTGGCCGGCCCTACGCACACGGTCACGGGCACGGCGGCGGGCAATCCGCAGGTCGCGCTGCAAGGCAAGCTGTGGGGCGGCAATCTGGCCATGCTGGTCCACTTGCTTGGCACGCCGTATTTCCCCGAGATCGATGGCGGCATTTTGTTCCTGGAAGACGTCAACGAACACCCATACCGGGTCGAACGCATGCTGCTGCAATTGCTGCACGCGGGTGTGATTGGCCGCCAGCAAGCCGTGGTACTCGGCGATTTTTCCGCCTATAAATTGAGTCCGATGGACAATGGCTACGATTTCGACGCCATGCTGGCCTACGTGCGCGAACGCGTGCCCGTGCCCGTGCTGACGGGGCTCGAGTTCGGCCATATCCGCCGCCGTGTTACCTTGCCGTTCGGCGGCCACGCGCGCCTGCAATCGGATGCGTCCGGCTTCAGCCTGCAAGTGACCGATTACCCAACCCTGGCGCGCCCCTGAACGCCATGAGCGCCAAGCCCGGCAGGCTGCTGCAGCTCGACGTGCTGCGCGGCATCGCCGTGTTTGGCATCCTGCTGGTGAATATCTGGGGCTTTGCCTGGGGCACCTTGTCCCTGCGCTACGGTACCTTGCCGGCGCAGCCGCCCGTGCTGGATCAGCTCGTCATTTTCGGCGTGGCGGCGCTGGCGCAATTCAAGTTCTATCCCATCTTCGCCTTTTTGTTCGGCGCCGGCTTTGCCCTGCAGACACGTTCCCTGCAACGCCAGCTGGGCAGCTGGGAGCAGGCGCAAGCGGCCTATCGGCGCCGTTTGCGCTGGCTGCTCGTGTTTGGCTTGCTGCATGGTTTCCTTATCTGGAGCGGCGACGTGCTGACTTCGTATGCGGTGGCCGGCATGCTGATCCTGCCGCTAGCAGCGGCCAAACTGAGCCGCATACGCAACCGCGCCTGGCTGGTGGCCGCCGGTTTTCTGCTGTTCATGTGCTTGCTCATTCCCGTGGGCCAGCAGGGCGGTGCGCCGGACATTGCGCGCGACCTGCAAGGTTTTGCGGAGCGTTACGCCATCTACACGCAGGGCAATGTGCTGGCCGTGGCCAGACTGCGCGCCAACGATTTCCTCGTTTCCCTGCTGTACGCCATCGTCATGCTGCCGCACATCATCGTGCTGTTCCTGCTGGGCATCCTGTCCGCGCGCCTGGGCTGGCTGACGCAGCCGCAGCGCCACCAGCTGCTGTGGCGCCGCGTGTGCGCCGTGGGACTGGGTGTGGGCTTGCCGTTCAACCTGCTGGCGGCGGGCGCCGTCGCGTGGCAGGTGGCCGATCCGTATCAAACCGTGTTCGACACGGCCCTGTTCGAAGTGGGCCTGTTCGCCGGCGGCCCCGTGCTGGCGGCCGGCTATGTGGCGGCGCTGATGCTGGCCGGTCCTTTCATGCTGCGCTGGCTAGCGGTATGGCTGGCGCCCGTGGGACGCATGGCGCTCAGCAATTATCTGCTGCAATCGCTGATCGGCACCTGGCTGCTGCAGGGATCGGGCCTGGGCTGGGGCGCAACACTGCGTCCGGCCGAGATGCTGGGACTGGCCGTGCTGATCATGGCAGGGCAGGTGCTGCTGAGCCGCTACTGGCTGCGACATTTCCGCCAGGGGCCGATGGAAGCGCTGTGGCGCCGTCTGGCGCGATTGCCCGCCTGAGTTAGTCGCCCCAGTCGAACGCGCCTTGCGCCGCGGCCGGTGGCGGCGGCTTGGGTTTGGCCGATGGCACGAGCGGATTATCGACGGCATGCCATTCGAACAGCTCCTCGTCGAGCATGCAGGTGCGCGCCAGGTGCAGCGCCTGCTCCGGTGTCAAAGCGGGGTCGAGCCAGCGGTGCGCGTCTTCCAGGCTGACGGCCACGGGCCGGCGGTCGTGGATGTCGACCATGCCGCCGAGGCTGTCGGCCGTCACCAGCACGAAACCCGCTTCTTCGCGGCTGTGCTTGTACGGCCCGAACTGGGCCAGCGCCAGCAGGAACAGGGGCGCGCGGTCCTTGCGGTGGATGTGCCACGGCTGTTTGCTGCCTTTTTCTCCCGTCCACTCATACCAGCCGTCCACGCAGACGATGCCGCGTCCCGCGCGCAGCAGGGGCTTCCAGTAGGACCCGGCGAGTTTTTCCAGGCGGGCATTGATGGCGATGGGGATTTTTTTCTTGCCGGGCGCGGGCACGGCTTGCGCGGCCCAGGCGGGGCGGTAGCCCCAGAAGACATCGTCGACCCTGTGCACGCCATCCTGGATATGCAGCACGGGCCGGTAAGTGCCAGGCGACACGTTCAGGTGCGGTTCGGCCTCGCTGTCGAACACCGCGTCGGTCCAGCCGAATGATGACGCCAGCTCGGGCGCCGTGCCATTTTGATCGAGTCGTCCACACATGCTGAAATCATACCTGATTGCCGGGCGCCGAGAGGCAGGCGCGTGCGTGCTTTCTGTGTGTGATCAAACGTACAGACTGCTTACGCGCGCGGGCGCACAGTGAGGTCTGTCAGGTCCCTGACGCTCTCGCCTCGGAGGAAATATGTCTTTTGAAAATCCCACCATCCACAAAGGTTTTATCATCAGCGCCACGGCCAGCCAGCGCCGCGATGGTCGCTGGGTAGGTTCGTATGTCAGCCAGAACCAGGCGTGCGGCGCCTATGCGGATACCTGCGACTATGAAGATTGCAGCAATGAAAAAGAAGCGCAGCAACTGGCCTTGTCGATCGGCTGGCGCCTGGCCGATGGCGTGCCGGCACGCTGAGGCGGCCTTAGCGCTTGCCCCGCAAGGCCAGCAACAGGCCGGCGAACGGCAGCAGCAGGGCGGCGCCCAGGCGTACGGAGGTCAGCGATGCGGTCTCCACGCCCAGCACATGGGGCAAGGCCAGCAGTAGCAGGGGTGCGGGAACGGCAATTGCGAAGAAAAACAGATACCAAGAGTAGCCGTTTTTCTTGGCCAGCAAGGCGATCAGCGCGCAGCCGACGAGAAAGACCAGCGGTAAATTCACAAATTCCATGGTGTTGAGTTTTCATCCGGGAAAGCGCGTCATTATACGCACGGTCCCGAATGACCGGATGGGCTTGCCCGTGTCAGTTGCCGACGAAATCCGGCGGCTGCGACGCCTGTTTTCCAGCCAGTTGAGCATCGGCCGGCAGCAAGGCCTTGATGGCGCCGTTATAGATGAGTTCCTGCGCATACGCCGATGCCTCGATCAGGGCCGCATGCACGGACTTGAAACTGCTCGGCGTTTCTATCAATACGGGCTTGGCATACACCTGCTGCGTATCGCCGCGCTTGCTGATCAAAATCATGCCCCGGTAGCGCCCATCCTTCTCCAGCGCCCCCGCCACATGAAATTCATAGCCCCTGATCTGGTGTTTTTGTCCCTGATCCATGTCTCCCGCCTCCAGACCTGATTGTCATGGCTTTGGACTATCCATTCGATTGGAACGGTTGAGTGTTTGATTTGAATCAATACGTTCACAGAAAAGCTTTAACGAGCGTATCGACGTTTGCCGCAAGCGTAGCGAGCGGAGGGGATGTGTGGCTGAGAAGCGCAACCGCACTGAAGTGCGGTGAGCATCGCCAGCCGCAAGGCGCCCCGCGCAGTAGCTTGCGGCAGCCGTCATCACCCAGCGCGAATGGCGCGGATCTGCTGGGCCGTTTCCTCAATCTCCCGATAGGCTTCCTGGATATAGCCATTGATCGGGTGCCCATCCATCCACTCGAAATAGGCGCGCTCGTCATGTTTGATGGCAAAAGGAACGTGGTGGTCGCGTATCGATTCGGCCGTTTCGCGCACCAGCGAGGCAAAAAGCAGCTCAATAGTTTCCATGATGGTCACCTTGTGAGACAGGAATGCAGAGCATTGAATGTAGCACAAAGCGCGCCGCCGGGGCCGCGCGCATCGGTTGTCCGGACCTCAGGCCGGATGGCCAATATGCTCGTACAGGATCACGCAGCCGATGACGATCAGCACGAGGCCGCCCACCAGTTCGGCACGCCGGCCCGCCACCGTGCCCAGCACGCGGCCCAGCATCACGCCCAGGGTCACCATGACGAAGGTGGAAAAGCCGATGGCGGCGGCTGTGACGACAATATTCGCACCCAGCAAGGCCAGGCCCGCGCCCACGACCATGGCGTCGATGCTGGTCGCCAGACCGGTGACGGCCAGTACCCAGAACGAGTGCGACTGGGCCGGCGCTTCCTCCTCGTCGCTATCGCTCAAGGCATTGCGTATCATCAGCAAGCCAATGATGCCCAGCAGGCTGAAGGCGATCCAGTGGTCCCACGCTTCCACGTAGGGCGCCGCCACGCTGCCCAGGGCCCAGCCGATGATGGGCGTGATGGCTTCGATGACGCCAAAAATCAGGCCCGTGCGCAGCGCCTCGCGCCATTGCGGCTTGTGCAGGGCGGCGCCCTTGCCCACGGCGGCCGCGAAGGCATCGGTGGACATGGCAAGCGAGAGGGCGGCGGTGGCGGCGAAATTCATCGTTGGCTTTCAGTAGAACCTGGCTGGGATGGGTAGTTGCAAACTATAAACCCGGCGATTTTACCCTACGTACAGCACCACCAAGGAGGCCAGCAGGCAATACGCGCCAAAGAAATGCCAGCGCCCCTGTTCCAGCCAGCGCGACAGCCAGCGCAGGGCCAGCAAGCCGGCCAGGAACGACAGCAGCATGCCCAGCAGGCTGGGGCCGAGCAGATGCAGCAGGCTGTTGCCGTGTTCCAGATGGTCCAGGCTGCCATTTGCCACGGCTTGGTAAAAGCGCCAGCCTTCCTTGACCAGCACGGCCGGCGTCAGCACGACGGCCAGGGCGAAGCTGAATTCTTCGGCGCGGCGCTGCGGCACGCCCATGGCGATGCCGGCGGAAATGGTGGCGCCCGAGCGGGAAAATCCCCGGAAGGGCAGGCACAGGCCTTGCACGGCGCCGATCACCATCGCCTTGCCGATGGACAAGGTGCCATGCTGGCGCGCTTGCTGGCGTGAGGACACAATGATCAGTACGCCGGCGGCGGCCAGCGCGGCGGCCATCAGTTTCGCGTTGCCGAACAGGTGTTCGATTTCAAAGCCGGGCGCATCCTTGCTCATGACGTGCGTAATGCCCTTCAGCAAGCCAAAGCCGACAATGCCCGTCAGGGCCGTGGCTGCTGCAAGCAGCAGGACATTGCTGCGAAAGGCGCTGGCCGAACTGAAATACGTGGCGCGCCAGGATGTCCAGAAATACACGATGACGGCGAACATGGTGCCCGTGTGCAGCATCACCAGCAGCATGGTCAGCTCCGGCGACGTGGGATCCAGCCCCATCAATTTCTCCGCCATGATGACGTGGGCGGAGCTGGACACGGGCAGCAGCTCGGCGAAGCCCTGGACGATGGAAAGAATAAATAGTTGAAGAAAACTCATGGGTATCGGTAATCGTGCGGGGAAAGAAGGGCCGCCGATTTTACCCGCCCGATGTGGCGGGCAAGCCCCGCGCCAGATTACAGTTTGTCCATGTCTTGCTGCCCGGCCGCTTATTGCGGTTTGAACACGGCGCGGAAAGCCTTCAGGGCTGCCGGGTGATAGATCGTGCCATGGGTTTCTTCTGGCATTTTTTCCACATGCCATTGCAAGCCGGGCGGCGCCTGTTTCTCCAGCACGTCGGCCAGGCGCTGCACTTCGATGGCGATGCCTGACTCGCTGCTCGACGCCAGGTACAGGCTGCGCTTGCCTGGTTTGCCCTTGGCCAGCAAGGCTGCCGCTTCGCGCGGCAGGGCGCCGCGATTCCACCACAGGCTGGGGTCGAATGCCAGGTAATGGTCGAACAGCTGCGGTTCCATCAGATACGTTTCCACGACGAACAGGCCCGCCAGCGATTCGCCGACGATGGCCGTTTCGCCCGTCGTGCGGTAGCGGCGCGCAATTTCCGGCATCAGTTCATCGCGGATGAAGGCCCGGTAGGCGGACGCGCCGCCCACCACGGGGGCGATCTTGCGGTCTTCCACGCTGTCCGTCGGCCCCGTCAAGTCGCGCCGGCGCTGCGTGTTTTGCATGCCGACCAGCATGAAGGGGCGCATCGTGCCATTCGCTACCGACACTTGCAGCAAGCCGGCCACGTGCAGGAAATCTTCCGCAACGCCGCCGTCCGGCATGTACAGCACGGGCAGCGGTGCATCGGGCGCTGTATCCCAGGCGCGCGCCATGTACACATTGATGTGGCGCTTTTCCTGCAGCGCCTGCGAATCGATGTTGAAACTTTCACCGATGATGAGCGGCGTGGCCGCGCTGGAGGCCGCGGTAACGGCGGGCGCGGCAGTGGCGAGATGGAAGGGGCTGGACAGCAGCAGGGCGGCGGTGAGGTGCAGTGCAAGGCAGGGGCGGCGCATGTTTTCCTGTGATAAGAGTTGGATCGATGGCATGTACTCGTATGGACATGCCATCGGGCGATTCTATCTTATCTTTGATGCAGCATTACTTGATCGTCAAGAGTTGCCGCTCGCGCACGATGCCGGCCTTGTCGAGCGTGTAGGCAATCAGCAGCGCGCCATCCTCGGCGCAGGCATGGCAGGTCATCAGGGGCGTGGAAAACAGCAGGCGCTGGCCGCCATCGTCCGTGGCCGTGCTGCCGACGAAATCGCCGGGCGCAAACGGGACGGAGTCCGGATGGGCGGCGGCAAACGCGCGCCAGGCCGGCGTGGCGCGGTCTTCCTCGCGCACGGAACCTTCGTCGACGTCGATGGCCGCGCCATCGCTGCCGATCAGCAAGGTGCCTTCATTCGTGTTGGCGCGAAACGGATAGGTGACGGTGGCCAGAGCCGCCTTGCCCAGCGGACGCCAGGCCGAGATGAAGCCCGCCTTGTTTGCCTTGACCAGCATCCTGGCCGCGGCGATGGCTTGCGGACGCGCGCCGCTGCGCTGCATGGTGCGCAGCAGGCAGACGTCGGGCGCCGTCGGTGATTGTTCGCTGCGGCAAGCCGACAGCGAGCGTTCCTGCCAGACGACGCGCGCGTCGATGGGGCCGATGGGCAGGAGGCTGGCCGCCTGCGCGGCCGCCAAGTTGGATAAGGCCAGCACGGCGCAGCAAAATACGTGGCGGAAAAATCGTGTGGGCATGGGCGTCTTTCAATAGCGGAAACAAGAGAGCTTGCGATTATAGAAGGGGGCTGGCGTTCTTGCGTGCACGGAACGGCCAGCTTGCGCCCCGGTCAGCGCTTTTTTGCCGCCGCCTGGCGCAAGGCCTTGGCTTCCTGCTTGTTGGGGATGTGCGGGCGCGTGGCCAGCTCGGCCTTGACGGCGGCGATGGCGGCGCCGAACAGCTGTTCGGCCTGCTCGACGCTGGCGCCCGCATAGTGTTGCTGGTTGGACTGGGCGGCACGCAGCCGGCGCAGCAGCGCCAGCAATTGCTTGCCGTTCAGGGCGTGCAGATCTTGCGCCAGCACTTGCGCGCCCAGCGTGACCTCCACATGCTCGGGGGCGAGCATGCGCAGCAAGGCCAAGCCTGCGGGCTGGGCGACTGGGGTCAGTTTGGGCTTGTCCATCGGCAGTGTATAGCTCCGTGAAAGATTACAGGTATTCCCAGATCTCATCGAAGGTTTCGCGCGCGAAATCGTTGCGCCAGGCTTCCGAGTTCTTTTCGCGGCTGACGGCAAACACGGCGCGCCATGTCTGCTTTGGCGAGCTCGTGTAGGTTGCGGCGATCTTTTGCAGGCCGGCCGTGCATTGCTCGACCTTGCAGCCGCTCTTCGCCAGTTGCTGGGCGGCAGGCGCCCATGCCACGGGCACCTTGACGACCTGGCATTCGAAGCTGACGGCCGTCGTTTGCATGCCGTTTTGCACCGTCACGGGGTCCGCCTTCGTGGCCTGGCACACGGCGCCATTCTTGGCGGCGATGACATTGGCGGCCAGCAGTTCGGCGGCCGGCGTGACGGCTGCGCGCATGTCGGCGGGGAACAGGTCGGCGATCAGCTTGCCTGTTTGCGTTGGAAACTGGGCGTCCGCTGCCTTCAGGGCGCTGTACGACGCGTATTCGGCGCTTTGATGGCCCGCCAGGCGCGTGGGGCGCAGGTAGGCGTTGAGTTTGGCGACGCTGGCTTCATCCTGGTTGATGATGGTCTTGATATACAGGTCGGCGACGGCCAGCGGCGCCAGTTCGACGGCCGTGGGTTCAGCCGCCATGGCGGGCTGCATCAGCGCGGCGGCGAGGGTGGCGGCCAGCAGTCTGGCGGCAGGAAATGGCTTGTGCATGTGTTTTCTCCATGATTCAATGTCTGGCGCCAAAAGATGCTTTGTGGAAATTTCGGCGCCCGCATTATAGATGGTGAAAGTCATAACGTTGCACACTTCAGGCGTGCGCCTTGCTGGCCGCTTCAAGCAAGGCCAGCAGCAGCTCCTTGCGCCGGCCTTGCGCCTTGCGCGCCAGTGCCGCCAGTTTTTCCAGTTTGCCCCAGACGGGATACAGCATGTGCTCGACCAGATAGCCGTCCAGCCCTTGCAGTTGCTGGCAGAACAGGTCCAATTTTTCCACCTCCTCCAGTTCCGCCTGGATCTTGACCTTTGCGTTATCCGTGCATGCGCGCAGGCACGCCGCCAGCACGGGAGCGGAGTCGCGCGTGATGCCGTGTTGTTCGGCAAAGGCCGCCGTGAACTGGTCCTGCACGGACTGGTGTTCCTCGTCGACGTTGGCCATGTAGTGCTGCACGAGCGGGAAATAGCGGGCATCGAGCAAGCCCAGCCCAAACACGGCATAGCTGCCGGGCATGCAATTCTTTTCGCCTTCCGTGTCGGCATAGAATTCGAATTGCTCGATGGCGGCGCGCGCATACGCTTCCAGTTGCGGCCGCAGGGACGCATGGGCGAGGGCGTTGGCAAAGAAGCGGTGCGTATCGGATTTCGCCAGTCCCTTGATCGGCAAATATGCCTTGGCCTTGGATTTGAGCTTGATCTGATAGCTTTTCGGAAAGCCGGCTTGCAGCAAATGCGTGATGAAGGCCAGCGCCTGCGCATACGCGCCTTCTTCTTCCTGCGTGATGGTGATGTTGATCGTGGCAAACACATCGTTGGCGCGGCATTCCAGCAGCGTATTTTTTACGTGGATGTCGGCATCGGGGAAGGTGCCGCTGCCTTCCTTGAGCATGCGCACGGCCCGTTCGCTGCCCAGCTCGCGCGCGATTTCCAGGAATGTGAGGCCGGTCGATTTGGCATAGCTCGGTTCGTGACGCAAGATCATCACAGCGCCATACAGCAGCAGGTCGATCGCTGGCAGCGCTTGCGCATCGGGCGCCGTGTCCGCTTTCAAGGTGTACTCCGCGCTGCGGTAGCTTGATTTCTGCACATCATAAAATCGCGGCAGGAACTGTTTTTCCGCCCACGCCGACACGGCCCGGATGATATCGCCGCGATGTTCGGTCAGTGCCTGCGGGCGTGACTTGTTCAGCTGCTCGATGCGTTCGAATTGCGCGATCGTCCAGGCGATATCGGGCTGCGGAAACAGCTGGGGATCGAGCAGGTGGCGCGTCAGGAAGAAGGTTTCCAGCTTTTTCGTCGGCCTGCTGCCATGCGTGAGCTTTTGTTCGATATACGCATGTATGTTTTTCAGCAAGGCCTGGCGCTTGCCGTCGTTGACGTGTTCCAGCAAGGTCAGGTGCAGCTTGCCCTGCGCCGTCTGGAACTTTCCGCGCAAGGTGAAGCGGTAGTCGATCATCGGCGTGTCCACCAGCGGCGCCAGGCGGGCTTGCACCAGCGCCACCAACTGTGGCGCGATCAAGTCACGCACTTGCGCATCATCAAGGCGCGCCGGCGTCCGGGGACGCACGTCGTCGCCGAAGCCCAGGTCGATTTCATCGGCAGTGGTGCGGCCCGGTTTGTAGTCGAGTAATAAATCATTGAAGACACCCATCTGCAAGGTGGTCCGGTTCACAGCGTCTTCCAGGTCCGTGCGCTGCAGGCGCTCATCGAACCAGGCGTGGATGGCCGTCGTCATTTCTTGTGTTGCCTGCTCTAACAGTGTGCTCATTGACTTCCTTGCATTGCGCGCGGCAGCGCCACCGGTTGCCGTCACGATCATGTTTAATATAAAGCATTATTTTAGGTGGCCGGACCTGATCGCAACAAGGGCCGCACGGTTGTCAGGAGGGGGCGGTGAGGAAGCGCTCGTCGATTTCATCGGACTGCGGTCCCACGGTGATCGTGGTATGCCAGCCGGAAGGCTTGTCGTTGCCATCAAACAAAGCTATGCGCGTGTGGACGAACAGGACCGAATACACGCCGGATTTCATGTCGCGGTTCAAGTCCCAGTGCATGAGTTCGATCGCTTCGCCCATGCGCGGCAGATGGGCGCCTGGCGGCAGCAGGATGTTTTGATTGATGAATTCCCTGCTCGGGCCCGGTTCCTTGTGGCGCGGATCGATGTAGCGGAACGAGACGCTGGTAACGATGTTGCTCATGCATGGCTCCTGCCTGGTGATGTGTCCGATGACAATAGCATATGGGGATGCCGGATGCGTCCTGTGCGCAACGATATGCGGGTAAACAACTATGTTCGGTAACAGACGGTGGCTTGCGTGTGCTACCGGTAGTCTTGGTTGCTTGTCAGTCATTATAGATAGCAGGAAACAGCATGATGCATTTATTCCTAGCGGATAATCGCGCCGAGCTTGAGCGCCGTTGCCGTGAAAAAGTCGCCAAGAGGCCCTTGCGCTTGCCGAGCGAGCGTCAGTTGCAACATGGCGTTCCCATCTTTCTCGATCAGCTGATCCGTACCCTGAGGGCGGAAGAAGCAGGCAAGATAGCGCAAAGCCTGGCCATTTCCGGCCCCGCCGATGGCAGTGCGAAAGGCACATCGGAACTGGCCCACAGTGCCGCGACGCACGGCGGGCAATTGCTGGCGCTCGGCTATTCCGTCAGCCAGGTCGTACACGACTACGGCGACCTGTGCCAGGCTGTCAGCGACCTTGCCGTGGTCATGGAGGAGCAATTCTCCGTCGAGGAATTCAGGACGCTGAACCGTTGCCTCGACAACGGCATCGCCGAAGCCGTGTCCGAATTTATCCAGCGGCGCGATGTGCTGATCGCTGACGAACAGGCATTGGCACTGAGCCAGCGCATCGGCTACCTGGGCCATGAACTGCGCAATCACCTGGGAACGGCCAGCCTCGCCGTCGCCGCGCTCAAGCACGGTGGCATGGGTCTGTCGGGCGCGACTGGCGCCGTGCTCGACCGCAGTCTGGTGGGTTTGCGCACCCTGATTGACCGTTCCCTGGCGGACGTGCGGGTCGAGGCGGGCCTGACCTTGCAACGTTCGTTTTTTTTCTTGAACAACTTCATTAGTGAACTGAGCTATTCGGCTCGCCTGGAAGCGGACTTGCTACGCTGCACCCTGGTCGTGGAAGAGGTCGCCCCCTTGCTGCGGCTCAATGCGGACAAGGATTTGCTGCTCTCCGCCGTGGGGAACCTGCTGCAGAATGCCTTCATGTTCGGCGCGCGGAATGGCACCGTGGTTCTGCGCGCGTATGCCAGCGGCGAGCGGCTCAAGATCGAGGTGGAGGACAACGGCGCCGGCCTGTCGCCAGAGGCGGCGGATGACATGTTTCTGCCATTTACGCAAGGCGGCGCGAACAATAGCGGCCCGGGATTAAGCCTGTCGATTGTCCGGCGCAGCGTGGAGGCGAATGACGGCGTGTTGAGCGTGGAAAGCGTCCTTGGTCATGGCTGCGTCTTCATCATCGACCTGCCACGGTATGCCGATCCTGCCGCCCCGTTCACCACATGAACGGGCGCGCCCGGCCAGCGCATGCGGCCTACCGCAGGGAGAGAGACCATGCCTTATGAAATCCTGCGCGACAGCATCGCGCTCGAGCAGGCGGGTGACGCCATCCGCTTCCATTTGTCCGTCTTCGGGGCGGAAAAGACCTGCCGCATCACCGTCACGGCATTGCACAGCCTGGACCAGGGGCAGGGCGGCGACTTGCTGGCCATCTTCGACACTCACCGCCTGCGCATCGGCCAGCGTGCCTTCTCCTACCTGAGCCGCGATCTGCTGGTCAGCGGCGTGGTGTTGCGCGCACTTGATTTCTAGTCACTTTTTCCTGCGACCATGCCCGTGACCTGGCCAGGTATGGTATTTCCGCACAGATCGTCAAGTAAATGCAGGTATGGCTGGACGGAAATGTTACATCTCGGTATTCTGCGCATGATACTTATTTCTATACAGAAAAAGGTAAGAGGGCGGTTCGGGCCGGCGGCAACGCGGCGCGCGCTGCCACGCAAGGTCAGGCATGCAAAGGTGAAGTCGTCCGCTTGCTGAGCGAAACGGTCGTGTTTCGGCTCGCGGCGGGCAGGGAACAGTGCTGTCATCTTTAAAATAGTAGGAGAGGTTGCTCATGGATGCAGAAAAGGATGTTGTGTACGGTACAGAAGATTTGTTGATGAGTTTGTGCAACTCGGTGGTTCGGGTGCTCAACGTTGCAACGCAAAGCAAGGTCAATTATTCGGGCATGGTGCAGCGCATCACCAAGACGGGCCTGAAGCCGGACATCGGCTGCTTCGTGATGTTCGATGGCGGTTTCACGGGCCTGGTCGTGCTCAATTTTGCCGCCGATACGGCGATGGAAATCTACGAGCGCTACATGTTGCACATGGGTATGCCGAAGTCGGAGCTGGCCAGCTTCTACACGTCGGACGAAGTGTCGAACATCATGGGCGAGCTGATGAACCAGATCGTGGGCGACTTTACGGGCAAGGTACGCCGCGAGCTGCAAACGAACATCACCCAGAGCCAGCCGAAGATGCTGGTGCTGAACAAGCAGGTGATGCTCAGCGTCGACACGCCGCTGGACCGCCCGGAAATGCGTCGCGTCACTTTCTACACGGAAAAGAACAATATTTTCTACCTGGAACTGGCGATCGACCGTACCGAGTTCATCAAGCTGCACGATTTCGATTCGCGCGAAGTCGACGCCGACTCGCTGATGGATGGCGAATTCGCGAACCGCGAACGTAACGCCGCCCCCGCACCTGCGGCGGAACCGGAAGACGACGACAACGCCGATCTGCTCAAGTCGCTGGGCATGTAAGCAGCGCTTGTTGACCGTGGTTGACAGTGGCTGGTGGCAGCGTTGCCGCCAGCCATTACTGTTTACAGCCTACAAGGTCTTGCTCATGAATACCCGGCTCGTCCCTTCTGGACTGCAGGCAATGTCGGCGAAGCGGCGCCAGCCGCGGCGCTCGTAAAATTCGGGCGCCTGGAAACTGATGGTGTACAGCACCGCCGAGCCGCAGCCGCGCCGGCGTCCTTCTTCTTCGAACTGCCCCAGTATCTGGCTGCCCAGGCCCAAGCCTCGCAAGGCGGCGGGCAAGTAAAACAAATCGAGAAACAGCAGGCCCAGCGAGGTCCGGCCCATGGCGCCGCCCAGCACCCGCTGGCTGTCGCGGTCGCGCACGACCACGCTCAATACCTGCCTGTCCTGGTATCCCGTGATCGCATCGTTATAGGCGTTCAAGCCCTCGAGGATGGTTTGTTCGACCTCCGCGTCGATCGTGGCGCTGACACAGATGGTGTAGGGTAATTCGCTGAGCGGGTGTGCAGGCATGCTGGGCAGGCAAATAGTAAATAACTGTATAAATATACAGTATTTTGACTATTTTCGCCCGCTTATTATTGCAACGTCAATGTGTCCATGCGGCGCTTGCCGACCATGCCGCCTTGCTGGCTGTCGTCGAGCGACCAGTACTCAAGCGCATACGCATAGCTGCCATCGATGATGGTCAGCGTTTCCTTCTGGCGGCCGTTGGGCGCCTTGTAGTACAGGCGCCGCGCGGGCCTGCCATCCACCGTCTGCTTGAACGATTGCGCCGCCATGCTGGCGCGCTTGCCCGTCTTGCCCGCCATCGACATCGCCGTGATCGTCACGTAGGCCCGGTCCGGGCAGCGGGCCAGCAGGTGGGCGCCGCTGAGGACGGTGGGCTGCGCTGGATCGAGCGGGAAACCGAACGGTTGCACGCCGACGATATCCTGGCATCCCATCTGTCGCGCCAGGCCGGTCAGCGTTGCCGGATCGAGCGCGCTCGTATGGTGTTTTTCAGCGGCCTGCGCCTGTCCCAATGCCAGGCGGCGCTCCAGTTCGGCTAGCGAGATGTCGCTGGGCACGGGCAGCAGGGCGGGGGCGTCATGATCGGCGGCCGTGGATGTTTCCGCCCGCATGCGCGAGGTGACAGAATGGCTGCTCCCGGTCGTGCCATCGAGGGCATGGGCGAGTGGCGTGGCGCTGGCAAGGGCGATTGCCAGCGATAAAGCTGGGTGTTTCAGCATGAAATTTCCCGGTTAACGTGCAGCCATCGCCGACGCAATCTCGATCGAACTCAGTTTCCAGCCCCACACGCCATGGCGCAGCAGGACCAGCGCGCCGTCCTGTGCATTGCCATTTTTCGCGCGCACGACGAAGGTGTTCACACCGGCGTAGCCTGCCGAATACTCGGCCTTTTTCTGCGCGCCGTCGGCGGGCGTATCCGCGTTCGTATTCGCATCCGCCTGCGGGCTGATGGCGCTCTTGTTGACCAGCGCGACGACACCTGCGGGCGAGACCATGGTGTCGACCATCTTGCCCAGCATGGCGCTGGCGATCGACTGGCCCAGCACGGCCAGCGGGTTGTCGCTGCCGGCGGTCGCCGCGATGCTGCGCGCCATGCTGGCCTCCAGTTGTGTCTTGACGCTGGCGCGCAGGGCGGGGAAGTCCACGTGTTCAGCCAGGGCGTCGGCATTGCGTTCGGCCAGCGCGGTCTTGATCTGGTGCAAGGCATAGTAGGGCGAAGCGTAGGCGGTGACAGCGAGGGCAGCGGCGGCCACGGCGGCGGCGATGGTGATTTTTTTCAAGTGATGCCTGTAAGGTGGAGGGGAGAAAACGGATGCCGCGCAGCGTATCTGCTAAATGGAAATACGGCAATCATATTTTCTTGCCATTATTTCTCTGCATGCACTCGTGGCGCCCTCGGCGGACCACTATAGAGTGATGAGGGTGGGTGCTGTATAATGGGAGAAAAGTATTTAACTAGCTGTTTTAACTGAATAAAGACCCAATATCACATGCTATCTACAGCAAATATTACGATGCAGTTTGGCGCCAAGCCATTGTTTGAGAATATCTCCGTCAAGTTCGGCGACGGCAACCGCTATGGTTTGATCGGCGCGAACGGCTGCGGCAAGTCGACGTTCATGAAGATCCTGGGCGGCGACCTGGACCCGTCGGGCGGCAACGTCATGCTCGATACCAACGAACGCCTGGGCAAGCTGCGCCAGGACCAGTTTGCGTTTGAAGACATGCGCGTCCTCGACGTCGTCATGATGGGCCACACGGAAATGTGGGCCGCCATCCAGCAGCGCGACGCGATCTACGCGAACCCGGAAGCGACGGACGACGACTACATGCAGGCGGCCGAACTGGAAGGAAAAGTGTCCGAATACGACGGCTACACGGCCGAATCGCGCGCCGGCGAACTGCTGCTGGGCGCCGGTGTCGCCATCGACCTGCATCAAGGCCCGATGAGCAATGTGTCGCCAGGCTGGAAGCTGCGCGTGCTGCTGGCGCAGGCGCTGTTCTCGAACCCGGACATCCTGCTGCTCGACGAGCCGACGAATAACCTGGACATCAACACGATTCGCTGGCTGGAAGACGTGCTCAACGAGCGCAACTCCACCATGATCATCATTTCCCATGATCGCCACTTCCTGAACCAGGTGTGCACCCACGTGGCCGACATGGACTACGGCACCCTGAAGATTTATCCAGGCAACTACGACGAATACATGTTCGCCTCGACCCAGGCGCGCAACCAGCAGCTGGCCAACAACGCGAAAGCGAAAGACAAGGTTGCCGAGCTGCAGGAATTCGTGCGCCGCTTCGCCGCGAACAAGTCGAAGGCCCGCCAGGCCACGTCGCGCGCCAAGCAGATCGAAAAGATCAAGGTCGACGACATCAAGCCATCGTCGCGCGCCTATCCGTTCGTGCGGTTCGACGGCGAAAAGAAATTGCACCGCCTGGCCGTGGAAGTCGAGAACATCTCGAAAGGTTTCGACCGCCAGCTGTTCAAGAACTTTTCCATCATGGTCGAGGCGGGCGAACGCATCGCCATCATCGGTGCCAACGGCGCCGGCAAGACCACCATGCTGCGCTGCATCGCTGGCGATATCGCCGGCTTGCAGCCTGATCAAGGCCGCGTGAAGTGGGCGGAAAACGCCAACGTCGGCTACATGCCGCAAGACCCGACGGAAGATTTCGCCAAGGACACGAACCTGACCGACTGGATCGGCCAGTGGACGAAAGAGGGCGACGACGACCAGGCCGTGCGTTCCATCCTGGGCCGCTTGCTGTTCGGCGGCGACGATGTCAAGAAGGCCGTCAAGGTGCTGTCCGGCGGTGAAAAAGGCCGCATGATGTACGGCAAGCTGATGCTGGGCCGCCACAACGTGCTGATGCTCGATGAACCGACCAACCACATGGACATGGAATCGATCGAGTCCCTGAACATCGCGCTGGAAAAATACGCGGGCACCCTGATCTTCGTGTCGCATGACCGCGAATTCGTTTCTTCGCTGGCCAACCGCATCATCGAGATCAAGGAAGATGAAGTGGTCGATTACCGTGGCAATTACGAGGATTACCTCAAGAGCCAGGGTATTGATTAATTTTTAGGGTAACGTTGTGTCGGATTACGCGCTGTGCGCTAATCCGACCTACGTCAGGGTGAGTTGGTCGCGTAGGTCGCGTAGGTCGGATTAGCGCAGCGTAATCCGACATTACAACGTCATCCGCCAGCACCACACCGACGCGCCGCGGTCCATTCGTTCCGGCGCAACTGCTTTATTGCAATCGTGCCGGTCTATCCCGTTTTTGTTTGACACAGCCATGCAAACTTTAGCCATCAAATCCGTCGAGTACGAACATCCACAAGACGGAGCCAGCTGCACTGCCCACGCCTGGGCACGCACGCCAGCGACGCCGTCCCCGGCTGAAAAAGCCGAACTGATCACGCGCATCAAGCGCCTGCTGATCGAGCGCGAAGCCGTGCTCGTTGCCCACTATTACGTTGATGCTGACCTGCAAGACCTGGCCGAAGCCACGGGCGGCTGCGTCTCCGATTCCCTGGAAATGGCCCGTTTCGGGCGCGACCATCCGGCCAAGACCCTCGTCGTGGCCGGCGTGCGTTTCATGGGTGAAACGGCAAAGATCCTCAGTCCCGAGAAAACGGTATTAATGCCCGACCTCGACGCGACCTGTTCACTCGACCTCGGCTGCCCGGTCGATGAATTCACGGCCTTCTGCGACGCGCATCCGGACCGCACGGTGGTGGTGTACGCCAACACCAGCGCGGCCGTCAAGGCGCGCGCGGACTGGATGGTGACCTCGTCCATCGGCCTCGACATCGTGGCCCACCTGCATGCGCAGGGCAAGAAAATCCTGTGGGCACCCGACAAGCACCTGGGTTCCTACATCCAGAAGCAGACGGGCGCCGATATGCTGCTGTGGCAGGGGAGTTGCCTCGTGCATGACGAATTCAAGGGCATCGAACTCGATCTGCTCAAGGAAGAATATCCGCAAGCCAAGGTGCTCGTGCACCCGGAGTCGCCTGCCAACGTGGTGGCGCTGGCCGACATGGTGGGTTCCACGTCGCAAATGATTGCGGCAGCGCAAACCATGGACACGGACACTTTTATTGTCGCCACCGACAACGGCATCCTGCACAAGATGCGCGCGGCCGCGCCAGGAAAACGCTTCATCGAAGCGCCCACGGCCGGCAACAGCGCCACCTGCAAGAGCTGCGCGCACTGCCCGTGGATGGCCATGAACGGCTTGCTGAACCTGGCGCAGACGCTGGAAAATATGCACAACGAAATCCACGTCGATCCTGCCGTCGGCCAGCTGGCCGTGCGCTCGATCAACCGCATGCTCGACTTCGCCGCCGCCAAGAAGGCGGGCCTCAAGCCGGGCGCGGACCTGGCAAAAGAAACCACATTGTTCCAAGGAATCGGTCCAGCATGAGTACCCTCGTTAATTCTTTCGCCCCTTTCGATCCGGCCCTGGCGCGTGCGTTCGAAGGCAATTTGCTGGCTGCTTTGCTGGAAGACGTGGGCCAGTGCGACCTGACGGGCGAGCTGGTGCCGCCCGACCACATCGTCACTGCCCGTGTGATCGTGCGCGAAGCGGCCGTGCTGTGCGGCGCGCCGTGGTTCGAAGGCATCATGAAAAGCCTGGATCGCAGCATCGACATTGCCTGGCATTACGCCGAAGGCGACATGATGACGGCCGACAGCGTCGTCTGCACGATTGAAGCGCCGGCGCGCGCCTTGCTCACGGCCGAGCGCAGCGCCCTCAATTTCCTGCAACTGCTGTCCGCCGTGGCCACGGCCACGCGCCAGTATGTCGACGTGATCGCCGGCACCAAGGCGTCCATTTTAGATACGCGCAAGACCTTGCCGGGCCTGCGCCTGGCGCAAAAGTATGCGGTGCGCGTCGGTGGCGGCAAGAACCAGCGCCTGGCCCTGTACGACGGCATCCTGATCAAGGAAAACCATATCGCGGCCGCGGGCGGCGTCAGCCAGGCCCTGGAAAACGCGCGCAATCTCGACGCGGGCGTTCCCGTGCAAATCGAGGTGGAAACCCTGGCGCAATTGCGCGAAGCGCTCGATGCGGGCGCTGTCTCCGTCTTGCTCGATAACTTCAGCAACGACATGATGCGCGAAGCCGTGGCCTTGACCGGTGGCCGCGCCTTGCTCGAAGCGTCGGGCGGCATCAATTTCAACACCGTGCGCGCCATTGCCGAAACGGGCGTGGACCGCATCTCGATCGGCAGCCTGACCAAGGATGTGCGGGCCACCGATTACTCCTTGCGCATCGTCGGCTGATGAAAAAAGCGGGGCGGCGCCTGCTGGCCTTGGCGCTGCTGTGGCCGGCATTTGCCGCGCCCCTGCAGGCGCGCGAGCTGCTGGCCGTGGGCGCGCAGTTCGAACGCGTGTTCGAATATCAGGAGGGTGGCGAGTATGGCGGACTGGGCGCGGAACTGCTGCGCCTGATGGCGGCACGCACGGGTAACACCGTGCGTTTTCGCATGGTGCCGTGGGCGCGCGCGCAAGCCATGCTGGTGCAGGGCCAGGCCGATATCCTGATCGGTCCCTACAAGACGCCCGAGCGCATTGCCAGCATGGCCTTTTCCGACAAGCCGTTTTACCAGGACCAGATGGTCTTTTATACGCGCCAGAACGCCAGCTTCAGCTGGGACGGCGACTACGCGGTGCTGAATAACCGCAGGGTGGTGCTGCTCAATGGCTGGGCGTATGGCGCGGAATGGGAGCGCATGCGGCCCGGCTTGCAGGTCAGCGTGGCCAACAACGTGGAAAATGGCTTGAAGATGCTGGTGCACAATCACGTCGACGTCTTCGTCAGCAACCGCCGCAATACCGATCCCGTCATCGCCCGCCTCGGCTATGGACGCCAGGTGAAACCCCTGCCCAGAATTATCGAACTGCAAAACGGCTATTTTGCCTTCCCCCGTTCGCCCACTTTCGACAAGTTGCGTGTGCAGTTCGACCAGGAACTGAATAACCTGATCGAGACGGGCGAGCTGAAAAGACTGGGCAAGCGCTACGACGTCAGCTTGCCCTGATAGACGCATGCCGGCCGGCAGGGCGGCATGCGTGTGTCCTCGTGAATCATTTACAACTGGCGTGCCTCGAAGGTATTGCACTGGGCAATCTGACCGCTCTCGATGCCCTTGGTAAACCAGCGTACGCGCTGCTCCGAGGTGCCGTGTGTAAATGAGTCCGGCACGACATGGCCTTGCGCCTGGCGCTGCAGCGCATCGTCGCCGATGGCCGTGGCCGCTTTCAGGGCCGCTTCCACATCGCCTTGCTCGAGGATCTTGCGGTCGGCGTTCGCGTGATACGCCCACACGCCGGCAAAGCAGTCGGCCTGCAATTCCAGGCGCACGGACATGGCGTTGGCCTGGCGCTCCGATTGCGTGCGGCGCGCATTGTCGACCTTTTCGGACAAGCCCATCAGGTTTTGCACGTGGTGGCCCACTTCATGCGCGATCACGTACGCTTCGGCAAACTCGCCCGAGACCTTGAAACGCTGCTGCATCAGATTGAAGAAATCGAGATCCAGATAGACTTTCTGGTCGCCGGGGCAGTAGAAGGGCCCGCTGGCGCTCTGGCCCGTGCCGCAGGCCGTCGGCGTGCTGCCCGAGAACAGCACCAGCTTGGGTTTCACATAGCTGCCGCCCTCGGCCTTGAACAGGGCGCCCCACGTGTCTTCCGTATCGGCCAGCACGGTTTTCACGAAGCGGGCCATCTCGTCCGATTCGGGCGGCTGGCGCGCCGGCGCCTGGCTTTGCTGGGTGCTGATCTGGCCGCCACCGCCGCTGAGCAGATTGAGCAAGGTCAAGGGATTGACGCCCAGTACATACGAGCCGACGAGGGCGATGACGATGGTGCCGATGCCGATCGAGCGCCCGCCAAAACCAAAGCCGCCACCGCCGCCTCCGCCGCCATCTTCGCCACGGCGATCTTCCACATTGTCGCTTTCGCGATTGCCTTCCCATTTCATGATATTTACTCCTGCTGCGATTTGCGATTGATTGGTGACGCCTGAATATGTTTCTTGCGACGAATCTTGTTATTATCGCAGTAAACTGCGTCGCGACAGAGGTGACAATGTTACCCTTTGCAACTTTCCACCCACTCCACAACAGGTACACGCATGGCGCTTGCCAACGATACACTCATTTCGCCAACGGCGGTGGTCCAGGCGCAACTGGACGCCTACAACGCGCACGACGTGCCGGCCTTGCTGGCCATCTACGCAGATGATGCGCAGCAATTCCAGCACCCCGATACCCTGCTGGCACAGGGCGGCGCGCAGATCGGCCCCCGTTTCACGGCCCGTTTCGCGGCAAGCCGGCCGCGGGCGCAGTTGCTCAATCGTATAGCCTGCGGCAAGCTGGTGATCGACCATGAAATCGTCCATGGCGATACGGACGATGGCGTGTCGGCACAGGAACTGGTGGCGACGTATGAGGTAGAGCAGGGACGCATCAGCCGTGCCTGGTTCAACTTTGGCGCGTTGACGCGCTTGCGCGTGGCGCTGCCGGCCGATGTGCCGGCAATGAATGCGCTGATCGCCCGTTCCGGCGTGGCGCTGAGCGCGGGGTTTTATACGCAGGAACAGGCCGAGGCCGTGACGCGCCACGTGTTCGGCGTCGATACGCAGCTCGTGGCGGACCGGACGTATTTCGTGATCGAACGCGATGGCGCCATGCTGGCTTGCGGCGGCTGGAGCCAGCGCGCCACCCTGTATGGCGCCGACCGCGCCAAGAGCGGGCCGGACCCGTTGCTCGATCCGGCCAGCCAGCCGGGCCGCATCCGCGCCTTTTTTGTCGAACCAGGCGCCGCGCGCCAGGGCCTGGGCAGCATGCTGATGCGCCATTGCGAACGCCAGGCGCTGGCCGCCGGTTTTACCGCCCTGGAACTGGCCGCCACCTTGCCCGGCGTGCCGCTGTACCTGGCCAGCGGCTTTGCCGTGACGGAAGAGTTTCACCTCGACTTGCCCGATGACATCAAGCTGCCGCTGGCGCGCATGCACAAGCAGCTGTAAAGCTGCGGCGGGCAGGCGTTCACCGTGGCTGGTGCTTCAACGCCTCGCGGTAGCTGAGCGCAGACAGTTTCTGGCGGTGCGCGTTGGCAAACGCCGTCACGGCTTCGGGCGCGTGGCGCGCGTAATCGCGCAAGGCCCAGCCGATGGCCTTGCGGATGAAAAACTCGTCTTCATGGGCCAGCGCCAGCGCCGCGCCGAATAGCCAGCCGGCACCTGTGTCGGCGCGCCAGCCCAGCTGGTGCAGCATGGCGATGCGGCGCAGCCAGAAGTCTTCATGGAGCAGCGCGTCATCCATGTGCGCATGGCCGTCGCCGCCGCGCTGGTGCTCCGCCTGCAGCACCTCGCCGACGATACCCGCCATGCCGTCGACGCTGTCCCACCAGGCCCGCTGGCGCGCCAACGCCAGCAGGGCGGGGAGGTGAGCGATGTTCAGCTGGCGCCAGTGCAGCGCCAGCATGTCGAGCGCCACGTGCTGGTATTCGCGCTGCGGCTGTTGCCACAGCAGCTGCGCGTGCTCGAGCAAGGTCGCGGCATCGATGCCCTTCAAGCCCGCCAGCAAGTCCCTGGCGGCCAGCCGCCGCTGCGGCGCTGCCACGCCCAGGAAAATGAACTGGTCGCGCATATACGCCTGCATGGGCGCTGCACGGCCCGGTTCGGCAGCAGCTTCGAGTGCGATTTTTAATCCGACGTGCAAGTCCATGCTGTTTCCCCATGTTCAGACGTAAAAAAAGCGCTCCGTGGAGCGCCTTTTCATCTTCATCCGATATTACTGGATTTTTGCTTTCTTCATCAACTCATCGCGGTAAGCGGCGAGTTTCTTCTGTTGCAGCGACTCGGCCACTTGACCCTTGACTTCTTCCAGTGCCGGCAGCTTCGTCGGACGGGTTTCTTCCAGCTTGATCACGTGGAAACCGAATTGCGATTGCACTGGCGTTTGCGTGACCTGGCCTGGTTTCAAAGCAACCATGGCGTCGGAGAATGGCTTCACGTACGAAGCCGGGCTAGCCCAGTCCAGGTCGCCGCCATTGGCTGCGGAACCGTCTTTCGATACTTTCGCCAGTTCTTCGAACTTGGCGCCGCCTTTCAGCTTGGCGATGATGTCTTTCGCTTCCGCTTCGGTGGCCACCAGGATGTGGCGTGCATGATATTCCTTGTCGCCCGCTTGTGCCTTGAACTTGTCGTACTCGGCCTTGATTTCAGCGTCCTTGACAGGGTTCTTCTTGACGTAGTCGGCCAGCAGGGCGTTGATGATGATGCTTTGACGGGCATTGTCGATCTGCGACTTGACTTCCGGACGCGTGCCGTAGCCTTGCTTGTCGGCTTCCTGGATCAGCACTTCGCGGCCGATCAGGTCTTTTTTGATGGCTTCGCGCAATTGCGGCGAATCCGCTTGCTTGCCTTGGGCGACGACTTGCTTGACGACCTGGTCGACGCGCGACGATGGGATGGCCTTGCCATTCACGGTGGCGACGTTTTGCGCGAACGCAGGGATCGCTACAACGGCGACCAGGGCTAAGATCAAACGGGCTGGCTTCAAAATCATGTTCATTCCTAATAAATATACTAAAAATCGATACGCGCGGCTGTCGCGCAGTGCGCATTCAGGCGCAGAATACACGACCGGCGCCGAAAAGGGCGCCGGGGAGGTCCGTTCTTACTGAACTTTCGCTTTTTTGATCATTTCTTCCTGATACGCTTGCAGTTTCTTTTGCTGCAGCGCTTCGGCGATCTGTGGCTTGACTTCTTCCAGGGTCGGCAGTTTTGCCGCGCGGGTGTCGTCCAGCTTGATCACGTGGAAACCGTTAGGCGTTTGCACCGGGGTGTCGGTGACCTGGCCTTTTTGCAGTTTCACGAAGGCGTCCGAGAATACTTTCGGGAACGACGATGGTGCTGCCCAGTCCAGGTCGCCGCCGTTGTCGGCCGAACCGGTATCTTTCGATTGCTTGGCCAGGTCTTCGAACTTGGCGCCGCCTTTCAGCTTGGCGATGATGTCTTTCGCTTCCGCTTCGGTGCCGACCAGGATGTGGCGCACGTGGTATTCCTTGTCGCCGGTCTGGGCCACGAACTTGTCGTATTCGGCCTTGATTTCAGCGTCGTTGACCGGGTTCTTTTTCAGGTAGTCGCCGACCAGGGCGTTGATGACGATGGCCTGGCGTGCGTTCTCGATTTGCTGCTTGACTGCTGCATCTTTACCGAAACCTTTGTTTTCCGCTTCTTGCATCAGCACTTCACGGCCGATCAAGTCTTTCTTGATCATTTCGCGCAGTTGCGGCGAATCCGGTTGCTGGCCTTGGGCGACGACTTGCTTGACGACTGCATCAACGCGCGACGATGGGATAGGCTTGCCATTAACAACGGCAACATTTTGCGCAAAAACAGGTACCGCGACAACGGCGAGTAGTGCGATCAGCAAGCGGGCTGGCTTAAAAGTCATTATTAAATCCTGTTAGGGAAAGTTTCGTAAAAAACGCATGGGAAGAAAACGCGTGCATGGCGCTTGCGGCAAACGGCATACCAAGTTGCCCCGGTACGCCAAAAACGCCGTCCTTACACTACTTCGGACGGCGCCAGGGCCACAATCGCCAATGCATGTATCTCATTATGCATCATATCGTGCACGGAATCATACACCAGTCGATGGCGCATGACGAGCCTGAGCCCCTCAAATTGACTAGAAATTATGCGTAGATTGTAATGGCCTCCGCCCGAGGCGGCGCCCGCATGGCCCCGGTGGCGCGCCGAGTCATCTTCCAGCACACATTCCAGAGGGGAAAGTGCCGTTTCCAGGCGGGTACGAATGCGCTCCATGCGCGTTGCCGTGTCGTTCGTCATCATGCGTCTTCCTTGATATGTTTGGCCAGGAACAGGGTTTGCGCCACGATAAAGGCAAAGAAGATGCCCGTCGCGCCGAACGCCTTGAAGCTGACCCAGGCGGCCATGTCGCCCTTGTACAGCACGAAGGCCACGAACAGGTTCAGCGCGCCGATGGCGCCAAAGAAGATGATCCATGCGGCCAGCAGCTGGTTCCACACAACTTCGGGCAATTGCACTTGCGCTTCCATGGTCTTGCGGATCAGGTTTTTCTTGAAACCCACGTGGGCGATCAAGAGGGCCAGGCCGGACAGCCAGTAGATCAGGGTCGGCTTCCATTTCAGGAAGAAATCGTCATGCAGGTAAATGCTGGCGCCGCCGAACACGACAAAGATGAACAGCGACAGCCACAGCATGCCGTCCACCTTGCGCCCGCGCAGCAGCAGATAGCTGACCTGGCAAGCGGTGGCGACGATGCCGACGAGGGTGGCAAGTATCCACGGCGCCTGGTCGGCCTTGATCAAGCCGCCAGACACGAAGCCGGACAGATATTGCTGCACGAAATCGTGCGTGGCCGCTTCATACATGCCGCCCAGCTTGAAGGCGGCGAAGAAGGCGATCAGGGGGAATAGGTCGAATAGAAATTTCATGGCGAGACTTTACACGGGTCTTGTTACATTCATCTTAGGAATGGCTTAGGAGCAAGATGCCCGCCCGCCATTCCAGTGTCTCACGGTTGCGGATCGAAGCGCAGCGATGCCGAATTGATGCAATAGCGCAAGCCGGTTGGCGGCGGGCCGTCCGGGAAGACGTGGCCCAGGTGGGCGTCGCAGACGGCGCAGACGATTTCCGTGCGCACCATGCCATGGCTGCGGTCGACGATTTCCGTCACGTTGGCCGGGTCGAGTGCCTGGAAATAGCTGGGCCAGCCGCAGCCCGAGTCGAACTTGGTGTCCGAGGCAAACAGGGGGGTGTTGCAGCAGACGCAGGTGTAGACGCCATGTTCATGGTGGTCCCAGAACTTGCCCGTGAAGGCCCGTTCCGTGGCCGCGTGGCGCGTGACTTCGTATTGCATCGAATCGAGCATGGCGCGCCATTCGGCGTCGGTTTTCTTGACTTTATTCGTGGTCATAATGACTCCTCAGGATGAGCAACTGACTTCAAGGTGGCTGGCCCAGTCGGGCGGCAGGGCCGCATAGTGCTGGTGTTCGGGCTGTTCGTCAAATGGCTTTTGCAAAACTTCCAGCAATGTCGCCACTTCCGTGTAATCCTGCTGCTGGGCTTTTTCGATGGCCACTTGTGCCAGGTAGTTGCGCAGCACGTATTTCGGGTTGACCTGGTTCATCGCCGCTTGCCGCTCGGCATCGACGCTGTGCTCCTGCCGCAGGCGCGCGCGGTATTGCGCCGCCCACGTATCGAAGGCGGGGCGGTCGATGAACATGTCGCGCAGCACGGTGTCGTGCTCGGGGGCGGTCACCTGCAGTGTCGCCAGGGCACGGAAGAAGTTGGTGAAATCCACGTGATTGGCTTGCATCAGCGCAAACATGCTGTCGAACAGCACCGTGTCTTCGTCTTGCACTGTGCGCAAGCCCAGCTTGGCACGCAGCAAGGCATTCATCTTCTCCGCAAAAGCGGGCTGGTAGCTGTCCAGCGCCGCCTGCGCCAATGCCACTTCGCCGATCAACGGCAGCAGCGCCTGGCCCAGCGCATAGCAGTTCCAGTGCCCGACCTGCGGCTGGTTGGCGTAGGAATAGCGGCCTTGCTGGTCCGTATGGTTGCAGATGTGCTCGGCGTCAAACGCTTCCATGAAGCCGAAGGGGCCGTAATCGAGGGTCAGGCCCAGGATCGACATATTGTCCGTATTCATGACGCCATGCATGAAACCCACGGCTTGCCACTGTGCAATCATGTGCGCCGTGCGCACGCATACTTCGGCCAGCAAGGCTTGATATGGATTTGATGCGGCGCGCAAGTCGGGGTAGAAGCTGTCGATGACGTAATCGGCCAGGATTTTCAGCTCGTCCGGCTGCTTGCGGTAAAACCAGTGTTCGAACGAGCCGAAGCGCACGAAAGTGGGCGCCATGCGCGTGACGACGGCGGCAGTCTCGACTGTTTCGCGCATGATGCCTTGCTGCGAACCCATGATGGACAGCGCGCGCGACGTGGGAATGCCCAGCGCCGCCATGGCTTCCGAGCACAGGAATTCGCGGATGGACGAGCGCAGCACGGCACGGCCATCGCCCATGCGCGAATACGGCGTGGCGCCGGCGCCTTTCAGCTGCAGTTCCATGGGGCCATCAGCCGTGGCGATATCGCCGAGCAAGATGGCGCGGCCATCGCCCAGCTGGCCGGCCCAGACGCCGAACTGGTGGCCCGAATACACGGCCGACAGGGGCATCGAACGCTCGGCCACGGCATTGCCGCTCAGCAGCGCCACATAGTCGGGTTCGGCCAGGCGCGCCGCATCGAGGCCGATGAGGGCCGCGGCTGGCGCGCTGGCGGCCACGAAATACGGGGCGGGCAGGGGCGTGGGCATCAAGCGCGTATAGAACGCGGGCGGCAAGGCCGCAAAGGCGTTATCCAGTGGTAAGGTATGAGCGGTGATGGCAATTCCAGTCAAATAAGAGGTGGCGGCACGGTGCGCCAGCCTGGAATGCGATTTTACCGCACAGCGCCAAGGCGCGTGGCGGGCGTCGTAGTGGGTATCCGCACGGCAAAAAACGGAACCGAAAATTCCATGCTGCATCGCAATATCGAAATGCGTTGACGATTTCCGCACGACCGTACGAAACTAGGGAAAATCTTTAAATTCCAACAATAAGCAAGTATCCAACCCAGGAGACACGATGTCGGCATTCCCCTTGAGTCCAGTGATGGGCCAGATGATGAATCAGCCCCTGCTGATTTCCAGCATTATCGAGTTTGCAGCGCGTCATTATGGGGGCAGCGAAATCATTTCGCGGCGGGTGGAAGGCGATATGCACCGCTACACCTACCGCGATTGCCACCAGCGCGCGCGCCGGCTGGCGAACGCCTTGCACGGCCTCGGTGTCGGCATGGGCGACCGCGTCGCCACCCTGGCCTGGAATGGCTACCGCCACCTTGAAGCGTACTATGCCGTGTCCGGCTCGGGTGCCGTGCTGCACACGATCAATCCGCGCCTGTTTCCCGACCAGATCGCCTACATTTCCAATCATGCGGAAGACCAGGTCTTGCTGTTCGATTTGACTTTCCTCCCCGTGGTGGAAAAGATCGCCGCCGACTGCACCTTCGTCCGTCATTTCGTGCTGATGTGCGACCGCGAACGCATGCCCGCCAGCAGCACCATCCCCGATCTGCTGTGCTATGAAGACTTGATCGCCACGCATTCCGACGACTACACGTGGCCCCTGTTCGACGAGAATTCAGCCGCCACCCTGTGCTACACGTCGGGCACGACGGGCAACCCCAAGGGCGCCCTGTATTCGCACCGCTCGACCGTGCTGCACGCGTACGCGTCAGCCATGCCCAGCGCCCTGAACGTGCGCGCTTCGGACACCGTGCTGCCCGTCGTGCCCATGTTCCACGTGAATGCCTGGGGCTTGCCGTATTCCGTGCCCCTGTCCGGCGCGCGCATGGTGTTTCCCGGCGCGGCGCTGGACGGCAAGTCGTTGTATGAACTGTTCGAGGCGGAAAAAGTAACGTTCTCGGCCGGCGTGCCTACCGTCTGGCTGGGCCTGCTCAACCATGCCTTGCAGAATAATCTGCAATTTTCCACCTTCCGCCGCACCGTGATCGGCGGCGCGGCGTGTCCGCCAGCCATGATGGATACCCTGATCGACAAGTTCGACGTGGAAGTCATCCACGCCTGGGGCATGACGGAAATGTCGCCGCTGGGCACGGCGGGCGGCTTGCAGACCAAGCACCTGGACTTGCCGAAGGACGAGCAGCGCAAGATCCTGCAAAAGCAGGGCCATGCGATCTACGGCGTGGACATGAAGATCGTCGACGACGATGGCAAGGAATTGCCGTGGGATGGCGTGGCGTATGGCCACCTGCTGGTGAAGGGGCCGTGGATCATCTCGTCGTATTACAAGAACGAGGGCGGCGAGGTGTTGCAGGATGGCTGGTTCCCCACGGGCGACGTGGCCACCATCGACACGGATGGCTACATGCAGATCACGGACCGCAGCAAGGACGTGATCAAGTCGGGTGGCGAGTGGATCGGCACCATCGACCTGGAAAACCTGGCCATGGCGCACCCGGCCGTGCTGCAGGCGGCTTGCATCGGCGTGTTCCACCCGAAATGGGACGAGCGCCCCGTGCTCGTCGTCGTGCTGCGCCCCGGCATGACGGTCACGCGCGAAGCGTTATTGCAATTTTTTGAAGGCAAGATCGCCAAGTGGTGGACGCCCGATGACGTGCTGTTCATCGACGCCTTGCCCATGGGCGCGACGGGCAAGATCCAGAAAAACAAGCTGCGCGAGCAGTTCAAGGGACACCAGCTGCCCGGCATGTAGCGCTAGGCCGCCTGCGGCAGCGCCGCCCCCAGCTTTTCCAGCAGATGGTCGCACTGGAAGACGGACAGGGTCTGGCGCTGCGCATCCGTGCCGATATCGATCATCTCATCCATTTCGCTGCGCAAGTCCTCATGTTCTCCCGTGCGGATGATTTGCGGTGCGGCAAAGCGCTGGCTGTCGGAGATGGTCATGATGTTGTCGACATGGTCGACGAGAAAGCCGTAGCGCTCGGCGCCCCGTTCCACGATCAGAATCTTGCCGGTGCTATCGTCCGGCAAGGCCGGCATGGCATACAACTGGCGCAGATCGATGATGCTGATCATTTGCTGGCGCAAGTTGAGCATGCCGCGCATGCAGGCCGGCATGCCCGGCGGCGTCGTGATGGCGCCGCTGAAATCGATGATTTCGCGCACTTGCCCGATTTCCACGGCGAAGCGGCTTTCCACCGTAAACGTGATGTAGACACGGCGCTGTGCCTTGTGCGTGGCGGCGGCCGTTTCCGTGTCGGCCGGATACAGGCGCGCGTGGCCGTCGCGCATCTCGATAATTTCCGCCTGCGACAGGATGCCCTTGTGGTCGAGGAAAATGATGTCGCCCAGCCCCTCTTTCGTGATGCAGCCGGCGAACATGGCGGCGCGCGCCTTGCTCAGCAGGGGAATCGGCAGCACTTCGTCGCCAAAGAAATGCACGATGCTGTCGACGGAGTCGACGAGGAAGCCCACGGTCGTGTCCTCGAGGCGCACGACGATGATGCGTTGGTCCAGCGTGGCCGCCGTGCCGGATGCGGGCGCCTGCAGCAGGGCGCCGAAGTCGACGACGGCCACCTGGCTGCCGCGGAAATGCATGCGCCCCAGGCACAGCTCGCTATTCAGCAGGGAGCTGTGCAGTTCCGGCACCCGTATGATTTCCTGGATGGCCAGCATTTCGAAGGCAAACGTGGCGCCGGCCGCGTGGAAGCTGACGCACTGGCGGCGTTCGCTTTGCGCGTGGTAGCGGGCCGTGCTCAGCTTGGCGCCCGTTGCCTGCAGGGCTAGCACATGGGGCACGTTTTCAATGCGCAGCAGGGCGTGCGGGTCGAGCACCTGCAGCAGGCGTGCGCCGCCATCGAGCAGGATCGTGCCGGCGATGACGGCGTGGCTGTCGCCGGCCGCATATTGCAGGGCGCTGCGGGCGCTGGCGGGCACGCGCAGGATCTCTCCCGTATCCTGGAAGACGATGCCGATCAGCACTTGCTGGAAGTCCAGAATGGCGATCTTGTCCGTGGCCATGGCGCGTGGCGCATCGGCGCGGAACAAGCGGCCCAGGTTGACCACCGGGATGACGCTGCCGCGCAAGGTGAACATGCCTTCCAGATACGCGGGCGACAGGGGCAGGGCGGTGACTTTCGCGGGATAGTTCACCACTTCGCGGATGCAGCTGGCGGGCAGGGCGAATTCATCGCCGCCCAGGTGGAAGGAGCCGAACAGTTCGGTGGCCGTGTCGCTTGTGCCCTGCGCTTGCAAGCCCGTCGCTTCATGCATATCCATATGCGCCTTCCTTGCGTGGAATCAATTCAGGTTGCGCCACCACATCGGTGACGGCGTAGCTGTGCCGGGCGCAATCGATCAGCAACTGGCGCCCGTGGCGGCCGCCCAGCGCGCAAAAGCTGACGTGCAAGCCGCACTGGTCCAGGTATTTTTGCGCCGCTTCCGCGTTTTGCCGGCCTATCTGCAGCCGCCCGTTGCGCGGACCAAACATGCTGGCGCCGCCCGCCAGCACCACGTCAATGTCGGCGTAATCGGCCTGGCGCACGCCCATCAGGCGCAGCAGCGAAGGCACGGCCTGGCTCACATAGCGCGCGCCAGGGGCGCTGTCGGCGCCGGGCGCTTCCGGCAACAGACAATGGGCCAGGCCGCAGCATGGGCCATTTTTCCAGATGAAGCCGATGCCGATGCAGGAGCCGAGCAACGCTTGCAGCTGCTCGCCGTGCGTGCCCACGCTCAGTTGGCCCATGCCGACATGGTGCAGCGGCAGGCGATGATCGATGATGATGCTCATGCGGTACCCGCCTTATAAATCATGGGAAACTCGAATTGGTAGCCGGTGCCGAGGCGGGTGATGGTTTCCGATTCGCCCAGGATCAGCCGGCCTTCATCCTTGAGACTCACGCGCGCCTGGCGCAGCACGGTTTCCTGGTGCTCGGCATCGAAATAGATGAGCACATTGCGCAGGAACACCAGGTCGAACTGCCGCGCCGGGCGCAGCGCTTCGAGCAGGTTATGCTGGGCAAAGCTGACGTGTTGCCGCAATTCCTCGTTGACCTGGACGCCATACGGTGCTGGCGTGAAATATTTGCGCAGCAAGTCCGGGTGCGACAAGCGGATGCGCTCGACGGAGCGCCCGCTGTACTGGCCCGCCCGCGCCGCGCCCAGGATCTGCTGCGAAATGTCGCTGGCCAGGATCTGGTAGCGGAAAGACGGCGCTTGCAGCCTGAATTGCTCGCACAGCATGGCGATCGAATACAGCTCCTCGCCGCTGGCCGCCGCCGCCGACCAGATGGCCAGGCAGCCATCCGGATGCGCGCGCGCCCAGGCGGGCAGGTAGCGGTCGCGGAAGTAATCCCAGATCTGCGGCGTGCGGAAGAACAGCGTGTCGTTGGTGGTCACCAGGTCGATGAAATGGGCCACCTCGTCGCGGTCGCTGGCCACGCGCTCCAGGTAAGCCTGGTAGCTGTGCAGGGACAGTGCCTGCAGCCGTGGCTGCAAACGCCGTTCCAGCAAGACGCTCTTGCGCGCCGTCATGGCGATGCCCGTGTGCTGGCGTACCAGCGCGATCAGGGTCGTCAGCACCTCGGGCGTCAAGGTGGCCGCGTGGCTCATCGCCTACACCACGAAGCCGGAGACAGTCTGGTTCAGGCTGCCCGCGCGTTCGTTCAATCCATCCGTCGAGCGGGCGATGCTGTCGCAGTTGGCGGCCGACTTTTCCGTTTCCTCGGCGATATACTGGATCGCGGTCGACACTTCGCGCGCCGTCAGCAGCTGCTCGTTGGCCGCCTTCGAGATGTCGGAAATGGCCAGGGTGGTTTTCGCCACGCCCGAGACGATCTTGTCGAAGGCGTCGCTGGCCTGGCGCGAAATCTCGCTGCCGGTCGACACGCGCTTGACGGATTCGTTGATCAGCTTGGAAATTTCCTTGGTCGCCTGCGACGAGCGCTCGGCCAGCTTGCGCACCTCGTCGGCGACGACGGAAAAGCCCAGGCCGTGTTCGCCCGCGCGCGCCGCCTCGATGGCCGCGTTGAAGGCCAGCATGTTGGTCTGGTTGGCGATCTCGCTGATGACCTTGACGATTTCGCCGATGTCTTCCGACGAGCGGTTGATCAAGTCCATCGCTTCGATCGATTTGGCGACGGCGCGCGCGCCCGCTTCCGCTTCCTGCTGCGTGGCTTTCGCCAGGGAATCGGCGTTCGAGGTGTTTTCCGCGATGGAATTGATGGAAAACGTCAGGCCGTCGATGGACGCGTTCATTTCTTCCACCGTGGCGCCCAGCGCCTGCGTGCCCACGGCGACGCCCGTGGCCCGTTCGGCGATGGCGTTCGACGCGTCGGCAAAGCCGTTGGCGGCCGACACCACGTTGCCGATCACGCCGCGCAAGTCGACGATCATCTTGCTGATGCCGCCGGCCAGCAAATCGATCGGTTCGCTGCCTTCGGGCACGATATTGCAGGTCAGGTCGCCTTGCGCCGCGCGCGCCACCGAGTCGAGCAGGGCATTGACCTTGCGGCTGTCGTTGGCGGCCTTGGCCTGGATGCTGTTTTCCAGGTTCACCTGGTCCGTGATGTCGATGGCGAACTTGACCACTTTATACGGTTTGCCGTTCAGGTCCAGGATGGGGTTGTAGGTGGCCTGTATCCACACCACCTTGCCATGGTTGCCCAGTCGCTTGTAGCGGCCCGCGTCGAATTCTCCGCGGTTGAGCTTTTGCCAGAATTTCTTGTACTCGGTGCTGCTGGCATACTCGGGTTCGCAGAACATGCGGTGGTGCTCGCCCTGGATATCGCTCAAGTCGTAGTCCATGACGGCGAGGAAATTGTCGTTGGCGTCCAGCACATTGCCCTGCATGTCGAATTCGATCACGGCCTGCGCCTTGCCGATGGCGCTGACCTTGCCTTCGTATTCGACATTGCGTTTTTTCAGGGCTGTGATGTCGGTAGCGAACTTGATGACTTTATACGGCTTGCCGTCCGCGTCGAGGATGGGATTGTAGGAAGCATTGATCCACACTTCGCGCCCATCCCTGGCGCGGCGCTTGTATTCGCCCTGGTCGAATTCGCCGCGTCCCAGCTTGGCCCAGAAGTTGCTGTATTCGTCCGTTTTGACATACTCGGGGTCGCAGAAGATGGCGTGGTGCTTGCCTTGCACTTCGGCCAGGGTATAGCCGACGACGCGCAGGAAATTGTCATTCGCATGCAGGATGGTGCCGTCAAGCTCGAATTCGATGACGGCCTGGACACGGTTCAATGCAGTATTTATCGCTTGTAAGTCCAGATCCTGCGAGTGGCTGACATGGCTGGCTGCGTCCATAGTATTTCCTTCGGGGTGAGAAGAGGAATGGGAACGATAAGGCTGCTGTTATTATTTTTTCCGCTATCGGTTTAAGGCAGGGATTAAGGCGGCGATGTTATTGCATTGCCGGCATCTGGTGATAATCGGTGAGAATGTGCGCGATCAACGGCCGCCAGTGTTCGCCCTGCGGTTTGCCTTTAGTAGATAAATTGTAGAGTATTGATTTGAATCAACAATTTTATTATTCCCCAGCGTCTGGCGAAAAACAAGGGGCGGGAATAAATAATGTAAAAACTGTCGTAATTGCCCCATGTCGGCATATAACAAACCCATTCTTCTACATAATAAAACGTTGTTATTATTGTTGTGGTTTTATTATTTAAATGAATATCCAAGTGATAGCTTCTACAAGAGCTTGCCGCTTGCAGCAGAATCTTTCCGCAAACGATGTTGTACCATGGCGTAGCATGCTGGCGCCGGGCGCGTCACGACAAAAATAATACGAGCGTTCTTTTATGCGGTATAGTGAAGCTTCATCCCTTGCAACCACCTCATCGCTGAGCAAAAATCAATAAGGAAGAGACATGAGTGCTGAATATCAAGTAAACGGCGCCGTTGCCGTCATTACCCTGGCCAACCCGCCCGTCAATGGCCTGGGCCTGGCGACGCGCACGGCCGCCGTGGCCGGCATCCGCCAGGCGCTGGCCGACGAGGCCGTCAAAGCCATCGTCATCACGGGCGCCGGCAAGGCCTTTTCGGGCGGCGCCGATATCAAGGAATTCAATTCGCCCAAGGCGCTCACGGAACCGACCCTGCACACCCTGATCAACGTCGTCGAACAATCGACCAAGCCGGTCGTGGCGGCCATCCACAGCGTCTGCATGGGTGGCGGCCTGGAGCTGGCGCTCGGTTGCAACTACCGCGTGGCCGCGCCTGGCGCGCAGATGGCCTTGCCGGAAGTCAAACTCGGCATCTTGCCGGGCGCGGGCGGCACGCAGCGCCTGCCGCGAGTGCTGGGCCTGGAAATGGCCCTGAACATGATCGTCTCGGGCACGCCCGCCGCGTCCGAAAAACTGGCCGGCACGGCCCTGTTCGACGAAGTCATCGCGCCTGGCGCCGATTTGCTGGCCGCCGCCGTGGCCTTCGCCACGAAAGTGGCCGACGTGCGTCCGCTGCCGAAAGTGCGCGAGCGCAAGGTCGACTACCCGAACCACGAAGCGTTTTTGCAGTTTTCGCGCAATACCGTCAAAGCCATGTCCGGTCCGTTCCCCGCACCGCTCAAATGTGTCGATGCCGTGGCGGCCGCCGTGACGATGAAATTCGACGACGGCTTGAAGTACGAGCGCGAACTGTTCATGCAGCTGGTGCAGTCGCCCGAGTCGAAAGCCCTGCGCCACGCCTTCTTTGCCGAGCGTGTCGCCAGCAAGGTGCCCGACGTGCCGTCCGACACGCCAGTGCGCGCGATCGCCAGCGCGGCCATCGTCGGCGCCGGCACCATGGGCGGCGGCATCGCCATGAACTTCGCCAACGCGGGCATCCCCGTGATGCTGCTGGAAACCAAACAGGAAGCGCTGGACAAGGGCCTGGCCACAATCCGCAAGAATTACGAGAACACGGTGAAGAAGGGCAAGCTGACGCAGGAGAAGGCCGAGCAGCGCATCGCGCTCGTTTCCGGCACCTTGGCGTATGCGGACATTGCGCAAGCCGACATCGTCATCGAAGCCGTCTTCGAAGAGCTGGGCGTCAAGGAAACCGTCTTCAAACAGCTCGACGCCGTCATGAAGCCGGGCGCCATCCTCGCCTCGAACACATCGACTTTGGACCTTGACAAGATCGCCGCGTTCACCAAACGCCCGCAAGACGTCATCGGCACGCATTTCTTCAGCCCCGCGAACGTCATGAAGCTGCTGGAAATCGTCCGCGGCGCGAAGACTGGCAAGGACGTGCTGGCCACCGCGCTGGCGCTGTCGAAAAAGCTGAAGAAGACAGGTGTCGTCTCGGGCGTGTGCGACGGCTTCATCGGCAACCGCATGATCGAGCAATACAGCCGCCAAGCCGGTTTCCTGCTGGAAGAAGGTTGCCTGCCGGAACAGGTCGACAAGGCGGTCGAGAAATTCGGCTTCGCCATGGGACCGTTCCGCATGGGCGACCTGGCCGGCAACGATATCGGCTGGGCCATCCGCAAGCGCCGCTACGTGGAAAAGCCGGACGTCACGTATTCGAAGACGGCCGATTTGCTGTGCGAACTGGGGCGGTTTGGCCAGAAGACGGGCGCCGGCTGGTACGATTACAAGCCGGGCGACCGCAAGGCGTATCCGTCGGAACAGGTCAATGCCATGATTATCCAGCACTCCGCCGACATCGGCGTGGCGCGGCGCAAGATTAGCGACCAAGAAATCGTCGAACGGCTCGTGTATGCGCTCGTCAATGAAGGCGCGCGTATCCTGGAAGAGGGCATCGCCTTGCGTGCCTCGGACATCGACATGGTGTACTTGACCGGTTACGGCTTCCCGCTGTTCCGCGGCGGCCCGATGTTCTATGCGGACACGGTCGGCTTGCCGAACGTGCTCGACACGATTGCCGGCTATGCCAATGGCCGCCACGGCGAAGCGTGGACGCCGGCGCCGCTGCTGGTGAAGCTGGCGGGCGAGGGCAAGGGGTTTAATAGCTAAGCCGACGCCAACAATATTGTCGGATTACGCGCGGCTTTGCCGCGCTAATCCGACCTACGCCTCTACGAGGGCTCAAGAGCCGGGTAGGTCGGATTAGCGCGCAAGCGCGTAATCCGACACCACCACGGACGCCAGCAAGCATGTTTACTTCTTCTTCGCCACCATCTTGACCGCCTCGTTGACGATGACGGGGTTGTCTTTCTGGATGTAATAGCCGGCGCCCGTGATGCGCTCGATGGCTGGCGCGCCGGACAGGCGCTGCCAATCCTTTTCCTGGGCCCGCACCACGTTTTCAAACGAGCCCATTTCCTCGATGCCGAACTTGTCGCGCACCAGCAGCATGGCGGGCACGCGCAGCGGGCTGCTCATGTCGACGTGTTGCAGACACTGCGTCTGGGCATCGAATTCGGTCGATTCCGTACTGTTGAACATGAGTTTACGCCGCGTTTTGACGAGCATGGCGTAAGTGGACGCGTCCGTCTGCAGGCGGTTCCACTGCTGCGGGTGGGTAGGATCGAGCAGGACGAGGCCGGCCACGTCCTGCGGATACAGCCTCGCATACACATATTGGTACAGCCCGCCCAAGCCATGGCCGACGAGCACATACGGCGGCTTCAGGCCCGCTTGCGTCAGCAGGGCCCGCTGCTGGGCGGCGATGGTGCAGGGATCGCGCGGCGTGGTGGTTTTCTGGCTGTCGCCGTAGCCGGGGCGGTCGTAGACGAGCACGCGGTGCTGCTTGGCCACTTCGGGCACGACCTTGGCCCACACATCCTTGCCGTCGCCCATGGCCGACTGGAAGACCACGGGCAAGCCGTTCTGGCCGCTCAGGGTATAGGCGATACTGGCGTCGGGCAGGGCCGCGGTGGCGGGAATACCTGGCGTGACTGGCGTGGATGGCAACAGGGAGCAGCCGGAAAAACAGCCAGCCAGCAGCAAGCCGGCGCTGGAGAAGAGCATGGTGCGCGCGGGGCGGCCGACGAATAGATGATGCATGAATCTCCTTCTTTGTTCACGGACCGGTATGGCGTGCCAGCCATTATAGGCAAATCGTCCCGAAGTGGAAATGCCGAACAGAGCCGGGTTTCCCGTCCTGTCAGCTGGCGTCGGCGCGATGGCAGACGGCTTCGATGCGGTTGCCGTCCGGATCGAACAAAAAGGCCGCGTAATAACTGGTGTGATAGTGGCGCAGTCCGGGCGCGCCCAGGTCGATGCCGCCATGCGCCAGACCCGCCTGCCAGAACGCTTCCACGGCCGCGCGCGAGGAAGCCTTGAAGCAGCAATGGCGGCGCGGCGCGTCGTCGGGCTGCGGGCCCAGCCGCACGGAAAAGTAGCTGCGCTCAGGATGCTGCGCGTCGCTGCGCTCGCCATAGCCTATCCAGGCGTTGGCATGGTCGCTGCCCACCTTGGGCACGTCGAGCGCGGCAAAGACGGCGTCATAGAAGCGCTCGGCGCGTTCCAGGTCGCTGACGGTGAGGGAAACGTGATCGAGCATGGGCACTCCGCGGTAAAGAAGACGGTCATAGCATAGCCCGGATCAGGGCGGCCGTGGGCGGGAGTGACCGAGTGGTACTGCCGGCGGACGACTGCCGGTCAAGCGCTGCTGGCGAGCCGGGCCACGATGTTGCGGCTCATCAGCTGCACGCGGGGCGCGAACAGCATCACGGCGCAGAAGGCCACTGGCCAGGCGGCAAAGAAGGCATGGCGCCAGCGGGGCAGGAAATCGGCCTGCAGGCCGATATTGAGCCAGGTGACCCAGGCGCTCATCAGCAGGGTCATGAGCAGCGACATCAGGAAGGCAAATACGCAGCGCAAACGCAGGGCTTCGGACATGGAGCACTTTCAAATGGTGAAGATATGGCAGCGTAACGACTTGCAGCAATCTATACTAGAGCCATATTTTTAATTTCAAATTCCGAAAATGCAATCATGCTCGACGAATCATGCTTGATGACTTAGCCCTGTTTGTCTCCATTGTCGAGGCGGGCAGCCTGCATGCGGCGGCCGTCAAGGAAGACTTGCCCGCCGCTACCGTCACGCGTCGGCTGCAAAAGCTGGAAAGCCAGCTCGGCTACCGCTTGCTCAACCGCAGCGCGCGCCGCCTGCAGCCGACGGCGGAAGGCTGGCAATACTACGAGCAGTGCCGGCCCCTCGTGCATGCCTTGCGGCAAGCGACGCAGCAGCTCGACGCCAGCCTGTCGGCCGTCTCGGGCAGCATCCGCGTGCTGGCGCCCGTCAACTTCGCCAGCGGCTTGCTGACGCCGGCCTGGGTCAGCTTCATGCAGAAGTACCCGGATATCCGCCTGGAGCTGGAACTGTCGAACCTGCTGCAAGACCTCGTGGGCAGCGGCGCCGACCTGGCCATCCGCGTGGGCGCGCTCGACGATTCCTCGCTGATGCAGCGCCGGCTGGGCAGCGCTTCGCTGGTGATGGTGGCCGCGCCAGCCTACCTGGCTCGCGCGGGCGTGCCGCGCGACTTGCAGGAACTGGAACAGCACGAGCTGATCGTGGCCGAGCCGCTGCGCAGTTGGCGCTTGCGCCGGCCCGGCGATGGCGCCGAAATGGTGATCGAACCGCAGGCGCGCCTGCGCGTCAATGAAATGCGCCTGGCCGTGGAGATGGCCGACGCAGGCATCGGCATCCTGCTGTGTCCGCTTCTGCAATGCCGCGACGAAGTGGCCAGCGGCAGCCTCGTGCGCGTCCTGCCCGACTGGATGCCGCAGCCGCGCCACGTGTACGCCGTGTGGACGCAGCGGCGCTACCTGCCGGCCCGCGTGCGCGTGCTGCTCGAGCACCTGGCGGCGTTCGCTGCTGGAAATCCGCTGTTGAACGAGGATGCCAGCGCCGGTCAGCTCGTTGCGCCAGGAATCCTTTCCATTTAGTAATACCGAGCGCTTGTACTTTCCGCCGGGATCGCGTTAAGATAAAGCTGCTTGCTTATCCAGCGGGCAATCTGGTGTTTTTCGCGCAATCCCGTCCCTATCCATGAGAGTAGCAATGAAATATCTGATCGTTCCCTTCTTGCTGGCGATGACCGGCTGCGAAGTACTGTATGACGCGAACCGGGACAAGATCGGCGAGTATTGCAACAGCCTCAATAATTTCGACGACCGCAATGCCTGCCGCAAGCGCAACCAGACCAGTTACCAGGAATACGTGCAGCAGCGCGACCAGCTGAAAAAGGGCGAGAGCGACAAATAAGCTTGCCTCCGTATAAAAAAACGCCGCTGACCAGTCAGCGGCGTTTTGCTTTGCGGGCCCCGGCCTTGCGGCCGGGGCTTGCGCCGTATCAGTCGTCGGCGTAGATATTGTTGTCCTTCGTTTCCTTGACGAACAGGGTGCCGATCACGACAGTCGCCAGGGCGACGACGATCGGATACCACAGGCCGTAATAGATATCGCCCTTGAAAGCCACCAGCGCGAAGGCTGTGGTCGGCAGCAAGCCGCCGAACCAGCCGTTACCGATATGGTAGGGCAGGGACATCGAGGTGTAACGGATACGCGTCGGGAACATTTCCACCAGCATGGCGGCGATCGGGCCGTACACCATGGTCACGTACAGCACCAGGATGAACAGCAGCAAGACGACCATCGGCTTGTTGATCTGGTCCGGATCGGCTTTCGCAGGGTAGCCCGCTTCCTTGATGCCGGCGCCCAGTTCTTTCTTCAGCGCCGCTTCTTTGGCCTTGCTGTCCGCATCGAAGTTCAGGCCGTCCGGCGTCATGACGGCGTTAAACGACGTGAATTCCTTCGTACCGATGCGTACCTTGGCGATGCTGCCGGCCGGTGCGTCTTCCTTCGTGTAGTTCACCGAGCTGTTCGACAGGAAGCCGGTGGCGATGTCGCACGACGATGGGAATTTCTTCGTGCCCGTCATGTTGAACTGGAAGTGGCAGGAAGCAGGATCGGCCACGACCACCACTGGCGAGTTCTTCAGAGCCGCTTCCAGCTGCGGGTTGGCAAAGTGGGTCAGGCCGTTGAAGATCGGGAAGTAGGTGGCCGCGGCGATCAGGCAGCCGCCGAGGATGATGTACTTGCGGCCGATGCGGTCGGACAGGCTGCCGAAGAACAGGAAGAATGGCGTGGCCAGCAGCAGGGCGATGGCGACGAGCACATTGGCCGTTGCCAGGTCCACTTTCAGGGTCTGGATCATGAAGAACAGGGCGTAGAACTGGCCCGTGTACCAGACGACAGCCTGGCCGGCAGTCAGGCCGATCAGGGCCAGGATGACGATCTTCAGGTTTTTCCACTGGCCGAACGCTTCCGTCAGCGGGGCTTTCGAGGTCTTGCCCTCGGCCTTCATCTTGGAAAACGCCGGCGATTCATTCATGGCCAGGCGGATCCACACTGAAATACCCAGCAGGATGACGGAGACGAGGAAGGGAATGCGCCAGCCCCACGCTTCGAAATCCTTCTCGCCGGTCGCCAGGCGGGTGCCCAGGATGACCATCAGCGACAGGAAGAAGCCCAAAGTGGCCGTCGTTTGTATCCACGCCGTGAACGCGCCGCGCTTGCCTTCAGGCGCGTGCTCGGCCACATAGGTGGCTGCGCCGCCATATTCGCCGCCCAGCGCCAGGCCTTGCAGGATGCGCAGGATGACGAGGATGATCGGCGCGGCGATGCCGATGGACGCGTGGCCCGGCAGCAAGCCGACGATGAAGGTGGAGCCGCCCATGATCAAAATGGTGATCAGGAAGGTGTACTTGCGGCCGATCATGTCGCCCAGGCGGCCGAAGACCAGCGCGCCGAACGGACGCACGATGAAGCCGGCGGCGAAGGCCAGCAGCGCGAAAATGAAGGTGGTGGTGGGGTCGCCGATGAAGAATTGCTTGGCGATGATGGAAGCGAGCGAACCGTACAGATAAAAATCGTACCATTCAAAAACGGTGCCGAGCGAGGACGCAAAGATGACCTTGCGTTCCTCGGGCGTAATCGGCGTTCCCTTGGTCGAAGTTTTCCGTACGTCGGCCGAGCCGGATGGTGATGCCATGGTTTGTCTCCCTATGTTTTATATAGTGAACTGGTGCCGCAGTCTTTTTGACCATTCTTGCAACAGCTGGAGGCGAGTGTGTTCTCCGAACCTTACGTCATGCTTGCTTGAAACTTACACCAAGCTTACAAAACGATGTCCGGCAGAACTTTGCGAACGACCGTACTTAAATGTGCTATTCTCATTCCACAGATACCCCACCCAATAATATCCCCACAAGGAGACACAGCATGAATGAAGCCGTCATCGTATCGACCGCCCGCACGGGCCTGGCCAAGTCCTGGAAAGGCGCGTTCAACATGACGCATGGCGCCACCCTGGGCGGCCACGTGCTGGCGGCCGCCGTCGAGCGCGCGCGCATCGAGGCGGAGGAAGTGGAGGACGTGCTGGTCGGCTGCGCCTTTCCCGAAGGCGCGACAGGTGGCAATATCGCGCGCCAGGTGGCCTTGCGCGGCGGCTGCCCCGTGACGACGGCCGGCATGACCGTCAACCGTTTCTGCTCGTCGGGCCTACAGGCGATCGCCCTGGCCGCGCAGCGCATCATCGCCGGCGAAGGCGATATCTATGCGGCGGGCGGCGTGGAGTCGATTTCCTGCGTGCAAAACGAAATGAATACGCATATGTACCGCGAAGTCTGGCTGCAGCAGCACAAGCCGGAACTGTACTGGCCCATGCTGCAGACGGCCGAAACCGTGGCCAAGCGTTACCAGATTTCGCGCGAGCGCCAGGATGCCTACGGCGCGCAAAGCCAGCAGCGCGCAGCAAGTGCCCTGGCCGCCGGCCGGTTCGACGCGGAAATCGTGCCGATGACCACCATCATGGGCGTGGCCGACAAGGCCAGCGGCATGCTCGTGTCGCGCGAAGTGACGATTGCCGCCGACGAAGGCATCCGCGCCGACACGACCTACGACGGCGTGGCGAAGATCCGCCCGGCCATTCCTGGCGGCGTCATCAGCGCCGGCAATGCCAGCCAGTTTTCCGATGGCGCGTCCATGGCCATCGTCATGAATGCGAAAGTGGCCGAAGCGAAAGGCTTGCAGCCGCTGGGCATCTTCCGCGGCTTTGCCGTGGCTGGCTGTGAACCCGATGAAATGGGCATCGGCCCCGTCTACGCGATTCCGAAACTGCTGAAAAAGGCGGGCTTGACTGTCGCCGACATCGGCCTGTGGGAACTCAACGAAGCGTTTGCCGTGCAAGTGCTGTATTGCGCCGATACCCTGGGCATTCCCATGGACCGCCTGAACGTCAACGGCGGCGCGATCGCCGTCGGCCACCCGTACGGCGTGTCGGGTGCCCGCCTGACGGGCCACGCCTTGATCGAAGGCAAGCGCCGCGGCGTCAAATACGTGGTCGTGACCATGTGCATCGGCGGCGGGCAGGGCGCGGCCGGGCTGTTCGAAGTGCTGTGATGTTTGCGTGAACCCAGTCAGCGGGCGGCTTCCAGAGCCGCCCGTTTGCATTGCGCGCCCGGTTCCTGCAAGGCGCGCCGATAGCGGTTACAGTAATGCTTCATTAATAAACAAGCAGCCTGCCACCATGATCAAGCACATCGTTTTCTGGAAACTCAAAGACCAAGCCGAAGGCGCCGACCGCGCCACGAACGCCTTGAAACTCAAGGCTCTGCTCGATTCCTGTTCCGGCCTGGTGCCCGGCATATTGAAATTCGAAGCCGCCGTGGCCCAGCCGGGCCTGGAAGCGACCTACGACATCGTCCTGTACAGCGAGTTCGCCAGCCGCGAAGCGCTCGACGCCTACCAGAACCATCCAGAGCACGTGAAAATCAAGCCGTTCTTTGGGGCGGTGCGTGAAGCGCGGCAATGCATGGACTATGAAGTGTAATGACAGCGTAAATCCGGGGTCAGACCCGCCGGGTCTGACCCCAGCTCTTGCTTTACGGGCTAAATTCTGAACTTCACCCCACAAACAGGATCCCATATGACCACCTACCAACGCATCGTCCTCGCCTCGCGCCCCGCCTCCAATGAGGAAGTCCAGCCGGCACATTTTCGCCTGGAAACTCAAGAGATTCCCGCCATCACGGATGGCCAGTTGCTGGTGCGTAACCAGTACCTGTCGCTCGACCCTTACATGCGCGGGCGCATGAGTGCCAATAAAAGCTATGCGGCACCGCAGGCGCTCGATGAAACGATGATCGGCGGCACGGTGGGCGTGGTGCTTGAGTCGAAGCATCCGAAGTTTACCGTGGGCGACATGGTCGTGGGTACCCTGGGCTGGACGGAAGTGGCTGTATCGGACGGCACGATGCTGCGCAAGGTCGACACGACACACATTCCTGCTTCGGCTTACCTCGGTTCCGTCGGCATGCCGGGCATGACGGCCTGGTATGGCTTGAACCAGATCATGGCGCCGAAGGCGGGCGAAACGGTGGTCGTGTCGGCCGCCAGCGGCGCCGTGGGCAGCGTCGTGGGCCAGCTGGCGAAATTGAAAGGTTGCCGTGTCGTCGGCATCGCGGGCGGGGCGGAAAAATGCCGCTATGTTGTCGAGGAACTGGGTTTCGATGCCTGCGTCGACTACAAGGCGGGCAATCTGGAGGCCGATTTGGCGGCGGCGACGCCCGACGGCATCGACGCCATCTTTGAAAACGTGGGCGGCGCGATCTTCGATGCGGCGCTGGCGCGTACCAATGCGTTTGGCCGCGTGGCCGTGTGCGGCTGGATCGCCGGCTACAACGGCGAGCCGACGCCGCTCGACAATGCCCGCCTGATCCTCACCAACCGCCTCACCGTGCGCGGCTTTATCGTTTCCGAGCAGCCGGAATTCTGGCCGCAGGGACTGGCGGAACTGGGTTCCCTGGTGGCGACGGGCAAGCTGAAATTCCGCGAATCCGTGGCCGATGGCCTGGCCAGCGCGCCGGAAGCGTTCATCGGCCTCTTAAAAGGGCGCAACTTCGGCAAGCAGCTGGTGAAGTTGTAAGCGGGCTGTTTTGAAATGACCGAGCGCGCCGCCAGTTCCTTGCCCGGCTGCGCCCGGTAGCACAGCAATGCTTTCAATAGATCGGCAGCGTGAAATCCTCGTCGATCCTGCGCGCCCTGGTCTTGGCGTTCGCTTGCAACAGCGACTGGATCAATGCGCTGCCGACGCACCGTTGCAACAGATGCGCGATGGCTATGCCGAGCCGCGTCCGCACGTGCATGAGCCGGATGAGACGAGGGCTGAGCTCCTGCTGCGTACGCTCGGCATACGGGCGCAGGATGCGTTCATATGCCTCGAAAGCCTCGGTGTGGGTCGCGCACCTCTTGATTTCCCCTGCCAGCACGTAGGCTCCCACCAGCGCCAGCGCCGTGCCCTTGCCCGTGAATGGCGTCGGACAATGCGCCGCATCGCCCAGCAAGACCAGCCGGCCTTTTGACCAGGTCGATGCTTGCACCTGGCTCATCGGTCCGAAGTAGAAGTCCTGGACGGTATCCAGCTCGGCGATGATACGATCGGCCACCTTGCCCCGGCCTGCCAGTGCCGTGCGCAGCATCTCGCGTGGCGACGGCGCCGTCGGACTCCGCACACCAGGCTCAGCGGCTGGAAAGGTCATCAGCACGGTAGTGTCCGTCAAGCCACCTGGCCTGAGGTTGATCATCGTACCGCCTATGCCGTTGACGGAGCAGGCCCAGAAGTCGTCTTCCGGCCGCCGGGGAATGTTGAAAAACGCCATGTAGGCGCCGAGGTAACGCATGCGCGTTTCAGCGGCCAGCACCAGGTCTCTGGTCGGCGAGCTCACGCCGTCGGCGCAGATCACCAGCGCGAAGTCCTCTGCCGTGCCATTGGCAAAGGTTGCCCGCACACCATTTTCAATCTCTTCAACGCCGCTGACGGACGTGCCAAAACGGTATTCGCAAGTGCCGCGGGTCGCATCGAACAAAATACGGGCGAAATCGCCGCGCAGGATTTCGAAATCGCAGGTCAGTCCACCGATACTACCTTTGGGAAAAACAGCCACCACCTTGCCGGCCGCGTCGAGCCACTTCTGTCCGCATTCCAGCGTGTCGCGTGCCTCGACCTGTTCCGTCAAACCCATGCGCTTGATGACCTGCTGCGCGGCGTCCTTCACATCGACGTTCTGCCCGCCGACCCTGAGCGCGCCGGCCTTTTCGACGAGCACCACGGAGTAGCCGTACCTGGTCAGCCACCAGGCACACGCAGGGCCGGCGATGCCGCCGCCGCAGATCAGGATTTTCTTCGTTTGTTCCATATGACAGCTTTCGTGGTTGTGATGTCAGCGCCCATGTTAGGCGCGCCACGTGTTGGTCACAATGAGCCAACAGGCCATGTTATATTGAATTCTTGCCACTGATTCTGACCCTTGAAAGGTGCCCGATGCCTGTTTTCAGCGACGATTCGTCCAGCGACTGGGAAGATCCCGACTGCGTGCCAAGGCCGGTGGTCACGCTTGGCGCCGTTGGCCGCGAGATGGATAGCCGCAAGGAGAGGGATTTTCATCACCATCGAAAAGGCCAATTCCTGCTCTGGATGCGCGGTGTGCTCACCTGCGAGGTGGACGGCGGCTTCTGGCTGGTGCCTCCAGGAAGCGCCATTTGGGTCCCCGGCGGCACACAACATCGAATGGATGGGGCCGGCACGGTCGATTGTTATGTCGTGTATGTCGACCCTGCGGTGGACGACGCCTTGCCGCGGGAATGCTGCACCTTGTCGACCACGCCGCTGCTGCGTGAATTGGTGATCCGTTCAGCGGCATTGCCGATGCGCTATGAAGAGGGCGGCATGGCGTCACGACTGATGACACTGCTTCTCGACGAAATGGCGCTGGCGCAGCCCGGCCAGGTTCATCTTCCCCTGACGACAGACAAGCGGTTACGCAAACTGGTCGAGTGGATCATGGCCCGTCCGTCCGATCCAGGCAACATCGAATCGTGGGCGCAGCGGATAGGCATCAGTGCGCGCACGCTGTCACGCCTGGTGTCCCGGGAAACCGGCATGAGTTTCGGACGCTGGCGCAGGCAACTGCATATCCTGCTCGCCTTGCAATGGATGGCCAGGGGCGCCACGGTCCAGCATGTCGCAGAGGGCCTGGGCTACGAGAACGCAAGCAATTTTGTCGTCATGTTTCGCAAGGTACTCGGAGAAACGCCTGGACGTTACCTGAAATCGAACGCTTGAGCCGCACGGCCTGCCAAGGCGTGGCAGGCCGTGCGACAATGGCGGCCTGATTTTTTCTACCGTACACCATGACCAAGCACACCATCCGCCTCGGCGACTGGGCCACCCTGGGCCCTGACGCTACCGCCATCCGTTTTGAAGTCTTCGTCGATGAACAGAAAGTGCCGGCCGAGATCGAACTCGACGACATGGACGCCGTCTGCCTGCATGCCGTTGCCTATGACGATGCCGGCAATGCCATCGGCACGGGCCGGCTATTGCCAGACGGCCACATCGGCCGCATGGCCGTGCGCCAGCCGGGCCGCGGCACGGGCGTGGGCGGCGCCATTTTGACCTTGCTGATGGACAAAGCCCGCGAGCGCGGCGATGCAGCGGTGGTCTTGAATGCGCAAACCGTGGCCGCGCCATTCTATGCGCGCCACGGTTTCGTGCAGCAGGGGGAACAATTTGAAGAGGCGGGGATTGCGCATGTGGAGATGCGGCTGGAGTTCTAGGGTGTTGTCGGATTACGGCCTGCGGCCTAATCCGACCTATGCCGACCTGTTACGTCAATGGTAGGTCGGGTTAGCGCAAAGCGCGTAACCCGACGCACCACGTCACAATCAGTTCTGCGCGTGCGACTGGCGCCATTTGTCGAGGATCACGGCCAGCACGATCACGACACCTTTGGCCACATACTGCCAGAACGACGACAGACCCAAAATCGTCAAGCCATTGTTCATCACTCCGATGATCAGGGCGCCGATGACGGTGCCCCAGACGGAGCCCACGCCGCCCATCAGGCTCGTGCCGCCGAGCACGACGGCCGCAATCGCGTCGAGTTCATAACCGGTACCCCAGTTGCCGTTGGCCGCATACAGACGGCTGGCCGACATGGCGCCGCCCAGGCCGGCGAACAGGCCGCTGATCGTGTAGACAAACATCAGGACGAGGCCGACCTTGATGCCGGTCAAACGTGCCGCTTGGATATTGCCGCCGACGGCGTAGATATGCAGGCCCAGTGTCGTTTTGCGCAGGATGAACCAGGTCAGCAGCACCACGGCCGCGGCCAGCCAGATCAGCCAGGGCACGGCCAGGAAGCTGCCGTTGCCCATCCATTCGAAGCTAGGGATTTCCGTGTTCAGCACGCTGGTGCCGTCGGCCAGCAGGTAGGCGGCGCCGCGCAGGGCTGTCATGGTGCCCAAAGTTACGACGAAGGGGTTCAGGCCGACGAGAGCGACCAGCACGCCGTTCAGCGCGCCCAGCAGCAGGCCGACGATGAGGAAGGTGGGGATCGAAAAGCCGGCGAACTGGGCCGACAGCGACATCAGCATGCCTGCCACGGCCGAGACGGCCAGCACGGAACCGACGGACAGATCGATGCCGCTGGTCAGAATGACGAAAGTCATGCCGGATGCCAGCACGATGTTGATCGACACCTGGCGGAAGATGTTCATGGTGTTATTGCTGGTCATGAACGTCGACGTGCCGTCGGCAGAGAAATACACGGTCAGGCCATACATGGCCAGGTACAGCACCACCAGCACGGGCAGCATGCCCAGGCGGCGCATCAGGTTCGAGGCATTGAAGGGTTCGCCGGCGCGCGCGGCGCCGCTGGTGGTACTCGTTGTCATGGTTTATCTCCTGAATGATTATGCTAATACTATTCTTGGAACGCCTAACAAAACCGTAGCGAGCGGAAGCGAGTTGTGGTTGAGAAGCGGAACTGTGCGAATGCACAGTGAGCATCGGAAACCGCGACCCGCGACGCGCAGTAGGTTTTGTTGTGCGTTCTTATGCCGCTTCCAGATGGGTGGCATAAGCAAGGATGTTTTCCTGCGTGATATCGTCGCCCGTGACTTCGCCCGTCATGCGTCCTTCGCACATCACCATCACGCGGTCGCAGATGCCGACCAGCTCGGCCAGTTCGCTGGAAATGCACAGCACGGCCGTGCCCGCGTCCGCCAGCTGGTGGATGATCTTGTAGATTTCGCTCTTCGCGCCCACGTCCACGCCGCGCGTCGGTTCGTCGAGGATCAGCACTTTCGGGGCGATGGCCAGCCAGCGCGCCAGCAAGACTTTTTGCTGGTTGCCGCCGGACAGGCCGCCGACGATGCCGTCCGGTCCCGACACTTTCACGTTGAGGTTGGCAATCGCCTCGCGCGTCAGCTGGGTCAGGGCGCCACGGTTGACGACGCCCGCCGTCGCATGCTTGGACAGGATATTCATCGACATGTTTTCCATGGCCGACAATTGCATGAACAGGCCCAGGCTCTTGCGGTCCTCGGGCAGGTAGCCGATGCCGTGGCGGATGGCTGCCAGCGGCCGGTGGATGTGCACTTCCTGGCCATCGAGCCATACTTGCCCCGTTTGTTTCTTGTCCGCGCCAAAGATCAGGCGCGCCAGTTCCGTGCGGCCCGCGCCGACGAGGCCGGCAAGACCCGTCACTTCGCCCGCATGCAGGGTGAACGAGGCAGGCTTGACCTTGCCGCCGCCCACGTTTTCCACGCGCAAGCGTTCGGCGCCGCGCGTGGTGCGCCGCTGGTGCGAATAAAAGTCGTCGGCGGGGCGGCCCACCATCATTTGCACGACTTTCTTTTGATCGAGTTCATCCTTGCCCAGCTCGCCCACATAGGCGCCGTCGCGCAGCACCGTGATGCGGCGCGCCAGGCGCTCCACCTCGGCCATGCGGTGGCTGATGTACAGCACGGCCAGGCCCTTGTCGCGCTGCTCTTCGATGATGCGGAATAATTGTTCTGTTTCCCGGTCGGACAGGGCGGCAGTAGGCTCGTCCATGATCAGGATGCGGCTTTCGTGTACGAGGGCGCGGGCGATTTCCACCTGCTGCTGCTCGGCGATCGACAGCGTCGAGACCATGGTGTCGGCATCGAAACGGGAACCGAGGTCGGCCAGGATGGCGTTCGTGCGCGCGCGCATTTCGCCGGCCTTGACGGTAAAGAACGGTCCCTTCGGCTCGCTGCCCATGAAGACGTTCTGCGCCACCGTCATGTTCTTGGCCACGCTCAGTTCCTGGTAGATCAGGTTGATGCCCAGCGCGCGTGCCTCGCCCGGGTTGCGGATGCGGATCGGCTTGCCGTCGAGAATGATCTCGCCCGCGTCCGGCGTGTACACGCCCGATAAAATCTTCATCAAGGTGCTCTTACCGGCGCCATTTTCGCCCATCACGGCATGGATTTCGCCGCTGCGCACCGTCAGGTGCACGCCGCGCAGCGCGCGCGTGGCGCCAAAGCGCTTCTCGATGCCGCGCATTTCAAAAATAATATTGTCGCTCATGACTGTCCTTCCTTGCTTTTGAAACTGTTGCCCGCCCTTGGCCCGGGGCCGGGCGGGCAACACGTGGTTCAGGTCAGGCAGATCAGTTCTTTACCCAGCCCGTGTAGGTGGCGACGTTTTCCTTGGTGATGGCCGGGGTCGGCAACAGCACCATCGTTTGTTTCGGCGTGCGGCCGTTCATGATGTCGTAGCCCATTTGCACGGCGTCGGTGGCCATGCGGTACGGGTTTTGCGCCGAAGTGGCGGCAAACAGGCCAGCCTTGTTTTTCAGGGCGTTCTGGCCATCGGGCGCGCCATCGACGGCCGTGATCAGTTTGACGTCCGTGCGCTTCGCTTGCTTGATCGCCAGTTCGGCGCCGATGCCGGTAGGATCGTTGATGGCGAACACGCCGTCGATCTTCGGATAGGCCGTCAGCAGGTTCGACATCACGGTCATGCCGCCGTCGCGGCTGCCGCCCGCGTTCTGGTTGTCGGACAGGATCTTGATATCCTTGAACGCGGCCAGGGTTTTTTTGCAGCCGTTGACGCGGTCGATCACGGACGTGACCGGCGGGCCGTTGAGGATCACGACATTGCCCTTGCCGCCGATCTGCTTGGCCAGGTAGGCGCACGACACGTCGCCAGCCATGGTGTTGTCGGACATCACGGTGGCCGACGCGCCCACGGCACCCACGTCGACGGCGATCACGACCACGCCCGCATTGCGCGCTTTCTTGATGGCCGGGGCGATGCCCTTGGAATCGACGGCGTTCAGGATGATGATGTCGGTCTTGTTGGCAATAAAGTTTTCAATCTGGTCCACCTGGGTGTTCAGGTCATACTTGCTGGACACCGTGGTGACTTTCACGCCAGGGCCGCCCAGCTTTTTCGCGCTTTCTTCCGCGCCGCGGCCGATGGCGACAAAAAACGGGTTGGCCAGGTCGCCCACGCTCACGCCGATGGATTTCAGCGGTTTGTCAGCGGCGAAAGCGCCACAGGCGGCGGACAGCAACAGGGAGGCGGTAATGACTTTTTTCATGAGGATCTCCAAGGGTTTTTATTGTCAAAAGCAAACGGTGCTACGGGTAAAAAACTGCGTGCAAACTTATTGATTGCGTAATTTCTCGATCATGGCGTCCAGCTTGCCCGCGTCGACGGCAAAGCCGCGGATGCCTTCAGCCAGCTTTTCGGTCGCCATCGCGTCGTCGTTCAAGGCGTAGCGGAAAGCCGCCTCGTCATACGTGACGGCAGGCTGTGCCGCGCCCAGGTCGGCACCCAGGGCGCGCTCGAATGGCACGTCGGATGCTTCGAGTTTCGCCAGCAGGTCGGGGCTGATGGTCAGCAAGTCGCAGCCGGACAGGGCCGTGATCTGCCCCACGTTGCGGAAGCTGGCGCCCATCACTTGCGTGGCGATGCCATGTTGTTTGTAGTAATTGAAGATGCGCGTGACCGACTGTACACCCGGATCGTTGGACAGGCTGCGCGCCGCTTCGTCCCATGCCGCGCCCATCGATTTCTTGTGCCAGTCGTAGATGCGGCCCACGAATGGCGAAATCAGGCGCACTTTCGCGTCGGCGCAGGCGATGGCCTGGCAAAACGCGAACAGCAGGGTCAGATTGCAAAAGATGCCGTCTTTTTCCAGCTCGCGCGCCGCCTGGATGCCTTCCCAGGTGGCGGCGACCTTGATCAGCACGCGCTCGCGGCTGATGCCAGCCGCTTCATACAGGGCGATCAGGCGGCGCCCGCGGGCCACGGTGGCGTCGCGGTCAAAGCTCAAACGGGCATCGACTTCCGTCGATACGCGGCCCGGCACCACTTTCAGGATTTCCAGGCCGAAGCGCACCAGCACCTGGTCGACGATATCGTCGAGCGATGCATGTTTGTGGGCAGCGACCGTGCTTTCCAGCAAAGGCGCGTAATCGGGCTGCAGCACGGCTTTTAAAATCAGCGACGGGTTGGTGGTCGCGTCCTGCGGCGCGAAGCGCGCCAGTTGCAGGAAGTCGCCCGTGTCGGCGACGACGGTGCTGTACTGTTTTAGTTGTTGCAGCTGATTCATTACTATTCCTTATCACTGAGTTGGTGCAAGGCTTGCACGGCGGGAAACAGGCTACGGTAGCGGCCGTAACGGATGCTCAAGGCTGCGCTATGCGCGGCATCGGGCAGGAAAGTGTTTTTGATGGGCAAGCTGGTGGCCAGCAACTGGCGCTGGCCAATGGCGGCAAAGCCCAGCTTGGCCGCGCCCAGGCTGGCCGACAGTTCGCTGTTGTGCAGGGTGCGCATCTCGCGGCCCAGCACATTTGCCAGCAACTGCGCCCAGTACTGGCTGCGTGCGCCGCCGCCCACCAGCATGCAGTGGGGAACGACGGCGCCCGTCGACGTGACGGCCGCCATGGCGTCGCGCAAGGCAAAGGCCACGCCTTCGAGCACGGCATAGCCAAGCTGCGCCGGCGTGCTGTCATGGCCCAGTTGCAAGAAAGCGCCGCGCACTTGCGGGTCGTTGTGCGGCGTGCGCTCGCCCGACAGATACGGCAGGAACAGGGGCGCGGACGGCGCGATGGCGCTGTCCAGCGGCAGGGCGCTTTCCACGAGGGCCAGCAGGGCTGCCTCGTCGGGCTGGCCCAGCACGCCGGTCGCCCAGCGCAGGCAGCTGGCGCCCGACAGGATCGCGCCCATCGCATACCAGCGGCCGGGCAGGGCGTGGCAAAAGCTGTGCACGCCGCCGGCCGGGTTGCCCAAAGGCGCTTCGGTGACGGAAACGATGGCGGCGCTGGTGCCCAGCGAAATGAAACTGTCGCCGCCATTGACGGCGCCAATGCCTACGGCCGAGACGGGGTTGTCGCCGCCGCCGGCTGCCACCACCACGTCCGATGGCAAACCGAGCTTGTCTGCGACGGCGGCCAGCACGGTACCCGTGGCGGCATCGCCTTCGGCCAAGGCCGGCATCTGTTCCGGCGCCAGGCCGCAGGCGGCCAGCATGGGGGCGAACCAGGCACGCTTGGCCTCGTCCAGCCACAGGGTGCCGGCCGCGTCGGACATGTCGGTGACCTTGTTACCCGTCAATTGCAGGCGCAGATAATCCTTGGGCGACAGCAGGCAGGCGATGGCATTGAAAGCGTCAGGCTCGTGCGTTTGCAGCCACAGCAGTTTCGGCGCCGTCAGGCCTGCCATGGGCAGGCTGCCCGTCACGTCCGCATAGGCGGGATAGTCGCGCGCCAGGGCAGCCGCTTCGGCTTCGGCACGCGCATCGTTCCACAGGATGGCCGGGCGGATCACAGCATCGTTGGCATCGAGCAGCACGGCGCCATGCATCTGGCCCGACAGGCCGATGCAGGCGATGCGCGCGTATTCCTGCGGCCAGCCGGCGCGCAGCTGGCCCAGCGCGTTGACGCAGGCGGCCCACCAGTCTTGCGGCGCTTGTTCGGACCAGCCCGGCTGCGGGCGGTTGGTATCGATGCGCACGGAAGCCTGGCCGCATACCGTGCCCATGCTGTCCATCAGCACAGTTTTCAGTTCGGAGGTACCGAGATCGATACCGAGGGAAATCGCTGGATGCATGTTGATCTACTGTAAAAGGTCAGGGGCAGCCGCAGGAATTGCGCACGCGCAGGGTCGGCGACAAGCGCTGCACGTGCCGGGCGCGGCCCGGATTGGCGATGCGGTCAATCAAGAGGTCGACGGCCATGGCGCCCAGCTCTTCGAGCGGCTGCGCCATCACCGTCAGGCGGGGGCTGAAATAATCGGCCCAGTCGAAATCATCGAAGCCTGCCAGGGACACGTCTTGCGGTACCGCAATGTGCGCGTCGCGCAAGGCGTGCATGGTGCCGATGGTCATCAGGTTATTGCCGGCAACGATGGCTGTGGGACGCTGTCCGGCGGGCAGGGCCAGCAATTCGCGCGTGGCCGCGCCGCTGCGCTCGAGGTTGGAGTCGCCCGAGCGCAGCAGCGCTGGATCGAAAACGATATTGGCGCGCTGCAAGGCCAGGCGGTAGCCGTCGATACGCTCGTCCGTCGTGGACAAGCCCGGCGCGCCCGCGATGAAGCCGATGCGGCGGTGGCCGTGGACGGTGATCAGGTGGCCGACCAGTTCGGCCGTCGCCTCGATATTTTCCACGCCCACCTGGTCGAACGGCTGCGCCGACATGCGGTCGACCAGCACGGAAGCGATCTTGTTGCTGGTCAAATAGTCGAGCGTGCGGTGGTGCGTGTCGCCCGACGGCGCCAGCACGATGCCGTCGACCCGGCGCTGGTGCAAGTTCTGCACCACTTTGAGTTCCTGCTCGGGATCGTCATGCGTATCGGAAAACAGCATCATCAAGCCGTGGCGCGTGCAGGCCGCCTCGATGGCGCGTACGGTTTCGCTGAAGTAATGATTGGTGAAGGCGGAAATGGCCACGCCGATGGTGCCAGAAGAGGAACCGGCGAGGGCGCGCGCCAGCATGTTCGGCACATAGCCGATCTGCTGCATGGCCGCGTTGACGGCGGCGACGGTTTTCGGGCTGACCTTGCGGGTGCCGTTCAGTACGTGCGAGACGGTCGACAGCGATACGTCCGCCGCCCGCGCTACATCTTCCATGGTGGCCATGGTGTCTCCTGATGGTTTTATTATTATTGTGTGCTGCGATTGAGTACGGCTGTGTCGCCGCGTTTGAATCTATCGTAAACAAAAGAAAGCGCTTGCGCAAGCGCTTTCTTTTTTGTGCGTGCGGATGGATAGAGGTTTTTTGATGCGAGTCGGGAAGCGGGCGTAGGTCGGATTAGCGCGCCGCAGGGGCGCGTAATCCGACGTTGGGGACGGCGGTGATGCCGGTTGAGTGTGGTGGTGTTGTCGGGTTACGCGCTTGCGCGCTAACCCGACCTACTGAATCACCAGCTCATGCAGTTCGCCGGGAGAGTCCGGGAACAGTTTCACGACGGTGGACGTGCGCGTGCCGTAGCCAGGCGTTTCGATGCAGACGGCGGACAGCACGCGCTCGAGGTCGAGCGGAACGCCCGTGTCCGGCAAGCGGAAGTCGGGCGCGCGCGTGGTGTCGGCAAGCATGTCGAAATACGCTTCGTCGGGCGCGCCCTGGCACAGCAGGCTGGCGAACTGGGCCTTGGTCTTCAGGACCTTCGGCCACGGCGCGTCGAGCAGGGCGTTCGACAGGCCGTAGATGCCCGGTTCCAAAGGCTGGCCATTGCGCGCATCGCCATCGCCCCGGTTGGAAAACCAGATCAGGGTATCGGCGTCACCGAGCACCAGATTGAAACCGTTGTAGGCACCGCTGCCGGGGCGGATTTGCGCGATGTAGTCTTGCGGCGACATGTTGCCGGCCAAATAGTCGGCCACGAGGGCGCCGCGCGAGGGGGCGTCCGGGTTGCGGTCTTGCGGGCTGCGGATATTCGTGATGGCGGCAAAGCGCGAGCTGCCGCCGCCGGCCTGGGTGATGCCCATCCAGCTGCCGCCCGCCTGCAGGTCGCGGCCCGCATACACTTGCGGGTGTTCGGGCCAGGCGCCGGCGGGGGCGCTGGCGCGTTCATAGAATTCGTCGCGGTTGGCGGCGGCAATCAGCGGGATGTGCGGATTGACTTTCCAGGCAAAAACGATCAGGCACATGGAGGTAAATCCATGAACACTTCCGTATGGCGCGCGCCAGCCGTCAGGGACAGCAAGCCCGCTTCGTCGGATGCGCCGGCCAGCAGCTCCGTAAAACCTTCACCGACGACAGGGTAGATCTCCATCCACGTCTGCAAGCCATCCTTGGCTTCCGGACGGCGCTTCAGCTGCGGCGCCACGCCGGACGCGGCCGCCAGTTTCGCCTGCATGGCGCGGACCCGGGCTTCCAGCGCCTGGGCGTGCTCTTCTTTTACCTGATAGTAAACGTACAGATCTTTCATGGCATTCTCACAAGTCGAGTGCGTCGAGCACGTAAGGCATGGGCAGGAATTGCACGGCAACGCCCTGGGCCGAGCCGTAGCGCACGGCGCCGGCGGCGCTTGAACCTTCTTCGATCGCCCCCAGCTTCATTTCAACGAGGGCGTCGATGCCGCCCACGCCGTTCGGCGCCGCGTTGACGACCATGCCGCACGGTTGCTCGGGGTCGCTGACGGCGAACAGTTCGCCGCCGGCCACTACCGAGGGATCGGCGATGCTGACGAGGGTGGTACGGCGCTTGAGCTTGCCCAGGTACTGGCTGCGCGCGACGATTTCCTGGCCCGGGTAGCAGCCTTTCTTGAAATTGACGCCGCCCAGCAGCTCGAAGTTGACCATCTGCGGCACGAACTGCTCTTGCGTGGCGGCCGTGATCTGCGGGATGCCCGCATGGATATCGGACAATTGCCAGGCGTCATTGCCGCCCTTGGCGAGAGTTTCGGCCAGCTGCTGCCACACGTCCTGCGCCGTGGCGGCCGACGTCAGCCATTCATAGCGGGCGCTGCCGAACGCATCGGCCACGCGCAGCAGGGTGCCCAGTGCATGCTCGACCTTGCTGAACGGCGTGGCGGGCAGCGCCGGGAACCAGGCGGACAGGGCCGCGCTGGCCCTTTGGCCGCCCAGGCCCAGGACGACTTGATTGGCATCATCGGCGGACGCATCGTGCAGCTTGGCCTTGGCGCGCAGCACGAACATCTGCAGCCGCTTCTGGATGGCCGGCTGTATGGCGCGCGGCAATTGCAGATAAATGGTGGTGGCGTTGCGCCACATCAGGAAACTGGCCAGCAGGCGGCCTTTCGGCGTGCAGTAGCCGGCCAGGCGCACTTGCTCCTGGTTCAGGTGTTCCACGTCGTTGGTCAGCTGGCCGTGCAGGAAACTGGCTGCATCGTCGCCGTTCAAGCCGATCAAGCCCTGGTCCGTGATGGCTGCGACAAAACCTTCTTGCAGCTGGGCCACTGTCAGGGACTGGCCGAAATCGGCGACAGGGGAGTTTGCGGTGCCGTCAGGCGCGCCATCGGCGGCAACGGGGCGGGCGCCTTGAGCGGTTAAAAATTGATTCCAGTTATTCATAATTTCCATTAGATCAGCGATTAAGCATTATCATTACGGGTTCATTATAGTGATGTCGCGCAAATTGCGTCGGCAGCGGCAAGATTGCCAGTGTTGGCGCCGCTTTGCGCGCACTTGCTTCACAAATGAACGATCATAACAAGCGCGCGGTGCCTGCCAGCGGGCGCATCACAAGAATCGGAACAATGGCTTTCTTTAAAAAACTTGTAGTCAGTTCAGTCATCGCCGCCATCGGCGTCGGCGGTACTTTTGTGTATTGGGCGCAGCAGCCCATCACCACGGACGGCGAAGCGATCCCGTTTACGATCAGCCCGGGCAGCGGCGCGCATGCGGCCGGCCAGCAGATCGCGGACGCGGGCGTGCCCATCGTGCCCATCCTGTTCAACATGCTGGCGCGCATCGAAGGCAAGACCTCGAAGATCAAGGCCGGTTCCTACGAATTGAAACCGGGCACCACGCCGCAGCGTCTGATCACGCAGCTGGCACGCGGCGAGTTCGCGCAAGAGTCGCTGACCATCATCGAAGGCTGGACGTTCAAGCAGATGCGCCTGGCGATGGCGAATCACCCGGGACTCAAGCACGATACCGTGGGCCTGTCCGACAAGGAACTGATGGCGAAGATCAGCCCTGAATATGTGCTGCCGGAAGGTCTGTTCTTCCCGGACACGTATCTGTTCGCCAAGGGCGCCAGCGAAATGCAGATTTTCAGGCAGGCGCACACGGCCATGATCGGCCGCCTGTCCGAAGCGTGGGACAAGCGCGATCCGGCCTTGCCATATAAAAACCCGTACGAAGCGCTGATCATGGCTTCCATCGTGGAAAAGGAAACGGGACAAAAGTCCGAGCGCGCCATGATCGCCGGCGTGTTCGTCAACCGCCTGAAGACGGGCATGCTGCTGCAGACGGACCCGACCGTGATCTATGGCATGGGCGACAATTACCAGGGCAAGATCCGCAAACGCGACCTGGAAGCTGACACCCCGTACAATACCTACACGCGCGGCGGCTTGCCGCCCACGCCGATCGCCCTGGCCGGTGCGCAATCGCTGACGGCGGCGCTGGCGCCGGCCCGCACGCAGGCGCTGTATTTCGTCGCCCGCGGCGACGGCACCAGCCAGTTCTCGGCCAACTTGCCCGACCATAACCGCGCCGTGAACCAGTATCAGCGTTAATATCATCACAAGATTAAGAGTTTCATGACACAACACTATCAACCCCGCTTCATCACCTTCGAAGGCATCGATGGCGCGGGCAAGTCGACGCATATCGGCTTTGTCACCGACTACCTGCGGCAAAGGGGCGTGAGCCTCGTCTCGTCGCGCGAACCGGGCGGCACCAGCCTGGGCGAAAAGCTGCGCGAACTGCTGCTGCATGAAAAAATGCATCTGGAAACGGAAGCCTTGCTGATGTTCGCCAGCCGCCGCGAACACATCGCCCAAGTCATCGCACCCGCCCTGGAACGGGGCGAGTGGGTCATTTCCGACCGCTTTAGCGATGCCAGCTTCGCCTACCAGGGCGGCGGCCGCGGCATGGATCTGGGCAAGATGGAAGCGCTGGAAGCATGGGTGCACCCGCACTTGCAGCCGGACCTGACGTTTTTGTTCGACGTGCCGCTGGCCGTGGCCCGCGCCCGCCTGGACGCCACGCGCGCGCTCGACAAGTTCGAGCAGGAGCGATCGGACTTCTTTGCCGCCACGCGCAACGAGTACCTGCGCCGCGCGGCCCAGTTCCCGGAACGCTTCCGCATCATCGACTCCACGCAAAGCATTGCCGACATCCAAGTGCAACTTGCGCAATTACTTGATATTTTGCTCGAACAAAGCGTCGCAACACACTGATTTACAAAGAATAAAATGACCAGTTCTCTCTATCCGTGGCAACAGGACGCCTGGCAGCAATTGCAAGCCTTGCGCCCGCGCATGCCGCACGCCATTTTGTTCCATGGCGCGCAGGGCATCGGCAAGGCCGACTTCATCGAGCATTTTGCGCAAGCGCTGCTGTGCGAAGACGTGCGCGCCGACGGTCATGCCTGCGGCGCTTGCGCCTCGTGCGGCTGGTTTAGTCAGGGCAACCATCCCGATTACCGCCGGGTCCGTCCGGAAGCGCTGGAAGACGAGGTGGCCGACGACGGCGAAGAGGGCGAAGGCGCGAAGAAAAGCGCCAAGACCAAGACGCCGTCGAAAGACATCAAGATCGAGCAGATCCGCAACCTGGCCGATTTCATGAACATCTCCACGCACCGCCAGGGCTTGCGCGTGGTGGTGCTGTACCCGGCCGAGGCGCTGAACACGCCCGCGTCGAACGCCTTGCTGAAGACGCTGGAAGAGCCGCCGCCGGGCACCTTGTTCCTGCTGTCCTCGAACAGCCTGGACCGCTTGCTGCCGACGATTCTGTCGCGCTGCAGGAAATTCGCCTTGCCCATGCCCAGCCACGAGCAGGCCTTGACGTGGCTCAAGCAGCAAGGCTTGAACGATGCGGACAGCTGGCTGCGCGAGCAGGGCGGCGCACCGCTGGCCGCGCTGGCCCAGTCCGAGTCGGGCGGCCGCGAAGAGACGGAACAGTTGCTGCAAGTGCTGGCCAATCCCGGCGTCGAAGCGGCCCTGAAGGCTGCCGACAAATTGCAGAAGGCGCCGCTGGCGCCGCTGGTGGCATCGCTCCAGCGCTGGCTGTACGATGTGTTTTCCGTCAAATTGTCGGGCACCATCCGCTACTACCCGCGCCACAGGCGCGAACTGGAAGCCTTGGCAGGACGCATCAACGTGAGCCGTTTGATGGCCGCTATCAAGGCGGCGAACGAGCGCCGGGCGATTGCCGAGCACCCCTTGTCGCCCAAGCTGTTCCTCGAAGATATGCTGCTCGATTACGCTTCCAGTTGCCAATAAAATCAAGTGCTTGCGTTGCTGATTTAATGTAACTTCTCTTTGTTTCGTTTGCCACGCTTGGCCCCTAGTGTTACAGTCAAGGCACTGGACAGCAATGGAGGCGTGCATGAAACGAGTCACTGGCATCGGCGGCATCTTTTTCCAGGCGCAAGACCCGGCCTCGCTGCGCGCCTGGTACCAGCGCCACCTGGGTCTGGACGTGCAGCCGTGGGGCGGCGCCGCCTTTAGCTGGACGGATGCGGACGGCCAGCCCACGGCGGGCACCACCATCTGGTCCGTAGCAGCCAAGGGCAGCGAGCAATTCCTGCCCGGCAAGGCTTCCTTCATGATCAATTACCGGGTCGACGACCTCGATGCGCTGTTGCAAGCCTTGCGCGATGAAGGCTGCACGGTGCTGGACAAGGCGCCCGATTCGGAATACGGCCAGTTCGGCTGGGTCATCGATCCAGAAGGCAACAAGGTGGAGCTGTGGCAGCCGCCACAGGGGCAGTAGGCGGAACCTGCCTCGTTCAGCGATAATACCGGCTCAGATAACGATCCCTATTTATTATGCGCGACATTATTGCTGGATTCCTACGCTTCCAAAAAGAGGTTTTTCCTGAGCGCCGCGAGTTGTTCAAGACCCTGGCCACGGGACAAACCCCGAAGGCCCTGTTCATTTCCTGCTCGGACAGCCGCATGGTGCCGGAACTGGTGACGCAGCGCGAGCCCGGCGAACTCTTCGTGATCCGCAACGCGGGCAACATCGTGCCATCGTATGGCCCCGAGCCTGGCGGCGTGAGCGCCACGGTTGAATTTGCCGTGTCCGCCTTGAACGTGAGCGACATCGTCATTTGCGGCCATTCCGATTGCGGCGCGATGAAGGCAATCGCCACCTGCGCCTGCCTCGATCACATGCCGGCCGTGCGCAGCTGGCTGCACCATGCGGACGCGGCGCGCATGATCAACGAATCGGTCGACCATCCGACGGAGCAGTCGCGCATCGACGGCATGGTGCGCGCCAACGTGGTCGCGCAACTCAATAACCTGCGCACCCATCCTTCGGTGGCGCTGGCCATGGCGCAACACCGGCTGACCCTGCACGGCTGGGTGTACGACATCGAGAACGGTTCTCTCGACGCGCTCGACGAGTCGACCGGCAACTTCGTGCCGCTCGCGGAACACCCGGCCTCGCAGATGTAATCGGCTGCAAGCCTCCGAACCGCTCCGGCAGGGGATGCGCGCCGCCGCCGTTCCCCTGCCAGTTTTCTCTCCCTCCGGTACAATCCCGCCTTATGTATATCGATTCCCATTGCCATATCAATTTCCCCGAGCTGGCCGCTCGCATGCCCGAGATCCTCGCCAAGATGGCCGAGAACAAGGTGACGCACGCTCTGTGCGTGTCCGTCGACTTGCCGGACTTCCCGCAGGTGCTGGCCCTGGCCGAGCAGTATCCGCATATCTTTGCGTCCGTCGGCGTGCATCCCGACTATGAAGACACGCCTGAACCGTCCGTGGAAGACCTGGTGCGATTGGCGGACCACCCGAAGATCATCGCCATCGGCGAGACGGGCCTCGATTATTTCCGTTTGACGGGCGACCTCGAGTGGCAGCGCGAGCGTTTCAGAACTCACATCAAAGCTTCAAGAATCACGCGCAAGCCCTTGATTATTCACACAAGAGCGGCCAGTGAAGACACGATACGCATCATGCGCGAAGAGGGCGCTGGCGTGGCCGACGGCGGCGTGGCCGGCGTCATGCATTGCTTTACGGAATCGCTGGAAGTGGCGCGCGCCGCCATCGACATGGGTTTCTATATTTCGTTTTCCGGCATCGTCACGTTCAAGAGCGCCAAGGATTTGCAAGCCGTGGCCCTGGAAGTACCGCTCGAGCGCATCCTCATCGAGACGGATTCGCCGTACCTGGCGCCCGTGCCGTTCCGCGGCCGCATGAACGAACCGGGCTATGTGGCCCACGTAGCGGAATACCTGTCGACCCTGAAAGGCATCCCACTGGAGCAGGTGGCGTGCCAGACGACGGACAATTTCTTCAAGTTATTCAACCAGTTGCCATAACTTCTTAAGGTCATACATGATGAAAAAACTCGCGCTGGCGATGCTGCTGTGCTGCGCTAGCGCCAGCCACGCGGCGCCGGAACCGGACGCCTTCTTCCGTGCCGTGTCCGTCAACAACGCCAGCGGCGTGCGCGACATGCTGGCCGAGGGCATGAACCCGAACCAGCCCGACGCGCAGCGCGGCGACATTCCCCTCGTGCTGGCCTTGCGCGACGATGCGGACCGGGTTTTCAAGGTGCTGCTAGACGCACCCGGCATCGACATCGAAGCCCGTTCGGCCAACGGCAACACGGCGCTGATGATGGCCGCCTATAAACACAAGCAGGACGCCGTGGAAGCCTTGCTGGCCAAGGGCGCCAAGGTCAACCAGAGCGGCTGGACGGCGCTCCATTATGCGGCTTCGGCGGGCGACCTGCCGATCATGAAGATCTTGCTCGACCGCGACGCCGCCGTCGATGCGCGCGCGCCCGCCAACGTCACGCCGCTGATGTTTGCCGCCCGCGAGGGACAGGAGGGTGCCGTCAAGCTGCTGCTGTCGTGGGGCGCGGACGCCAGCCTGAAAAGCGACCATGGCTGGACTGCCGCGCAGTTCGCCCAGGCCGGCGACAAGCCGGGCGTGGTCGCCATCATCGAAGCGGCACAGAAGGCGCGCGCGGCCAGAAAGTAATCTTCTGGTAATATTTTCCATGCCAGCGCTGAAACTGGCATGGAATTGCCTCTCAGCTCAGCCCTTTGTTCTCCGTGCCGATTAACGATAATGATCGTGTCGCATTAATCAGGAGATTTTTCGCATGGGCAATCACATCAACGTCAGGCGCCGGCTGGTTTGTCGCCGCCCCTCGCGCAGCCCGTGCGATAACACTGCTTTCTGGAATGACAAAACCGATCGGCCATCGGAGCCAGACTCCAAGAGGACAGACATGCTGAATGAACGAGAAATCGAGAGTTGTTACCTGGGGCAATTTATCCCCGTCCATTACCACCACAATATGTTGATGGACCAGAACCGCATGCACGGGTTCAAGTCGGCGATCGATTACGCGGTGAAGCCTGGCATGAAAGTGCTGGAGCTGGGCGGCGGCACGGGTGTGCTGTCGTGGTTTGCGGCCGCGCGCGCCGACAAGGTGTGGTGTGTGGAGTTCAATCCGGACATGGTCAAGGAAGCGCGCAAGATGCTGGCGCTCAATCCCAACGGTGAAAAAGTGGAAGTCGTCCACGCGGACGCGTTTGAATACCTGCCGCCCGAGCCCGTCGACGTGGTCATCTGTGAAATGATCCATGTCGGCATGCTGCGCGAAAAGCAGGTGGAAGTGATCGAATCGTTCAAGCGCCGCTACCTGGCCCGCTTTGGCGGCCCGCTGCCCATCTTCCTGCCCGAAGCCGTCATTATGGCCGTGCAGCCGATGCAGCAGGAATACGATTTCGAGGGCTTTTATGCGCCCATCGTGCAATTCCAGGAAACCACGGCCATCCACCCTGGCGTGCAGGAGCTGGCGCCGCCGTCCGTCTACAGCATCATCGACTTCAGCCAGCCGACGGACAGCGTGTTCGGTTTCGACGGCAAGTTCGTCGTCGAGCGCAGCGGCACCCTGAACGCCTTGCGTTTCGTCACCAAAAACATCCTGGCCGTCGTGCCCGAACGCTCGACCACGATCGACTGGCTGAACCACTACATGTGCTTGCCGCTGGCCACGCCGGTCGCCGTGAAGGCGGGTGACGTGCTGCAAGTGAGCTTCCAGTACCGCGCCGGCGGCTCGATTCCTTCGCTGGAAACGTCGATCCGCGCGCAGGTGATCTATGACGTGAACCTGCAGCCTGCCACGCAGAACGCCGTCTACGCATAAGTAGCATTAATTCAAAGGCAACGCCGCAGCGATTTCGTCCTGCGGCGTTTGTCCATTCAGGGTATATTTCGTCTTTTACCCACTGGACAGCTTTACTATCATGGAACAGATCGATCAGCGTTACCTCGTGCAACAGAACAAAATCAGCGACGGCGAGACCAAACCGCCCGTGTTTGCCAAGGTAATGCGCAGCAAGGAAGGCGTGTTTGAAGGCGTGTCCTTCATCAAGTCGAAGGACAAGGCCTCCATCCTGACCATCGAAGATGCCAACCAGGCCATCAAATGGGCCACCAGCAAGAAGCCGAACGCGCATGAATACATCACGAAAGTGATTTGCGTCGGCCAATAAAGGTCTCCGCAGGCGCCGTTCATTCCCGTTTTTGCACCGTTCATCCCCCCAGCACGCAGTTCATCGCACGGCCGTTGCGGCCGTGGCGGCGCTTGCATATAGTGGCCTCACGGTAGCGGGGCAAGCACGGCTTGCTCCGCACATTTCATTCTAGGGGGACGCAATGCTGGGATTTGTGCTGTGGCTGCTGCTCTTGCTCGTATGCTGGCCCCTGGCCTTGCTGGCCCTCGTGCTGTATCCGCTGGCCTGGCTGCTGTTGCTGCCATTCCGCTTGATAGGCATCGGCGTGGAAGGCGTGTTTGAATTGCTGCGCGCCATCGTCATGCTGCCGGCCCGCGTGCTGGGCGGCGGCCCGCGATAAACCAGATATTTTCCATAAAAAATGGCGCCCTCGGCGCCATTTTTGTTTGCGGTACTGTTTAGCTTACAGGTCGACCATGAAACCGGCGCCGATCGATTTCTGCGAATAGTTGTAGTCGATCAAGCTCTGGCCATAGCCGGAGAACAGTTGCAGATAGCCTTTCAGGTTGGCCTTCAATGGGAAAGCCCAGCTTGCCTGCATGGAGCCATGCTTCTTGCTGAAATTGCGGCGGGCCGTCACGGCATACTCGTGGCCCTTGTTGCGGTAGCTCACGCGCAAGTCGCCATGCCCCAGGTAATCGGTGATGTCGATATTGTCATTGTCGGTCTTGCCATTGTCGAGGCGGTGCCAGACACGGGCCGTGACGGCCAGATTGTCTTTTTCCATGCCCAGTTCGGCATACACGCGGTTCCAGCTGCGCGACAGGGTCGACGTCTGGCCGTTGGACTGGTGCACGAGGCCGAAGTTCAGGTAATTGAATTCGACACCCGCGAAATTCTTGTTGATCGGCATGATCAGCATCAGTTCCGGCTGGTAATTGGTCTCGCGGAACGGGCTCGAGGCCTTGCGGTTATACGCTTGCCAGAAACTTTGCTGCGTGTAGCCGAACCACATGTCGAGCGGCGTGCCGGCGATGTCTTCCAGCAGCTTCATCTTGAAGCTCAGCTGGAACGTCAGTTCCACATGCTGGCTCTTGATGCCGGCCGGCGTGAAATCCTGGAACGGCTCGTCGTTGGACGCATCGCTGTAATTGGCCAGCAGCAGATAGGTGTCGCGGTGCGGGCGGAAGTTGAACAGGCCGCGTTTCGAGGCCTCGTTCAGTTCCCACGATTGCTGCGTGCGCGAAATCGGCGCTTCCGGCGGCGCAGCGCCTGTCTGTGCGACGGCGGGAATGGCCGCGTTGACAGCGTCCGGCGTGGCCACGCCAGGCGGGCTGACTGGCGTGATGGGGGCGGCCTCGGCTGCCGCTGCCAGGGTGACGGCCGCGGTGGCGGAATCACCTCCGGCGGCGATGGTGGCTTTTTCCGCCGCCTTGGCCAGGGTGTCGAAGCACCCCAGGCGGGCGCTGGCGTCGCCAAGCACGGCGCAACGCTGCATTTGCTGTTCCAGTTCGCCGGCCATGGCCAGCGCCGGCGATGCCAGCAGGGAAGAGAGGATTATTTTTCTTAGTTGGATAGTCATAGGCTGAGTAGGGCATGTCGTTCGGTGCGCACCTGGGCTGCATGCCGGCGGCGTCGCCTTGCATGGCAGGATGCCATGCGTATTGATTTTTATTAATCTTTGTTGAATTAAAGTTCAAAAATTAACGTCTGGAAGTATAGCCGAATCCGCAATTAGTCTCCGTGCGCCTGACGTGTGTGCGCCTGCCAGTGTTGCGTGCATGGTAAACAGCCCGCCGCCGTGTCGGCCAAATCGATGTCTGCTACACTGCAAAACCGGCGCAAACCGAGGCGTGCCGGGGCTAGCCATGGAGATTGTGATGACCCGCAAAACACCTATCGAGCGCTACCGCAACATCGGCATCAGCGCCCATATCGACGCCGGCAAGACCACCACCACCGAGCGCATCCTGTTTTATACGGGGGTCAATCACAAGATCGGCGAAGTGCACAATGGCGCCGCCACCATGGACTGGATGGAGCAGGAACAGGAACGGGGCATCACCATTACCTCGGCCGCCACCACGGCCTTCTGGAAAGGCATGGCCGGCAACTTCCCCGAACACCGCATCAACATCATCGATACGCCCGGCCACGTGGATTTCACGATCGAGGTCGAGCGTTCGATGCGCGTGCTCGACGGCGCCGTGATGGTGTATGACGCCGTCGGCGGCGTTCAGCCGCAATCCGAGACCGTCTGGCGGCAAGCCAACAAATATCACGTGCCGCGCATCGCCTTCATCAACAAGATGGATAGGGTGGGGGCCGATTTCCTGCGCGTGCGCAAGCAGATCGCCGACCGCCTGAAGGGCGTGGCCGTGCCCATCCAGTTGCCGATCGGCGCCGAAGACCATTTCACGGGCGTGATCGACTTGCTGAAAATGCGCGCCATCACCTGGGACGACGCCAGCCAGGGCGTGCAGTTCAGCTATGGCGAGATTCCCGCCAAGCTACAGGCGCAGGCACAGCAGTGGCATGAGCACATGGTCGAACACGCGGCCGAGGCCAGCACCGAGATGACGGAACGCTACCTGAATGGCGACACCTTTACGGAAGCCGAACTCAAGCAAGCCTTGCGCGCGCGTACCATCCGCAACGAAATCGTGCCCATGCTGTGCGGCAGCGCCTTCAAGAACAAGGGCGTGCAGGCGATGCTCGACGCCGTCATCGAATACCTGCCGTCGCCCATGGAAGTGCCGCCCATCATGGGCCATGACGAGCACGACAACGAGGTGGAGCGCCATCCGACGGACGACGAGCACTTTGCCGCGCTGGCCTTCAAGATAATGACGGACCCGTTCGTGGGACAATTGACCTTCTTTCGCGTGTATTCGGGCGTGGTGAACTCGGGTGACATGGTCTACAACCCGACCAAGAGCGCGCGCGAACGGCTGGGGCGCATCCTGCAGATGCATGCGAACGAGCGCAAGGAAATCAAGGAAGTGTATGCGGGCGACATCGCCGCCGCCGTGGGCCTGAAAGCCGTCACCACGGGCGACACCTTATGTGCCATTGACCACATCATCGTACTGGAAAAGATGATCTTCCCGGAACCCGTGATTTCGCAGGCGGTCGAACCGAAGACCAAGCCTGACCAGGAAAAGATGGGCATCGCCCTGAACCGCCTGGCGCAGGAAGACCCGTCGTTCAAGGTGCATACGGACGAGGAATCGGGCCAGACCATCATGTCTGGCATGGGTGAATTGCACCTGGAAATCCTGGTCGACCGCATGCGCCGTGAATTCGGCGTGGAAGCCAATGTCGGCAAGCCTCAGGTGGCGTACCGCGAAACCATCACGCGCGCGGTGGAAGACGTGGAGGGCAAGTTCGTCAAGCAATCGGGCGGGCGGGGCCAGTACGGCCACGTGGTGCTGAAACTCGAACCGTTGGAGCCGGGCACAGGCTACCAGTTCGTCGACGCCATCAAGGGCGGAGTGGTGCCGCGCGAATTCATTCCCGCCGTCGACAAGGGCATCGTCGAAACCTTGAAGTCGGGCGTGCTGGCCGGCTACCCGGTCGTCGACGTGAAGGCGACCTTGACCTTCGGCTCCTACCACGACGTCGATTCAAACGAAAACGCCTTCCGCATGGCCGGCTCCATCGCCTTCAAGGATGGCATGCGCAAAGCACACCCCGTGCTGCTCGAACCGATGATGCAGGTGGAGGCGGAAACGCCGGAAGAGTTCATGGGCAACGTCATGGGAGATTTGACGGCCCGCCGCGGCATGGTGCAGGGCGTCGACGACATCCCCGGCGGCGCGGGCCGCATCGTCAAGGCCCTCGTACCGCTGGCCGAAATGTTCGGCTATTCCACCACCCTGCGTTCGCTGACCCAGGGCAGGGCCACCTACACGATGGAATTCAAGCATTATGCTGCCGTACCCAAGCATATCCTCGACCAGGTGGCATCTGCTGGCAAAGCCAAGTAGGTCGGGTAGGTCGGATTAGGCCCTCCGGGCCGTAATCCGACACCATTGTTGGCCTGGTCCGTTGATGGTGTCGGCTTACGCGCTGCGCGCTAACCCGACCTACGCTCAAGATGGCGTACGGGCCTTTCCCATTTTCGGCGTCACTGTTACATTAACTGCCAGTCCACCAACACAGGAGAGAGCATGGCCACCGCAGAACAGAAGCAGGAAGGACAGCACCGCGACAGTAGCGACTTTGTCATCACGCAAACCTTCGACGCGCCGCGCGAACTGGTGTTCCGTTCGTGGGTCGAACCGGAGCGCCTGGCACAGTGGTGGGGCCCCGTCGGCTTCGAATTGAGCGTGCTGGCGCTGGACCTCAAACCGGGCGGAGTCTTCCACTACGGCATGCGCGCCGACAATGGCTACGAGATGTGGGGCAAGTTCACCTACCAGTCTATCGAAGCGCCTGAACGCATCGTTTCCATCCTGTCGTTTGCCGACAAGCAGGGGAATGCGGTGCAGCACCCCGTCAGCGCTACTTGGCCGCTGGAATCGTTCAATGTCATGACGCTTAGCGAAGAGAATGGCAAGACGACGATGACGTTACGGTCGACGCCGCACAAGGCGACGGATGAGCAGCATGAGACTTTCAAGCAGGGGTTTGAGTCGATGACGCAGGGGTTCAAGGCGACCTTCGCCCAGCTGGCCCAGTACCTGGCGCGTGTTCAGTGATCGTATTGTTTTGAACAGCGGGCCAGAGCCGCGGGCCTGAGAAAATGCCCATGGCTGCGTTGCTTGGGCTCGCCGTACATGCGTACTGTCTTCGCCCGCGCGCCTTGCCCTGGCCATTTTTCAGGCCCGCTGGGCCCGGGGAGCCTGAGTTTGGGACGGGAGCCTATTCGTATTGATCTTGGATATGTTTTTTGTTGAAGAGCGTTTATACGCCAAAGCACCTTGTTGAAGTAACCAGGTAGCATTTTTGAAGCTCGCGCCGCACCTATAGCGTGATAGCGGAGCAGACCTGGCACATTTAAAATGGGACTTCACCTTCGTAATGGTTTGACACATCAACCATATAAATAATCTGCGATGCGCAAACTGCTAATACGTACTCAGCCACTTCCGCTGTTGCAATACCTCCCGCTGCGCCTCCATGCCCGATTCCATCTCCTCCGCTCCGATATGCATAAATTCCAGTTATGGTTTGAGCAATTGCTTTAGGTACTGAAACGTCTTTTGTTGACGAGAACCATTTCGCTAGGTCTCCCAATGTAGCAGCCTTCGCAGCAGGGAATAGAATTTTCCCCGCTGCTTCGACAGCACAAACTACCTCCTTCACGCAATTTTCATAGTCCGGCTTTGCTGGACTGCGAAAGAATTGCATTGCCTTGTCATAGTGTCGACGAGCACTTGCGAGCCGGCTATCACCGAGAACTACCTGTGCCCTAGTAGTCACCTCAACAGTATGTTTTCTGCCTCTCCTGCGAACTAATCCTTCTGTGAATTCAAAAGCCAATTCCTCTTCCGAAAATAGCCGCTGTAATTCAGCCGTGATAAATGCCTGCACTTCGGACTTTGGAGTGGTCACTTCGTATATGTCGTTGTAGCTATACCCAACTTCCTTTGCCAAGTGGTTATGTAAACGCTCACAAAAGTCATAGTTTTTGTCCCAACTTAGCGTAGCAAGCGCTACCTCAACGTCGATTTTCGCTTGTTGAATACTAGCGGACTTCGAATTGTTATACTCGACAGGTGGTAGACGTGCGATACGTTGGATCTCTCGTGCCAATGGGGCCCACCCGGCAATATAATCACGGTCTATTAAATCTAAAAGAAGATGCAATAGCCCTACTTGCGCACTTTGAGGAAATTCCGTATCGATTTTGCGGTGCACGCCTCTATTTCTAGCCGAAAATGGTGTTTGATCAAAGCTTGACATTCGTATGATTCCGATTTATTTGAAAAGTTCTTGTTGATCTAAATTTCACATCTCACGGCCTCGCCTTGCCGGTAGCACCTGATCTATTTTCGTATTGTTACGCTGGGTGGCACTAAAGAAAAAGTTTAAAGAACTACAAATGCACGGCTTATGCCACCCGCTTCAGGCCGCGCTTTCATCGTTGCGCCTCCATCCCCAACATCCCCCGAACCACCACCAAAATCATCCCCCACGCATTCGACGTCGCCGCAATCTCGTCATAATGACTTGCCCCAGGCAAAATCAGCACTTCCGCATGGTCGCCAGCCAGCGTGGCCTTGGCCGCATAGTCGTGCGCCACGCGGGGAGGGGAGATGGTGTCGAGTTCTCCCGTGGCCAGCACAGTGCGGCTGCCGTTGGGGATCAGGTCGGCGGCGTTGGTGTCGCTGTAGATGTCGGGGCGCGTTGCGCTGGGCTGGCCTGCCAGCTGGGCGATGTCGCGCTCGCAGCTGGTCTTGATCAAGTCCTTTTCATGGCGCAGGTCGGCCAGGCCGCCCAGGCTGACGATGTTTTTCACTGGCAGCAACTTGTCGCGGTACAGGGGGCTGGTCTTTGGCAGTTTTTCCCGTCCGGCGATCCATTGCACCAGCTGGCCGCCGGCCGAGTGGCCCATGGCGACGATGCGGTTCACGTCCAGCTGGTATTGGGGCGCGTGCTGCCGCAGGCTGTCGAGTGCCGCGTGCATGTCTTCGTAGGTGCCCGGATAGCCGCCGCCCGGCTCGTCGACGCGGCGGTACTCGACATTCCACACGGCGATGCCTTGCGCGACGAGGGCGCCGGCCACGTTACGCATCTGCTTGATGCCGCCGAAGGCCACCGTCCAGCAGCCGCCATGCACGAGCACGACGACGGGGAACGGGCCGCTGCCTTCGGGCCGGAACAGCTGTGCGTATTGCGACGGCGCGGGGCCATAGGGGATCTGCGCCGTAGGCGGGGGGCCGTTCAGGGCCAGGTAGTCGTCCAGGCTCATGGGGGCGGCGACGGCGCCGTGGGCACAGGCGAGCAGGGCGGTGGCGATCAGGGAGGACGGCAGGGAAGTAGGCATGCTGGAACTCGCTTGAGAAGAGAGCAACACTTTAGCATAGGGGCACGTGCACGTAGAGATCAAGCGATGCGCTGTTTCCTCCTGCAAGAGGGTTGCCACATGGTATATTCCGGGCATCAGTTTTCCCCTTATCGACACGGTGCACGCAAACAACATTCTTTCCTTGCTGGACGCCGAGCATAGTGCGCTGGGCAGCATCGCGGCAGGCGCCGACCTGGCCCATGCATTGGAGCATTTGTTGCTGGCGCTGCAAGCGCTGGCCGATGGCGGCGCGCATGCCTGCCTGGTGCTGATCGACGAGTCCGACCGCTTTTGCGGCTTGTCTGCACCCAGTCTGCCACAAGACCTGTGCCTGGCCTTGCGCCATGGCGGCGAACAGCCATCCCCGTTCGGCACGGCGGCCTTTTCCGGCGCGCCCGTGTATTGCGGCGACATCACGCGCGACGTGCATTGGAGCGCGGGACGCAAGGAAGCCTTGCTGCACGGCTACCGCGCCTGCTGGGTCGCCCCCGTCTTTGGCGCCAAGGGGCATATCCTGGGCGTGCTGGGCCTGTTTTTCCAGGCGACATGCCATCCCACGCAACCCGAGATCGAACTGCTGGCGCTGGCCGCGCGCGTGGCCGCGCATGTCATCGAGCGGGGCCAGCTGGAACAGGCGCTGCACGACAGCCGCGAACACTTTCATTACGCCATCGAACTGAACACGCAAGTGCTGTGGACGGCCGATATCGACGGCAAGCTCGACTATGTCGCGCAGCGCTGGCGCGAATGGACTGGCGGCAACGGCCTGGGCACCAGCTGGCTGGAAGCCATCCACCCCGAAGACATTCCCCATTCCTTGGCGGCCTGGAGCGAAGCGGTGGGCAGCGGCCAGCCTTTCGACCAGGAAATGCGCGTGCGCCGGCAGGATGGCCAGTACCGCTGGGTGCATTCGCGCGCATATTGCCGGCGGGACGAGCGCGGCCAGGCCGTGAAATGGTATGGCTCGTGCGAGGATATCGACGAACACTGGCAGGCGCGCAATGCCTTGCTCGACAGCGAGGCGCAGTTCCGTTCGCTCGCGTCCACCATGCCCAACCAGGCCTGGCTCGCGCATGGCAGCGGCGCCACCTACTGGGTCAACGAACAGGTGTGCGAATACACGGGGCAATCGATGAAGTCGCTCGTATCCAGCGGTTTCCGCCACTGCGTGCATCCGGACGACGTGCAGACCACGCAGAGAAGCTGGGACCGGGCCGTCGCCACGGCCAGCGCCTATGAGCAGGAGTTCCGCATGCGTCGCGCCAGCGACGGCGCTTACCGCTGGTTCCTCGCGCGCGCCTTGCCCCTGTTCGACGAGGCGGGCAAGGTACTTCGCTGGGTGGGCACGAATACGGACGTGCAGGAACAGAAGAACGTGCTGGAAAAGATGGCCTACCTGAATTCCTCGCTGGAAGTGGAAATGGCCAACCGCACGGCCGACCGCGACCGCATGTGGCGGCTGTCGACCGACATCATGCTGGTGGCGGATTTGTCCGGCATGATCATCGCCGTCAATCCCGCCTGGAGCAAGATACTCGAGCGCCCGGAAGTCGAATCACTGGGTATGGACTTCATCAGCCTCGTGCATCCCGACGACCGCATGGCGGCCTTGCAGGACTTGTCGCGCCTGGCCCATGGCGCGCCCACCTTGCGCATGGAAAACCGCTACCGGCGCCGCGATGGTGGCTACCGCTGGATTTCCTGGACGGCCGTGCCGGCGCAAAAGCTGATCCATGCCATCGGCCGCGACGTCACCGATGAAAAAGAGGCGCGGCTGGCGCTGGTGCGCAGCGAGCAAGCTTTATTGCAGGCGCAAAAGCTCGAATCGATCGGCAAGCTGACGGGTGGCGTGGCCCACGATTTCAATAACGTCCTGCAGATCATTTCCGGCAATTTGCAGTTGCTAAAACTGACGGTGGCCGACAATCCGCAGGCGGCCCGCCGCCTCGATTCGGCCGCCTCGGCCGTCGAGCGGGGCGCCAAGCTGTCGTCGCAGCTGCTGGCCTTTGCGCGGCGCCAGCCGTTGAAACCGCTGGTGACGGACCTGGGCCGTTTGCTGCGCCGCATGCATGAGCTGATCCGCCGCGCGCTGGGCGAGGCGATTACCGAGGAAACCTTCATCAGCGACGGCCTGTGGCATACGCTGGTCGACCCGAATCAGATGGAAAACGTGCTGCTGAACATGGCCATCAACGCGCGCGATGCGATGGACAAGGGCGGGCGCCTGACTTTTACCTTGAGCAACGTCACGCTAGACGCCGCCTACGCCAGCCAGCATGCGGACGTGCTGGAAGGACAATACGTGCTGCTGACCATCACCGACACGGGCCACGGCATGGAACGCGACGTGATCGACCAGATCTTCGAGCCCTTCTTTACCACCAAGCGCGAAGGCGAGGGCACGGGCCTGGGCCTGTCCATGGCGTACGGTTTCATCCGCCAGAGCGCGGGCCACATCAAGGTGCACAGCGCGCCGGGCGCCGGCACGACGTTCAAGATTTATCTGCCCCGTTCGCTGGAAAAACTGGCCGAACCGCCACCGAGCCTGACGGGTCCCGTGCTGGGCGGTGGCGAGACCATCCTCGTCGTGGAAGACGATGCGCCCGTGCAGCACACGGTGGTCGACATGCTGCGCGGCCTAGGCTACGACGTGCTGCATGCCGATGACGGCGCCTCGGCGCTGGCCCTGCTGGGCACGGGCGTGGCCATCGACCTGCTGTTTACGGACGTGGTCATGCCCGGCCCCGTCAGCAGCAAGCAACTGGCGCAGCAGGCCAGGCTGCTGCTGCCGGAACTGGCCGTATTGTTTACCTCGGGCTATACGCACAATGCCATCATGCAGGGTGGGCGGCTGGACCCGCGCGTGGAGCTGTTGAGCAAACCGTACCAGCGCGAAGACCTGGCGCGGCGCATCCGCCATTTGCTGGCCGACCGCCGCCTCGTGGGCGCGCCCGACCCGTCCGGGAGGCGCATCCTGCTGGTGGAAGACAATGACGATGCGCGTGAAATGACGACGGAAATGCTCAATATGCTGGGGCACACCGTGCACGGCGTGGCCAGCGCGGAAGCGGCCATGCCGCTGTTGGCCATGCCGGGCCTGGACGTGCTGGTGACGGACATCAGCCTGCCCACGATGTCCGGCCTGGAACTGGCGCGCCATGCGCGCGCACACTGGCCGCAGCTGGACGTGGTGTTTGCTTCCGGACACGACTGGGGCGCCAGCCTGATGCAGGACGCCAACGCCCGTTTCCTACGCAAGCCGTTTGGTCTGGAAGAGCTGGCCGGCGCACTGAAGGCGCGCCGGCTCGACGTTTACTAGTTTGGTGTCAGCAAGGCTTGCTGCAATTGCTCGACGCTAAATGGTTTGACGAGGAAGCGCGCTTGCGGGTCCAGCACGCCGGAATTGGCCGGCGCATGGCCGGTGGAAAACACCACTTCCAGCCGCGGCTGCTCGCGGGCCGCCAACTGGGCCAGCTCGACGCCCGACATGCGCGGCAGGCTGATATCGGTCAGCAGCAGTTCCAGTCCCGGCGTGCCCAGCAGGGGCAAGGCTTCTTCGGCCGTGCCCACGGCCAGCACCGTGTGGCCCAGCATGGCCAGCAGGTCGCCTGTCATCGCGCGCGCGTCCGCATTATCTTCCACCAACAAAATATGTCGTCCCGCCGGCTGTGCGGGTGCGGCAGGTTGCGGCGGCGCCAGCTGCGCGCGATACTGGTGCAGGGCCGTCACGTGGCGGCCGTTGGCCAGCAGGTGGCGGATGCGCCGCGCCAGGTCTTCGCGCCGGTAAGGCTTGCTCAACAACTCCACGCCCGGTTCCAGCCGGCCGCCCTGCATCATGGCGTCCTGCGTGTAGCCCGAGGTAAACAATACGGCCAGCTGCGGCAGCAGCACGCGGGCCTGGCGCGCCAGCGCCGTGCTGGCCACTTTGCCTGGCATCACCACGTCCGTAAACAGCAGGTCGATGGGCACGCCGCTGCCGATGACGGCCAGTGCGCTTTCGCCATCGCTGGCGCGCAGCACGACGTAACCGAGGCCGCGCAGCATGTCGACCACCGTCGTCTGCACCTGCACGTCGTCTTCCACGACGAGGATGGTTTCCTTGCCGCCCAGCACGGGGCCATCCAGCTGCAGCGGCAGTTCCGTTTCCGCTTCCAGCGAGCGCGGCAGGTAGATGCGGAAGGTGCTGCCATGGCCAGGCAGACTGTCCACCGTCAGGTGGCCGCCGCTCTGGCGCAGGAAGCCATAGGCCATGGACAGGCCCAGGCCCGTGCCTTCGCCTTCTTTCTTTGTCGTGAAGAACGGCTCGAAAATCTTGTCCAGCAGCTCGGCCGGAATGCCCGCGCCCGTATCCGAGACGGCCAGCAGCACGTAGTCGCCGGGCGCCACGTCCGCATGGCGGGCCGCGTAATCGCTGTCCAGCACGATGTTGCTCAGTTCGATGGTCAGCTGGCCTTGGCCATCCATGGCGTCGCGCGCATTGATGGCCAGGTTGAGGATGACGTTTTCCAGCTGGTGCGGGTCGACCAGGGCACGCCAGCAGTCGTCGGCCAGCAGCCAGCGCGTTTCGATGGTTTCGCCCGTGGCGCGCCGCAGCAGCTCTTCCGTCGAGCGCAGCAGCTGCGCCAGGTCCGTCACCAGCGGTTTCAATGGCTGGCGCCGCGCAAAGGCCAGCAGCTGGGCCGACAGCTTGGCGCCCCGTTCCACGGCGGCCGAGGCGCTGGCGATACGCTTGGCGGCCAGCGGGTCGTTGTCCAGGCTCAGCTGCAGCAGCTGCAGATTGCCCGAGATAATTTGCAGCACGTTATTGAAATCGTGGGCCACGCCGCCCGTCAGCTTGCCCAGCGCTTCGAGCTTTTGCGATTGCAGCAAGGCCATCTCGCTGTGGCGCAACGATTCCTGCATGAGGCGCAAGGTGTTTTGCGCCTCTTTTTCCACGGTGACATGGCGCCCGGTGGCAAATATCAGGTCGCCTTCGGTGGCCGTCACCCACGACAGCCAGCGGTGGCCGCCATCGCGGTGCCGGTAGCGGTTTTCAAAGCTGGGCCTGGCCTCTTGCGTCACTTGCGCCAGCGCCTGGCGCGTGGCGGCCGCATCTTCGGCCAGCACGAAGTCGAAGATGCTGCGGCCCAGCATTTCCTCGGGCAGCCAGCCCAGGATGGCGCCGGCGGCCGGGTTGACGGCGGCAAAGCAGCCTTCGGCATCGATGGCCACCATCAGGTCTTGCGCGCTGCGCCACAGGCGCTCGCGCTCGCTGTTGCGCGCGGCCAGTTCCGCTTCCAGCTTCTTTTCCACGGTAATGTCGCGCGCGCTGCAATACACCTTCTCGCCCTCGGGCACGGCCACCCACGACAGCCAGTGCCAGCCGCCCAGCTTGTGGCGGTAGCGGTTTTCGAAGCGCAGCGCCGGCTGGCCCTGGTTGGCCGCATCCCAGGCCGCATAGGTGCGCGGCAAGTCGTCCGGATGGATCAGTTCAAAAAATTTCGTCGTGCGGATTTCCTCCACGGACCAGCCCAAGGTGGCTTGCCAGGCGGGGTTCGAGTGTTCGAAATAGCCGTCGAGGTTAAGCACGCCCAGCAAGTCGGGGCTGACGTTCCAGGTGCGGCCGAATTCGCGCGTGCGCTCGGCCACTTGCGTTTCCATGCTGGCAGTCAGGGCGCGCAAACGCGATTCCGCCCGAGCCCGCAAAATGGTCGACCAGACGCGTTCCGACACTTGCACGGCCAGTTCGATCTCGTCCGCATGCCACAGGCGCGCCGCGCTGCTGTGCACGACGAACAGGGCCGCCAGCTGGCCATCCTTGGCAATCGGAATGTTCAGGAAGGCACGGATGCCCAGACGCGCGAACGCGGCCAGCGCGGCCGGCATGGCTGTGCGCGGGTCGCTTGCCACATCGCTGACGGCGAGCGCCTGGCCGGCGGCAAGCGCATCGGCCAGGCCTGCCGCGTAATCGCCGAGGAAATACTCGCCGGCGGCGCCCGGCGCCAGGCCATCGCTCCACGCATGCTGCAAGGTGGGGCACTGCAGGGTCTGGTCGATATCGAAACAGGCCACTTGCTGGGCGCCCAGGCGTTGTCCCAGCAGCTGGGCCGACAGGGAAAGAATCTCGCCCGTGTCTTGCAGCAGGCGCAGCCGGCGTTCCAGTTGCAGCAAAAAGGCGACGCCGCTGGCGCCGGCCTGGCTGCGGGGGACGGGTGTGCTGGTCATGCCGGCCTCAGCTGCCGGCCAGCGGCAGGGTGACGCTGAACAGGGCGCCATTACCGGGCTGGCTTTGCAGGGTGATGGCGCCGCCATGCGCATCGACCAGCTGCTTGGTGATGAACAGGCCCAGGCCCAGTCCGCCCGTGCGGTCCTGGTGCATGACACGCTCGAAGGCATCGAAAATGCGTTCCTGGTCGCGCGCATTGATGCCGATGCCATGGTCGCGCACTTCGATGACGGCGCTGTTCTGCGTGTGCGCCAGGCTGATTTCCACGGGCTGGCCCTGGCCGTAGCGCACGGCGTTGCTGATCAGATTGACAACGATCTGTTCGACGCGGAAGGCGTCCCAGAAACCGTGGATGGGCTCGAAGGCCATCACTTCCAGCACGCTGCCCGATGCGGCCGCATACGGTCCCAGGTCGTCCGCCACGCGCCGCACGAGGCAGGTCAGGTCGACGGCTTCGCGGCGGATCGACAGCTTGCCGCTGGTGATGCGCGACACGTCGAGCATATCGTCGATCAGGCGCACCATGCTGCGGATTTGCCGCCCGTCGCGCGCCACCATCTTGCCCAGCTTGTCCGGCTCGAAGGCGGCCAGGTTGCCCCGTTCCAGGTTGACGGTGCGCATCTGCGTTTCCAGGAACAGCGTGTTCAACGGCGTGCGCAGTTCGTGCGCCACCATGGACATGAATTCGTCGCGCAGGCGCAGCGAGCGCTGCAGTTCAGCCTGCGTGGCGCGCAATTCCTTCAATAACGCTTCCTGCTGCTGGCGGCTGTGCTCGAGCGCCTGCACCTGACGCCGTGTCTCGCTGCGCTGCTGGTGCAGGGCGACAAACACGTTGACCTTGCTTTGCACGGCATTGATGTCGAGCGGCTTGTGCAGGAAATCGACAGCGCCGCTTTCATAGCCCTGGAAGGAAAAATTCATTTCCTTGCCGGCCGCCGTGACGAAGACGATGGGGATGTGGCGCGTCTTTTCCGTGCCGCGCATCAATTGCGCCAGCTCAAAACCATCCATCTCCGGCATTTGCACGTCGAGGATGGCCAGCGCGAAATCGTGCTCGAGCAGCAGGGCCAGCGCTTCTTCGCCGGACGAGGCCTGATAGACGCTGCGGTCGCTTTCGCGTATCAGCGCGTTGAGCGCGCGCAAGTTCTCCGGCAAGTCGTCGACGATCAGCAGTTTGGTGCTTGTTTCATTCATCATGTTTCATTCCTGGCATGTGCCGTCCAGCGTAGTGGGAAGCGGCGTGCGACGGCGCACGCTTGCGGTAGAGCTTTTCAGGACCCGGCAATGGCTCGAAGTCGGGGGCAAAGCGCGTGAAATGCGTGCTTTCCTTGCTGCCCAAGCCCAGGAAGCCCCGGTGGCACAGCGAATCGTGGAACAGGCCCAGGGCCCGTTCCTGCAAGGTTTTATTAAAGTAAATCAAGACGTTACGGCACAAAATCAATTGCGTTTCAATAAACACGCTGTCCGTGGACAGGCTGTGGTCGGCAAAGTTGATCTTGTCGAGCAGACGCTGCTGGAAACGTGCCGTGGCATGCTCGACCATGTAATAGTCGGCCAGTTGGCCCAGGCCGCCCGCGGCCAGGTAGTTGGCGCCATATTCTTCAAGCCGGTGCAGCGGATAGGCGCCGCGTGCGGCCGTGGCCAGCGCTTGTGGATTGATATCGGTGGCGTAGATCGTGCTGCGTTCGAGCAAGCCTTCCTCGTGCAGCACGATGGCCAGCGACAGCGCTTCTTCCCCCGTGCAGCAGCCGGCCACCCAGATGGTCGGCGACGGGTAGGTTTTCAGCACGGGCACCACGTGTTCGCGCAAGGCGAGGAAAAATGCGGGGTCGCGGAACATTTGCGTGACGGGCACGGTCAAAATCTGCAGCAGGTCGCCAAAGGCGGCCGGGTCGTCCAGCACGCGCTGCTGGAGGGCAGGCACATCTGCACAATGCAAGCGGTCTAGCGCATGATTGAGGCGGCGCCGCTGCGAGGGCAGGGAATAGTCGCGAAAATCATAGCTGTAGCGCTGGTACAGCGCTTCCATCAGCGCCTGCAGCTGCGCGTCCGTGGTGCGCTGGGACATCAGATGCGTTCCATCTTCGGCATCCACACGCGCAGCAGCGAATACAAACGATCAAGGTCGATCGGCTTGGCCAGGTAATCGGACGCGCCCGCCTGCAGGCATTCTTCCTGGTCATTCTTCATGGCCTTGGCCGTGATGGCGATAATCGGCAGCTTGTTGTAGCGGCCATCGGCGCGGATCAGGCGGGTCGCTTCCAGGCCATCCATGCCCGGCATCATGACATCCATCAGCACGAGGTCGATATCGTCCACGCTGTTGAGCTTGCTGATGGCTTCGAAGCCGTTGCGGCCGATTTCCACCACCACGCCTCGCTGTTCCAGCGCATTGGTGAGGGCAAAGATATTGCGCACGTCGTCGTCCACGAGCAAGATCTTGCGTCCTTCAAACACGCGTTCGCGGCTGCGCACCTGCTGCAGCATGCCCTGGCGCTCGCTCGACAGTTCCGATTCCACCTTGTGCAGGAAGAGGGTGACTTCGTCGAGCAGGCGTTCGGGCGAACGGGCACCCTTGATGATGATCGAGCGCGAATACTTCATCAGGTCCGCTTCTTCCTCGCGGCTCAGGTTGCGGCCCGTGTAGACGATGACGGGCGGGAACGAGCACAGCTCTTCATGCTCCATGCGTTCGAGCAATTCGTTGCCCTGGATGTCGGGCAGCTTCAAGTCGATGATCATGCAGTCGAAGATCTGCGTTTTCAGCAATTCCAGCGCTTGTTCGCCCAGCGCCACGGCCGTGATTTCCACGTCGTCGTCGCTGATCAGGTGCACCACGCTTTCGCGCTGGCGTTCGTCGTCCTCGACCAGCAGGATGCGCTTCATCTGCTGCGTGAATTTCGACTCGAGCTTGCGGAACACTTCCTTCAGCTGCTCGCGCGTGCGCGGCTTGGTGGCGTAGCCGATGGCGCCCAACTGCATCGCTTCCTGGATCTGGTCGTTGCCAGACACGATGTGCACGGGAATGTGGCGCGTCAGCGGGTTTTCCTTGAGCTGCTGCAAGACCAGCAAACCCGGACGGTCCGGCAAGCCCATGTCGAGCAGGATGGCGTCGGGCAGGAATTCTTCGGCCAGGCGCAAGCCTTCATCGGCGCCGTGCGCCACCAGGCAGCGGTATTGCATTTCATGCGCGAGGTCGAACAGGATGCCGGCAAACGACGGTTCATCCTCGATCACCAGCACGGAACGCTGGCCCGTCTTGGCGGCCGGCACGCTGTCGCGGTCATCCTGGAAGGTGGGCAGCGGCACGGGCTTGGCGGCGGGCGCCGGCTTGGGCGCGGCGGCCGCGATTTTTGCGGGCGCTTGCGGCACTGCGGCCGGGGCCGGCTCCGCTTCCACGGCGCGCTCCGGCATGACGGCCGGCAGTACCAGGGTAAACGTGCTGCCCTGGCCTGGCGTGCTGGCCAGCTCGATGCTGCCGCCCAGCAAGGCGGCCAGGTCGCGCGAAATCGACAGGCCCAGTCCCGTGCCGCCATAGCGGCGGCTGGTGGTGCCGTCGGCCTGGTGGAAGGCGTCGAAAATCTTGTGCTGCTGGTCGTCGGCAATGCCGATGCCCGAATCCTGCACCTGGAAGCGCACCTGGCCATCCGCGCCGCTGCTCACGTGCAAGCTCACGGTACCCGTATCGGTAAACTTGATGGCGTTCGACAGCAGGTTTTTCAGGATTTGCTCAAGGCGCTGGCGGTCGCTGACGAGCGACGGCGGCGTATCCGGCGCTACCTTGACGCTCAGTGTCAGTTTCTTTTGCTGGGCCTGGGCGCCAAACAGCATTTTCATGCTGCTGAGCAGTTCGTCGAAAGGCACGCTTTCCGGCGTCAATTCCAGCTTGCCCGCCTCGACCTTGGAAATGTCGAGGATATCGTTGATGAGGGTGAGTAAATCGTTGCCGGCCGAATAGATGGTTTGCGCAAACGTCACTTGCTCCGGCGTCAGGTTGCCGCTGGTGTTGTCCGACAGCAGTTTCGACAGGATCAGCGAGCTGTTCAGCGGCGTGCGCAGCTCGTGCGACATGTTCGCCAGGAATTCGGACTTGTAGCGGCTGGCCCGCTGCAATTCTTCCGCGCGTGCTTCCAGCTGGGCGTGCGCCTGGACGATGGCCATATTTTTCTGGTCCAGCGACAGCGCCTGCACGGCCAGTTGCCCGTTCGACTGCTCGAGCGCCGCCTTTTGCTCTTCCAGGTGGGCTTGCGACTGTTCCAGCACGCGCGACTGTTCGCCCAGCTCTTCATTGGCCGTGCGCAGTTCTTCCTGCTGCACTTCCAGTTCTTCATTCAATTGCTGGGTTTCTTCGAGCACGTTTTGCAGGCGCTGGCGGTACAGGGCCGCTTCCAGCGAGGTGCCGACGTTCGCCGCAATCAGGTTCAGCCATTCCTTGGCGCGGGCGCTGACGGGATGCGTAAAGCCCAGTTCGATGACGCCGTTGACGACGCCTTCATTGTTGACGGGCGCCAGGACCAGTTCCAGCGGCGCGCCGCGGCCCAGGCTCGACGTCACGGTCAGGTAGTTCTCGGGCACTTGCTGCACATGCTTGAGGCGCTTTTCGCGCGCCGTCTCGCCCACCAGGCCTTCGCCCAGCTTGAACACCTGTTTTTCCTTGACGCCCTGTTCGTTGAAACCGTACACGGCCGTGCGGCGCAGGCTGCCATCCTCGTCGACGACGTACAGGGTGGCGATGGCCACGTCGAGGCGGTGGGCGAGGAAATCGAGCACGTGCCGTCCCAGTTGCGGCAAGCCCAACTGGCCGCTCGTGTGGGCCGCCAGTTCCGTCTGCCCCGTGCGCAGCCACGCTTGCTCCTGCAGCACGTCGTTGTCCTTGCCGCGCTGCTCGAGCGCATCGTTGTAGATATCGGAAAGGCGCAGCAGTTCGCGCCGTCCCAGGTAGGCGAGCAAGCCCGACAATCCCAGGCTGAGGATGAGGAACACGACCACGGCCAGCATGGTGCGGCTTTCGGCCGTATCGGCCCGTTCCTGGCGCAGCCGCTGTTCCATGGACAGGAAGGCGAGGAATTCGCGGCGGATTTCGTCAAATTCCAGCTTGCCTTCGCCCTGGCGCACGCGCGCAAGGAATTCCTGGTTGTTGCGGCGCTGTGCGATCACGCCTTCAGCGTAATCGAGCCACTGGCCTTGCAGCGCGCGGATGCGGCGCAGCCTGTCCACCTGGATGGGGCTGTCGGATACCAGGTCCAGCAGGGTGGTCATTTCCACGGCGATCTTGGCCTTGCCCGATTTATACGGCGCCAGGAAAGTTTCATCGCCCGTCAGCAGATAGCCGCGCATGCCCGTTTCCAGGTCGACCGACAATTTCATGACTTCATTCGCGTTGCCGATTACCCGTTCGGAATGCTCGACCGAGCGCAAGGCCGAGAGCAGGTAGGCGATCAGGGCGACGAACACGAGGGCCGTGACGACCCCAATGACCAGCGGCAAGGTCACGTTGCGGGCGAGGATGCGGCGAAAGCTGAAGGAGTCGATCGGGGTCTTGGTATTCATCATGTCCGTGTAAGGCTGTCGCGAAAAAATCAATTTTAATTGAAATGCAAGATTTCTGGTGGTCAAGCATAGCGTGCGCTAGCATAACAGCCTTGGGGCATTTTTCGCAGGCGCAAGGTAGTGCAATGCGGGGCAGCGCACAGATGAAGGTAGAGGAAAAATCAAGCTGGCCACGATTGAGGCAGATCAAAGAGATTGGTTGTTGACATCCTAAGATGCAGGAGGTGGCGACGTCCAAGCGGACGGCCGCCGTGTGCAAACCAGCCCATGCAGGAGGACATCATGGCTAATCAACTGATCCGTCGCGATCCGCAAAACCCGCTGGCACGTTTCGACCCGTTCAGCGACATGGAAGAATTCATGCACGACTTTTTCGCACCCGCCTTGCGCTTGCGCGATGGCGGTTCGGCACGCATGCGTGTCGACATTTCCGAAACCGAACAAGCCTATCAGGTACAGGCGGACATTCCCGGCGTCAACAAGGACGATATCAAAGTCTCCATCGACGGCAACCGCGTCTCCATCAGCGCCGAACTCAAGGATGAGCGAGTGACGCGCGACGGCGGCGGCAAGACCGTGCGCAGCGAACGCGAGTACGGCCAGCAGTACCGCAGTTTCGTGCTGCCGCACGAGGTGGACGAGGCCGGCGCGCAGGCCCGCTATGAAAATGGCGTGCTGCTGCTGGACTTGCCGAAGAAGGAAGGCACGGGTGGGCGGCAACTGTCGATACAGTGAGCCGGGCCGGGCCGGGTTTTAGCTGCGTAGGTCAGATTAGCGCAGCGTAATCTGGCAATCTTCGTGGCGGCGCCTGTCGGCTTACGCCCTGCGGGCTAAGCCGACCTACGAAAAAACGCCGGACGGTGCCGGCGTTTTTTGGGGTGTTACGGGTGGCGGGGCGCTGCCACCCGGATTGCCTATACATATATGGTAGTTTTAGCTGCGTAGGTCAGATTAGCGCAGCGTAATCTGACCATCTTCGTGGCGGCGCCTGTCGGCTTACGTCCTGCGGGCTAAGCCGACTTACGAAAAAACGCCGGACGGTGCCGGCGTTTTTGGGGTGTTACGGGTGGCGGGGCGCTGCCACCCGGATTGCCTCTATATATATGTCAGTTTTAGCTGCGTAGGTCAGATTAGCGCAGCGTAATCTGACAATCTTCGTGGCGGCGCCTGTCGGCTTACGCCCTGCAGGCTAAGCCGACCTACGAAAAAACGCCGGACGGTGCCGGCGTTTTTGGGGTGTTTTTGGGGTGTTCCGGATGGCGGCGCGCTGCCACCCGGATTGCCTCTCTCTCTATATATATGTCAGTCTATATGTCAGTCGCGGATTTCCAGCGCCCGGTTTAGGCTCAGGGCGGCCAGCGAGGCGACGGCACCCGACAGCAGGTAGAAGCTGACATAGGCGAGGCCGAAGTTGGCCGACAGGCCCAGCGCCACGAGCGGGGCGAAGCCGGCACCGACCAGCCAGGCCAGGTCGGACGTCAGGGCCGCGCCCGTGTAGCGGAAGCGGGCAGGGAAGTTGGCCGTCACGGCGCCGGCTGCCTGGCCGTAGGACAAGCCCAGCAGGCTGAAGCCCACGAGGATGAAGACGTCCTGGCCCGTATTGCCGCCACCCATCAGGGTTGGCACGAAGGCGCTGAAGATGGCGATCAGCACGGCCAGCACGCCCAGGGTGGTGCGGCGGCCCACTTTATCGGCCAGCACGCCGGAAATCACCACGCCGACGGCGGCCAGCACGGCGCCCAGCATCTGGATTTGCAGGAAGTCCGAGGCGGAACGCGTCTGGTAGACGGAAATCCACGACAGCGGGAACACGGTGACGAGGTGGAACAGGGCGTAGCTGGCCAACGCGGCGAGGGCGCCGATCAGCACGTTGCGGCCCTGGCCGCGGCTCATTTCAAACACGCTCACGGGCTGCAGTTCGCGTTCGTCGAGCAGGCGCGCATATTCATTCGTCGACACGAGGCGCAGACGGGCAAACAGGGCTACCACGTTGATGGCGAAAGCCACATAGAAAGGATAGCGCCAGCCCCAGTCGAGGAAGTCTTCATCCGTCAGGGTGGTCAGCATGAACCAGAACAGGCCGGCGGCGATCAGGAAGCCAACCGGTGCGCCCAGCTGGCCCAACATGGCGTACCAGCCGCGCTTGTTTTCCGGCGCGTTCAGTGCCAGCAGCGAAGGCAAGCCATCCCACGAACCGCCCAGCGCCACGCCCTGGCCAATGCGCAGCACGGACAGCCAGATGATGGCGGCAAAGCCCAGGTGCGAGTAGGTCGGCAGGAAGGCGATGCCGGCCGTCGACACGCCCAGCAGGAAGAGGGCGAATGTCAGCTTGGCGCTGCGTCCCATGCGGCGCTGGATCTCCATGAAGATCACGGTGCCGAACGGACGGGCGATGAAGGCGAACGAAAAGATCAGGAATGCATATAATGTACCCTCCAGGCGTTCTTCAAACGGGAAGAAGACGCGTGGAAACACCAGCACCGAGGCGATGGCGTAGACAAAGAAGTCAAAGTATTCGGAAGCGCGGCCGATGATCACGCCGACGGCGATCTCACCGGGGTCGATATGCGATTCGACCATGCCAGCCCCGCGTGCGTCGCGCAGGGAGTGGGGGGAAAAGTCGGCGGGTACATCCCCGCTGTGTATGCGCGTGCTGGACATGATGATCGTCTCCAATATAGTTTCGAGTTCGGCCAACGCGTAACATACCCCGGGTGTCTCACGCCCGGAGTAGGACTATTCAATAGATAGCTGTAGGAAAACTCCGCAGCCACCCAGTGAAAATCCGAGCAAGGGGTAGGACAAAACGTCCAATTGCCAACGCGCTCCAGTGAGAATACAGTACCATATCTTCATCCCCTGTACTGGACTTTCCTGTATGTTTTCATTAAAAGTTCGTCACGGACTGCTTCTTTTACCTCTCGCATTGTTGGCTGGTTGCAATACGGTGGTACTGAATGCGTCTGGTGACATCGCAGTTCAGCAAGGCAATCTGATTGTCATCTCGACATTGCTGATGCTGTTGATTATCGTTCCGGTAATCGCCCTGACCCTGCTTTTCGCATGGCGCTATAGAAAAAACAACACCGCGGCCAAATACGAGCCGGACTGGGACCACTCGACTCGCCTCGAGCTGATTATCTGGGGCGCGCCCCTGTTGATCATTATCGTGCTGGGCCTGCTGACCTGGATCAGTACCCACACCCTCGATCCATACCGCCCATTGAGCCGTATCGACGCCAACCGTCCTATTCCTGCCAGCCACAAGCCGATGATCGTCGAAGTCGTGGCCCTGGACTGGAAATGGCTGTTCATCTACCCGGAGCAAGGCATCGCTTCCGTGAATGAACTGTACGCGCCTGTCGATCGTCCAATCCGCTTCAAGATCACCGCGTCGTCCGTCATGAACTCGTTCTTCATCCCCGCACTGGCAGGTCAGATCTACGCCATGCCGGGCATGGAAACGCAGTTGAATGCCGTCATCAACAAGCCTGGTGTCTACAAGGGCTTCTCCGCGAACTACAGCGGTGCCGGTTTCTCGGGCATGCGCTTCAAGTTCCACGGTGTCAATGATGCGGACTTCGACAAATGGGTGGAATCGGCACGTGCCGGTGGCGGCGCACTGAACCGCGACGACTACCTGTCGCTGGCCCAGCCTAGCGAACGCGATCCGGTCCGCCGCTACAGCGCCGTGCCAAACGACCTGTACAAGGCAATCCTGAACCGCACCATCGTTTCCGACGCCCTGTGCGTGACGCCGGTCCAGCCATATAAGTTGACGATGGCAAATAGCCCGGTAGCGGCCGTAACGGCAGTAGTCGCTAGCGATGCAGTGGTTGAAAAGGGCGTTCAAGCCAAGTAACAACTGCATGAATCCCGCAGCGCATTGCGCTGCAGATACTGGCGCCGTTTGCCTGGCGCCTCCCTTTTTTCTCTGAGAGTAACAATGCTAGACCATATTGATCTGACGAAGCTTATATTCGGCCGTCTGACTTGGGATGCAATTCCATTTCACGAACCTATCCTGCTGGTGACCTTTGCCATGGTTGCCCTGGGCGGTATCGCACTCGTTGCGGCACTGACGTATTTCCGCGTCTGGGGTACCCTGTGGCGCGACTGGATCACCAGTATCGACCATAAAAAAATCGGTATCATGTACATGATCCTGGGTCTCGTCATGCTGCTGCGCGGCTTTGCCGATGCGCTGATGATGCGTACCCAGCAGGCTGTCGCCTTTGGCGACAATGCCGGCTTCCTGCCACCGCATCACTACGACCAGATCTTCACCGCTCACGGCGTGATCATGATCTTCTTCGTCGCGATGCCTTTCGTGACGGGTCTGATGAACTACGTGGTGCCGCTGCAAATCGGCGCGCGCGACGTGGCTTTCCCATTCCTTAACAACTTCAGCTTCTGGATGACCACCATGGGCGCCGCCCTGGTCATGGCTTCGCTGTTCGTCGGCGAATTCGCCCGCACGGGCTGGCTGGCGTATCCACCACTGTCGGGCATCGTCGGCAGTCCGGACGTGGGGGTAGACTATTACATCTGGTCCTTGCAGATTGCCGGGGTCGGGACGCTATTGTCCGGTGTCAACCTGATCGCCACCATCGTCAAGATGCGCGCGCCAGGCATGACCTGGATGAAAATGCCCGTCTTCACCTGGACCGCACTGTGCACCAACATCCTGATCGTCGCCGCTTTCCCGGTGCTGACGGCTGTGCTGGCCATGCTGTCGCTGGACCGCGTTGCAGGCTTTAACTTCTTCACGACGGAACTGGGCGGCAACGCCATGATGTACGTCAACCTGATCTGGATCTGGGGCCACCCAGAGGTCTACATCCTGATCCTGCCGCTGTTCGGCGTGTTCTCGGAAGTCGTCGCCACGTTCAGCAGCAAGCGTTTGTTCGGCTACGCCTCGATGGTGTACGCCACCTGCGTCATCATGATCCTGTCGTACCTGGTATGGCTGCATCACTTCTTCACCATGGGTTCGGGCGCCAGCGTCAATTCCTTCTTCGGCATCACGACGATGATCATCTCGATCCCGACGGGCGCGAAGATCTTCAACTGGCTGTTTACCATGTACCGCGGCCGTATCCGTTTTGAACTGCCCATGCTGTGGACGATCGGCTTCATGGTCACCTTCACCATCGGCGGCATGACCGGCGTATTGCTGGCCGTACCACCAGCTGACTTCGTGCTGCACAACAGCCTGTTCCTGATCGCCCACTTCCATAACGTGATTATCGGCGGCGTGGTCTTCGGTGTCTTCGCTGCGATTAACTACTGGTACCCGAAAGCCTTCGGCTACAAGCTCGACGTGTTCTGGGGCAAGTGCTCGTTCTGGTTCTGGTTCGTCGGCTTCTACCTGGCCTTCATGCCGCTGTACGTGCTGGGCCTGATGGGCGTGACCCGTCGTGTCAATCACTTCGAAGATCCATCGTTGCAAATCTGGACCATCATCGCCTGGTTTGGCGCTGTCTCGATCGCACTGGGTATCGGCTCCATGCTGATCCAGTTCTTCGTCAGCTACCGCAACCGTCACGCTCTGCGCGACGTGACCGGTGACCCATGGGGCGGCCGTACGCTGGAATGGTCGACGTCGTCGCCACCGCCAGACTATAATTTCGCCTTCACGCCACAAGTGCACGAACTCGATGCATGGACTGACATGAAGAAACACGGTTACCAGCGTCCGACGTCCGGTTTCACGAAGATCCACATGCCGAAGAACACCTGGGCTGGTTTCGTGATCGCCGCACTGTCCGCACTGGTCGGTTTTGGCCTGATCTGGCAAATGTGGCTCGTCGCCAGCATTGGCTTCGTGATCATGATGGTTACCATCATCGTCCATACCTTTAACTACAAGCGCGATTACTACATTCCTGCGGAAGAAGTGGTCCGTACCGAAGACGCTTATACTAAATTGCTGAGCAGCCATGTCTGATACCATCGCCCATAACACCGGCGCCGCTGGCGCCGCACCAAGCACGCGCAGCTACTTTGTGCGCGAGCACCACCCGGAAAACGGCAGCCTGCTGGGTTTCTGGCTCTACCTGATGAGCGATTGCCTGATCTTCGCCTGTCTGTTCGCCACGTACGCCGTGGTCGGCCGCAGCTACGCGGACGGCCCGACGGGCGCCGCGCTGTTCGATCTGCCGCTGGTGGCCGTCAACACGGCCATGCTGCTGCTGTCGTCGATCACCTACGGCTTCGCCATGCTGGCCATGCAGCGCAAGCAATTGCGCAGCACCCTGGTCTGGCTGGGCATCACGGGCCTGTTCGGCCTGGCCTTCCTGTCGCTGGAAATGTATGAATTCGTTCATCTGATCCACGAAGGCGCCGGTCCGCAACGCAGCGCGTTCCTGTCGTCGTTCTTCGCGCTGGTCGGTACCCACGGCTTGCACGTGACGTTCGGCGTGATCTGGCTCGTGACCTTGATGTTCCAGTTGAACAAGCATGGCCTGACCCCGGAAAACGGCCGCCGCATGATGTGCCTGTCGCTGTTCTGGCACTTCCTGGACGTCATCTGGATCGGCGTCTTCACCTTTGTCTACCTGATGGGAGTGCTGCCATGAGCGACCACCACACACACGGCGATAGCCACCACCATGACAACCACGATCATGGCAGCCTGAAAAGCTACACGATCGGTTTCATCCTGTCGGTGATCCTGACGGCCATTCCTTTCTGGCTGGTGATGACGAAAGCCATCACCAACTCGGGCACCATGGGCCTGGTCCTGCTGGCGTTCGCGGCTGTTCAAGTGGTGGTACACATGGTGTACTTCCTGCACATGAACACCAAGTCCGAAGGCGGCTGGAACATGATGGCGCTGATCTTCACCATCATGATCGTGGGCATTGCCATGGCCGGCTCCCTGTGGGTCATGTACCACATGAACCACAACATGATGCCGGATCTGATGCCTGAGTACATGCATACGAAAACGGCTCCATGATGAGTAATACGCGCCCAAGCAACACCGGGCGCGCCCCTGGCGCCGCATCGCAAGATGCCGCGCCAGGCCCACGCGGCATGGCTGTGCGCTACGCATTAGCCTTGCTGGCGGGGATCTTGTTTGCCGGTTTCTGTGCCTTGGGCACCTGGCAAGTCAAGCGCCTGTTCTGGAAGCTTGACCTGATCGAGCGCGTCGAACAACGCGTACATGCGCCCGCAACGGACGCCCCTGGACCCGCAGCCTGGGCCAGCATCACGCAGCAAACGGACGAATACCGCCATGTGCGACTCTCCGGTACCTATCTCCCCATTTTTAATACCCTGGTGCAAGCAACGACGGCACTGGGCAGCGGTTACTGGCTGATGACGCCCTTGCGTCTGGCCGATGGCAGCACCGTGCTGGTCAACCGCGGCTTCGTGCCGAAACGCGAAGGCATCGCCGCCAGCACGCCGGCCGGCATCGTGCACGTCGACGGCTTGCTGCGCGTCAGCGAAACGGGCGGCGGTTTCTTGCGCGAAAACAGTCCTGCCACGCAGCACTGGTATTCGCGCGACGTGGCCGCCATTTGCGCCTCGCACATGCTGACCAACGTGGCGCCATATTTTGTCGACGCAAAGGCAAAATCGGAAACGGCCAGCGACGCACCGGTCGGCGGCCTGACCGTGATTTCCTTCCACAACAACCACCTCGTGTACGCCCTGACGTGGTTCGCGCTGGCCCTGATGGTGGCCGGCATCACGTGGTGGATCGTGCGCGAAGACAAGCGCCGCCGCGCGCGCCGTCGCGCAGGCACGCAAGAGAGCGACCATGCCGGGCAGGATTGAGATCCTGCCCAACCGCGAAGTGTTAGAGCGCGGCGCGGTGGCGGCCGAGATGGAACATCCGGCCGGCCACCAGAACATGAAGCTGCTGATCCAGCTGCGCTGGCTGGCCGTGATCGGCCAGATCAGCACGATCTTCGGCGTGGGCGTGGGACTGGGCATCGCCTTGCCCGTGCCCTACATGCTCGAAGTGTTGTCCTGCCTCATCGCTTTTAACCTTGCCAGCCTGCTGCGCTGGCATGAACGCCAGCCCGTCTCCAACACGGCGTTGTTCCTCGCGCTGCTGGTCGACGTCACCGTGTTGACGGCCCAGCTCTACCTGAGCGGCGGCATCAGCAATCCGTTTGCCTTCCTGTATTTGTTGCAAGTCATCCTCAGCGCCGTCCTGCTGGAAGTGTGGTCGACGTGGATCATGGTGGCCATTACGAGCCTGTGCCTGGCCGGCCTGGCATTGCTGCCCGGCCCCTTGATTCTGCCGATCGACCCCGAGCGGGGCTTTTCCAGCCTGTACGTGCAGGGCTTGCTGATCTGTTTCATCCTGAACGCCGCCTTGCTCGTGGTGTTCATCACGCGCATCAACCGCAACCAGCGCGCCGGCGACGCCAAGGTGGCGGACTTGCGCCAGCGCGCGGCGGAAGAAGAGCACATCATCCGCATGGGCTTGCTGGCATCGGGCGCCGCGCACGAGCTGGGCACGCCGCTGGCAACACTCTCCGTCATCCTCGGCGACTGGCGCCGCATGCCGGAATTGAGCAAGAACAGCGAATTGCTGGAAGAAATCACGGAAATGCAGGCCCAGTTGCAGCGCTGCAAGAGCATTGTCAGCGGCATTTTATTGTCCGCGGGCGAGGCGCGCGGGGAATCTTCCGTGAAAACGACGATCAATACCTTCCTCAACGACCTGGTCGACGAGTGGCGCACCAGCCGCCCGATCCAGGGTTTCGAGTACGATAACCGCATCGAGCACGACGTGCCCGTCGTCTTCGATTCGACCTTGAAGCAAACCATCTGCAATGTGCTCGACAATGCGCTGGAAGCATCGCCCGAGTGGCTGCGTTTCGAAGCGACGCGCGAAGCGGACGCCTTGCACCTGGTCATTACCGATGCGGGCCCTGGCTTCGAGCCGTCGATGCTGACGCACCTGGGCAAGCCGTACCAAAGCAGCAAGGGCAAGCCCGGCGGCGGCCTCGGTTTGTTCCTGGTGGTCAATGTCGCGCGTACCCTGGGCGGCACGGTGACGGCACGCAACCGGGTGCAGGGCGGGGCGGTGGTGCACCTGGCCTTGCCGCTGGCGGCCATCAAACTGGAAAGAGAAAGCGACCACCATGCAGGATGACCGTCTGTTACTGATCGTGGAAGACGATGCCGCGTTTGCACGCACCCTGGGCCGCTCGTTCGAACGGCGCGGCTACCAGGTCATCCTGGCCACCAATTTCGACGAAGCGAGCGCCTTGCTGGAACAGCATTGCCCCGACTACGCCGTCGTCGACCTGAAACTCAACGGCAATACGTCGGGCCTGGCCTGCGTGCAGATGCTGCACCAGCACGACCCGGAGATGCTGATCGTCGTGCTGACCGGCTACGCCAGCATCGGCACGGCCGTCGAAGCGATCAAGCTGGGTGCCTGCCAGTACCTGGCGAAACCGTCGAACACGGACGACATCGAAGCTGCCTTCGGCCACGTGGCCGGCAACGCCGACATCGAACTGACGAACCGCGCCACCAACATCAAGACCCTGGAATGGGAACGCATCCACGAAATGCTGGCCGAGACGGATTTCAATATCTCGGAAACGGCCCGCCGCCTCGGCATGCACCGGCGTACGCTGGCGAGGAAGCTGGAAAAGCAGCGGGTGAAATAATCACCGCGCAGCTTGTTCATTGTCGAACGTCAGCTCGACAACGCTGTCATCGCTCCAATCCTGCTCCCGCAATGGCGGCGTGAACGACGAACCGCTGAAGGGCACGGGCGCGCTTTTGCCGTTGTAACTGATGGTCGCGGCCGTGATGCGCCGCGGTTCGGAAAAGCTGTAGGTGCCCTTTTGCGACACGAAATTGCAGGGTCCGCCCAATGCGCCCATCGCCGTGCGCATGGCAAAAGGCAAGGTGTCCTTGTCGATGGCCCAATGGACTTCGCACGCCAGCCGCAGGTCGCCCAGGCGGCGCAACGTGTCGCTGGCCGCCGCGCTCCTGACGTAGGGAATCCACCTGACCGAGCCCGCCTTGCGGTTCACGGTCAGCTCGGCCTTCTCATACAGCAGCCCCTGTTCGACGGGCAAGGTGAAGATATTGCGCTCCCCCAGCGGTATGGCCATAGCCGCTTCATCGCTTTCCAGCCGCAGCGCGATGGCGTGCATGTCGACATCGGCACGGCGCGGCTCCAGGATGAAGCGCAGCTGCGCGCCTGGCGCCAGCGCCTGTTTTTCCTCGAAGCGCTTGACGCCCTTGAGCATGGCACTGTAGGGCTTCCAGTCCGGGTCGCGGATGCCCTTTACATTGACGGACGCTGTCTCATCCTGCACGGATGGCTCTGTGGCTTGCGCCGTATCCGCCTGGGCCTGTACCGCGGCGCCGTATAAACACAGCATAAGACCAGCTATTGCACGCATATTCATCCTGTTCATTTGAATCCCAAGTAATCTCACCTTGGCAGAGTGTAGAAAAAAACACAGGCGCCAGGTGGTTTTTAAGACAGGATGTCAATCGGGATGAATGGAGTGCCTGAAATCGCGTTTATCCGGATTCACCATCAATGATCCGCAGCTTGCACGGCGACGCCCGACGTGACCAGGACTTCATGTTCATAGGCGCCCAGATGGCCGTAATGGCCTTTGGGACTGAGATAACCGGCAATATGCACGCGCGGCTGCTCATAGCTTGAATTGGGCGCCACCAGGCCGACGTCCCGCCACGCGACGCTGCCGAAGGAGTTGAACCACCATGCGCCGGCGTCACCGTCCAGGTCAACATGGGCCGGTTGGAAAACGCTCTTTTCAAAGCCCCGCGACCAGACGCCATCGCGCTCGACGGCACGGTAGCCATAGCCTGCCATGATGTTGGTCCGTTCGGACGGATGATCGCGCCAATAGCGTTGGCCATTCACGTAGGCATCTCGCATGGCGGCCGATTGCGTCACGATGCCGCCGGAGGGATGGGTCAAGCCCTCAAAGAACCATTGCGCGTAGTCGGCTGGCGGCGTGGATGCTTGCTTGTCCGCCGCCTGTGTTTGCGCAAACGCATGGGCATATTCAAGAACGATATCGGGAATATTCGCTGCGCTCGCCTTGCCGGCAAGGGCGGTCAATATCAGGAGTGTGGAAATAGATCGCAGCATCACTTTGCACCTTTGTACTGATTAATACCTATGCCGGCGCCAGCCACTCCATCTTCTGCACCTGGATATGCGGATGGCTTTCCAGCGCTTCCCACTCCGGTAAAAAGACAAAGCCCTGTTTCCGGTAAAACGCGGCCGCGCGTGCATTTTCCGGTGCCACGTCGAGCACCAGCCGACGATGGCCATTGCCGACAGCGCATTGTTTCACGGCGTCGACCAGGCCTTGCGCCACGGCCATGCCCCGATATTCGCGATGCACCCACATGGCGATCAGGTGGCACTCGCCATTGCCGGCCACCACTTGCGCGGCCAGGCCGATGGGGTGTTCTCCATCAAAGGCGAGGAAAAACGTGCGCTGGGGCGTGCTGGTGGCGCGCTGCTGCCAGTCGGCATCGGAAAAACCGGCGGCGCTGGCGTGGCTGGCGCCAAAGGCCGTGGGCGCGTCGAGCAGGGCGGCCAGGCGCGTGGACTTCAGTGCCGGCCAATCGGCGGCGGTGGTGGTGCGTATCAGCATACTCAATTGAAGACGATCGCCGTCTTGTGCTCGATGCTGAGCCGGCATGCCTCGTACGCGGCCAGCCAGGCGACCAGTTCGCGTTCCAGGCCGTCCTCCGCGTCGATGCGCGCATTGATGCGGGCCGCTTCTTCATCGCTCAGTTCGTCGCCCAGCAGAAATATGCCCAGCGCGGGCGCGACCGTGACCAGTTCAGCGCGCAGGCTGTACGAGGAGCCCAGCATGCCACCCAGCAGCGCGTGTTCCTTATCGGCAAAAATGACTTCCTCGAAGACGAGGGGGAAATAAAAACCTTCGCAATCGGAATGGCAGATCAGGTGGCTGTCAAAGTCATCCTGCGCGGCATCGAGCACCGGATCCTCCGTTGCATCCTCGCCGTCGGCCAGTGGCGTGGCACGCCATTGCGCATCGAGGCGTGCATGGGCATACGCGCGGCGCAGCGTGTGCAGGAAGCTGTATGGAAAGGAATCGAGCATGACGCGCGAGTCCAGTTGCGGCAGCGTGGCCGGTTCGTTGTGCTGTGGCAGCCCCGCCTTTTGCAGCAGCAGATTGGCTTCTTCCAAAGCGGTGACGAGCCACTGCGCGCCTTCCGGGTCTTCTTCCTGCAGGTCGGCAAGGGCGCCGACCGAAATTGCCAATCCCATCATGAACTCCTCTAGTTGCGGCTGCGCATCAGTCTAAACCATTTGCCTTTGATCATCATTTACGATTGATCCCACACTTCGATGGTCAGCAGTTGACCGGGTTCACAGGCGGCGATGCGGTCCTGGTGCACGGTAATGCAGCCGGGCCAGCCTGTGAGCCGGTCCTGTGGAAATTCGCCATCCTGCGCCTCGGCGATGCCCGCCTGCAGCAGGGGCACGACGACGTTCGCCGGCGCCGTGTAGCGGTTGGGAAAGCCGTTCGACGACAGCTGGGTTGCCTTGCCATCGTGGCACAGCTGGGCGATCCAGTCGGCGCCGAACAGGCCCGCTTCCCACGTGGCGAGAAAAGCGTCTTTGTTGACTTTCGTCATGTCGGCCATTTGCTCCGGCGTGTCTGTCGAGATAATGGTCCACCAGCCTGACATGGGTTTTCCTTGTGAAAAGTAAAAAATTAACGGGTCATGGCGCGGCGCAGCAGGTAGCTGAGGCCATCGACGGCGGCCACCATCAGCAGCATGGCGACGATGACGGTAGCGGCGTTTTGCATCTGGAACAGCGACAGATGGTATTTCAGCATTTGCCCCAGGCCGCCAGCACCGACGACGCCGAGAATGGCGGCGGCGCGGATATTGTTTTCCCAGCGGTACAAGGTGTACGACATCATCTGCGGCCCGCACTGGGGCAAGGTGGCGTACAGCAACGCCACGGCAGGACGCGCGCCATTGATGCGCAAGGTGGCGGCGGGCAAGGGCGGGCAATTCTCAAACGCATCGGCAAACAATCGGCCCAGCACGCCCATCGTATGCAGCGCCAGCGCCAGGGTGCCCGCGAACGGGCCCAGGCCGGCGGCGATCAGCAGAATCGAAGCCCATACCAGTTCGGGAATCGAGCGCAGCACGTTGAGTATCGCGCGCGTGGCATTGCGCGCCAAGCGACCAAAGCGGCCGCTGGCGGGCAGGGCCAGCAGCGCGCCCACGAGTGCCGCGATCACCGTGCCGATGGCCGACATGGCCAGGGTCTCGAACGTGGCGACGCCCACTTTCATGAGGAAGTTCGGCGCCAGCTCGGGCGGGGCGAAGCCGTGCAGGAAGTCGGCGCTCGTGCGCACGGCGTCGGCGCTGAAGAATTCGCCCCATTTCAGGGGCAGGGTGGCGAAGCTGGCGATGACCAGCAGCAGCAAACCGGCCAGCAAGGCCCAGGTCGACCAGCGCACGGGCGACGGGGTGGGCAGCATGGCGTCAAGGTGATGCTTCATGCCAGCCTCCGGCGCAGCATGGCGGACACGGCGTCTGCACCCGCCACCAGCAGCACGAACACCATCAGCATCGTGGCCAGTTCGCTGCCCGCCATCATCTTCATCGATTCATCCATGCGCTGGCCCAGGCCGCCCGCGCCGACAAAACCCATGACGACGGAGCCGCGGATCGCACATTCCCAGCGGTAAATCGTGTACGACACCAGTTCGGCGGCCGACTCGGGCAAGGCGCCGTACAGCAAGGCTTTCAAGCGGCCGCTGCCGTTGTGGAGCAGGGCGTTGCAGGCGGACGCATCCGACGACTCGAGGATTTCCGCGTAGACCTTGCCCAGCATGCCGCAATAAGTGAGCGCAATGGCGATCACGCCCGCCGTCGGTCCCAGGCCGACGATGCGCACCAGCAGCAAGGCCCAGACCAGTTCCGGCACGCTGCGCAGCAGCACCAGCAGCGCGCGCACGGCGTGGCGCACGCTGGCAGCCAGCGGCGACACTCGGCCAGAGCCGATGCGCGAAATCGACAGCCGCTCAGTCACCAGCAAGGTCAATGGGATGGCGCCCAGCATGGCCAGCGCCATGCCGGCCGTGGCCATGGCAATGGTTTCCCAGCTGGAAATAGCTACCAGTTGCAGGAATTCCAGCGAGTGGGCGGGCGGCACGAAGCTGGCGATGAATTGCCAGGTGGCGGCCAGGCTTTGCGCATCCCATAAGATCCACGGCTTGAATTCGGCCTGCACCAGCATCGGCCACAGCACGAGCAGCACGACGGCAGCGCCGGTCAGGCGGCCGCGCCAGGAGGGGTCGCGCGGCATGGCGGTGCTCTTCAGCAAAGGGGCCTCGCGGCGTCCAGATTTGTTTCCACGGCCTCGAATTGCGGCGCGGGGTCGGCCTTGTTGCGGTACAGCGCTGCGATCATCGCGTCGCTGACCTCGGCGCCAGGCAAGTCGAAGACGATCTGGCCATCGCGCAGGGCGACGATGCGCGTAAAGCAGGCGCGGGCGATCTCCACCTGGTGCAAGCTGCAAATCAGGGTGGCGTTGCGTTCCGTTGCTTCGGCCTGCAGCACATGGATCGTCTGCAAAGCCAGTGTGGGATCGAGCGCGGACAAGGGCTCGTCGACGAGGAAGACTTCCGCGTTCGACACGAGCGCGCGGGCCATGCCGCAGCGCTGGCGTTCGCCGCCGGACAAGCGGTCAACACGCGCATACAGCTTGTCTTGCAGGTTGAATTTACCGAGCGCTTCCCACGCGGTGCGCGGGTCGATGGGCGCCAGCAGCGAGCGGATGGCCGTCCACAAATTCCATTGCGGCAAGCGGCCTGCCAGCACGGCGTTGACGACCCGCTGGCGCGGCGGCAGCGGCGGCGTTTGCGGCGCCAGGAACAGGCGCGCACGCAAGCGGTGGCGCGCGGCGCTGGCGACTTGCCAGGGTGAAGTGCCAAGAATGTTCAATATGCCCGATTCCGGGCGCAGCGCACACGCCAGGGTATGGAGCAAGCTGGTCTTGCCGGCGCCGGAAGGGCCGATCAGGGCGATCTGTTCACCTTGGGCCACGTCCAGGCTAAGCTCGCGCAGGGCCAGCGCATTGCCGGGCGCGCCCGCGTGGTGGACGCTGACCTTGTGAAGTTGGAATGTCATGCGATGTTTCGGTTTTTTTTGGGGCGGTGTCGGATTACGCGGCTGCGCCGCTAATCCGACCTACGCCATACAACGGACAGCGTAGGTCGGATTAGTCCGCAGGACGTAATCCGACAGGTTCGGCAATAAAGTTACTTCAACAGCTTCGCATCGCGCGCGGCCGCTTCGATATCCTTGTAGTTCTCGGCCTTGGTCGGGATGAACTTGGTGGCGCGCTGCAATTCGAGGATTTCCTTGCCTTCGGCCGTAGACGGGTCCAGCGCCAGGAAGGCGTCCGTCAGCTTCTTGCGCACGGCGGGGTTCATGTCGGCGCGCACGCTCCAGTTGTAGTCGTAGTAGCCTGGTGTCGTGTAGAACACGCGCACCTTGCTGGGATCGACCTTTTTCGCTTCGACCAGTTTTTCCCAAACAGAAATGTTCAAGGTGCCCGCATCGACCTTGCCGCCGGCCACTGCCGCCACGGTGGCGTCATGCGCGCCGGAAAACGCGATGCGCTTCATGTCCGTGTCAGGATTGATCTTGGCTGCCAGTAAGTAGTAGCGTGGCATCAAGTGGCCCGAGGTCGACGATTCCGAACCAAACGTGAAATTCTTGCCTTTCAGGTCGGACAACTGGTTGATGTCCTTGCTGGTGGTCACAAAAACCGAGCGGAATTTCGTGTCTTCCTCGCGCTGCACCAGCGGCACGATCTTGCCGCCGCTGCGCACGTTCGCTTGCACGAAAGTAAAACCGCCGAACCAGACCATGTCGAGCTTGTTATTGATCAAGCCTTCCACGGACGCCGCGTAATCGGTGACGGGCGTAAATTCCACTTTCATGCCCAGCTTTTTCTCCAGGTAGCTGCCCAGCGGCTTGAACTTGCGCTGCAATTCCGTCGGCGCTTCGTCGGGAATGGCGGACACGCGCAACACTTGCTGCGCTTGCGCCAGGCCGCTGTGGATGGCCAGGGTGGCGGCGACGGTGGCCAGGATGGCGGGAAATTTCGAGAATGTGGTCATGGGACTGCCTTTAAAAAATTATTCATTAAAATACGGAAACCCCGGTCGTGCCTTCCAGCACGTCGCCAATCACTGTGGCGTCGGCAAAACCTTCTGCGCGGAAAATCGCCAGCACTTGCTCGACGGCTTCCGGCGCGCAGGCCACCAGCAGGGGGCCGGCCGTTTGCGGGTCCGTCAGAATCGCCTTGTCGATGGCGCTCAGGCTGTCGGCCAGCGCCACTTGCGCGCCGTAGCCCTGCCAGTTGCGGCCGGAGGCGCCCGTGATGTTGCCTTTTTGCGCCAGTTGCTGCACTTGCGGCAGCAGCGGCACGGCATCCATGGCGATACGCGCCTGCAACTTGGCGCCGCGCGCCAGTTCCAGGGTATGGCCCAGCAAGCCGAAGCCCGTCACATCCGTCAGCGCATGCACGCCATCGAGCAGGGCCAGTTTCTTGCCCGGGGTATTCAATTTGGTGGTGTTGTCGATCAGGGAAGCGTAACCGCCCGCATCGAGCGCATTCTTCTTCAGCGCGACCGACAGGATGCCCACGCCGATCGGCTTGCCCAATACCAGTTTGTCGCCGGCGCGCGCGCCCGCATTGCGTTTTACCTGCGACGGGTGGACCAGGCCCAGCACGACGAGGCCATAGATCGGCTCGACGGAATCGATGGTGTGGCCGCCCGCGATGGGGATGCCGGCCTGGGCGCAGATGGTTTCGCCCCCTTTCAAGATGAGGCCGATGGTTTCCACGGGCAGCTTGTTGATCGGCATGCCGACCAGGGCCAAGGCCATGATGGGCGTGCCGCCCATGGCGTACACGTCGGAAATGGCGTTGGTGGCGGCGATGCGGCCGAAGTCGAACGGATCATCAACGATAGGCATGAAGAAATCCGTCGTGGCGATCAGCGCCTGCTCGTCGTTGAGCTGGTAGACGGCCGCGTCATCCGAGGTTTCTATGCCGACCAGCAATTCCTTCGGCAGGGGAAAGCCGCCGCTGCCCTTTAAAATGTCGGCCAGCACGCCCGGCGCAATTTTGCAGCCGCAGCCGCCGCCATGGGCAAATTCGGTCAATCGGATCGGTGTATTAGGTGTTGCTGCGCTATCGGACATGGTCTTCATCCTGCTGAAATAGGTAATTGGGTGGCAAGCCAGGCATCACGCGGCGCTGGCAGTACGGTTGCCGCCGACGATAGCACATAATGCACGCGCGGCTTGCTCAAAGGCATGTTCTGAAATGTCGGGCAGCACCAGCGGCGTCGCCTGGGCGTAGCGGCTGAAGTTGCGGGCGATCGACTGGCGGTAGACGGGGTCGTAATGCTGGACCAGCAATTCTTCCACCAGCTCGGCCATGCGGCCAGAGGTGGCCAGTTGCTGCCAGTGGGCAATTTTCTCCTTGCCATGCAGCTGCGTCAGCAGGGCCAGCTGCACGTTCAGGCGGGCCGGGTCGCCGACGAAATGCGCATAGTCCTGCATCAGCAATTGCACGCGCTGGTCCGTGGCCAGGAGCACGTCCGTGCAATCGGCCGCGCGCATCTTGTCCATCAGCGCATCGGGCACGCGCAAACGGCCCACTTTCTTGCTTTCCGATTCGATGAACACGGGCAGTTGCGGGTCGAAAGTGCGCAGTTGCTGCCATAGCGCGCTTTCAAACGCTTTTTGCGATGGCTGGTCTTCCTCGGGCAAGCCGCCCAGCACGGAACCACGGTGGGCCGCCAATTGCTCCAGGTCGATCACTTGCGCGCCTTGCGTGTCCAGCACTTGCAGCAAGCGGCTCTTGCCGCTGCCCGTGGGGCCGCACAGCACATTGATGAAGTCGAAGCGCTCGGGCAGGGTGGCCAGCTCGGCGTTCACGTGGCGCCGGTAATCCTTGTAGCCGCCCTCGAGCTGCGTGACGGGCCAGCCGATGCGCGCGAGGATGTGCGCCATGGCGCCGCTGCGGTTGCCGCCGCGCCAGCAGTAGACGAGCGGTTTCCAGTGCTGCGGGTGGCCGAGCAAACCGTCTTCGATATGCCGCGCAATATTCTTCGCCACCAGCGCCGCGCCCAGCTTCTTCGCTTCAAACGCGCTAGTCTGCTTGTATAAGGTACCGACGCGCACGCGCTGTTCGTCGTCGAGCACGGGCAGGTTGATGGCGCCTGGCAAGTGGTCTTCCGCGAACTCGGACGGGCTGCGCACATCGATGATGGCATCGAACTCGCTCAAGCGGGGCAGGATATCGCTGAAAGGCTGAACTGCGGGGTATTTCATCGTGGCGCGGGTGCTGGCAAGGGGAAAGACGTATTATCCCCGATAAACGCCCGTGCCGTCAGTCCCTGCAAGCAATGGACCTCAGGCGGCTCAAGCGGCATCCGTGCCCAGGGTGGCCAGTTCCGTGCTGGCGGCCGTCGCCATCAGGGCAATGACGACCGCGGCATCGCCCGCGTCCAGGTCGCCGCTGACCTCAAGCAAGTCGCTGACGAGAAAATTGACGGCGTTGCGCACGCCCGACATGCTGGCGGCGAGGCCCTGGCAATCCGTGCCCAGCTGCTGGCACGCCGCCTTCATGCCATTGAAGGCGCCGATCTGGCCATTCAAGCCGCCGATCTGGCCTTGCAGGTCGCTGACATCGGACTTCCATTTCAAGTACAGGCCCAGCGCCACGGCCAGGCCGACGAGGCCGAACGGACCCAGCGCCAGCAGATAGTAATAGCGCTTCTGCGCCGCATCGAGTTCGCTTTGCGCGTCGCCCAGTTGCCCCTGCAATGCCGTGACCTGGCTTTGCAAGCCCGCTTCGACACCGGCAAGCTGGTTGAAATAGCCCATCAATTGCGCCGTTTGCGCCGTCAGCGTGCCGGCCGTGCCATTGGCCGTGCCCTGCAGCTGCCGTGCCTGCTGCTGCAGGGCCGACATCGCCGCCTTGATATCGGGCAGCGGCGCCTGCGCCGACAGCATGCTTTGCACTTGCGCCAGCTGCGGCGTTGCCGCCTGGACGAAGGCGGCAACAGCCTGTTGCAGCGTTCGCGTCTGCATCACCATGGGCTGGATCAAGGCATTGCATCCGGCCTGGATCTGCTGGGCGGCTGGCGGCAAGCCACCGAGGGCCGCGATCTGCTGCTGCGCGGCCAGCAGGTTGGCGAGGGTTTGCGTCAGCAGGCCGGCCATGGCGCTCACGCCGCCGCGGCAACGGCCGCTTCGCCCACCGTCTGGCCCTTGGGCGCCACGATGCTGGTGACGCCCGTCATCTGGCCCTTGATGGTGGTGATGTCCGTGGTGACGGCTTGCATTTCCGTGTTGGCGGCCGTCAGGAACAGGGTGCGGATGGTGTCCGTGTTTTGTATGCCTTGCTGCAGGTCGCTGATCAGGCTGCCCAGGTCGCTGCTGAGGAATTCCCACGCGTTTTCCATCTGCGTGGCCGATTGCACGGCCGCCTGCACCTGGTTCGACAGGCTGGCATAGCCGCTGCTGATGCCGGTGGCCAGCTTGACTTCGGCCGTCAGCGACGCTTCCTGCCCCAGCAGGGTCGCCTTTTCATCGTTGAGGTTTTTCAGGGTGATGGCCGACGCCACTTCGCCGCCTATACCGGCGGCCACGACGGCCACACCGGCCACCACCAGCGGCGTCGACGTGCCTGCCGTGACGAAATCGGCCACGCCGCCGACGACGACCATGAAGGTGCCGCCGACGATGGCCAGCCCGCTCAGCACGGTGCCGGCAATGGCGCCGTCGATCTGCCCCTGGATGGTGCTGAGCTGGCTATTGATGGAGCTGAGCACGCCATTGTCGCCATTCACGGCCGCGTTCAAGTCGCTGACGGTGGTGGAAAACGAGGCGGAATCCGTGGTCAGGTTGTCGTGCAAGGTCTGCAGGGCGCTGACGACGCCATTCGCGGCCGTCTGGTATTGTTGGGATTGCTGTTGCAGCGCCGTCAGGGTGGCGATCCATTGCGCCTCGGTCGAGCCGGTTGGCAAGGCCGTCAGCACGGCGTTGTTGAGCGCGTAGTAATTGCCGATATTGGCGATGTTGGCAATGATCGTGGGCTGGATGACATTCAGGTAGGCCGTGGCGTGGGTTTGCGCCTGGCCCAGGCCATCGTTGATTTGCGACTGGTATTTCAGCAAATTGGCGTCGCCCGAAAAATCCACGCTGGGCTGCTCGTTGATGCTGTTGGCGTAGGTTTGTATCAGCAGCGCTTGTGAACACTGCGATTTGTTGGCGGTGCTGATGCCTTGTGCTGCCTGGTTTTGATTCGACATGCGCGGCTCCTGGTCGGATGGGTCATTGTGTGGGCGGTCGGATAAACAAGCGGTGGCGCACCGTTCAGGAAGCGCCTGTCATGGCTTGCTCCAGCGGCGCCAAGCTGGCGGCCAGCAGCTGCCACGCCGTGTTGGCGTAGTCGAGCTGCCCGCCCAGCGTTTCGGCGTCGGCGCTGCTGGCCATGCCGGCGACGGCATCGGCAAAGGCGGCCAGACCGGCGCTGACGCCCGTCGCTGGCGGTGCTTGCGGCGACTGGCCCCAGTCCTCGGCCAGTACCTGGGCCGTGTCGAGTGCGTTGTGAAAGGCGCTGCTGAACTGGCTGTTCTGTACCTGCACCACCTTGGCCACGGCCACCAGCGCATCGGCGCCGGCCAACTGCTGGTAGGCGCTGGCCAGCAGGGCATTGTTGGCGTTCAGGGCCGCGCGGGCCTGGGCCGTCTCGGCCACGCCCTGTTCCGCCGCATCGATGCCTTGCACCACGAAGTCGCCCGATGGCGCGGTCTTTCCATCACCCTGGGCATCGCTGATGGTGGTCATGGTCTTGACGATCAATTCCGTGACGGCAGCGCCCGTCTTGTTGGCGCCGGCGACGATATCGGCGATATTCGTGTTGATGGCGGCTTTCAGCTGGTCGATGCTGGCCGATGACGCGCTGGCGGCGGCGCCGAGGGCGGCGATGGTGGCGGACAGCGCCGTATTGAAGCCCGCGTTGAGCGGCGCCAGTTCGCCGGCGATGACGCGCATGTCGCCCGTCAGCGCCTGGGCTTGCTGGTTGATGTGCCCCGATTGCACGGCCAGTTGCCGGTAGACCTGCGCGATGTCGGCGCGTGTGCCGGCATCCAGCGCCGCTTGCGCCAGCCGGGGCCGTTGCAGCTGGTAGGCGGCGTTCCATAGCGCGGCAAAGGCCGTCGCCTGGCTCAGCAAACCGATGTAGGCGGGCAAGATGCGGTCGCCGGCGGTCATCGCGCGGCTCTTCATTTGCGACTGGAACTGGCTGACCTGGTAGGCCAGGCCGGCATCGACTTGGGCATCAAGGTCGAGATTGGCCTGCTGCTCCAGCAGATCGGCGGCCGTCTGCGTGAACAGGAACTGGTCGCTGGCGGAAAAATAGTCGACTTGCAGGGCCTGCGGCCCTGGATTGGATGTGCTTGCCATAGGGTTTCCGGGATGGTGGGCGAACGGGAGTCCGCACACTATCGCCCAACCCGCGCTTGCCGCTTTGACCTGCCGCAATCGCGCCGAGGGAACCCTAGCCCAATAATCTGCCCAGCAGCGGCGCCAGCAGCACCGTCACGACGCCCGAGAAAATCATCGTCAGGCTGGCCACGGCGCCTTCTTCCGTGCCGACCCGGCGCGCCACGGAGAGGCCAAAGCCGTGCGCGGCCGCGCCATACGGGGCGCCACGGGCAATGCGCATGCGCAAGGGCAGCAGTTTTAATAACGGTTTGCCCAGCATCAAACCGAACAGGCCGGTCATGACGACGAAGATGCCCGTCAGCTGGGCCGAGCCGCCCATGTGGCGTGATGCTTCCAGCGCGAACGGCGTCGACACGGAACGGGCCAGCAGGCTGCGCGCCATGTCGCCATGCACGCCCAGGACCCGGTCCAGCAGCAAGGTGGCGGCGACCGATGCGACGATGCCGGCGCAGCTGCCCAGCGACAGGGCCAGCCAGTGCTTGCGGATCAGCTTGCGCTCCTGGAAGATAGGCAGCGAGAAGGCGATGGTGGCCGGTCCCAGCAGCCACGGCAGCCAGCGCGTCTCGCCGAAATACGTGGCGAACGGCGTCGAGGTGGCCTGCACGATGACGATCAGTAACGCCGAGGTGCAGATGGCGGGCGTGAGCAAGAAGTGCGGATGGCGGCGATGCAGCGCCTGGTTGGCGTAGAACAGCACCAGGGTCAGCAGCAAGAACAGCAGGGGCAGGAGCACGGTGTTCATGCTTGCGTCCTCGCTGCGCGCTGGCGCAGCAGTTTTTGCAGGCGCAGCTTGCGTTCATAGCGGCACACCCATTCCACGGTGAACGCCGTGGCCAGCATCACGCTGGCAAAGCCCAGGCCGATATTTACGAACAGCATCACACCCTGTGATTTCAACAACTGCGTAAATTGCACCACGGACACGACCAGTGGGATAAAGAACAGCAGCATATTGGCCAGCAGCCAGTTCGCGCCCAGTTCGATGGCGGCTGGCCGCACCCAGCCTGCCAGCAGCAAGGCCACCAGCACGAACAGGCCGACCACGCCGCCGGAAAATGGCAAGTGCAGGGCGGAGGCGGCCTCGTCGGCCAGCCACCAGGCGGCGATCAAGATGCCCACTTGCCACACGGTCTGCGCGGGCTGGCGCCAGGCAGGGACGGAGAGTGGGGCGGTAGTGGAATAAGGGACGGCTTTCACGGCAGGCTTTCTAGCGGCAGGGAGAAGGTTTCATTGTAGGGACCCCGCATCAAAAGATAAAATGAATTAAACTCATGATTATCATTCGAGTTTGGAATGCATCATGGATATCCGCTCCCTGCGCTACTTTGTCGAAGTGGTGGAACAGAACAGTTTTACGCGCGCGGCCGCCAGGCTGCACGTGACGCAACCCACCGTCAGCAAGATGGTCGCCCAGCTGGAACAGTCGCTGGACCTGGCCTTGCTCGATCGGGCCGGTAAACGTTTTACCCTGACGGACGCGGGCAAGGTGGTGCTGTCGCGCGCGCATGAATTGCTGGCCCTGCACGCGGAACTGAAGGTGGAATTGCGCGACCTGCAACATCTGGAACGGGGGGAATTAAGAGTCGGCGTGTCGCCGCAAACGCACTCGACCCTGGCGCCCTGGCTGGCCGAGTACCACCAGCGCTATCCGGGCATCGAGCTGAAGATGTACGAAAGCGGCACGCAGGCGATCGAGCGCGACTTGCGCACCGGCACGGTGGAATTGGGCACCATGCTCGATTACCCGGGCAATGCGGCCACCTGGCAGGATTTCGAAGCCTTGCCCCTCGTGCGCTCGCCGCTGTGCCTGCTGGCCGCGCCCGGCTCGCCGTGGCAGGGGCGCGCTTCCGTGGCCCTGGCCGAGCTGGCCGACAGTCCCTTCATATTCTACGGCGCCGCGTTTGCCCTGAACGACATCGTGCTCGATGCATGCCAGCGGGCCGGTTTCGCGCCCCGTATCACGGGCCGCAGCGGCCAGTGGGATTTCATTGCCTCGCTGGTGCAGCTGGGCGTGGGCATCTGCCTGCTGCCGAAGATGTATTGCGATACCCTGGATCAAATGCAATTTACAGTCATTCCCCTCGATGGCCCGCCCGTGGAGTGGAATCTGATGCTGGCCTGGCGCCGCGGAGGGCGGCTGTCATTCGCCGCCCGCGCCTGGCTCGAGCTCGTCAGGGCGCGCATGGCGCAGCCCGGGCGATTACAATAGCCGCTCGCCAACCACCGCCAAGCATATGAAGAACACAGGTAAAACCAGACTGAAACGCACGGCAGGCTCGCTGCTGCTGGGATTGTTATGCACGGTGGGACTGATGAGCGAAATGGGCTACGCCCAGGCCGCCATCCCCGTGTATGGCTATTTCGTCAAGAATACCTATCCGCACGACCCCCAGGCATTTACCCAGGGTTTGCTGTTCAAGGATGGCCATCTGTATGAAAGCACGGGCCAGAACGGCCAGTCTTCCTTGCGCAAGGTGGAATTGACGACGGGCAAGGTCCTGCAGAAAAGCATGCTCGACAAAAAAGTGTTTGGCGAAGGCATCACCGACGTGGGCGATGAAATCCTGGGCCTGACGTGGGTGTCGAAGACCGGCTATGTATTCGACCATAAAACGTTCAAGCTCAAGCGCACCTTCAGCTACCAGGGCGAAGGCTGGGGCCTGGCCAGCGACGGCAAATTCGTCTACATGAGCGACGGCAGCTCCGCCATCCGCGTGCTCAATCCGAAGACCCTGGCCGAGGTGCGCCGTTTCGAGGTGAAGGCGGAAGGCCGCCCCATCGAGCGCCTGAACGAACTGGAAATGGTCGACGGCGAGCTGTACGCCAATGTGTGGGGCGCGGACGTGATCGCCCGCATCGATCCGGCCAGCGGTAAAGTTGTCGGCTGGATCGACCTGACAGGCTTGCTGCCGCCGGAACAGCGGGGCACGGCCAATCCCGATGCCGTGCTCAACGGTATCGCCTGGGATGCACGGGGCAAACGCTTGTTTGTCACGGGCAAACTGTGGCCGAAGCTGTTCGAGATCGAGCTGATCGAAATCCAGCGCCGTTGATGTTTCCAATTGGGCAGTGTTGCTGGCGAGGAATCGTTTAGAATTCTGATTCTTCGCCCAGTGCGACCTTTACAGGATGCCATGCTGTCCCTCTCTTTATGCCGCCTGGCGGCCGCCGCCAGCCTGCTTGCCGCCATCTGGCCCGCCGCACAGGCGCAGACGCCCAACATGCCGGTGGTCAGGCAATACGGCGACTTTGCCGTCACGAATGGCCGTTACGACTCTCTGGTCACCTTGTCTTTCCGCAGGCACGGCTACTGGCCCGGCGGCGCGCGCGAAGTGGTGGAAGTGCGGCCCATCAAGGCCACGCGCGAAGGCCAGCCCATGCTGCTGGCCTTTACCAAGGGCTATACGGGCCAGGGCACGATACTGATCGGCGTGCAGAATGGCGAACCGCTGATGCGCCCCATCAGTCCCTTGCAGCGCGACAACATGGTGCGCACGGAACGCGACCCCGAATGGGGCGTGCCGCAACCTGGCCGTCCCGAGCTGCTGCTGTTTCCCCGCGACGGCCGCGCGCTCGATACGGGCACGGGCGAGCTGCTGTGGTTTGACGTGCCGGGCAACGTCAGCGGCGACTATCCGCGTGCCATGCTGGTTTCCGTCTCGCCCGACGGGCGGCGCGGCGCCTATCTGACGAATGCGCTGACGAAGGTAGGGATCATCGTTGCCACGCGCGATGACGGCGTCGCTGGCGTGCTGGCCTTGCCGCCCGATACCTATCAACGATGGCTCAAACCCTTGTCGGAGACCGCTTCCGCGCAGGCGAGCGCCGCCATCAAGGCGGGCAAGGGCCGCACGGATTCGATCCGCATCCGGCGCGAACTGGAACTGGCCTGGTTCGGCCAGCAATTTCAATGGAAACAAGGCAAGAACGGCTTGCAAGTGACGGGGCTGGGCCTCATTTCCGCGCCGCCGGAAGGAAAACAGCCATGACAATATCCAAACTGATCGCCGGCTGCTGCGCCGCCTCCCTGCTGGCCGGCTGCGTGCACGGCGAAATGTTCCCCAAGGATTATCTGGCGCAAGATATCGACAAGCAACAAGCCTTGCTGGAACTGGACGTGGTCTTCGGCAAAGAGCCCGATGACAAGCTGACGTCGCGCGTGACGGCGCGCAATACCGTCGAGTACACGGGCGCGCCGCATATCGTCGTGCCGTTTTACCAGAAGGGACTCGGCTTCGACCAGGGGTTTGCCGGCACCTATATCTTTGGCGTCGTGTATCCGGTTGCCAAGGTCGAGACGGCCACGGCCAGCAGCCGCGTATTTGGCCAGAAACTGGATGGCCAGCAGGCGGGCAACCCGCGCTACCGCTTCCGCGTGCCGGGCAAGGCGCAGTGGAACAGCAATGAAACCTTCATGCTGAGCTTTGAGCGCAAGGGCCGCCGCGAAGAAATCACTTTCCGCTTCAGCAACGAACAAAGCTGCTCATCCGCCTTCCTGGCCACCACGCCACACTATGGTTTTCCCATCAAGGTTGTCGCCACGTTCAAGGACAACAAAGGCTGCCTGAAAGTGTGCGACAGCCGGGAGCAGTGGCCCGGTTTCTGCGCCTTCCAGCCGCCGCCCGCCGCCTGACTATCACCATGCAAGCCACGCGCCGGCGCCTGCCGGTGCGGCGCTTATACACGCCCAGCTTTTGCCGATTCTATTCAATTGTCATCGAATGGGAACTGAAAACGCCTATTTTCAAGGTGTAAGGCGGCCTGCATTGACCCTTGATCAGCGCATAAATCTTGCCGCAAAAGTATCTTTCCCAGGCGTATGATTTCCTTGCCGTGAACAGCGCGCGCAGATGGCGCGGTGCGGCCCGATATCCGAAACGCATCCTTCCTGTGGAGAGACAGAATGAAAATGCCCGTTCTAGGAAGCACCCAGCCCGCCATCAGCAACCGTCCGCTCGACATGCTGGCCACCGACACGGCGGCCGTGCGCGCCATCGCCCAGGCGGCCGTCAGCGTGGAACTGTTCACCATTCCCCTGTACATGGCCACCATGTATTCGATCCAGGGCACGCACCAGATCAACTCGAAAGGCATCACGTATTATGAAGGCCGCCAGTGGCCGGGCATGGGCACGACGGCCCGCCCCGAACTGGCCGAGCAGAAAGCCTTCAATATCATCTTCAGCGTCTTCATCCAGGAAATGCTGCACCTGCAGATGGCGGCCAACCTGGCCACGGCCATCGGCACGGCGCCATGCTTCACGGGGTCGGAGCTGCAATCGCTGGACCATGGCTGGACCTGCTATGGCGAGCACTGCACCGTGATCCCGCACATCGTCGACTTGCAGGACACGTCCGGCTACCGCCACGTGCGCGTCAACCTGGAAGAACTGAACGACAACCAGTGCGACCTGTTCCTCGCCATCGAGCAACCGGAACAGCAGGCCCGCGCGCAGCTGGCCGAGTTCGACAGCCAGGACCACACGAAATACTTCCCGGAAGTGCCCCTGCCGGGCTGGACGCCGGGCAAGCATGTGCACGATCTGCCCCTGTTCGGCACCATCGGCTACATGTACGAATGCTATGCGCGCTACATCAGCATCGAATACACGGATGGCCAGACCCTGTGGCAAAAACTGTTCGTCAACGGCTCGGTGCAGCAAGACATGTTCAACAGCCGGGTCCAGGGCCATGCGCGGGCGGAATTTCCCCGCTTCGACACCTGCTTCGGCCCGCAGGACCAGGATAGCGGCCAGACGGGTTCGTTCAACAAGGCCATCGACATGATGGCGGCCATCACGGACCAGGGCGAGGGCAGCGAAGCGGCCATCCAGCGCTACCGGCGCGACGCGGCGCAGCGCCTGATGGCCGTGCAGCCCGACTACCGCGAAGACCTGGCCGCCTTGCAGTGCGATTACCCGTCCTACGCGAACAACGGCAAGGACGCCGAATCGCGCGACGCGCAGGCGCGCCACGACAGCGCCCCGTTCGATCATTACGAGCGCTTCGGCCAAGTCAAGTCCATGCTGCCCGTGAAGACCTGGGCCGGCTGGCACCGGGAAGGCCAGCGCTGGAGCGAGGCCATGCTGACCAACGAGCGCTACAACCCTGCCACCGCGCCGAAGAACATTCCCGCGCCGGCCGACGTGGCGGGCGCCCTGAACCGCCTGAAGGATACCAGCGGCACCCTGGGAATGCTGAGCACGGTGGCCACGGGCGCCATCTACGGCATCACTTCCGTGCTGGACCAGTACTGGCTGAACCAGCAACTGGACTTCCCGTATCCGTCGATGGTGGGCGCGGGCGACCGCATGGCCATTTGCTGGGCCGTGCTGGGCCAGGCGCCAAACCTGGCGACGGGCGTGCCGCTGGCCGACAAGAGCGTGCTGTACCACGCCTGCCAGGGCATGCACCTGGAGGGCGAAGCGTCGTCCACCTGTGCCGCGCTGGCCGTCTACCATACGTGCCGCGGTTCCAACGGCTGCCACGCCCAGGGCGGCTGCGGCTTTGCCCAGGCCGACACGGGCGGCTCGTCCTGCGGCCACTCGGTCAAGGCCGCCGCATCGCCGGGCTCGCCATGTTACGTGCCGCCACCGCCACCTGAGGCCGATAAAGTCTACAGCGCGCCCAGCGACAACAAATGCGCGAGCTTCGGCGGCTGCGCCGTGCCGATTTCGGCCTCGCAGCTGTATCCGAACACCACGGGCAAGGAACCGCCCGAGCCCGCCACCATGACCTTGTACGATTTCGGCCCCACACCCGAGCACCGCAGCAAGCCTCTGGGCCAGACGATGAGCTTTACGCTGGGCGACAATGTCTACGACAAGGCCTGGGAAGCCTACGGCAAGGTGATGGCGGCGCGCGGCACGCCGGTGGGAGCGCCGCCGGCGCCCACCGACCTGCGCCTGGCCTTGCCGCCGTCGACCTGATGCGGGGCATCCTGCACGAGGCGCGGCCGCGCCTGGGCCTGCCGAACCTGGGCCTGGGCGTGGGACTGCGCCCGCCGCACTACGAGCACATCCTGCGCCACGGGCCGCAGGTGGACTGGTTCGAGATCATCAGCGAAAATTTCATCGATAACCACGGCTATGCGCGCCATGTGCTCGAGCAGGTGGCGGCGCAGGTGCCCATCGTCATGCATGGCGTGTCGCTGTCGATCGGCAGCAGCGATCCCCTGAGCCTGGCCTACCTGCGCAAGCTGCGCCAGCTGGCCGCCGAGATCCGGCCCATGTGGATTTCCGACCACCTGTGCTGGACGGGCGCCGCCTCGCTCAACAGCCACGACCTGCTGCCGCTGCCGCTGGACGAGGCCAGCCTGCGCCACGTGGGCGCGCGCGTGCGGCAGGTACAGGAATTCCTCGGCCGGCCCCTGATCCTGGAAAACCCCAGCACCTACGTGGAGTTTGCCCAGTCCAGCATGCCGGAATGGGAATTCCTGGGGCGCCTGGCCGAGGACACGGGCTGCGGGATCTTGCTCGACGTCAACAATGTCCACGTCAGTGCGCATAACCACGGCTATGACGCGGCCGCCTACATCCGCCAGTTGCCGCACGACCACATCGTGCAGATCCACCTGGCCGGGCCGACCGTCTGCGGCGCCATGCTGATCGATACCCACGATGCGCCCGTGCCGGCCGCCGTCTGGCGCCTGTACGCGCTGGCGCAGCAGCTGACGGGCGGCGTGTCGGCCTTGCTGGAATGGGATGCGGAGATTCCACCATATCCGCAGCTGCTGCTTGAACTGGACAAGGCGCGCGCGGCGGTGCGGGGCGAATTCGCGGACGCCGCGCCAGCCAAGGCTGCCGCCGCCGTCTCTACGCCGCTGGGCTTTCACCTGGAGGCGGCCCATGCACGGTAATGGCGCGCCGCTGGCGCAATTGCAGGCGTGGTTCCTGACGGCCATGACGGCGCCCGGCGGTGCCGTGCACGGGGCGCAGCTGGCCAGCGAGCGCCACGGCCTGATGCAGGAGCAAGTGCTGAAACGGACGCGGGGCGGGCCGGCGCCGCTGCACATCCATGCGGACGGCTACGTGCAGCGCCTGCTCGAATGCCTGCAGGCCGACTATCCCGTCTTGCGCAAGGTCATGGGCGACGAGCTGTTCGCCTTCTTTGCCCGCGCCTATGTGTGGCGCCACCCGTCCGCTTCGCCTACCTTGTATGACCTGGGCGGCGGTTTTGCCGATTTTCTCGCCGCCACCCAGCGTGGCGCCGGGGCACAGGGAGACGCCTTGCGCTTTGCCGTCGAACTGGCGCAGCTGGAGCGGGCGCGCGGCGAAGCGGGCAGGGCGCCGGGGCTGGAAAAACGGCCGCCGCCTATCTTGCCTTCCGGCCTGGACTTGATGCTGGGAATGGCGCTGGCCTGGCGCCTGGCGCCGTGCACGCGGCTGCTGGCGCTGTCGTTTCCGATGTGTTCTTTCTGGCAACAGGCGCAAGCGGCGCCCGACGACGCCGTGCCGGCCCAGCCCGTGGCCGCTCCCGCCTTTGTCGCCATTTCGCGCCTGCATTACCGGCTTGCCATGCAGGAGTTGCAGCCGTGGCAGTTCTACTGCCTGCAGGCGCTGGCCGCCGGCGCGCCGCTGGCGCAATGCGCGCGGCAGGCGGCGCAATCGAGCGGCAGGGAGCCGGACGAAGTGCTGGCCGATACGATGCTGTGGCTGCCCATGGCGGCCGCGGCAGGGCTGGTCACCACCGAAGCGTGAGCGGAAGGCGGCGCACGCAAAAAAGGCCGATGAAAATCGGCCTCGATGGTCAGTACAAGTATTACTTAACGGTAAAACGCTTCGACTTTGCCCTTGAGCTTGATCTGCAGCGGACGGCCGCGGCGGTCGAGCGACTTGGTGGAAGCGACCTTGATCCAGCGTTCGCTGATGCAATATTCTTCCACGTCAAGACGTTCCTTGTCGTTGAAGCGGATGCCGACGTCGTTCTCGAACACGGCTGCAACGTGATAAGGGCTGCTAGGGTCGATCGACAGGCGATCGGGCAATGGGGGTAAGGTGGTGGTATCGTTCATGGCCGTCATTATCGCCCAGAATGCGGTTACAGACAACGGCCTTTCGCGTGCCGGCTATCTGGCCGGACGCGAAATGGCGGGTTCGGCCGTGTGCGTGGAGGGTGACGGTAGTGATGAGGAACCGTGCTGCGTTCCCGTCGGGTCGGCCAGCTGAATGGTCGTGCCGTGCTGCCAGGCATCGGCACCGTCCATGATGGCGGGCGCGGCGATATCGGCCCGCTGGCGGCGTTTTTCGGCCGAATCGATGCGGAAACGGCGGTCGCGCGCGGCGACCATGGCGGCGTCGGCCTGTCCATCGCTTGTAAATCCCATCATCAGTTGCGGCACGCCCAGCGGCAAGGTCTTGTGTACATCCGTGTGCCAGGTATGCCAGGTCTTGCCATACGTGGCGACGAGTTTTTGCATCAAGGCTTTTTCCGCCACGGCGGGAATGCCGGGGGCGATCAGCTGGCCTGATTTGACTTCATGCACGTGGCTGTGCCACAGCGCTTTTTCCGCTGCGGGCAAACCTTCGTACAGCCTGGCGCTGACGATGTATTCGACGCCCATCAGCTTGGCATCTTTGACATTGCCATCGTAGATCACGCACTGGATCAGCTCTTCATTGACGATGGCGCAATAATGGTGCGCTTCCATCTGGCCGCGCAGATTGCCATTATAGAAATGAAAACCGTCAAGGTAGGCGTTCAGCGCCGCAATCGGCGGCCGGGCTTGCAATGCGTCGGCACCCGCGTCCAGCACGCGTGTGGAGACCCCGGCCGGTGCGCCCGGAGCCTCCACGTTTGATGCCGTATTCCTGGCGCCGCAGGCGGCAAGGCCCATGGTCAGCCCGGCGCACAGCATGGCCGTCAGTGCTTTCATGTTGAGAAGGCGCCTCTGGCCATGTCCCCGGGGTCAGGATTTGTCGTCATTCTTGTGGCTTTGACGTCCCGCTTCCACGTGCTGCTCATGCGTGCCGCCGCGCGTGCCGGTGCCGGAACCCGATTGCTGGCCCGACTGTTGGCCCGATTGCTGCGAGCCCGATTGCTTGTCGCCGTCATTCTTGTGGCTTTGGCGGCCCGCCTCGACATGCTGCTCGTGCGTGCCGCCCTGGGTACCGCCCGACGATTGGCGGGTGCCGGACTGTTTGTCCGACTGCTGGCTGCCCGATTGGCCCGATTGCTGTTTGTCCGATTGGCCGCCCGATTTGTCGTTGCTGTTCGAAGTCATGGTCATGTCCCCTATGGTTGGTTGCGTAATCATCCGGTTCAACATTGGCTGCACCGTTGAGACCATTCTCGCTGCCTGCGTCGGGCTTAGCCATAGGGACACGACTTGTCGCCACGTAGGAAAACTCCGTGGTGGATGGCAACCATTTCTACATTGCTACTACAGATGCCGCGTTTCCTGCGGCGGCGCATCCCACTCGTCATGCTGGCCATCGACAAAGGTGACGGGCACTTGCGCCAGCTCGGCCGCCGATGCGTCATCGAGGCAGTTGACGCCGATGCCGACGAACGGGCCGCTGCGGGGCGAATCGCCGCAGCCAAACGGGCGCACGCCGCAATGGCGGCAAAAATAATGGCGCTCGCGGCGCGCGGCGAAGCGGTATTCGCTCAAGTCCGCTTCACCGGCCAGCAGGCGAAAATCCGCAGGCGGGACCAGGCTGGCCCAGCAGCGGATTTTCAGGCAGTAGGAACAGTTGCAGCGCAGGCTGGGGGCCGCCAGGTCGATCTCGGCCGCAAAGCGCACGGCGCCGCAGTGGCAACTGCCATGGTAGGTTTTTTTCATCTGGCCCACTTTACAGGGTTGCCGCACTGTCATGCAACTGCTGGAATTGCGACAGCTGCTGTTGCATCAGCCGCGCACACTGGCCGCCCGCGCGCAGCAGTTCAGCGTGCGTGCCTTGCTGGCAAATCCGGCCCTTGTCCATGACGATGATGCGGTCCGCCTTGACGATGGTGGAAAAGCGGTGGGCGATGATGATCGTGGTGCGCCCTTGCATCAAGGTATCGAGCGCGCGCTGCACCTGCTGTTCGCTGGCGGCGTCGAGCGCGCTCGTCGCTTCGTCCAGGATGAGGATTTTCGGCGCGCGCAGGATGGCGCGGGCAATCGCGATACGCTGCTTCTGTCCGCCGGACAATTGCACGCCCCGTTCGCCCACCAGGGTCTCGTAGCCGTCCGGAAAGGCCGCAATGAATTCGTGGGCATGCGCCAGGCGCGCCGCCGCCACCATTGCTTCGCGCGCCACGACCCGGTCCGGCACGGCAAAGGCGATATTGTCGGCGATGCTGCCGGAAAACAGGGCCGGCTCCTGTTCCACCACGGCCATCTGGCGGCGCAGCTGCGTCACACCCAGCACGTGCGCATCAATGCCGTCGAACTGCAGGCTGCCCGCGTCTATCTGATAGTGGCCCAGCACCAGGCTGGCGATGGTGGACTTGCCCGCGCCCGAAGCGCCGACGAGGGCGATTTTTTCGCCCGCGCGGATGGACAGGCTGACGCCGTCGAGGGCCGTCACCTGCGTGCGTTCGGGATACGAAAAACGTACGTCGCGCAGCGCGATATGGCCGGCCAGCGGCGGCTGCGGCGCCGCCTCGGGCACGGCGCGGTGGCTGCGCAGGATCTCGAAGATGCGGTCGGTCGAGCCCATCGTGCGCATCCACGTGTTCCAAAATTCGCTGATGGAGCCGGCCGTGTCCGTCACCATGCTGGCATAGATGACAAAGGCCGTCAGCTCGCCCACGCTCAAGCGGCCCTGGCCGATCAGGTGGGCGCCGAAGCACAAGGTGGTCAGCAGGGCAACGAAGGCGAGCAAGCCCTGCGCGCCCTGGAACACGGCCAGCAGCCGCGTGCCGGCCAGGGACACGCCCAGCAGTTCGCGCATCGCTTGCGCGTAGCGGGCCATGGCGCCGCCTTGCTGGTTGAACGCCTGCACCAGGCGCGCATGGGCAAAGTATTCCTGCGCCACCTTGCCGCTGGCGGCCAGGGTGGCGGAAATGGCCCGCGCGCGCTGCCGGTAATTACTGCCTGATAACTTGCCCAGATACAGGCTGATGGGAATGAACAGGGCCAGCGGCAAGCTCAGCATGGGCGACAGATGCAGCAGCATGGCGATGCCGCCCACAAACACGCACAGCGAGCGCAGCGCATTGGCCGCGCCGATCGTCAGGCTTTCATGCAGGGCCGACACGTCGGACGTGAGTCGGCTGTTCAGCTCGCCGCCATGGTGCTTGTCGAAAAAGGCGATGGGCTGGTTGATTACCACGTCGAACAGGCGCCGGCGCACGCCCATGACGATCATGTGGCCGCCCGATTGCAGCAGATAGAAGCGGGCGGCCGAGGCCAGCGCATACAGCAGGCTGAAGGCCAGCATGGCGGCCACCATGCCCGGCGTAACGCCGCGCCGCGTCAGTTCCGCCACGTTATCGATGAAATACGCGATGGCTTGCGGAAAGGCCAGCTGCGCACCCACGGTGAGGGCCATGCACAGCAGGCCGGCGGCGATGCGCCAGCGCACCGGGTACAGCAGGCGCAGGCGTTCCAGATGGGGGCCGATGTTTACATGGTTCATGCGGCGCGCTCCTGCGACGGTTCGGCGTTCAATTGTCCGGCCAGGGCCAGCCAGTCTTCATCGCCGATCAGGCCGGCCGCTTCCACCGTGCCCTCGTGATTGACGAACACATAGGAAGGCGAACTCATCAGCGGGTTCACGCGCCGGTAATCGCGTAGCGTCAGCCGCGCCGTGGCTTCCCGCAAGATGCTACTGGGCAAAAAGGCGCGCAGCCGGCGGGCCGGTTCTTCACTGATCAGCCACAGGGCCAGGCCGGCGTCCCGCGCCAGCGGCAGCAGCTGTTCGATACCAGCCAGCTTTTCCGCGCATTTCGGACAACGGCTGGCCAAAAACAGCAGCACGGCCGCCTGGCCCGCGGCACCCGGCTGGAAACGCGCGCCGCCAGCCAGGGGACGGGCTTGCACTGCCGGCAGGGGCTCGCCCGGCACCAGCGCCGTGGGCGCGATGCGTTCGCGGCGGCTGGCGCGCAGCACGGCCAGGGTCAGCCAGATATTGCCGGCGAGGGCAAAGGCCAGCGCTGCCAGCACAAGTTGCAAGGTCGTATCATCCATCAGCCTGCCTTTGCCAACGTGGCGATGTCGTGCAGGGAAATCACGGCCACGCAGACGATGGCCGCCAGTCCGGCAGCCAGGACCGAGGTGGCGATGGGCAAGGATGCCGTCTGCGCGAATGCGAAATAGGCGCCGTTGATGCCGACCGCCAGCACGTTGCGCAACAGGTCGTATTGCGACACGGGCCGCGCCGCTTCGCCAAAGCAGCTGCAGCGCACCACGCTGTGCGTGAAGTAGCGCCAGGCCAGGACGGCGGTGAGGGTACTCAGCAGCAGCAGTGACAGCAGCATGGGCAGCTGCGTGCCGCCCGCCAGCAGCCAGCCGGCCAGCAGCAGTTCCGCCGCCACCAGGGCCGGTGCGGCAACAGTGGCGACAGCGGGCGCCACGCCGAACGAGGTGGCCAGGTTGCCGCGAAATTCCCCGTAGCTGCGCAGCTTGCCCACGCTGGCCGCCAGCAACAGCAAGGCCATGACATAGCGTGCGATATCGGACAAAAAGGCGAGAGCTGTCAGCATTGCGTGCTCCACACCGGCGCGTAGCCGCCCGGACGCTGGCACCGCAGCTGCACGCCGTCGCGCGATGCCAGCAGGGCATCGTTCCACGGCTCGTCGGGCGCGCTGCGCAAGGCGCCACCTATGCTCGCCTGCAATTGCGTCGAGATGGCCCAGCCCAGCCGTTCGGCGTGGGCATCGCGCGCCATGTTTAAGCCCAGCTTGGCCAATTCCTCGCGCGTCAACGCATAGTTGTGCGAGTGGTAGCCCGTCACCAGTTGTGCGACGATGGCGCGCCGGGCCTCGGGTGTGGCATCAGGCAATTGCCAGGCCAGCAATTCCTCGCCGATCTGCGCCAGCTCCAGGGTGGTGCGGTAAAAAGCCGTCAGGGAAGGGGGAAAGATGCTGCCGCACAGCAAGGACAGCGATTGCTGGCGCGCCTCGCTGGCATCGACGCCGAACCACTGCTGCGCCATGTCGCCGAAGACCTTGATGTCCAGGCTGGACATGGAGCCGCCGTCGGCGCCATCGAGCTGCGGGTCGATGGGCGAGAACAGGGCCAGGTCGCTGGCGATGATCTCATCGGCGCCCAGGGTCAGCAGGGTGGCGGCCGACTGACAGTGGAAGGGCACGATAAAGCTCAGGTGACGCGCATGCTGGCGCAGCAGAAGGGCGATGCGCCGCGCCGCGTTGACGATGCCGCCACGGCTGTGCAGCACCACGTCGAGGCGCGCCACGGGGCCGATGCCCTGGCACAGTTCATACAGGGCGGGCAGCAGTTCCATGTCCAGGTGCGAGGCGGCCAGGACGATGGCACGGCTGTCGCGCGCCAGTTCCAGTTCGCGCAGCTGGACGGGGATCTGGTTCAGGTCTGGCTGCGGCATACGGCTCCTTCGATCAGGGTTGTGGCCACGCTTTCCAGCATGGTCAAGGCAGGCACCAGTTGTTGCACATACAAAAATTGACCAACAGGGTTGTTTTCCAGGAAAACGTACTCGCCGTCGGGCGTGACGATGAGATCGAGCGCGCCATACTCGAGGCCATAGCTGTGCACGAAAGCGAGGCAGCGCTGCTGTATTTCCGCTGGCAAGGTGCATGCTTCATAGCGGATGGGGGCTGACATATCGCGCGAATCGATGGCCGTGCGCGCATCATCCTGGGAATACAGACGCGCGGCAAACAGTTGCTTGCCGATCACGGTGATGCGCAGTTCGTATTGCTTGGCTATATATTCCTGGAACTGGCAGCTCAGTTCGCTGACCGCGTCCAAGCTGTCCAGCATGGCATCGTCGACAATGGTGGTGCCGATGCCGGCGCTGACCCTGTCAACGTCCTCGACCGTTTCGGCGGCCAGGCTGGGCGTGGACATGCTCTTGAAAATGATGGGCCCGTTGATGGCCGCGCGGAAAGCGCGCACGTCGTCGGGCACATTGGTAATCACGGTGGCGGGCACGCGAAAGCCCATGCGCGCGGCGCGCGCAAGCTGTTCGCCTTTCCATTGGGCGCCGCGCAGGGCCAGCGGATGGCTGAGCCAGTAGCAATCGAGCCCGTACAGCACGCTGAAGACGGCTTGCTCCGTTTCCAGCTGGGCGTAGGCGCGTTCCTGCAGCGTCAGGTCGGCGCTGGCGTAGGCATAGTCGGCCGCCTTGCGCAGCCAGACGGCGCCCACCTGCTGCAAGTCAAGCCAGTCGCCCTCGGGCAAGTGGCGCAGGCGCGCGCTGGCGCGGCCGTCCAGCAGGCGCTGGCACAGCTGGTAATCGCGGGGAAAGGCGTCGAGGTCGATACGGAAGGGGGCATGGCCGCGCGCGGCGAGGATGGCTACGACCAGGTCGGCGTGCAGATCGCCGCTATGGCTGATAATCAAAACCTTTTTGTACATGTCGGGGGGCTGCGGTAAGGGGGAATCAAAAAAGCCTTGCCGTGGCAAGGCTTTCAGCTGGCGTACGTATCAGCAGAACTCGCCGCCGTCACTCGAACCGATACGCGAATAGCGGTATTGCTCCTCGCTGTCGACAGCCGTGCAGCCGGCTACGGCGACACCGTCGCGTACTTTCCAGGGCGCAGGAAGCGCCGGCTTTTCTTCTTCCTTCTTTTTCGCCAGTTTGAATGCGAACAGTTTAGTTTCTTTATGCATGAGATCCTCTATTAATGGTTGTGTTCCGATTTTTACCGATGAATACTGATTTTAAAAATGGAATCTGCAATTGAAAGGTGTTTATGTATTCATTGCGCGCAGAGAAGCCGCGCCGGAATAGACGCCAGCGCCAGTTTGAATATGGGGGAATATATGAAACCCCCATGCCGGGCGGGGGTTATGGCGTGCCGAGTATCAGCAATACTGGCCGCGGTCGTTTGGCTGGAAGCGCGAGGAATCGCGGTACTGCTCAGCTTCCACCGCGGTGCAGCCGGCCACGGCTACGCCGTCGCGCACCTTCCAGGCGGTGGCGGGCGCTTCCTGTTTTTGTACCTGTTTTTCAGCCAGTTTGAATGCGAACAATTTGGTTTGATTTTGCATTGTACTATCCTCTTGTGATGGTTAAGTACTGCTTGCGCTGTATGCCATGGTATATGGCCATTCGATATTAGCGCCGAAATAAATAAGCGTCAATTGAAAATCAATCGTATTCGAGATTATATTTTAGGAATACTCACAAAATATCACGCGGTCCATTTATATTATTGCAGTGCGATAAATAATAAGGATGGTATTTTAAATGAGCGGCAAGCGGTCTGATTATGGATGGCAAACGGATAGCCTAGGCGCGCGGCCACGCACTATAATGGCGCCTGTTGAATGGACAGGGCAGGAGCCACATGATGGAAATGGCAGTTACCGACAGCCTGCGTCAGCTGGCATATGCGCAAGCCGCGGCCTTCGTGCAGACGCTCGACGGGCGCGATCCTGTTGCGCTGCAACGCGACTGGGGCCTGTCGCCGGGCGTGGCCGACGAGATCATCGAAATGCTCGACAGCTATTTTGCGGCGGACCAGGCATTGTCACTGGCGCCGCTGGCGCAAGCCTTCGTACCGGGCAAGGGCGGCCGTCCCGCCGTCGACGTGTATGCCACCGGGGCGGGACCGCTGGGCCTGGAATGCCGGCTGCTGGCCGATGGCAAGCCCGGCGAAGCGATCCTGCACCTGGAAATGTCCGGCCACGATGGCGCGCTGCACCTCCATTACCGCTACATCGGATCCTGAGAACAAGATGATGAAGAACCTGACTGAACTGATCAGCGAAAAACAGCAGCGCATCTGCGACAAATTCGGCCTGCCGGCGCAAGCGCCCGAACCCATGGTGGCCCTGGCCATCGGCAGCCTGGCGCAGTCGCCCATCTACGGCACGCGCATTGAGCTGCCGGAAAATGGCACGATCAGCTGGTTTATCCATTGCGGTGAACACGACGACGCCAGCGGCTTTTACCAGCCCCTGCATGCGGAACACCTGCACGAGATGCTGCCGCAGGTGGTCGATTACCTGGCCTTGCCCAGCGGTGCCAAGTTCATTCTCGACCGCCAAGGGTACGAGGATGTGTGGCTGGGAGAGTAACTTTCTGACTGGCAAGATTATCGTTGACGTTGACAAATAGGTATGGGATGCTGCGGTTCCGTTTTCTCTTGCCGAAAGCCGCATCGTGAAGCCATGCCTGCCGTCCGTCCTGCTTGTCATGGCGCTTGCCGCCGTTCCCGCCAGCCGTGCGCAGGCATCGCGTGCCGAACACGATATTGCCGCCTTCGTGCGCAGCGAAATGCAGGAGCGCCAGATTCCAGGGCTGCAACTGGCCGTGATACAGCATGGCAAGGTTGTGCTGAAGCGCAACTTTGGCCTGGCCAGCCTGCAATACCAGGTGCCCGTGACGGACACGAGCCTGTTTTCCATCAACTCGGCAACGAAAGCGTTTGCGGGCGTGGCCGTGATGCAGCTGGTGCAAGAAGGCAAGATCGACCTGGCCGCGACTATCGGCAAGCACCTGACGGGGCTGCCTGTCGCCTGGCAAGCCGTGACGGTGACCCAATTGCTCAACCATACCTCGGGCTTGCCCGACGTGCTGGACCAGCGCAGCGGCAAGCTCGTGGGGCCGCAGCCGGACGATGCCGATGCGGCGTGGACCGCCGTGCAGGCGCTGCCCGTGGAAGCTCCGCCTGGCCAGCGCTACCGCTACAACCAGACCAATTATGTGTTGCTGGCGCAATTGGTCGAGCGGTTAGGCGGCCAGCCCTTTACTACTTTTATCCAGCGCCGGCAGTTCGACGTGGCCGGCATGCGGCACAGCGGCTTTGGCGACGCGAAGGATGTGGTCGCCAACAAGGCCAGTTCCTACGTGCTGGACCGGGGCGGCAAGGGCTACCGCAACGTGATTGAAGACTTTCCCGTGTTCATGCGCGCCGGGGCCGGCATCAACAGCAATGCGGGCGAACTGGCCAACTGGCTCATCGCGCTGCAGTCGGGGCGCTTGCTGGCGCCCGCCGGTGTGGAACGGCTGTGGCAGCCGACCAGCTTGAATGACGGCAAACCGGCGCCGTGGGCGCTGGGCTGGCCCACCATCGGCCGCGATGGCCACCGCGCCGTGGCCGGCATCGGCGGTGGCCGCTCGGCCTTTTATGTGTATCCGAACGATGGTCTGGCCGTCATTATCCTCAGCAACCTGGCTGGCGGCCAGCCGGAACAGCTGATCGATACCGTCGCCGGCTTCTATCTTCCCGCCCTGCGCCAGCAGCGCGGCGGCGCGTATGCCGCGCACTTGCTGCGCAAGCAGGCGGCGAGCGCCGGTTTCGACGGGCTGGACAAGAAACTGGCTGCCATCCTGCGCCAGCACGGCTTGCCGGAACCCACGGAAGACGACTTGAATGCCTGGGGCTACCGCCTGCTGGGGCGGCAGCAGCCGAAACAGGCCGTGGCCGTCTTCCAGCTGGGTGTGCAACTGTACCCGCAAGGGGCGAATGGCCACGACAGCCTGGCCGAAGCGTACGAGGCGGACGGCGCCAAGGCCCTGGCCGTCACGCATTACCGCCGTTCGCTGGAACTGGACCCGGGCAATGCGCACGCCGTGGCGCGCCTGCGCGTGCTGGGTGCCAATTAGCGGGCTGCCTGGCCGTGCTCGGCCCCGTGCATGGCCAGGTAAGCGGCCAGGTTGTCATCAGCGATGCCCAGGGCGCGCAAGACTTCCCTGGTGAAGGTGACAGGCGCCGTGCCCGGTGCCGTGACGACGCGCTGGTCGGCCACGGCCCACGGCACATCCTGGTACAGGGCCGCGCCCGCATAGCCTGTATCCGCCAGGTTATCGGCCGAATTCGAGGTGTGGCGCACGGTGTCGAGCACGCCAGCCTGCGCCAGCACGCGCGTGCCGTCGCAAATGCCGGCCAGCACCACGCCCTTATCGCGGGCCGCGCGCAGCAGCGGGCCCAGGTCGGGCGCCTTGCCGCTTTGCCAGAAGCTGCCGCCACACACCATCAGCAAGTCGAGTTCGTCGAGCACGATCTCTTCGAGCGCCAGTTGCGGCGTGACCAGCATGCCGCCGGACGAGGTGACGGGCAAGCCGCCCGGCGTGGCGAACTGCGTGTAAAAGCCGTAGTACAGCCGCGCCGTGGAATTGAGCAGGGCGGTTTCCCAATCGGCAAAGTTCTCGGTCAGAATGGTGATGGCACGTGTCATGAAAAGTCCTGTCGCAGATGGAGATATCAATAGTACTGGCTTGCTAGCCAGCGGGTGCCGAAATCATAATAAAAAGTACTGACAATTTCTGTCAGGAGCGCGCAGGAAATGATGGCACAAGTTGATGGCACAAGTTGCAATGAAAAGGCCCGGCGCCGCCGCGGGAAGCGGCGGGGCCGGGCCCCTGTATTTGCTACGAGTTTGCTGCCGATTACTTCTCGGCGAACGCGCGCTCGACAACGAAGTCGCCAGGCGTCGAGGTATTGCCTTCCTTGAAGCCACGCGCTTCCAGCATTTCCTTCAGGTCGCGCAGCATGTCCGAGCTGCCGCAGATCATCACGCGGTCTTCGGCAGGGTTCAATGCCGGCACGCCCAGGTCTTCAGCCAGCTTGCCGTTCTCGATCAGTTCCGTGATGCGTCCCATGTTGCGGAAGTCTTCGCGCGTCACGGTCGGGTAGTAGCGCAGCTTGTCGCTGACCATTTCGCCGAGGAACTCATGCTTCGGCAAATGCTCTTCCAGCAAGTCGTGGTAAGCCAGTTCATCGACCTGGCGCACGCCGTGCACGAGGATCAGCTGGTCAAAACGCTCGTAGATGTCCGGATCGCGCACGATGCTGAGGAAAGGCGCCAGGCCCGTGCCCGTCGACAGCATGTACAGGCGCTTGCCTGGCAGCAGGTAATCGGAGACCAGGGTACCCGTCGGCTTGCGGCCGACGATGACGGTGTCGCCCACTTGCAAATGCTGCAAACGCGACGTCAATGGGCCGCCCGGCACCTTGATGCTGAAAAATTCCAGATGGTCTTCGTAATTGGCGCTGGCGATACTGTAGGCGCGCAGCAATGGCTTGCCGTCGACGCGCAGGCCGATCATGGTGAAATGGCCATTCGAGAAACGCAGCGACGGGTCGCGCGTGGTGGTAAAGGAGAACAGGGTATCCGTCCAGTGGTGCACGCTTAAAACGCGCTCTTCATTCATCGAACTCATAGTATTTGTTGGCTGGTCAAAAAAATGGTTAGTTGCTGGCAACTGCTGGCAAAAGTGAAACCCTGTGTAGGCCCAGACGCTATTGTACCGGCCTCCACACGAAATTGTTACCGTCTATCGCCGCCAATGCTGCCGCACACGGTGCCAACATTATAGTGCGAATGGCAAGGCGGGGCTGGAATTGGCCCGGAAACGGGCCGTGGACATGCGCTCTCTTGACCTGGCTCAGTTTTTTTGCCGGACGCGTCAAGACGCGGCCCGGCGCTGCCAGAACGGCGCATCGCGCCAGCGCTGCTCGGCGCCGTAGAAGCCGCGCCGCATCTGCAGATAGGTTTCAAACGCGGCGAAGACGCTGCGCCGGTAGCCGGCCGCCATGCCCCGCTCGCCGGCCAGATAAGCTTCCGCCACCCGCGCCGCATGGATGCCCGAGGCCATGGCCTGGCCGATGCCCAGCGACGAGATCGGGTCGAAGCAGGCGGCCGCGTCGCCCGCCGCCGTCCAGTTTTCATCGGCCGGCAGCGACGCCACCCGGCTGTGGATGGCGTAATGGCGCAGGGCGCTCGGCGGGGGCAGGCGCGCGAGGATGTCGCCCACATGGCGCGTGCCCATGCCGGCCTCGCGCCAGGGCGCCGCTTCCTTCAGCCGCAGGCGCTTGAGGATGTCGGCATCCGTGATGAAGGCCAGCGCCACGCGCTCGCCCGGCAGGGGCGCGGCGTAATACCAGCCATGTTCCGTCGTTTCCACCAGGGTGCGGTGCGGCAGGAATTGCGGCTCGTCCAGCTGATAATAGGCGTACAGCGCCACCAGCGAGTCTTCCGTGTGGATCGGACGCTTGCGCTGGCGCACGATGGCCGCCTGCTTGCCGCTGCAATCGATCAGGTAGCGGGCCGTCAGGTCCGTTTCCTGCCCCTCGCTCGCCACGCGCAGACGCCACGGGTCGCCGTGTTCGAGCTGTACCAGTTGCGCCGGGCGCAGCAACGCCACGCCCGCCAGGCGCGCATGTTCGAGCAGGATGGCGTCATATTGCCGGCGGTCCAGGTGCAAGCCGTGGCCGTGGCTGCTGAAGACGGCTTCGCGCGACATCAGCTCCGCGCTGCCCCACGCGGCCGCATGGGAAAACGCGGGCAGCTGGGCGCCGTCCAGCAGGTCGCGGCCCACGCCCAGGAAGTCCAGCATCGAGAAGATGGACGACGATACCGTTTCGCCGGCCCGGTAATCGTCGAACAGCTGCTTTTCCAGCAAGGCGATGCGCAAGCCCGTGTAGCGGGCCAGGGTCAGGGCGGCGGCAGTGCCGGCGGCACCGCCGCCGACAATGACGACGTCGTAGTCGCGCGATGACGACGTGCTTGGCGTGACACTCAATGGGAAAACCGGCGCCGGTTGGCAGGCTGGATTTTCTTCGGCGTGTCATGCACGGCCACTTGCGCGCCGCCGGTGGCAAACAGCTGCGATGCCTTCTCTGGCGCCGTCTGCGGATCCTCGTCCTTGAGGAACCAGGCGGGCAGGTAGTTGGAATCGTCGCCCGTGATGAAGCTGCTGGCATTGCCGACCCCGACGCTGGCGGCCACGAACTTGGCGTGATTGCGCTCCTTTTCCACAAAATACGGGTACTGGCGGCCCGACTCGGCATCCTGGTTCTGGTTCACGATGAAACCGAGGTAGTGCCAGGAGCTGATCATCTGCGAAAAACTGTTCATGCCGCGGCTGTACATCACCTGCATGCCGGCTGGCACGCCGGCAAGCGCCTGTTCTTCCTTGGTGGTGGCGCCGTTGATCACGTTCCACGGGCTTTGCGGCGGCCACCAGTAGGCGTAGTAGGTGGGCGGCACGGGGATGAGCGTGTCGGGATTCTTGACGAGGTCCGGATTGTCGAAGTTGATCATCTGCACGGAGCAGTCATAGAAGTCGGCTTGCCACGGGATGGCCATGCGCTTGGTCAGGTCGCCCGGTTCGCAACCGGTGCCGACGGTCGGGTCGTTCCAGTCCAGCGGTTCGCACTCGTCGCGGCCCGCCGACAGGCCGTTTTTTGCGTAATCGGCATCCACGCGGTGCAGGATGGCGTACGGTTTCGCATAGATGACGGGATTGCGCACGCTCCACGTCACTTCGATGCCGGGGCACATGGGTTCGCCCACGCAATTGCCGATGGCCGCCTGATCGAGCGGGTCGATGCCGGGCAGCGCCAGGCCCGGCGCATCGGCGGCGAATTTGCCGGCCGCCCATTGCTGCAGGGCAAAGTATTGCGTATCCGTCAGCACGGAAAACTTGCTGATGACGTTGTTGCGCACGGAATTGCTGCCCGAATTCAAGGGCACGAGAGGAATGCCGGCGGCGGGGTTCTCCGTGGTGGCTTCGCTGAACAATTGTCCGCCCTGGCCACCGGTGAATCCGGGCGCCTGTTCCTCCGTGCCGGGCCGGATGGCCGACGGCTTCCTGAAATAGCTGAAGAATTTTTCGCGCTGCGGCCGGTTCGCTTCCGACGCATCGGCCACGTCGAAGTTGGGGCGGATGAAGGCCGTCATCGACGGCACCGTCGCCACCCACTGGTAATCGCCTATCCTGGCAAGGAAGGGCTGAATGTCCTGCGCGTAATTGACGACATAGTCGGGATTCCAGCCATCGCTACCGCTCCAGCGGGCCGTGTCGTAGGCCTCGGGCAGCGCGTTCTTGTATTTGATGGCCATGTCGGCCACGACGTCATCCCAGGTGGAAATATTCACCAGCTCGGGCGCGAACTTCGGTGAGCCGATAACCACCCACGCTTTCAGTTCCACGGACGGGCTGCCATCCGTGAAATGGATGGTCGCGCTGACGGGGCCATCGCCCACGTCGTCATTCCACGTATCGCCGCCGCCAAAGCCCGTGATGCTTTCGGAGCCGCCCGCGCGGCCATAGGCGCCGATCACCAGCAGGTTGCCGCGTGAATCCGTGCGCATTTCACCGAGCGTGCGCACCGGATAGCCTTGCGTGATGGCGTGCGGATCGGGGAAGGACACGTGCGCATAGGAACCGGCGCCATCCTTGTCGAAATGGGCCTTGCCCAGCGGCGCATCGAGTGTGCGCGGTCCCGGATCGACGATCAGTTTTTGCCGTGCCTCATCTCCCTTGACGGTGTCATTGCGCAGATTGGTCCAGGACGTGGGCGTCAGATTCCAGGCGGGCGGCGTCTTTTCCCAGGTTTCATAGCTGTTGTATGGGCCGAACATCAGGTCGCCCAGCAGGGGAATGAAGTTCCACCACGCTGCCTTCTTGTTTGCCACGTGCACCGTCCACTCGATCTTGGCAATGTTCGGGTCCTGCAGGTCGACGAGGACTTTTTCGCCGGGACGTCCCGCCACGGACTTGTAGATGCGGAAGCTGGCTGCCTGGCGCCGCACGCGGCCGGCCGCATCCTTGAATTGGGCAACGCGGACCGGCTTGCCATCGACAAGCTGCGGATCGTTGTTGCTGTCGACTTCGATCGGCAGCCCGCCGATCGTTTCCGGCGCCAGATAAAACGAATCATGGCTGTTGCCCACGCGGGCAACGCCGATCGATGGATGTATCGAGTACTGTTCCGTGCTATTCATCAAGTTTTCCCCTGAAAGGTTGGCAATCCTGGTGGCATATCTGGCGGCAGCTACGGGAAAGATACAGAGAAAAATTGACAAAAAAGTCACCCATTGTCACTGCTCAACAATATTTACCGGCACTCTGATACCGCTCAAGTCAACGATTCGGGAATTTCCTGGCACGCGCAGGCGTAACGGAGCAGGGTAGTGGCGCATGAGCTTGTATGATGTTGCTAAAAAGAATTATCACCAATCCACGCGGGCGACCGCCCGCCAGGATGCCTGTCCAGCAAAGGAAATCATGATGTATAAAACAGTGCGCGACCTGTTCCTGCATTTCAAGGAAGCCGTCCCATTCCGCCTCGTCCCCGCCCTGATCTGCACGGCCTTGCTGGTGAGCATGCTATTGCTGCCGGCACCCGATGGCTTGACGCCCAAGGCCTGGGGCCTGGTAGCGATTTTCCTCACCACGATTCTGGCGATCATCCTGAAAGTCATGCCGATCGGCGTGATGGCCATGATGGCCATCGTCATCGTTTCGCTGTCGCAAGTGACGTCGACCTCGTCCAAGGGCGCCATCACGGATGCGCTCAGCAGTTTTTCGAATCCCTTGATCTGGCTGATCGTCGTGGCGATCCTGATTTCGCGCGGCCTGAAAAAGACGGGGCTGGGCAGCCGCATCGGCCTGCTGTTCATCTCGCTGCTGGGCAAGCGCACCATGGGCATCGGCTACGGCCTGGCCATCTGCGAACTGGTGCTGGCGCCATTTACGCCAAGTAACACGGCGCGCGGCGGCGGCATCGTCCACCCCGTCATGAAATCGATCGCCAACGCCTTTGATTCCGACCCGGCCAAGGGCACGGAAAAGAAGGTCGGCACCTACCTGGCCCTCGTCAACTACCACGCCAACCCGATCACCTCGGCCATGTTCCTTACGGCCACGGCGCCGAACCCGCTCGTGGTCGACTTCGTGGCCAAGGCCAGCGGCCAGAGTTTCCACCTGACGTGGACCACCTGGGCCCTGTGCATGCTGCTGCCGGGCCTGGTCTGCCTGCTGGTGATGCCCCTGATTATCTACTGGCTGTCGCCGCCGGAACTCAAAGCCACGCCCGACGCCGTCACCTACGCCAAGGCGGAATTGAAAGGCATGGGCCCGCTGTCGCCGTCGGAAAAAGTCATGCTGGGCACCTTCGCCCTGTTGCTGCTGCTGTGGGCCAACGTGCCGGCCATGCTGTTCGGCCCCGCGTTTTCGCTCGATGCGACGGTGGTCGCCTTTGTCGGCTTGTTCGTGCTGATCATTACCGGCACCATCGACTGGGATGATGTGCTGTCGGAAAAGAGCGCCTGGGACACTTTGGTGTGGTTCGGCGCGCTCGTCATGATGGCCGAGCAGCTGAACAAGACGGGCGTGATCGCCTGGTTCTCGGCCGGCATGAAGGCGGCCATCGTCGCCAGCGGCATGGACTGGCTGCCGATCGCCGGCGTGCTTGTGCTGGTGTTTGTCTTCTCGCACTACTTCTTCGCCAGCACGACGGCCCACATCAGCGCCATGCTGCTGGCCTTCCTGACGGTGGGCCTGCACCTGATCCCGGCCGAATACCACGTGCCTTTCATGCTGATGATGACGGCCGGCTCGGCCATCATGATGACCCTGACCCACTACGCGACGGGCACTTCGCCCATCATCTTCGGCAGCGGTTTCGTGACGATGGGCAACTGGTGGCGGGTTGGCTTCATCATGTGCGTGGTGGAACTGCTGATCTTTGCCGTCGTCGGCACGACCTGGTGGAAGGTGCTGGGCTACTGGTAATGCCAGCGGCCAGCAGTCAGCTGCCCCGTCACGGCAGCTGGCCGCGCACGACGTGCAGCAGATACTCGCGTGCGGCGCCCCGTTCCATGCCTTTTTCCATCAGCGGCGGCAACAGCCGTTCAAACAGCTGGCGTCGCTGCAGCGATGCCTCGGAGGTGTCGCGCCGGTCTGAAAAGAAATCCATCAGGGTCGAGCCGCACAGGCAATTGCGGTAGACCTCGACGATGGCCACGTTGTTGTCGTCGAAGCTTTGTTTCAGCCCCGAGACGTTCTGGCGCATCGATTGCGTCTGCAAAATGAAATCGTCCGCCGTGGCGAATTCGCGCCCGCAACAGGCGCAATGCTTGGGGAAGGCGGCTTCGGCCAGCGCGCGCAAGCCTTCGAAGAACAGCTGATCCTGCATGGCGGCTCCTGGTGGCGCGCTAGGCGGCACGGTTGCTGATCTCGATACCATGCGGACCGACCGGTGGCCGCTGGACACCCGATTCGAAGCGCACGAAGGCTTCGCGCAAATGGTCTTTCAGCAGGGTTTCATCCCATGGCTTGGTGATGAACTTGTACACCGAGCCTTCATTGATGGCCGCCGTGACCGAATGCAGTTCCGGGTAGCCGGACAGCATCACGCGCACGATTTCCGGATAGATACCCTTGATGCGGCGCAAGAGCTCGTTGCCGGACATGCCCGGCATGCGCGCATCCGTGAGGATCACGCCCACGGCATGGGCGGCCACCAGTTCCAGCGCTTCCTGCGGCTTGCTGGTGCTGAGTATCTGGTAACCCTCCTTGCGCAGCGAGCGGCGCAGGGCGGACAGGATGTGCTCTTCGTCGTCCACCAGCAGCAGCACGCGCTGCGGCGTTTCGGCATGGCAGCTGTCGGGCGGTAAATGGGTGCCCGCATGCAACATCAGATCCATCTCGGCGCCGGGCAGCGGGCGGCTGAAATAATAGCCCTGCATGGCGTCGCACTGGTTGGTATTGAGAAATCCCAATTGTCCCTCCGTCTCCACGCCCTCGGCCACCGTCGTCATGTGCAGCGACTTGGCCATGGCGATGATGGAGCGGGTCAGCGATGCGCCATCCACGCTGTCGGTCACGTCGCGGATGAACGATTGGTCGATCTTGACGACGTCGATGGGGAACTGCTTGAGGTAGGACAGGCTGGAATAGCCGGTGCCGAAGTCGTCCAGCGACAAGGTCACGCCGATTTCCTTCAATTCTTCCAGCGCCTTCACCACGAGGTCGCGGTTCTGCATCAGCACGCTTTCCGTCAGCTCCAGCTCCAGGCAGTGGGCCGGCACGCCGCTGTCGGCCAGCACTTCGCGCACCAGTTGCGGCATGTCGACTTGGCGGAACTGGCGCGCCGACACGTTGACGGCTATCGTCAGGTGCGTAAAGCCGTAGGCATGCCAGACGCCCAGCTGCGCGCACGCCGTGCGCAGCACCCATTCGCCGATGGGCACGATCATGCCCGTTTCCTCGGCCAGGGGGATGAAGCGGTCCGGCGGCACCAGGCCGATGCCGTCGCGGCGCCAGCGCAGCAGCGCTTCCATGCCATAGATCTTGCCGCTGGTAAGGTCGACCTTGGGCTGGTAGTGCAATTCCAGCTCGCCCAGCGCCAGCGCCTGGTGCAGCGCATGTTCGATTTCGGCCCGCTCTTCCACCAGCACGCCCATCTTGTGATTGTAGAACTGGTAGCCGTTGCGGCCCTTGTCCTTGGCGCTGTAGAGGGCCGCATCGGCCGTCTTGAGCAGCATGTCGCCGCTGTCGCCGTCGGACGGAAACACGCTGGCGCCGATGCTGGTGCTGACGTGCAGGGTATGTTCGCCCAGGACGAAAGGATCGGAGAACACCGCCAGCACCTTTTTCACGATCTGTTCGGCCGTCTCGATGTCGGGCAGGTCGGTCAGCAGGATGACGAACTCGTCGCCGCCCTGGCGGGCCACGGTGTCGCCCTCGCGCACGGCCAGCTTCAGCCTGCGGGCCACTTCCCGCAGCAGCGCGTCGCCCACGGGGTGGCCATAGCTGTCGTTGACAAACTTGAAACGGTCGAGGTCCATCATCAGGGTGGCCAGGTGCAAGCGGGTGCGGCGGGCATGGGCGATGGCCTGGCCGATGCGGTCGTTCAGCAGTTGCCGGTTGGGCAAGTCCGTCAGCGCGTCATGGTTGGCCAGGTATTCGATGCGCAATTCCTGCAGCTTGCGGTCCGTGATGTCCTGCACGGTACCGCGCATCAGCAGTACCTCGCGGCCTTCGCGCACGGCTTCGGCCTGGTGGAAGACGATGCATTCGCCGCCGTCCGGCCGCAGCACCTTGTGTTCGAGGCCATAGCTGGTGCCGCTCGCATGCAGCTCCATGAAGGCATCGAGCAGCAGGGGCCGCTGGTCTTCCGGCAGGCACTGCAGCAGGCGGTCGAAGCTGGTGGGGCCGGTATCGGCGTCCAGGCCCAGGATGCGCAACAGCTCCGGCGACCAGTAACCGTCGCCGCCGGCGACCCGGTATTCCCAGTTGCCGAGGCGGGCCAGCGCCTGCGCGTGGTTGAGGCTTTCCTGGATACGGCTCAATTCGGTGAGCGCGCTGCTGGCCCGCAGCAGATAGCGCAGCCGGTGCGCCAGCAGCCGCCATTGCATCGGCTTGGAAATGAAATCGCTGGCGCCCGCTTCCAGCGCCTGCTTGATGGAGTCGTCGTCGTCGTTGCCGGTCAGCACGACGATGGGCACGTGCGCGCCGCCGGGCAGACGGCGCAGCTGCTGGCAGCATTCGAAGCCGCTCATGCCGGGCATGGCGACGTCGAGCAGGATCAGGTCGGGCACGCCGCGCTGGAAGGCGGCCAGCGCTTCCAGGCCGCTGGCCGCTTCCTCGATGCGGAAGCCTTCCGGCTCCAGCGCTTCCGTCACGAGGATGCGCGTCATGGTGTCGTCGTCGACCACCAGGACCAGTGCTTGCGGGGACAGTGCGGTATTCATATGGCTTCCTTCTCAATGGCCAGGGCGGCGAGGACACGGTCGAGCTCTTGCTGGATGCCGCGGATATGGTGCAGTGCGCTGCCGACGTCATTGCCGCGCGCGTATTGTTCGATTTCACGGCAGGTGGCCGACAAGCCCAGCGCGCCCACGTTGGCGCAGCTCGACTTGAGCGTATGCGCCGCCAGCTGCAGGGCCGCGGCATCGCTGGCTTCGGCCGCCACTTCCAGCTGGCCCAGCAGGCGCGGGGCGTCGCTGTAGAACAGGTCGATGATGCGCCCCAGCACGTCGGGACGGCCGGGACGCCGCATGGCGCGCAGGTTTTGCAGGGCGGCCGCGTCGAGGATGGCGGCTGATTCCACCGGCGCCACCTCCGTGGTTACTGTAGGCGTTTCCGCTGCGGCCGGCGCGGCCGGCGACGGACGCCAGCGGGCCAGGACTTCCAGCAGCGCGGCGCGCGTGTACGGCTTTGCCAGGTAGTCGTCCATGCCCGCGTCCAGGCACAGTTCGCGGTCGCCGAGGATGGCGTTGGCCGTCAGGGCAATGATGGGCGTGCGGCTGCGGCCTTGCTCGCTTTCCATGCGGCGCAAGCGCCGGGTCGCTTCAAAACCATCCATTTCCGGCATCTGGCAATCCATCAGGATCACGTCGAACGGGTAGCGCTCCCACAGGGCCAGCGCGCGCGCGCCGTTGTCGGCCGGCGTGGCTTCGTAGCCGCTGTCTTCCAGCATGGCCAGGGCGATTTCCTGGTTGATCGCATTGTCTTCCACCAGCAGCATGCGCAGCGGCGCCTGGCCTGCGTCCGCGGTGTCCGCTGGAGCGGGCAGGGCAGGCATGGCAGCACTCGTTGGCGCCAGGGTGCCGTAGCCGCAGACAGCTTCGATGCAGTGGCGCAGTTCCATCGCCCGCACGGGCTTGGTCAGGCAGTATTCCACGCCCAGCGCCGTCAGCTGGCGCAGCTCGGCCGAGGCGTCCAGCGAACTGAGCATGATAATTTTCAGGGCCGCCATGCCGGCGTCGGCCTTGATCGCGCGCACCAGCTCGGCGCCATCCATGACGGGCATGCGCATGTCGATGATGGCCAGGTCGAACGGGCGCCCGCCGCGCAGCGCGGCTTGCAGCAGGTCCAGCGCTTCGGCGCCGTCGGCGGCGCTGGCGGCGGCCATCTGCCACTCGATCGCGTGCTGCAGCAGGATGCTGCGGTTGGTGGCATGGTCGTCGACGACCAGCACGTTCAAGGCGGCCAGCGACACGCGCGGCGGCGCCGCCGGCGGCGCGTCTTCGGGCGCCACGATGCCCACGGCGATGGTGACGGCGAAGCTGGAACCCTGGCCCGCCACGGATTTCAGCACAATGTTGCCACCCATCATTTCCACCAGCTGCTTGATGATGGCCAGGCCCAGTCCCGTGCCGCCGTATTTGCGCGAAGTGGTGCTGTCGGCCTGGCGGAACGGCTGGAAGACGGCCGCTGCCGCTTCCGGCGCCATGCCGATGCCCGTGTCGCGCACTTCCAGGCGGATCTGGCCGGCGGCGGGGCAGCTGACATCGACGGAAATCTCGCCCCGTTCCGTGAACTTGGTGGCGTTATTGAGCAGGTTGGTGAGGATCTGGCGCAGGCGCACGGGGTCGCCGCGCACATGCTGCGGCACGTCGGAGGCGATGCGGGAGGTAAATTCGATGGCCTTGCGCTGGATGCCGTTGGCAAACAGCGCCACGACATCGTCGATCACCTGGCGCAGGTCGAACGGGATATGTTCGAGCACCAGCTTGCCCGCCTCGATCTTGGAAAAGTCGAGGATGTCGTCGATGATGCTGAGCAGGCTTTCGCCCGAGCGGTGCACCGTGTGCACGAAACGCTGCTGCTTGGGACTCAGTTCCGTGCGCTGCAGCAATTCCGTCATGCCCAGCACGCCATTCATCGGCGTGCGGATCTCGTGGCTCATCTTGGCCAGGAATTCCGACTTGGCGCGGTTGGCGGCGTCGGCCTCGGTCTTGGCCTGCTTGAGCGCCAGGTCGCGCTGTTCCACGTGCTCGAGCATGCCGTTGAAGCCCTTGATCAATTGCCCCAGTTCATCGCTGCCATGCTGCGCCACGCGCACCGACAGCGCCTTGCCGCCGCGGATATGGGCAATCGCATGGGACAGGTGCGCCAGCGGCCTGGCGATAGACGCGCTGATCAGCCCCGTGATGGCCACGCAGGCCAGCAGCAGCACCAGCGCGATGCCGAGGATCAGCATGAAGGCATGGCGCACGCCATCGCGCACCTGGGTCACGGCATCCTGCTGCTGCCCCGTGATGCGCGCCACTTGCTGCGCGGAATAGGCGGCTTGTTCGCGTTCGAAAGCGCGTACGTGGTCGATGGCCTCGCCCAGCGCCGCCTGGCTGTCCAGCACGCTGCCCTTGGCTTGCACCAGCCGCTGTCCCGACCGTTCCACCGCGTCCAGGTAGGTGTCGACGCTGCGTGTTTCGGCCAGCAAGCCCAGCTGGCCTATGCTTTGCAGCAAGGTCTGCATGGTGCCCATGTCGCGGTGCAAGGCGCCGATGTGCAGCGCGATATCGTCGCCCAGGCGCTTGACGTCGCCGGCGGCCGTGGCGAGCATGACTTCGCCCACGTCGATGCTGATGGCGTCGACAGCCAGGTTGATTTCGCCGCTGGCGTCCTCGATGCGGGCCGAGGTGCGCATGTAGCGGTTGGCCTGCGCCAACCGGTCGCGTCCGATGGCCAGCTGCAGTTCGATGGGATCGAGTTCCTCTGCCAGGCGCAGGAGAGCGGTGGCCAGGGTGGCGCTGACTTGCTCCTTGAGCGCGGCATATTGCGTCTGCTGCGCCGCGCTGGCGCCGGCCTCGGCCAGCAAGCCGGCGCGCAAGGCCATCAGGCCGGCGGCGGGATCGAGCAACTGGCGCGCCGTGGCCAGCAGTGTCGTTCGCAGCGCCTGCTGGGCGGGGCTGATGTCGCGCTCGCCGCTTCCGTCCAGATGCGCGACGGCCGCCGTCAGCCGTTCGCGCAGGGGCGCGATGCGGAAGCGGTTCTTCACGGCCTCCGTTTCGGCCAGCGCAATCTGCATGTCGAGGATGCTCTTGCGCAAGTCGGTCAGGTAGCGCGCGTTCTCGTTCAGGCGCTGGCTTTGCAGCTGCACTTCGGCTGCCGTGGCCTGGGCCTGGCTGTCGACCAGGCGGATCTTGCCGCGCGCGGCCTTGGCGGCGGCCTTGATCTGCGCCAGGACCTGGCCCATCTCCATCGCCTGCGCCTTGTAGTAGGCCTCGTTTTCCAGGCGCTTGCGCACGGCGACGCGCATGCGCTGGAATTCCTGTTCGAAGGCCGCGTGATAGCGGGCCGCCTGCGGCTCGCCGTGGCGCCGCAATTCATTGCGGATGCTCTCGGCGGCCTGGATATTGGCGACGATCTTGTCCGACACCTGTTCCAGCTGCGCCAGGTCTTCCGCCTTGCCCAGCTCGAAAAAGTCCGACGCCATGTCCTGCACGGTATAGCGCAGGCGCAACACGTCCGTGTACAGCGGCACGGTCCGGTCGGTCAAGCCATGCACATGGGTTTCGATGCCTTTCACCAGCAGCAGGCTGGCCGCCGCCATGGCCGCCACGCCCGCCAGCAGGACGCTGGTACTGATGATCAGCTTGGTCCTGATTTTCATGCCTGGCTCCAGGGCGGGCTGGAAAAGTGGGCGCGCATCACTTCGCGCCAGGCCCCGGGTCCGCCGGCACGATCCTGCCGTCGGCGATGCGGGTCAGAAAGACGGCTGTCGACGCCTGGTGATTATCGGGCCGCAACGTCACCCGCATGCCGCCCAGATCGAGGCGGTCGAACGTTTCGAAGCTCTGGATCAGGCGCTCGCGCGTGAGGTCGCTGCCCGTGCGGCGCAGCGCCGCCACCATCAGGGTGGCCGAGATGCAGCCTTCGAAACTGACGAAAGACAGCGTGGCCGCCGGCACATGTTTGGCCAGCAGCGCGGCGCAGTCGGCGGCGATCGGCAACTGGCGGTCGTCCGGCAAGGGCACTACTTGCGAAATGACGATGTTGTTGCCTTCCGTGCCCAGCAGTTGCAGCAGGCTGTCCGTGCCGACAAACGATACCGTGGACAGGGCCGCCTTCAACCCGGCCTGGCTGGCTTCGCGCACGAACGCCGCCACCGGCGTGTAGGGGCCGGCCATGACCACCGCTTGCAGGTCGTGTCCGATCAGGGCCGCCAGTCCCGCCTTGACGGCCGTGGTGCCGCGCTGGAACGCCCCCTTGGCGACGAGTTCCAGGCCGCGCCGTTGCAGGGCCCGCACGGTGCCGTCGAGCACGGCGTTGCCGAAACCGTCGTCCTGGTACAGCACGCCAAAGCGCTTGACGCCCCGGCTGGCGAAATACTGCACCAGGGCATCGGACTCATCGTCATAACTGGCGCGGAAGTTGATGATTTCATGCACCACGGGGCGGCGCAAGGTCATCGCGCCCGTAAACGCGCCCACCAGCGGCACCTTCATTTCCTGGACGATCGGTATGACGGCGTTGGTCGTGGGCGTCCCTACGTTGCCGAACAGGGCGAACACCTGTTTTTCCTCGACCAGCCTGAGCGTTTCGCTGATGGCGCGGTCCGGATCGTAGCCGTCATCGGCGACCACCAGCTCGATGCTGCGGCCATGGATGCCGCCGCGCTGGTTCGCTTCCTGGAACACGGCCGTTGCGCCGTCGAGCATGGCTTTCCCCAGCCCCGAGGCCGCGCCCGTTTGCGCATTGACCATGCCCAGACGGATGTGCGTCTCGGTGACGCCCGGTTCGGCGGCGTGGACCATGCCGGCCACGAGGGTGATAGCGAGCCAGCAGCATTCCGGGAAAACGCGCATGAGCTACCTTTACGGAGGTTGACCGGTATCAATTGGCACAGGGTTGACAACGAGTATGGAGCAAATTGCCAACGCAAAACTCACACATAGTCACAGTCATGGTCACGGCGCGGAAAGCAGGCCAGATACGCCTCAGGACACGGGCAGCTGCACCACCACCTTGCCCCGTGCACGGCCCTGCGCCAGATAAGCCAGCGCCTGTTTCGCCTCAAGAAAAGGAAACACACTGTCGATGACGGGGCGGATGCTTCCCGCCTCGATCAGGGCGGCGATCTGCGCCAGTTGGCCGCCGTCGGGACGCACGAAGTGGAAGGCATAGCTGGCGCCGCGCCGCCGCGCCAGGCCGATGATCTTGCGGCTGAGCAAACCAAACACCAGTTTCAGCACCACGTTCATGCCGCGCGCGCGGGCAAAGGCGGCGTCCGGCGGGCCGACCAGCGAAACGACGCGGCTGCCGGGCTTGACGATGTGCAAGGCTTTTTCCAGGCCATCGCCGCGCACCGTGCCCAGCACGGCGTCGTAATCGCGCAGCACGTCCTCGAACGGCTGTTTCTTGTAGTCGATGATGTCATCGGCGCCCAGGCCGCGCACCAGTTCCACGTTCGCCGTGCTGGTGGTCGTGCCCACGCGGGCGCCCAGGTGCTTGGCCAGCTGGATGGCGAACGTGCCGATGCCGCCGGAACCGGCCGGGATGAACACTTTCTGGCCCGGCTTCAGCTGCATGCGCTCATGCATCGCTTGCCACGCCGTCAGGCCCACCATGGGAATCGACGCCGCCTGCACGAAATCGAGGTTGGCCGGTTTCAGCGCGGCCGCCTGTTCGGGCACGATGGCAAATTCGGCCAGGCTGCCGTGCGGCGTGTCGAAAATGCTCGCATACACGGCGTCGCCGACTGTAAAACGCGTGACGCCGCTGCCCACGGCCACGACCACGCCGGCCAGGTCGCTGCCCAGGGTGGCCGGCAAGCGCGTTTTCAAGATCGGCTTGAAGTCGCCCTTGGGGATCAGGTTGTCGATGGGGTTCAGGCCGACGGCGTGCACCCGCACCAGCAATTCGCCGGGGCCGGGCGTGGGGCGGGGCAGTTCCGCAAACGCCGCATAATCGAGGCCGCCGTATTGTTTGAGTTGCAAAGCTTGCATGATGTTCTCTCTGAAGACTGAAAAGGCGCCGGCGCTCAGGCCAGGCGCAGGTCTTTGCGCAAGCCGGCATCCAGCAGCGCGGCCGGCATGAATCGGCGCATCAGGCGCAAGCGCGCCGCCAGCGGCCCGGCCGTGTAGCGCAGCTTGGGCTTGCTTGCCTGCGCCGCCGCCAGGATGGTGTCGGCCACGATGGCCGGATCGTCGGCGCCGGCCATCAGCGTCTGCAGCCGGCTGGTGATGGCCGCGCTCACTTGCCGGTAGGCGGACAGCGGGGTATCGGGCGCCAGCAGATTGGCTTCGAACGTGGTTTTCGTGTAGGCCGGTTCGATGACGCTGGCGCGGATGCCCCAGCCGCGCACTTCATGGTCGAGCGATTCAGTGTAGCCCTCGATCGCGTGCTTGGTGGCGGAATACAGCGCACCGTAAGGCATGGGCAAAAAGCCCAGGACGGAACCGATATTGAGGATGCGCCCGCCACCTTGGGCCCGCATGTGCGGCAGCACGGCCAGGGTCATGCGCAGCACACCATAGAAATTCGTGTCGAAGATGGCTTGCGCCTGCGCCACGCTGCTTTCCTCTGCGCCACCCGGGGCCACGCCGAAACCGGCGTTATTCACCAGCAGGTCGATGCGGCCTTCGCGCTGGATTACCTCTGCCACGGCGGCAGCGACGGAAGAGTCGCTGGTGACGTCGAGCGCCAGCATCGCATGGCCGGCTGCGGCCGCTTGTCCGCCGCGGCGGCTGGTGCCGTACACCGTGTAGCCCGCTTGCGCCAGGCGCCGGGCCGTGGCCGCGCCGATGCCGGACGAGGCGCCGGTGACGAGGGCAATCTTCTTGTTGTTCATGGCAATTCCTTCAGTGGTTGACAGCGTTGGATATGGTATATGACGATCATCATATTTTTGTTTCAAAAAAAGCCCGGGACGGATCAAGGCCACGGGCAGGGCAATTAGCTGGGTGTTTGAAACTGCGCCAGGGTGGCCGCGCACAGCGCGTCCGACAAGGCCGGCTCGTCCACGGCGCGCGCGAGAATGGTGGTGCCGATCATGGCGCACACCGTCGCCATCGCTTGCGCGTGCGCTTCGGGCTGGCCCCAGTTCGGCAACTGGCGCGCGAACAGGTCGATCATTTCCTTGATATGGATGGTGGCGGCGCGCCGCACCTCGGGCGCCTGGCGCGGCATTTCCGAGCCCAGCGCCGACACGGGGCAGCCTACCTCGATGGCGGCGATGTGTTCGGGCGACAGATACGCGGCCAGCATGGCCTGCAGCGCCTGGCCAGGCGGGGCGGCGGCCGCCACCCTGGCCGCCAGCGCCACCGCTTCGGCGCCCGCACGGTCGCCCGCTTCGGCCAGCAGCGCGTCGCGCGAGGCGAAGTGCGCATAGAAGCCGCCGTGCGTCAGGCCCGCTTCCTTCATGATGTCGGCCACGCCCGTGCCCGCATAGCCGCTGCGGCGGATGGCGCGCGTGGCCACCTCGACGATGCGTTCGTGGGTGGCTTCCTTGCGGCTTTGCGCCGCCGGTTTGTTCGGTGAGTTCTGCATGACGGTCATCATATCGCAGTTTTCAACAGCGTGCACGCGAGGCGCTCAGAACAGCCCGGCCGTCCAGTCGGTGAACGCCCGCATCGCCGGGGAGAGAAAGCGCTGATGCGGGTAGAGCAGCGATACGGGCACGGGCGCCGGCCGCCTGTCGGCCAGCACCTCGACCAGTGCCCCTGCCTGCAACTGGTCGCTTACGAGGATCTCGGCCAGCTGCATCAAGCCATGGCCGGCCAGGCCCAGCTCGATGTACAGCTCCGTCTCGTTGACGGCGACCGTGCCGGGGACGGGAATGGCGATGCTGGTGCCGTCTTCGATGAAATGCAGGTCGTTGCCGCGCCGCATGGTGCTGAAAAAGTAGTGGACGGCCCGGTGTCCCGGCAAATCCTCGAGGGTTGCGGGAACACCCTGTTCGGCCAGGTAGGACGGCGCCGCGCAGGTGATCCAGCGCAGCTCGCCCAGGCGGCGCGCGACCAGGGTCGAGTCTTCCAGGCTGCCGGTGCGGATCACGCAATCGACGCCTTCCTGTATCAAGTCCACCTGGCGGTCATTGACGCCGATCATCAGGTAGATGTCGGGGTAGCGCTGCTGGAATTGCGCCAACTGGGGCAGGATCACGGCATGGGCAATGCCGCCAGGCATATCGACGCGCAAGCGTCCCTGCGGGCGCTCGCTAGCGCCTTGCAGGCTCGCTTCGGTATCGGCGATCAGATCGAGGATCTCGCGGCAGCGGTGGAAGTAGCGCTCGCCTTCCGGTGTCAGGCTGAGGTTCCTGGTGGAGCGGTGCAGCAGGCGCGTCTGCAAATGCTTTTCCAGCCGCTTGATGATGGCGGTCACCGACGATGCGGGCAAACCCAGGGTCTCCGCCGCGCGCACGAAACTCCTGCTCTCGACCACGCGAAGGAATACCTGCATTGCTTGTACGCGGTCCATGTCTTGTCTTCGTCGCAGTAGGGGAAACGGCACTATAACCCAACATTATTCGGATTTTCTGCATGCTGAAAACACACTGCGCTACTTTTTCCCCGTGCCTGCCTGCACTAGACTGCGTGCAACTCATTAGCTACAACAGGAATCAAGCATGTCTGAACAAGATCAACTACTGGCGCCACTGGCCCCGGCACCCCGCAAGATGCTGATCAAAGGCGCCACCATCATCAGCATGGATGGCAGTGTCGGCAATGTGCCCAAGGGCGATATCCTGATTGTCGATGGGGCAATCGCCGCCATCGGCCAGCATCTGCAAGCCGACGGCGCCGAAGTCATCGATGCCGCGCAGATGATCGCCATTCCCGGCATGGTCGACACCCACCGCCATGCCTGGGAAGGCCAGCTGCGCCGCATCAACCCGAATGCGGCAACGCTCGAGGACTATTGCAACGCCACGCATTTCTCGTTCGCCAAATACTACCGGCCGCGCGACATTTACGTGGGCAACCTGCTCACTGCCCTGGGCGCCATCGATGCCGGCATCACGACCGTGATCGACAATTCCCACAACAGCCGCACGGGAGCGCACGCCGACGCGGCGGTCGAAGCGCTGCTCGACGCGGGCATCCGCGCCGTGCACGCCTCGGGGGCACCCGTGTCGGGCGAGTGGGACAAGGCGCATTGGCCAGGCAACCTGGCGCGCCTGCAGGCCAAGTATTTTACGAATCCCGACAGCCTGGTGACGCTGGCCATGATGGCGCAGCTGGAACCGGAGCAGTGGGCCGTCGCCCGTAAACTGGGTATTCCCATCGTGACCGAGTTTTTTGGCGCTGGCATGGCGGACGAGCTGGAGGGCTTGCACCGGCAGGGGCTGCTCGGCAGCGACAATATCTTCAACCACTGCACCTGCCTGCCGGAAGCGGGCTGGCGGATCTTGCGCGAGACGGGCGTGCGCGTCAATGTATGTCCGCGTTCGGATGCCCACTACGGTATCGAGGATGGCATGAACGCCTGGCAGGCGGCGCACCAGCACGGCATACGCCCCGGCCTCAGTGTCGACAACGAGACTTCGTATAGCGGCGACATGTTCATGGAAATGCGCGTGGCGTTCTACCTGCAGCGGGCCATGGGGCATCGCCAGGGACATCGCCATGCGGCGGCGCCCACCGATGCCTTCCGCTTGCTCGAGGCCGCCACGATAGACGGCGCCGCGGTGGCAGGACTGGAACAGCGCATTGGCAGTTTGGCGCCAGGCAAGCAGGCCGACCTGGTGCTGATACGCACGGGCGACCTCAATGTATATCCTGTCAATAACGCCATCGGTACCGTCGTGCATGCGGCTGAGCGCAGCAATATCGATACCGTCATCATTGGCGGGCGCGTGCGCAAACGCGGTGGCGTCGTGCTGGGCGTGGATCAGGCAAAACTGCGCGCCACGATCGACGAATCGTGTGGCCACCTGTTCAGTGCCGCCGACTATCAGCCCGATCTGTTTGCCCAGTCGTTCGCACCGATCCACCAGGCGTAGGCAGCGCCATGTGGGCTCTGCCTACGCCAGCATTTCAGGGTCAGGCCAGCTTGCGCTTGCCTGCCGAAACGCGGTTCCAGCCATAGCCGGCGACGATGATGGCCACGATGGCCGCCTGCGCGAGCAGGGTTTCCATGGTCGGCAGGATGCCCAGCAAGTCGATGCGCACGAAATCGACGGGGGTGACGCCGACCCAGCCCGCTTCCTGCAGCGCGGCCACGCCTTTGCCCATCAGGATCACGGCCAGCACGGCCACGAAGGCGGACGTCCACGAGAAGAACTTGCCGATCGGCATGCGGGCACTCGTGCGCAGCAAGGCCCAGGCGATCACGACCAGCAGCACGATGGCCACCAGGAAGCCGCCCAGCAGGGCGCCGCCATTGCCGTCCGCCGCCAGGGCGGAATAGAACAGCACGGTTTCAAACACTTCGCGGTAGACGGCGATGAAGGCCAGGGCGAACAGGCCCCAGGCGGAGCGGCGCGTCATGGCCGCCGTGAGTTTCTCGTGCAGGTATTCCTGCCAGCGCCCGGCGCTGCTCTTCTGGTGCATCCACAAGCCCACGCTGAGCAAGACCAGGGCCGCGAATACGGAACCGAGCCCTTCGCTCACTTCCCGGCTGGCGCCGCTGATGGTGACCAGATACGTCGCCGCTACCCACGTCAGGCCGCCCGCCACCAAGGCGCTGGCCCAGCCCGCATGCACGTAGGCGAGCACGTCGTGGCGCTTGGCCTTGCGCAGGAAGGCGATGATGCCGATCACGATCAGCAGCGCTTCCACGCCTTCGCGCAGCAAGATCGTCAGGGCGCCGATAAAGGTGGTCATCGGGTCAGCCTTGGCGTCGCCCAGTTCCGCTTCCACGTGGGTAAACAGTTGCTGCAGTTTTTCACCGGCCGCTTCGGCGTCGGCCACCGTGCCCTTGGCCACGGCGGAGCGGTAGGCCAGCATGGCGTTTTCCACGGCCAGCAGCAGGGATTTGTTGCGCGCGCCGACCATCGGCTCGATCGGTTCGAAACCATCGAGGTAGGCCGACAGGCCCAGCCGCGTGGCGCCCGCGCGGTCGCCCGCGTGCATGGCGGCCAGGCTTTCGGCCAGGCGCAGACGCGACAGGGCCAGACCGGCCGGCTTGTGCGCCTCGGCCTTGTCGGCATGGCTGCGCAGATACGCCGTCAGCGCTTTGGCTTCGTCCGCGCCCAGCTTGGCGGCAACGGCTTCCTGCGTCAGGGTCGTCACGGCAGCCAGGTCCGCGTACAGCTTCCTGGCCCGTGGATCGTCCTGCCACAGCTTTTCACCATGCGCGCTGGCCGCCGCATCATGCGACATGCCGCCGATATAGAAAGCCAGGTCCCAGCGCTCGTTTTCGGACAGCTGGCCAAAACTGGCCATCGACGTGCCGGCCACGCCTTGCGAAATGACCTGGTACAGCGCCATCAGGCTGCGCGACTGCGCCCGTTCGCCATCCGTGAAGGCGATCGGTTTCGGTTCCAGGCTGGCCGCCAGCGGACCATCGCCGCCGCCGGCCACGCCGTGGCAAGAAGCGCACTGGGCCGCATACAGGGCCGCGCCACGCGCCAGGTTCGGCAGCACTTTCGGCGCCACGGGTATCGGGTAGGCGGCAATCAGCAAGCCGTTCGCATGGTGCGCCAGGCGCTTGACTTCCACGCCATCCGCCTTGGCGACGACGGCTTTGCGCAGGTCGGCGATGGCGGCGGCAATGGCCGCCTGGGAGGCGTGGGCGGGCAGGGCGGCGATCTGCGTCGTCGCGTTGTCCGTGAAATCGAGCATTTCCGCGTATTCGGCCTCGCTGACCACCTTGCCGTGCTCGACGGCGCCGCTGTAATCGACGGCAACGTAGTCAATCAATTGCCACAACTGTTTGGCGCCGGCACCGGGATCGGTTGTTTGCGCCTGCGCGCCACCGGCCAGCAACAGGCTGGCGGCCACGAGCGGATAGCACACGAGCCATTTCTTCATAGAACTGAACATGATTCTCATTCTCATTTGTCGTTAACCCGGCGACTATAGGACAGACCGTGCAGGGTGTCAACGGCGCACGGACCTTGTCCTGGACGATAGTGCGGACCAGACGCCGGGAGGCGGCAGAGAATGGGACGGCGGAAAACGCGTGCTACTGGCCAGATGCCGGCTTCGCGTACAGGCCCCTGGCCAGGCCATTGTCAGGCTCGTCCACTCGCAGGCCGCCCTCGACGACACGCAGGGCCAGCTTCTGGAATGCCTGGCCCCTGAGCCATTGGGGATCGGTGACGGCGAACGCGGCGATGCGCTCCTGCGCGCGCTCCGCTGGCACGGCCAGCCATTGATAGTCGGCTTTCGAGCCCTGGCGGCGCAAGCCCGCCCGCACCCAGCGTTCCGACGCCGGCATGCGGACGATGGCGTCGCCGTTCGCCACGCTCACGGCCGTGGCAGTCTTGCCGCTTTGCGCTTCGAATTTCACTTCCACGCCGGCCATCGGCCCCAGCCGGGGAAAGCCGACGATGGCGACCCATAGTCCCGCTTCGGCCGCTTTCTGGATGCGCATTTCCGATTCCTCGAACACGCGGAACTGCGGCTCCTTGCCGCCATTGCCCGCCACCAGGGTGACTACGTCGCCCGAAGCGCGCCACTCGCCGCTGGCTTGCTGGTCGGTATTGCCATAACTGAGCATCCATTCGAAGGTGCCGTCCTTTTTCAGCAGCAGTTCGGAGCCCGTTTCCATGACGCCTTGCAGATAATAGTGGCCAGGCAGTGACGACGCGGCTGGCTCGGCCGCGCTGGCCCAGCTGGCCGAAATGGAGAAGGCGAGGGCGGCGCAGGCCAGCAGGCGGGAGAGGGATTGCTTCATCGGTGTGTCCTCGTTGTGTTTTTATGATAAGTCATCATAACAACGGCAATTAGATTGCCGTCGCACGACACACCGGAATGCTGGCGTCGCGTTTACTTCGCGCTGAAATCAAGCACGACGCGCGCGGCAACCTTTCCGTGCTCCAGGCGGCTGAAGATGTCGTTGATGGCCGACAGCGGTTGCAATTCCACGTCGGCCTTGACCTTGCCCGTCGCGGCAAAGGCAAGCGCCTCGGCCATGTCCTGGCGCGTGCCCACAAAGGAGCCGCGTATCGTCACGCAATTGGCGACGACGTCGAACAGCGGCGTCGGGAAGTCGCCTGGCGGCAAGCCGACCAGCACGCACGTGCCGCGCTTGCGCGTCATCGCCACGCCTTGCTGGAAGGCGTCGAGCGACGGCGCCGTGATCAGCACGCCGTGGGCGCCGCCCCCGGTCGCTTCGCGCAAGGCCGCGACGGGGTCGCCCTGGCGCGCATTGATGGTCACTTCGGCGCCGAGGGCGCGCGCGTGCTCCAGCTTGCCGTCATCGATGTCGACGGCCGCCACGCGCAAGCCCATGGCCAGCGCATACTCAATGGCCAGGTGACCGAGTCCGCCAATGCCGGACACGGCCAGCCATTCGCCCGGCCGCGCGCCCGTTTCCTTGATGCCCTTGTAGCTGGTCACACCGGCGCAGATGATGGGCGCCGCCTGCACGGCGGACAGCCCCGCCGGGATATGCGCGACGTAGCGCGGGTCGGCCAGGATGTACTCGGCAAAGCCGCCATTCTTGGTGTAGCCGCCAAACTGCGCTTCGGCGCACACGGTTTCCCAGGCTGCCAGGCAATGTTCGCAATGGCCGCAAGCCGAATAGAGCCAGGGCACGCCGACCCGGTCGCCCAGCTGCACTTCGGTCACGCCCGTGCCCACGGCCACCACCAGGCCGATGCCTTCGTGGCCGGGGATGAACGGTGGCGACGGTTTGACGGGCCAGTCGCCGCGCGCCGCATGCAAGTCCGTGTGGCAAACGCCGCACGCTTCCGTCTTGACGAGGATCTGGCCGGGGCCGGGTACCGGCACAGGCACATCGCGCAGCACCAGCGGCTGGCCCAGTTGCTCGACAACGGCGGCTTTCATGGTAGTGGGTGTCATGGTATTCCTTATGAAGTGGGTAGGGCGTAGAGCAGGACGCAAGCCATGATTTGCTGAACAGAAGCTTGCGAATGATCATATTCTGCTGCACACGATACAAAAATTGATTGATCTACATCAACATACTGAGCGGGAAGCGAGCCACCCTGGACGACGATTCAGTCCGCTGCTGTCGCGTTGAAGGAAAGCCGGGCCTGAGGTATAATGACAACTCGGCGTGTGCTGCGTGCGCCCGGGGCTACCCCGAATACGGAGAACGACATTTTCGTTTTCCGTGAGGTTTTATGATGCGCGCAGCGTTCCATCTCTATTGGCGTCAACTGATTGAAGCACCGCTTTCCGCGGGCGCTGTCTTTTTCCTTTCCCACTCCTCGTCTACGCCTGCCCGGCCTGCTTGCGCTTGCGCTTGTATTGGCACTTCTTCCGTCATTGACCTCGCCGAGCGTGCTTGCGTCCGGAGGGCCTGGCGCGTCGTGGACATCCATTCGTTCAAGGAGCATGCGGCATGAGCACCACTACATCACCGAAACACCATTCCGTTCTACAGCGCTTTCTCGCCAGTGACGCGGCGGGCGGCATCCTGTTGATGGCGGCGGCCGTTGCCGCCCTGATTATCGCCAACAGTCCGCTGGCCGGCGTCTACCAGCATTTTCTGCATTGGCAAACAGGTCCCGTGCTCAGCGACAAACTGGGCCCGATGACAACCCACCTCTGGGTCAACGACGGGCTGATGGCGGTCTTTTTTCTCCTGGTCGGGCTCGAGATCAAACGGGAACTGGTCGATGGCCGGCTCTCGACGTGGGAGCAGCGACGCCTGCCGGCATTGCCTGCACTGCTGGGGATGGCATTCCCGGCCGCGATCTACGTTTTTCTGACTGCGAAGCAGCCCTTGCTGATGAATGGCTGGGCGATACCTGCCGCGACTGACATCGCGTTCGCCATGGGAGTGCTGGCGCTGCTTGGACGCCATGCGCCCTTGTCCTTGAAACTGCTGCTTGTTTCAGTGGCCATTATCGATGACATGGGCGCCGTCGCCATCATCGCCGTTTTCTATACCGCCTCCATCAATGCCGGCGCACTTGCCGCCGCGGCCGCCATCGTCGTGGTGTTATTTGCCTTGAACAAGCTTCGCGTGATGAAACTGTGGCCGTATCTGATCGGCCTGGCCCTGCTTTGGTATGTCACGCTGCTCTCGGGCGTGCACGCAACGATTGCTGGCGTGGTGGGCGCCTTCCTGATCCCCTACATTCCATCCCCAGGCACGCCGGATGCGCCTGATTCGCCCCTGCACCGGCTCGAACACGCCTTGCATCCATGGGTCGGTTTCCTGATCGTCCCGGTATTCGGTTTCGTCAACGCTGGCGTCTCGTTCGCCGGACTCTCGCCATCAGCCATGTGGGCGCCGCTCCCGCTTGGCATAGCCGCAGGTCTTTTCCTCGGCAAGCAACTGGGCGTGTTCGCTGGTGTCATGCTGGCTGTCAGGAGTGGACTTGCTGGCAAGCCACGCGGCAGCACCTGGCTGCAAATTTATGCGGTCTCGATGCTTTGTGGTATCGGTTTTACGATGAGCCTGTTCATCAGTGGCCTGGCATTTCCTGGCCATCCAGCGTATGTCGAGGAAGCCAAGATCGGCATCCTGCTTGGCTCTCTCTTGTCGGCCATCGTTGCTTGCCTGATTCTGCGTTTTGCCCCGAAGGCAAAAGACCAGTGTGAGCATGAAAGTGTGCAGGCAGACGAAATTCGTCGCGATGGCGATGTTGTGACAATGTAATGCGGTATTCCGTCGAGGCCTGCACCTGGTTTCGACGGATCCCATGTCAAACAGTCTTTCCAGGTACCTCGTGCGCAGAAAAACAGGTTTACATTAATTTCACGTTTCGATTATTATGGAATTATAGAATTAATTATCACCGCATTGGCTGGCACTGCGCCTGAGCCAATAAAGAAAGGATTTACGATGAATAAGCTGCCCAACATCAGCGCCGCCCACCTCGACACGCCGACCCTCGATAAACTTGCGCCGCCGACGGTGGCCACGCATCCACCGCGCATCCTCTTGCTGTACGGCTCGCTGCGTGAACGCTCGTTCAGCCGCTTGCTGACCCTGGAGGCGGAGCGGCTGCTCCAGCATTTCGGCGCCGAGACGCGGGTGTTCGACCCGCATGGCTTGCCCATGGTCGACAGCGTCAGCCCTGATCACCCCAAGGTGCAGGAGCTGCGCGAACTGTCGCTGTGGTCGGAAGGCCAGGTCTGGTGCAGCCCGGAACGCCATGGCGCCGTGACGGGCGTGTTCAAGTCGCAGATCGACTGGCTGCCGCTGGAAATGGGCAGCGTGCGCCCGACGCAGGGGCGTACCCTGGCCGTGATGCAAGTGTCGGGCGGCTCGCAATCGTTCAACGCCGTCAACGGCTTGCGCGTGCTGGGCCGCTGGATGCGCATGGTGACGATCCCGAACCAGTCATCCGTTGCCAAGGCATATCAGGAGTTCGACGACAACGACCGCATGAAGCCGTCGCCATACTACGACCGCCTGGTCGACGTCATGGAAGAACTGTATAAATTCACCTTGGTGGTGCGCGACCGCTCCGATTATCTGACCAGCCGCTACAGCGAGCGCAAGCAGTCCATGCCGGTTGACGTGCGCGCCCTCGCCACGGCGGCCATGGATCACGAAACGCCGGGCGAGTAGGCCGTTAATGGTTTGTTACCAATGGCTTCGGCGCATACAGCGCGCTTTGAAATTCCGGCACGTATTCATATTTCATCATCTTCCCCAGCTTCAATGACTTGAGATAGGTGGAGAAGCTGCCGTCGCCCAGCTTCAGGTCGACCGCATCCGCGCTCGTGCTCGACGCGTGGCTCAACTGGCGGGAAACGGCATAGCCATACGTGAGTTTCCCGGCGCCATCCTTGTTGGTGAAGCTGTTGCTCACCACATCGGCCGTGTGCGACAGGTCTCCCAGTTTTTTGCCTGCAAAAACAAAATCGAGCTTGCCTGTTGCGCTATCCATGACTTCAAAGGAAACGCTTGCATCCGTTTCCTTCACCTCGATAACGGTCAGCCACTTGGGCAGATTGTAGCCAACCACGCCACGTACCCTGGCCAGTTCCGTGTTGACGGGAAGCTTGAGCACATAGCCCCAGAAATCCTTGGACAGCGATTGGCCCAGCAAGGTGAACGGGCCAAAGCTGGCGCTGCCCGGCTTGCCGGTGACAATCGCCAGGGACACTTCATTGTAGCTGTCGTTGTCGCAGTACTCATACGCATAGGCCGTCAAGGCCACCGCGCCCCGGCCTGGCCACACTTGCAGCGGCTGGACTTGCTTCAGTATGTCTGCCGGCATCAGCTCCTTCAGGCGCGCCAGGTCGGCCGTAAATACGGCCGTGATCTTGCGGTTCCTGTAATAGAAGTTCGGCGAATACGAGTCAAAGCCGATGGACACCTTTTCTTTTTGCATCTCCTTGAACCAGCTCAGATCAAGCTCCGGCGCTTCCGCCGCGATGACGGATAGAGGCGGATTCGAGCGAAAGCGGTCATACAGGCCGCCAGCGGCCACCGGGACGGCATGGCCGGCGATATCAATAATGACCTGCCTGTTTTCGACAGCGTGCTCTGCCCGGGACGGGCTTGCGGCCATACTCAATGCCAATGCGGATACCGCCGCGGCGATGTTCATGTTCATTGCCTGCACCTTCCATGTTTGAATGGGAAAAACGCCATTAAAAGCCGCTATGCATCCGGCGGCGATACTGCCGGTTCCGGATGGCGGTGTCCCATTGCTGTATCAATAGCGCCAGCGCAGGCGCCACGTTGGGGCGGGTATGCTTGCCCTGGCTCAGGCGCCGCAACTGATACTTGACCATCGCCATATAGGCAATGGACGAGAGCACCTTGTTTTTCCAGGTGATGGCCCGGAGCAAGGGGCTTGCCGATTGATCGGAATGCCATGCTTCAGGCAGTTGCGGGTCGAGCGCCAAGGCCGTTCCCATGCCCGCCATGGCAATGCCGCTGTCCAGCACTTGTTGCACCACCTGGTAGCGGCGTATGCCGCCCGTCACCATGATGGGCATGCTGGCCACCGTGGCGATATCCTTGGCGAACTCGAGGAAATAGGCTTCGCGGGCCAGGGTGCGGCCGTCGCGGGTCTGGCCGTGCATGGCAGGGGCTTCATAACTGCCGCCGGACAATTCAATCAGGTCGACACCCAGGGTATTGAGCATGGAAACGACCTGCTTGGCGTCATCCGAACTGAAGCCGCCTTTCTGGAAATCCGCCGAATTGAGCTTCACGGCAACGGCAAAGCCTTTGCCGACGGCTTGCCGCACCTCCTTGACGACGTCGACCAGCAGCCGCGCCCGGTTTTCGAGGGAACCGCCCCAGCGGTCGGTGCGCTGGTTGGTCAGAGGCGAGAGGAACTGGCTGATCAGGTAGCCGTGCGCGGCATGGATTTGCACGCCCGTAAAGCCAAAGCGCTCCGCCAGCCGGGCGCTGTTGACAAAGCGCTGCTTGACGTCGGCAATGTCGGCCTCCGTCATTGCGCGCGGTGCCGAAAATTGCTTTGAAAAGTTGCCCAGGTCCATGGGCACAACTGACGGCGCCACGGTTTCCTGTCCCAAGGCGGCGGGCATCTGGCGCCCCGGATGGTTGATCTGCATCCAGATATGCGCGCCGCGTGAACGGGCCGTGCGCGACCATCGCTCGAAGCGGGCGCCAAATTCCTCAGATTCAAGCACCACGCCGCCGGGGCCCGTCATGGCGCGGCGGTCGATCATCACGTTTCCGGTGATCATCAGACCTACGCCACCGTCTGCCCACAACTGGTACAGGCGTATCAGCTCGTCCGAAGGCGCGTGATCGTTGTTGGCCATGTTTTCTTCCATGGCGGCTTTGGCAAGACGGTTCGGAACGACTGTCCCGCTGGGCAATGTCAGTGCGGTAAAGGGTTTCATGCTGATCTCCAAGGTTGCGATAGCCCCACGATAAGCTTTAAGCAAACTTGAAGGTCAAGCCCCGAATCGAAAAAATTGCAATCTCCCTTGCGCCATCACCCGCCGCTTGACATTCAAGCTGGCTTCAAGCTTATAGTTGAGCATGGCGTCGTGATGACACGGATAGGCAAGCACAAAAAATCAGCGGGGAAGTGATGAAAATTGGTGAATTGGCCAAGCGCAGCGGCTTGGCGGCCTCCACGATTCGGTTCTACGAATCCAGGGGCCTGTTGAAAGCCGTGAGCCGGCAATCGAATGGCTACCGCGACTATCCTCTGGAAGCGGTGGCGGTACTGTCTATTATCAGCGACGCGCAGCAGGCGGGCTTTTCCCTGGACGAAATCAGGCAAGTCTTGCCCGAGGATAGCTCATCATGGAAACATGATGAGCTGATGGCCGCGCTGAAAAAGAAGATTGCCGATATCGAATCGCTGGAAGTGCGACTGGCGCAGAACAAGGCCCATCTTTTGTCGCTGATTCAACTGATCGATGCAAAGCCGGACGATGTGGACTGCAAGGACAATGCAGCCAGGGTCATGGAAAGCATGGGCATAGGCAGTAAAAATTAAACCAAGGAAAGATAGTCAAGCCCGCGGCAAGCGCATCGACAAATCAGAAATCGACGGCGGCCGACAGTTGCATGGTGCGGGGCGCCGACTGCGAAACGGTGCCATACGAGGCCACGCCGGCCCAGTAATGGCGGTCGAATGCGTTCATCAAGCCGGCGCGCAAGGTCGTCGCCTTGCCGGCGATGGCCGTGCGGTAGCGCAAGCCCAGGTCGACCTTGGTCCACGACGGCACCGATTGCAGATTCGTCTGATCCACAAACTGCTTGCTCGTGTAACTGACGGCGCCCGTGGCCGTCAGGCCCGGCCAGTACGGCAGATCCCATTCGCCGCCCAGGTTGGCCATCGACGTCGGCACGCCCACGGGGCGCTTGCCCATGGTGGCGGCGTTGTTGGTTTTTACCAGGCGCCCGTCGAGCAAGGTGATGCCGGCCAGCAGGCGCACGGTCTTGCTGGCGGCGCCGGACAGGTTCAGCTCCAGGCCCCGGTTGCGCTGCTCGCTATCCATGCTGTAGACCTTGCCGTACAACTGGCCGCTGGGCTTGGTCACCTGGAACACGGCCAGCGTCGCCAGCACGACGCCGAAATCGGCCTTCGTCCCCACTTCATATTGCTTGCTCTTGTAGGGCGCGAAGACCTGGCCCGCGTTGTCGGCGATGTTCGGGGCGATATCGCCCTTGCTCAGGCCCTCGATATAGTTCGCATACAGCGACACGTGGCGCAGCGGCTTGACGACGATACCAGCCAGCGGCGTCAATGCGCCTTGCTTGTAGCGCGTGGTCAGCGCGCCGCTGATGGCGTTGTAGTTTTTCGATTCGACCAGCTGGCGGCGCACGCCCAGGGTCAGCTGCACGCGCTGGTCCAGCATGTCCAGCGTATCGGCTACGGCCAGGCTGGAGAGGGTGGACGCGGACAGTTTCGGCACGCGGGCCGGTGCGGCAATGCCGGGGTCGGGCACGGCCACGGGATGGTAGATGTTCGAGGTGATGAGTTTGCCTGAATTGCTCACGCTGCCAAACTCGTCGCGGTAGACATTGCCCATCACGACCAGCGCATGCTCGACGCCGCCCGTGCGAAAGCGCGTGCGCACGCCCGTGTCGCCGCTGGCGCGCCGCACGCGGAATTTCCAGTTCATGGGCGTGACCGTCATGTCGCCGGCCGCGCTGGTGATCGTCGGCGTCTGGTCCGAATAGCGCGACACGTCCGAGCGCGTGCCGCCCACATCGGCGAACACGGTGACTTTATCGTTCACATCGTATTCGAGCTTGCCCAAGGTGGCCAGGTCGTTGGACTTCCACCAGCCCCAGGACTGGGCGATGTTGCGCCGGCCATCGGGTGCTTCCGGCACGGGCAGGCGCGCGGCCACGAGGAAAGGGCGCGTGGGCGCGTCGATCCACTGGTATTGCTCGATCACGTCGAGCGAGGCGCGCAGCCGCTGCCCCTGGTAGTCGAGGGCGACGGCCGCCACTTCCGCGCGCGACGTCTGGTGGTCGAGCGGCGTGTGGCCCTGGCGGTGCAAGCCATTGAAGCGGATGCCGAAACGCCGCTCCTCGCCGAAGCGGCGGCTGACGTCGATGGCCGCACCAGCCTGCGAGCCCGAGCCGTAATCGAGCGTCAATCGCGTCAGGTCGCGCGGCAGCGAGCGTTTCGGCACGGCATTGACGACGCCGCCCACGCCGCCATTCGGCGACATCCCGTACAGCAAGGCGGCCGGCCCCTTGAGCACCTCGACGCTTTGCAGGTATTCCGTAAACAAATGGTAATTGGGCGACACGCCATACACGCCGTCGAACGCCACTTCACTCAAATTACCTTCGTTGAGGGGAAAACCGCGGATAAAAAACGAATCCGTGACGCCGCCGATCTGGCCCGTGAAGCGGGTGGACGGATCGCCGCCCAGCACCTCGGCCAGAGTCAGCGCCTGCTGGTCCAACATGCGCTGACTTGTATAGCTGTTGACGCTGAACGGCGTATCGAGCAAGTCTTTTTCCCCCAGCAAGCCAGCCCGCGCGCTCTTGGCAATCTGCCCGCCGGCATCCGCTTCGGCCTGGCCTGTGACGACGACAGTGGCAAGCGGGCTCTGCGCGCCTGCCGTTGCTTGCGCGTAGACGGAGGGTGGCACGCTGGCAATGAGCAGGCCGGCGAGGATCAGGCGGGCGGCGAGGGGATGATGGACTGGGAATGGAGTAGGGCGTGAGGATGGCATCGATGGCATGGCGCAAGGTTATAAGAAGGAAAACTGTGCGCACTATACTATAAATGAGAATCATTACCGTTTATATTTTGTGGACTATGCGCTGTGGTGGCTATGATTCGTGCCATGAGGATGGCCGCTATGACCTGCGTCTTGTGCCGAACATTGACCCAGTTTCCCCAGTAATTCGCAAACGAATCTGCCCCACGTTTGAAGCACAATCCACCTGTCCCATGTGATCCCATGAAATTTCCACGCCTGAATCACCATGGCACCGCCGTGCGAGGACGTACGCCGCATACCGTCAAATTTCTTCGAAATTTCCCCACAATCACTCGTCATAATGTTGCACAATCGGTTACCAATGTGACTGGAGTGAAGTTCGCATTACTGGATCGGTACCGTTTTTTCATGCGATTCACCCCAGCTTCATTGGGGTGACGTTTGGCACGACCGAGCAGGCTGTCTAGATAGCTAAATACATATGTGGGAGAGCGATGGAAGAATTGGTTGAGCCTGACAACATCTGTGAACTGGACATTCGTGCCGGTATGTTCGGCTGGAGTCCCAGAGAGCGGCATGCACTCGTATCATCGGTAGATATCGTGGAGACGGTGCCGGAGGCCGTGCAACGCCTCTTAATGACGGCAAAGAATCTGGTTGTCTTTTCCTGCTTTCACTACCCGTTCAATATGGTTGCTGCCCAAACCGCATTCTCGGCGATCGAACTAGCAGTCAGGCTGCGTAGCGAGGCGGATGGACTTTCCGGCAACCTCCGGGGGCTGCACGACGCCATGCAACGCGCGATTAATCAAAAATGGATCGCCGACGATGCGACTCTTTCGCGTCCCCTTCGACAACAGCAGGTGTTCAGTCCCGAAGCGGGACTGACCTACGTTGAGGTACCCGCCGCAGAGCAGTTTGTCGAAGTGTTAGGAAAGGTGTTCCCGAAGTATCGAAACGAGATGGCCCATGGCAGCAGCATCATGGACAATCTCGGCGCCGATATGGTTCTGGACGCCAATCGAATCATCAATCAGATCTTCCGCCAGACTCCAGTTTCAAATTCCTTACCATAGCGCTCGGCGTTTGATCGCCCCAACCTTCGTGACTCTCGAAAGAAATACATTTCCGCATCGTTTGTCGAGGTGCTGCGCTCTGACTCCACCTTGCGGGGCCTGTCGCTGGCCGCCTCCACACTTGCCGCTCGGTTTGGCGCAGCCTTTTCCACGTCCACCGGTTCGCTGAGTGCACAGAGAAAACATGCTGGACCGCGAGCCTGCATTAAAACACTGGAAGGCGTTTTGTCGAAAACTTGGTAAGCATAAACAATTTCATTATGTAGCGATCATTGAGGAACAGGGGCGTGGTGCTTTGCATTTTCATGTGGCCGTCGCAGGGCGGCAAATGTATGCACTGCTGCGCTCCATCTGGTAAGGCATCCTGGGCCATGGCCCGAACGGCGAGCAGATGGGACAAGTCCACGTCCGCGACCCGCACCGTTTCGGCTTCGGCGTGGCCGGGGCGCACAAGATCGCCAGTTACATAGCGAAATACTGTGGCAAGGAAATGCAGTGCAGGGCGCTCGACCAGAAACGCTACTTCCGCTCCAGGGGCATCGTGGTGCCGGAAGTCGATGTATGGCGGGTGCCGTTTTGTACAAACATGCTGCGCGCTGCGCAGGTCGCATTCCAGGCGCTATCAGACCATTGCATGGACGGCCTGCAGACCTGGTGCAACAACAATCTCGGCGTCGTGTATCTGGCGACCGCACCGGGATTACCACAAGCGGTGGACGATTGTCCGTTTTGACAGTTACTTCACCTTGATTGACGGGGAGGAGGGACGTCACATGGCAAATTTTGATGCTAATTCACTGCGGATACTTGAACAAATAGAGGATGAGTTTCGCAATCAGTACTGGATTATTCGTAACTCTAGGCGCACCAACTGGAGGGCGGTCAACCGGACTAGGATGCTTGGCGATTTTATGTACATGCTTGGGGTGCCAAAGTGGGCTGTACAACAAGCTCGGTATTGCCTCCGTTTAAGGGTATGTGAACGATGCTTTAGAGATGAGGTTCGCTGCTATGGTATCTGCGCCCGTGCCAGACGTGGCGACTTCAATACATAGTTAGGAATTTAGCTCGTACAATCAAAATTATGCACACATTTAGAGTTAAAATTGTTCCATTAAATAATTTTCTCAAAATTTTATTGAGATATTTATGGCGATAATTATTAGGTAAAGGATATAAAAATCAATATGGTGAGTTCTAATAAAAAACATTTTACTATTGCTTCAGATAGTATCTACGCTCCATCAAATGGGGTTCCACTAACTCTTGATATAGAGTTAGTGCCTCAGCCAGCCCCGAAGGTGGCTTGGTATGAGAACGTCACATTTTTTGTTGCAGCAATTGGTTTGATAGGTGTACTTTGCACCGTCTGGCTTGGATGGTGGCGAATGAAGAAGGAGCTTTCTCAAGCGTTGACTTTGGCAAAAGATGCGCGGGACTACTCAAGGGGGCAGGCTGAGGAGGATCGTAAACTTGCAATGGATCAAGCAAATGCTGAAAGAAAGCATAGTGCAGATGAGGCGCATCGCGAACGTATTGCAACGGCACGCCGGATTGTATATTTAGATGCAACTAAGGAAGTGGTAAAAGCACATGCTATTATCGGTCGTCTGACACAAAAGACACTAACCGAAATTGGTTCTGATAATGGACTAAATGATCTTTCTGCTGCTGTGGCAAAGGTGACGATTTTGGGAGGAATGAATACAATTCTTAAAAGTCGTGAAGTTCTGAATTTGATAAATTTGACTTACCTCAAAGCATTGGCTCTCACCGCGCCTATGCAGCTAACAAAAGACGAAATTAGTACAATGACCTCTCAAAGGGAGGCTGCGAGCACTAATGCTGAAAACATCCAAAAGAAATTCAAAGATCTGACTCGTGATGGAAATTATTCTCAAGAGGCCTCTGAGTTAGCTGAAGAATCCCGAATTTTACATGCCCGGGCTGTGGAGTATGCTGATGCCGTCGTTACTCTTCACGAAAAATTTAATGAAAAACACTATGAGTATATTGATTTTATTCTAAATGAGTTTCGTGAAATTCAGAAGGCAACCGACGAACTCATTATTATGATTCGTTCTGAATTAGAACTTGAGACGGATACTGATGCGTTATTCCAAAGTACTCAGAATATGTATGAACTAGCTAAGCGTGCTGCCGCCGATTTGAGGGATAATGTGGAAAGGCTAGTTAAGGATTACTAGGCGAAATCGCAAATTTTGTGGCGCTATGGGGCGGCAGCTAACTTACTCAGACGTGGCGAGCTGCCGAACTTGCACTACCAATAGTACATTCCACTCCCCGTCGTCCATTTGACATAATATAAATTATGCGAAGTTATGAATGGATTCGTCAAATCCCTCATTTTGCAACTTGTACAATCGCAAATGCGATTTCAGCCTTCTACGCACCGCTGTGGCGCTATGGCTTTTTGCACGGTTCCTCCGCGCCTCACTGCACCGCCCAGCTCGAACACAGCGCGTACGTTCCCCGATCTTTGGTATTGGCTGTTCCAGTTCGCTTCCGGCTGCTGCTTTGCGTCGCGCTTCGCAGATCGCCCAGCACGCCCGTCGGCCTGTCCACGCGTGCCACTACGGCTGCGGCTCCCAAACAAACACGGTTGCGCGGCGTGCTCTGGCGTATTCGGCTGGCGATGTGGCCAGGCTGCCCGCGCCGGAAATTTCAATGCTCCAGCGTTTAGATGGCGCGTGCGTGGCCAGGCATAGCGCTGCCGATGCCGCGCGTTGCAGGCTGAGCGCGTTGTTGGCGGCCGGCATGCCGCGCTCGTCGGCGGCGCCGCCAATCTGCACGCGCTGGGCGCTTGGGGACGCTTTTATCACGTTCGCGGCGAGCCGTGCGCAGTCTTGCTGCCTGGGCGTCGAACTGCCCGTCGCGAAGCTGATTTCGGCTGCCAACGTCCATTTTCCGGAGCCGTCGGCGACGATGCGCGGGCCGCGCTCGTTCTGGTGCTTGATTTCCTGGGCAAGGTCGGCCACGGCGGCGGACAGGCGATTGACGGTCTGCGGGTCTGGCGGGATGAACACCGGGTCTGTCGGCGGCGTCGTGATGTGCCCGCATTTGATGGTCGCCGGACCCATGCAATCTTGCCGCAAGTCCCCTGCCGCCACCTTGGGGTCCATCACGTCGTCGCGCCGGGCGCCGTTGGCGACGGCGGCGTCGAGAACCGGTGCGGCGCTGCCCGGTTTGCCCACGGCCTTGAACATCGCGTTCAAGACGCTGGCTTTTTGTTCCAGCGCCGTTTGATAGGTGTCATAGTCGATCGAACCGCTCCAGAAGCCGACGCAAGCCGAATAGCCTTCCTGGACCTTCTCCCTGACCAGCGGCGCAAACGCAACCGGTTTGATGGAATAGGAACCGGCCAGATAGATACCGGTCTTGCCGAGCGGTACCTCAAGCAGCGTCTTACAGCCATCTTCAAACGCGGCGCGCAAGCCCTGGCACATGTTTTCTGCCAGCGGATGCACGGCCGGCTCGATGCTGCAGCGGCCTTCGTGCTGGAAACCCGCATACAGCGCGAGGGCCGCCGGGATGATCACTTCCAGGTAGGGACTCATTATTTGGTGACCGGGCCGGCGGCCACGGCGTTCTCGCCGCCGGACACCGTGCATGTCACCGCCGGCGCATTCTTGCTGGCGTCGCGGGCGTTGACCAGGCGCTGGCCGCCCGCCTCGTAAATCTGCTCGAGCATCAGGCGCAGCGCCTGGGCTTCGTCATACTTTCCCATGCCCAGACCGATGACAATCGCGCGCGTCTGGTCGAGCGCTGGCCGGATGGCGACGGAAAAATCGTCCTTGGTCAAACACACCTTGGCAGCCGAACTTACTGTTTTCGTTCCGCTTGCCGAGCTTCCTTTTTTCCACTCCACATCCACTTCCTTGATGTGCAGGAAATCATAGTAGGGAATCGCAGCAACAAGCACGACGGAATCAATCTCATGGCGCTTGTTTGAAAAGCTGGCGTTGACGGCCGCTTTGTGCGCCTTTTTTTGCTCGGACAAGCGCGCCAGCTGCTGCTCGTACTGCGCCGCATCGTAGGCGGGCCAGGCATTAATGCCTTTGGAAATCTCCTCCATATATCGCTCATGTACCTGCGTCATGGCCGCCTGGTCAGGCCGCGCGGCAACTTCTTCCAGGATGCACAGGCGCTGCGCGAACAGGGTTTTGACGAGGGCTTCGTCACCGACGCCCGTTGAGCTCCACTTGGACGTGATGGGACTCATTTCCTTGCCCTCGATGACAGGCTTGAGCTGGAACGCCAGCCGGCCGTCCTTTCCCGTGATGCCAGGACAACTACCTTGCGCGTCGCCGACCAGCTTTTTTTGCTGGGGAGTCAACTCGGGAGTCAAACTTGCACAACCGGCAAGCATGGCGCTTGCGGCGATGGCACAAAGCCACAAGATCAGCGGGCGCGGTGTTTTCATTCTTATCCCCTGTGTTGAGGCAATAACAATATGCGCTACGATACGCCGAAGATGAGCGGGGAAATACGTTTATTGTCACAATGAAAATCTACAACAATTGTCACCGTGCCCCGGGCAGACGCTGCCCCAGCCGCTTTGCATGGCGTCCACCTCCCTTCCCCGCCCTGCTCCCGGCGTCATTCCTGGCACCATACCAGCGCGCCGGAAAACAGTCACTGGTATGGCCCGCATCGCCGGTCTAATGGGGAAAGATGGGAACTGGTATTGTGATCTTGCGCAAAGAATAAAACCAGTTGACTACCACCTGCAATGCTTGCACTCTGAAAAATCGGACGGTGTCCAGCCGGCCGGCAAAAAATACACAAGGAGACGCAATGAACCGGACAGTCATGAATACCCTCATCATTACCCTCTTCGGGGGAACGTTGGCAGCCTGCGGCGGAGGCAGCGAAGGATCCAGCGCAGGCGCCAGCCAGCTGCTGGCCGGCGCCACGCAAGCGGTCGCCTGCTACGCGCCGTGGAACAGTGGCACGGCCTACAACGGTGGCGGTCAGGCCAGCTACAACAACGTCAATTACACGGCCAACTGGTGGACGCAAGGCAATAACCCGTCGACCAGCAGCGGCGGCGCCGGCAGCGGCCAGCCCTGGACCGCAGTGGGAGACTGCGGTACGCCGACACCGACTCCTACCCCAACACCGACTCCCACGCCTACCCCAACACCTACGCCGACTCCCACCCCGACACCGACGCCTACTCCTACTCCTACTCCAACTCCAACTCCAACTCCGACACCTACTCCAACACCGACGCCTACTCCCACGGGCCTGGCGAAACACGCGCTGATCGGCTATTGGCACAACTTCACCAACCCCAGCGGCGCCACCTACCCGATCAGCCAGGTCAGCGACGACTGGGACGTGATCGTCGTGTCGTTCGGCGACAACGCGGGCGGCGGCAATGTCAGCCTGACCATCGATCCGGGCGCCGGCACGGAAGCGCAATTCATCGCCGACGTGGCCGCCAAACGTGCCAAGGGCAAGAAAGTCATCCTGTCGCTGGGCGGGCAAAATGGTTCCGTTTCCGTCGGCAACACGGCCGAAGCGACGAATTTCACCAACAGCCTGTACGCCATCATCACCAAATATGGTTTCGACGGCATCGACCTGGACCTGGAAAACGGTGTGGCGCAAGGCGCGGCCATCCAGACCTATCTGCCGATCGCCGTGAAAAACCTGAAAGCCAAGGTCGGCAGCAGCTTTTACCTGTCGATGGCGCCGGAATGGGTGTATGTGGAAGGGGGCTACACGAGCTATGGCAGCATCTGGGGCGCCTATATTCCCATCATCAACGCCCTGCGCTCGGAGCTGACGGTGCTGCACCCGCAGTACTACAACAATGGCGATATCTATACGCCGTACGCCACGGGGCCCATCAAGGCCGGCTCGGCCGACCAGCTGGTGGCCACGGCGCGCATGCTGATCGAAGGTTTCAATTACGGCAGCAATACCTTTGCCGGCCTGCGTCCGGACCAGGTGGGCTTCGGCGTGCCGTCGGGGCGCAGCTCGGCCGGCTCGGGTTTCACGACGAATGCCGACGTCAGCAACGCCCTAAATTGCCTGACGCGCCTGCTCAACTGCGGCACCATCAAGCCTTTGCAGGCGTATCCGGACTTCCGTGGCGTGATGACGTGGTCGATCAACTGGGACCGCCACGACAACTATAATTTCTCCGTGCCGACGAAGACCGTGCTGAAGACCTTGCCGTAACGGAGCATACAGGCCGGACGAGCACTATCCTCCTCCGGCCTGCATACTATATAGATAGGCGTGCTTACGCTACGGACTGGTACACGAGACGGTCCGGGTCGCCAATCAGGCGGTCCAACACGCGGTCGCGCCAGCTTGGCTTGCCGTCATGGGCAAGCACATGGCGGGCATAGGCGCAAAAGCAGGCAGCGTCGAGATGCCCGGCGCGAGGAATACCGATACCGCCAAAACGTCGGTCCAGCACGAAGAACCGCAGGCGCCAGCTGATGTCCGTCGCGCCGGCCACATCGGTTCTTTGCCTGTCTTCACGCGTGACGGCCACGGAAATGAGCTGCGCATGGCGTTCCCGCAGCTGGCAAAACAACAGCCAGGCCTGCATGTCCGCCTCATAGCGGCAGGTCGACACGCCGCGCACCAGCGGATAGCGCCCGGTGTGGCGCGCAATGCGGTCGCAGGCGAACTTCGCCAGCACCGTGCGGTGGTTGCCGCCGCCATCCGTGTACCAATCGTGGCCATCGATGGAACTGAGCACGATGCCATTGTCGAGTTCGCCGTTGAAATAGTAGTCCGGATTGCGTTCATATTGAGCAAAAACGGCGCGCATCTTGCCCGGTTTGTATTGCGGTGTCAGCGCCGCGTCGCGCCACGACTGGCCCGCATAGTGGTCCGACTGGCCGACGACGCTGCGCATATCCATGAGAGCGTTGCTCCGCAGGCGCTCGCGCACGACGAAATCATCGAGATTGGCGCCGTGTTGCGCAGGAAAAACGTCGCGCCACTCGGCAATCACTTGCTGCGACCAGGGCTGTGGCGTGGTCAGTACATCGTCAAAAAGGGTGGGCATGCTGTTCTCCAGAAACCCCAGCACATGCTGGTTTACTGTGTAGGCAGCAAATGCGCGTTTTGGACGGGATCAGGCAGATATCATTCAATTTCATATTTCGATAGTCTGTAGCTATTGATCCGTTTGAAATATTTTGCTTCCTTTTGTAAATGAGAATCGTTACTATCTAAATCAAGGATAAGCGAATTCAACAGAAAGGAGCCTCCCTTGTTTACAGCCATCAAAACATTCAGCCAGGTTTGCACGCATATGTCGATCGCCTTCGGCCTCGCCTACTTGCTCACGGGCTCCTTGGCGCTCGGTGGCTTGGCAGCAATCATCGAACCGATCATCAACGTGGCTCTGCTGCCATGGCATGAAAAAGCCTGGCACGCCATCCGCCGCCGCTACGCCGCCAGCCGCCTGGGCTTTGCCGCCCTGGCCGGTGAAAAACTCAGCCAGACGACCCTGCACATGGGCGTGGCGTTCGGCGTCATGTACTGGGCCACCGGTTCCATGGCCTTTGGCGGCTTGCTGGCCGTGGTCGAGCCGATCTGCAACGTGATCGTCCTGCCCTTCCACGACCGGCTGTGGGAAAAAGCCCGCTTTCGCCTGGAAAGCCGCGGCGCGGCGCCGCTGGCGACGCTGCCCACCTGATATTTTTCACTCAAAAACAAGGACTGGGGCCGGACCCGGCGGGTCCGACCCCGGCTTCTTGCCGTAGGCTAAAGCCGATATGGCGGCCGGTTTCAGCCGCCTTCATGGCATGCTGACACCTTGCCCGCCCACACGGGAGGCCTTTTTTGCACCCACGGCGCCGCTCGCTCCAGCTGTCCCGCCAGCCGCAGCAAGATTCCATCGTTCGCATAACCGGCCATGAACTGCATGCCGATCGGCAAACCGTCATTTGACATGCCGAGCGGCACGGACATGGCTGGCAAGCCCGCCACGTTCGCCAGTGGCGTGTAGGGCGAATGCTCGAACAGGCGCGCCGTCCAGCCAACACCGTCAAGTTTTTCCTCCTTCTCGCCATAGCGGCCCAGCTGCCACGGCACATCCGCCATGGTGGGCGTCAGCAGCACGTCGTACTGGCCGAACAAGGCGCCGGCCTGGCGCGTGACGGTATTGCGCACGTCGAGGGCGGCCACGAAATCGACTGCCGAGACCGTCTTGCCATGGCGGTAGCAGGCCAGGGTCGCCGGTTCCAGTGTGTCGAGCGGCACGGCGCGCCCGCTTTCCTGCGCCAAGGCGTCTATCCACGGCACCAGGTTGGCGCACCAGATGCTGGCGTTCGCCTGCACGAACGCTTCCCACGACACGCCCAACGCGGGCGGGACTTCTTCCACGTGGTGGCCCAGGCTTTCCAGCAGGCGCACGGTCGTGTCCAGCGCGGCATCGATGGCTGGCACGGGATGGGCGCCATTGCAGGCGGCGCGCTGCACGGCGATGCGCAGCTTGCCCGGCGCCACGCTCACTTGCGACAGCCAGCTGTGGCCGGGCGCAGCCGTCACATATGGCTCGCCCGGCAGCACACCTTGCACGCAATCAAGCAAGGCGGCGCTGTCGCGCACGGTGCGGCTCACGCCCAGCTGCACGCCCAGACCGCTGAAGATTTCGTCCATGGCGGGGCCGTTCGAGACCCGGCCTCGGCTCGGCTTCAAGCCGAACAGCCCCGTCGACGCGGCAGGCACGCGGATGGAACCGGCCGCGTCAGTCGCATGGGCCAGGGGCACGATGCCGGCCGCGACGGCCGCCGCCGCGCCGCCGCTGGAACCGCCCGCGCTCAATGCCACGTTCCAGGGATTGCGCGTGGCGCCGTAGAGCACGGGTTCCGTGGTGGTGGCAAAGGCCATTTCCGGCGTGCTCGTGCGGCCAAAGGTGATTAGTCCCGCCTGGCGGAACTGCGTCATCAGGTGGGAATCCAACGCGGCGACATGGCCGGCGCCCAGGCGGCTGCCCGCTTCGCTGCGCTTGCCTGCCATGGTGACGGCCACATCCTTGATCAAAAATGGCACGCCGGCGAACGGCGCCGTGTGGTCGATGTGTGTGAAATCGGCTGGCCACAGCTCGACCACGGCGTTGATGTGCGGGTTGACGGCAGTACAGGCGCGCACGGCCGCATCGTGCAATTCCGCCGAAGAGACGGCGCCATCGCGCACTAGTTGGGACAGCCCCAGTCCATCAAAGCTTGTATATTCATGTAGTTGCATCAGTTAGCTCCTGTAAAAGATGAAGAGTGAGAATCACAGGAACTACTGTAGGGCTTGCGCTATCATAGCGGAAATGAATAGTTGATATACAAGGTATAGTCGTGAACAATCTGCATAAATTGGATTTGCACAAGCTGGACTTGAACCTGCTGCTGACCCTGAATGCCTTGCTGATCGAGCGCAACGTGACGCGGGCGGCCGCGCGGCTGCACCTGAGTCAGCCTTCCGTCAGCGTACAGCTGGGCAAGTTGCGCGCCGCCTTCGACGATCCGCTGCTCTTGCCCGGTCCGCGCGGCATGCTGCCCACGGCCCGGGCGCTGGCCCTGTTTGCACCATTGCAAGCCGTGCTGGCCCAGCTGGAGCAAGTCTTGCAGCCGGAACAGGCGTTCGATCCGGCCACGGCCGAGGTGCGCTGGAACCTGGCGGCGGCAGACGCCACCGAATATGCGATCCTGCTGCCCATGCTGCCCGCCCTGCGCGCGCAGGCGCCGTTGTCGCGCATGGCCGTGTTCGAGGCCGTGCCGGCGCGCATGGCGCAAGACCTGGAAAATGGCCAGGTCGACCTGGGTTTCCTGGCGCAGGAAGAAGCGCCACCCGGCTTGCGCCACCGCACCTTGTTCACCGAGCACTACGTGCTGGCGGGCCGCCGCGACCATCCGCTGCTGCAAACGGCTCCCGACCTCGATCAATTTTGCGCGCTGGAATTCATCGTCGTCTCGCCCAACGGCGGCGGTTTCCGCAGCAACGTCGATACGGCGCTGGAATTGCTGGGCCGGACGCGCAAGGTGGTGCTGTCCGTGCCGCATTTCCTCATCGTCCCGCCCTTGCTGGCGGCGTCCGACATGGTGGCCCTGCTGCCGTCGCGCCTGCTGAAAAACGCGCTGGGCGGCCTGTGCACGTGGGAGCCGCCCGTCAGCCTGCCCGATTACGAGATGGCCATGGTCTGGCATGAGCGCATGCACCTGGACCCGGCGCACCGCTGGTTGCGCGAGCGCATCATGGCCTTCTGAACCCTAGCCCGCCTTCGGTTTGAGCATGCCTTCCACGATACCCAGCACGGTCTGGCGCGGCAACAAGCGCGGCAGCCACGCCAGCAGCCGGTTCGGCCTGCCCGCCACATGGCTGCTGCGGCCCTGGTCCAGCGCGCGCAGCGCTTCATCGACGACGGCTTGCGGATCCATGCGCTTGCCCACGGCCGCTTCGGGCGCGGCCACGACGTCGAAGAAGGCCGTCTCCGTGGCGCCCGGGCACAGGGCCAGCACGCGCACGCCGCGGCTGCGGTTTTCCGCCCACAGCGCTTCCGAGAACGACAGCACGAAAGCCTTGCTGGCGCCATACACGGCCATGTAGGGATCGGGCTGCAGCGCCGCCGTGGAGGCCACGTTGATGATGGCGCCCCGCCCTTTTGTCAGCATATGCGGCAAGGCGCAGTGCGTCATTTCCATGAGCGCCGTGCAATTGACGGTCACTTCAGCCGCCTGGCGCGCCAGGTCGATGCTTTCGAAGCGGCCATGCGTGGCGAATCCCGCGTTATTGATCAGTACGTCGGGCGCCATGCCCAGCGACCAGGCTTGCGCATAAGCTTGTTCAGCGGCGCCGGGCTGGCTCAAGTCGGCCAACAGCGCATGGGCGCGGATGCCATGGCGCTGGGAAAGTTCCTTCGCCAAGTTATCGAGCACGGCACCGGAACGGGCCAGCAGCAGCAAATGGGCACCGCGCGCGGCCAGGGTTTCCGCAAAGACGCGGCCGATGCCGGACGAGGCGCCCGTGATCAGCACGGTCTGGTTGGTATAGTTGAAAGCGGTCATGGCAGTGGTGTGGAGTAGATGAAGTTTTCAATGTAAACTGTAGACTTTAGTCCACGGTCAAGCGTGGAATGCAAAAAATGCACATGGCTGCGTTGCATAGGCTTGCCCTGCACATTTTTCGCGTCCCGCAAATTAGTAGAAAGTCAAAAAACCATGCGTATCGGAGAAATCACCCGCCTGACGGGCGTCAGCAAGGACACGGTCCGCTTCTACGAGCGCCAGGGATTGCTGGATGAAGCGCCGCAGCCGGGCCTGACGAATAACTACAAGGAATATTCGGCGCAAGCCTTGCGGCGCATCGAGCTGATCGGCCACGCCAAGGCGCTGGGCTTTACCTTGAAGGAAATCGCCGACGTGATTGCCGTCTGGCAGGAAAACGCGCTCGATGCGCAGACCAAACGAGCTATGCTGGAAACGAAAATTGCCCAGATCGACGACAAGGCCCGCTCGATGGCCGTGCTGCGCGCTGGCCTCGTCGATGCGCTGGCCAAGGTGGAGACGGGCTGTAACGATGTGGCGCCAGTGGAATACAAGAATAAATACAAGGATAATCAATGAGCAACTATTACACGCGCTACCGCCATCTGGCGATCGAAGACGCCAAGCCTGCCCCCACAGCGCGGCAGATCGCCGCCATCGAGGCCTTGCTGGAAGCGCCCTTGCCGCCTGCCTTCCTGGCGTTCTTGAAAGTGGCCAACGGCGCCTGTTTTGACTACACCTGTGATGTGCCGGACGGCAATGGCGGCGTGGAAAAAATGGGCTTCAATACCTTCTTCAGCGCCGATGAAGGCGATTTCTGCGATGAAACACTGGTCGGCGAAATCCGCGCCGCGCGCAAGCACACGGACATGCCCGTGCGCATCCTGCCCTTCGCCCGCGATGGCGGCAATTCCATGGTCTACCTGGACCTGACGGAGGAAGGCGGCGGCCGCGTGCTGGCCTATGTGCAGGAATTGCCGGACTGGACGGGCAAGCGCGCCCACGGCCTGATGGAACTGGCCCCCTCGTTTGACGCCTGGCTGGACAGCCTGTACATCGACCGCGACACGGTGCTCGATGAACTCGAACACAGCGTTTCGGAACCCTCGCACCTGGACGCGATGGCGGAATGGCTCGATATCGGCATGCCCGCCTGGCGCCGCGATGCCGGCATCACCGCTTTGTTTGCTCTTAAACAAGTCGAATTGTGCGCTAACGAACAGGACTAGTCCTACGGGCATAATCGCGACTGTCCTATGGGTGTGCGCAGGCTGCTGGCTTAACATTGTCATCAGCTTGTAGAAAAAACCACACCCGAAAGGATTTGCCATGCCTATCCCTACCACCAGTTCCCGCACGCCCTCCCTGAAAAGCGTGGCCATCGGCGCCGCCGTGGCCTTATTGAGCGGCATCGCCATCAACAGCATCGCCGCTGCCGCACCGGGCGCGTACGACAAGCAATTCCTCAGCAAGGCCGCGGACGCGGGCAGCACGGAAATTGCCGCAAGCAAAGTAGCGCAAAGCAAGAGCACCAATGCGGAAGTGAAGAAATTCGCCGATGCCATGGTCACGGACCACACGAAAGTGGCTGACGAGCTGAAACAGCTGGCCAGCAGCAAGCAGATCGAGGTCAGCGACCAGCCCGGCAAGAAACACCAGGCGCAGATCGACAAGCTGAGCCGCCTGGAAGGTGCGCAGTTCGACAAGGAATATGCAGCCACCATCGGCGTGGCGGCGCACAAGGACGCCGTGAAACTGTTTACGGATGCCAGCCAAAAGGCCAGCGATCCCGAGATTAAGGCCTTTGCCGCGAAGACCTTGCCAGCGTTGCAACATCACCTGGAAATGGCGAATACCTTGCATGCGGCCGTGGGCAAATAGCCAAGTTGACGGCAATTAGCGGGGACATGCTTGCTGTACGTGCCGTACGGCAAGCATGTCTGCTCTTGACATACAATGCGGCAACTTCGTTTTCGGCCATGCCATGACCTCATGCAGCTACTCAAGAAAACCGGCCTGATCGCCGCCGCCTTCCTGCTCATCTTCCTGCTGGCAGGCTGGCTCTTCATCAAAGTCAGCGCGGCGCGCAATGCCACTGTGTATGCACAGCAGTGGAACGACCAGGGCACGTGCGTGATCAAGACCTATGTGCCGCACTACGGCAATGGCGTGCCGCAGAACATCGTGCGTGCGCTGAGCACATCCACCTTCTTTCGCGTATATCACAAGGATGGCACCTTGTTGGAAAGCACGGAATGGGTGCTCGACATGCATGAAGACGGCATCCTCGACCATGCACGCTGGGGCCAGAACCAGAACCGCGCCATCTACCCGACGGACCTCGGTGATGAAGGCTGGACCTTGCCCGAATGCGCGTGAACGGCGCGTGAACGGTAAGTAATCATGCAAGAAGCAAAACAAAAGGGCCTGCGCGGCCCCTGGGGTTATGTGCCATATGAACCCACGCTCTATCATTTCCTCGGTCCCTTCGACGTGTATGACCGTGAACACACCCTGGGCGCGGAGCTCGCCACCTGGAACATGAACGACCTGGTCCAGCGCGCGGCGCTGATACGGCGCGACATCACGTCCCAATACAAGGAACTCAGCTACCGCCACCGCCATGCGCTGGTGGCCGTGCTGGCGCAGGCGTTGCAAGACCCCGCTTTCGATTTCCAGGCCATCCTCGAGCACGACCCCGAGAGCACATACGCCCTGCCCGCCTTGTGGGATGAAATGGACGATCCGCGTGCCTTTTTCGCCGACATTTACCGGCTGGTGCAGCAGGACTGGCGCGACGACTTGGCGCGCGCTGCGGCGGAAGACCCGGCCAGCTGGTAGCGCGGCGCGGCCACCACACTATCGATACGATAGCTTCCGGTCGCTTTTTCCCTCTGTCAACGCGATTGCGGCCACGTGCACGCGACGTTGCAAAAACGCCCCACTCAAAAAAATACTGTTGCACCAGCGCATGTCTGCTGGCATCGCGCTACTATGAAACGTCGGCACTTCGATAGGCGCCGCCTCACCGCACCGGTTCCCCGCCGGCTTTCCCCTGCCGCAATGTGAAGGAGATTCTCATGCCCAAGTTCACCCCTGCCATTTGCCTGTCGGCCATGCTTGCCGCCGCGACGCTGCCCGGTATCGCCAGCGCTGCCGAAGGCGGCGCCACGCGCGCCGACGCCGAAGCGATGGTCAAGAAAGGCGTGGCCTATATCAAGAGCGCCGGCGACGCCAAGGCGTATGGCGAGATCACGGCCAAGTCACCCCAATTCATCCTGCACGACCTGTACCTGGTCGTCTATAAACTCGATGGCACGGTGGCCGCGCATGGCGCCAACCCGAAAATGGTCGGCAAGAACTTGATCGAGCTGAAGGATATCGATGGCAAGGCCTTCGTCAAGGAACGAGTCGACCTGGCCAAGAGCAAGGGGACGTTCTGGCAGGAATATAAATTCACGAACCCGGAAACCAAGAAGATCGAGCCAAAGGTGATGTACTGCGAGAAACTGGCCGATTCCGTAGTATGCGGCGGCATCTACCTGTAGCCGGCCGCCGCGCGGCCAGCGCCGGGATGGCACGCCGATCTCTCAACGAACTTTTCAACGCTACGGGCCTCAATGAAAATCGCACAGAAGATGTTGATCGTCCCGGTGGTCGCGCTGGCTTGCCTGCTGGCCATGGGTGCCTTGTCCTACTTCGCCATGCAGCAGAATGAGCAGCGCATGCATGAACTGAAAGACGTCACTCTGACGGCCGAACGGCTTGCTAACCAGCAAGCTATTGCCTTGGGCCAGGTACATGCCGACGTGTACGCGAAGATCGCCATCGCGGCCAGCCTGTCCGAAGAGCAGTTCAAGCAATTCGGCGCGCAAACGGATGGCCAGCTGAACGCCATCGCGCAAGGCTTGAAGGAACTGCAGAAATTCTCGGGCGCCGCCACGGAAGCGGGCCAGGCCTTGCCCGGTGTCGAGCGCTACCGTGCCAGTGTGGCGCAGGCGCTGGACTTGGCGTCCATGGACCCGAATACGGGCGTGGCCGCGATGCAAAATGCCGCCGGACACTACCAGCAAGTGCGCGGGCAGCTGCGCCAGGTACTGCTCAACCTCGACCAGCGCACGGTTGTGGCCTTGCAGGAAACAAAAAATGCGGGCCAACGCGCCGGCTGGCTATCGCTGGGCACCATGGCTGTCGGCTTTGCCTTGCTGGCCCTGATCGCCACATGGGTGGCGCGCTCCGTGGTAGGGCCCATCGATGACGCCTGCCGCGCGGCCGAAAGTCTGGCCGCCGGCGACCTGACCACGCGCATCGAAGCCCGGGGCGACGACGAGGTGGGCAAGCTGACCCGGGCCCTGGCCACCGTACTGAAGAACTGGAACACTTTATTGGGCGATATACGCCAGGCGGGCTCTACCATCACGGTGGAAGCCAGTGAAATCGCGCTGGGCAATGCGGACTTGTCGGCCCGTACCGAGTCGCAGGCCCATTCCTTGCAAGAAACGGCGTCGTCCATGCATGCCTTGACGGATACCGTGCGCGAGAATGCCAGCCATGCGCATCAGGCCAACCAGATGGTGCTGTCGACGTCGAACGTGGCGCTCGAGGGCGGGCGCGTCGTGGGCCAGGTGGTCGAGACGATGGGCTCGATCAAGGCCAGTTCCGGGCGTATCGTCGACATCATCGCCGTCATCGACGGCATCGCGTTCCAGACGAATATCCTCGCCTTGAACGCGGCCGTGGAAGCGGCGCGCGCGGGCGAACAGGGGCGCGGCTTTGCCGTCGTCGCCACCGAAGTACGGGGCCTGGCGCAGCGCTCGGCCACGGCGGCGCGCGAAATCAAGCAGCTGATCGAGGATTCCGTGGCCCGCATAGAAACGGGCAGCGAGTTGGCCGACAGCGCCGGGCGCACCATGGGCGATATCGTTGCCTCCGTCCAGCAAGTGACGGAAATCATGAACGACATCACGGCGGCCAGCCAGCGCCAGAGCAAGGGCATCGAGGAAGTCAACAATGCCATCACGGAAATGGACGAATTGACCCAGCGCAATGCCGCCCTCGTCGAACAATCGGCCGCCGCCGCGCAAAGCATGCAAGACCAGGCGCATGACTTGCTGCGCGTGGTTGACGCCTTCCGCCTGGGCGATGGCGGCCCACCGTTACTGCCCCGTTAGTAACGTTGCGGCATGGCAGCCTTGGCGCAGGCCAGCATTTTCCTGCCGGCCTCGGCCAGCGCGGGGTCCAGGTCCGTCTGCAAGGCGCTGCCCCGGCTGTTCTGATCCTCGTAACTGCCCAGCATGGCAGCATACAGCGAGGCCTGGTCCTGCTTGCGCCAGGTGGCGCTAGGCAAATTGCCGGGGGTGACAGGTATGCCGGCGCTGAAGTAGCCATACAGGCCGCCCACCTGTTTCTTGTGCAACCATTCCATCAATTGCACGATGCGGTACTGTTCCAGCAGGCTCAGTTCGTGAACATTGACGCTGGACAAGGCGTAATACAGTTCCAATCGGGCCATCCAGTTGCCTTTTTCGCCGGCCGCCACCAGCGCATCCCAGGCGGGGCCGGCGCGTACCTTGCGCACATCGCCCGGCAATGCCATCCACGCTTCAACAAAGGCCTGGTCCGGCACGGGGCCATAGTCAGCGGGCGCGCGGCAGACGAACTGGCGCGCATCGGGCCCGCCATCCTTGAGCGCGTTGCTAATCTGCCCGGCCACCTTGTCGCCGATGCCCAGCAGGCGCTTGCCATAGCTTTCCAGGGTCCAGTTCGAAGGCAAGCGTCCCAGCCAAGCCAAATCATCGTCGTTGGTGCGGGTCTGCACCGCATAAGCGGCGATCCTGGCCTGCATCTTGATTTCTTTCTGCTGCTCCGCCAGCTTGCGCGCCTCTTGCTCTTCATCATAGCGGCTCGTGGTCTTGGCCAGTTGCATGCATTGCTGGAAGGCGTCCGGCGCCCCCAGCCAGCATGCGGCAGGTACCGTCAACTGCCAGCGCATGCTGACGGTTTTCAGAATATACGTGTCTTCGCCCTCCTCCCCTTTGACATAGGCGCGGCCGTCGGCCTTCGTTACGCCTTTCGCCAGCTGCTTGCCGCCAGCCGTGCTCCACGTATACGGGTCATCGTCCTGCGGCACGCCGGGCGCGGCGTACAGGGTCAGGTAGTGGCCGGCTGCCGCAGGCGTATCGGCGGCATGGCTGAGCGGCGACAGCAGGGATAAAGCCAGTAAAGTTCTTCCAGGTGTCAGTTTCAGCATGCATCAATCGTCAATGAAGTTCGGTATGGCAGGCGCAGTCGTGGCCGCTGGCCGCCTCGGACAGGTTTTGCAGGATCGCGCAGTCTTGCGACGGCTGCGGCTGGTCGCACTGGTGGCGCAGGGTCACCAATTGCTGCTGCAATATTTGCAAATTCGCCATCTGTTCGGCAATGCGCAAGATATGGTGGTCGAGCAATTCATTGACGCTCTGGCACCCTTCTGCCGGATTATTCTTGAACTCCAGCAAGGCGCGGATATCGGTCAAGCCGATCTGCAGCGAGCGGCAATGGCGGATGAACTGCAGCCGTTCCTGGTGTTCTTCGCGGTATTCGCGGTAGCCGGCGCTATTGCGGCCCGGTTCCTGCAGCAAGCCCGCCTTTTCATAGTAACGCACGGTTTCCACGTCACAATCCGTCCGTTTGGCCAGTTCTCCGATACGCATGGCATCCCCTTTCATTCTTTCGCGCAAATTGCGCTTGACCCTGTAGCGGCTACAGGGTTTCTAATGGAAGCATACACGAAACCGGAAGGACGATGCGATGCCACACGATAGCCACGATCACGATCACGATCACGCCCATGCGCACGACCATGAGCACAAGCACGACCATCAGCATGATCACAAACATGAGCACAAGCATGACCATGCGCCCAAGGCGGTCAGCTGCTGTTCCAGCCAGCATGCGTGCTCGTCCACGCCTGCCGCCCCGTCTGGCCCGGCCCTCCCCAGCACCGCCATTGCCGGCGCGAACACGGCCAAATACCGCATCGCGAACATGGATTGCCCCACGGAAGAACGGCTGATCCGCAATAAGCTGAGCAATATGGCCGGCGTCGTGGGCCTCGATTTCAACCTGATGAACCGCGTGCTCGACGTGCATCACACGCTGCCCTCGCTGGCCACGGTGGAAGCGGCCCTGCACGGCATCGGCATGCAGGCCATTCCCATGGAAGCGAACGCTACTGTCGCGCGGGATCCGAACGAAGGCAGCCTGAGCGGCCTGCAAAAAGGCTTGCTGGTCGTCTCCGGCCTAGCTGCCGCAGCCGCCGAAGCGCTGGCGTGGACCACGCATGAAGACAGTTCGCCACTCGTCATCGCCCTGGCCCTGTTGTCGATCGCCACGGGCGGCTGGCCGACCCTGAAAAAGGGCTGGATTGCCCTGAAAACATTCACGCTGAACATCAATTTCTTGATGAGCCTGGCGGTTTTCGGCGCCGTCGCCATCGGCCAGTGGCCGGAAGCGGCCATGGTCATCTTCCTGTTCGCCATCGCCGAACTGATCGAGGGCTTGTCCCTGAACCGCGCACGCAACGCCGTGCACAGCCTGATGCAGCTGGCGCCCGATACGGCGACAGTGGCCGACGCCAGCGGCGCCTGGCAGCAAGTATCCGTCGCCACGGTGGCCATCGGTGCCTTGATGCGCGTCAAGCCGGGCGAACGCATCGCGCTCGATGGCGTGGTGGCCAGCGGCGAATCGTCCGTCAACCAGGCGCCGATCACCGGTGAAAGCATGCCCGTGGACAAGGCCGTGGGCGACGTCGTGTATGCGGGCACCATCAATGAACGGGGCTTGCTCGACGTCACCGTGACGGCCAACAGCGGCAACAGCACCCTGGCGAAAATCGTCAAGGTGATCGAGGAAACCCAGGGCAAACAGGCGCCCACGCAGCGCTTTGTCGACAATTTCGCCCGTTACTACACGCCGGCCGTCGTCGTCTTCGCCATCCTCGTGGCCGTGCTGCCGCCACTGCTGCTGGGCCAGCCATTCATGGCCTGGGTGTATAAAGCGCTGGTGATGCTGGTGATCGCCTGCCCTTGCGCGCTCGTCATCTCCACGCCAGTGACCGTCGTCAGCGGCCTGACGGCGGCCGCGCGGCGCGGCATCCTGGTCAAAGGCGGGCAATTCTTGGAAACGGGCTACCGGATCAAGGCCATCGCCGTCGACAAGACAGGTACCTTGACCATGGGCAAACCAGCGGTCACGGACGTGGTGGCCATGGAGGGCAGCAGCCGCGACACCATCCTGCTGCTGGCTGCCAGCCTCGATGCCAACTCTGCCCACCCCCTGGCCGCCGCCATCGTCAAGGCCGGCCCGCCCGCCGGCAGCCACTTGCCCGTGACCCAGTTTGCGGCCCTGCATGGCCGCGGCGTGCAAGGCACGGTCGCTGGCCAGACGTATTACCTGGGCAATGCGCGCCTGATGACGGAATTGAAGATACTGACGCCGGCACTGCAAGCCATTTTGGTCGGGCTGGAACAGCAGGCGTACACGGCCATGGTGCTGGCCACCTCCGCCGGCGCGCTGGGCGTGATCGCCGTGGCCGACGTGCTGCGCCCGACGGCGGCGTCCGCCATCGCCAGATTGAATGCGCTGGGCGTCACCACCGTCATGCTGACGGGAGACAATGCGCTGACGGCGCAGCGCATCGGCGCCGAAGTCGGTGTCAGCCTGGTCAAGGCGGAGTTGCTGCCGGAAAGCAAACTCGATGAAATCAAGGCCTTGCAGCAGCAGTTCGGCGTGGTGGCCATGCTCGGTGACGGCGTCAACGACGCCCCGGCCTTGGCGCAGGCCGACATCGGCTTTGCCATGGGCGCGGCCGGCAGCGACACGGCCATCGAAACGGCGGACGTGGCCCTGATGGATGATGAACTGGGCAAATTGCCTGAATTCATCAGCCTGAGCCAGCGCACACGCAGCATCCTCGTGCAAAACATCAGCTTTGCCATCGGCATCAAGGCCGTCTTCTTCGGCCTGGCCCTGGCCAGCATGGCGACCTTGTGGATGGCCGTGTTCGCCGACGTGGGCGCCAGTCTGCTGGTGGTGGCGAACGGCCTGCGCTTGCTGCGCAAGAGCCAGCAAGCATAGTCCCTAGCAGAAATATTTCCATCTGGACAATTGCTGTAAAAAACGCTACTTTGGCGCTTGATCTCCACCGCCGCCAAAGTAGCCGATGACCTTCCTGCCCCGCCTGACCCTGCTGTCTACCTTGCTTGCCAGCACCTGCCTGCAGGCCGAACCGCTCGTTTTCACCCCCTGCTCCGATACGGCCGCCCCCGGCAGCCTGTGCTCGGGCTTGAACGTGCCCGGCAGTTACGATGCCCAAGGCCGTGCCATCGGCAGCGCGGATGCCATGCACGTCTTCGTGCGCAAGTTTGCTGCCGATGTGCCTGCCGGCAAGCCGGCCAAAGGCACTCTGTGGCTGGTGGCGGGCGGTCCCGGCGAATCGGGCGCCGCGTTCTACAGCCTGCTGCCCACCTTGCGCCGCAGCTTTCCCGGCTTTGAATTCCTGATTCCCGACCACCGGGGCACGGGCCATTCCTCGCGCCTGTGCAAGGTGGAAGAGTCCGAACAAAGTCCCGGCGGCCGCGCCTTGGCCGGGGCCGAATGGGGCAGCTGCTTTGCCGGCATCAACCTGGTGCCGGAATACGCGGGCCAGTTTTCCATCACCATGGCGGCGCGCGACTTAAAAGCCCTGATCGAAGGCGAACAGGGCAAGAAGAAGCCGCCCGTGTATGTATACAGTGTGTCGTATGGCACGCAGCTGGTCTTGCGTACCTTGCAGCTGGGGCCGCTGCCCGTCCAGGGCGTCATCCTCGACTCCTTGGTGCCGCCGCAAACGGATGCGCGCTGGGACTTGAGCCAGCGCTCGCACGTGGTCAACACGGTCGGCATGCAGGTACTGGCCCGCTGCGATGCGGATGCGGCTTGTCACGCGGCACTGGGCGAGCCGGCCGCAACCCTGTACCGCCGCGTGCTGGACAAGGCGCAAGCGGACCCGGCCCGGCTGGCGACCATTCCCGGCAAGAACTTGAAAAACTTCCTCGGTGGCATGCTCGACGTGCCAAATGCCCGCGCCCGCATCCCGTATCTGCTGCAAGACCTGGACCGGGGCGGCGAAGCGGAACTGGCGTCCGTGCGCGCCACATTGACGGACGCGGCAGCCAGCCTGGGCAGCTATCCCCAATCGCCGCTGTCGATTCCGCTGGTCAGCATCATCAGCAATTCGGAAAACAATCTGCAGCCGTCGTTGCGCCCCGGCTGGACGGTTGCCGACATCGCCCGCGACGAGGCGGACTTGCTGTTTACCAGTCCCCTGCCCCGCATCCTGCTGGGCGGCGGCTTGCCCACCTACCCGCGCGACGCCTATTTCGGCGTCTTGCCAGAGAAAATGCCGCCAACTTTGGTACTGCAGGGATCGCTGGACCCTAAGACGCCATACGCGGGCGCGCAGGCGCAAGTGCAGGCTTTGACACAGAGCAAGGCCGGCAAGGTGGCCCTGTCCACCGTGCAGAACGCCCCGCATTTCATTTTATGGACGGCGCCCGTCTGCTTTGAACAGGCCAGCACCCGCTTTATTGCCGGCAAGCCGGCGCAGGATTGCACGCTGTAGTTCCACCAACTAGTTTGAAGAGGACGATATGCGCATCACAGGCCTGGCATTGCTGCTGTTATCTTGTTACGGCGTGGCGCAAGCGGCGGCGCCCGCCGCCCCGTCCATCTGCGCCTCGCCCGCACAGCCGATCCGCGAACAAGGCTATGTGCCCATCAATGGCATCGAGCAATGGATCACGGTCACAGGCGCCGCTTGCGGCAATCCCGTGATCCTGTTCATCCATGGCGGTCCCGGCAACGCGCTGAGTCCGTATGCGGATGCCATCTACGCCGGCTGGGAGCGCCACTACACCCTGGTGCAGTGGGACCAGCGCGGCGCCGGCATGACGTATGCAAAACAGCGGCCGACGGAAGACGTGCCCTTGACGGTGGAACAGATGCGCGACGACGGCATCGCCGTGGCCCGCTATATCCAACAGCATCTGGGCCAGCAGAAGGTCATTTTGATGGGCAGCTCCTGGGGATCGATACTGGGCGTACACATGGCCAAGGCGCGCCCCGACCTGTTCCACGCGTATATCGGCACGGCGCAGGTGGTCAATGCGCGGGATAATGAAACGGGCATGTACCGGGAAGTGATGGCGCAGGCGCAAGCGGCTGGCGATACCGCCACGGTGGACAAGCTGACGGCGCTCGGTGCGCCGCCATGGCGCGATCCGCGCAACTTCGGCATCTTGCGCCGCTTCGACCGCAAATATGAAGGATTGGCAACGGATCCGCCGCCCAGGCACTGGTGGCAGCCGGCGCCGTTCTATGCCACGCCGCAAGCCCTGGCCGATGCCGAGGCGGCAGACGACTATTCGTACATCCAGTTCATCGGCCTGCGCGGCGACGGCATGTTCGCCAAGGTCGACCTGCCCGCGCTGGGCACACGCTTTGACTTGCCCGTGTTTTTCATCATGGGCGAAGCGGACTTGCTGACCTCGCCCGCTATCGCGCGCACCTATTTCGACAGCATCACGGCGCCGGCCAAGGATTTTACCGTGGTGAAACGCGCCGGACACGACCCCAACCAGGCCGTGCTCAACGCCCAATGGACGGTCTTGCGCGACAAGGTGGCGCCGCTGCTGAAGCGCTGATCCATCAGACCGAGATCGAGATCGCCCGGCGCGCCCGCAGATGCAGGTGGCGGATAGTGACAGCAGCCGCCATCAGGATGGCGGAAGCCGTGGCCAGCACAACAATAAATGCCTTGTCGAAGGCCGAGCGGGCCAGTTCCGACACTTGCAAGCCCAGTTCGGCCGGCAATTGCTCGGCAGCCAGCAGCGCTGCATCAAGCGTGTCATGGGCATTCGGCAACAGGCCCGCGCTTTCCGGTATCACCAGGGTGGCGCTGTAGACGGCCGACAGAATGGTGCCCAGCACCGTCACGCCGATCACGGCGCCCAGTTCATACGACACTTCCTCGATCGACGCGGCCATGCCCGCTTGCTGGGGAGCCACGTTCAGCATCACGGCGCTCGACGCGGCCGTCATGACGGCACCCAGGCCCAGGCCGAGGATCACCAGGCTGGCCACTTGCGCCGAGACGGCGGCGTCATGCAGCACCAGATACGATGCCATGCCAATGCCCGACAGCAGCAGCGAACCCCACAACACCTTGGCCTTGTCGGCGCGCGGCAGCATGAAACCCGTCAACGGCCCCGCAAACACGGACGCCAGCGGCAGCGGCAACAGCAGCAGACCCGCTTCCAGCGGCGACAGTTCCCGCACCAGCTGCATGTGCTGGCTCAGCGCCAGTTCCATGCCGATCAGCGCGGCGGACGCCACCATGGCGGCGGCCACGGCGCTGGAAAACGGCAGTTCGCGGAACAGGGCGAAATCGATCAGCGGCTTGGCTTGCCGCTTCTGGCGGCGCACGAATTTGAGCATGAAGAAGGCGCCCACGGCGAAAGCAAAGGCGGCCAGCGCATACGACGGCTGCGACTTGCCCAGCTCCTTGATCGCATACACGCCACCAAGCAGACCCATCATGATTTGCAGGGAGCCGGCCAGATCCCACGGCTTGTCGCGGTTACCGGCCCGTTTCGGCAGGACTACGGTGGCCAGCACCAGGGTCAGCAGCACGATGGGCACGTTGATCAGGAACACGGAACCCCACCAGTAATGTTCCATCAGGAAACCGCCGAGCACGGGACCGAACGCGGCACCACCGGAAGCAATCGCCGCCCACACGCCGATGGCGAACGAGCGCTCGCGGTTATCCGTAAAGGTCAGGCGGATGATGGACAAGGTGGCCGGCATCATCAAGGCGGCGCCGATCGCCAGCAGCACGCGGGCAAAGATCAGCCATTCGGGCGCGGGCGAAAACGCGGCGCACAGCGAGGCGATGCCGAACACGGCCAGGCCGGCAAGGAAAACGGGTTTGTGGCTCAGACGGTCACCGAGGGTGCCGAAGCCGGGCAACAGACCGGAGACGACCAGCGCGTAGACGTTGATGATCCACAGTTTTTGCGAGGAGGAGGCCTGCAAGTCGCGCGTCAGCGCGGGCAAGGCTGTGTAGAGCACGGTCATGTCGACCACGATGAGGAACAAGGCGCTGGAGACGATGGCCAGCGTCAGCCATTTTTTCATTGGATGCATAAACAACTCATGGATTTTAGTGTAACTTTTAACAACTATCGGTCTGGATAAAGCGGGTGCTGCGCAAATATTTACGTTCCAGGCTGCCACGGGCCTGGGCTTGTCGGGGGCGGCGGGCGTCAGCCACGGTCGCCATCCTTGTCATCCACGGCAGCCGTTACTGCCGGCACGTCGAGTTCGCGCAGCATGACGACGGACACTTGCTTGAAGCCACGGCCCTGGAAGAACTTTTGCGCCGTCAGGTTGTGCGCGCCGCATTCGAGGAACAGCCGGGCGATGCCGTGACTGCGCAGCTCGTCGGCGACCCACTCCACCAGCTGGCTGCCGATGCCGCTGCCGCGCACGGAAGGCAGCAAGACCAGGTCATCGAGCGCAGCGAACGATTTCGAGGCGCGCTGGCGCGTGTCGATGGATACCAACGCCATGCCGACGATGGCTTCGCCCGACGTGGCGACAGCCAGCAGGGTCGAATCGCCATGCGCCCAGTCATGCGACAGGGCGGCGCGGATTTCGCCACGGATCACCTCAGGCAAGTCCGCGCGCCAGTTGCCGGGCGCGTCGGCGCGTTCGCCCTGCAGCTCCGAATGGGAGATATAGTCGGCGCTGACGTTGTCGAGGTAGAGCTTGCACAAGGTATCTTCGGCGGTGGCGTCGTGACACCAGCTGAAGCTGATGGCGGGTGAATTGGCTTGAGCGTTTTTCATGGCGGATCTCATGTTGTTGAAAATGTAAAGACATTTTATGTCGCCCCTGAATGGCATTCAAGTTAAAATCCATCTGTAAAACAGATGGATGGATGCCATGCAATGGACTTTGGAACAAATGCGCTACTTTGAAGCGGCCGTCGCGGCCGGTTCTTTCTCGGGTGCGGCGCGCCGGCTGGGTCGCGCGCAATCGGTGGTCAGCACCTCGATCGGGCTGCTGGAAGCGGAATTCGGCGTGGAACTGTTCGACCGCTCACGCCGCAGCGCCGTACTGACGGAAGCGGGCAAGGTGATGCACCTGGAAGCGTGCGAACTGCTGCGCCAGGCCGAGCGCTTGCAGCTGCGCGCGCAACTGCTGAGCGCCGCTCCCGAAGCCCAGCTGACCCTGGCCCTGGACGAAGCCCTGCCCTATCTGGCCATCGGTACTTTGGTGAAAGAACTGGCGGCGCGCTATCCGGCCCTGGAACTGGTGATGCTCAACGCCACGGCGTCGGAAGTGGCGCAATACGTGGAACAGCAGCAAGCCGACGTGGCCTTCCACTTCGACCGCGGCCCGATCTCGCCCGTGCTGGAACAGCAGCACATCGGCAGCGTGGCGCAAGGCGTGTTCGTGGCAAAAGGCCACGCCATGGCGCACGGCCAGGAAGTGAGCCGCAACGAGCTGACCCGCTACCGCCAGCTGATCATGGATTCCGAACTCAACCGCGAACACGCCTTCAGCCCCGCCGTCTGGTTTTCCGACAGCTTCTACAGTATTGCCGAGATGGTCGCGGACGGGCTGGGCTGGGCGATTCTGCCGCTGAACATCGCCAATTACGACAACTACAAGGGATATCTGCAGGAAGTGCCCTGCCCTGCGCTGGCCTTGTCGCGGCTGCCGGTGCGTCGGCTGTCGATACATGGGAAGAAACTGAGCGAGACGAGTTTGTGGCTGACGGACAGGCTGGCGGAGTTGTTGGCGGATGGGCCGCGGGGGTGAATGTATGTAAGTCAATGTGGAAACGCTTGGGTTTTTAACGCTCAATAGAAGCCAGCTCCTGATAGCTGATCCGGTACGACAAGGAACCTGAGTTAAAGGCCGAGGTATGACACAATGATTTGAACTTGAATGATTGAAAACGGCCGCATTAAATGACCAGGGAAAAATGACTATTAACACCAAACTGAAAAAACTCGAAGATAAAGCCATGGCCAAAGGCGAGTATGCGGTCGCCGCAGCCGCAGCCCATCTGTTACAAGATATAGTCTGCGTGGACAAGCAGATTAACCTGGTTGGGGCGATGCACGAAGTTGGCTACCTGCAAAATTCGTTTTCTCCATACTGGAAAGAATTCAGAGCTGATGAATCGGCATGGATAGAACGCTGTTTAAGCAGACTTGTCACTGCTGATCATGACTATTGGGCGCTTGCGTCGCTTCTGGGCTGCAATGGCCCAACGACCGTCAGCATCGCCATTGGCCTGGGTTTCAAATCCGCCGCAACAAGGCTCTACGAACGTTTTGACAAACCCAAGGTCCATGTCAATACTTTATATTTGACAGCCAATGGAAAAGTGCTCCATCCAGTACTGGAAATCGGCTATGACACAGCTGAAATGAAAAATGTCGACGTGGGAAGAGCGCGGGCGCTTAGTTTGGAAAATGCACAATGGCAACCAGGTGATTGTTTGGGCGTAGGCGCACTGTCACTTTCCATGCAGGCCAAACTTCCGCATGGCGCATGGAGGTCGGTATGGACGGCTTTTGAAACATGGGATGCATAATGACATGATGAAATGCAAGACATTCAATGCATGGCTGGAAATGGCGCAAGATGATGAAGTGCTCATTAACCCCGACGATATCAATCACGAAGCGATAAACAATATGTGGAGCTTTTCGCCCACGGACGAGGAAACGCCGCAGATCCATGCGGCCGATATCGTCGAGTTCATTGGTGAGGTGATCGCGGCGCGCCGCAGCGCAGTCAAAGGCGAGGACATGCTGTTCTATTGCTGGCACGATGCGCAATGCCGGCAGTTGCGCTTCAGCCTGGTGTCGCGCTCGCATGGGCGGTTGCCGTTTCGCTGCGAGTTGCACGAAACGCAGGATCTGGCGCTGATCGCCGATCGCGTGGTGAACGGGGACTGGCGCAACGAACATTATATGCAGGCCCCGTCAGAGGATGGCGATGAGCAGGAGCAAGTGCCGTTCGTCCTGCCCGTGTTCGTGGCGCCTGTGCCCCAGGAATCAGCACGCCAGGAAGCGCGCGGGCCGGCAAGCCTCCAGGGCTGACGCGGGCTTGCCAGTGACGATTTCCTCGCTGGCAAGCTGCCCCACGATGGCCGCCAGCACGACGCCCGGATGCATGGCGCACACGTACACGCCACCCACCTGCGGCAAGTAGCCGATGATGGGCACGCCGTCAAAGGGCATGGGACGCAGGCCGATGCAGGCGAATGCCGGCGCGATGGCGTCGGCTCCTTCCAGTTCATCGCGGATCGCGCTGGCCGTGCGCTGCGCCATGGCGGCGGGCTGGTTTTCCGGCGCCTCGTCCACATAGTCTTCCGCCGCCAGCATGGTTCCGTCTTCGTCTTGCCGCACTTCCATTGCATGACTGGAAATGATGCCGCGCACCAGGCCGGGTGGCGCTTGGTACCGCATGAAAATCGCGGGCGAGGCGTGAATGGGTAGATTGGCGCCCAGCATCTCAGCCAGTGCGGCAGTCGCTGTGCCTGCCGCCAGCACAACCATATCGGTCTCAATGACGCCCGCGGCCGTTTCCACGCCCGTCACCTTCGCGTCCCGGACGGCAAAGCCCAGCACAGGCGTGTGCGTGCGGACGGTCGCGCCCAGCGCCTGGGCCGCTGCCAGCATGGCGTGTGTGGCGGCAACGGCGTCGACCGCGCCCTGCCCCGGTTCGTACAGCGCCTGTTCCGGCGGCTGCCGCAGATGCGGTTCAAGCTGGACGATGCGCGAGCGGTCCAGCAATATGGATACGGGCGACACCCGCCCATCCTGCGTGCCGTATGACAAGGCGCCATGCCAGCGCACTTTCAATCCGGGCACCTGCGTTTCCAGCTGGCGCCAGGCCGCGATGGCGCCACCGCGCAGGGCCGCAATGGGGTCTGGCCCGGCGCAGGACGTGTTAATCCACGCAAACGAGGTGCCCGTCACGCCGGACGCGATGCCAGCCGCCTCGACAACGGTGACTTTTTCACCCTTGCTGGCCAGGTGGTAGGCGAGCGACGCGCCGACGATACCGGCGCCAATGACGACGACGCGTTTCGGGCTCTCATGATTCATATCTGCCAACTTTGTTTATTTATCACAGGGCAGAGTCTACCCCAGCCGCCCGCAAATCCAGTGCATAGGCATGGCCATCGACGACCTTGCCTGCCACGATCGCAATATCGGGCACGGCCATTCCCTGCACGAAACCGCAGCGTTCCAGCACGCGGATCGACGCTGCATTGCCATTGATGGCATAGGCACACAGGCTGGCCAGCCGCCATTCGTCGCGCGCCAGGGTGATCAGGTAGCGCAGCGCGGCCGTGGCCAAGCCCTTGCCCGCCTGATGCTCGCCGATGCGGTAGCCGACTTCGGCCGTCTGCGCCTGCCCGTCGATATCCTTGAGGTTGGCGCGGCCGATCAGCTCGCCGCGCTCGTCGACGATGACGCAGGGGTGCATGCGCCCCTGTGCGTGCTCGTCAAGGAATTGCGCGAGGTGCGCCTGGACGCCTTCGATGCTGTAAAAAGCGTCCGGACGCCGGTCGATATGGCGCTCGAACCAGGCCCGGTTGGCGAGTTCGAAGGCCAGCAAGGGCGCGGCGTCATCAAGGCGCAGGGTGCGTATCGTGTGTGTACTCATGGGGACTCCTGCAAAGGCATGAGTCTAGTGAAGCGCCACGCGGCCCGTCAATCTTGATTCCACGAATCAATATACAGATACAATCGCCGCCATGAAAAACGACTTATCCGCCCTCGACGCGGCGCACCTGCTGGGCGTCAGCCTGCCCACCCTGTATTCCTACGTGAGCCGGGGCTTGCTGGCTTCCGTCAGCAATGGAGATTCGCGCCGCAAGCGCTATCCGCAGGAAGACGTGCTGCGCCTGGCGGCCCGCAAGAATGACGCCAAGCGCGGCGGTCAGACAGCCGTGGCCGCCATGCACTGGGGCTTGCCCGTGCTGGAGACGCAGATTTCCCACATTCTCGATGGACGGCTGCTGTATCGGGGCTGCGCTGCGACATCGCTGGCGCAGCACGCGACCTTGGAAGCGGCCGCCAGCCTGCTGTGGGACGACGGGGCGGGCGACTATTTCCAGCAAGATGCGCCGGCCCTGCCACAGGGGCTGGCCAGCGTGCCAGATGCGCCGCCGCTGGCGCGCGCCATGCTGGCCATGGCCATGCTGTCGTCCCTGCCTGCGCCTGCTGACATGCTGCAGTCCGGCCCCGCCTTGATGCGCATCCTGGCCGCCGCCCTGCTGCAGACGGCGCCGTCCGCCTTGCCGCTGCACCGGCAGCTGGCCCAGGCGTGGCAGGCCGACACGGACCAGACTGAATTGCTGCGCGCGGCCCTCGTGCTGCTGGCCGACCATGAGTTGAATGCGTCGACCTTTGCCGTGCGCTGCATCGCCTCGACGGGCGCCAGCCTGCCAGCCGCGCTGGGGGCCGGGTTGGCTGCCTTGTCCGGCGACAGGCACGGCGGCGGCAGCGCGGCGGCGCGGCGCATGTTGGCACAGGCGCTGGCCGCGCCGGACGACAAAGCTGCCATCGGCAGTTTCTACGCGACCATCGCGCCGGAATTTACCGGCTTTGGCCATCCGCTGTATCCGCAAGGCGACCCGCGTGCCGCGTATCTGCTGGACCGCCTGTCGGCGCTGTCGCACAAGTCCCCACAACTGGCCGCCATCCTGTCCATCTGCATCACGGCGGGTGAGCTGCTCGATGCGAAGCCAAATGCCGACCTGGCGCTGGCGGCCATGGAATTGGCATTCGGCTGGCCCAAGGGCGCAGCATTGAGCGTGTTTGCGCTGGCCCGCTCGGCTGGCTGGATCGCGCATGCCAACGAGCAAGCCACCAGCGCGGCCTTGATACGTCCCCGCGCACGCTATATCGGGCGCCACCAGCGCGACTGACAATAGACGCTTGATTTATTACGCATACGTAGTAGTATACTTCGCATGCGTATCAATACCTCCCCTACCTCAGACACCCCCGATGCCGTAGCCTGCCCGCTGGGCGAGCGTTCGCCGCGGCTGTTCAATCTGCTCAACCTGGCGCGCCAGAATCTGTTCCGCTCGGCCGATGCCGTCTTCACCAGCGAACTGGGTTTTTCCGGCACGCAAGTGGTCGCCCTGTTTGCCCTGAAGGGCGAGGAAGGCTGCCAATTGAAGGACCTGGGGCGGGCACTGCAGCTGAAAAACTCGGCCGTCACGGGGCTGGTGGCGCGCATGGAAGAAAACGGCCTGATCGTGCGCGGCCAGTCGGCGCTCGATGCGCGCGCCGGCACCTTGCACATGTCGCCCAGGGGCGGCGAAGTGCTGGCCGCCGCCCTGCCCCTGCTCGACAGCCTGAATGAACAACTGAAGCAAGGTTTCAGCGAGGAAGAACTGGCCGTCGTCGCCCGCTTCCTTCTGCACGCCTCGCGCCTGCGTTTTGCGCAGGACGTCTGACCCATCCCCACATCACCACCACAGGAGTTACCCATGCACCCGAACGACATGACCGGCTTGCAACTGATGCAAGCTTTCGCGCAAGGCCTGTTTCCCCGGCCCGGCATTTCCAAGACCATGCCCATGGATGCGCATACTGTCGAGCATGGCCGTGTCATTTTCACGGCGACGGCAAATGAAACGCACACCAATCCCATGGGCGGCGTGCACGGCGGTTTCGCGGCCACCGTGCTCGACACCGTCACGGGTTGCGCCACTCACACGGTCTTGCCGGCCGGCGAAAGCTACGGCACGACGGACCTGAACATCAAGATGTGCCGTCCCCTGCCCTTCAACGTGACGGTCTACGCCGAAGGCAAAGTCATCAATGCGGGACGCAACCTGGTCATTTCCGAAGGCACGATCCGCGACGAAGCCGGCAAAGTGTACGCGCACGCGACGGCCACCTGCATGATCATCCGCCCCCGGGAACAAGCGGCCGCATGATACGGCCCGGCACCATCGAGGAAGCCTGGCACGTGCTGCAGGCGATACCCGAGTTCGACCAGCGGCACAGCCTGGGGCAGCTGCAGGAGCGGCTGCCCGCCGGCGCCCTGATCCTGATCGCGGAAGCGGACGGCCAGCCCGTCGGATGCAAGCTGGGGTATGCGGCCGAGGACGATTCTTTCTACAGTTGGCTCGGCGGCGTGCTGCCCGCGCACCGCAAGGCTGGGTTGGCGCAACGCCTGCTGGAATTTCAGGAGCGCCGGGCTGCGGAGGGCGGCTTTTCGGCCATCACGGTGAAATCGATGAACCGCTATCCCGCCATGCTGCGCTTGCTGATCCGCAATGGATACCAGATCCGGCTGGTGGAGCACTTTGGCGACACGGCCAGGGAGCGCATTCATTTCATCAAGCCGCTGCCTTGAAATACCTCACAAAGCTGTATCCATATCTCTTACTTGCCAAAGAAGTAACAATGCCATACACTAAACCATGCTGTGTCCCTGAATCGACAGCATGAGATGTTATATCGCAGGCGCGTTAGCTCGTCGTTTTGTAATGTAGAACACGTTGGGTCTAAAAAAATGAAACTACCCGTTCAGCTTGAAAAACTGCATCAAGTCGCTGAGGCCGCCGCAATTCAGTTTGAAACTTCCGCCGATATGGTCTTCGAGCCTTGTGGCCTTATCCTGGAAACGCCTCAAATGGAACAGCAATACTGGTGCACCCCTGCTAACGTCGTTACCTTTGCAAGCACAGGCGGGGACGGTGTCCATTACAGTTATCTCAAAGACTTTGTATCCGCTAACGGAACTTTACCGATCGTAATGACTCTGCCAAGCGCGGACGAAAACAACGTAGTGATCGCCGAGTCCTTTGAGGAATTCTTTAATTTGGGCTACTACGTCGGCTGGTACTCCCTGGAGCAGTTGGTATATCAAGAGGAAGAAGCAATCGGTTACTTTACAGAACCCGACGAAGAACACCATGACGATGCGGAGTCTCGTCTCGAATACATGCGAGAAGCTTTGCAGATGCGTCCTGTTCCGCCGCAGATGGCGCGGCTCGCCAAGCTCCGCGAGCAATATTTCGATCTTCTGCTGATCGCGGAGTTGCCGGAGTAAGCGCAGCCAGTCATTCAGCCGGACGCGTTGGCGCGCACCCTCAGCCCGCCGCCTTCTTCTTCCCCTTCAACAAACTCCCGGCCGCATTTTCCTCGAAGCGGCCCGCCTCTTCTATATAGCCATGCACGGTGCCGTCGTGGCGCCAGCCGCCCTGGCGCTTGATGGCCTGGAAATCGGCGCCGGCCCGGTGCGCGCTGGTGGCCATGCCGCGGCGCAGGCTGTGGCTCGATAGTTCCGGCACGTAGTCGAGCGCCGCCAGCCTGGCGCAAGCTTCCAAGATCGTATTGATGCTGCTCGCGTGCAGTCCCTTCGCGCCCACGTGTCCCCACTGGTTCACCGTGCGCAAGAGCGGCCCCGTGCGGATGTGCGCCGCGGCCAGCCACGTGCGCAAGGCCGTGGCCGGGCAGCAGACGCCGTCGCCGAACGGAATCGCCTTGACGATGCCCTCCCCCAGTTGGTCCGTTTTCGAGCGGGGCAAGGTGATCACCATGCCCTGCGGCTCCCAGCGCACGTCTTCCACGGTCAATCCCACCAGTTCGCTGCGGCGGAAACCGCCAAAAAATCCCAGCTGCAGCAAGGCGCTGTCGCGCAAGGCCTTGTTGGTGCCCAGCGCGGCCAGCTTGGCGACGATCGCTTCCAGATCCTCCAGCGGCAGGGCCTTGGCCTTCTTTTTTGGCTTGCCGTGCAGGCGGGCGATGCCGGCCAGGGTTTTGCGCACGGTGGGCGTGGACGCGGGGTCGGCAAAGCCCTGGTACACATGCCATTGCGACAGGGCCGTCAGGCGCAGGGCCAGGGTACGGGCGTTCAGGCTGTCCGCATGGGCCATCAGGTAGCGGATGACGGTGGACTCGTCGGCGGGCAGCGCCCCGCCCCAAGTCTGGAAGTGGCGGATGGCGGAACGGTAGGTGCGGCGCGTGTTATCGGACGTGGCGGCGGCGAGAAACGCCTGGTGGCGCGCGGCCAGCTCGGCATCGATCAGGGCGCCGTGTAATGGCGCAGGAGCGATGGCGGTGCTTTTTGGCACAGCGGCACGGCGTTTCGAGAGGGGCAAATCGGGCATGGCGGCGGCGAAATCGCGGTTTTGTACTGGGAGATACGCAGAATAGCATGCAAAGCACCCGCGTAACACGCGATAAGCGATCTTATCGTGACTTATATTTTTTGAGAATCACGAAAATTTATATCGTAATATTATTAGATATTACGTATCATGTAATACGTTACTAAATTTCGCTCATAGGTGGTTTTATGGCCCGCACCGGCATTTTGTACTCTGATGTTATGAAGGCAGCCCAAATCGTCGCTGCCGATGGGCGTAATCCCACGGTCGACAGCGTGCGCGAAGCGCTGGGCAGCACGGGCAGCAAGAGCACCATCGCGCCCTTGCTCAAGCGTTGGAAGGAAGAGTTCCAGGGCGCGGGCGCCGTGAAAACGGAAGCGGGCTTGCCTGCCGAGTTGATGGAAGCGATGCGCGGCGTCTATGACAAGCAGCAGCGCGACGTGGCGCAGCAGCTGGAAACGGGCATGCAGCAGAACCGCGCCGAACTCGACGCGGCGCTGGAAAAATTGAAAAAGACGGAAACGGAGCGGTTGAAACTGACGGAAGCGCGCGCGGCCCTCACCCAGGAATTGCGCGCCACGCAGCACGCGCTGGCACAGCTGAAGGAAGAGCACCATTTTCGCGCCGTCACCCTGGCCACTCTGCACAGCGACAATGCTGGCCTGACGCAGCGCCTGGCCGACCGGGGCGAGGAAATCGCGGCCCTGAACCGCCAGCTGGCGCAAGTGCGCTCGCAGTTCGACCATTACCAGGAAGCGGCGGCCGCGCAGCGCAGCGAGGAACGGGCCCAGGCCCAGCAGCGCGAGAGCCGCCTGGAGCAGGAGAACGCCCAGCTGCAGCAGCGCCTGCAAGGCCAGCAAGCGACCTTGGTGCAGCAAGACATGCGGCTGGCACAGCTGCAGGCGGAGCACACGCGCCTGGCTGATGAAGCGGCCGCCGACCGCGCAGCGCTGGCTACCGTGCGTCCCGAACGCGATCAGTTCGAATTCCAGTACTTGCAGGCGGCCGCGTCGGCCGACGCCCTGCTGGCCAAGCTCGATACGGCCTTGCTGGCGCTGAACGACGCCAAAGTAGCGCTGGCCGCGCAAGACCGGCAGCTCGACATGCTGGCGGAAAATGCGCAAGCGTCGCAACTGAAGGCGGAAAGCCTGGCGCAGGAACGCGATGGCTTGCTGCGCGAGAATGCCGGCATGGCGGCGCGCCTGGCCCTGCTTTCGGATAGCAAGGAGAAGCGTGATGTTTGAACCTGTCTATATGGCTGCCTTGCGCGCCTCGCTGAATCTGACGCTTTACTGCCGGTAGCGGACCCGTATCCACGCGCCGATGGCGTCCACGCCGCTGTCTGCCGCATCTTCGACCCAGCCCGCGCGCGCATAAAAGCGCCGCGCGCCCGTATTGCTCAGCTGCGTTTTCAGGCTCAGGCGGGGACCGAAGCGCGCCACGACGGCGGCCAGCAGTTGCCCGCCGATGCCCGAGCCACTGTGCACCGGGTGCACATACAGGTGGTGCAGGAAATAGTCGGGGGCATCGCCCGTGTACACGGCGGCAAAACCGGTGACGATGCCGCCGCGCTCGGCAACGAGGATGGCTTCGCCTTGCGTCGCCGCCGTGAAAGTAGCGCTGCCGACGACAGGGCCGAAGGCGTCGCGCCCGGCCAGGGCCAGGATGGCGGTGCAGGACTGCGTGTCCGCGCTGGAGAAAGGACGAATCAGGCACATGGCTGGCGCACTATCCATTCCTTACAGGCGGCGATTCAGCACGCTGTCGATATCGTGGGTTTTCAGTTCTACCTGGACTGTGCCGTCCTGCAACCAGTAGCCGTCACCTCCCTGCTGCAGTGCCGCCAGATCGAGCGTGCCCAGGGCTGGCGGGATGGTGCTGGCGAGCAAGGCCGCCACATCGTCCCATTCCCCATAAAACAGTTTCAGATACCAGCCGTCGTCGTGGGCAAAGGCAAGAAAGCGGCCCTGCAGGGCGGGCAGCGGCGCCAATGCGGCACGGTGATCGAGCATCTCGGCCACGGCCGCATCGCCGGAGGCCGGCGGCGCGCCTTGCCAATCGGCCCAGGCGTGGCTGCCTGGCGCGTACATGTCTTCGAGCGCCAGGGCCGGCAGTTGTTGCGGCGCCAAGATATGAAAGGCGGCAGGCTTTTTGATTGTGCCGGCGCTGCCCTTGCGCAGCACGATGCCGTCCGCTTCGCCGAGGGCAGCAATACAATCCTTGAATTCGATGCCGGAAGCGACCAGCATGCGCTCGGCCGGGTCGTGCCAGAGGTACAGATAATGTCTCAAGTAGAAGTCCGTTTTGGTTTTGGCGCCGTATTTGCGGCCACGGCGGCGCGTATCAGCGCCTTGAACGCCGCGGCATCGAGATGCTCGTCTTCGTGGATATCGATGGCCCGGCGCGTGTTGCCGTCCAGGCTGGCATTGAACAGGCCGGCCGGATCGGGCAAGGCGGCGCCCTTGGCGAAGGTGAGTTTCACGGCCGATTTGTAGGTTTCGCCCGTGCAGATCATGCCCGCGTGCGACCAGACGGGCACGCCGCGCCATTTGACTTCCTCGACCACGTCCGGGTCCGCCTGGCGGATCAGCGCCCGCACGGCGGCCAGGGTTTTGCCGCGCCAGTCCGCCAGCGAGGCGATCTTCGCGTCGATCTGGCTGGCGGCGGGCTCGGCGTTTTCGGCGTCATTATCGGGCGCCGTGCCCGGTACTGTTTTTTTCATGGCTGACATTTCCTTCCCTGCCCGCTTGCCTTACTGCGCAGGATCGGCCATGCAGCTGGCAAGCGAGGCAATCAATTGTGCGCGCAGCGCCTGGTATTGCGCATCCGTCGCAAAGTCGCGCGGATCGGCCGGCTGGTTCAGTATGTAGGCGGTGGCGACCGTGCCGCTGGCGGCGTGCAGCAGTGTATACAAACTGATGATGCCTTGCGCTTGCGCGATACTGGCGTTATTCAATCCTAGCACTTCCACGCCATCGCGCGTGTCCGTTTCCAGCGGCAGTTGCTGCGGCAGCTTGCCCCTGGCGGCCATTTCCCGCATCTGCGCCACGATGGTCTCGCGGTCGGCCGCGAACTGGCCTTCGGCGCTGCGTTCGATCTTCAGATTCACGAAAGGCAAGCTGCTCTTGCGGAACAGCATCAGCCGATAGCCATCGGCCGTCGATATCTGCCTATCCCCCGCCACCATCTTGACGATGCGCGTGGTCGCACCGGCTGGCAGCCGGTCCTGCGTCCTGAACTGGAACTGGCTGCGGTTGATGCATTGCGCCAAGGGCGCCAAAGGATCGGCCGTGCGGTCTTGCGCGTGGACGCCCAGTGTCGCAAGCAATACGGGAATGGCAAGCAAATGGCGGTGGTTCATGAGAGGCGTCAGTCATCGAGTCAAGGTGCGGCGAGCATAACCGTCTATATTGCCATAAGGCAAATGTTTAGTTGCCATCCTCTAAATACCCATGGGATAGCTTCTTAATATGAACTTCACCTGGCCCACGTAGCATTCATGTTGGCAAGGCTCTCATTGTGCAGCGCCTGCCCTTTACCGGCAGAACCATGAATGACATCGCGTTAACCCTGCGCCACGGCGCCGCCGTGCCGCACCTGGCCAGCGGCCACCGCCTGAAAGCGGCGCTGGGCGCCCTCTTCTTTCCCCGCCAGCGCTCGCGCTGGCACGCTTTCCTGGGCAGCATGCCGGGCCTGCACTCGCTGGCGCAGCTGCATCCTTGCCTGCGCTTCAAGATTTACCGTCCTTACGCCTCGCGCCAGCTCGGTTGCGCGGATCGCCTGGCCTTGCTGGAAGGACATTACCGTTTCCTGTGGCAAGCGGGCGCGCGCCCCCTGGTCGAACGGGCCGCGCACGCGCCCGTGGTGCTGGCCGCATTCCAAGGCAAGGACGCGGCGCTGTACCGCTTGCAGCTGACGGCCATCCACGACAGCTACCGCGAAGGCGAACTGTGCCTGCGCCTGACGCGCGACGGACAGCCCCTGTACCTGGCCAGCTTTTTGTTCGTGCCGCGGGCCGATGGTGTCTCGCTGCAGCTGGGCGCGCTGCAAGGCTTGCGCTCGGAAGCGGGTAAGCTGGCCGTCAAGGAAGCCACGCGGGCGCTGCATGGTTGCCGTCCGAAAAACCTGATGGTGACGGCCTTGCGTGATTTCGGCGACTTTTTTGCCTGCAATAACCTGTTCTTGATCAGCAATGACAACCGCATCGCCCTGAATGCGCGGCGCCGGCGCCATATCGCCGCCGACTACGACCTGGCGTGGCAAGAGTTGCACGCCTTGCGTATGCGCGACGGCAATTATCACTTGCCCTGCGCGCCCTACCGTGCGCCAGACCTGGCCGGTGTGCCATCGAAAAAGCGCGCCGATGCGCGGCGGCGCGGCGAATTGCTGCAAGACATGGCCGACGGCATGCGCGCGCAGCTGGCGGATTTTCTGGAAGCGCCGGCGGCTGACAATTGAGCAGGCACAAGCATTGCCAAGCCGATAAGCATGTCATAAAACTCAGGCAACCTTCATGTTGGCGCCGTATCCTTCACTTGACATGCCAGATACCCTATCGAGGCGCTGGCGTGCATCCGGCCCACCCAGGACAAGGTTCCCATGACACCCGCATTTACTTTTCTCCCCCTTTGCCTGCTCGGCAGCGCCGCGCTGGCCGCCCCCGTACTGGACGATGCCGTGCGCCAGCGCGCCGAGGAACTCACGCGCACGGGCATGCACGCGAGCATCGTCATCGCCATCATCGATGGCAAGGACAGCGCTGTGTACGGCTTTGGCAGCGTACACGCCGGCAAGAACATCAAGCCGGGCGCCGATACCGTCTACCAGATCGGTTCCGTCACCAAGACCATGACGGGCTTGCTGCTGGCCGACGCCGTCGTCCAAAACAAGGTCAAACTCGATGAGCCGGTCGCGGCATTATTGCCCGGCTATACGGTGCCTGCGTTCGAGGGCAAGACGATCAGCCTGCTCGACCTGGCCACGCACTACTCCTCACTGCCGCGCCTGCCCGACAACTTCGCGCCCAAGAACCCGGCCAATCCGTATGCCGACTACACGGAAGCCAAACAGCGGCAGTTTCTCGCCGCCTATCATCTGCCGTATGCGCCGGGCACGAAACTTGAATACTCCAATATCGGCTACGCCGTGCTGGGCACGGCCCTGGCGGCACAGGCCGGTACCAGCTTTGAAGCGCAGCTGCAAAAGCGCATCGCCGTGCCGCTGGGCATGCGTTCCACTTCGAACAAGCCCACGCACGGCATGCTGGCGCGCCTGGCGCCCGGCCATTTGCTGTCGGGCGAACCGACGCCGGCTTTGGATATGAACGTGGTGGCGCCGGCCGGCGGCGTGTATTCGAGCGCGCGTGACATGATTTCCTACTTGCAAGCGTATATGTTCAAGCCGCTGCGCCCGTACGCGCTGGCGATCCAGCCGCAGCGTCCGCTGGCGCCCGACAGCGGCTCGAAAATCGGCCTGGCCTGGCTGCTGGAACAGCAACAGGGGCAAACCTACGCCTGGCACAACGGCCAGACGGGCGGCTACGCCAGCTATGCGGCGTTCACGACGGACGGCAAGCGGGGCGTGATAGTGCTGACCAACACGGTGCGCGAGGTCGATGCGCTGGGCTTGTCCGCCTTGCTGCCCGGCACACCGTTGCCGCCGCTGAAAAAGCCGCAGGCCGCCATCGAGCTGCCGCGCACAGCATTGGCCGAGTACGTGGGCGAGTATCCGCTGGGCGCGGAATTCACGTTGACGGTGACCTTGGGCAAGAACGGCCTGGAAGCGGCCGGCACGGGCGTTGGGTCAGCCCCCTTGTTTGCCAGCGCCAAGGACCAGTTTTTCTTCCGCGCCATCGAGGCGGAACTGGCATTTACACGCGATGCGGCGGGCAAGATCGCCAGCGCCGTGCTCAAGCAAGGCGGACAGGACGTCGTCTTGCCGCGCAAGCCGTAAAAATCAAGCTGCCGGGTCCTGCATGAATTGCTCGACCCGGGCGACAAACGCCGCCTTGCTGCGTGTGCGAAACTCGCCGAGGAAGGCGTCGCTGCCCTGGACAATCTTGCCATGGCGGTCGTATGCCACCTTGCCCATCTCCAGCACGAATTCGCCCTGCGGATCGTCTTCCGGTTCAAAATGCGAATTGAAGCAGTAGCCGGTGTCGCGGCAGCTGCCCCATAGCAACAATGCGCTGCTGAACCATTCCATGGTATCGGGGCCAGGCTCCACTTCGAACAGGGTGTTGACGGTGATATGCCAGCCGCCGGGGACGCGCAGCGGCTGCAAGGGATAGGGAAAGCGTGGCTGTTTCATGTGGACGACGGGGCGCGGCGCGCCCGGTAAAAGGTGAGGAATTCCGCGGCCGGCAGCGCCTTCGCAAACAGCCAGCCCTGGCCGAATTCTACCTTGCGTTCCAGCAGATAATCGGCTTGCTGCTGCGTTTCGATGCCTTCGGCCACGATCAGCATGTTCAAGGTGCGGGCCATGGCGATGATGTGCGGCGTGACGCTGCTGGTGGCCGCGTCCGTGCCGATGGTGTCGACGAAGGATTTATCGATTTTCAAGGCGTCGAGCGGCAGGTTTTGCAGGCTCGACAGGCTGGAATAACCGGTGCCGAAGTCGTCGATGGCCACGGCATGGCCCCGTGCCCTGGCCTTTTCGATGGTGGCGCGGGCCGCTTCCACGTTGATGAAGCCCCGCTCGGTTGCTTCCAGCCAGATCTGCTGCGCCTCGATGCCCGTGCCGGCCAGCGCGCGTTCCAGCACGTCGAGCACCCGGCCCGTTTCAATGTCACTGGCGCACAGGTTGATGGCGATATGCAGCTCGCGGTCGGCCAGCAGCGCGGCGCGCATGTCGGCGATCACGCAAGCGATGACCTGGTCCGTGATGGGCAGGATCAGTTCGGCTTCTTCGGCCACGGGGATGAACAGGTCGGGCCGTATCATGCTGCCGTCGGGACGGCGCCAGCGTATCAGCGCCTCGGCGCCCACGCACACGCCCGTATCGAGCGCGATGATCGGCTGATAGTGGACAAAGAATTCACGCCGCTCGACGGCCGTTTCCAGTTCACCGCGCAGCGACAGCCGGCGGCGCGACAGCCACACGACGATACCGACGATGAAGGCGGCCATCAGCAGGCCCAGCGGCAAGAGCAGCAGCTGTTCGCGGCGCAGCCTCTCGCTGAGCTTGCTGCGCGGCTCGATCATGACGGCCGTCAAGCCATCGCGGTACAGCATCGCATGGATGCTGTCCTCGCGCGCCAGCGTGTCCGTCCCCCCTTTGCCGGCGAGCAGGGTCTTGACCAGTGCCGGGTCCGGATGGTGCAAGGTGTCGAGCACGCCGCCCTTGCCGATGGCGACGGCCATCTGGATGTCGTTGTCGACGATGACGTCGGAAAAGCGCACGGGATCGATCAGCACCTTATAGGCGCGGTAGGACAAGCCCACCATGCGCTTGCCGCCGCTGACGACGGGGCGCAGGTTGAAATCGAGGCCCATGCCATTGTCGAGGGTAAAGTCGGCGGGCGTGACGGCGATGCGCGCTTCCTCCATGCCGTTCGACGTGCATTTGAGCAAGCCATTTTCGACATAGCCGATATCGTCGATGCTGCGCGTGGTGATGGTGATGCGGCGCAATTGCTGGACATGCGCTTCCGAACACGGCGCCAGGTCCAGCGCATCGGCGCTGCGCAAGGCCATGCTGGCCGAAGCGATCGAACGGTGGGCGCGCTCGAGCGCATAGCCGGCCAGCAGGCGCAGGCGTTCCTGCTCGCCCTGCTTGGCGCGCACGGACGACAAGTAGAAGGCCAGGCTCAGGGGGGCGGCCACGCCGATGACTGCCACCAGCACGCTGGTAATGATGATCCGTTTTCTGCGCATGTGATTACCTGCGGTAGTTATATGATTGCTATGTATTGCTCGCTGGCATCATATTACACGTGCAGGCTGCGCACGCGGATATTGCTGAACAGTTACACTTTTTCCAGCGGCCGCGCCAGCACGAATACGAGCACCGCCACGACTGCTGCCAGTCCGCCCGCCAGGTACAGCACGCTGGCAAAGCCGTCGATGAAGGCGTGGCGCGCCGCTTCCTGCGCCACGGCCTGCATCGCGGGCGGTAGCTGGCCGAAAGCGTCGGCCGCGTTGCCGGCGACGATGCGTCCTATCATTTCGGGCGAGGCCTTCAAGCCGTGCAGCCACGCCAGCTTGTCGAACGAAGCGGCCGTGCGCATGGCCAGCACGGCGCCCAGCGCACCGACGGCCAGCACGATGCCGACAAAGCGCGTCGTCGTGCTGATGCCCGAGCCCATGCCCGTGCGTTCTCTGGGGATGCAGGCAAGGATGGCTTTTTGCGTGGTGCCGTTGAGCAATCCCGCGCCCGCGCCCGTGACGATCATGCCCGCCGCCACCCAGCCGTACTGCAGGCTGGCGGCGGCCAGCGCCGTGGCCACGTTGCCGACAGCGACGATCAACAAGCCCGTCACCAGAATGCCGCGGTCGTCCAGATGGCGCATGGCGTGCGGCGCCAGACGGGACAGCACCACCATGGCGACGGCAAACGGCAGCATGGCGCAGCCGGCCAGCACGGCGGAAAAGCCGAAGGCGTTCTGCAAGTACAGCGGCAGGAAGGTCATCATCACCTGCGCGGCGATCGCATAGCCGAACATGCCCAGCACGGCGCCGACGAACACGCGGCGGCCAAACAGCGACAGATCGACCATGGGTGCGCGCTGGCGCCGTTCCACCAGCACGAACACGACCAGCAGGGCCGCACCGGCCACAAAACGCAGCACGGTGGCGCGGCTGGTCCAGCCCGCCACGCTGGCGTCGATCAAGCCCCAGATGATGGCGAACAGGCCGGCGGAGAAGAATGCCGCGCCGAGCGGGTCGAAACTGGCGTTGGACGCATCCTTCGACTCGTCCACGTGCTTGCCTACGAGCCACATCAACATGGCGACGACGGGCAGGTTCAAATAGAAAATCCAGCGCCAGTTGATGGCGCTCGTGATCAGGCCGCCCAGCAAGGGCGCCACCGTCATGGCCACGCCCATGGCCGCGCCCCATACGGACCAGGCGCGCGCCCGCTCCTTTTCCGCATGGAAGGTGTGGCCGATGACGGCCAGCGCGGACGTCAGCAACAGCGCGGCGCCGAGCCCCTTGACGGCGCGCGCCACGTTGAGCACGAACGGCGTCCACGCCAGGCCGCACAGTAGCGACGCCAGCGCGAATACGGCCAGGCCATACAGCATGACCCTGCGCCGGCCCAGGCGGTCGGCGATGCTGCCGGCGGGCAGCAAAAATGAGGCGAACGCCAGCATGTAGGCGCTGACCACCCATTCCACGTCGACGAAGCTGGCGTTGAGCGAACGGGCGATCGACGGCAGGGAGACGGCCACGACGTTGGTGTCGAGCATGATCAGCGCGCACACGCCCGAGCACGTATATAAGGTCCAGTTGGTATTCTTCATGCCCCGATTGTAAGCACGCTTGTATTATTTCCTGTTATAAGACAGCCACCTTATAATTTACCCATGGTGAATACAGATAAAGAGATGGAACTGCGGCATTTCCGCTGCGTGCTGGCCGTCGCGCACAGCCTGCACTTCGCGCGGGCCGCCGCGGAACTCGGTATTTCTCCGCCCGCGCTGACCAAGCAGGTGCAGGAAACGGAGCAGCTGCTGGGTACGCGCTTGTTCCAGCGCAGCAAGCGCGCCGTGTCCCTGACGGCCGCCGGAGAATTGTTTGTCATCGAGGCCACGCGCGCGCTGGGGCAGCTGGCGCAGGCGCAGGAAGTGGCGCGGCGGGCGGGACGGGGCGAACTGGGGCGGCTGGAAATCGGCTACGTGGCGTCGGCCGCCTACTCCGGCGTGCTGCAGGACCAGTTTGCCCGCTTTCGCGCCAGCCATCCCGGCATCCACATCGGCGCGCGCGAGTATGCAATGGATACCCTGCCCGGCTTGCTGGACCAGGGCCGGGTCGACCTGGCGTTCGTGCGCCCGCCCCTGCACCTGCCGGACGGACTGGACAGCGTGGTCTTGCTGCGCGACCGCTTCGTGCTGGCCGTGCAGGCGGACAGCCCGCTGGCTTCGTTTGATGCGGCGGCGCCGGCCGCGCTGGCGCAGCAGGCGTTCATCGTGCCGGAACAGGAATTGGGAACGTTGGAAGTGAGCCAGCGCGGCGGCTTTGCGGCGCAGGTGGTGTCGCGCCCGGGCAGCCTGGTGGCCGTGCTGACGGAAGTGTCGCTGGGCGTCGGTTGCGCCATCGTGCCCCACTCCGTGATGGCCAGCGTGCAATTGCCGGGCGTGGTGTTCCGCGAGCTGGCAGGGCCGCAGATCAGCTCGGAAATCGCCGTGGCCTTCCGCCGCCACGAACAGGCGCCCGCCGCGCGTGCCTTCATTGCCCAGTTGCGCGCAGTAGCGCTGTAGCGCCGGTTTAAGCTTAACTATTCTTCAACACCGCCACGACGTAGGTGCACGCTGTGGCCGTTTCATTGCGGAACACGCAGTCGGCGGGCGGACCCAGCTCCAGGCAATCGCCCTCGTCCAGAACGTGACGCGTGTCCCCTTCGATGAAGACGAGGCTGCCGCTGAGCGACCATATGAGTTGTCTCCGCGATACATAGGCGGCGGCCGGCATGGCCACCACGGCGCCCGGCGGCAAGGTAATATGCACGAGGTCGAGCGGCATGTCGGACGCGGGCGACACGTGCCGCCGCAGATAGCCGCTCTGCGGGTCGATCCACACGGGCTGGTCCGCCTTGCGCAGCAAGCGCCCTGCGCACATCTCGGCGCGCGCGATCAGCTCGGACATGCTCAAGTCGAAGGCGCCCGACAGCCGCGCCAGCAAGGTGGCCGTGGGGCTGCAATCACCCCGCTCCACCTTATGCACCATCGCGCGCGACACGCCCGAGCGGGCCGCCAGGTCCGTCAGCGACCAGCCCAGGTTTTCCCGCTCGAGGCGCACCCTGGCGCCGATGCGCTGATTCAATTCGTCTGGTTTAGTGGACATGTATCGGCTTCCATTCGGATTTTATTGGACAAGCGGTGAGCGGCAATCTATGATTTATCCATTATAGTAGACGCTTGACGAGGAGAGCAACATGCAGATACGCGATGCCCATGCGGGCGATATCGAGGCCATACTGGCCATCTACAACGATGCCGTCAGCAATACCCTGGCCATCTGGAATGAACGCACGGTCGATGCGGCCAACCGCGCCGCCTGGCTGGCTGACCGCCAGCGGGCCGGCTACCCCGTGCTCGTCGCCATCGATGCAGAGGAAAATGTCGCCGGCTACGCCTCGTTCGGCGACTGGCGCCCGTTCGAGGGTTTCCGGCATACGGTCGAGCATTCCGTGTACGTGCGCGCTGATCGCCGGGGCGCCGGCGTCGGCAAGGCCTTGATGGTGGAATTGATCGCGCGGGCGCGCGGCCTGGGCAAGCACGTGATGGTGGCGGGCATCGAGGCGGGCAATGCCGGCTCGATCGCCCTGCACAAACAGCTGGGCTTCGAGGAAGTGGGATTGATGCGCCAGGTGGGTACCAAGTTCGGCGCCTGGCTGGACCTGGCGTTCCTGCAGCTGCAGCTCGATACGCGCAGCGATCCGGACGGCATCGCGCCGCCCGGCTAAGCAAGCATCAGGGATCGATCTCCGGTGGCGGACGGCGCAGCGCCATATGTTCCCACACGGCCACCAACACCAGCACGCAGCTGGTGATGCAGGCCAGGGTCAACGGCGAATACAGGCGGCCGTAGGCCATCGGGATCAGCGCCAGGATGATCAAAATCCCCAGCAGATGCGACAGCGGCGGCGCGGCGCGCTCGCTGCTGACCCATTTGAACAGCGCATTGCCCAGCAAATACAGGATCGGGCCGCCCAGCAAGGCGCTGATGCCGGCGAAGCTCGCTTCGTCCGGATGCACGAGGGCCAGTTCATCGGCCACGGCGCTGACGATCACGCCGCCCACGATCAGCACGTGGATATACGTGTAGGCCTTGCGGGCGATGCGGCCCGGGTCTTTCGAGTGGGCGATGCGGTGGTGGCCCGCCTCGGCGCCCGTGTCGAAATAAATCCACCACATGGCGATGCTGCCGACCAGGGCCGACATGAAGCCCAGCCAGTTGGCGGCCGTCCATTCCAGGCCCGCGAACGTGGCGCCCGTCACCAGCAACGATTCACCGAGGGCGATGATGACGAACAGGCCGCAGCGTTCGGCCATGTGGCTGCCGTCGACGTCCCAGTCGGCCGTCGTCGAGCGGCCCAGGCCCGGCAGGCCGAACTGCATCCAGGGGCCGGCCAGGTCGATCGCCAGTGCCAGCATCCACCAGAAGATGCGCTGTTCGGGCGACGCCATGCCGCCGGCGATCCAGAAGATGCCGGACAGCACGGCCCACAGGGCGATGCGCTGGAAATTGCGGCGGCGCGACAGCGCTTCATGGCGCACGGCCCACCAGGCAAACAGGGGCCGGCCCACCTGCATGGCGACGTAAGCGCCGGCAAAGGCCAGGCCCCGTGTGCCGAACGCTTCGGGGATCGAGGCCGACATGATCAGGCCGCCCAGCATCAGCGCAAACAGGCTGATGCGCACGGGAATGCGTTCGGGGTCGAGCCAGTTGGTGATCCACGACGTGAAGATCCATACCCACCAGACGGCCATCAGCAGCAGACCCGTCTGCAGCCAGCCCATGGCGCTCAGGTGGGCCAGCAAGCCGTGCGACAGTTGCGTGACGGCAAACACGAACACGAGGTCGAAGAACAGCTCGATCATGCCCACCTTGCCGCTGTCCAGCCCGCCGCGCGTGCGCAACAGCGATTTTCTTAATTCCATAGCTACTCTTTCATTCATGCTTGATTAAAACGGTTGATCCTGGACTTTATGGCTTTACGGGTGTCAACAAGGGCAAGCCGGCGAAGTGCGCGGCCAGGTTATCGACGACCAGCTGGCCCATGGCGTGCCGCGTTTCCACGGTCAGGCTGCCCACGTGCGGCGTCAGCACGACATTGGGCAAGGCGCGCAAGGCGGTCGGTACGCGCGGCTCGTCGGCAAACACGTCGAGACCGGCCGCGCCCAGGTGACCATCCTGCAAGGCGGCGATCAGCGCGTCTTCGTCGATGAGCGCGCCACGGGCGATATTGATCAGGGTGCCTTGCGGGCCGAGCGCGTCGAGAATGGTACGGTCGACGATCTTGCGCGTGGCGGGCGTGCCCGGCGCGCAAACGATCAGATAATCGCTTTCCTGCGCCAGGGCCAGCAGCGATTCCGCGCGCGGCACGGTAGTATCGGCAATGGCGCGCGGCTGGAAGTAGCGCACATGGACGCCGAAAGCGGCCAGACGCAGCGCGATGGCCTGGCCGATCTGGCCGAAACCGAAGATGCCGGCCGTCTTGCCGCGCAGGCTAGATGCGGGGGCGATGGCCTCGCGGCGCTCCCAGCCGCCGTCGCGCACGAAGCGGTCGAGCGCCACGATGTGCCGCGCGCTGGCCAGCAGCAGGGCCAACGCCACGTCGGCCACGTCGTCCGTCAGCACGTTCGGCGTGGTGGTGACGGCGATGCCCCGTTCGCGCGCCACGTCAAGCGCCACGCCATCGAGACCCACGCCATTGACGGCGACGATTTCCAGCGCGGGCAGCAAGCCCATGTCGGTGGCATTCAAGCCCAGCGCGCCCGTCGTGACGACGGCGCGAATAGACGGCGCGCGCTCGGCCAGCCAGGCGTGACGTTCGTCCGCCGGCACTTGCCAGGCGTGATGACAGGTGTAGTGCTGTTCCAACTGCGCGTTGACGGCAGCCGAAGGGCTGGGAGCGAGGATGAGGAGGTCGGGTGGCATGGGCGTCCGGGTCGGTGTCGGCAGGATTTGCAGACGCAACTTAGCATATTTGATGCCACGTCGGGGGTGACTGCCCTATTACCGCCCCTAAAACCCTGCCCGGCGCACGGTCTTTTCCCGCGTGGGGCTACCCCCATCCAATCGTAGGTCGGCTTAGCCCAACGGGCGTAAGCCGACGTGCGCCGCCACGCAGCATGTCAGAATACGCTGCGCTAATCTGACCTACAGCTAATCTGACCTGCACAGCCTTCCATCCGACTCAACCCGGGCAAGGCACTCTTTTCACCTTGCCACCCGTCTTGAACGGGTCGGCGCCCGCGCCCGGGTTCGCATCGAGCCCGAAGCACGTGGCGCCGCCGGCGCTGACGACGCGCGTGGCGGGACGGCCGTCGGCCGTCAGGTATTCCTCCACGCGGATGACGGGGCCGCCGCGCCAGGCTGAGGCGACCAGCTTCTGGAAAGTGCTTTCGCTCTTGAGTTCGGCCGTGGCCAGCCACGGCTTGTCTTGCCTGGTTTCGCCGCGCAGGGCCTTGTCGGCGGCGCCTGCGGCCAGCCGGGCGCGCGTGCGCAAGTCTCCGGCGGACGGTACCGTGGCGGGTGCGGCAGGAAACTCCTCGGCGGGAACGGTGATAATTTCTGCGGCCACGGCGGGCGGCGCGGCAATTGCGGACGGCGCTGTAGCCCGCGCGCGCGGCATGGGAGCCGGCATCGGCAGCGGTAAAGCCAGCGGCGGCGCCTGCGGCGCTGGCCGGGGCGGCAGCAAGGTCATGAAGGCCACTTCCGTGTATTGCTTCAGTTGCCGCGCCGGCAGCAGCAGGAAATACAGGCCCAGCGCATGCATGGCCAGGATCAGCGCGACGGCCGCGCCCTTCAGGCTCAAGCCCCGTCGTATGCGCAGGCGCATGGAAGCGGACGGTAGATGGCGGAGCAATGGCATGCGGATTCCTGTGGGCGCCGGGCGCGATGGCCCATTCTAGCGAAACTTGACCATAGGCATTAATAAATCCACAAGGTATCGTCTGATGCGCCTTTTTTCGCCAGATTCCAGTGCCTGGCTTGCCCGGTGTTGTACAAATGGCGATTTTTTGATCGCTTTGTCACACTTTTCCACGCTGTGTGCCACGCTGGAATATAATGATAATCATTCTCATTAATATCCAGACAACACCATGCGCTCCTTCCACCTCGTCCCTACCCCGTTCGCCCTGGCCGCCTTCCTGCTGGCCAGCGCCGCCGCCCATGCCCAGACCACGCCGGCTGGCGACGCGCAAACCATGCCGACCGTTGTCGTCAACGCTTCGGCCGATGCGTCGGCGGAAGGCTTGTCGAAGGCGTATGCGGGCGGCCAGGTGGCGCGTGGCGGGCGCAAGGGCATCCTCGGGTCCGTGGACATGATGGATTCGCCATTTGGCAGCACCAGTTATACCCAGCAGTTCATTGCCGACCAACAGGCGCGCAGCGTGGGCGACTTGCTGCAGAGCGATGCGGCCGTGCGCATGTCGCGCGGCTATGGCAATTTCCAGGAAGTGTATGTGATCCGCGGTTTCGCCCTCGATTCGGACGACGTGGCCTACAACGGCCTGTATGGCGTGTTGCCGCGTCAATATGTATCGCCGGAATTGCTCGAGCGCGTGGAAGTGTTCCGTGGCGCCAGCGCCTTCCTCAACGGCGCGGCGCCGGGCGGCAGCGGCATCGGCGGCACCATCAACCTGATGCCCAAGCGCGCCGGCAACACGCCGCTGACGGAATTGACGGTGGGCGTGGAATCGGGCGGCCACGCTTACGCGGCCATCGACGTGGCGCGCCGCTTTGGCGCGAACCAGGAATTTGGCGTGCGCGTCAACGCCGCCAAGCGCCAGGGCGAGACCAGCATCAAGCGCGAAGACCACGACGTGGGCATGTTTTCAGTCGGCCTCGACTACCGCGGCCGCGGCTACCGCCTGTCGGCCGATGCCGGCTACCAGAATTTCGATCTGACGGCGCCGCGTCCTTCCGTCAACACGGGCAGCCTGACGGCCTTGCCGGGCGCACCCGATGCGTCGAAGAACTTTGCCCAGCCGTGGAGCTATTCGAAGGAGCACGATGTGTTCGGCACGGCGCGCGCCGAAGTGGATCTGGCCAAGGATGTCGTGGCCTGGGCCGCGTTCGGCAGCCGCTCGACGAAGGAATCGAACAGCCTGGCCCAACCGACGTTGACCTCGCTCAATGGCGATGCCAGCGTGTACCGCTTCGACAATGCGCGCAAGCAGGAAATCCGCACGGGCGAACTGGGCGTCCGCGGCAAGCTCACGACGGGCGCCGTCCAGCACACCCTGGTGGCCAGCTGGTCCGGGCACTGGAACGAAGCGAAGAATGCGTATGCGATCAGCGACTACGCGGGCTTGCCGACGAATATCTACCGTCCGCTGGAGGTGGCCATGCCGCCCACCCTGGCCGCGAACTCGGGCGGCGTGATGAGCGAGCCGCGCCTGACGCAAAAAACCATCCTCAGCAGCTACGCCGTGGCCGACACCATGGCCTTCCTCGACGACCGGCTGCTGCTGACCGTGGGCCTGCGCCGCCAGCAGATCCGCGACGCCGCGTATGCCTACGGTACGGCCGTACAATATTCCAGCTATGACAAGAGCGCCACGACGCCCGTGGCCGGCATCGTTTACAAGGCCAGCAAGAACGTGTCGCTGTACGCCAACTACATCGAGGCGCTGGTCAAGGGTCCCGTTGCCAGCGGCACCTATTTTGATGGCAAGAATGACGTGCCACTGAGCAACAAGGGTGAAGTGTTCTCGCCCTACAAGTCGAAGCAGAAGGAAATCGGCGTCAAGTATGACGGCGGCAGGCTGGGCATGAGCGCCGCCCTGTTTTCCACGGCCAAGCCTTTGCCTGCCGTGGTCGGTTCACGTGCCACCCTGTCGGGCGAACAGCGCAACCAGGGCCTGGAACTGTCCATCTTCGGCACGCCGATGGCGGGCGTACGCCTGCTGGGCGGCCTGACCTGGCTCGATACGGAACAGCGCAAGACGGACAAGCCGGCCAACAATGGCAACAATGCCATCGGCGCGCCAAAGACACAGCTCAGCGTGGGCGGCGAATGGGACGTGCCCGGCGCGCCCGGCTTGAGCCTGAACGCCCGTACCGTCTACACGTCGACGCAGTATGCGGACCTGGCCAACAGCAAGCAACTGCCATCGTGGACCCGCGTCGACATCGGCGCGCGCTACCTGACGCAGCTGGCCGGCCATGACGTAACCTTGCGCGCGCGCATCGACAACGTGGCCGACCGCAGCTACTGGGCCTCGGCCGTCTCCTCGTTCGACGCCGGCAGCCTGGTGCTGGCCGCGCCCCGCACCTTCGTCGTCTCGGGCAGCGTGGCGTTCTAACTGAGCCTGCATCAGCCTGCGACCAAGCTGTCCCTTCCCGGGGCAGCTTTTTTTTCGCGTGCGCGCCTGTGCCGCAAGCGGCGCTTCGGCGACAATGCCCCCATGAAACGATACCCTGCCCTGCTGCTCTTGCTCTGCCTGTCCCTGCCGGCCGCCGCGCAGAAGCAAGCGGCCTGCCCGTATGCCGCCTGGAAAAGCGGCTTCAAGGGCGATGCGCGGGCGCAAGCCACGTGCTTGCTGCGCCCCGTCAAGTTGTATGCGCGCCTGGGCGAGAGCGCGCCGCTGCCCGAGTTTCTTGCCGCCCGCATCGGCCAGCGCACGGGCATCGCCCCGACCCGGCTGCGCGCCTGGCTGGCGCAGCAATCGATCAGCGAAGCGGACGTGGGCGGCGCCGTCGATGCACCGCTGTCGCGCGCCGTGGGCCGGCTGGCCGCGCCCATGGCCCGCTATTTCGTCATCCACGACACCAGCTACCCGAATTTCCTGCTGGAGCCCATTCCCGGCCACATCAACGACGCCAGCTGGGATTTCAACGATTTCAATTTACGTAACCCCGCGCTGGGCGGCGGTCCGAAAGGCCATGTGTACGTGAACCGCCTGGGCGGCTCCCTGGCCGTGCGCGACTTCGGCACGGCCAGCTACGCGAGCAAGCTGGAAAAAGACAAGCCGTCGCTGACGGGCCTGTTCCTGCACGTGGAATTGGTGCAGCCGCGCAACTCCGTGCCCGGCGGCGGCAAAGGCAACGACGGGCTGGCGCCCGATCCCGGTTTTACGCCTGCGCAATACGAGCGCCTGGCCCTGCTGTACATCGCCGCCAGCGTGCGCAAGGGCACGTGGCTGATCCCCGCCTTCCACGCCGTGCTCGATACGGGCTATGCGAATGGCCATGACGATCCGCAGAACTTTTCGCTGGAGCAATGGGATACAACCCTCGGTCATTTGAGCGCCGTCATGACCGGCGCCGACGCGCCGAATTGAACACCACCTGCACGCCGATTTGGAGGATACTTTAGCTCCCGCCGTTGCACCGCGTGGATGCCGAGCTGTCGATGGAGAGCTGCGATGACCTATGCCTCTGACCAGAAAATGCACGTGCTGGACATGCCCGCGCGTACGCGGCGCATCTTCAGCATGCGCGATGCCGTGCTGACGCAATGGGAACACGAGGTGCGCGCCAAGGTGCGCGGTGCCGATGCCTTGCTGACACCCATCTTGATCAATACCTTGCCCGCCTTCTTCGACAACCTGGCCGAAGCGCTGACGCCAGGCTATCCGCGCGACAATGCCACCAGCAATACCAATGCCCCGGCCGTGCACGGCAACGAACGGGCGCGCATGACCAGCTATGGCCCGGAACAGGTGATCCAGGAATACCAGATCTTCCGCGACTGTTTCGCCGATGCGGCCCTCGAAGCGGGCGTGCCGCTGCGGCGCCGCGACTGGCAGGTGATCAATGCCTCGATCGATACGGGCATACGCGAAGCCATCCTGGAATTTACCGCCATGCATGAAAGCTTCCAGCGGCGCATCGCCGCCGGGCTGTCGCACGACATGCGCAATCCCCTCTCCGTCATGCTCAACAGCGCCCAGCTGCTGCAACGGTGCCCGCAGCAGCTCGACGTGCCGGCCCTGGCGTCGAAAATCATCGAACACGGCAAGCGCCTCGACGAGATGATCCAGGAATTGCTTGATACGCTCAGCTACCACCGGGGGCAAAAGCTGCCGCTGGTCTTGCATCGCTTCGATATCCTGCCGCTGGCGCAGCAGGTGGGCGACAGCGTCAATACTGGCCATCCGGGCAAGTGCCTGGTGACGGGCGCGTCCGTCACCGGCTGGTGGTGCGAAAATTCGCTGCGCCGCGCCCTGGAAAACCTCGTGGGCAACGCCCTCAAGTACGGCGACGACGGCCCCATCCATATCCACATCAACACCCTGCGCGAACGCATGATACTCACCGTGCACAACACGGGCAGCGCTATCGCCCCGGACCAGACCGAGCGCATCTTCGAATACCTGCGCCGCGAACACCAGGGCAGCGCGCTCGGCTGGGGCATCGGCCTGCCCTTCGTGCAAAACGTGGCGGAAAGCCATGGCGGCAGCGCGCTAGTCGACAGTGCGCCGGAAACGGGCACCACGTTTACCATCGACCTGCCCATCGACTGCCGGCCCTACGTCACGCCGGACGCTTGAGCTCGCCGCCACCTGCCCCAACACCGGCATTTTCCGCGCAGTAATGCACCAATACGGTGCGGATGACGGTTTTACGCCACAAAAATGGTCATTTTTTACATACTTTCGGGTATGCGGCACTGGCACGATTTCTGCTGAGCTATAGTCAGACACGGCTCAAGGGAAATCACAACATGGCAAATTTTTTCAATGAAATGACTGCAAATGAAGTGGGTACGGACAGCAAGGTACGTGAACACTATCGTGAATTCAGCAACTGGCTGGAGCAGCAATCCCCCGAGACCATCGCCCGCAAGCGGGCCGAAGCCGACCTGACGTTCCGCCGGGTCGGCATCACGTTCGCCGTCTACGGCGACGATGCCGGCACGGAGCGCCTGATTCCGTTCGACACCATCCCCCGCATCATCCCCGCCGCCGAATGGGCGCAGATGCAGACGGGCCTGGTGCAGAGGGTGCAAGCCTTGAACATGTTTATCCATGATATTTATCACGAGCAAAACATCATCAAGGCGGGCATCATTCCCGCCGAGCAAATCTACAAGAATGCCCAGTACCGCCCGGAAATGCAGGGTATTTCCGTCGCCTCCGATATTTACGCCCACATCGCCGGCGTCGACATCGTGCGCGCGGGCCAAGGCGAATTCTATGTGCTGGAAGATAATCTGCGCGTGCCCTCCGGCGTGTCCTACATGCTCGAAGACCGCAAGATGATGATGCGGCTGTTCCCGGAACTGTTCGCCCGCAACCGCATCGCCCCCGTCGACCATTACCCGGACATGCTGCTCGACAACCTGCGTTCCGTCGCGCCGATGGGCGTCGATGACCCCACGGTCGTCGTCATGACGCCCGGCATGTACAACTCCGCCTACTTCGAACATGCGTTCCTGGCCCAGCAGATGGGCGTGGAACTGGTGGAAGGCAAGGATTTGTTCGTCAACGACAACTCGGTGTACATGCGCACGACGCGCGGCCCCAAGAGAGTCGACGTGATCTACCGCCGCGTGGACGACGATTTCCTCGATCCGCTGGCCTTCCGCTCCGACTCGTCGCTGGGCGTGCCGGGCCTGCTGTCCGTCTACCGCGCCGGCCGGGTGACCCTGGCCAACGCCATCGGCACGGGCGTGGCCGACGACAAGTCGATCTATCCTTTTGTTCCCGACATGATCAAGTTTTATCTGTCGCAGGAGCCGATATTGAACAACGTGCCCACGTACCAGTGCCGCAAGAGCGCCGACTTGTCCTACGTGCTGGCGAACCTGGCGAAACTCGTCGTCAAGGAAGTGCATGGCGCGGGCGGCTACGGCATGCTGGTGGGGCCGGCCTCGAGCGCCGCGCAGATCGAGGACTTCCGCCAGCGCCTGCTGGCCAATCCGGGCGGCTACATCGCCCAGCCGACACTGGCACTGTCCGCCTGCCCCACGTATGTCGAGGCCGGCATCGCGCCGCGCCATATCGATTTGCGTCCGTTCGTGCTGTCCGGCAAGACGATTTCCATGGTGCCCGGCGGCCTGACCCGCGTGGCACTCGGCGAAGGTTCGCTGGTGGTCAACTCCTCGCAAGGGGGCGGCACCAAGGATACCTGGGTACTGGAAGCCACATCCGCTTTTGCAGGAGAGAAAACATGCTGAGCCGCACCGCCGATCATTTGTTCTGGATGGCCCGCTACACGGAGCGGGCGGAAAACACGGCCCGCATGCTCGACGTCAACATGCAGACCTCGATGCTGCCCCAGTCCGAACAGGACGCGGAGCAAGGCTGGCGCGCCACGCTGGGGATTTCCGAGCTGCAAAGCGCGTACGATCATAAATATGGCCGTTTTCATACACGCGACGTGCTCGACTTCATGGTGCGCGACCCGAACAACCCATCGTCCATCCTTGCCTGCCTGACGGGGGCGCGCGAAAACGCCCGTGCCGTGCGCGGTACCTTGACGACGGAAGTGTGGGAAATCCAGAACGCCACCTGGCTCGACATGCAGAAGCGATTGAAAAGCAATCTGCTGGAAACGGACCCCAGCCAGTTCTTCGAATGGGTCAAGTACCGCTCGCACCTGTCGCGCGGCGTGACCCTGGGCACCATGCTCAAGGATGAGGCCATCCATTTCATTCGCCTGGGCACCTTCCTCGAGCGGGCCGACAACACGGCGCGCATCCTGGACGTGAAATTCCACGGCGCGCGGGACACGTCGAAAGACATCACCCAGCGCGATTTTTACTACTGGGCGGCCCTGCTGCGCTCCGTCTCCGGCTTCGAGATCTACCGCAAGGTTTACCGCGACGTGATCACCCCGGCACGGGTGGCGGAATTGCTGATGCTGCGCGGCGACATGCCCAGGTCGCTCCTGGCCTGCATGGATGACGTGGTGGAAAACCTCAAGCACATCCGCAACGATGTGTCGGCCGATACGGAGCGGTTTGCCGGCAAATTGCACGCGGAACTAAAATTCGGACATATCGACGACATCATGAAGGCGGGCTTGCACCTGACTTTGACGGAGTTTCTGGAAAACATCTATGACTTGGGCAACCGGGTCAGCCGCGACTTCCTCGTTCCCTTGGCGGCCTGATGCAGCTCACCATCCGCCACGAAACCCATTACGCCTACAGTGCGCCGCTGGCCTACACCATCCAGCAGCTGCACCTGACGCCGCGTATCGAGCCGCAGCAGCGCGCCCTGTCCTGGCAAATCACGACGCCGGGCCAGTGCCACGCCTACACGGATGCCTACGGCAACTTGTCGCACATGCTGACGATTAACGGTAGCCATCACTCCCTGAGCCTGGTGGCGCATGGCGTGGTGGAAACCATCTACCCGCACAAGGGACGGCTGAACCTGATCGACACCTTGTCGCCGTTGCTGTTTACCATGCCGACGCCGCTGACGCAGGCCGATCCCGCCATTCTCGACCTGGCGGCCGCCAGCCTGCCGGACCGGAGCGTGACGGCGGGCACGGGCCATCTGCTGCGCCTGGCCGAGCACATCGTCGGCAAGGTCGCGTATGAAAGCGGCGCCACCATGGTCACCACCACGGCCGGCGACGCGCTGGCCCTGGGACGCGGCGTGTGCCAGGATCACGCCCACCTGTTCCTTGCCTGCTGCCACGCCTGGGGAATCCCGGCCCGCTATGTGTCCGGCTATATCGATCCGGGCACGACGGGCCATGCGGCCAGCCATGCCTGGGTCGACGCGTGGGCCGAAGACACGGATTTCGCGGGCTGGGTCAGCATTGACGTCACGCATGCGCGGCTGATGACGGATGCGTATTGCCGCCTGGCCATCGGGCGCGATTACGATTCGGCGGCCCCCGTGCGCGGCGTGCGCCAGGGTGGTGGCACGGAAACCTTAAGAGTCGATGTGCAGATCGTGCCCGTGTAAACAGGCAGGAATGAGGCTGGCCGGGCCTTGCCAGCGGTATGCCGGGCCCGGCTGGTGTAAAATGCTTCCCCTTTTGATTTGATTTACGACGATGACTTATTGCATAGGCATGCGCCTGAACGAAGGCCTGGTCTTCCTGTCCGACTCCCGCACCAACGCCGGCGTGGACCAGGTAGGCACCTTCCGCAAGATGAGCGTGTTTGAAAACCCGGGCGACCGCATGCTGGTCCTGATGACGGCCGGCAATTTGTCGATCTCGCAGGCGATCCGCCAGATCGTTTCCGAACACGTCGATGCGGACGGGCGCAGCATCTGGAATGTGGCCAGCATGTATGACGCGGCCCGTATCGTGGGCGAAGCCGTGCGCACCGTGCACCTGCGCGAAGCGAAGGCCCTGGCCGACTGCGGCATCGATTTCAATGTCAGCATCATATTAGGCGGGCAGATAGGCGCCGAGCGCTGCCGGCTGTTCCAGGTGTATTCAGCCGGCAATTTCATCGAATCGCACGATGAAAACACGTATTTCCAGATCGGCGAAGCTAAATATGGCAAGCCCATCATCGACCGGGTGATCAACCCGTTCACGCGCCTGGACGAGGCGGCAAAGTGCGCGCTGATCTCCATGGATTCGACCTTGCGTTCGAACATTTCCGTCGGCTTGCCGCTCGACCTGCTCGTCTACGAGACGGGCAGCCTTGCCGTCACGCGCTTCGTCACCATCGATGAAAAGAACCAGTATTTCCGCATGATCCGCGACACCTGGGGCGAACAATTGAAACAGGTGTTCGAAGGCATCGTCGATCCCGTGTGGAACGCGGCGCCGGAGACGACGACGAACGTGCTGTCGTCCGCCAACATGCACAGCAAGCCCGTGCGCGTGGCCATCCCCGAGCACGTGAGCCGCGGCGGCCTGACCGTGGCGCCGCTGCAATCGTTGGCGCAGCAGTTCAGCGACGACAAGCAGCATTGATCTGCCGCGCACCGCCTGCGCGCGGTGCTGGACAAGTCGCTTTTCGCGTGCTTTTATGGCAATATGGGTTGATATTTAATCCAGATTGACCTGAAAGGCAGGTAGCGCATGGACTTGATCACTTCCGCCGTCGTGGCGGCCATCGGGCATGGCGCGCCCGGCCATGCGCCCGAAGCCGTCGCCAGCCACTATGAGCGGCTCAAGCAGGCCATCGCCAAGTTCGACAGCGCCGCCGCCATCCTGGCCGCCATCGCCGCACTGGAAGCCGAGCCTGACAATACCCAGCTGCAACTGGCCCTGTCGGCCGCCCTGTCCAGCGCCAACGTGCCGGACGATATGGAAACCCTGTTTGCCGCGCAAGGCTTGCTCGATGCGGTGCAGCGGCGTTTGCCCCAGGCACCCGACGTGGAAGCGGCGCCCGCCCCGGCCGATAAAAGCGCCGTCGTGTCGAATTATGCGGTGGTGAAAGTGTATTTCGCCACGGACCGCCAGCGCGACGTGGGCAAGCCACCGGCCCAACGGTTCAGCGGCGAACGCAACATCCTGGGAGGCAATGGCCCGCTCAGCTATGGCAGCTGCGACATCAGCATCCCCCGCGACCATCGCATGGGCCAGCTGGAATCGCCATCGCTGTGGCGCCTGGAATTTCGCGACGACCCGGCCAAGCACGTGGTGGTGCTGTCTGCCGAGGTGCAGGACCGCGACAACTTCTTTGCCGCCCTCAAAACCCAGATCCGCGCCTCGGCCGATAAAAGCGCCTTTCTCTTCGTGCACGGCTATAACGTGAGTTTCGAGGATGCGGCGCGGCGCACGGGACAGATGGCCTACGACCTCGGTTTCGATGGCGCGCCCGTGTTCTACAGCTGGCCGTCGCGCGGCGGCGTGGCCGGCTACACCATCGATGAAAACAATATCGAATGGAGCACGCCCCACATGACGGCCTTCCTGGCCGACTTTCTCGCCAGCACGGAAGCAGCGCAAGTCTATCTGGTGGGGCACAGCATGGGCAGCCGAGGCCTGGCGCGGGCCGTGGCCGACTTGCTGGCCGCGCAGCCGCAGCTGGCGCAAAAGATCACGGAAATCATCCTGTCCGCACCCGATATCGACGCGGCCATCTTCAAGCACGATATCGCGCCGAAACTGGCCGGCGCGCGCAACCCCGTCACCTTGTATGCCTCGTCGCAAGACCTGGCCCTGGCCGCCTCGAAGGCCGTGCACGGCTACGCGCGCGCGGGCGACAGCGGCGCGGGCATGCTGATCGTGGCCGGCGTGGAAACCATCGACGCCAGCGGGGTCGACACGAGTTTCATGAAACACACGTATTTCGCGGAAAAGCGCTCCGCCCTGTCCGACATGTTTTATTTGATACGCAACCATGCGCGTGCCGACCAGCGCTTTCTCGACCCCGTCGACACGGCAGCCGGCCGCTATTGGACGTTCAAACCGTGACGCCGTTCCATCCGGTGCGGCACGCATGCTAAGATACGGCCCAGAGGGTGGCAACGGGCACGGCGATGACGCCGCCAGCCGATCCCCCGCAAGCAGGCCTATCATGTTGACATCATCTTCTACACCGCAAGCCGAATCGCTGATCCGCAACACCAACGCCCGCGTCACCAAGACGCGCGTGAAGGTGCTCGACTTTTTAATGGCGCAAAGCCGTTCGCTGACCCACCATGAAATCCAGCAGGCGCTGTCGCAGGACAGCGATATCGATTCCGTCACCCTGTACCGGGTGCTGGAATGGCTGACGGAAAATGAACTCGTGCACCGCATCGCGGGCACCGACCAGGTATGGCGCTTCAGCGCGGGCGCCGGCCACCAGGCGCACGAGCACGCGCATTTCCAGTGCACGAAATGCGCGAACGTCACCTGCTTCAATGAAGTCAAGCTGCCGCCGCCCGTGCTCTTGCCGGAAGGCTTCAGCGGCGGCGAAGTCGATTACCTGATCAAGGGCCTGTGCCCGCGCTGCAAATAGCGGGCGTCACTTCAGCAGCAAGGCCAGGTGGTGCTCGTCATGGAACAGCTCACCGACGCGCATCGAGCGCGGCTCCGTGCCATACGCGATAAATCCCAGCGATTCATACAGGCCCAAGGCGGCATTGTTTTCCGCATTCACGCTCAAGTGCACTTGCATGATGGCAGGGTCGTGTTCGGCCTGTTCGATGCAGGCGTTCACGAGGCGCCGCGCCACGCCCTTGCCACGCTGCGTCACATCGACGAACACGCCCCATAACAATGCCTTGTGCGACAACTGGCGCATCCTTTCGCGCTGCAATCCGGCAAAACCGACGAGACGTTCGCCATCGAAGGCGCCAAAGCCGCGCTGAAAGGCGCCGCCGGCAATGCGCTGCGCATGTTCTTGCGGCGTGCGGGCCAGCTCGTCTTCACGCGACGAAGAAAACGAGCTGGGCGAATCGAGGATGGCGCGCAGGCGCAGCGCGCAAAAGGCGGGGGTGTCTGCTGGCGTCAGCAGGCGGATGACGATCTCGTGTGCGGGCATGGTGGAATCCGGCAGTTTTTTCCCATTATACCCACGCCTCCAGCTCAGGCACGCACGCGGCGCAAACCCAGCAAAGTCCAGCCGTACAGGGCGGCCATCAGCAGCACCATGGCCGCGCCCAGGGCCGCCGTCCAGCTTTCCGGCAGCGACCACTCGGAGTCAAGCTTGCCGGCCGCCATGTATCCAGCCATCGCCATGCAGATGGCGACGATGGGCCAGCCCAGGCGGCGGCGGAACGCGCGCACGATGTCTGCCTGGCCCGTGCGCATGACTTTCGCCGTGACCCAGCCATCGAAGGTATCGGTCACGCCCATGCCCACGGCGAACACCGTGCCTGTGAGCAAGGCCGGCTGCATGCCGCCCAGCGCGACGGCCGCGTAACCCCAGGCGGCCGCCTGCAGGGCAGTGTCGAAGACGAGCGCGAACAGCATGCCGACGAGGATGGCGGCGAGCGGTCCCGAAGCGCCCCGCAGCGCCCGCGGCAGCAGCCGGCCGCGCACCTCGGCCAGTTGCGCGCCGGCCAGCAAGCTGCGCGCATTCATGCCGGCGATGAGCAATAGCAAGGCAATGGGCAGCCATTCCAGCCAGCCGAATACTGCCTCCGACGGTGTAAATTGCTGCGACGCGACGGCGGCGACAGCGACGATGGCCAGCACGGTGACGCCATGGCCCAGCGCAAACAGCGCGCCCATCCATGGTGCCCAGCGCGGCGCTGCGGCCTGGCTGCGCAAGGTCAATCCATCGACGGCGGCCAGGTGATCGGGTTCCAGCCCATGCCGCATGCCGAGCAGGAAGATCAGCGCCAGGGCGGGCAAGCCCGCTTCCACGCTCATGCCGCCACCTCGCTTACGCTGGCCGTCACGCAACGGTCCAGGCCGCGTATCAGCATATCCTGCGGCAAGTCGCGGCCGATAAAGATGATCTTGCTGGCGCGCGGTTCGCCGTCGCGCCACGGCGCGCCCAGCTCCGAGCCCATCAGCATGTGCACGCCCTGGAACACGGCGCGGCAATCCAGGTCGGCCATGTACAAAATGCCCTTGTAGCGCATCAGCTGGGTGCCGAACAGCTGCACCACGGCATCGAGGAAATTTTCCACCTGCAGCAAATCGAGGGGCTGGGACTGGTGGTAGACGAACGATTGCACGCCGTCGCCATGGCGGTGGCCCAGTTCCCCCAGGAAATCCGGCTCCAGCTCGACGATGGCGTTCAAGTTGAAACCGCGAATATTCAGGATGTCACGCAAGGGCACATTGCCGAAGCGCACTTTCTGTATGCCGGCACGGCCATTGATGGCGACCAGACGCTGGCGCAGCGCGGCCAGCTCGTCCTTGCTGACCAGGTCCGTCTTCGACAACAGGATGCGGTCGGCAAAGCCCACCTGCTCCTGCGCTTCCTTGTGCGCCGTCAATTGCTGCTGCGCGTGTCGCGCATCGATCACCGTCAGGATGGCGTCAAGCATGTAGTACTCGCTGACGGAGGGCTCCGCAAAGAAGGTTTGCGCCACGGGCCCGGGCGCGGCCAGGCCCGTCGTTTCGATGATCACGTGGTCGAAGGCAATGGTTCCTGCCGCGCGCCTAGCCTGCAGTTCACCGAGGATGCGGATCAAGTCGCCGCGCACGCTGCAGCAGATGCAGCCATTGTTCATTTCCACGATCTGCTCGTCGCTATCTTGCACCAGCAAGCCATGGTCAATGCTTTCGGCGGCGAATTCGTTTTCGATCACGGCGATGCGCACGCCGTGATCGCCCTGCAATATGCGCTTGAGCAAGGTGGTTTTCCCGCTGCCGAGAAAACCCGTGATGATGGTAACGGGGATCAGTTCTGTCATAGTGCTTTCCTGTCGGTGGTTAATCTTCGAGTTCTTCCATGCGCTGCCATTGCGGGAACGGGTCGGGCAGCTTGCGCCAGGCGGCCATGCCCTGGCGCGTTTCCGTGTAGTTGAGTTGACATTTCTTCAAGTCCGCCTCGATCGCGGCCTGGTCCATGTCCTGGCCGATGAAGACGAGTTCCTGGTAGCGGTCGCCATATGTCTCGTTCCAGCCCGCTTTAACTTCCGCCAGCGAGGCCGCATCCGTTGGCCAGCGCTCCTTCGGCACGGACGCCCACCACAGGCCCACGGGTTCGATATTCATCAGCTTGCCCGCGCCGGACAGGCTGGCTACCCATTCGGGGCGGCTGGCCAGCCAGAAATATCCCTTGCTGCGCACCACGCCCTTGATCGGCTGGGCAATGTAGTCATGCAGGCGCTGCGCGTGGAACGGCTCTTTCGCGCGATACACAAAACTGCTGATGCCATAGGTGTCCGTTTCCGGCGTGTGGATGCCGGCCAATTCCTGCGCCCAGCCCGGCATGCTGGCCGCCTGCTCCAGGTTGAACAGATTCGTACCCAGGATGGCGTCGAGCGGCACGACGGACTGGTTGGTTTCGATGATGCGCGCGCCGGGATTCAAAGCCTTGATGACGGCCAGCACGCGCAGGCGCTCGGCCGCATTGACCATGTCGACCTTGTTGAGGACGATGACATTGGCAAATTCGATCTGTTCCGTCAGCAAGTTGGCCAGCTGGCGGTCGTCGCCCTCGCCCGCCGTCTCGCCCCGCTGCTCCAGGCTGTCTTCGCTGTGGAAATCGTTGAGCAGGTTGGCGCAGTCGACCACGGTGACCATGCAGTCGATCTGCGCCACGTCGTTCACGCTGTCGCCGTGCTCGTCCTCGAAGTCGAAGGTGGCGGCGACGGGCATCGGCTCGCCCACGCCCGTCGATTCGATCAGCAAATAATCGAAGCGGTCTTCCGCGGCCAGGCGCCGCACTTCCAGCAACAGATCGTCGCGCAGGGTGCAGCAGATGCAGCCGTTCGACATTTCCACGAGTTTTTCTTCCGTGCGCGACAGGGCCGCGCCGGCCGCTTCGGCACTGTCTTTCACGAGCGAGGCATCGATATTGACTTCGCTCATGTCATTGACGATGACAGCCACGCGCTTGCCTTCGCGGTTGCGCAGTATGTGGTTGAGCAAGGTGGTCTTGCCGGCGCCGAGAAAGCCGGACAGGACGGTGACGGGGAGTTTGCGCTGGGCCATGGGTATCTTTCGGATGAGCAATTAAAGAGGCAATGGACCTTGGATTTTAAATGCAAGTCTATTGCGTTTGAATTATAATGCAGCTCAGTTGCATTTGTGCGCCAATCTTTGCCGGCCTGACTTCCGAAAGAATTCCATGCTCCACCTCGCCTCTTTGACCTATGGCTATGACCATGCCAGCCCCGTGCTCGATATCGACGCCTTCCACTTGCCCGTCGGGCAGCACGCACTGTTGCTGGGGCCGTCCGGCTCCGGCAAATCGACCTTGTTGCATTTGCTGGCGGGTATCCTGGCGCCCCAGGCGGGCCGCCTCGACGTGGCGGGCAAGTCCCTGCCCGGCCTCACGCCGCGCCAGCGCGACAGCTGGCGCGGCCGCACCATCGGCTTGCTGCCCCAGCAACTGGCGCTGGTGCCCAGCTTGAACGTGCTCGACAATGTCTTGCTGCCCGCCTACGCCAGCGGGCAGCGGCCCGATCCGGCCCGCGCGGCCAGCCTGCTGGGCCAGTTGGGCCTGGCCAACAAGCTCGATACCTACCCATATGCCTTGAGCGGCGGCGAACGCCAGCGGGCCGCCATCGCGCGCGCCATCGTCATGCGCCCACGGCTGATCCTGGCCGACGAGCCGACGGCCAACCTCGACGACGCGGCCTGCACCGCCGTCGTGCACCTGCTGGCCAGCCAGGCTGAGCAAGTTGGCGCCTCGCTGGTGATTGCCAGCCACGACGCCAGGGTGCTGGCCGCCATGCCCGATGCGCTCGTGCAGCGCCTGCCCCGCTCCAGCTCCAGAGTGGCGGCATGAACGCGGCCACCCTGGCCTGGCGTGCCCTGCGCCACAAGCCGCTGGCGTCCAGCCTGAATCTGCTGCTGGTGGCCATCGGCATCGCCATGATGACGTTCATTCTCGGCGTATCCAGCCAGCTGGAAGAGCACGCCGAACGCGACGCGCAAGGCATCGACCTCGTGGTGGGCGCGAAAGGCTCGCCCTTGCAACTGATCCTGTCGTCCGTGTATCACGCCGATATTCCAACCGGTAACATTCCCAACAGCGCGCTGGCGGCGCTGGCCGCTCAGCCGCTGGTGCAATCCGCGATCCCGCTCGCGCTGGGCGACAATTTCCACGGTGTGCGCATCGTCGGCAGCACCACGGCGCTGCTCGACCATTACGGCGCGCAGCTGGCGCAAGGAAAGTTGTTCGCGCAACCGATGCAAGCCGTGTTCGGCGCCCAGGCGGCCCGTGAAACAGGCGCCACCCTCGGCGCCCGCTTTGCCGGCTCGCACGGGCTGGCGGCCGGCGGCGAAGTGCACGAGCACGCGCCCTACACGGTGACGGGCATTTTGGCGCCCACGGGCACGGTGCTCGACCGATTGATCATCACGCCCGTCGCTTCCGTGTGGCAAGTGCACGAAACGGACCCCGACAAATCAGCGGCAACTGCGCCCCAGCGCGAATTGACGGCCGTGCTGGTGCAGTACGCGTCGCCCCTGGCCGCCATCAGCCTGCCGCGCTGGGTCAATGGCCAGCCGCGCTTGCAGGCGGCCCAGCCCGCTTTCGAGGCGGCCCGGCTGTTCAGCCTCTTGGGCGTGGGCATCGCCGTGCTGCGGGCGATTGCCGCCGGCGTGCTGCTGGTGGCGGCACTGTCGTTGTTCGTGGCACTGTATGGCGCGCTGGAAGAGCGCAAGACGGACCTGGCCATCCTGCGCACCTTGGGCGCCTCGCCCGCCAAACTGCTGCGTTTGCTGCTGGCGCAAGGCTTGCTGCTGTCATTGACGGGCGCGGCGCTGGGCTGGCTGCTGGGCCATGCCGGTGTCGGCTTGCTGGAATCGATGCAGCAACTGAATCTGCAAGCGTGGCGCATCGCGCCCGGCGAAGCGTGGCTGCCCGTTATTGCCGTGGCGGTGGGACTGCTGGCCGCCGCCATTCCCGCCGCGCGCGCCTACCGCACCGATATCGCCGCCACCCTGGCGCGTCCCTGAAAGGAAACGAACATGCTGAAAATCATGCTATTGAGCGTTGGACTGCTGCTGGCCGGCTCTGCCTGCGCCGCCCCCGCCGACGAACCACCGTCGTTCTTCGCTCCGTTGACGGACTTGCCCGGCGTCGTGTCGTGGAAACTGCTGGGCAAGGCCACCACGGTCAAGGCGAAAAAGGGCCGCATGGTGCCGAAATACACGCCGGAAATCAGCGCGCTCGACAATACGGACGTGAAAGTGCAAGGCTTCATGATGCCCTTGGAACCGGGGCAAAAGCAGACACACTTCCTGCTGACCGTCACCTCGGCCAGTTGCCCCTTTTGTCTGCCGGCCGGCCCGGAAGGCGTGGTGGAGATCAAAAGCCGCACAGCCGTGAAATTCAGCTATGCGCCGTTCATCGTGCAAGGCAAGCTGAAAGTGCTGGCCAGCGATCCCATGGGCCTGTATTACCGCATGACGGACGCGGCCGTGGTGCCGCAATGACGCGCTGGCCGGCGCTATTGCTGTTGCTGGCCAGCCATGCGGCTGCCGCGCCGCTATCCTTTGACTTGGCCCGCCTCGATGGCGATGGCCGGCTGAAGCTCGACCAGTTCCAGAACCAGCCAGTGGTGCTGAACTTCTGGGCCAGCAACTGCCTGCCCTGCATCCTGGAGTTGCCGATATTGCATGCCCATGCCGCCAAGCAGCAGAAACTCCCCTTCATCGGCATCGCCATCGATACGCGGGCGGCCGCGCAAGCGTTCCTGCGGCAGCACCGGGCCAGCTATCCCCAGGCCCTGGCTTTACCCGCCTTGCTGCCAACCTTTGGCAATCAAATCAAGGGCTTGCCGTACACAGTGATCCTGACTTCTCAACATCGGATCTGCACGCGGCGCCTGGGGCCCGTCGATGCGGCCTGGCTGGCCAAGGCCGTGGCCGCCTGCACGTAAGCCTGTATCCATGCGCCTTGCACGGCTGTCATCGCCGCGTCACATGGCGGCGTTACAGTCGCGTCCTTTGAATCTCTGCGAGGGCGGTAATGAAAACAAATAGGGTCATGCTGGCGGCGCTGGCAAGTGCGGGTCTCGTTGCTTGCAACGGCAGTTCAAACACGGCGCCGGCCATTCCCGAGGGCACGACGGTCACCGTGGCATTGCTGGAAACCACCGATATCCACTCGAACGTGTTGAGCTATAACTACTATGCGCTGGCCGAAGACACGAGCCTGGGCCTGGAACGCACGTCGACCCTGATCCAGGCGGCGCGCGCGGAAAATCCGAACAACGTGCTGCTCGACGATGGCGACGTCATCCAGGGCACTTTGCTGGCCGACTTGCAAGCCGTTGCCGCGCCCGTTCCGTGCAGCGGCACCCTGGCCGTGCATAAAGCCATGAACGCGCTGAAATACGACGCGGGCGGCATGGGCAACCATGAGTTCAACTACGGCTTGCCTTACCTGAGCCAGATCACCAACACGGATTTCGGCATTCCCGGCGTGGCCAAGCCGACGGGCACGTGTGGCGCGCCCGCCTTCCCTTCCGTGCTGAGCAACGTCGTCGGCGTATCCAGCGGCAAGCCCATCTTCCAACCCTACACGGTGCTGCCGCGTGAATTCGCCGCCACGGCGCCCGATGGCAGCAAGCTCACCGTCAAAATCAATGTGGGCGTGTTGAGCTTTGTACCGCCGCAAATCCTCGAATGGGATCAGAAAGTGCTCGCTGGCAAGGTCAGCGTGACGGGCGTGCAGGAAGCGGCGAAACAGTACGTGCCGGAATTGCGCAGCAAAGGCGCCGACCTCGTCGTGGCCCTGTCGCATGGCGGCCTGGACACGAGCGCCTACAGCCCGAAGATGGAAAACGGCAGCTATCATTTGACCACCACGGGCATCGACGCGCTGATGATCGGCCATTCGCACCTGATCTTCCCGAAAGGCAAGGAAGTGGGTGCGGCCGCGCTGGACGCCTCGTTTTCCGCCTTCCCGGCCAGCGCCAAGATCGACGCCGTCAACGGCTTTGTGAACGGCGTGCCGACCGTCATGGCGCAAAGCTGGGGCCGCCGCCTGGGCATCATCAAGCTGACGATGGTGTATCAAAGCGGCAAGTGGGTAGTGCAGCCGGCCAAGACGACGGTGGAATCGCGCGGCTTCAAGTACACGGATGGCACGACTCTCGTGAAAGCCGATCCGGCCATCGCGCCTCTCGTGGCCACCGAGCACGCGGCAACCATCGCCTACGCCAAGCAGCCGCTGGGCATCAGCACCGATTTCGAGATGTCGGCCTACTTCGCGCTGGTGGGCGACGTGAGCGCCATCCAGCTGGTGAACCAGGCGCAGCTCGACTATGTGAAGAACTTCATCGCCACCAGCACGGACGCCACCTTGGCCAGCTACAAGAATATTCCCGTCATTTCGTGCAGCGCGCCGTTCAAGGCGGGCCGCAACGGACCATCGGACTTTACGGACGTGGCCGCGGGCGCGACGCCGGCCACACCGGTCGGCTTGCAGGTGCGCAATCCGGGCGACCTGTATTTATATAGCAATAACAACTTGCAAGCCGTCAAAATCAAGGGATCGGACTTGAAGGCGTGGCTGGAAACGTCGGCCAAGCAATTTGCCCAGATCGACCCAAGCACCACGGCCGAGCAGGACCTGGTGCCCTCGTATGGCACGATCTATAACTATGACGTGTTCTACGCGGAAAACAATGCGCTGACGTACCAGATCGACGTGACGAAAAAACCGGGCAGCCGCATCGTCAACCTCACGTACAAAGGTGCGCCCGTGGCCGATGGCGATGACTTCATCGTTGCCACCAACGACTACCGCGCCGGTGGCGGCGGCGCCGTGCCCGGCATCGATGGCAGCAAGACCATCATCAAGTCGCCCGATGCGAACCAGGCCGTGGTCAGCAACTACCTAGCGTCGCTGAGCACCAAGGGCGGCAAGGTCACCCTGGCCAACAATGGCAGCGCACGCAGCTGGAGCTTCGTCAAGACGGCCACGGCCGGCCCCGTGATCCTGCGCTCGGCACCGGGCCATCTGGCGCTGGCGCAAGGCAGCGGCATCGCCAACGTGGCGGCCGAAGGCGGACTCGACGCCAGCGGTTTCGCCAAGTACCGCATCGACCTGAGCAAATAAGGTCCATGGCCGGAACCGCGGCGGTTCCGTCCTGTCTTGATGAAAGCTGATCCAGATGAAACATCCACTCTCCCTGCCCGCCGTCGTGCTGGCAACGTTCTTGACCGCCTGCCAGTCGTCGCCACCGCCCACGGCGGCGGAAATCGAAGCCGTCGCCATGCATGCGCGCCAGGCGGGCGACCACCAGGCCGAGCGCAAGGTACGCAGCTGGGCCGCCAAGGACATGCCCGTCGCCGAACGCGAACTGGCGCTGATTTACCAGCCCCGTCCCGAACGCCGCGCCGAAGCCTTGAGCCTGTTCGAACAGGCGGCGCGCGCGGGCGACACGGAAGCGGCCTTCGAACTGGGCCAGATGCTGCGCGCGGCTACGCCTGGCCAGGCGTGGCTGTGGTACCGGCAAGCGGCCCAGCAAGGCCATGCGAAGGCGGCCCTGATGCTGGGCCTGCTGGCGGCGAATGGCGAAGGCGTGCCGAAAGATCAGGGTGAAGCGGCCCGCTGGCTGGCCAGGTCAAGCGAGCTGGGCAATCCGCACGCCATGTTTTTGCTGTACAACGCCTACCGCGAAGGCCGCGGCGTGCCGCGCGACCTGGCCAAGGGCCATGCGCTGCTGGAAGAAGCGGCCCACCACGAATATCCGCCCGCCATCCAGGAACTGGCCATGACGGTGCAGGCGGACGACGCCCTGCGCGCCGGCCACCTGATGAAGGAAGCGACGGAGCACAGGCATAACAACTGGAACAAGTTTTAAGAACTGGGCAAAAGGCCAGTGGCGTGATCGTAACCAGCCTTTATATACTTGCAACTTGCAAGCGTGCGGGAGCGGCAGCTATTCAGCGCTTATGATGCAAGGACGCCGCCTGAGCTTGCTCGGGCGGCGTGGCAAGCCATCCCGCATAAAAAAGTTTACACTGGTTTGCATTTTAGAAATTTTACTCTGGACCAGCCCCGGTGAGTGTTCATTCAACCCAGCCAGTGTTTGAGTAGCGCCGGTGCGTCCATTGCTCTGCCTAGCCATGAAAGAAAGAGTCCAATGAAAAAGCTGACCACCGCCTTTGGCGCGCCTGTCGTCGACAACCAGAACATCCAGACGGCCGGTCCGCGCGGCCCCGCCCTGCTGCAAGATGTGTGGTTCCTGGAAAAGCTGGCCCACTTCGACCGTGAAGTCATCCCCGAGCGCCGCATGCATGCCAAGGGTTCCGGCGCGTACGGCACGTTTACCGTCACGCACGACATCACGCGCTACACGCGGGCTAAAATCTTTGGCGAAGTGGGCAAGAAAACGCCGATGTTCGCGCGCTTTTCCACGGTGGCCGGCGAACGGGGCGCGGCGGACGCGGAACGCGATATCCGCGGCTTCGCCCTGAAGTTCTACACGGAAGAAGGCAACTGGGACCTGGTCGGCAACAACACGCCCGTCTTCTTCATGCGCGACCCCTTGAAATTTCCCGATCTGAATCACGCCATCAAGCGTGACCCGCGCACGGGCTTGCGCAGCGCCAACAGCAACTGGGATTTCTGGACTTCGCTGCCCGAAGCCCTGCACCAGGTCACGGTGGTGATGAGCGACCGTGGCTTGCCGCGCAGCTTCCGCCACATGCACGGCTTCGGCAGCCATACTTTCAGCTTCCTGAATGCGCAAAACGAGCGTTTCTGGGTCAAGTTCACCTTGAAAACCCAGCAAGGGATTCAAAACCTGACGGACGCCGAAGCCGAAGAACTGGTCGGCAAGGACCGCGAAAGCTCGCACCGCGACCTGTACGAAAGCATCGAAAACAAGGATTTCCCCCGCTGGACCCTGTACGTGCAGATCATGCCGGAAAAAGAGGCAGGCACGTATCACCTCAACCCGTTCGACCTGTCGAAAGTGTGGCCGCATGGCGACTATCCGCTGATCGAAGTAGGCGTGCTGGAACTGAACCGCAATGCCGACAACCACTTTGCCGAAGTGGAACAGGCGGCCTTCAACCCGGCCAACGTGGTGCCCGGCATCAGCTTTTCGCCGGACAAGATGCTGCAAGGCCGGCTGTTCTCGTATGGCGACGCGCAGCGCTACCGCCTTGGCGTCAATCACAGCCATATCCCTGTCAACGCGCCGAAATGCCCGTTCCACAGCTACCACCGCGACGGCCAGATGCGCGTCGACGGCAACATGGGCGGCACCCTGGGCTATGAACCGAACAGCGAGCAGGAATGGGCCGAGCAGCCCGATTTCCGCGAGCCGCCATTGAGCATCGAAGGCGCGGCCGACCATTGGAACCACCGCGTTGACGAGGATTACTATTCGCAGCCGCGCGCCCTGTTCCGCCTGATGACCGCGGCGCAGCAGCAAGCCTTGTTCGACAACACGGCGCGCGCCATCTCGGGCGCGTCGGAGCAAGTCAAGCAACGCCACATCGGCAACTGCACCCTGTGCGACCCCGCCTATGGCGCGGGCGTGGCCGAAGCGATCGGCCGCCTGAGCAAATAAGGCAGGCTGCAAGACTGCATGGAAGGCCTGGCAACAGGTCTTCTATCGCAACGCTCCGCCGCGGCAAGGTGCCCAGGCCCGCTTGCTGCCTACCAGCGCTGGATATCGATCTGGCCCGTGATGCTCGTTTCCACCGGATAACCCTCGACCTGAGACGGCACGCTCCGCTTGACGGACGAGTCGCGCAGATACACGACGAGCGCTTCCTTGCCCACGGCCGTCTGTCCCACGCTGACACCTTCCACGCCGTCGATGGCCATCAGCGCCCGCTCGTTGCGCCGCTTCGCCGCTTCCAGCCGGCCCTGGGGCGCGGCAGGAGCATATTGCCCCATGCCGTGTCCAAGAGTCTCATCCGGCAAATACGGCATGGCGGCGTCCTCGAAGACGCCATAGGGCGATTGTGCGAATTTACTGTTTGACATGACCCACCCTCCTGATGCCTTCCATGATACACCCGGCCATCGTGTGCCGCAGCGCCGTTCGCCGGGCACATGGCTGCTGCCCCTCATACCATCATCATCGTGCAAAAAACAGCGTTATACAAGGACGAGGCGGCGCGACACCTGCGCCGCGCCGTCTCCTCAAGGGTTCAAGTATACAAATTGATGTCGAGCGCCACCACCACCCGCCGCATCTGGTTGGCAAAGGTGATGTTATTGCCGCCGGCAAACAGCAAACCGACGGGATTGCGCTGCTGGTTCCAGGTCCAGATGGAGGAACCGGAATCGCCGCCCGCGCTGAACGCCCCGCTCACGCCCGTGATGGCGATCTGGTCCTGGAACAGCGCGATCCTGCCGCCGCCGTAATTGACGTTGATGGTGGCGCCCAGGCCCGTGATGCGGCCCTGCGTCAATTGCGTCGTGCGGCCGGACTTGCCGACCATCATGCCTAGCGCGGGCGCCACCAGCGCATTGCTGATGCGGAAGTACGCGGGCACGCCGCCGCTCAGGTAGACCAGTTCGGGACGCACCCTGTCTGGCCAGGCCCAGCCGGTGGCGCAATCGACGAAATTGACGCCGCCGCTGAAATTGATGGGCACGAAGCGCTCGAGCACGGCGACCTGGTCTTGCGGACAGCGGCCGCCGTCGATGGGGCCAGGCTGCACGATGCAGTCGTTGAAGACGCCGCCATTGGAATTGGCCAGCACGTGATTGTTGCTAAGGATCATCAAGCGGCTGTTGCGCGGCGCGCTGCGCCCCACGGCCAGGCAGCCGATGGTACCGGCCGTGATGCGGAAATGCCCGACCGACACGCCGCCCGGCGCGGGGCGCAAGCGGAAACGGTGCGGCTGCGCATCGATCACGCCCGTGACGACGATGTTGACGGGCACCCTGTCGCTCGACACGGCGCGCACGCCCATGGCGCCCACGATGGCGGCCTTGGCGCGGTCGACGGAAGTGGGCTCGGCCACGTACAGGGTCAGGGCCGGCAAGCCCGGCTCGCCGGACGAGCTGTCGCTGGCGCCCTCGCCCAGGCCGATGGACACGCCCTGGATATTTCCGCCGTCGCTGAAGGCATCGGCCGCGCGCACGCCGGCCGCCTGGGAGATGGACTGGCGCATGCCGTCTTCGATGCTGCGCTTGATTTCCAGCAATTCCATGCTGACACCGCTCAAGGCGTCGGGCACGTCCGAGACGGACGCGCTCTCGATCGTATTGTCGTCTTCGCCGGGGGCGGCAAATTGGCCGACGGCCTCTTCATCGTCCGCGCTTTGTCCCCTGCCGCTGCCGCCAGGCGGGGCGCTGAAACCATTCTCATTGCCAATCATCATGCTCTCCTCGTGGGTCGTTCCGAAACACCAGTGTGGGCTGGCCGCGCGGGCCGGTATTGATCTGGGTTGAACCGCGCCGACACATGGCCGCCCTGTCCCAGCGGGGGCAGCAAGGATAAAAATAGTTCCCTCGTCAAGGTTGAGCGAGATCAGGCGTGCGGGCAGAGGCAGCGCCGTATACTTGGCTGGCAGGCTGGAATTGGGTCTGCTCCACGGCAGCAACGGTATGGATGGGGGAACAATGACGAGCCCTGGTATGACACGCCAATCCGACGACGCGCCTGCGGACCAACATGCCGGTTTTATGCACGGCATGGCGGCCTGGGCGGAAAAACACCGCATCAGTCCCTGGCGCGGCAGTTTTGCCGACTTCATCGAGCAGATCCTGCCCGGCCGCGCGGCTCTGCTGACGCGCAGCGCGCACCAGTACCTGTGGGACATGATGCGCTGGAACGGCCAGACGGACGATGCCGGACGTTTCCGCTGCCGCCTGTTCGACGACGAGCTGTTCGGCATCGACGAGGCGATCGACCGCGTCGCCGCCTACTTCAAGGCGGCCGCCGCCGGCTCCGAAGTGGGCCGGCGCATGCTGCTGTTGCTGGGCCCGCCGTCGGGCGGCAAGTCGACCATGGTGATCCTGCTCAAGCGGGGGCTGGAAGAATACAGCCACAGCAGTGAAGGTGCGCTGTACGGCATCGCCGGCTGTCCCGTGCACGAATCGCCGCTGCACCTGGTGCCGCACAGCATGCGCGCCGACTTTCGCGCCAGCTATGATGCCGAGCTGCACGGTGAACTGTGTCCCCATTGCCGCGCCCGCCTGGAAGAACAGTACGCGGGCGACTTCCTGCGCATGCCCGTCGAGCGCATCCACCTGTCCGAGGCGGGCCGCTGCGGCATCGGCACGTATGCGCCGCACGATCCCACCACGGCCGACCTGGCCGACCTCGTGGGTTCCGTCGACCTGTCGAAAGTGGCGCAGTACGGCGACGAAGGCGATCCGCGCGCCTGGTCGTGGTCCGGCGCCGTGTATGCGGCCAGCCGCGGCATGCTGGAAATGATCGAGATCCTCAAGGTCAAGCGGGAATTCCTCTACCTGCTGCTGACCCTGACGCAGGAAAAGAATGTCAAGGTGTCGCGCTTTCCCCTGATTTACCTCGACGAAACCATCCTCGCGCACACGAATCTGGCCGAATTTCGCAAATTCCTGCAAGAAAGCGAAAACGAGGCCTTGCTCGACCGCATGGTCATCGTGCAAGTGCCGTACACGCTCAATTACCGCGAAGAAGCGCGCATTTACCGCAAGCTGATCCAGGCGGCCGCGCCCGCGTTCCGCGACGTGCACCTCGATCCGCACGTGCTGCATGCGGCGGCCGTGTTTGCCATCCTCAGCCGCTTGCCCGAGGGCGACGACAAGGAAGCCGAACTGGTCAAGAAACTGCGCGTGTATGCCGACGAAGACGTCGACGACTTGCAGCATGCCGACATCCGCCGCGTGCGCGAGCGCGACAAGGCGCCCGACGAAGGCCTGTCGGGCGTCTCGCCCCGTTTCGTCATCAATGCCCTGTCGCACGCCATCATTTCCGCCCAGCGCAACAGCCTGTCCACCATGGACGTGCTGCTGGCCCTGAAAGATGGCATCGAAAGCGATGCGCGCATCGAACCGCGGCGCAAGCGCAAGTGGGTCGATTACCTGGTGCTTACGCGCAAGGATTTCTATAACCGCTGGGTCAAGGCTGACGTGCACAAGGCCCTGTTCGTATCGTTCGAGCAGGAAGCGCAAGACTTGCTGAACAAATATCTCGATGAAGTCGAAGCCATGCTCGACAACCGCCAGATCCGCGACCCCATCACCAGCGAAGAACGCCGTCCCGACGAGCGCTTCCTGCGCGCCGTGGAAGAGAAAATCCACATCAGCGACTCGGGCAAGCAATCTTTCCGCCAAGAAGTGGTACGCAAGGCCATGAGCGCCTTCAAGCGGGGCGAGGCGTTTGGCCTGGGCAGCCATGCGCAATTGCACGACGCCATCCAGCAATATCTGTTCGAGCAGCGGCGCGACGTGCTGCGCCTCGTGGGCTCGGCCAAGCGGCCCGATGACGACGTGCGGGCCAGGATCTCCGCCGTCGAACAGCGCCTGGTCGACGAATATGGCTATGACGCCCATAGCGCGCGCGAAGCGCTCAACTACGTGACCACCTTGCTGGCGCAGGAATAGCCATGTCCGCCACGACCTCGCCAGGCAGCGCCAAGCACGATAGTCCAGTGGGATCGTCCACGCCGGCACTGGCCCGCCCCTGGTACGGGCTGTTCTCGCGTGGCGCGCGCGACTGGCTGCGCCACAACCAGAAAGTGCGCGACGCCGTGCAGGCGCACTTGCCCGAACTGATCGCCACGCCTGACCTGATCGGCGGGCCGCAGCAGCGCACAGTGCAAGTCCCCATGCACCTGCTCGAACATGCACGTTTCCGCCTGGCACCCGCGCGCAACAGCGTGGGCGCTGGCCAGGGTGACGGCCAGCCCGGCGATATCCTGCGCGCGGCCCGTCCCGCCACCACGGACGGGGGCGGAACGCAAGGCGACGGCGGCGATGGCGAGGGAGCCGTGCGCCTGCTGCTCGAATTTCCCATCGACGACATACTCGAATGGCTGTGGGAGGCTTTCGAACTGCCGCACCTGAAACCGCGCCACCTGGGCGCTATCGACGACGTACGGCTCGTGCGTAGCGGCCTGGACCGACATGGCGCCCGTTCGCGGCTGGACCGGCGGCGCACCGTCAAGGAAGCGATCAAACGGCGCGCCCTGCAAGCGCAACCCGTGCCTTTCACCAATGACGACTTGCGCTACCGCCAGGTACTGCAACAGCCACGGCCCAGCACGAATGCCGTCGTGTTTTTCGTGCTGGACGTATCGGCCAGCATGGCACAGGCCGAGCGCAAGCTGGCCAAATCCTTCTTTTTCTTTGCCTTGCAGGGCTTGCGCCGCAGGTATGCGCGCGTGGAAGCGCGCTTTATCGCGCATACGACGCGGGCCTGGGAATTTTCCGAAGCCGAGTTCTTCCAGGTCAATGGCATGGGCGGCACCATGGCGTCCACCGCCTTTCGCCTGAGCCGCGAATTGCTGCAGGAACACTACGCGCCGGGACGCTACAACGCCTACCTGTTCTATGCATCCGATGGCGAGAATTTCAGCGAAGACCGGGGAGCGGCCAGCCTGGCCCTCGGTGAACTGGCCGCCTTGCTCAACTATATGGGCTATGTGGAAACCGTGCCCGGCGTGCCGCGCAGCCTGGAAACGGAAATGCACAGCTTGTTTGCCGAGCTGGAACGGCGCGGCTTGCCCTTGCATAGCAGCATTCTCAGCAGGAATGACGATATCTGGGCGGCCATCCGCACCTTTTTCCAGCACGAGGCGGCCGATACGGAGGAAACGGCATGACGTCTGACACAGCCAACCTGGATGGCTACGCGGCGCGCATCGAAGCGCTGGCGCGGGAAATGGGGTTGGAGTTTGCGCCCGTCGAGTTCGAACTGGTGCCGGACAGCTTCATGGCAGAGATCGCCATCTATGGCTTGCCCGTGCGCATGCGCCACTGGTCGTTCGGCGTGCGCTACATCCACCAGCTCGTGCATCAAAAGATGGGCAACTCGCATATGTTCGAAGTCATGTTTCCCGGCGACCCTTGCCATGCCTACATGGCCGAGCACAATTCCGTGGCCGAGAACACCCTCGTCACGGCCCACGTGCTGGGCCACGCCGACTTCGCCAGCCGCAACGCCCTGTTTCTGCGTTTCGGCGCCATGGCAGGCCAGCACATCCTGGAACAAAGCGCGGCGCGGGCGCAGCGTCTCGAAATGGCGCTGCAACGGCACGGACAGGAGCAGGTGGAAGCCGTGCTCGACGCGGCACTGGCGCTGGAACAGCATGTGGACATCCATGCCGAACTTCACCGCCCGCCCTATGCCGCGCCATCCGGGCCAGCCGGTGTGGCCGGCACGCAGGACTGGCTTGGCGCAAACGATCGTTTTGCGGATCCTTTTACGCGGCGTTACCAGCGCTTGCCCGGTGAAGCGGCAGCGCTGGCGGCGCACGAGGCGGCGCGGGCACGGCTGGCACAGCGCCCCCTCGTGCCGCCGCAGCCCGAATACGATTTGCTGTGGTTCATTGCGCAATATGGGCCGGAACTGGCCGACTGGGAACGCGACATTTTCCTGGCCGTGCGCGAAGAGTCGTTTTACTTTTATCCCGTGTACTCCTGCCAAATCATGAACGAAGGCTGGGCCTCGTACTGGCATGCGCGGCTGCTGCGCGAAGCCGACTTCCTGCCGCAGGCCCTGTACCTGTCCGCGATCAAGTCGCACTCGGACGTGGTGCGCCCTTACGCGGGCGAGCACCAGCAGGCGCTGGCCGTCAACCCCTATCACCTGGGTTTTTGCATGTGGGAACACATCATCGAGCGCCAAGGACTGGCGCGGGCGCGCCAGATTTGCCGCGACGACGACGACTGCAGTTTCATTCGCAACTATCTGGATGGGGAACTGGCTGACCGCCTGGGCCTGTTCGTGCATGAAAGCCACCGCGATGGCGAAACACGAATTGCCAGCCGCGACTTGCTCGCCATCCGCGAAGCCATCCTGGCGCCCAAATACAACTATGGCGCGCCGTGCATCGCCGCCACCCTGCTCAACGACGACGGCAGCCTGGTACTGCGCCACGATCACCAGCGCGACGGGCGCGGCCTCGACCTGGAGCGGGCGGAGCAGGTACTGGCGTACATCGCCCGCGTCTGGCGCCGTCCCGTCACCCTGCATACAGCCGATTTCCGCGGCACGCCCCGGGTTCTGCGCAGCAAGACCGAAGGCGTACCGGAGCCGCCCGCGTCGCCTGCGTCAACCATGCCGGCAGCGCCGCCTGCGCAACGCTGAACATTGAACCACTGAACGGCAGCAGTCTGGCGGATATCAGGGTGTACCTGGCCAACTGTGCCTCGCGCTTGGCAAGCCGGGCCCTCAAGCCCGTTCAGCCTGTTCCACATACCAGGCGATGGTCTGCCGCAAGCCTTGCGCCAGGTTGTGCGTGGGGACATAGCCGAGCAGGCGGGCCGCCTTGGCGATGTCCGCCTGCGAATGGCGCACGTCGCCGGCGCGAAATTCGCCATAGCGCGGCGCCAGCGGCACGTGCTGCGGGCGGGCGGCAAGCAGCATCTGCTGCATGGCGGCGTGCAGCTGCGTCAGGCTGGTGCGGGCGTTGACGGCCACGTTGTAGACCTGGTTGACGGCTGCCGGGTCGGTGCCGGTGGCGGCCAGGATATTGGCTTGCACGGCATTGTGCACGAAGCAGAAGTCGCGGCTGGTGGCGCCGTCGCCATGGATGTGCACGGCCTGCTTGTCCAGCATGGCGGCGATCCAGCGGGGAATGACGGCCGCATAAGCGCCCAGCGGATCCTGGCGCGGACCGAAGACATTGAAATAGCGCAGCCCTACCGTCTGCATGGCGTAGCAGCGCGCGTACACTTGCGCATACAACTCGTTGACATATTTGCTCAAGGCATACGGCGACAGGGGCGCGCCGATGTGCTGTTCCACTTTCGGCAGGGCTGGATGGTCGCCATACGTGGCGCTCGAGGCCGCATATACGAAGCGCCGCACGCCCGCGTCGCGCGCGGCGGCCAGCATGTTCAGGAAGCCGCTGACATTGACGGCGTGGCACAGCAGCGGGTCTTCCAGCGAACGCGAGACGGAACCGAGCGCCGCCTGGTGCAGCACAAAATCGACGGCGGCGACGGGGCCACCGGCACGGCCGCGCCCGGCCAAGCTGCCGCTGCTGCCGCTGCCACCATCTTCCGCATCTGTCTCGCCGTCTGCCTCGCCATCGCCGGCGCTGGCAGCCTGGCCGGCGGCCTGCGCAGGCGTGCCGCACGCGCGCGCGCATGCCTGCGGGTCGCGGATATCGCCTTCGATGAAGGTGAAGCGCTGCCACGCCTGCTCGCCCACGCTGGCGCGCACCTGTTCCAGGTTGTGGCGGTGGCCCGTCATGAAATTATCGAGGCCGCGCACTTCCTGTCCCAGCTTCAGCAAGGTTTCCAGCAGGTGCGAACCGATGAAGCCGGCCACGCCCGTCACCAGCCAGCGCCGAGGTTCCTTGCTCAGTTGTTCGCAGGCTTGCGCATAGGCGCCGGCAGAAGGATCTCCAGCGGAGGCGCTTCGCGCCGCGTTTGCGGCCCGATCGAAGGTGTCGGCCGCCATCACAGCCTCCACACGTGCAGGCCGCCGTCTTCCAGCGGACGGGGGTCGAAATGCGATTTGATGTCGATGAAACAGCCGTTTTCCAGCACCTTGGCCTGGAAGTCGGCCAGCGGACGGGCCAGCAAGGCCTGGTGCGAGACGGCGCTGATGATGGCCTCTGCCTGCGGCAGCTGTTCCCAGCTCTCCAGCAATAAACCGTATTCTTCCAGCGCTTCGCGGCCATCGGCGACGGGGTCGTGCACGTGCACCTGCACGCCGTACGATTGCAGTTCGTGGATCATGTCGACCACCTTCGAGTTGCGCAGGTCCGGGCAATTTTCCTTGAAGGTCAGGCCCAGCACGTTCACGTGCGAGCCTTTCAATTTGAAGCCGGCCCGCACCATTTCCTTGATGGTTTTTTCCGCCACGAACTTGGCCATGCCGTCGTTGATGCGGCGCCCGGCCAGGATCACGTGCGGGTGGTAGCCCAGCATTTCCGCCTTGTGCGTCAAATAGTATGGGTCGACGCCGATGCAGTGGCCGCCCACCAGGCCGGGCCGGAACGGCAGGAAATTCCATTTCGTGCCCGCCGCCTGCAGCACTTCCAGGGTGTCGATGCCGATGCGGTCGAAGATGATGGCCAGTTCGTTCATCAGCGCGATGTTCAGGTCGCGCTGCGTGTTTTCGATCACCTTGGCCGCCTCGGCCACCTTGATGCTCGACGCCCGGTGCACGCCGGCCTCGACCACGCCTTCATACAGGGCGGCCACCTTGTCCAACGTGGCGTCGTCGTCGCCCGAGACCACCTTGCGGATGCTGTGCAGGGTGTGGTCCTTGTCGCCGGGGTTGATACGCTCGGGCGAAAAGCCCACATGAAAGTCTTCCTTCCAGCGCAGGCCCGAATGCTGTTCGAGGATGGGGATGCAGATTTCCTCGGTGGCGCCCGGATACACGGTGGACTCGTAGATGACGATGGCGCCGCGCCGCATGTGCCGTCCGACGGCCGCGCTGGCGCCGGCCAGGGCCGAAAAATCGGGATTGTGCGCGCTGTCGACCGGCGTGGGCACGGCCACGACGATGAAATCGGCCAGTTCCAGCTCGGCCGGATCGCAGCCGACGCTCAGCCATTGCGCCGCGCGCAGCTGTTCCGTGCTGACTTCACCGGTCGGGTCGACATGGCTGCGGTAGCTTTCCACCTTGCGTGCCGACAAGTCAAAGCCGATCGTGCGCTGGCGCATGCCAAACGCCACGGCCAACTGCAAGCCCACATAGCCGAGCCCCACCACGGCCACCACGCCGCCCTTGCCAATCACCTTGCTATTCGCGTTGCTTTCCACCTTGCTGTCCATATGCATGTGCTCCGAATGGTTGCGGCACGAGCATCGCCGTCCGGGAAATTCTACGGTTGCCAATCGGGCCATTCTTGAGCGGGAACAAGAAACACGGGCCGGCGGCCAGCATGCACGCGGACAATCAGCGGCTTGTTGAGCGCAATCAAGGAGTCCTGCGGCCATCTTTTTAAGCTAGGCCATGCCCATCGCCCATCGCGAATCGGCTAATCGTCCACGCACGCCGCTACCGGAGATTTCCATGGCCTTTACCCTGCCCCGCCCTTTCCCTGGCCTGCCGGCCGCCGCGCTGTGCTGTACTTTGCTGCTGCCCCTGCTGACGGCTTGCCACGGCACGCAGAGCAGCGAAAGCCTGCTGGCCGACGCACAGCAGTACCGCCAGAAAGGCGAAGCGCGGGCCGCCATCATCCAGTTGAAGAACCTGCTGCAAAAGGAGCCGGACAATGCGGCCGCCCGCTTGCTGCTGGGCAGTATCTATATCGACACGGGCGAAGCGCTGTCTGCCGAGAAGGAATTGCGCAAGGCAAAGTCGCTGGGCCTCGCATCGCAGCAAGTGATGCCACTGCTGGGCAAGGCCTGGCTGATGCTGGGCCAGTTCGACAAGGTACTGGCCGAGATTGCCGATGATGCGGCGCAGCCCGCCAGCGTGCTGGCCCTGCGCGGCGATGCCTTGCTGGCTCTGGGCCGCCAGGACGAGGCGCACGCCCTGTACTCGCGCCTGCTCGAAGCCCATCCCGACCAGGTCGAGGCATTGCTGGGCCTGGCGCGCCTGTCGGCGCTCGACCACCAGGTGCCGGCGGCCGAGCTGCTGCTGGCGCAAGCCTTGAAAAGCGCGCCCGCCAACCTCGACGCCTTGCGCCTGCAGGGCGACCTGCTGCGCCTGCAAGGCAAGAACGGCCCGGCGCGGCTCGCCTACATGCAGATCCTGAAGATCAAACCGGACAATACCCAGGCGCACATCGACCTGGCCAACCTCGATATCGTGGAAAACCGCTACGCGGAAGCGTCGGCCCAGCTGGCCACGGCGCGCAAGACGGCGCCCAACAGCCTCGGTTTGCTGCAAGCCCAGGCGTTGCTCGATTTTCGCCAGGGCAAGAACAAGGCGGCCCTGCAAGCCTTGCAGCTGGTGCTCAAGGCGGCACCCGACCACATGCCGTCCATCCTGCTGGCCGGCGCCGTGCAACTGGCGCTCGGTTCGCCGCCGCAGGCGGAAAACTATCTGCGGCGCTTCCTGGCCGTGTATCCCAGGCATCTGTATGCCGTCAAGATGATGGCATCGATCGAATTGATGCGTGGCAAGACCGACGCCGCCATCGACTTGCTGCAACCGATGCTGGCCGCCTTTCCGGAAGACGTGGAACTGCTGTCGCTGGCCGGCGAAGCCCACTTGCGCGCGCGCCGCTACGACAAGGCGACCGCGTATTTCGAACAGGCCAGTACCCTTGCGCCGGACACGGCCAAGCTGCATGCGGCCCTGGGCATCAGCCGCCTGGGCATGGGAGAGAACAGCCGCGCCATCAATGAACTGGAACGCGCCAGCATGCTCGACAAGAGCACGCCGCAAGCGGGCACCATGCTGGTGATGACCTTGCTGCGCAACAAGCAGAACGACAAGGCCCTGGCCAGCGTCAAGATGATGGAAGAGCAGCAGAAAGGCACGAATCCCTTGCTGCTGAACCTGAAAGGCGGCGTCTACCTGGCCTTGCGCGATTTACCGGCCGCGCGCGCCAGTTTCGAGCAAGCGCTGAGCATGGACCCCGTCTACCTGCCCGCCTTGAACAACCTGGCGCAGATCGATCTGGCCGAGAAAAAGCCGGAGCAGGCAAAACAGCGCTTCGAAAAGGCGCTGGCGAAAGCGCCGAAAAATGCCGACCTGTGCGCGGCGCTGGCCAAGCTGGCCGCGTCGCAGGGCAAGACGGAAGAGGCGCGGCGCTGGCTCGAACGGGGACACCGCGACAATCCCGATGCCGTCGCGCCAGCCCTGCTGCTGAGTAACTTCTACCTGAAGACGGGCGCGCCCGACAAGGCGCTGGAACTGGCGCGCACCTTGCAGACGGGCCACCCGGGCGACGCCGATGCGCTGGCCCTGCGCGCCCAGGTGGAATACAGCGCCGGCCTGGCGCCGGCAGCGCTCGACAGCTACAACAAGCTGGCCAGCATACAGACCACGTCCGCGCCCTTACAGATGCGCATCGCCAGCCTGCACCTGGCCTTGGGCGACCACCAGAATGCGCTGCAAGCCGTCAAGCGGGCGCAAGTGATTGACCCGACCCTGCTCGAAGCGCGCGTCGTCGAAGTGGCACTGCTGCTGAACCTGAACCGCCAGCGCGAGGCGCTGGCCGTGGCGCGGCAAGTACAGGAACAGCAGCCGAAGCTGGCGGCCGGCTACAAGCTCGAGGGCGACGTGCTGATGGAGCAAAAGCTGCCGCAGCAAGCCGTCAAGCTGTACCAGCACGCGTTCGGCATCAGCCCCATCGGGCCGTTGCAGGTGCAGCTGTACCGCGCCTTGCAGGCTTCCGGACAAGAGCGCGAAGCCGATGCGCGCATGGCCACCTGGCTGAAGGAGCATCCGGAAGACTTGCCGACGCGCACCTATTTGGCGGGCACCCGGCTGGCCGCCAAGCAATACCGCGCCGCCATCGAGCACTTCCAGTATGTCGTCGCCAAGGACACGGATAACGTGGTGGCGCTGAACGACCTGGCGTGGGCGTATCAGCAGGAAAAAGATCCGCGCGCGCAGGCCACGGCCGAGCAGGCACTGAAGCTGTCGCCCGGCAATCCCGCCGTGCTCGACACCCTGGGCTGGATCGTGCTGCAGCAAGGCGACGTCAAGCGCGCCACAGCCCTGCTGCGCAAGGCGGCGGAACTGGCGCCGAAGTCGCCCGAAGTGCAGTATCACCTGGGCGCTGCCCTGGCGAAATCGGGCGACAAGGGCGGTGCGCGCAAGCAGCTGGAACAACTGCTGGCCGCCAACAAGGACTTTCCACAGCGGGCCGAGGCGCAGGCCTTGCTGACCCAGCTGTAAGCCATGGCTGTGCACGCTGCCATGCCCGGCCTGGCAGCGCGGCCGCTGGCCCTGCTGGCGGGCGCGGCCTGCATGCTGGCCTTGCGCCACTATCCGCTGGGGCACGGCTGGCCCGGCCTGTTGTTTGCCGCCCTGCTGCCCGCATATTTCCTGCTGCTGTGCTGGCGTCCCGCCTGCTGGCTGTTCTGCGTGCCCGCCCTGCTGCCCGTGCTGGACCTGGCGCCGTGGACGGGCTGGTTCTTCCTCGAAGAAATCGACGTGCTGCTGTTGCTGACCGTGGCCTGCGGTTATTGGCGCCTGGGCGGACCGGCCCACCCGGCAGCGGCGCGGCTCTCGCCCGCCGCCCGCGCCTGTTTGCTGCTGTGCAGCCTGGCCTGGCTGGCGGCGCTGCTGCGCGGCGTCCTGCCGCTGGCGCCACTCGACCTGAATGCCTGGGATAACTACCTGAGCCCCTACAACAGTTTGCGGCTGGGCAAGGCCTGGGCCTGGAGCATGCTGCTGTTGCCGCTGCTGCTGCGCGACGCGTCTGCGTCCGCCTTGCGCCGCTACGCGCTGCCGGGCATGCTGGCCGGGCTGGCCATGGTGTCGCTGTTCGCGCTATGGGAACGGACCGTGTTTCCCGGCCTGTCGAACCTGTCCAGCGACTACCGCATCACGGCGCCGTTTTCCGCCATGCACACGGGTGGCGCCGCGCTGGACGGCTACCTGGCCCTGAGCCTGCCGTTTGCCGCGCTGTGGCTGGCGCGCGCCAGCAGCCGCTGGCAGGCGGTGCTGGCCATGCTGCTGCTGGCCCTGGCCCTGCACGCGGCGTTCACGACTTTTTCACGGGGCTTGTACGCGGCCCTGGCCGCGGCCATGCTGCTGGGATTCTGGCAAACCCTGCGGACGGCGCCCGGCGCGGCGCGGCGCGCCTCTTCCCTGTTGCCCACGCGCGGAGTGTTGCTGAGGCTGCTGCTGGCCGGCCTGGGCACCGTCCTGCTCGTGTACATGTTCAGCCTGGCCGGCTACCGGGGCTTGCTGGCCGCCGTCGTCCTGCTCGCGGCCAGCTTCGTGCTGGCGGCGCGGCCCTTGCCGTGGAGCCTGGCGCCTGCCAGCGTGCTGTGCGCGCTGTGCCTGCAAGGCTTGCTGGCCGCCTGGTGGCCGGAACCGTCCGGCCAGCAAACGGCCGGCTGGCTGAAAGGCCCGTATTTCCTGTTCCTGCTGGCCGCCGTGCTGCTGGTGGGCACGCTGTGGCCCGGTAGCGCCGGCGGCAAGGCTGGCAAAGGGCTGGACAGGCTGGGGCTGGCGATGATGGCGTGGACCATGCTGGCATGCAATCTCGCCTGGATAGGCTGGCACTGGGCGGGACCGCCGGCCCTGCTGCCGGCCAGCCTGGTCGTGCTGCTGGCCATGCTGATGCTGTGCAATGGACGCCTGCGCCCGCCGCTGTGGCGGCTGGACCGCGCCAGCATCAGCATCGCGGGTGCGGCCGGCATCCTGCTGCTGCTGGCCATACCCGTGTCGGCCAGCTATTACGCCACAGAACGTTTCGCCACCACGGCCTTCGACATGCAAGGCCGCTTGCGCCATTGGCGGCAGGCGCTGGCCATGCAGTCGTCCGACTGGGGCGACCGCCTGTTCGGCATGGGTAGCGGCAGCTTTCCCGCCACGTATTACTGGCACAATCCCCAGCGCGAGGTGCCGGCCAGCATCGCGTATGCGGACGAAGGGGGAAACCGCTATGTGCGCCTGACCAGTCCCGGCTACAGCGCCGGCTATGGCGAATTGCTGCGGCTGCTGCAACGCCTGCCCGTGCAGCCCGCGACGCGCTACACTTTGGCGCTCGACGTGCGGCGCACGGGACCCATGCCCGTGCTGCTGGTGCGCCTGTGCCAGCGGCAATTGCTGTACGCACAGGGCTGCGTGAACGTTCCGCTGCGCCTGCGCCCGCCGCCGCCTGGCAACCCGCCGGAGGGATGGCAGCACTATGAAGTGCCGTTCGACAGCGCCTGGCTGGGCGCGGGCGCCTGGCTGCTGCGTCCGCCCGTGCAGCTGGAACTGGCGGCCAGCGGCACGGCCACCTCATCCGTGCTCGAAGTCGACAATCTGAGCTTGCGCGCGCCGGGCGGCGAGGAACTGATCGCCAACGGGAGCTTCACGCAAGCCAATAATTACTGGTTTTTCAGCAGCGACCACCACCACTTGCCGTGGCATATCAAGAGCATGGCACTGCATTTGCTGATAGAAACGGGCTGGTGCGGCGCCCTGTCCTTGCTGGCCCTGCTGGTTCTGGCCGGCCACCGCCTGCTGCGCCAGACCGCGCGCGGCGATGCAGGCGCGCTGGCCTGCGCCGCCGCCGTGCTGGGTTTTCTCGTCGTCGGCCTGTTCGACAGTCTGCTCGACGTGCCGCGCATCGCCCTGCTCTGCTATCTGATGCTGCTGTGCGCGCTGCTGCAGCCCGTGCCACCTCCTCACGTTGAAAGTGCGCCGCCATGAAAGCCCTGCCGTTTACATGCTTGTCCGCCCTCGTGTTTTGCCTGGTCTTGGCCAGCGTGCCGTGCCGCGCCGATGCGCCGCTGGCGCAAACCATCGCGCGCATCAAACCATCGATCGTCGGCGTGGGCAGCCTGCAAAAGACGCGCACGCCGCCGATGAATTTCATCGGCACGGGTTTCGTGACGGGCGACGGCTTGAGCGTGCTCACTTGCGCCCATGTGATCCAGAAACTGCTCGACGCCAATCCGAACGAAGTCATCGGCATACTCACGGGCCAGGGTGACGTAACGCAATTTCGCCCCGCCAAGGTCCAGGCGCTGGACACGGAACACGACCTGGCATTGCTGCGCCTGGCGGGCGCGCCCCTGCCCGCCCTGGCGCTGGGCGACGCGGCCACGGTGCGCGAAGGCCAGGCCATGGCGTTTACGGGATTTCCGCTGGGCACCTTGCTCGGACTGCGCCACGTGACGCACCGCGCCACCGTGTCATCGCTGACACCGGTGGTCATGCCCAGCGAAAACGCCCAGCGCCTCGACGTGCGGCGCCTGGCGCAGCTACAAAAGGCGCCGTACACCGTGTTCCAGCTGGACGCGACGGCGTATCCGGGCAGCAGCGGCAGCCCCTTGTTCGATCCCGAGACCGGTCTCGTCTACGGCATCGTCAACATGGTGTACGTCAAGGGCCTCAAAGAGGCCGCCATCAGCGCGCCCAGCGGCATCACGTACGCGATTCCAGGCAGCCACATGCAGGCGATCTTGCTGAAGAATAAATAAATCGTCAGTTGCGCCCCTGCCTCAACCGGTCAGTAATACCGGGCTCATCCCATGTCGGAAAAAAAAAGGGGTAAAACGACCGTTCACCCCCATGCTGTTCCATCAGGCCACCGAATTTACGGATCTGGGCCCCCATGTAATCGAGGTCCAGCCGTAGCAGCACGGCCGGCGCCCCCACGCGCGTACACTCGCGCTCGCCGCCGAAGTCCTGGAAACCCAGCATGCGCTTGTAAAACACCACATGGCGCGGGTTGACTTCAATCACGTAATCCGTAAAGCCGTGAATATTGTGAGCATAGATATAAGAAATATGAATCAGCGCCGCAAACACGCGCTTGCTCACGCCCTTGTCGATGGCCAGGCGCGACGGTTCGCACAGGCGCCGGCCTTGCTCGCGCAGGACGTCGAGCTTGTCGCGGAAGTTTTCATCGGCGGGCAAGCCCGTCTCGTCGTTATCGAGGCACAAGGTCATGGTGCCGACGGTGGTGCCGGCCGTTTCCGCAAACAGCGTGATTTTATTCAGCGCATGGGCCGTGCAAGGATCGACGGCATAGCCGCGCCAGCCGTACATCTTGCGGATCAGCAAACTGGCCGCTTCGCGCCGGCCACGCGAATTGGCCATGCGGATATGAAAGCGCTGCAGGTCGAGCTCATGCTCCATGGCCGGGTCGATCTGCCCCTCGCCCACCACCAGATCACTGAAGTTGCCTGGCGTGTCGAAGGAAATTATGGGTTCATCTTCAAAGCTCATCTTGTCCTCACGTTCATCGGCAGCCGTCGAGACGGACTGAAGCCAATGCCTTGTGACAAGAGAAAAACTGGAGAAGTTCCCAGCAATAGCTAAAAAAACAGAAGAAATTTGCCTTGGGATAGCAAAATAACACGATGAAATTTGTCTATAAGTACAAAATGGCAAATATAATTGCTGTTTTGATATTGACGAGCCTGCTGTTAAAAAAAGCTTTCCGGTATCAATAACACGTCGCCCGGCCGCATCATGACGTTGGCGGAAATATCGCCTTCCTTCAGCAAATCGTCGAGCCGCACCCGCAGCTGCTGCTGGTTGCCTTCGCGTACCCGGATGATGCTGGCCTTGTTGCCGGCCGCGAAGTCGGTGATGCCGCCGACGGCGATGAGCACGTCCATCAGCGACATGCCCAGCCGGTACGGCAGCGCCTGCGGCTTGGCCGCCTCGCCGATGACGCGGATCTGCTCGCCATATGGCCCCGAGAAGTTCGTGACGATGACCGTCACCACGGGCTGCTGGATGAACTTGCTCAAGGCTTGCTCGATATCGCGCGCCAGCTGGGTCGATGTCTTGCCGCTGGCGGGCAAATCCTCGACCAGCGGCGTGGTGATCTTGCCGTCCGGCCGCACGGCCACCGTCAGCGACACTTCCGGATTGCGCCAGACGATGATGTTGACGGAGTCGCCCGGACCGATCAGGTAATCGTGCATGGGGGCGCTGTCGTCGGAAGGCGCCAGCGGATGGCGCGTGCGGCAGGCGCCCAGCAGGCTGGCGGCGCCCGCCAGGACCAGCGTGTTGCAGACAAATGCACGGCGAAATGGATTCATGCGGAGCCTCTTCGAGTCGATGCGCGTCCATGGCCGGCCCCGCAGAACCAGCCTGGGCCGCGAACTTCCTATGATTATTAAAACCCGGCAAGTGAACCTTGAGGCGTATCAAGAAGCAATCATCTTGGGAAATCTTGCTCCACAGCCGCCCTATACTTTGCTTACTCAACAAGCAAGTATTTCTTGCAAGACGCCGTCGTTGTCCGCGCCGCCAACCCATCTACCGGGCAGCACCGTTACCTGAAGGAAGCGACATGGAAGAATTGATACAGCAACTGCTTTCCGGCTTGAAAGGCATCTGGAAGTACCGCTGGCATGCGGTGCTGGTGGCGTGGCTGGTGGCCATCGGCGGCTTCATCAAGGTGATCACCCTGCCCGACGATTACCAGACGTCGGCGCGCGTGTTTGTCGATACGCAAACCATCCTCAAGCCGTTGATGGCCGGCATGACCAGCGTGCCGAACACGGAACAGCAGGTGGCCATCATGAGCCGTACCCTGCTCAGCCGCCCGAATGTGGAGCGCGTCATGCGCATGGTCGACCTCGACCTGGACTCGAAGACCGTGCGCGAGCACGAAGCCCAGCTGGACAACTTGATGAGCCGCATCAAGATCACTGGCACCAACGCGTATGACATCTACACCATCAGCTACAGCGGACGCGACCCCAAGCTCGTGCGCGACGTCGTGCAAAGCCTGCTGACCATCTTTGTCGAAGGCAGCTTCCAGGGAAAGAAAGGCGATTCGCAAAAGGCGGTGCAGTTCATCGACGAGCAGATCAAGAATTACGAGGACAAGCTGAGCGCGGCGGAAAACCTGGTGAAGGAATTCAAGATCCGCAACAACCTGCTGCTGCCGCGCCAGGGCATCGACTATGGCAGCCAGCTGCTGATGTCGTCCGATAGCCTGAACAATGCCAAACTGGAACTGGTCGAGGCGGAACAGGCACGCAAGGCCATCCAGAGCCAGATCGAGGGCGACGAGCCCGTGCTCGACCTGGAGCCCAGCGCGTCGGCCATCACGAATCCCGAGCTCGACGAGCGCATCGCCTCGATCAACAAGAACCTCGACAGCCTGCGCATGCAATTTACCGAACTGCATCCCGACATCATCGCCTCGAAGCGCCTGGTGGCCCAGCTGGAAGAACGCAAGATCGAGGAAAACAAGCTGAAAGCGGCGTCCGGCGACCCGGGCAAGAACTACAGCCCCATGCTGCAGCAGCTGAAGGTGGCGCTGACGGATGCGGATGCCAAGGTGGCCGCCATCCGCGCCCGCGTGCAGGAATACAGCGCGCGCAACGAGCGCCTGCTGGCGCAAAGCAATGCCGTGCCCGAGGTGGAATCGCAGCTGGCGCAGCTCAACCGCGACTACATCATCAACAAGGAAAACTATGAAAAGCTGATCGGCCGGCGCGAAGCGGCCAAGCTGTCGGGCGAACTCAGTTCCACCACCGACATGATGGCCTTCAAGATCATCGACCCGCCCACGGTGCAATATGCGCCCGTCGGCCCGAACCGCCCGCTGCTGTTCAGCGCGGCGCTGGGCGCGGCCCTGGTGGCCGGCGTCGCCACGGCCTTGCTCATCAGCCAGGTGCGCCCCACCTTCCTCAGCCCCTCCGAACTGCGCGATGCCACAGGCTTGAACGTGCTGGGCACGGTATCGATGAACTGGACGCCGCTGCAGCAGGTACGCCGCCGCCGCGCCCGCTATGGCTTTGGCGCCTGCCTGGGCAGCCTGTTCGTCCTGTACGGCGGGGTCATGACGGCCGCGCTGCTGAAATTCTAGATCCAAGGGAGCGACGATGAGCAGCAAGGACAGCGGCAAGCACGAACCCACGATCCTCGGCGTGGCCGAGGCCAGCGTGCCTTATACAGTGAACGGTACGGATGGCGCGGATGCAAGCCGGTCGCCCCGCTACCGCGCCCTGAACCTGGCCCGGCTGGCCGAGCAAGGCATGCTCACGCACGATGGCGGGCGCAGCGCCGTGGCCGAGGATTTCCGCATCATCAAGCGCCCGCTGCTGCGTCAGGCGCGCGCCAGCGGCAGCGACGCCATCCGCCACGGCAACCTGATCGTCGTCACCAGCGCCATGCCGGGCGAAGGCAAGACCTACTGCGCCGTCAACCTGGCCATGAGCATCGCCATGGAACTCGATATCACCGTACTGCTGGTCGATGCCGACGTGGCGCGCCCGTCCGTGCTGAAGGTGCTGGGCCTGCCGCCGGAGCCGGGGCTGATGGACGTGCTGTTGGACCCGCAACTGGCCATGGCCGACGTGATCCTGAAAACCAACGTGGCCAATCTGAGCATCCTTCCCGCCGGGCGCAGCAACAAGCACGCGACGGAATTGCTGGCCAGCCGCGCCATGAGCCGCTTGCTGGCAGAAATCGCCAGCCGCTATGGCGACCGCATCGTCGTCTTCGATTCGCCGCCCCTGCTGATCACCAGCGAAGCGCACGCGCTGGTGGGTCAGATGGGGCAAGTGGTGATGGTGGTCGAGGCGGAAACGACGACCCAGCACGCCGTCAAGGAAGCGCTGCGGCAGATCGAGTCGTGCGAACACATTCATTTGATCTATAATAAGACCAAATCGTTCCCCGGCAACGACTACTACGGCTATGGCCATTACGACTAGCCGCCGGGGCTCGCTACCGCTGCTGCCCTTGCTGTCGCTGCTGCTGCCCGTGCCGGCCAGTGCCATCGACTGGCTGGCAAAACCGTCGCTGCGCCTGCGCGAAAGCTATACGGACAATGCCTTGCGCGCGCCGCCCGGCAAGGCGCAATCGGACTTCATCACGGAAATCGCGCCCGCCATCGCCCTCATCGGCACGGGCCCCCGCCTGCGCGTGCACCTCGATTACAGCTGGCACAAATACCTGTCCGGACAACGGGCCGATACCGATAACCACGAACTGCAGGCCTCGGCCGACGCCGAGCTGGTCAAGGACTGGTTCTTCATCGATGCCAACGCCAGCGTGAGCCGGCGCAACATCTCGCCGTTCGGCCCCCAATTGATCGACGACCTGCCCGACACGGACAATGCCAGCACCGTGCGCACCACGGGCATCAGCCCGTATCTGCGCCACCGTTTCCGCAGCCTGGCCACGGCCGAGCTGCGCTATACGCGCAACACGGTCGACAGCGGCGGCGACTTGCTGTCCGTACACAGCGATGAAATGGAATTGCTGCTCAGCGGCGAGCCGCGCGGCAACGGCTGGACGTGGAACGCCAGCCACGACGTGCGCCGCACGCAGGACAGCAAGCTGGCGCCCGTGCGCATGCAGCGCAGCAGCGTGGGCCTGCGCTATCCATTCAGCAGCAAATGGTCGGCCACGGCCAGCGGCGGCATGGAAAAGGAAGGTTATATCTCGGCCAGCGGCAAGGCGCCCGAGGGCCGCTTCTGGTCGCTGGGTGGCGTGTGGACACCGTCGCCGCGCACCAGCGTCGCCTTCAGCACGGGCAAGCGCTTCTTTGGCACCACCTACAGCCTGGACGCCACGTTCCTGCAGCGCCATACCAACTGGCAACTGAACTACAGCGAAAACATCACCACCATGCCGACGCAGTTTTCGCGCCTGGGCAACCGCGACGCGGGCCAGTTGCTCGATCAATTGTGGCGCGGCATCTTTCCCAATGCGCGCGACCGGCGCCTGCGCATTGATGCCTTCCTGCGCTACGCCAACAGCCTGGGGCCGGAACGGGGCGCCATCAATTACTTCAGCCACCGCTATTTCCTGCAAAAGCAGCTGAAGCTGACGATGGCGCGCGCCACGGCGAAAAGCACGACGATCGCCGGCATCACGGCCGTCGACCGCACGGCGCAAACGGCCAGCGGCATCGACAGCGGCTTGCTGCCCGGCGTGGAATTCGGCAGCGAAGACCGCACGCGCCAGATCGGCGGCAATGTGGGCTGGAGCTGGCAAGCCAGTTCGCGCACCAGCGTGAATGTCAATGCCGGCTACGCCAGCGTGCGCTCGCTGAGCGTACCCCGGCGCGACAACAACATCACCTTGACGGCCGGCTACACGCGCATCCTGCAGCCGAACATGACGGCCAGCATCGACGTGCGGCACACGCGGCACGCCAGCAACCGCGGCGGCGACTACCGCGAAAACGGCGTCAGCGCCACGCTCACCATGCAATTCTAAGGAGCCCGCATGTCCGACCCCTCTCTTGCGTCCGCCGCGCCGGCGCACCTGCTGTGCGTGGTGGCCGCGCGCCCCAACCTGATGAAGATGGCGCCCATCCTGGCCGCCCTGGCCCGCCAGGCGCCCGCCGTGCGCGTCACCTTGCTGCATACGGGCCAGCATTACGACACGGCCATGAATGGCCAGCTGTTTGCGGACCTGGATCTGCGCCCGCCCGACATCTGCCTCGACGTGGGCTCGGGCAACCACGCCCAGCAGACGGCCGAGATCATGCGCCGCTTCGACGCCGTGCTCGATGCGCACCCGCCGCTGGCGCCCGATGGCGTGCTGGTGGTGGGCGACGTCAATTCCACCTTGGCTTGCGCGCTGGTGGCGGCCAAGCGCGGCATGCCCGTGATCCATGTCGAGGCGGGATTGCGCAGCGGCGACCGGCGCATGCCCGAGGAAATCAACCGCGTGCTGACGGACCAGTTATCCAGCCTGCTGCTGACCAGCGAGGAAGGCGCGCGCGCCAACCTGCTGCGCGAAGGCATCGCCCCCGAACGCATCCATTTCACGGGCAACGTCATGATCGACAGCCTGCGGCGGCAACTGCCGCGCGCCGTACCGCCGGCCGCCACCCTGCGCGCCCACGGCCACGCCTGCCCGCCCGCGTATGGCCTGTTGACCCTGCACCGGCCATCGAACGTGGATGCGCCGGTGCAACTGGAAGCGCTGCTGCGGGCGCTGGGGCAATTGTCGCAGCAACTGCCGCTGCTGTTTCCCATCCACCCGCGCACCCTGGCCGGCTTGCGCCTGGCGGGCCTGGAGCCGCTGCTGGCGCGCCATGCCATCGTCCGCCTGCCGCCGCTGGGCTATTTGGAAATGCTGGGCCTGATGCAGGACGCGCGCCTGGTGCTGACGGATTCGGGCGGCGTGCAGGAAGAAAGCACGGCCCTGGGCGTGCCCTGTCTGACCCTGCGCGACAATACGGAGCGGCCCGTCACCGTGAGCGATGGCACGAATACCCTGGCCGGCACGGACCCGGCCGCCATCCTGGCGCTGGCGCGGGGCATCCTGGACACGGGCGGCAAGCAGGGCCGCATTCCGCCATTGTGGGATGGCCATGCGGCCACGCGCATCGCCGCCGTCATCGCACCCTGGCTGGCGGCGCGCCGGGGCACGCCGTGACGCCGCCGCTGATTTTGCGCAACGCGCTGACCATCGACGTGGAAGATTACTTTCAGGTGTCCGCCTTCGCGCCGCACATCGCGCGCGCCGACTGGCCCCGCCTGGAATGCCGGGTCGAGGCGAATATCGAGCGCATCCTGATGCTGCTCGACAGCCGGCGCATCCACGCCACCTTCTTTACCCTGGGCTGGATCGCCGAGCGCTATCCGGCCATGCTGCGCCGCGTGGCAGAGGCCGGGCACGAAGTGGCCAGCCACGGCTATGCGCACCTGCGCGCCAGCGACCAATCGGCCGCGCAATTCGCCGACGACGTGCGCCGCAGCAAGACCATCCTCGAGCAATTGACGGGGCTGGCCGTGCGCGGCTACCGGGCGCCCAGCTTTTCCATCGGCGCGGCCAATCTGTGGGCTTTCGACGTGCTGCAGGAAGCGGGCTACCGCTACAGTTCCAGCATCTATCCGATCCGCCACGACCACTACGGCATGCCCGATGCTCCCCGCTTCGCCTGGCGGCCACGGGGTCCACACGGCGTGCTGGAATTGCCCGTCAGCACCGTGCGCCTGCGCGGGCGCAACTGGCCGGCCGGCGGTGGAGGCTATTTCAGATTGATGCCGTATGCACTGTCGCGCTGGCTTTTGCGACGCATCAATTCGCGCGACGGGCAAGCTGGCATATTCTATTTTCATCCCTGGGAACTCGATCCCGGCCAGCCGCGTCCGCCGGGCCTCAGCGCCAGGACGCGTTTTCGCCACTACCTGAACCTGGGGCGCATGGAAGCACGGCTGGGGCGTTTGACGGGCGACTTCGCCTGGGACCGCATGGACCGTATTTTTCTGGAAAGTACATGATGCACGAGGCCAGCCTTGCTCCCGACCCGGCACCATCGAGCGCCGCCATCGCCGTGCGGTCCCTGCAGGGGCACGAGCATGCGCGCTGGGACGCCTTTGTCGCCACGTGCCCGGAAGCGACCTTCTTTCACCGGGCCGGCTGGCAAACCATCATGGAGCAAGGTTTCAAACACGACAGCCATTTCCTGTACGCGGAACAGGATGGGCGCATCGCCGGCGTGCTGCCGCTGGCCCACCTGCGCAGCCGTTTGTTCGGCTCCGCCCTCGTGTCGCTGCCCTTTTGCGTGTATGGCGGCGTCGCCAGCGGCAGTTCTTCCGTGCGCCAGGCGCTCGACAGCGCCGCGCTGGCACTGGCCCGGCGTCTCGGCGTGGGGCACCTGGAATACCGCTGGCGCGAAGTGCCGGAGGAAACCTTGGACGCCTCCTGGCTGCAGAAACCCCTGTACGCGACCTTCCGCCGCCCCTTGCTCCCCGACGCCGAACAGAATCTGCTGGCGATTCCCCGCAAGCAGCGCGCCGTCGTGCGCAAGGCCATGGCGGCCGGCCTGCACAGCGCGATCGACTATGACATCAGCCGTTTCTACCCGATCTATGCGGCCAGCGTGCACCGGCTGGGCACGCCCGTCTTCGCGCGCCGCCATTTTGCCCTGCTGCGCACGGTGTTCGGTGACGCCTGCGACATCCTCACCGTCTACCACGGCCAGCAGGCGCAAGCGAGCGTGCTGCTGTTCTATTTCCGCGATGAAGTGCTGCCGTATTACGGCGGCGGCAGCGTGCTGGCGCGCAGCACAGGCGCCAACGATTTCATGTACTGGGAAGCGATGCGCCGCGCCTGCGCACGCGGCTACCGCCTGTTCGATTTCGGCCGCAGCAAGCTGGGGACCGGGGCATACGACTTCAAGAAGAACTGGGGCTTTGCGCCGCAGCCGCTGCCGTATGCCTACAAGCTCGTGCGCGGCAAGGCCTTGCCGGATGTCAATCCTCTGAATCCGAAATACGCGCTGTTCATCCGCGCCTGGCGCCGCCTGCCGCTGCCGCTGGCCAACCTGCTGGGGCCGCACATCGTGCGGCAACTGGGCTAAGCAAGGGGACCCACCATGCGCGAACTGCTCTTCCTCGCCCACCGCCTGCCGTATCCGCCCAACAAGGGCGACAAGATACGCTCGTGGCACATGCTGCAATATCTGAGCCGGCATTTCCGCGTGCACCTGGGCTGCTTCATCGACGATGACGACGACTGGCAACACACGAAAACCGTGGCCGCCCTGTGCGCCAGCACGCGCTTCATCGACTTGCGGCGCGGCCCGGCCCGCTGGCGCGCCATGCAGGCGCTGCTGTCGCGCCAGGCCATGAGCGTGCAGTACTACCGCGATGCGCGCCTGCTGCAATGGGTCGACGGCTTGGTGTCCGGCGGCAAGGTGCGCCACGCGCTGGCCTTTTCCGGGCCCATGGCGCAATACATCGACGGCAGCGCGAGCCGGCATCTGCACCGCGTGATCGATTTCGTCGACGTCGATTCCGACAAATGGCGCCAGTACGGCGACAGCAAGCCCTGGCCCATGTCGCAGCTGTACCGGCGCGAAGCGCAGCTGCTGCTGCAGTACGAGCGCCATATCGCCCAGCAGTTCACGGCCGCCAGCTTCGTCTCGCCGGCCGAAGCGGCCCTGTTCCGCCAGTGCGCACCGATGGCGCGGCGCAAGACGGGCTACTTCAACAACGGCGTCGACACGGCGTATTTCACGCCCATGCCGGCCCAGCCTGGCGTGTATCCGGCGGGCGTGCAGGCGCTGGTGTTTACGGGAGCCATGGATTACTGGCCGAACGTCGACGCCGTGCAATGGTTCGTGCGCCACGTCTGGCCCGCCCTGCGGCGCCAGTTTCCCCAGCTGCAGTTCTATATCGTCGGCAGCGCACCCGTGCCCGCCGTCACGGCGCTGGCGCGGGTGGCCGGCGTGGTGGTGACGGGCAAGGTGCCCGATATCCGGCCCTACCTGGCCGGCGCGGCGCTGGCCGTGGCGCCCCTGCGCATCGCCCGCGGCGTGCAAAACAAGGTGCTCGAAGCGATGGCGATGGGCAAAATCGTGCTGGCCACGCCGCAGGCGCTCGAAGGCATCGCCGCGCAGCCGGGCCTGGAACTGCTGCTGGCGCGCGACGACGCCGAATTCATCCACCATGCGGCGCGCGTGCTGCGCAATGCGCAAAGTGGCGCGGCCGAAGGGAGCGGCGCGGCCATCGGCGCGGCGGCGCGCCAGCTGGTCTTGCAGGACTACGACTGGGAGCGCAATCTGCGCGGCCTTGGCGCCATGCTGGGCCTGCCAGCCGAGGCCAATTCCGAGGCTGCCTCCAGCGGCGCCGCCTCGCCTTTGCAGCCCGTGCGGGAGCCATCCACATGAGCTTGCAGCTCGACCAGCTGGCCCGCTTGCCGGATGCGGCCGTCCTGCCGCACGGTCATCCGCGGCGCCAGGCCGCGCTGGCGGCGCTGCTGCTGTCGCTGGCCGCCGTCGTGCTGCTGTACCACGCCACTTTCTGGTCGATGGTGGAACTGTGGGCCCGCTCGCAAACGTTCGCGCACGGTTTCCTGATCGTGCCCATCAGTTGCTGGCTGGCCTGGCGCCAGCGCGCCCGCCTGGCCGCGCTGGCGCCCCGGCCGTCGCGCCAGGGCTTGCTGCTGCTGGGCGTGCTGGGCCTGACATGGCTGCTGGCCGACGCCGCCAACGTGCCCGTGGTGGAACAATATGCGGCCACGGCCATGCTGCCCGCCTGCGTGCTGGCCATCCTCGGCTGGCCGGCCGTGCGCCTGCTGGCCTTTCCGCTGGCGTATCTGTTCCTCGCCGTACCGTTTGGCGAAGTCTTCATCGAGCCCCTGATCGACTTCACGGCCGCTTTCACGGTGACCGCGCTGCAATGGTCGGGGGTGCCTGTGTTTCGCGATGGCAGCAATTTTTCTCTGCCCACCGGCAACTGGTCGGTGGTGGAAGCGTGCAGCGGCTTGCGCTATCTGATCGCCGCGCTGGCCCTGGGCGCCCTGTTCGCCCATGTGAATTGCCACAGCACGCGGCGGCGCGTGGCCGTCATGGCCGCCGCCCTGCTGGTTCCCATCCTCGCCAACGGCGTGCGCGCCTACCTGATCGTGATGCTGGGCCACCTGAGCGACATGCGCCTGGCCGTGGGTGTCGACCACCTGATCTATGGCTGGCTGTTCTTCGGCCTGGTGGCGCTGCTGCTGTTCTGGCTGGCCGCGCGCTGGCGCGAATTGCCGCCGCCACGCGCCGTGCCGTCAGCCCTGCCCGTGCGCCTGAGCGCCGGCGCGGCCAGCCCGCGCGCCGCCGTGCGCGCCGGCGTGGCCTGCCTGCTGCTGGCGGCCGTGTGGCCGGCACTGGCGCTGGCCAGCCAGCGCGATGATGGCGCCACGCTGCCTGCCATGGTGCTGGCCTTGCCCGATCCGCCCGCCTGGCGGCGCCTGCACGACGCGGTACCCGACTGGCAAGCGCCGTATGCGGGCACGCCGGCGCGGTTTACCGCCACCTATGCGCGCCAGGACGGCGACGATGCGCCCGTGGGGCTGCAACTGCACTGGTATGCACGCCAGGCGCGCGATGCCGAACTGCTGACGCACCAGGCCTTGCCGTACGGCGCCCGCTGGATGCCGCTGGCACAGCGCGTGCGGCACGTCAACCTGGTCAACGGCAAGCTGGCCGTGCGCGAAAGCGTGCTGGCGTACGGCGGCGAACGCCTGCTCGTGTGGCGCGTCTATCGCCAGGGAGGCATCGTCACGGCCAGGCCCGTGCTGGTGAAACTGCTGCTGGCGCAAGCCAAGCTGCTGGGCAGGCGCCAGGATGGCGCCGACATCATCGTCTTTGCCGCCTACGACGAGCTGGCGCCGCCGCCGCGCGCGCGCCTGCAAGCGTTCCTGCAGGCGGCGCTGCCCGTCATCGAACAACGCTTGCAGGAGCTGCCGCATGGCCCTTGACTTCGACACCGGCGACACGGAAGCGGCCAGCGCCGCCCCCCTGATCGTGCACGTGATCCACCAGCTCGACGTGGGCGGGCTGGAAAACGGCCTCGTCAACCTGATCAACCATTTGCCGCCGGAACGCTACCGGCACGCCATCGTCTGCATGAAGAACGCCACCGCGTTTCGCCTGCGCCTGACCACGCCCGGTGTCGATGTGATCAGCCTGGACAAGCGCGAAGGCAAGGACTGGCGCCACTACCTGCACCTGTACCGCGTGCTGAAACAGCTGCGGCCGGCAGTGGTGCACACGCGTAACCTGGGCTGTCTCGAGGCGCAGCTGCTGGCCTGCCTGGCCGGCGTGCGCCTGCGCGTGCATGGCGAACACGGGCGCGACATGAGCGACTTGCACGGCACCCGCCGCAAATACCGGCTGCTGCGCAAATTGATGCTGCCGCTGGTGCAGCACTTCATTGCCGTCAGCGCCGACCTGGGCCACTGGCTGGTGGACGCCATCGGCGCGGCGCCCGCGCAGGTGTCGCACATCGGCAACGGCGTCGACAGCGTGCAATTCCACCCGCGCCTGGGGCCGCCGGCTGCCGTGGGGCCGCCCGGCTTCCTGTGCAACGGCGCCTTCGTCATCGGCAGCGTGGGCCGCATGGCGGCCGTCAAGGACCATGCCTCGCTGGTGCGCGCGTTCTTGCTGTTGCTGGCGCAGCCGGGCGCCCGCGCGCGCCTGCGCCTGATCATCGTCGGCGACGGTCCGTGCCGCCAGGCTTGCCTGGAGCTGCTGCAGCAGGCCGGCGTGGCGCACCTTGCCTGGCTGCCCGGCGCGCGCGACGACGTGGCGCAACTGCTGCGCACGATGGACCTGTTCGTGCTGCCCTCGCTGGCCGAAGGCAGCTCGAACACCATCCTCGAAGCGATGGCGACGGGGCTGCCCATCGTCGCCACGCAGGTGGGCGGCAACGCGGAACTGGTGCAGTCGGGCTGGAGCGGCACGCTGGTGCCGCCCGGTTCGCCCGAGATGCTGGCCGACGCCATGCTCGACTACTACAGCATGCCCGAACTGGGTCCGCGCCACGGCGCGCGCGGGCGGCGCCAGGTGCTGGCCGAGCACAGCCTGCCCGCCATGGCCGGCGCCTACCTTGCCGTGTACGACCGCCTGACGGGCGCGCGCCAGCCATCTCCCCTGTCCACCATTCCCTGAAAGGCCTTCCATGTGCGGCATCAGCGGCATCTTTGATTTGCAGGGCCAGCGCGACATCGACGTGCTGCTGCTGGCGCGCATGAACCATAGCCTGCGCCACCGGGGGCCGGACGAAGGCGGCTTGCACCGCGAACCGGGCCTGGGCCTGGCGCACCGGCGCCTGTCCGTGATCGACCTGGCCAGCGGCCAGCAGCCGCTGTTCAACGCCGACCGCAGCATCGCCATCGTTTTCAATGGCGAAATCTACAACTACCGCAACCTGATGGCGGAACTGCGCCAGTTCGGCCATCAGTTCCGCACCAGCAGCGACACGGAAGTCATCGTCCACGCTTGGGAACAATGGGGCGAACAATGCGTGCAGCGCCTGCGCGGCATGTTCGCCTTCGCCCTGTGGGATCGCCGCCGCCACCTGCTGTTCCTCGCGCGCGACCGCCTCGGTGTCAAACCGCTGTACTACGGCGAGGCGCAGGACGGCACCGTGCTGTTCGGCTCCGAACTCAAAGCCCTGCTCGCGCATCCGGCCATGCCGCGCGCGCTCGACCCGCTGGCAGTGGAAGAGTATTTCGCCTACGGCTACGTGCCCGAGCCGCGCAGCATCTTCCAGCACGCGCGCAAGCTGCCGCCCGGGCATACCCTGTCCATCCGCGCGGGCCAGCCGCTGCCCGCGCCGCAATCGTACTGGGACATTCCCTTCGCGCCGAACCCGCCCGCCAGCGAGGCGCAGGCGGCCGACGAACTGCTGGCGCGCCTGCGCGAAGCCGTGCGCATCCGCATGGTGGCCGAAGTGCCGCTGGGGGCATTCCTGTCCGGCGGCGTCGATTCGAGCGCCGTCGTGGCGCTGATGGCCGGCGTCAGCAGCACGCCCGTCAACACCTGTTCCATCTCGTTCGGCGACCCGGCATACAACGAGGCGCACTACGCCGACCTGGTGGCGCGCCGCTATGGCACGGCGCACCACGCGCGCCAGGTCGAGCAGGACGACTTCGAACTGATCGACTTGCTGGCCAACCTGTACGACGAACCGTTCGCCGACAGTTCCGCCATGCCCACCTACCGCGTCTGCCAGCTGGCGCGCCAGCGGGTCACGGTGGCCCTGTCGGGCGACGGCGGCGATGAAAGCCTGGCCGGCTACCGGCGCTACCGCCTGCACACGCGCGAGGAAAAAGTGCGCAAGGCGATGGACCCGCTGCTGCCGGCCGGCTTGCGCCAGTCGCTGTTCGGCACACTGGGGCGGCTGTATCCGAAGGCCGACTGGGCGCCCCGCTTCCTGCGCGCCAAGACCACGTTCGAGGGCCTGGCGCGCGACACGACGGACGCGTATTTTCACGGCGTCAGCCTGCTGGGCGACGCCATGCGCGCGCGCCTGTTCAGCCCAGAGCTGCGGCGCAGCCTGCACGGTTACCGCGCCGTCGAGGTGCTGCGCCGCCACGCGCTGGCCAGCCCCGCGCAAGACCCGCTGTCGCAGGTGCAGTACCTGGACCTGAAAACCTATCTGCCCGGCGACATCCTCACGAAAGTCGACCGGGCCAGCATGGCGCATGCGCTGGAAGTGCGCTCGCCCCTGCTCGACCATGAACTGGTGGCGTGGATGTCGGGCTTGCCGCCGCAGTTCAAGCTGCGGCGCGGCGAAGGCAAATACCTGCTGAAAAAAGCCCTGCGCCCGCTGCTGCCCGATACCCTGCTGTACCGCCAGAAGATGGGCTTTTCCGTGCCGCTGGCCGACTGGCTGCGCGGTCCGCTGCGCCAGCGCCTGCAACAACGGCTGCTGGGTCCCACCCTGGCGCAGTGCGGCCTGTTCGACATGGATTACGTGCGCCTGCTACTCGATCAGCATGCGAGCGGGCGGCGCGACTACAGCGCGCCCTTATGGTCGCTGCTGATGTTCGAAGCGTTTTTGCGCCAGGTTGCAAAGGGGTCAGACCCGGCGGGTCTGACCCCAGCCGTCCCGGTAGCAGCCACCGTCCCAGGCTAAGCCATGCGCATCCTGCACATCCTCGACCACTCGCTGCCCCTGCACAGCGGCTATACCTTCCGCACCCTGGCCATCCTGCGGCAGCAGCGCGCAATGGGCTGGCACACGACGCAGCTCACCAGTGCCAAGCAGGGGCCGTCCGATGGCGCGCAGCAGCTGGTCGACGGCTGGCATTTCTACCGCACGGCGCCCGATGCCCGCTGGTGGGCGCGCCTGCCCGTGCTGCGGCAAGTGGCCGTCATCATCGGCCTGGCCATGCGCCTGCGCCGGCTGGCGCAACGCCTCAAACCGGACATCCTGCACGCCCATTCGCCCGCGCTGAACGCCATCGCCGCCCTCAACGCGGGGCGCGCGCTGGGCATCCCCGTCGTGTATGAAGTGCGCGCCTTCTGGGAAGACGCGGCCGCCGACCATGGCAGCAGCCGGCCCGGCGGCCTGCGCTACCGGCTCACGCGCGCGCTGGAAACCTATGCGCTGCGCCGCGCCGACGCCGTCACCACCATCTGCGACGGCTTGCGGCGCGAGCTGTGCGCGCGCGGCGTGCCTGCGCATAAAATCACCGTGATTCCGAATGCCGTCGATGCGGGCGATTTCAATGTCTCTGATAATCCAGCACTGGCCCACACGCTGGGTTTGGATGGTCATCCTGTCATCGGCTTCATCGGCTCGTTCTATGCCTACGAGGGACTGGCCCTGCTGCTGCGCGCCATGCCGCGCCTGCTGGCGGCGCAGCCGGCATTGCGGCTGCTGCTGGCCGGCGGCGGTCCGCAGGATGCCCAGCTGCGGGCGCTGGCGGAGCAGCTGGGCATAGCCGACGCCGTGGTGTTCGCGGGCAGAGTGCCGCACGCGCAGGTGGCCGCCTATTATCAGCTGGTCGACATCTGCGTGTATCCGCGCCTGCCGATGCGCCTGACGGAATTGGTGACGCCCTTGAAACCGTTAGAGGCGATGGCGCAGGGCCGTCTTGTTGTGGCGTCCGACGTGGGCGGCCACCGCGAACTGGTCGACCATGGCAAGACAGGCATGCTGTTTCGCGCCGGCGACACCGAGGCGCTGGCGCAAGCCATACTGGCCCTGCTGCAGGCGCCCGCCAGCTGGCCGGCACTGCGGCGCCAGGCGCGCGCGTTTGTCGAGACGGAGCGCAGCTGGGGCGCCAGCGTGGGCCGCTATGCGCCCGTGTATGCGCGCGTGTCGGCGGAAGCGGCGGAAGCGGCGGGAGCAGTGCCATGATCTTCACGGGCCTGCGCATCGCGCTGGTCGGCCCGCTGCCGCCGCCGGCCGGCGGCATGGCGAATCAAACGGCGCAACTGGCGCACAAGCTGCGTGAGGACGGCGCACAAGTGCAGCTGCTGGCCGTCAACGGTCCGCATCTGCCGCCGTGGCTGGCGCGCATCCGCTACCTGCGCGCCGCGCTGCGCCTGCCCCTGCTGCTGTGGCGCTTGTGGCGCACGGCCAATACGGTCGACCTGTTCCACATCATGGCCAATTCCGGCTGGTCCTGGCATCTGCAGGCCGCGCCCGCGCTGTGGATCGCCAGCCTGAAAGGCAAGCCTGCCTTGCTCAATTACCGGGGCGGCGAAGCGGCCGTTTTTTTCGCCCGCTCGCCGCGTCTGGTGGCGTTCAGCCTGCGCCGCGCCAGTGCCATCGTCGTGCCGTCGGCCTATCTGGCCGGCGTCTTCGAACAATACGGCCATACGGCCCACATCGTGCCGAACATGGTGGACTTGCAGCGATTCAGGCCAGCCACGCCACGCACAGCAGCCGCAGATGGCCCGTGCATCCTCGTGGCGCGGCACCTGGAAAGCCTGTACGACAACGCCAGCGCCGTGCGCGCCTTCGCCATCGTGCGCGAGGCGTTTCCCGCGGCGCGCCTGGTGCTGGCCGGCGGCGGGCCCGAGCGCGCGGCGCTGGCGCGCCTGGCAAGGTCGCTCGGCGTGACCGACGCCGTGCGCTTCACCGGCCCCGTCGACAACGCCGCCATGCCGGCCCTGTACCAGGCCAGCGACATCGTCCTCAATCCCAGCCTGGCCGACAACATGCCCAATTCCGTGCTCGAAGCGCTGGCCTGCGGTGTGCCGGTCGTCAGTACCAACGTGGGCGGCATCCCCGCCCTGCTGCAGGACCGCGTGACGGCGCTGCTCGTGCCGCCCGGCGACCCTGCCGCCATGGCGCACGCCATCCTGGCGCTGCTGCGCGACCCGGCGCGCACGCGGCAGCAAGTGCAGGCCGGCCTGGGGCACGCCGCCACCTTCGGCTGGCCCGACATCGCGCCCGGGCTGGCCGCGCATTACCGCCGCATCCGCGCCGCGCCGCGCCCCGGCGCCTATACGCGCCTCGTCGCCCGCTGGCTGTTTCCCCTGCATGAATGGCTCAAGGGCCACCACAGCGCGCGCCTGCTGCGCCGGATGGAACGCTCGCAATGGTGGAGCACAGAGCAGCTGCAAGAGTGGCAGCTGGCGCGCCTGCGCGTGCTGCTGCGCCATGCGGCCGATCACGTGCCCTACTACCGCGCCCTGTTCGCCCGCAGCGGTTTCGACCCCGAGCAAGTCAGGCAACTGGCCGATCTGTCGCGCCTGCCGCTGCTGAGGAAGCGCGACATCGCCGCCGCGCGCGACAGCTTCAAGTCCACCCGCGCCGTGGGTTTGCGCCCGTTCGCCACGGGCGGCTCCAGCGGCGAGCCGCTGCAGTTTTTCCTCGGCCGGCGCAGGATCAGCCACGACATCGCCGCCAAGTGGCGCGCCACGCGCTGGTGGGGCGTCGACATCGGCGACCGCGAAGCCGTGCTGTGGGGTTCGCCCATCGAACTGCACGCGCAAGACCGCGTGCGCCGCCTGCGCGATGCGCTGCTGCGCACCACCCTGCTGCCCGCGTTTGCCATGTCGCCCGCGCGCCTGGACGGCTATGTGCAGCAATTGCGCCGCTGGCGCCCGCGCATGCTGTTCGGCTACCCGTCGGCCCTGTGCCGCATCGCCAGCCATGCTGCAGCACGCGACGTGCCGCTCGACGGCCTGGGCGTGAAAGTGGCGTTCGTCACTGCCGAACGCCTGTACGACGAACAACGCGCGCAGATCGCGGCCGCCTTCGCCTGTCCCGTGGCCAACGGCTACGGCGGGCGCGACGCGGGCTTCATCGCCCACGAATGCCCGGACGGCGGCATGCACATCACGGCCGAAGACGTCATCGTGGAAATCGTCGATGGCCAGGGCCGGCCGCTGCCCGCAGGCGCCACAGGCGAGATCGTCGTCACCCATCTGGCCACGCAGGACTACCCGTTCATCCGCTACGCCACGGGCGACGTGGGCGCGCTGGGCACGCAGCCGTGCACCTGCGGCCGCGGCCTGCCCCTGCTGCAGAAAATCGAAGGGCGCAGCACGGATTTCCTCACGGCAGTAGATGGCACCGTCATGCACGGCCTGGCCCTCGTCTACATCGTGCGCGAACTGCCGCAAGTGCGCAGTTTTAAAATCATCCAGGAGAGCCTGCTGCGCACGCGCGTGCTGCTGGTCTGCCTGCCGCGCCTCGACGACACCACGCGCGCCACCATCGTGGCCGGTTTCCAGGCCAGGCTGGGCACGCAGGTCGACATCGCCGTCGAGGAAGTCGACGAGATCGCGGCGGAGGCGTCGGGGAAGTACCGGTATGTGGTGAGCAAGGTGGCTTGACGCCGATACGTTACGACAAAAAGTTGTTTTGGTTGTCAATATCAGGTTCTGGAGTAGAATTTGGTATCGCAACTGGAGGGTGTCATGGCAAAGTTGGAAGTTTCAAAGCCGGAGAAAGCGAAGAGCACGCATCGAATGGCGGTACCTGACCCGAGCAAGGCCTTGGGTGATTCGATCCGGAAAATCGGGGCGAGAGGAATCGACCTTGGCGATGGCTACGTATTGGTCAAGATACGACGCACCAAGCGGGCAGCCCAGCATGCCCGCGGGGAGGAAGTGGCGTTTGTACCGCAACAGCTGCCGGGAGTGCCTGTCGTTTCCAATGCCGACCTCCAGGAGTTGATCCAGCGATACCAGCATATACAAGCAATACAAGGTGCGGCAAGCACGGTTCCGCCAGCGAACCAGGCATTCCTTGATCAGTTTGCCCATCAGGAACTGGAAAAATACGCGAGCCTTGAAAAGAAAGGCGAACTGCTCACCTCACAGACGCTGGCCGAGCAAATGGGAGTGACGCGGCAGGCGATCAGCAAGGCGGTGACGGAGCAGCGGATGTTTTCCTTGGACAGCGCAGCCGGCAAGAAACTTTACCCTGCCTTCTTCGCCGATCCCACCCTGAACCGTCGCCAGCTCGGCAAAGTGAACAAGGAACTGGGTCACCTGGCCGGTTCCAGCAAGTGGCAGTTCTTCACCCATCCACGCATGTCGCTCAACGGCATCAGCCCGATCAATGCCTTACGGAAAGGAAAATTCGCCGACGTCATTGCCGCAGCGACAGCGTTCAGGGAGACGTGATGTGGCAGCGACCCGGCTGAAGCCGCCTCCAAAAGTGCTGGCAACGAGCGCGATGCTTCCCGTCGTCGGGCTGCCAATGCCCGGTCTGTACCGCATCTCGGGCCATGCGGCTGGCGAACCCTATTTCGGCTGCAGCGGCGAGAATCGCTTTGATGCACCCGGCTGCAAGACGGGCAATCCCGAATACAGCACCTGCTATCTGGGCCGAACTTTGATGTCGCGCTTGCCGAATCCCTGTTACATGATGCAGTGCCTGTAAAGGGCGCGTTTCCTATCGCTAAGTCCGAAATTGATCGCCGATGGGTGCATCAATTCAGTGGCAATTTGAGATTATTTGACCTGACCGGCCATTTGCTCAAGCAGATGGGCGGTCATGCGGGATTGACAGGTACATCAAGTTACACCTTGCCTCAACAATGGGCGCTGGCCGTGTATCGCAATCCGCTCCGGGTCGATGGCTTCCTGTATATGTCTCGTCATTTCACCAACGAAAAAGCCATCGTGGTATATGACCGCGCCAAAGCCAATCTCACAGCAATGGGCAAACCTATCCAACTTATCATGGCAACGGAAATGCCGAATGCCATGCGGCTGTTTAATATCGTTCCTGCTTGATATCGCCAACCGTCAGGAAAAATGAAAAACCTGCCTACTTATCGCTCAGAGCTTGCACGCGCAGAGCCAAATCGTCAATTTTTCGCTCGAGCTTTAAATTTGAAGCACCGATGAAGAACCAGATACATGCGAAGTTTACAATCGGAATCAACGCAAGAATCGTCCATTTTGTTACATTGCGCCCCTTTTCCTTCGCCAGAAGATGTGCCGCTATTGCCATCAGTAATGACATCAATATCAATGGGAGAAATGAAACAAGAATATTGGGGCCGCTATTTTCCATGGGTTAAATCCTATTTAAATTTACAAATATGATAATACCTTATCTTGTCACTGACAACAGCCAGCTTATAGCCGATGGTCGGAACGTCGCAGTATAAGTGGAAGTTGTCATTATGGAAATAAATAGATTTTATAATGCGTTCTAACTCAGTACTAAAGGCACAGATAAATTCAAGGAAAAAGAGAATAGTCACTCCCCGAACAGCTGTTCCAGCCTGTGCTGATTCCCCGCCGCCACAAACCACTCCTCCTGCCACCGCTGCGTGCGCAGCGCCTGCGCGGACTCAGGCGCACACCACGGCGGATACACGCGCAGCGCGCGCTTGCCTCCGGCTCCGGCGCGCGACATCACGCCCCGTTCCAGCAGTACCTTGCGCGGAAAAATGAAGAAACCGTGCCGCGCGCCATCGTCGTTGGCCACGGCGATGATGACGATGTCGACGGGGTCCGCGTCGTCGAGCGGGGCGATCTCGGCGTCGGGATGGGGGCGCTTCCAGACGGTGACGAACTGGCCGGTTTTCGTCGGGGTGGTTTTGGCCACGCGCAGGACCAGTCGCTTGCCGTCCAGTTCGGCGCGGCAGGCGCCGTAGTCCGCGCTTTCCGCTTCCGGCACGGGCGCTTGCGGCAAGCCCAGGAAGGCCCAGGGACTGGCCTTCATTGCGCGCTGAACTCGGCTGCGGCCTTGGCCGCCCACAGCGCTTCGGCGTGGCTGGCGAACGGGCTGTCGTAGCCGTCGACTGTGCCATCCTCGTCGACAAAATACAGCCACCAGCCGTCGTCCTGCTCGCGGATGGCCGTGTGGCCTGGTGCGCAATGGGTGTCGATGGACTGGCCGGCCGTCAGGGTGGTGATGGTGATGCCGCGGTGAATGATATGCTGGGGTGTCATGGGGTGAAATCGTGCAAGAAAATCAATGGCCATAGTGTAGCCGCGCCCGACCATCCTGGCCAGTGCGTTACACTGATCACTCACACGGAGGACGAAATGGCATCACAGCAAGGCACGGTGGATTTTTTGCTCGACCAGATGGCGGGCGCGGGCAGCATCAGCGCGAAAAAGATGTTTGGCGAGTACGGCTTGTATTGCGACGGCAAGATGTTCGCCGTCGTCGCAGACGACCAGCTGTTCATCAAGCCGACGGACGCGGGCCGCGCCTGGATCAGCGCGCAAGGCACGTTGCAGGAAGCACCGCCCTATCCGCAAGCCAAGCCGTACTTCCTCATCGATGGCGGGCTGTGGGATGAGCGCGACTGGCTAAGCCAGCTGGCGCGGCGCACGGCGGACGCCTTGCCGCTGCCAAAACCCAAGCCGCCGCCCAAGCCTAAAAAACAGGCGTCAGCCAGCTAGTACGCTGTTCTCGCATTGCTTGCCCTGGCGGAAGCATTGCAGGTTGTGATACGTGATGGCGGCGATTTCGCGCAGCGCTTCGCTGGTGAAAAAGCCCTGGTGGCCCGTCACCAGCACGTTCGGGAACGTCATCAGGCGCTGGAAGACGTCGTCGTCGATGATGTCGGACGAGCGGTCCTGGAAGAACAGATTGCTTTCCTGCTCGTACACATCGATGGCCAGAGAGCCCAGCTGGCGCGATTTCAATGCCTCGATGACGGCGCCCGTGTCGATCAGGCCGCCGCGCGAGGTGTTCACCAGCATGGCGCCCTTCTTCATCAGCGGCAAGGTTTCTTCGCTGATCATGTGGCGCGTGCTTTCCATCAATGGGCAATGCAGCGAGACGATGTCGGACTCGGCCAGCAGCTGTGGCAGTTCCACCATCGTGCCCAGCTGCGTGAACGCGGGCGCCGGATACGGGTCGTGGCCCAGCACCGTGCAGCCGAAACCCTTGAAGATGCGCGCCGTGGCCAGGCCGATCTTGCCCGTGCCGACGATGCCCACCGTCTTGCCGAACAAAGTGGCGCCCAGCAAGCCGTCGAGCGAGAAATTGCCTTCGCGCACGCGGGCATAGGCGCGGTGCGTGTGGCGGTTCAGGGTTTGCACGAGGGCCAAGGTGTATTCAGCCACAGCTTCCGGCGAGTAGGCAGGCACGCGGGCGACGAACAGGCCCAGGCGCTTGGCCGCTTCCAGGTCGAGGTTGTTGTAGCCGGCGCAGCGCAGCAGGATGGCGCGCACGCCGTAGCCGTGCAGGGCTTCGAGCACGGGCGCGTCGAGCACGTCGTTGACGAAGACGCAGACGGCGTCCGCGCCTTGCGCCAGAACCACGGTTTCCTGGCTCAGCAAGGCGCTGTGGTAGACCAGTTCGATGCCGGCGGAATCGGGTTGGGACGGCAAGGCTTCATCGAAGAAACGGCGGTCGTAGGGCTGGCTGGCAAAGAAGGCGATTTTCATGGGGCGTCCTGGAACTTGCTGGATGGCAAAACACCATCATAGCGCAAGCGCCCTGCCCCACTGTGTACGCCTGGCTTGCCTGGCCGCCTATTTGGGTTCGCGGGGCAAGGTCAGCACGTGGCGCAAATACGCCGTTTCCTCGGCGTGCTGCGCATGATAGCGCTCGCGCGCGGCGCGCATGGCCGCCTGGTGCGCCGCGATGCCCCTTTCCGTCAGCTCGACGCCGAAGTCCGCCGGCGGCTGCTCGGGGCCGCCGAACAGGCGCGCCAGGATGAAGCGGCCCACATTGTCGCGGTAGTGCGACGCTTCCCAGTAATAACGCATCGCGCGCGCGCCCGTCACCTGCGGGATAGGCTCGCTGGTGATGCTGTTGAAGCCGGAAAAATCAACCAGGAGCACGTCGCAACCCAGGCGCCGGTAGCGTCCGGCCATCTGCGCCAGGTCGCGCTGCCAGGCTTCCATGGCGTCCCACTTGCCGCGCCAGTACAGGGCGTCGAGCGTGAGCGCGTGCGTGGGATTGATGTACAGGCGCAAGCGCGTGCCGCCACGGCACAGCTTGCCGACGCTGGCATCGAAGGCTTGCAGCGCGGGTGCGGTCGGGCCCAGGCCGTCGCCGAATTCCTGCAGGCGCGGCTTGAAGGCGCGCGCCGTGCCGACCCAGACGCGGTTGCGACTGGTGAGGCAGGACTCGTCGCGCTGGCCGTACAGGGCCAGGCTCGACAGACAGACGCCGTCATAGGTGCCGCTGAGGATGCGCCAGCTGTCCTGGGTCATGTCGACAGTCAGGCCACGCTTGATGTTGAGCAAGGCGCGCCGCGCGAAAAACGCGGGAGCGGGATCCGTCAAGCCCGGCTCCACGCCAGCCGAGCCCAGTTCCAGCGAGAACGAGGGGGCATCGATGCCCCACACCATGGTGTCGACATGGCTGACCGTGGCCGCGTGTTCTGCCAGGCGGATGGCCTCGCCGATCGAAGCGCCCGAGACCGCGCTGTTGAACACGCTCTTGCCATCGAACAAAGTACGCATGCTGCTCGTAGGCAAACCCATTTCCGTGCGCGAATTGCCGATGTAGACGATGGCGGGCCGGTAGCGCGCCACCGCATATGTCTTGCTCCACACGCTGAGTTTTTCGGTCGTCGGCCGCAAGCGCTGCAGCAGCGGGCTGTCCCACTGGTGCAGCAAGTAGGGATCGACGTGGTAATTGACGGCGGAAACGAGGGCCAGCGCGGCCAGCGCGCAGGCAAGGAAGGTGGCGAGGTAGCGGCGGGCGTTGGTATCCATGGTCGGCATTGGAAGTGGAGAAATGGCGTATATGTGGGGCTTTGCATCAACGCCGGATCAGCGGCCCGTCCAGCACCCGCTCCGTATAGGCCGCCTCGCGCGCATGTTCCAGGCGATAGCGGTCGCGCGCGGCGCGCGTGGCCGCATGGTGGGCGTCGACGTTGGCCTGCGTCAGCTCCACGCCGAAATCGGCCGGCGGCGGCGTGTCGCCGCCAAACAGGCGCGCCAGGATCAAACGGCCCACATTGTCCCGGTAATGCGACACTTCCCAGTAATAATGCATGTCGGGCTTGCCGCTGACGAGCGGGGTCGGTTCCGTCGTGATGCTGTTAAAGCCGGAAAAATCAACCAGGCGCACGTCGCAGCCCTGCTGGCGGTGGCGCTCGGTGATCTGCACCAGGCCGCGCTGCCAGGCCTGCATGGCATCCCACTTGCCGCGCCAGTGCAGCGCGTACAGGGTCAGCGCGTGCGTGGGGTTGATGTACATGCGCAGACGCACGCCACTACTGCACAGCTTGTCTATGCTGGCATCGAACGCGGGTATCGAGGGCGGCGTCGGCCCCTGGCCATCGCCAAATTCCTGCAGCCGCACGGGTATGGCGTCCTTGGTTCCCAGCCAATGCCGTATGCCTTTCAGGGTGCAGGTCTCGTCGCGCTGCCCATACCGGGCCAGGTTGGAGCGGCAGACATCGCCCGCATTGCCGGTGAGGATGCGCACGCTGTCCTCCGTCATGTCCAGGGTCAGGCCGCGCTTCAGGTTGACGAGGGCGCGCTGGGCGAAAAAGCCGTGCCGGGCGCCCGTCAGGCTGTCTTCCACCCGCGCCGCACCCATGTCCAGGGAAAACGTGGGCGCGTCGATGCCCCACACCATGGTCTCGACGCGGCTGACCCTGGCCGCATGCTCGGCCAGGCGGATGGCGTCGCCGATCGAGGCGCCGGACACAGCGCTGTTGAAGATGCTCTTGCCGTCGAACAAGGCGCGCACGCCCGTCGGCAAGCCCAGTTCCGTGCGCGAATTGCCGATGTAGATGATGGCCGGCCGGTAGCGCGCTACGGCATAGGTCTTGGCCCAGGCGCCGAGCTTTTCATTCAACTGGCGCGGGCGCTGCACCAGAGGACTGTCCCACTGGTGCAGCAAATAGGGGTCGACCTGGTAGTTCAGAAACGAGATGCCGCCCAGCACCAGGAATACACAGGCGAGGAAGCAGACAAGATAGCGGCGGCCGGCGGTGTCCATGGTCAGAACTGGAAGTAAAGAAATTCGGTGACCCGGTTCATGCCGAAGATGCAGGCAACGAACAGCGCGGCCAAGCCCACGCTCCAGCGCGAGGTGGGCCGCCAGCTGAAGGACCAGCGCCCTGCGGGCTGAAAGATTCTTTCAATCGCAGGCTCATAGAGAAAGAATATTTCTTGCGTATTGGGCGCCTTGAAGGCCAGCAGCATCGCCGCCAGCAGCACGGGCAAGCCTGGCCCTGCCAGTTCGATCCAGCGGATGCCATCGAACGCGGGATGCAGGCCCCACTGCGCCAGGCTGGACGCCTGGCTGGCCAGGCCGCGCGGCAGGCTTACGCCGTTCGCCCCCACCAGCGCGCCGGCGATATCCCAGCCTGTGGCTACGTCGGGCGCGCGGAAGAAGACCCAGGCCAGCATGACGGCAAGAAAGGTCAGGACGCCGGGCCACCAGCGCAGCCAGCAGTAGCCCGGCGCCGCGCCAAACACCCGCTGCCACGCCTGCTGCAGCACCAGGTACAGGCCGTGCAAGCCGCCCCAGATGACAAACGTCCAGCCGGCGCCATGCCACAGGCCGCCCAGCAGCATGGTCAGCATCAGGTTGCGGTAGCGCATCGCTTCGCCGCGCCGGCTGCCGCCCAGCGGGATATATAAATAGTCGCGCAGGAAACGCGACAAGGTCATGTGCCAGCGGCGCCAGAAGTCGGCGATATTGGCCGCCTTGTACGGCGAATTGAAGTTCAGCGGCAATTTCACGCCGAACAGGCGCGACAGGCCGATGGCCATGTCGGAATAGCCGGAAAAGTCGAAATACAGCTGGAACGTGTAGGCCAGCACGCCGATCCACGCTTCGATCAGGGTCGGCTCGGCGCCTGCCGCGAAGATGGGGATGGCCAGCGGCGACAGGTTGTCGGCGATCAGCACCTTTTTTGCCAGGCCTATCGTGAAAATCGACAGGCCGATGGCAAAATTGGCGGCGCGCGGATGGGCATTGGCCGGGTCGGCGAACTGCGGCATCATGTCGCGGTGATGCAGCACGGGACCGGCGATCAGGTGGGGGAAATAGCTGACGAACAGCACGTAATGGATGAAACGGTATTCACGCACCTCGCCCCGGTAGCAATCGACGAGGAAGGCGATCTGCGTGAAGGTAAAGAACGAGATGCCGATCGGCAGGATGATGTCGAGGCCATGCCATGGCAGGCTGTCAGCGCCAGCACCAGCGGTCACGGCGATGGCATTGACGCTGTCGATGAAGAAATTCGCATACTTGTAGTAGGCGAGTAGCCCCAGATTCAGCACCAGCGCCACGACCAGCGCCCGCTTGCGGGCCGCTCCCGCGCGCGCGCCGATCAGCCGCCCCGCGCCGTAATTGACGCAGATCGACGCCAGCAGCAGCGGCAGGTAACGCACGTCCCACCAGGCATAGAAAAACAGCGAGGCAAGCGCCAGCCACGTCGCGGGGGCCAGGCGGCGCCAGCTGGCGGATGTGCCGGCGGCCGGCGCCAGGCGGTCCAGCAAAAAATAGCCGGCCAGCACAATGGGCAGATAGCCGAACAGGAAGGCGAAGGAATTAAACAGCATGTTGCCTCCTGGCAGGCAGCGACTGCGCCTGGTAGTAACAATCGGCAATCTGGGCAGCCACCCGCTCCCACGTAAAACGTTCCACGAGGGCTTGCACGCGCGAGCGCTCGGGCGGCAGCGCCAGCAGTTCGAGGATGGCCTGGCGCTGCGCGGCGCCGTCGTCCCAGCGCACCTTGCGCAGTGCAAACGCGGAATCGGGCAAGTCCAGCGCGCTTTGCGCCGTCATGACGACGGGCGTGCCGGCCGCCAGCGCTTCGAGCACGCTCAGGGGAAACACCTCGCCCTGGCTGGGCAAGGCCGCCACGGCCGCCGCGTGATAGGCGCTGGCCAGCAGCGGGTCGGCGTGGTCGAGCGCGCCCAGCCAGCTGACGTGCGGCAAGTCCAGCAGCAGTTGCAGATATGCCTGCTGTTCGCGCGGCGCGGCGCCGATCAGCACCAGGGGCAAGCCGGCGCCCGCCAGCGCCTGGGCCAGTCCCAGCTGGTTTTTATACGGTGAAATACTGCCCACCATCAGCACGAACGGCCCGGCGATACCCGTTTCGCGCAGGAACAGGTCGCCATTGGCCGTGAAGAAATGCGGGTTGATTCCGTTGGGCAAGACGCGGATGGCGTCGGGTCCCATGCCGAAACCTTGCACGATGGCGTCACGCTCGGCCTCGCCCAGCGCGATCACCACGTCGGCCAGTTGCAGGGCGCGCCGGGTTTGCGCATAGCTCGTTTGCACCATCCATTCCGTCAGGCGCCCCGCCAGCCGGTCGGCGAGCCGCGCGCGCCAGGCGCTGGCACGGTTCCAGCTGGGCGCCAGCAGCGGCGACAGCACCACGGGCACGCCTTGCTCGCTGGCCATTTCCATGATGCGGTAGGTGCCATTACTCGCCGAAAACACGTGCAGCACGTCGAAATCGGCCAGCCGCTGGTGATTGGCGTCGACCAGTTGCACCTCCAGAGGCCGCGCCGGCTGCTGGGGCAGCCGGTTTAGCGCGGCAATGGTTTCGCGTACCTGGATCTGCAAGCCGCCGTCGCGCTGGAACAGCATCGGATAGGACAAGATACCGACACGCATGGTCATCCTTTCGTGCATTTGACTGCCAGCCATCGGCCAGCGAGCTTGCGTTGCAACAACAGAAACTCGCCAGCGAGTTCATGTTTCAACAGGAACAGACCGGCCAGCCAGCACAGCAAGGTAGCCAGCGCCGTGCCCATCAGCGCCAGCAGCGCCGGGGTGTCCGTTGGCAGCCACAGCAGCGAAGCGACGGGCGCAACGGCGCTGACACCGCAGAGCAGCGAACTCTTGCGCACTGCCCGCGCCAGGATGCGCCAGTCGAGTGCGCTCAAGCGCCGCAGGCAGTTGTAGTTCAGCCAGCTGCGCAGCACATTGCTGAGCACCACGGCCCAGGCCACGGCCACCAGACCGAACGGCGCTGCGGCCAGCAGCAGCGCTACTTTGATGACGCCGGCGCAGGCATCGAGCCGCACCTGCGCATGCAGCTGGCCCGTCGCCACGAACAGGTAGCGGGCCATGCTGAACATGCTATACACGGCCGAGGACAGGCACATGATGCGTATCAAGGGCACACAGCCTAACCATTGCGTGCCATACAACACCTTGACCAAGGGCAAAGCCATGCAGGAGAGAAAGAGAAAAAACGGCCATGCCAGCGCCGTCATGTAACTGATCGTGCGCAGATACACGAGCTCCGCCCCGCCCTGCCCCCCTTCCCCCCTTGCGCGGGCCGCGAACAGGGGAAACACGACGGGAGAAATCGCGCTGGTGATGGCCTGGTTAAAGATATTCAGTACGCTTTGCGCCTTGCCGAACAGGGCCAGGCTTTCAATGCCGATCAACTTGCCGATGATCAGGTCCGGCGCCGCCACGCCCGCCTCGTCGACGAGGCCGCCCCCCGTCGCATACGCGCCAAAGCGGGCGATATCGCCCATGCCGCGCCGTCCCGGCAACCATGGTAACTCTGCAGGCCGCACCAGCAGGCTCACCAGCAGCGACGCGCAGGAACCGGCCAGCGCCGCCCACACCATGCTCATGTAGCTGTAGCCCTGCATCGCCAGCAGCACGGCCACCAGCAGGTTGACGACGCTATTGGCCGCATTGATGGCATAGATGGCGCGAAAGCGCAGTTGCCGGCGCAACATCGGTAACGTCAAGGCGCTGAACGGTATCAACAGGAAATTGATCGCCAGCAAGCGCAGCACGAGGGTCAGCCGGGGTTCGCCATAGAACTGCGCGAGCGGCGCGCTGGCCAGCAGCACCAACCCTGCCAGCAGCCAGGCGACGAGCAGGCTGGTGGCCAGCGCGGCCCGCAATTTCACCGTATCGAGCTGTTTTTCCTGGATCAGGTATTGCCCCACGCCAAAGTCGCGCACCACTTGCGCCAGCGCCACCAGCACGGCGCCCAGCGAATACACGCCCACTTCGGCCGGCGTCAGCAAACGCGACAGCACCATGGTGGCGACGATGCCCAGCAGAAGCACCGTGTATTTTTCGGCGAACGAGAAGAAAAACGAGTGGCGGGTGGCGCTCATGCGGGCTGCCCGCGCCTACACGAGGCCGGCGTAAAACGCGCGCAGCTGGCGTTCCAGGCGCGGCATCGAATAGCGCTGCACGGTTTCTTCGCGCGCCAGCCGTCCCATGCGGGCGCGCCGGGGCGCGTCCATCAGCAGTTGCGCCACGGCAGCGCAGGCGGCGTGCTCGTCCTCGAGCGGCAGCAGCAGCCCGCCTTCGCTATCATGCAGGATATCGTGGGTGCCCGGCACGTCCGTCCCCACGGCCGGCACGCCGCAAGCCATGGCCTCGATCGTGGCGATGCCGAAGCCTTCGTTTTTACTGAGGAGCACATGCAGGTCGAAGGCCGGCATCAGCAACTCGACACGCTGCTGGAAGCCGGCAAACACGATCCTGTCCTGCAAGCCCGATTGCTGCGCCTGCAGCCGCAGCATGGCTTCCAGCGGCCCCGTGCCCACCAGCACTAAATATAGATTGGGAAATTGCTTGGCCAGCCTGGCGAACAGGGCCAGCAGCGCCTGCGGGCGCTTTTGCGCGGAGAGCCGGGCCACGCAGCCGAGCACGAGCGCGTCCGGCGGCAGCCCCAGCTGCTTGCGCGCCAGTATCCGCCGTTCGGGCGAGGCGATAAAAGTATCCGTATCGACACCGTTGGGAATGACGGCCAGCCGCGTTTCCGGATTCAGCATGCCGCGATACAGCGCGAGAAAATGCCACATGGCCGACGGCGACACGGCATACACGCCTTTGACGGTGCGGAACGCTTCCTGCAGCCGCGGCCGCTGCCAGTCGCTGAACGCTTCCAGCGGAAAGGCATTGTGCACGCTGATCACGGCAGGCAAGCGGCATTGCCGCGCCAGCCACAGGATGGAAGCGCCATAGCTGGTCCAGCAAAACGCCACGTGGACGAGGTCGGGCCTCAGCCGCCGCAGCCGCCACGCTCCCGTGACCCTGGCGCGCAGCCAGTTCCAGCGCCGCCAGGCCCAGTGTTCGAGAAACAAGGGCGGTTCATACACACGCACCTGCAGATGCTGCGCGCGCAAACCTTGCACCCAGGCAGTAAAACCGGGAAAGCGCCGCAGGGCAAGCACGCTGTCATAGCCGCTCGCGCCCAGTACTTTCGCCTCTTGCGCCATGCGCAGCTCCATGCCGCCCAGCTCGCCCGAATAACTGCTGATGACGATGCGCGGCAAGCGTTTGCGCCGTCCGCGCCACGCTTCATGGAAAAAGCCGCGCAGCCAGGCCCGTTCCCACTGGCGCAGGAACAGGTCGGCGTGGTCGCGCCGCAGCCAGGCCCGCACGGCGCCGAGGGAGTCGCGCACGTATCTGCCCAGCATCCAGCGCGGTACGCCGAGCAACTCCACGCTTGGTGCGAATGTGGCCAGACGGCATTGGCCGCGGCCAAACAGCATGGCGCGGCGCAGTATCCAGGCGCGCTGTACTTGTTGAGCGCGGATGATGTGCGCCACTTTCGCTTGCGGACAGAACCAGGAAGGATTGCCTGCCGCATGCATCTCCAGGTTGAGCCGGGTTTCGCTGCCCATGGCGTAGTTGGCGCCTTGCGGGCCGATGCTTTCGTCATAGCGGGCGCCCGCCTCGAAGATGCGGCGGCGTATCGCCATGTTGGCGCCCCAGACCAGGCCCGGATAGATGGGCGCGTCGCGCAAATCGGGGCTGGTGATGCCCCACGTCAGGCCAACGGGGGTCAGGCGCAGCAGCCAGTCTTCCGGCTTTTCCCGCCAGGCAGGCACGATGGCGCCGCCGAACAGGGCGTAGCCGGGGTGAGCGCGCGCGCTGTCCTGCAAGCGGCACAGCCAGTCCGATGCGGGCATGGCGTCGTCATCGCCAAACACGAACAGCTCGCCGCCATCGCCGCTTGAACGCAAGGCGTGTTCGACAGCCCCGTTCAGGGCGGGACTGCGGCCGCGCCGCGCCACGTAGACGGAACGCAAGGGCAAGCGGCCGCGGAAGGCGGCGATCACCTGGGCCGTGGCGTCCGTGCTGCCATTGTCGGCGATGATCAGGCGCCAGCCGCCCACGGGGGCTCGCAACCCCATGTAGGCGCGCAATACCTGGGGCAAGGTGCCGGCGCCATTGTAGGTCGCCATGAGAACGGTCAACAAGGACATGCCTCCTTGGTCTTACCATGACAAAACTATGTACTCAAGCAGTGTTGATCCAGTGTACTGAGCCTGCCCGCCAGCCCGTTGACAGGCATCAATACCTTGCCAACCCGGGCACAACCAGGAGCGTCTCCCTTCATGCGCGACATACTGATTACCATCATCATCCTGGGCTCGCTGCCCTTCATCCTGAAGACACCGGCCACCGGCGGCCTGATGTGGGTCTGGGTCAGCGTGATGAACCCGCACACGCAGGGCTGGGGCTTTGCCACGCACATGCCGTTCGCCTTCATCATCGCCATCGCCACCCTGATCAGCCTCGTGATGACGCGCGAGCCGAAAAACCTGCCGCTTACGCCCGTCAGCGTGCTGCTGCTGTTGTTCGTCATGTGGATGAATGTCACGGCCCCGTTCGCCCTGATTCCGGAATCGTCATGGGTGCAGTGGAACAAAGTGATGAAGATCATGCTGATGAGCTTTGTCATCATGATGGTGATACGCACACGGCGCGACATCGTGCGCCTGATCTGGGTGCTGGTGGGGTCGATCGGCTATTACGGCGTGAAAGGCGGCATCTTCACCATCCGCAGCGGCGGCACGGACCGGGTCTGGGGGCCGGAAGAAACGTTTATCGGGGATAACAATGCGCTGGCCCTGGCCCTGATCATCACCATCCCCCTCATGTATTATCTGCAGCAAAACACGGATAAACGCTGGGTGCGCCATGGTTTGTCCGCAGCGATGCTGTTGTCGGCCCTGGCGGCGCTGGGCTCGTATTCGCGCGGCGGGCTGCTGGCCATTGCCGCCATGGGCCTGTTCATGTGGCTGAAAAGCGACCGCAAGATGGTGCTGGGCGCGCTGCTCGGCGCTGTCGCGCCGCTGCTGCTGGCCTTCATGCCCGAGCGCTGGGCCGAACGCATGGACACCATCAACACCTATCAGGACGATGTCTCCGCCATGGGCCGCCTGAATGCCTGGCGCATGGCCTGGAATTTGGCACGCGACCGTTTTCCCGGCGGCGGCTTCGACGTCTCCGACGCGGCCATCTTTGCCCGCTATGCGCCCAACCCCATGGACGTGCATGCGGCGCACAGCATCTATTTCCAGGCACTGGGCGAACACGGCTTTGTCGGCTTGCTGATTTACCTGGCGCTGGGCATCGCCACCTGGCGCACGGCCGCCGCCATCATCCGCCGCACGCGGGGCAAGCCGGAATTGCGCTGGGCGTACGGCCTGGCCACCATGAGCCAGGCCAGCCTGATCGGCTTTGCCGTGGGCGGCGCCTTCCTCAGCCTGCTGTACTTCGACATGCCGTATTACCTGATGGCCGCCCTGATCGCCACGCGCATCATCGTCGAGCGGCAGGTGCCCACGCTCACCTCTACTTCGCGCCAGGCCAGGCCCCGGACCGCCATCGTGGAGCAGCCATGACAGCCACCTTGTCCATCCTGATCTACCACCGCGTGCTGGCGCGGCCCGACCCGCTGTTTCCCGGCGAAGTGGACGCCGTGCTGTTCGAGCGCCAGCTGCGCCTGCTGAAACGCTTCTATACGCCGCTGTCACTGAGCGATGCCGTGCAGCGCTTGCAGAATGGCAGCCTGCCGCAGCGCGCCGCCTGCATCACCTTCGACGACGGCTATGCGGACAATGCGCAAGTCGCCCTGCCGCTGCTGCAGCGCCTTGGCATGCACGCCACGTTTTTCATCGCCACGGGCTACCTGGACGGCGGGCAGATGTGGAACGACACGGTGATCGACGCCGTGCGCCATGCGGCCGGGCCCGTGCTGGACTTGCGCAAACACGAGCTGGGGACGTTCCCCGTCGCCAGCCTGGCGCAGCGGCAAGCGGCCATCGCCACCCTGCTGGGGCAGCTCAAATACCTGCCGTTCGCCAGGCGCCAGCAGCTGGCCATGCGGATACGCCGCCAGGCGGGCGTCCTGGCAGGTCCGCCCGCCATGCTGAGCACGGCGCAGCTGCGCCAGTTGCATGCGGCCGGCATGGAGGTGGGCGCGCACACGGACAGCCACCCGATTTTGTCCACCTTGCCGGACCACGCGGCGTGGCAAAACATCGCCGACGGCAAGCGCCAGCTGGAAAGTCTGATCCAGGCGCCCGTCACTCTGTTTGCGTATCCGAACGGCAAGGCCGGGCGCGACTATGGCGCGCCGCACGTGGCGATGGTCAAAAGCCTCGGTTTCAAGGCGGCAGTGGCCACGGACTGGGGCGTGGCGCGCCCCGGCGCGGAGCTCGACCTGCTGCAGCTGCCCCGCTTTACGCCGTGGGATCGAGGACGGCTGGCGTTTCTGTGGCGCATGCGGCAAAACCGCCGGCAAGCGCACCCAGCGCGCCTGGATGCTGGCTGAGCCACTGTTCCAGCATCAGCAGCAGCCACACCATGGTGCCGTGATAGGCCGGATGTTCCGCCAGCAAGCGCCCTTGCAGATCGTCGATGAAGGCGGGCCGCACGATGCCGCGTCCGCGCAGCTGCGTGAGGTTGTCGAATGCAAACTCGCGCAGCGGCGGATGGCTGTGCAGCCACAGGCCGAAAGGCAGGCCGAAGCCGTGCTTTTTCTTGCGCACGATGGCCGGCGGCAAGATTTCCGCCAGCGCCCGCTTGAAGAAGGGCCGCAGCCGCATGCCGTCGAGCTTGTCCCGCGGCGCCAGGCGGGCGGCAAACGCCACCATCGCATCGTGCAGAAAGGGAAACGCCGCTTCCACGCCGGCCAGCTCGCACGCCTTGCGCACCTTGAACAGGTCGTTGTCGGCCAAAGTAAAACGCATGTCGAGCGCCAGCAGTTCATTGATCTGGCTCAAGCCCTGGCCTTGCCGCTCCCAATACGCGCCATTCACGCAGCCGGGTGCCATGCCCGGGTCGATGGTGTCGATGAAACCCGCTTCCAGCACCGTGCGGTGGCCATGGCGCAGCAGCAGGTTGTAGCTGTCGAGCCGTGCCGGCAGCGGCAGGCTCGATAGCTCGATGTAGCGGCGCGCCTTGTCGCCCAGCCGCCACGGCTTGCCCGTGCGCTCGCGGAACAGCAGCGGCTCGATAATGGCCTGGCGCAGCACGGCGGGCAAGCGCTCGTACTGCGACAGCAAGGCCTGGTGCGCATAGCGTTCATTGCCGCCAAACAGTTCATCGCCGCCGTCGCCACCCAAGAGGCGCGTTATGCCATCCTCGCGCGCCATCTGCGCGCAGTAAAAGGCGGGAATGGCCGAGGCGTTACCGAAAGGCTGGTCGAAGATGGCCGCCATGGCGGGAATGGCGGCCAGCACGTCGGCTGGCGTCACGTAGCGCTCGTGGTGGATGCTGCCCGCGTGGCTGGCGGCCAGGCGCGCATACGCCATTTCGTCATAGCCGGGCGCATCAAAACCGATGGAATACGTGCGCGCGGGCCGGCCCGTCACTTGGCCCATGATGGCGGCCACGGTGGAACTGTCCGTGCCGCCGCTGAGAAACGCGCCCGTGTCCGCGCCATCCGCGCCCAGGCTGCTTTCCACAGACTGGCGCAGCAGGCGCAGGAATTCCTGCTTGTTGCTGTCAAAGCTGGCCCGCGTGCGCGCCGCGCCCGGCTCCTGGAAAGCCAGTTGCCAGTAGCTGCCCTTGCATTGCTTGCCGCCGCGCACATGCAGGTATTCGCCGGGCAGCAAGCGCTGCTGGCCCAGATAAGCCGTGGCCGGGCCAGGCACCATGTGGAAGAACAGGTAGTGATACAGCGCTTGCGGATCGAGCGCGCCCCGCACGGACGGATGGGCCAGCAAGGCGTCATGCGAGGAGGCAAAGAACAAGCCTTGCGCATTGCCCGCATAGCTGAGGGGGTGGATTCCGGCGCGGTCCACTGCCAGCAGGGCCGAGCCGGAAAAAGAGTCGAGGATAGCTATAGCAAATGGCCCGGACAGGCTGGCGCAGGCCGCCACGCCCCGGCTCAGCCAAAGGGAAGCGAGGCGGCTTGCCACGTCATCGGCCGAACCGTCAAGCATGGGCCGGCCCCAGATAGCCACTTGCAAGCCATCCTGCTGATACACATGGCGGCTGCCGTCGATCGCGGCCACGGCCACGCCGCCCACTTCGCTCACGCAGGCAGTCAAGGGGGCCCTATCGAAACGCGACAGGGGCGCGGCCATGCCGGCCAGCGCGGCGCCACTGGCATCGGCATCGGCGGCGACAGAGCCCGCTGCCCCGCCGGTCGCCGCCAGCCAACCGCACAGGCCGCTCATACGAGCACCTCGGCCGGCAGCGGATGGCCGAGAAACGCCGTCGGGCTGGCCGTCAAGCCATACGCGCCCGACTGGAACACCACCACCAGATCGCCCTCCTCGGCGCGCGCCATCTCCATCTGATCGGCAAGCAAGTCCAGCGGCGTGCACAACGGTCCCACGACGGACGCCACTTCGCGCGCCCCGCCATGCAGCCGGTTGCCGATGGCGACCGGGTAATTCTTGCGGATCAGCTGGCCGAAATTGCCCGAGGCCGCCAAGTGGTGGTGCAAGCCGCCATCCGTGACGAGAAACACTTGTCCATGCGACACCTTGCGTTCGAGCACCTTACACACATAGATGCCCGCCTCGGCCACCAGATAGCGGCCCAGCTCCAGGTTCAGGCGCGCGCCGGGCGCCGCCTGGGCCAGCAGATCGAGCTGCCGCTGCAAGCCGTCCGCCACAGGCGCCAGGTCCAGCGCCTGGTCGCCGGGAAAATACGGCACGCCGAAGCCGCCGCCGATATTCAGGGTGCGCAAGGGCGACGGCGCGCTGTCGGCCAGTTGCAGGGCCAGTTGCACGCTCAGGGCTTGTGCTTCAGCCAGGGCCACCGCCGACAGGCTTTGCGAGCCTGCATACAGGTGAAAACCATAAAAATCCAGCCCCAGCTGGCCGATGCGGCCCAGCAGCGCCGGCACGAGGGCCGCATCGACGCCAAACGGCTGCGCGCCGCCGCCCATGCGCATGCCCGTGCGGCGCAAGGCAAAATCGGGATTCACGCGTACGGCCACCCTGGCCGTCATACCCAGCCGTTCGCTGGCCAGTGCCACCCTTTCCAGCTGGGCGCCCGACTCCACGTTGATCAATACGCCAGCGGCCACGGCCCGCGCCAGTTCGCCATCGCTCTTGCCCGGTCCCGCAAAACTGATGCGCTCCGGCGCCATCGGCGTATCGAGCGCCGTGGCCAGTTCGCCGCCCGAGGCCACGTCGATGCCGTCGACCAGACCCGCCAGCCATTGCACCACGGCCGGCATGGGGTTGGCCTTCATCGCATAATGCACATGCACGCCAGCGGGCAAGGCGGCACGCAGTTGCGCCACGCGGCGCGTGATGTGCGCGCGGTCATACGCGTAAAACGGCGTGCCGCCCACCCTCTGCGCCAGCCGGCGCAAGGAAATACCGCCGACCTGCAGCATGTCGCCATCCATGGCAAACTGCTGGCCCAAGGCCGAATGCAAGGGTAATTCCGTACTGTTCGAGCGGATCAAGTCCTTCATGCCGCGTCTCCTGTTTGGACCGCATACGCGCGCGCCAGTTCCCGGGCCAGCAAGGGGCGGTCGATCTTGCCGTTCGGATTGCGCGGCAGCACGCCGTCGCGGATCTCCACCCACAGCGGCACCATATAACTGGGCAGGCGTGCGCGGCAGGCTGCCAATACGCTGTCGCGCTGCAATTCCACACCGGGCGCGGGCGTGACGAGCAAGGCGATGGCCTGGCCCAGCACGGCATGGGGCAGGCCCAGCGCGGCGGCATCGCCCACCAGCCCGCTCGCATACGCGACTTCCTCGATCTCGGCCGGGCTGACCCGGTAGCCCGACGTCTTGATCATGTCGTCGCTGCGCCCGACGAAATACAGATAGCCATCCGCATCGCGTCGCACCGTGTCGCCCGACCAGACGGCCAGTTCCGGCAGCACCAGGCCACTCGCCTGCGGCGGCAGCGGCTTGAAGCGTTCGGCCGTGCGCGCCGCGTCGTTCCAGTAGCCAAGCGCCACCAGTGCGCCACGGTGCACGAGTTCGCCCGGCTCGTCGGCGTCGCACACGCTGCCGTCGGGACGCAGCACCAGCACTTCCGCGTTCGGGATCGCTTGCCCGATGGAATCGGGGCGCCGTTCCAGCTGTTCCGGCGCCAAATAGGTCGAGCGGAACGCTTCCGTCAAGCCATACATCAGGTAGACTTGCACGCGCGGCAGCGACAGGCGCAGCCGGTCGAGCGTGGAACGCTGCATCACGCCGCCCGAATTGGTGATGTAGCGCAAGGGCGTGGACAAGGGCCAGCTCAGCTGGGACAGCTGCACCCACAGCGGCGGCACGGCGGCCAGGCCCGTGATGGCTTCCTGCTCGACGGTTTCGACGATATCGCGCAGCAGCAGATAATTCATCAGGACGGCACAGGCGCCGCTGGCAAACGCCGTCGTCAGCTGGCTCAGGCCGTAATCAAAACTGAGCGGCAGGACGCATAAAATACGGTCTTGCGGCGTGTTGCGCAGATAGCCCGACACGCTGAGCGCGCCCGCCAGCATGTTGCGGTGCGACAGCACCACGCCTTTCGGCCGCCCCGTGCTGCCCGAGGTATATAAGATGGCGGCCATGTCCATGTCGATCGCCGCATGCGGCTGGGACGCACCAAAGGCGGGCGCAGCGTTCCACGGCAGCACGCGCACCTTGCCCAGGCTGGACTCCGCCTCCGCTTCGCCCGTCAGCAGCACCGTCCGCAAGTCCGGGCAGGCGGCCAGCGCCGGGCCCAGCTGCGCCAGGCGTTCGCGCGAGGTAACGAGGATGGCCACGTTGCAGTCGGCCAGGATATACGCCACCTGGTCCGGCTTGAGCAGCGGATTGACGGGCACGAACACGCCGCCGGCGGCCGCCGCGCCGAACATGGCGCTGACGTTTTCCGGGCGTTTCTCCAGGTACACGGCCACGCGCGCGCCACCTTGCAAGCCCAGGGTCAGCAGGGTAGCTGCCGCCTCGCGCACGGACTGCGCCAGCGCGCCATAGCTCAGCTCCTCGCCCTGCCACGACAGGGCCGGCGCGTGGGGGGCGCGCTGCGCCGTTTCAAAGATCAGATCGTGTATCAGTGTCGCCATCGTGTCGCCCCAGGGTTGCCATGATTGCCATGCATCCCCCTATGATTGGGATAAACGGGCGCGGCAGTGTTGATTTTTATCAAGCAAGCACCTCTCCCCACGGACGGTGGCCTATCTGGCCCAATGCTTGAGGCCGCGCAACATCGGCCACTGGCCGCTGCGCTCTAATGGACAGCGTTGGCTGCATAGCCGCCCCGTCCGTTACTACCATGGCCCTGTCCCCGCAATTTCCCTTGCTGCAACGGCTGGCCGCCAGCGTCGCCCAGCTGGGCTGGCGCGACAGCGCCTGGCTGGCCGTGGCGCGGCTGCTGGCAACGGTGCCGGGCGGGCGCTGCGCGCTGTACCGTTATCAATTTGTGGCGCAAGCCGTGGCGCCCGGTTCGCTGTGCCGCGGGCGCGGCCAGTCGATCACCGTCACGCCCTGCCTGGCGGAAGCGGACTTGCCGCCCGGTCCCGAGCGCCGGCCCGGCGCGCTGCGCGAGCGTTACCGCCAGGGCGCGCAATGCCTGGTGGCGCGCGACAAGTCCGGCATGGTTGGCTGGATCTGGCTGCTGCGCCACGGCTGCCAGGAAGACGAGGTGCGCGCCCGCTATGCGCTGGCCTCAAACCAGTCGTCGTGGGACCTCGACGTGTGGGTGCATCCTGAACAGCGCGGCGGCCTCGTCTTCGCGCGCCTGTGGGAAGAAGCCAACGCCGTGCTGTACGCGCAGGGCGTGCGCTGGTCGTGCAGCCGCATCTCGCGTTTCAACCGCGCCTCGCTGGGCGCCCACGCGCGCCTGGGCACGCACGCGCTGGGCACGGCCACCTTCATTCGCTGCGGGCGCTGGCAATGGATGGCCGCCAGCCTGCCGCCGCATGTACACCTGTCGCGCCGTCCCGACGACATCCCCTGCCTGGCCTTCGATACGTCGTCCCTGCCGCACTACCCTTCCCTGGAGCTGACATGCCGCATCTTGAAGCAGTAAAGCACATCCTCGACACCACCCTGGGCTTGAACGGGCGCGTGCTGGAAGCCCACACGCCGCTCCTGGGCAGCGTGCCGGAACTCGACTCGATGGCCGTGATCGGCGTGATCGCCGCGCTGGAAGACCATTTCGGCATCATCGTCGCCGACGACGACATCCACGCACGCCACTTCGCCACCGTGGGCACCCTGCACGATTTCGTGTTTGCAAAGCTGCGAGCATGAACCGCGCCCTCACCGACGCGCTGCCGCTGCTGCCCTTCTTCCTGCCCGCCAGCGGCGGCCAGCGCTATTGTTTGCTGCACCTGCCGCCGCCGGGCCAGGCCGCGCGCGGCGGCATCCTCTACGTGCATCCGTTCGCGGAAGAACTGAATAAAAGCCGCCACGTGGCCGCCGCGCAGGCGCGCGCCTTTGCCGCGGCCGGCTACAGCGTGCTGCAGATCGACCTGTTCGGCTGCGGCGACAGCAGCGGCGACTTTGGCGAGGCGCGCTGGGATATCTGGCACAACGACCTGCACCTGGCGTGCGCGTGGCTGGCACAGCGGGTCGACGGTCCCTTGACCGTATGGGGCTTGCGTCTGGGCGCCCTGCTGGCCCTCGATTTTGCCAGCAACCCGCCGCTGCCCCTGGCGCGGTTGCTGCTGTGGCAACCGGAACTCGATGGACGGCGCGTCATCGACCGTTTCCTGCGCCTGCGCCTGGCGGCCGGCATGCTGGCCGGCGGCGGGCAGGAAGCGCCCGGCCATGCGCGCGCAGTACTGGCAGAGAGCGAAGCTGTGGAAGTGGCCGGCTACCTGCTGGCGCCCGCGCTGGCGCACGCCATCAATGACGTCAGCGCGTCCGCGCTGCAGCCTGCCGTTCCAGTCTATTGGCTCGATTACCGGGGACCGGACCAGGCAGCCGCGCCCTTGCCGCCCCTGGCACGGCAATGGCGGGACCAGGGCGCCGCCGTCCACGTGGCCAGCTTCGGCGATGGCCCGTTCTGGCACAGCGGCGAGCTGCTCGCTTGTCCGCAACTGCTGGACGCCACGCGCGCGCTGTGCCGCGACTGGCTCGATGCGGAGAGGACGCCGCCATGAAGCGCGACAGCAGCCAGCAGCACCTCGCAGCACCCGCCGTGCGCGAACTGGCCCTGCGCTTTCGCAGCGCAACTGATGACGGCGAGGCGCAGGCGCGCATGATCGGCATCCTCAGCCTGCCCGACGCGCCGGGCCCGCGCGGCGTATTGATCGTCACGGGCGGGCCGCAGTACCGGATCGGGAGCCACCGCCAGTTCGTCTTGCTGGCCCGCGCCCTGGCCGCGCAAGGCTGGCCCGTGCTGCGTTTCGACTTGCGCGGCATGGGCGACAGCGAAGGCAGCGCGCGCGATTACCGTGCCGCCGGTCCCGACATCGCCGGCGCGCTGGCGCAATTCTTCGACGCCGTGCCGGCCTTGCGCGAAGTGGCGCTGTGGGGCTTGTGCGACGGCGCCACGGCGGCCGCCTGCCACGCGCCGCGCGACGCGCGCGTCAAAGCCCTGATCCTGCTCAACCCGTGGGTGCGCAGCAGCGCCGGCCTGGCGCGCGCCACCTTGCGCCACTATTATCTGCCACGCCTGCTGCAAGGCGGTTTCTGGCGCAAGCTGGCCAGCGGAGGACTGCAGCTGGGCGCCAGCCTGGCCTCGCTGCGGCAGGTGGCGGCCGCCACGCAAGAACCGACAATGCAGGAAGACGATGCGCCCGCGCCGGCCCTGCTGCGGGCCCTGGCGCAATTCCAGGGCAAGGTGCTGCTGGTCCTCAGCGGCGACGACCTCGGTGCGCGCGAGTGGCAAGCCCTGCTCGATGGCGACACAGCCTGGCGCGCCGTGTCCACCCGCGCGCAATGGACGCAGGCGCAGGTCGCTGGCGCCAACCACACGTTCGCCAGCGCCGCCTGGCGCGGCGAAGTCGAACAGCTGTGCGCGCGGTGGCTGCGGTCATGGTAATGACCTCGCCGAACGCGGCCCGACCGAACGCGGCCCGACCAAAACGGGTGCTGATGGTCGCCTACCATTTTCCGCCGTTTGCCGGCGGCAGCGGCATCCTGCGCACCTTGGGCTTTGCGCGCCATTTGCCCGACTGCGGCTGGCAGCCGCTCGTGCTCAGCCCCTCGCCGCTCGCGTATGCGCAGCGGGGCAATACGCAACTGGCGCAGATCGGCGCGCAAGCGACCGTGCGGCGCACCCTGGCGCTGGACGCGGCGCGCCATTTGTCCATCGCCGGGCGCTATCCGCGCTGCCTGGCGCTGCCCGACCGCTGGAGTTCCTGGTGGCTGAGCGCCGTGCCGGCCGGCCTGCGCATGATCCGCGAATACCGCCCCGACGCCATCTGGTCGACATACCCGATCGCCACGGCGCACCTGATCGCGATGACCCTGCAAAAACTCAGCGGCCTGCCGTGGATCGCCGACCAGCGCGACCCCATGCTCGACGACAGCGACCCGCTGGCGCCGTATCCGCCCGAGCCTCGCCTGCACCGCATGCATGCGTGGATCGAACAGCGCATCGCGGCGCGCAGCGCGGCCATCGTCTGCACCACGCCGGGCGCCATCGCGGCGCACCAGCGGCGCCTGGCACAGGTGGGGCGCGAGCGCTTCTGCCTGATCGAAAATGGCCACGACGATGACGCGGACGCCGTGCCGCTGGCCGGGCCGCGCGGCCACCGCAGCCGCTTTTTGCTGCTGCACAGCGGCGTGATCTACCCGTCCGAGCGCGATCCGCAGCCGCTGTTCGAAGCCCTGGCCCGCCTGCGCCACGACGGCGTGCTGCACGCCCGCAATTTCCAGCTGGTGCTGCGCGCCACGGGCCACGATGCGTGGCTGGCGGAACTGCTGGCGAAATACGGCATCCTGGATCTGGTGAGCCTGGAACCGTTGCAGCCGCACGAGGATGCGCTGCGCGAAATGCTGGCCGCCGACGGCTTGCTGCTGCTGCAGGCGGCCAACTGCAACGGACAGATTCCCGCCAAGCTGTATGAATACCTGCGCTGCCGCCGCCCCATCCTCGCGCTGACCGACCTGGCCGGCGACAGCGCGGCCAAGCTGCGCCACTGTGGCATCGATACCATCGGCCAACTGGCGTCGAGCGGCGATTGCGCACGCGCGCTGCTGCGCTTTCTGGAACTGGCGCGCCAGGGCCGCGCCCCGCTGGCCAGCCCCACGGCCATCGCCCTGCAATCGCGGCAAGCCCGCAGCAACGCCCTGGCCGATTTGCTCGACCAGGTCAGCCACAGGAGTCCGACATGAAGCATTGCTTGTTAGCCTGCACCCTCGCCGCCTGCTGCGCCAGCGCTACTGCCGCCGAGTGTCCGCCCTACGTCAAGCGCACGCCGGGCGGCGACTACACGAGCGCGGAAGACCGCGACGGGCTGTCCGTGGTCGAGAAATTCCATTTTTCGCGCGCCGTGGAAACGCTCACGCAAGGCATGACGGGCAGCCTGGGCGCGGACATCAGCTACACGCTCGAACACTTCCCGAACCACCACCGGGCGCTGGCATCGATGGCCAAGCTGGGATTGCGCCTGAAAAGCGCGCAGCCGGTGGGCGCCCGCTATACGGTCAGCTGCTACTTCGAACGGGCGATCGCCTTCGCGCCGCACGACGTGACGGCGCGCATGGTATATGGCAGCTATTTGCTGTCCACGGGCCAGGATGCGATGGCGCTGGAACAGCTGGACGCTGCCAGCCGCCTGGCGCCTGACCAGGCCACCATCCAGTACAACCTGGGCCTGATGTATGCAAAGAAGAAGGAATACGAGAAGGCCAGCGCGCACGCGCAAAAAGCCTATGCGCTGGGTTTTCCCTTACCGGGGCTGAAAAACAAGCTGAAGGCGGCGGGCAAGTGGCGCGAGCCGCCGCCGGCGCCCGTCGTCGTGGAGGCGAAGGAAGCGCCGAAAGCGGAAGAACCGGAAGCACCAGTTGCCGTGCCCGTGGAACCGCCTAGCGGGGAATGACGGCCGGCCGCTGGGCCACGCTCCAATGCCCGGCCGGCGACGCGGCCAGCGCGGCGGCCAGGTCGCGCCGCGCTTGGGCCTTGTCTTCGGCCTCGCTGATGTATGCCAGTTCGGCCGGCTGCAGCGCGGTGAGCGTCAGCAGCATCACGTCGCCAAACGGCGTGTCGAAGGAAGGGGGAATCGTGCCCGCGCCCTGGGCCAGCAGCACGCCCACCTGTTCATTCTCGTCTTCGAGGCCCTTGGGTACGTCTTGCAAGTCCAGCGCCATCGACACGCTGCCGTGGCGCTGCACCAGCAAATCGATGGAGCCATGATCGGCCACGTTCTGGCTGACCTGGTAGACCAGATCGAAGAGCCACGATGCCTGCACCGGACCGCCGTCGAAGGCGGACAGCGGCGCCTCGATGCACACTTCCAGCAGGTGGCCGCGCGGGACAAAAACGTCGTCGTCATCCTCGAACGGGTCGCTCAAGCCATCGCTGGCGATGAGGATGGAATCATTGCGGCGGATCACCCGCCAGGCCTGACGCAACGATGGCCAGCGTGGGCCACCCATGAAGGCCGGGTTGACCAGCGGCGCCAGCACGTCGGCGTCAACGGCGCCCAATGTGGCATAGAAGGCGTCGCGCGCGGCGCACGCCGTGGCCAGCATCTGCGCGCCCGCTTCCTTGCCGACGACGGCGTCGTCCGGTTGCGGCACCTGGGGAATAAGGTTTTCAGGCATGAGAGTAGTCTTTGAATTAGTCGGCGGTTGGGAAGTCGTGATAATTACGGGGCAAATAGCCCCAGATACGCGCCACCCGGTCCCGCACTTCGAAATCGAAACCAATGCGCTCGAGCGCCGGCACGATCCACACGCCGTGGTCGATGATTTTCTTGGGCAGCAGCATAGCCACGTGTTCTTCCGAATACAGGCTGATATCGAACCATTCCACGCCCAGGAACGGGAACGGCGGGTGGTAATCCCATTCCGTATCCCAGCGCGACACATAGCCGGTGACGGAGCCGTAACGGTACGACGGCGCCCAGTCGGTGCGTCCGCGCATAAAGGCCAGCAGCTCGTTCCACTTGCAATCGTTGGCGGCGCCGGCCAGGTTGCGCCGCGCGATGTGGCCGCGCAGCTTGCGCTTGATGTCGTCGCCACCGGCGTCGGCCTGCGGCAGGCTGGCCTCTGGCATCAGCGGACCACCGGCTTGACTTTCGACGCAGCCAGCACGGCGCGCGCGCGCGCCGTGTCGATATCGTCGGCCGTGGCCAGCGCCACGCCCATGCGGCGGCGGGCGAACGATTCCGGCTTGCCGAACAGGCGCAAGTCCGCGCCCGGCACGCTCAGGGCGTCGGCCACGCCTTCGAAGGCGATGCCTTTCGCTTCCAGCTGGCCGTAGATGACGGCCGAGGCGCCGGGCGAGCGCAGGGCCACGTTGACGGGCAAGCCGAGGATGGCTTTCGCGTGCAGCTCGAATTCGCTCTGCACCTGGCTGGCCATGGTGACCATGCCCGTGTCGTGCGGACGGGGGCTCACTTCCGAGAACCACACCATGTCGTCCTTGACGAACAGCTCCACGCCGAACAGGCCCAGGCCGCCCAGGTTGTCCGTCACCTTGCGCGCGATGTCGCGCGAACGCTCGAGGGCCAGCGGCGCCATGCGGGCCGGCTGCCACGATTCCACGTAGTCGCCATGCACCTGCAAGTGGCCGATCGGCTCGCAGAACTGCGTCTCGATCTGTCCCGAAGCGCCGACGGCGCGCACCGTCAGCAGGGTGATTTCGTAGTCGAAGTCGATGAAACCCTCGACGATGACCCGGCCCGTATCGACACGGCTGCCGCTGGCCGCATACGCCCACGCCGCGTCCACGTCCGCGGCGCCATCGAGTTTGGACTGGCCTTTTCCCGACGACGACATCACGGGTTTCACGACGCACGGAAAGCCGATCTCCTGGCATGCAAGCTGCAACTCCCGCAGGCTGCTGGCGAAGCGGTAGGGCGACGTGGCCACGCCCAGGGTTTCGGCCGCCAGGGTGCGGATGCCTTCGCGGTTCATCGTCAGCACGGCCGCGCGCGCGTTCGGGATGCACGTGATTTGTCCGGCCGCTTCCAGCGCCGCCAGCGTATCGGTGGCGATGGCTTCGATTTCGGGCACGATCAAATCGGGCTTTTCCAGTTCGATCAGGGCGGCCAGGGCCACGCCGTCGCTCATGTCGATCACGTGCGAGCGGTGCGCCACCGGGTGGCCCGGCGCGTTCGGGTAGCGGTCGACGGCGATCACTTCCACGCCCAGGCGCTGCAGCGACATGATCACTTCCTTGCCCAGCTCACCGGAACCCAGCAGCATGACTTTGATGGCGGTGGAAGACAGGGGCGTGCCGAAGGTGCGGGGCGCGATGGTGCTGCTGGTGCTAGTGGTCATGGCAGGTATGTAGGCGGATGGAAAGATGGCTGGGACTATAACAAATGCCGGCCATCTTGGACAGGGCGCACCGCTGCCTGACGGACCAGGCTAACCCGCGTACGCCCGCTTGATCTCGTCGATGTCGATCTTTTTCATGCCCATCATGGCTTTCATCACGCGCTGGGCCTTGATCGGGTCGGGATCGCCCAGCAGCTTGACCATGATGGTGGGCACGATTTGCCAGGACACGCCGAACTGGTCCTTGAGCCAGCCGCACTGCTGCGCTTCCAGGGCCCCGCCTTCGGACAGCTGGTTCCAGTAGTGGTCGACCTCGTCCTGGGTTTCGCAATTGACCTGGAACGAGATCGCTTCGGAAAACTGGAACAGCGGCCCGCCATTCAAGCCTGTGAACGTCTGGCCGTCGAGTTCAAACGCCACCGTCAGCACGCTGCCCGGCTCCTGGCCGTGGATTTCCTTGCCCTCCTCGCCATAGCGCAGGATCTGGCCGATCTTCGAATTGGGGAATATCCCCGTATAAAACAGGGCCGCCGCCTCGGCGTGGCCGTTGAACCATAAACACGGGGTAATCTTTTGTATGCTGTGCATGATGTCTCCCTTGGCCGGTGTGTGGATTAGCTACGCTAATATAGTCATAATTGCGCCGGCATGGCGCGCGGAATGCGCCTGTTAGCGACCTGCAATGGCCTCCCGTCCCAGCACGCCGGCGCTGGCCAGCAGACGCAGCCGGGCCGAACGCCATTCCGCCTGGCAACGGATGCGCTCCTGCTGCGCCTCGAGCAGCGCCGACTGCGTGTTCAGCATTTCCAGGATATCGGCCGCGCCCAGGCCGAACTTGCGCTGCACGCTGGCCTGGGCATCGCGCGCCGCGTCCAGCCACGCTTGCGAGGCGGCCAGGTTAGCCAGCGCCGTACTCGCCTCCGCATGCGTTTTCACCAGTTCCATCAGGGTTTGCTGCTTTACGTCTTGCGCCTCGGCTTCCCTTTGCCCGGCCTGCGCCAGCGCGCCGCGTACCTTGTAGTGGCGCGCAAAACCGTCGAACAAGGGGATGTTCAATGAGATGCCCACCAGGGTTTCACGCGTGGACGCGGCGGACAAGCCCTGGTTGGGGCGGCCGTTCTGGTAGATATTGGCCGTCAGGTCGATGCTGGGACGGCCTTCCGACTCGCTCATGGCCACCCGTTCGCGCGCGGCCGCCAGCTGCGCCTGCGCAGCCACGATGGCCGGGTGCCGCGCCTGGGCCAGCGCCAGCCAGGTGTGCAAATCTTCGCCCAAGCCCGCCACCGGGGCATCCGCTTCGTCATCCAGCACCACGCCCGCCTCAGCCGGCAAGCCCAGCGTATAGACGAGCACGGCGCGCGCCTTCTGGAACTCGCCATCGGCGCGGCTGGCGCCCAGGGCCGCCTTGGCCAGCGCGCTCGTCGCCTGCAGGGTGTCGCTGTGCGAACCCAGTCCCCGCTGCGCGCGGCGCTGCGTGGCCAGCACCGTTTCATTGGCCAGCGCCCGGTACTCCTCGCGCATCCGCACGTTGGCCCGCGCCGTCTGCGCGTCGAAATACGCGCTGACGGTGGCCGCCAGCGTCTTTTGCAGCACGGCGTCGCGGTTGGCCAGGGCCGCGTCGAGCAAGGCTTGCGCCGAACGCTGGCCCGCCGCGCGCCCGCCGAAGTCGAACAGACGCCAGGACAGATTGAGCGAGCCCGTATTGCTGTTCAAGCTGCCGGACGGCGTACTGGCGCCCGGATAGGCCGTGCGGTCGTGCACCCGGCTCACGCCCGCATTCAGGGTCGGCAGAAAGACGGCCCTGGCCTCGCCCACGCCGGCCGCCTGCAAGCGGATGCCGGCCCAGGCGCCGTGCACCTGCGCGTTATGGCACAGGGCCAGGTCGACGGCCGCCGGCAGGGTCAAGGGCACGCCCGCCTCGTACGCGGACGGGCATGGCGCGGCCTCGAACTCGCCCGCCTGCGCCGCAGCACTGGCCAGCAGCAAGCTGGCGGCGATGGCGATGGCGGCCATGGCGATGGCGGCCATGGCGCGGGGTCTAGCGTTCATGCAGCGCCTCCTTCTGGTGCTGTACCAGCGGCGAGAGCACGTATTCGATCACCCTCCTCGTCCCCGTGCGGATTTCCGCGCGCACGGCCATGCCGGCCGACAGCGGCGCCAATCTGCCGTCGACGACGATGGACGGCTGCCGCAGCGTGATCCTGACGGCATACACGGGGCCCTTCTTTTCATCCTCGACGGCGTCGCGCGAGACGCTGCTGACGACGGCGGGCACGGTGCCATACTTGGTGTAATCGAAGGCGTCGACCTTGATGGCCACCGCCTGCCCGACCTGCACGAAGCCGACGTCGCGGTTTTCCAGCACGGCGTCGATTTCCAGCTTGCCCTGGCGCGGCACGATCTGCATCAGCGCCTGCGCGGCCGGCACGACGCCGCCCACCGTATGCAGCTTCAGTTGCTGCACCGTGCCATCGACGGGCGCCGTCAGGCGCAGCAGGCTGCCGCGGGCGCCTGCGCGGCGCGCATCCTGGCCGCTGGCCGCCGCTACCCTGGCCCCTTCCGTCAGCGCGTCGTAGGCATCCTTGCGCGTCTGCGCCACCAGGGCCGCGCGCTCGCTGCGGGCCGACGCCAGCTGGCCGGCCAGGTCGATACGCGCCTGTTCCTTTTCCAGCCACGCGTGTTCGGCCACGTCGCGCGTGGCCAGCAGCGCCTGGTAATCGCCTGCGCGCTGGGCCGCCAATGGCAGCGCCTGGGCGTAGCGGGCGATTTCTCCATCGAGATGCGCGAGCCTGGCGCGGAAGTTCGCGTACTGGCCATCGAGGTGGCCCTGCGCTTCCTCACGCTGGGCGGCGGAAGCGCCATCGGGCGCCACCAGCTTCGGCAGCGTCAAGCTGTCGATGGCGGCGATCAGCGCACGCGAACGGGCCATCTGCAGCGCGGCCGCCACGGCGTCGCCGGCGGCCTTGTCGCGCTCGGCGTCCGGGCCGCGGCTGTCGAGTTCCACCAGCAGCTGGCCCGCCTTCACGGCCTGCCCCTCGCGCACGTGCAGGGCGCGCACGGCCGCCACGTCGACTGAAGCGATGGTCTTGGTGTTGCCGGAAGGAATGATCTTGCCTGCCGCGTTGACGATGATGTCGACCTGGCCAAAGACCGCCCACAGCACGACGCAGCCGACCAGCAGCATCAGCACCCTGGCCGTCAGGCGCAGCGATGGCGACACGGGCCGCTCCTGCAGCGCCAGCGCGGCCGGCAAGAAGGCCGCCTCGTCTTCGCTGAGGACGGGGCCGCTCAAGGCGGCGCGCTGGCGCCAGCTGTGCCGCAGCACCTGGGCGTAGCGTTGCAACAGCTCGCCATACGCGGCCAGGCGGTGGCCGGCGCTCATGTTGCGTCCCCTGTTGCGCTCCCGCTCGTGCCCTGCTGCAGGCTGTACAGATGGGCGTAGATGCCGCCCGGCTGCGCCAGCAGCGCGTCGTGCGTGCCCAGTTCGGCCACCTGCCCCCGCTCCATGACCACGATGCGGTGCGCTTCGCGCACGGCCGACAGGCGGTGGGCGATGATCAGCACGGTGCGCCCCGCGCAAATGCCGCGCATATTGTCCTGGATGATTTTTTCCGACTCATAGTCGAGCGCGCTCGTGGCCTCGTCGAAAATCAGGATGCGCGGATTGCCGATCAGGGCGCGGGCGATGGCGATGCGCTGGCGCTGGCCGCCCGACAGGCCCGTGCCGTGCTCGCCCACCATGGTGTCGTAGCCTTCGGGCAATTCGCAAATAAAATCGTGGGCGCCGGCCAGTTTCGCCACGGCGATGACGGTTTCCATCGGTAGCGCCGGGTCGCTCAGCGCGATGTTGTCGCGCACGGAGCGGTTGAACAGGATGTTTTCCTGCAGCACGACGCCAATCTGGCGCCGCAGCGAAGCCGTGTCGATGACGGCGATATCCTGCCCGTCGATCAGCACCTTGCCACGCTCGGGGATATACAGGCGCTGCGCCAGCCGCGTCAAGGTGCTCTTTCCCGAGCCGGAACGCCCGACGATGCCGATCACTTCGCCGGGCGCGATGGCAATCGACACATTGCGCAGCACCTCGGCCGCATCAGGCCGGTAGCGGAAACCCACTTGCTGGAAGTCGATGGCGCCCGCGATGCGCGGCAGGCGCGCCTTCTGGCTGCCCGCTTCCACGCGCGCGTTGAGGATGTCGCCGAGCCGGCTCATGGAGATGCCCACTTGCTGGAAATCGTTCCACAGCTGGGCCAGGCGCAAGATGGGCGACGCCACCTGCCCGGCCAGCATATTGAACGCGACCAGTTCGCCCACCGTCATCTTGCCGTCGATGACGAGGGTGGCGCCCCACCACATGATGGCCGCCGTCACCAGCTTGCTCACGAGCGTCACGCCGCCGCTGGCCAGCATGCCGATGTTATTCGCCGACAGGCCCGCCGAGACATAGCCGGCCAGCTGCTTTTCCCACTGCTGCTGCCAGCGCGGCTCGACGGCCATGGCCTTGAGCGTATCGACGCCGCTGATGGTTTCGACCAGGAAGGACTGGTTTTCCGCGCTGCGGTTGAATTTGTCGTTCAGGCGGCCCCGCAACACAGGCGTGAGCAGCATCGACAGGGCCGCATAGACGGGAATCGAGGCCAGCACGACGATGCTGAGCGCCGCGCTGTACCACAGCATGGCGGCAATGAAGATGAAGGAAAACAGCAGGTCGAGCACCAGGGTCATGGCGTTGCCGGTGAGGAAAGAGCGGATGTTTTCCAGTTCATGGATGCGCGCCACGGAATCGCCCACGCGGCGCGCCTGGAAATACGCGATCGGCAAGGCCAGCAAGTGGCGGAACAGGCGCGCGCCCAGTTCCACGTCGATCTTGCTGCTCGTGCGCGCAAAAACATAGGTGCGGATGAGGCCAAGCACGGCTTCGAAGACGATGGCACACACGAGGCCGATGGCCACCACGTGCAGGGTTTTCATCGCGTGGTTGACCAGCACCTTGTCCATCACCACTTGGAAAAACAGGGGCGTGGCCAGGCCGATCAGTTGCAGCACGAAGGAAATCAGCAACACTTCGCCCAGCAGCCTGCGGTATTTGACTATGGCGGGAATGAACCAGCTGAAGTCGAAACGTGCCGTCTCGCCCGCATAGCTGGCCTTGCTGGTGAAAAAGATCAGCTCGCTCGTCCAGGCGGCAAGGAAGGCGTCACGGCCGAGGATTTGCGGCGGCTGGCCCGGATGCTGGACCAGCACCTTGCTCACGCCGTCAGCGCCCGTCTCGACCTTGCCGAGGATAAAGAAACGGCCATCCGTATCGATGGCGATGGCCGGCAGCGGCGCTTGTGCCAGCCGTTCGGGCGCCTGGCGCACCAGTTTGGCCGTCAAGCCAAGTTGCCGGGCGGCCAGCAGCACGGTTTGCCGCGTGAACACGGCCTGGCCGAAAGCGTGCTTGAGCTGGGCGCCATCGGCGGCGATGCCGTGCAGGCTGGCCATCAGCAACAGCGACAGCAAGCCCGAGTCGGGCGCGGTTTTTTCCAAGGACGGCGTATCGTTGCGGTGGGAGAGGACTGTCATCGGGCAATATCAGAGATTCAATGGCGCAGCCAGGCCGTGACAGGTCGCCCCGGCCCGGCTGCGTGAGGGTGGATCTGGCTATGTCAACTGATTAATGGACTGCCGCCAGCTGGATCTGCGTCGACGGATTGCCGTGGCCTGACCATGGCGCCGATGCAGCCGGCGGCACGGCAAAGCCGGCCATCGCTTGCACCAGCTGCGCGGAATCCGCCTGCCAGCCGCCGAAGCCGCCCTGGCTGGCGGCAAGCGTTTGTTGCGCGGCGCGCCAGTTCTGCGCCAGCACCGGCGCCAGGATGGCGGCCGTGCCTGCAGGCAAGGTCAGCTGGCCGGCCGGTGGCGGCGTCAGGCCCGCCATGGCCTGCACGAGGTTTTGCACCTGGCTGCCCAGCAAGACCCGGCCATCGGCCATGCGGAATTGCTCGATGCTCGCCCCCGCTGCCGCATACCAGCCATTGACGGTGATCTTGTCATTGGTGCCGATGGTGCTCACTTCGAGGTTGCTGCCCACCTGGCGGAACCACAGCTGCTCGGCGCTGACGCCGGCCAGGAAGGACACCACGTCGCGGCTGCCCACCTCGTTCGCCTCGGAAATAATGTCGGCGCCGTCGCCGCGGGCGAAGACATAGGTGTCGTTGCCCAGCGTACCGGCCAGCGCGTCATCGCCCTTGCCGCCTTGCAGGATATCGTTGCCGAGGCCGCCCAGCAGGATGTTCTTCAGTTCATTGCCGGTCAGCACATCGTCGAACTTGCTGCCGATGACGGCATTGAAATTGGCCAGCACGTCGCTACCCGCGCGCGCCGTCATCGGGCCGCCAACGGGCGCAAAGGCGGCCGTCACGCCCGTAGTGGAAGTGGCATAGGACAGCGAATTGCCCGCCCCGCCACCGTCGAGCACGTTGCCGCCGGCGGTGCCGACATGGAAGACGTTGCTGGTATAGGCGCTGCCCGTCACCGTCAGGCCGGCAGCGGCCAGGCGCACGTACTCGACGTTGTCGGCCACCGTGTAGTTGACGCTGGTGTACACGGTGTCGTTGCCGCCATTGCCACGTTCATCGATGAAGTCGCCGCTGTGGTTGACGTAATACGTGTCGTCGCCACCGAGGCCTTGCAGCAGGTCCGCGCCGGCCGTGCCGTTGATGACGTCGGCGCCCGCCGTGCCGACGAAGGTCTGCCCCGTCGGTTGCGTGGGACCGTTGAAGTGCCAGGCCTGGGCCAGCGCGGGCGCCAGGGCGGCGGCCGTGCCGGCCGGCAAGGTCAGCTGGCCCAGCGGCGGCGGCGCCAGGTTCGCCATCGCCTGCACCAGCAGCTGCACGTCGGCGCCGCGCATGACGTGGCCGGCGGCCGTGCGGAATTCCTCGATGTTCGGCACAGCCGCGTTCCAGGCGCGGATAGTGATCTTGTCCGTGGTGCCGATGGTGCTCACTTCCAGGTCATTGCCCACCTGGCGGAACCACAGCTGGTCGATGTTGACACCGGCCAGGAAAGCGATGGTGTCGTAATTGGCATCGGCGGACGATTCGATAATGACATCGGCGCCGTCGCCGCGCGCAAAGACATAGGTATCGTCGCCGAGGCCGCCGGTGAGCACGTCGCTGCCTTTGCCGCCTTGCAAGGTATCGTTGCCAAGGCCGCCAGCCAGGGTATTGGCCAGCTCGTTGCCGGACAGTACGTCGTCATAGCCGCTGCCCGTCACGCTGGAAATATTGACCAGCACATCGCTGCCCGGGCGGGCCGCATGGGATTCATTGATGGAAACGATGCTGGCCGTCGCGCCCGCCTTGGAGCCCGCATAGGTGGCCGTGCTGTTCGTGCCGGTGCCGCGCAGCACGTTGCCGCCGGCGACATCGACGTGGAACACGTTGTCATTGCCGTTGCCCGTCACCGTCAGGCCGGCGGCGCTCACATGCACCTCTTCGACGTTGGCGGCCAGCGTGTAGTTTGCGCTGGCATAGACGGTATCGCGGCCGCCGCCGGCCTGCTCCACCACCACGTCGCCGCTGTGGTTGACGTAATACGTGTCGTCGCCGGCCAGGCCCGCCATCACGTCGGCGCCCGCCGTGCCCAGGATGATGTCCGGGTTCGCCGTGCCGGTAAAGACGCCATTGCCGGGCTGGTTCGGTCCTTCCGTGCGCCAGTTCTGCGCCAGCGCCGGCGCCAGGGCGGCGGCCGTTGCCGCTGGCAAGGTCAGCTGGCCAGCGGCTGGCATCGCCAGGCCCGCCATTGCCTGCACGAGGTTTTGCACGTCGCTGCCCAGCAGCACGCGGCCTTCGGCCGTGCGGAATTCCTGGATGCGCGGCGCCGCACTGGAAAACCAGGCGTTGATGGTGATCTTGTCGCCGGTGCCGATGGTGCTCACTTCCAGCGCCGTGCCCACCTGGCGGAACCACAGCTGGTCGGCATTGACGCCGGCCAGGAAGGAGACGACGTTATGGCTGGCCGCCTCTTCCCCTTCAACGATGATGTCGGCGCCGTCGCCACGGGCAAACATATACGTGTCGTCGCCCTGCATGCCGGCCAGGGTATCGTCGCCCTTGCCGCCGCGCAGGATATCGTTGCCAAAACCGCCCACGAGGGCGTTTTTGAGCTCGTTACCGGTCAGGACATCATCGAACTTGCTGCCGGCGATGTTGGCGATATTGAGCAGCACATCGCTGCCGGGCGGCGCCGTCACCGGGCCATTCGCTCCGGACAAGGTCGCCGTCACGCCCGTGCTGGACGCCGTGTAATTGACCATGTTGCCCGTGCCGCCGCCATCGATCCTGTTGCCACCGGCCGCATCAACGAAAAAGACGTTATTGGTATTGGCGCTGCCCGTTACCGTCAGGCCGCCTGCGGCCAGGCGCACGTTCTCGACGTTGTCGGCCACCGTGTAATTGACGCTGGTGTAGACGGTATCGCTGCCGCCGTTGGCCAGTTCGACGATCACGTCGCCGCTGTGGTTGACGTAATACGTATCGTCGCCGGCCAGGCCTTCGAGCACGTCGGCGCCCGTGGTGCCGCTGAGGATATCCGCGTTCGCCGTGCCCGTGAAGCGCTGTGCGGCGGCTGCCGAACTGTTCAGGTAAGCGTCGATGGCGGAGACGCTGGAGCCAGATGCATTGTTTTCAGTCATGTTGCAGTTTCCTGTCATTAAACTTAAAACCAAGATTGAATATGCCGGCGCAAGCCGGCATGCAAGGCAAAAGTTCCGGCCGCATCCACTTGCCATTCAGCGTGCACCTTCAACGGTCCGGCACTTTTGGCGCATGGACGGCGAGCGCTTGAGCGTCGCCTCGCATGCACGCCTTAATGACGCGCAATCGGGACAGGCACTGTTATTTGTCATGCAAATGTCACACTGCATGGAAGAAAGAAGATGAGATTTTTGCCAAGTTTTTTCTGTCACCGCTGTAGCCATTGTGCGAGAATGCCCCTCCCCCCTCGATGGTGCGCATGATGACCAAACTCGCCGCAAGCATCACTGTAATGACACTGCTGCTGGCAGCTTGCAAGCCAGCAGCCACGGCATCTGCGCACGACATTCCTGCGGCCATGCGCCAGACCGCGACCACTTTGCTGCAGTCACCATTGCTGCACGCGACCTCGATTGCCGTCGTTTATCGCGGCAAGGAATTCATCCTGCATCAGGGCGAGCTGGAGACCGGCAAAGCCAATCCGCCGAACGATACAACGCTGTATGAAATCGGCTCAGTCAGCAAAACTTTTGCTGGCCTGCTACTGGCGAACGCCGTGCTGGACGGGAAGGCGGCGCTCGACGATCCCATACAAAACTACCTGCCGGCCGCCTACCCGAACCTGCAGTGGCAAGGCCAGCCCGTGCGCTTGCGCCACTTGATCACGCACACCAGCACCATGCCGGGCATGCTGCCATTGCAGGTGAACGCCATATTGCAGGATTTCACGGCACACGCCACGCCGGCAAAGCTCAATGCAGCGTATGCCAACTACGGGCAACAGCAATTCTGGCAGGATTTACATACGGTCAGCATCAAGGGTCCGCTTGGCAAGGACTACGCCTATTCCAGCGCCGGTACCGAACTCATTGCGCACACGCTCGAAACAATCTACGACATGCCCTATGCAGACCTGCTCGCGCAATTCCTCGCGCGCGAAGCCGGCATGCGCGATACCGGGCTGAAAATCGCAGCCCAGGATGCCGGCCGGCTGGCGCCCGGCTACCACAGCGACAATCCCGTCATCACGACACCGATGCCGCAACTGCCCTGGGGGGCGGCCGGCAACCTGAAGTCAACCATGCCCGATATGGCGAAATACCTGCGCCTGCAATTGGGCACCCATCGCGCGGTCGCCGAATCGCACAAGCCGCTGGTGCGCTTTCAGGATGACTTCAGCATTGGCTATTTCTGGAACATCGGCAACAACCGCCAGTTGGGCACGCATTATGTACACCATGGCGGCGTGCCACGTGCGCAAAGCTACGCCTACATCGTTCCCCAATATCAGCTTGGGGTCTTCATCATCACCAACCAGAGCGGCGACGCGACCGCCGGCGCCATGGAAAGCGCGCTGGCGCCTATTTTCGACACAGTGGAATCGATGGAAAGCGCGAAGTAGGCCGCCAACAATACGTACGGCGCCACAGTTTGGGGAGATGGCGCTTATTTGCCAGGCGCTGCGGCCTGCAAGGCGCGCAAGGCGGCCATGCGGGAAGTAAATTGCGCGAGCGCGTCGTCCAGCGCCAGGCCCGGGCGGCTGGCGGCGAAGGCGGTCCAGGCCGGCGCGTGGCGGGCCGCCTCATCCCGGCCATGCTGGCCATCGAGGTAGGCAATGGCCGCCATCGCGTGCTCCTGATCAAAGTGCAGCTGCGGCTGGCACAAGTAATATTCAAGATAGCGGTGCAGGTAGTCGCGGCTGGCTGGCGTGTCGAAAACAGCCAGCGCCAGACAATACGCGCTGCCCGCGTAGCAGACCTCGCTGGCCAGCAGCAGGCCGCCCAGCTGGTCCGTGAAAGCGGACTGTCCGGTCAGTGCGGCCAGGTAGGCGCCCGCCGTGCGGCTGCGCCAGTCGAATTGCCCCAGCAGGCGCGCGATGACGGTGGCGTCGGCCTGCGCCAGCCGCTGCGCGCACGCCAGCGCCTGGGGCTGGTGCAAGCCCATGTACAGGGGCCGCACCCAGCCGTCGCGCAGGGCCGCCGTCAGCGGTTCCTGCGGCGGCAGCGCCGGCATGGCAAACGGGTGGTCATGGCGCACGGTGGCGCCGGCCACATGCAATTGCAATGGCGTCAGGGAAGAATCCACCGTCATGGCATAGCTCCAAAAGTTTGATCCTGCAACTGTTCCACGAGGAAATCGATGAACACGCGCAAGCGCGGCGGCAGGTGGCGGCTGGCCGGCCACAGCAGCCAGAATGCCGTGCGCGCCTGCGTATGCTCGTCCAGCAGCGAGACCAGTTGCCCCGCCGCCAGCTCGCGCTGCACGACAAATGCGGGCAGGTAGGCGATGCCCTGCCCCTGTACGGCCAGGAAGACGCGCATCTCCACGCTGTTGCACACCATGCCTGGCACCGGCTGGGCAGCCTCGTCCATCAGCGGCCACTGTTCCACACGGCCCGTGGAGGGAAAACGGTAATCGAGGCGCTGATGCCGCATCAGTTCGGTGCCATCGGCGGGCCGGCCGTGGCGCGACAGGTAGGCGGGCGACGCCACCAGCAGGCGCCGGAACGTACACAGTTTGCGCCGCATCAGGCTTGAATCGGCCAGCTCGCCCGTGCGCACGGCCGCGTCAAAGCCGTCGCTGACGATGTTGACCATGGCGTCGGAGAAATCGAGGTCGAGTTCGATGGCGGGATAGGCTTGCATGAACGCAGCGATGGCCGCTTCGAACAGGCCGCTGTAGCGTGGCAGGCTGATGCGCAGGCGGCCGCTGGGCGCGCCGCCCGATTCACCGAGTTCGCGCTCGGCCGCTTCCACTTCCGCCAGGATGCGCTTGCAGCGCTGCAGGAATTTTTCCCCTTCCGCCGTCAAGGCCAGATGCCGCGTGCTGCGCTGGAACAGGCGCGCGCCCAGCCGCGCCTCCATGCGCGCCACGCTTTTCCCGACGGCCGACGACGACAGGCCCAGCAACCGGCCCGTGGCCGAAAAACTACCGCTGTCGGCCACCTGCACGAACATGGCGATGCCACCCAAGCTATCCATTCACACTCCACTCAAGACATTTGTGTCCGATATGTTGATCAGTTTAGCCCATTTTTCTTCAATGATGGGCGCGCCATACTCGCCCCTCTTTCTTTCATATCCGACACCCATGTCCTCTTCCTCACCTCTTTCACTCCCGCTGCAAGTGCTGGCCGCTTGCCTGACGGGCTTGCTGATACCCCTGTGCTTCACGGGCCCGGCCGTGGCCCTGCCCGCCCTCGGCGCCGAATTGCACGGCAGTGCCGCCGCCCTGAACTGGGTCATCAACGCGTATATCCTCAGCTATGGCAGCGCCATGATGGTGGCCGGCAGCCTGACGGACGTGCTGGGACGGCGCCGCGTCTGGCTGGCGGGGTTGGCGCTGTTTTGCGTGGCGACCCTGGCCATTGCTGTCCCGCCATCGGTGGCATGGATCGCCGCGCTGCGTTTCGTGCAGGGCCTGGGCGGCGCGGCTGCGTTCGCCGCCGCCATGTCGTCGCTGGCGCCATTGTTCCACGGCGCGGCGCGCAGCCGCGTGATGAGCGTGCTGGGCACGACATTCGGCCTGGGCCTGGCCTTCGGTCCGCTGGCGGCCGGCGCCATGCTGGCGCTGGCCCGCTGGCCCGCTGGCCCGCCATCTTTTATGCCACGGCCGCGCTGGGCGCCACCGGCATGCTGCTGGTATGGGTCAGCGTGCCGGCCGATCCGGCGCGCGGCCAGGGCCGGCTGGACTGGCCTGGCGCCATCAGCTTCAGCGCCGCGCTGGGCCTGCTGACCCTGGGCATGCTGCTGGCGCCCGAACACGGCTGGCGCAACGGCGCCGTGCTGCTGTCCATCGCCGCATCCGTGCTGCTGTTCCTCGCCTTTGTCGCGATCGAGCGCAGGACGGCGCGGCCCATGCTGGATTTGTCGCTGTTCCGCCAGCGCCGCTTTGTCGCCGTGCAAGTGCTGGCCGCCTCGCCCGCCTTCCTGTTCATCGTGCTCATCGTCATGCTGCCCGGGCGCTTCATCGGTATCGACAATATGTCCGCGCTGGCCGCTGGCCGTCTGATGATCGCCCTGGCCGCGCCGCTGCTGCTCGTGCCCGTGTTGGCGGCGCTGCTGTCGCGCTGGGTCAAGACGGGCGCCCTGTGCGCGGCGGGACTGCTGCTGGCCGCGGCGGGCCTGGCCTGGCTGGCGCAAGTGCTGGGCCATGGCGGCACTGCGGCGCTGGCCGGCCCCCTGCTGCTGATCGGCGTGGGCATCGGCTTGCCGTGGGGCTTGATGGATGGCATGGCCCTGAGCGTGGTGGAAACGGAGCGGGCCGGCATGGCGACGGGTATCTTCAATACCGTGCGCGTCAGTGCCGATGGGGTGGCGCTGGCCCTGGCGGGCTCCTTGTTGGCCGGCCTGATCGGTGCGGGCCTGGCACAGCAACTGCCGGCCGAACTGCCCGTGCTGGCCGCCGCCAGCCGCGCCGCGCTCGGTGACATCCAGCAAGCAACACAGCTGCTGGGCGGCCAGGAAGCGCTGCTGCGCGCCAGCTATGACGCCGCCTTCCGCCAGTTGCTGGTCGGCCTGGCGGTGCTGGCCGTGGCGCTGGCGGCGCTGGTGCCGTATTTGCTCAGGAAGGATGGGGCTCAGGCATCCAGGCCGTAGAACACGGCGATAAGGATGGCGATATTGTTGCAGGCGCGCGCAAACGCCGTTGTCGCGTAGGCAACGGCCACGCTGGGGCCGCGGTAGCGCAGGTAGACAAAGCTGAACATGGCGCCGGACCCCAGCGCGACGATGGCGTGCAGCAGGCCGCCGCTGATGAAATGCACGATGGCCCACAGGATGGCGCCAATAAAAACGCTGAGCTGGCGACTGGCGCCCAGGCGACGGAGGATTTCCAGCGGCAGCAGCTGGCCGAGGAAGGTTTCCAGGATGGGGGAATAGATGACGACCCAGAACACCAGCAGGGGCAGCGACATTTCGCGCTTGAACTTGGACAGGCCCGTGTGCGCGCCCCAGTATTCGGGCGGCAGCAGCCATTTCGTGACGAACAGGATGGCAAAGCACAGCATGCAGGTGAGCAAGCCCCAGCCAAGACAGGCAAGGGCCAACTGCAGCACGGGCGGCGCCGGTTTGTCGTCGTCCGGGCTGGATAGATCATGGCTGCTGCGCACTTGCATGACTCGTCCTGGCGGTGATCCAGCGCTCATTGTAGCGCGGAATATGCCGGTTGGCGCGCGCCGCGCCAAAGCGCCATCGGCCTCAGGCCGCCAGGCGCAGCGGTCCGCTGGCCGGCGGGGCCAGCTTGAAGATGCCCACTTCCTGTTCCAGCTGCGCCGCCTGCTGCTGCAGTTCGTGCGCGGCGGCGGCCGCCTGCTCGACCAGGGCCGCGTTTTGCTGGGTCACACGGTCCATGTCGACGATGGCGCGGTTGACTTGTTCGATGCCGGCGCCCTGCTCCTGCGTGGCGTGGCTGATCTCGGCCATGATGCCTGTCACCCTGCCGATGCCGGCCACCACATCATGCATGGTGGCGCCCGCCTGCTCGACGAGCACGGTCCCCGTGCCCACCTTGCTGACGGAATCGTCGATCAATGCCTTGATTTCGCGCGCGGCGGCGCTTGACCGTTGCGCCAGGCTGCGCACCTCGGTGGCGACGACGGCGAAACCGCGTCCCTGTTCGCCGGCGCGCGCCGCTTCCACGGCCGCGTTCAAGGCGAGGATATTCGTCTGGAAGGCGATGCTGTCGATCACGCCGATGATGTCGACGATCTTGTTCGATGAGGCATTGATCAGGCCCATCGTGTGCACCACTTCGGCCACGGCCTTGCCGCCCTGCTCCGACACCTGCGACGCTTCGCGCGCCAGGCGGTTCGCCTGCTGGGCGTTGTCCGCATTCTGGCGTACGGTGGAAATCAGTTCTTCCATCGATGAGGCCACTTCTTCGAGCGAGCCGGCCTGCTGCTCCGTGCGCTGCGACAGGTCGCGGTTGCCCGTGGCAATCTCGGTCGACGCCGTGGCGATGCTTTCCGTTCCATGGCGCACCTTGCCGACGATGGCGGCCAGGTTGTCGCGCATGGTCTTGATCGCAAACAGCAGGCTGCTGTCGTCGCCATGGCGCGTGTGCACGTCGATGGCCAACTCCCCCAGCGCGATGCGCCCGGCGATCGCGGCCGCATACGCCGGTTCACCGCCCAGCTGGCGCAGCAGGCCGCGTGTGATGACGGTGGCGACCGCAATGCAAATAAGCACGCTGAGCGCGGCCAGCACGCCGATCCAGCGCAAGGACTGGCCGTAGATGGCGCGCGCGGCCACGCTGGCCTGCTCCGATTCGCGCTGCACGTTTTTCAGCACCGTATCGATGTCGGCGACGATCTGGCGCCGCAAGGGGCTGCACTCTTCGACGAGGAAGGTGCCGTACTGTTCCATTTGCCCAGCGGCGCGGAACTGGCGCGGACGTTGCAATTCCTGCGCCATGGCTTTCAAGCCCGTGCTGACTTTCTCGAATTGAGCATCGCCAACAAACTGCGGCGCCAGCCGGGCCAGCGCGTCCAGGTACAGGGCCTTCTGGCTGTCGAGGATGGCCAGCTCTTTCTCGGCGGCGGCCTGGTCGTGGAAGATATATGCGTTGCGGGCGGCCAGGCCCGTCTGGTCGAGCGCTTCGCGCGCCACGTACAGCGGTTCGAGTTTTTCCAGTTGGACTTTTTCTTGCGCGTCCATGGCGCCGGAAATGGCGCCGATGCGCAGCAGCGCAAAGGCCGCCAGCACCAGCATGAGTAAGACCAGCAGCCCGAAGCCTGCGCTCAGGCGCGCGCCTATCGTCAAACGATTGAATGACATCATTGTTGTTATTGCCCTGTATAAAGTTGATTTTTTGCCGGTTCCGCTAGAACCGGGCGATCTGCTCGCCGTCGTGTGCCTTTCCCGCATGCTGCAGGATGGGTCTCTAACTGGCGTTTTTTGGGCAGTCAGCTTCTAATGTCGGGCAATGCAGGCGCGCGGGACTTTCCGCTACGCCATACAACAGCACACTGAATTATAAGCGAACAGCGTTTTTTATGATTTCACGCGCTCGCTTTTCATGCCTTGATGCAAGTCAAGAGCTGCCGCATCAGCCCGCGCCCGGGGCGTCGATGACGGCCATGGTGATGCGCGAGATGCAGCACAGTTTGCCGTCGTCGCCCGTGATGCGGATTTCCCAGACCTGGCTGGTGCGGCCCCGGTGGATCGGCGTGGCGCGCCCCGTCACGTGGCCGCCGCGCACGCCGCGCAGGTGGTTGGCATTGATTTCCTGGCCCACGCTCACGTGCCGGCTGGAATCGAGGCAGGCATTCGCGGCCATGCTGCCCAGGGTTTCGGCCAGCAAGACGGAAGCGCCGCCGTGCAGCAGCTTGAATGGCTGCATGGTGCGGTGGTCGACGGGCATGGTCGCTTCGATCCAGTCGGGGCCGAAGGCCGTAAATTCGATGCCCAGGTGGCGCATGGCCGTGCCCTCGCTGGCGGCGTTGAGGATGGCCAGGTCGAGCGGTGCGTGCCAGATTTCCATTGTTACCTCGGATAGTGTGTAGAAAAGGCCATTGTAGGACAGAGCGTCCGCGCGTGCCGCTTCATCTTTCCTTCACCGTGGCCCGGGGTGGCCATGGCATTAACTGGTTATAATTGCCCCATTCTTAAAAAACGAGGTTGTGTATGAAGTGGGCCTTGCTGGGCATTTTTGTGTTTTCTGTTTTACATATTCATTTTCGGGGCAAGGTGCGCCTGCCGTTCCGCCGCCAGATCTTCGATCACTCCTCGTTCATGGCGCCGCTGAACCTGTTCATGCACACCTTTTCCAAGGTGCCGGCCACGCCGTATTTGGCCGTCGAGCAATTCCCGGAACTGGCGCCGCTGCAGCAGAACTGGCAAATCATCCGCGATGAAGCGCTGCGCATGCAGGAAATGAAAAAGATCAAAGCCGCCGAAAAGAACAATGACGTCGGTTTCAATTCCTTCTTCAAATATGGCTGGAAGCGTTTCTACCTGAAATGGTATGACGCGAACCATCCGTCGGCGCAGCAGATGTGCCCGCAAACCTATGCCTTGCTGCAATCGATTCCGTCGATCAAGGCCGCCATGTTCGCGGAACTGCCGCAAGGCGGCAAGCTCAACCCGCACCGCGACCCGTTCGCGGGCTCCCTGCGTTACCACCTGGGCTTGCAGACGCCGAACGACGACCGCTGCTTCATCGACGTCGATGGCGAGCGCCACAGCTGGCGCGACGGCCAGGCCGTGATGTTCGATGAAACGTATATCCACTGGGCCCGCAACGATGCCGACAGCGACCGCATCATCCTGTTCTGCGACATCGAGCGCCCGATGCGCTACCGCTGGGCGCAAGGCTTGAACCGCTGGCTGGGCCGCACCCTGATGACGGCCGCCGCCTCGCCCAACGAACTGGGCGACCAGGTGGGCGGCGTGAGCAAGCTGTTCCAGATTTCCTGGACCATGGGCCAGTACCGCCGCCGCTTCAAGGCGTGGAACAAGACGGCCTATCAGGTCACCCGCGTGGCGCTGGTCGTGGGCATCATCGCGCTGATCTATTTTATTTAAGCACTGCATTACCGCACAAGAAAACCGCCTTCGGGCGGTTTTTTTTATAATGCAATACCACTGACCAGGAGAATGCTGACACATGACGGAACGCGACCGCCAATACGATATCCAGATCGGCGACGATGCATGGATCGAATTCATCGGTCTTGACGGCCGCTATGAGCAAGCCATCGACATCGATCCCTTGCTGGGGGAACTGTGGCCGCTGATCTGCCTGCTGGAAACCCATTGTGTCGCCGGCTGCTGCGGCATGGATGCCTACGACTTCACGCGGGAAGCCGTCGATACGGCGCTGCTGGAACTCGATCGCGCGCAACTGCATGCCGCCTGCGTGCAGGCCCGCAGCGCCGTGGCCGCGGTCGCCAGCGATGTATTGCTGAGTAACACGATGAATCACTACGCCGATAAACGCGTGTTCCTGCAATTGCTCGATCATCTGGACGAATGCATCGTCGCGCAGGATGCCGCAGGGGCTTGACCTTGCCAAGGCGGGAAGGTCCACAGTGACGGCATTAAAGGATAACCGAGGAGAATCCCGCATGCCAAAGATCACCGTCCTGCCCCATCCCGAGCTGGCTCCCGACGGCGCCGTCATCGACGCGCCGCAGAACATGAGCATTTGCGACGCCTTGCTGCTCAACAAAATAGACATCGAACACGCCTGCGGCCAGGTGGGCGCCTGTTCCACCTGCCACGTGATCGTGGTGCAGGGTTTCGATACACTCAACGAACTGGGTGACAATGAAGAAGACATGCTCGACCAGGCCTGGGGCTTGCAGCCCCACTCGCGCCTGTCGTGCCAGGCGCGCCTGGCCCAGGAAGACCTGACGGTCGAACTGCCCCGGTACACGCTGAACCACGCCAAGGAATAGTCCCTGGCGCGGTTGCGCGACTGCCCTACGGGTTTACCACGTGATTTACCACATGATCACACGCTGCTCGGGCGGCAGATACATCAGGTCGCCCGGCTTGATGCCGAACGCTTCATAGAAGCCGGGCTGGTTCTTGACCGTGCCCTTGGCGCGGAATTCGCCCGGCGAATGCGGGTCGCTCTTGATCTGGGCGATGGCCGCTTCGGGACGCAGTTTCGCGCGCCATTTCTGCGCAAAACCAATGTACAGGCGCTGTTCGCCCGTCAAGCCATCGATGACGGGGGACGGCTTGCCACCGAGCGAACGCTGGTAGGCCTTGTAGGTGATCGACAGGCCGGAATTGTCGCCGATGTTTTCGCCCAGTGTCAGCTCGCCATTGATGTGGTAGCCAGGCACCGGGCTGTAGGCGCCGTATTGCTTGACGAGGCCGGCGGCCAGCGCCTTGAAGGCCGCGCGGTCTTGCGCCGTCCACCAGTTGCGCAGACGGCCCTTGGCATCGTATTGGCTGCCCGAATCGTCGAAGGCATGGCTGATTTCATGGCCAAAAGTGATGCCGAGCAAGCCGTAATTGACGGCGTCTTCCGCCTTCACGTTGAAGAATGGCGGCTGCAAAATGGCGGCCGGGATCGTGATGGCGTTGAGGGCCGGGCTGTAGCTGGCGTTGACGGTTTGCGGCGTCATCGACCATTCGTCGCGGTCGACCGGTTTGCCCAGCTTGGCCAGGTTTTGCTGGCGGCTCCACGCGCGCGCGGCGCGCACGTTGGCGATCAGGTCATTCGGCTGCGTCTGCATGCTGCTGTAGTCGCGCCAGGTATCGGGGTAGGCGATCTTCGGCTTCAAGGCCGCCAGCTTGAGCTGGGCTTCCTTCTTGGTTTCCGGGCCCATCCAGTCGAGCTGCTCGATGCCATCCTTGAACGAGGCGACGAAATTGTCGAACATGGCCATCACGCGGGGCCGGGTTTCCGGCGGCAGATACATTTGCACGTAGCGCTTGCCGACGGCGTCGCTGATGGCGTTATCCGTGAAGCGCAGCGCCAGCTGCCACTGCGGTTCGCTTTGCGGCACGCCGCGCAGCACCGTGCCGTCGAAGGCGAAGCGCTCCTTGACAGTCGCGCTGTCCAGGTAGGACGCATAGCTTTCGATGATGCGCCAGTTCAGATAGCTCTTCCACGATGCCAGCGGCACGGCGGCCACGGTCTCGGCAAAGCCTGTCATGAAGCTGGGCTGGCGCACCACGGCCGAGGATGCCTTCGGCGCCAGGCCGGCGGCCGTAAAGTAGGCGTGCCAGTCGAAGGCCGGCGCCAGTGCCGCGAATTTGTCGAAATCGACGCGGTTGTACGATTTCACGGGGTCGCGCATCTGCACGCGCGTCCACTGCACTGCCGCCAGGCGCGTTTCGATGTCGAGGATCTGCGCCGCGTGTTCGGCAGCGGCCTTGTCGCCACTCATGGCCAGCATGGTCTCGATATGCTTGAGGTATTTGGCGCGCACGGCTTGCAGCTTGGCGTCGTCGTCCTTCAGGTAGTAATCGCGGTCGGGCAAGCCCAGGCCGGACTGGCTGATATTGACCGTGTACTGCTCGGGGTCTTGCGCATCGGGCGCCACATAGGCGGAAAACGGCGTCGCCACGCCATTGCCTTGCAGATAGGCCAGCAGCGCCGGCAAGTCTTTCTTGTCCTTGACGGCAGCCACGCGGGCTAGTTCGGCGTGCAGGGGCTTGAAGCCGGCCGCATTGCGCGCCTTGTCGTTCATGAAGCTCGTGTACAGGTCGGCGATCTTGTGCGCCTCGCTGCCGGGCTTGCCGGGATTTTTCACGGTGGCGTCGATCAGGCCGCGCAACTGGCCCTGGGCAATTTCGCGCAATTCGATATACGTGCCCCAGACGGATTTGTCGGCCGGGATTTCCGTATTGCGGGTCCACACGCCGTTGACGTAGCCGTAGAAGTCATCCTTCGGGCTGACGGCCGGGTCCAGGGTTTTCAGGTCGATGCCGGAGACGGGTGCGGCGGGATTGTTGGCTTGGGCGTACAGCGAGGGCGAAGATAAGGCGAGCAAGGCGCAGCAGGCGGCGCTGATAAGTGAGCGTTTCACGAAGATTCCTTTAATTGTTTTCACTTCATGTTGGGGAACATGCTTGTCCAGGCATGGGAGGCCGGATTATAGTCCGCCAGCCTGCCCCGCAACAATGACAGTTAAACAATTCCAGGTATCAGCGGATCAGGAGATCGAACAGGTCCACGGTCTTTTTACCCTGATTTTTCAGCAGGTCTGCAAGCGAGCCCGGCGTTGGCCCACCATCGCCGGCCGCATGATTGAAATAATTAAAATCGAGCTTGATCTTGTCTTCCAGGTCGTTCGCATAATTGGCGGGATATTGCGACTGTTCCAGCTGGGGCAATGTACTGAAATGGCCCAGCACCGACTTGAAGAAATTGGTCATCTTGCCGGTGCTATTGTATTCCTGCATGGCTTGCGTCACGACTTGGGTGCGCCAGGCCTGTTCTTCATCGTATGCCTGCGTAAAGGCCGCACGCCGCTCGTTGATGGTAAAGGTCCCGCTGTCATCGTTCGAAATGGTGGACAATTGCTCGCGCAACAAGCCAGCAAAGGGATTGGGCCCCTTCCTGTCGACAAACGCGGTAGCGGCAGCGGCCGACTTTGCCGAGGCCGCGTCATTCGGTTCCGGCACCTGCCTGGCGGCGGCCGCCTTGTGTTCCGCGTCCAGCGGATAGAGAATCTCCGTCGTATTGTCCTTCACCCACACACCCAGCCCCGCATGATCGTAGCCCTGGACGGTGGCGCTGGTGGCTGTCGCGGCCTTCGACAGGCGCCCGGCCAGGGTGGAAATCACGACGTCGTCGGCCACGGCGCCAGCGCCAGCCGGTGCCCGGGAGGCCTGCGCCTGGTCCGACGATGTCTTGTCCGATGATGTCTTGTTGCCTTGCGCGACCGATAATGCCCCAGGCTGGATTCCCACCGTGCTGATATTCATCATCGCCCGCCCCAAGTTAAGTAAATGTTACTATAGCACAATAAATATCGGGGTTATGTCACGGCGCTTTACGCAATGCTTCCTGTCGCGGCACATTCAAACCATTTGTTTTGTTGGAGCAGACTGATGCAGGAATTCAGATTCAATGTTTTCGGCACGCTGATTGGCATCCGGGGGATGCCGGGAGCATGGCGCGCATTCTATCTCGGCGCGGAAGGCAAGCGCCGGCCCGCCGATTTCATTATTCCCGACGATATTCAAGCCGATGCGCTGTGCGAATACCTGGCTGACCTGTTCCATGAAGAGGCGACGCCGCGCAATAACACAACGATACAGCTTAATGAAGGATCGCCGTGAATCGATGGACGCAATACCTGTTCGAGGAACATGACGAAAAAAAGCTGCGCAAGTGGTCACGGCGCCTGAAGTTCTTCCGTTTTTTCAGGGCGCTTGGGGGACATGCCAATGACGGCGACTCACTGGATGTCGCCTTTGCCTACGTCGAACCCGCACAGCTCGACACATTCTTGGCGGGCCTGGGCATCAAGCTGGTGAAATTTGACGCACCGCCACCGCAGCCTTTACCGGGCGACGCCTACCCCGGCGATGCATACTTGCAGTTTCCATCGCTGATTGATGGCACCTTGTGGCAACAGCCCGGGCGGTGTGACATCATGGGTATCGAGGTCTTCATCTGGTGCCATGCCGGGGTGCTGAAAATTTCTCTACATGATGGCTATGCGGTGTCAGAGCAGAATGTGCGCGACGCCGAGGCCATCGAAAAGCTGCTCGCCCGGGTGGTTCTTGAGCGGATAGAACCGCCTGCCGACAGCCTTCATTACATTTTCCCGTAACAGCATCCTGGTGCAATGCGCCCCTACTTCACCGGCTCGAACGTCACCGTCAATCCATTGCTGCTGGTCCTGAGCTGCGTCGGCACGAATTGCACGCCCGCATAGCGCAGTTCGTCGGGCTTGAACGTGTAGATCGGCGTTTCATGCATGAGCTGGTCGGCCACCAGGCTGGCCACCTTGGCGAACTGGCGCTGCTGGGCTTCATCCATGCCGTCGATGGTCACCTTGTCCACGCTCGCTTCGCTCAGGTAGACCGCGTTGCGCTGGGCGTCCAGCACGAGGCGGCCCGACATGGCCAGGCTGCCGCGCCAGGTTTGGCGGATGAACGGCGGCAGGACGCTGGCGTCCACGCTGAGAGCCACTCTTTCGCGCTCGGGTTGCAAGGACAGTTGTGGGTGGGTCAGCTTAACGTCCAGCACGGACAGCACGCGCTTGTCGATGGGAAAGCGGCGCTCCAGGCCTTGCTGCATCTTGCTCAGCGACACATTCACGTCGCGCGGGCCGATCAGGGTGGAACACGCGGCCAGCACAGTACAGGCAAAGGCGGCGATCGTGGCGGTTTTCAGCAAGGGACGTATGGAGGTCACGTTCATGGATGGTCTCGGAGGAAAGATGGCGCCATCTTACACATGCGCCCGCTTTCACGCAAAAACCGGCGCCCACCTTGCAGCGGGCGCCGGTTCTTGTGTTGGCCTTGTCAGCGGACGAACAGGGCGATCAGTATGACGATGGGCAATGGAATGCCCAGCAGCAGCAAGAGGATGGAACGCATGGAGGACTCCTTGATTTATATAGTTTATAGAGACAGGGTTCAGATGGTGACGTGGCGCAGCACGCGCTCATGGTCGCGCTGGCGGCCGCCAAACGTTGCCGCCAGGCTGGCCACGAAAGCGCCGAGCAGCAAGGCGACGAACATCCACAGTGCCGTGTGGGCACCGGCCTTGCGGGCCGTGTCGGCCGCCTGCTGGGCACGCGCCTTGGCATCGGCGGCGGCCTTGGCGGCGCGGCCGTAGACGGCGTCGACGCGCGCTTCCGCTTCAGCTTGCGTCAAGCCCGTGCGGCTGGCCACGACCTGGCCCAGATAGGCGCGGTCATCGGCGGCCAGGCTGCCCGTGGACAGGCTTGTTGCGAAGATCCTGCCGGTTTCCATGCGCTGGTCGGCCGTGCTGGCATTGGCCGAGGGTGCCGCCAGGGTGCCGGTGGTGGTGGCAGCAGCGGTGGCAGGCGCGGCAGGCGCGCGCAGCAGCATGTCCGAGAAATAATCGAGCGGATTGGCTCCGCCGCCCTCGCCTGCATTGGCGCCTGCAGCACCAGCAGCACCTGCGCCCGCCGCCGCAGCTGGCGACACCGCCGCCGCCACGCCGCTGCCCGCATCGATGGCGCCGCTCAGTACGGCGCGCGTGCCGCCGGCCATCACGGCCACGGTGACCAGGGTGGCCACGGCCCAGGCCAGCAAGCCGTGCGCCGTATCGCGGAAGTGCACTTCATCCGTGTGGATGGCACTCCATTTCACGCGCAACCGGCCCGCCATGTAGCCGCCGATGCCGGAGGCGGCCAGTTGCATGAAGGCCAGCCAGGCGATGGTCGACACGCCGATGGCCGTCGCGTTGAACGACCATGGCGACACGGACGACAGACCCAGGCCCACGCCGAGGATCAGCAGGATGAAGGACAAGGCGGCCGCAGCGGCCGCGCCCGCCAGCACGGCGCCCCAGGAGACGCCCGGATTGTTCAGGTCCGACACGGACAATTGTGTAGCTTGCATGGAATACTCCCTTGGTTGTTGATTTTTTTAAGCCGTTCAGGCGGCCACGCCCGTCAGCTGTTCCTTGCGCGCGGCCATTTCCTGGCCCAGCGCGTCGAGGTCGACAGCCGTCTCGCGCACCTTGGGAAACATGTCACCCTCCTCTTCCTTGACGTGGTGCTCGATCTGCTCGGACAGCACCTTGACCTTGGCGTCGTACAGGTCGTCGGCCGGGTCCATGGCGGCGATTTGCGCGATGAGCTCCTTGGCGCTCGCGTGCTCGACGAGGGCTTCATCCATCAGGTCGCCGTCGTGGATGGGGCGGCGCACGGCCGGGTAGAAGATTTCTTCTTCCAGCTGCGTGTGCACGGTAAGTTCCTGGCAGATCTGGTCGGCCAGCTTTTTCTTGGTGGCAAATGAGCGGTCGCTCAAGCCTTCATATTGGGCAAACAGGGCCTTCACGGCCTTATGGTCCTGCATCAATAGATTGATCGCGTTCATGGCGCCTCCTTGTTGTAGATGAGGCAAGGATGCGCCATGGCGGCGCCATCGTATGTGCGACGCCTTACACAATCTTGATTTTTAATACACTCAGCTATTCACCTGCGACTTGATGCCGTGATGACCCATCAGGTCGTACAAGGTGGGCCGGCTCACGCCCAGCAGTTCGGCCGCCTTGGCAATATTGCCGTCGGCCCGCGCCAGCGCGCGCACCATGACCTTGTATTCGGCACCGTCGCGGGCCTGGCGCAGGTTCAGCGGTTCATCCTGGGGCGCAGCCTGGGCGCTGGCGGGCAAGCCCAGGTCGTCGGCGGCGATCTGCGGCCCGTCGCTCATGATGACGGCCCGCTTGATGCAGTTTTCCACTTCGCGCACATTGCCGGGCCAGCCGTAGTTTTCGATCAGCTGCAGCGCGCCGGTGCTGAAATGCAGGTTGCTGCGGCCTTCGCTGGCGCAGAACTTGTTCTTGAAATGGTGGGCCAGCAAGGCCGCATCGCCGGCCCGCTCACGCAGCGGCGGGATGCGCAGGACGATTTCGCTGAGGCGATAAAACAGGTCTTCGCGGAAACGCCCCTGTTCCGCCAGCACTTTCAGGTCCTGGTGCGTGGCGCATACGATGCGTACATCGACGGCGATCTCGGCACGGCCGCCGACGCGCTCGATGACCCGCTCCTGCAGGAAACGCAGCAGTTTCGCCTGCAGCCCCATCGGCATGTCGCCGATTTCATCGAGAAAGAAAGTGCCGCCGTGGGCCAGTTCGATCTTGCCCAGGGTTTGCCGCGCCGCGCCCGTAAACGCTCCCCGCTCATAGCCGAACAGCTCGCTCTCGAGTAGGTTTTCGGGGATGGCCGCGCAATTGATGGCAACGAAGCGTTGCGCATGGCGGCTCGACAGTGCATGCAGTCCCCGCGCAATCAGTTCCTTGCCGCTGCCCGAGTCGCCCAGCAGCATCACGCTGGCCGACGAGGGCGCCACTTTTTCCACGCTGCGGCACAGCTTCAACATGCCCGGGTCGCGGCTGACGATGCCGGCCAGCGGCGAGTCCGCCTGCGTCTGCAGCATGCGGCGGTTTTCCTGCTGCATCGCGTGCAGATAGAACGCGCGGGCGATGACCAGGCCCAGCATGTCGGCCTCGAACGGTTTCTGGTGAAAATCGTAGGCGCCCAGGGCGATGGCTTTCAAGGCATGCACGCGCTCCTGGTTGCCGGAGAGGATGATGACTTTCGTGTCCGGCGCCAGCGCGAGGATTTGCCGCAGGGTGGCCAGGCCTTCCGTGGCGCCGTCCGGGTCGGGCGGCAAGCCCAGGTCCATCGTCACGACGGCCGGCTGGTGTCGCCGCACGAGCGCCAGCGCCGCCTCGCGCTCGCCCGCCAGCAAGACTTCATAGCCGTCAAAACTCCAGTGCAACTGCTTTTGCAGGCCGGGGTCGTCTTCGATGACCAGCAGTTTTTGTTTTGCCATACGTATGCACTCCAGTCAGCGGGTAGAGCAGCGGAAATCTGGGGTATGACCCGGCGGGTCAGACCCCGTGGCCGCGTGCAGCGGCAGGACCACGCGAAACGTCGTGCCCACCTGCGGCTCGCTGCGCACTTCCAGGCTGCCGCCCACTTCGCGCAGGTATTCGCGGCTTTCGAACACGCCGATGCCCATGCCCGCCGTCTTGGTCGTGTCGAACGGTTTGAACAGGCGTTCGCGGATGAATTGCTCGCTCATGCCCTGCCCCGTATCGTCGAGCTCGACGACGGCCGTATGCTGTTCGCGCCGCAGCCGCACGGCCACCTTGCCATCGCTGGCCGTCGCTTCGATGGCGTTCTGGATCAAATGGCCCAGCACCCGTTCCAGGCGCGCGCGGTTGGCCAGCACCGTCAGCTCGCCATCGACGATTTCCAGCCGGGGCGCCGGGGCCAGGCTCGCCTTGGCGGCCACGGCCTGGCGCAGCAAGCCGTCGAGCAGCAGCGGCGCGGGCGCTTCCGGCGCCTCGCCGCGCGCCAGTTTCTGCAGCAAGGTCTTCATTTTCTGCACGGAATGGTCGAGGGTGCCCAGCATGTCTTCCTGGAAGGCGGGATTGGCGCGGTGCTTTTCCGCATTACTCAGTAGCAGCGACAGCTGGAACACGAGGTTTTTGAGGTCGTGCACGATGAAGGTGGACATGCGGTTGAACGAGTCGAACTGGCGCGCCACCGTCAAGGTATCGAGCGATTCGCGGTGCGCCAGGTAGCTGGCGGCTTGGCTGCCGGCAATTTTCAGCACGTCGAGGATTTCCCAGTTCAAGCTGATGTGCGTGCGGGGCCGCGCCAGCGCGACAAAGGCGAACAGCTGGCCGTGCAGCATCAATGGCACCAGCAGCCACACATCGGGCAGCGCCAGCAGCGCGGGCGGCAAGCGCAAGCCGCCGTACTGGCGCGGGTTTTGCTGGCAATCGGGCACGTCGATCACCCATAGCCGTGCCTCCAAAAACTGGCACAAGGGACCAGATGCCGGCTCGCTCCACCTGCTCGGCGGCCAGTTCCAGCTGGCCGCCGGGGTGAACTGTCCCTGTTCGCGCAAGATCCACAGTGCGCCGGCGCGGCTTTCCACCAGCTGCGCCATCGCCTGTATCGTGCGTTCACCGAGCGCTGGACCGTCTTCGGACAAGGCGCGCGTAAATCTCAGCCATTCCTCGCGGTAATCGAAGATGGCATTGTAAAAATGTTTATTGATATACACCTTGAGCTTGGCGCGCAGGCTGCCGGAAAACAGCACGCCCGCCAGCAGCAAGGCCGCGCCGCCCAGGTAAGCCATCTGCATCAGGGAACCCCAGGTGCCGCCGAAATAGCGCAAATAATAGGCACTGGCCGCCATGGCCAGCAAATAGATGGCCGAGCCCAGCAAGGCGGCCGAGCGGTACAGCATCTGGCGCGAGACGGACAAGCCCAGCGCCCAGCCCGGATTGCGCGCGGCCGAGACGGCCAGCAGCGGCGCGCACAGGGCGTCGACGATGCCGCGCGCGGCCCAGATGTCGTCATTGACCGCGCGAAACAGCAAGGCGTCGCTGTACAAATAGAAATCGTAGGCGAACAGCCCGCCTACGCCCAGGCACGCGAACTTGATGCCCCAGCGTTTCAAGGGCGGCGTGTTGCGGTACCATTGTTCCACCAGCAACATGCCCAGCACGGCCAGCAGCAAACGGCAAACACTGGCGATGAGCCGCGCCGGCAAAGGCAGCGCCAGCCAGGATGAGGCCATGGAAAGCAGCCACGGTGCCAGCGCCGTGAGGACAATGCCGGCCAGCACGAGGCGCAAACGGGGCCGCGACGGTTCGATCAGCAGCAGCAAGAATACCAGCCAGGCCAGGGTGCGCAACAATTCCAGCGCGTCGCCGGCCAGCGCGATGCGCTGCCCCAGCAGCACCAGCACCACCGTGCCCGTCGCCCAGCCGCCCGTCGCCAGGCACGCCACAAGCAAGGCGCGCACGTTTTGCCGTGCGCGCCAGTTGCTGATCAATAGCAGCGCCAGCACGAAAAAGGCCAGCGACGCCAGGCCATGGCTGAGAGCCGCCGCGTCGGGCGCCGCCAGCCAATCCGACTGATCCCGCATCATCGGCTGCCCTTGCCAAACAGCACCACCTGCACCGTGTCGAGCAGGATCAGCAGGTCGAGGAACAGGCTATTGTTTTTCACATAATACAAATCGTATTGCAGCTTCTTGACGGCATCGTCGACGGAGGCGCCATATTGATAGCGCACCTGCGCCAGGCCCGTGATGCCCGGCTTGATGCTGTGACGAATGTTGTAGTACGGCACCTGCTCCTTCAGCTGCTCGACAAAATACGCGCGTTCGGGGCGTGGTCCCACAAAACTCATCTCGCCGCGAAACACATTGAGCATTTGCGGCAGCTCGTCGATGCGCAGCTTGCGGATCAGATTGCCCACGCGCGTGATGCGCGCATCGTTGGCCAAGGCCCAGATGGGCGTGCCGTCGCGCTCGGCGTCGCAGCGCATGCTGCGAAATTTCAGCACCTTGAATGGCTGGCCGTCGCGCCCCACCCGTTCTTGCTGATAGAACACGGGGCCGCCGTCTTCCAGACGGATGCACAGGGCGGTTACCAGCATCACGGGCAGCGACGCCAGGCAGATGACCCCGCTGGCCGCCAGGTCGAACAAACGCTTCGACGTGGCGCGGAAAAAGCTCTGGTCGAAGCCGCCGCCATAGATCAGATAGCTCGGTTGCAATGAATCGATGCGAATCTGGCACGCTTCGCGCTCGAAAAACGTGGCCGCGTCGATCACCTTGACGCCGCCCAGCGCGCATTCCAATAGTTGCTTGGCAGGAAACGCGCCATTGCGCCGGTCGCTGACGGACACGACGATTTCATGCGCGGCATGGCGCTGGGCCGTGGCCAGCAGGGACGGTCCGGTCGGCAGCAAGGCCGAGGCCGGCACGCAGCATTGCTCGCCCGCCACATCGATGCAGCCGACGACCGTAAACTGGTGGAATCCGATCTTGCTGGCCGCCAAATCCATGCATTCGCGCGCCAGTACCCCGCCACCCACCAGGATCAGCCGGCCTTTCATCAGCGCCGATTGCGAGGATTTGAATACCAGCAGGCGCGCCAGCAGCACACCGATGGCGCCCAGGCCGAAGATCAGCACGCTGCCGCGTCCGAAATGCAGGGCTGGAATGAAGCGTATCAACACGCTGAGCACGGCAAAACCCAGCGCGAACGACGGCAGGATGCGTAATAACGTGTTGCGGATGTCTTCGCGCGAGCGGTGCTGGTACATGCCCAGCGCGCTCATGCTCAAGACGATGACCAGCGCAAAGATCGAGGACGACAGGTAGACCTCGCTCGCCCGCACCACGTGGCTGCCATCCGCCAGCCACAGCAAGGACGTCAGGGTGGCCGACAGCAGCAGGATCAGGATTTCCAGCAACAGCAGGATAAACGCTGTTTTCGAGACATAGTGGCTGAAGATGCGGATCATGGTTCCCCCTGCGGCAAAAAGCATCGGGCCGCGCGCAAGGCGGCCTGTTGCTGGTCTTGCCATCATGGCGAACTGTTCCAAGAAGACATTGATGCGCCACAAGCTAAGGCCCCGGCTATCTTTCGCTGGCAGAATTTATCTCAATACATTACCGAATGAGGGGAAATGGCATATAGTATGCTTCCCCTAAAAAAAGATAAATGTCATGAAATTTGATGTAGCGATTGTCGGCAGTGGCCTGGCGGGTTTATCGGTTGCACTGCATTTAGCTGAGACGCGCACTGTCGCGATCATTTCCAAACGCGCGCTGCTCGATGGCGCCAGCAACTGGGCGCAAGGCGGGATCGCGGCCGTGCTGGACTCGGGCGACAGCCACCAGCAGCACATCGAAGACACCCTGATCGCCGGTGGCGGCCTGTGCGACGAGAGCGCCACGCGCTACATCGTCGAGCACGGCCGCGAAGCGATCGAATGGCTGATCGAGCAAGGCGTGCCGTTTACACGCGACGCCACGGCCGAACTGGGTTTCCACCTGACCCGCGAAGGCGGACACAGCCAGCGCCGCATCATCCACGCGGCCGACGCCACCGGGCACGCCGTGCAAGTGACCCTGGAAGAAAAGGTCCGCGCCCACCCGAACATCAGCCTGTTCGAACACCATTGCGCGATCGACCTGATCACTTCCGACAAGCTGGGCATGAAGCCGACCCAGCGCAATGCCCAACCACATTGCCATGGCCTGTACGTACAGGATGAGCAAACGGGTAAAGTACTGACGTTTGCCGCCGAGCACACCGTGCTGGCCACGGGCGGCGCCGGCAAAGTATACTTATATACAACGAATCCCGACACGGCCAGCGGCGACGGCATCGCCATGGCCTGGCGCGCCGGCTGCCGCGTGTCGAACATGGAATTCATCCAGTTCCACCCGACCTGCTTGTACCACCCGTATGCCAAATCGTTCCTGATCACCGAAGCCATCCGTGGCGAAGGCGGCTTGCTGAAACTGCCGCCTGAAGCGGGTGCGGCCGCTGGCACGCGCTTCATGCTGGCTCACGACGAGCGGGCCGAACTGGCGCCGCGCGACGTGGTGGCGCGCGCCATCGACTTCGAGATCAAGAAACGGGGCCTCGACTACGTGCACCTGGACATCAGCCACAAGCCGGCCGAATTCCTCATCGAGCACTTCCCGACCATCTACGCGCGCTGCCTGGAACTGGGCATCGACATCACCAAGCAGCCTATCCCCATCGTGCCGGCCGCCCACTACACATGCGGCGGCGTCGTAACGGACTTGGCGGGCCGCGCCGACTTGCCGGGCCTGTACGCGGTCGGCGAGACGGCGTGCACGGGCCTGCATGGCGCGAACCGTCTGGCGTCGAATTCCCTGCTGGAATGCATCGTCATCGGCCGCGCCTGCGCGCAAGACATCGAAAGCAAGGAAAAGCTGGGCACGCCGTATCTGCCCGACTGGGATGAAAGCCGGGTCACGGATGCGGACGAGGAAGTGGTGATTTCCCACAACTGGGACGAGCTGCGCCGCTTCATGTGGAATTACGTGGGCATCGTGCGCACGACGAAACGCCTGGAACGGGCCCAGCATCGCATCGCGCTCTTGAAGGAAGAGATCGACGAGTACTACCGCAACTTCCGCATCACGCACGATTTGCTGGAATTGCGCAACCTCGTCGACGTGGCCTCGATGATCGTCAACAGCGCCCTGTCCCGCCGAGAAAGCCGCGGCCTGCACTTCAGCCGCGATTATCCTGAGACCTTGCCGAAGGCGATTGCCAGCGTGCTGACGCCGCCGCACCGCTAATGTTACGCCTCAGTCCTAGACCATTTGTAAGCCGATAGCATCACCGAACCCTCAGGCAAAGAGCCGGGGTCAGACCCGACGGGTCTGACCTCAGTCCTTGTCTTGGGTCAATTGACGTGCCTCACCGCTCCGGCATCTCGAACTCAATCCCATCCTCCGTGTACGACATCTTCGCGGACGCCCCCGTGCACTCCCCCTGCGGCTCATCCGCCACATAACGGCACTCGCTTTCCACACTACCGTCAGCACGCCAGTGCCGCGTCCAGCCCTGGCGCTCGCCATCGATATACTCGATCAGCTGCCGCGGCTTGCCATCGGCATACCAGGAACGCAATGCGCCCTCCTCGCGCCCGCCCGCGTTCCACTGTTTCTGCACCATCAATACTCCGGCCCGGCTGAAACGCTGTTCGCTGCGCAACACGAAGTGGCCGCTGTGCGTGCGCTTGCTGGCGACTTTGCCGTCCGGGTAATATTCGACGCTGTCGCCGACAGGCTTGTCGTCCACGTACTGCGTTGTACGCTGCACCTTGCCATCCGGGAAATAGCCGGTGCTCGGTCCTGCCTGGATGCCATCCACGTACAGACTGCGGCTTTCCACACTACCGTCCGGATAAAACAGCAGCAGCTCGCCCTCCGTCTGGCCCTTGACCTGGGTCATGCGCGTGCGCAGCTTGCCGTCTTTATCAAAAGACTCCACCACGCCATCGGCGCGGGCGCCGTTCACGTACTGGCTGGCCTCGTTCAGCTTACCCGTATCGTGGTAGGTCCGCTGTTCGCCTTCCTGCACGCCATTGCGCCACGTGTTGCGCATGGAAATCTGGCCGTCAGGACGATACAGGGTCTGCACACCTTCCTGCACGCCGCGGCCATCTTGCTCCACCTGCATTTCCAGCTGTCCATGCGGGTAGTACATGCTGTAGTTGCCCACCAGCTTGCCGCGCAGGTAATCGGGATCGTTGACCTGGCCAATCAGCCGCTTCGGCTCGCCTTCGCGCGCGTGCACCACCTCGACTTGCCAGGTGCCGGGCGTCTTGCCTGGCGGCAGCGGGACGATCAGCGCATAGCGCGCATGTTCCTTGACTTCGCCGCGCGTCAGATTGTGATTCAGGTACAAGCTCGCCTTGCCATCGGCACAGGCTTGCGGCTCGCAGCCGCCCAGCTTGCCAACATCCGGCATGGCGAGCGCACCCACATTACCCGGCGCAGGGCAGAATTTGATACGCATCAACAAGGGCGTTTTGTCACGTATCAGCTTGGCCAATTGCTGCTTCATGGCGGCGTATTGCTGCGCGTCCAGGCCCACGGACACGGCATCCATCAGCACCTGCCTGCCGCCACAGCCGCTGTCGCTGGCCAGGGTCAGCACATCGCCGTCGGGCGTCGCCTTGATGGCGCTGACTACTTGCCGCTGTTCGATCTCGGCGTGGGCCAGCACCGGCCACAGCAGCGTTGCCAGCAGCACATGCTTCACAAGGCGCGCCATGCCTGCTCCTTGCGCTGCAGTTCCGGCGCTGGCGGCGCTTCGCCGCAGCCGCCCTGGGCCTTGCCGGCCACGTACTGGCATTCGCCCTTCAAACTGCCATCCTCGTGCCAGCTGCGGCTCCAGCCGTCGCGCCGGTCGTTCACGTAGTCGATGGCTTGTTCCGGCTTGCCGTTCTCGTACCACGAGCGCGACGTGCCCTGTTCGCGCAGTTGTGCATCCCATTTCCGTTCCAGCACCAGCACGCCCTGAGGGCTGTAGCGCTGGATACTGAGCAGCCCGCCCTTGTCTCCATATTGCTGGCGGCTTTTCACCTTGCCGTCCGCATAGAATTCCATTGCCTCGCCCGTGGGCAAGTCGTTAACCTGCGTCATCCTGGCTTGCACGGCGCCATCCGGGTAGTAATTCGTGCTCACGCCATTGAACTTACCGTTCTGCATTTCCGCGCGGCTGGAGATTTTTCCATCAGGGAAGTATGTGAGCATCTCGCCTTCCATCTTGCCGCCGCGCAAAGTGTAGCTGCTACTCAGCTTGCCATTTTCATCAAACGTCTGCACTGGCCCGTCGAGCTGCTTGCCGTCGCGGTAGATGCTCGTTTCACTCAACTTGCCGGTCGCGTGATAGCGCTGATGCTCGCCTTCTGGCAAGCCATGGCGCCAGTCACCGCGCAGCTCCAGCGTGCCATCGGGAAAATACTTGCTGCCGATGCCATGCTGACGGCCCTGCCCATCCTGCGCCACCTGTTTCTCGGTCTTGCCATTCGGGTAATACGTGACATAGCCACCCACCAGCTCGCCCTGCGCATAATCGGCGCGGTTGACCTGGCCCGACAGGCGCAGCTTGTGGCCGGCCACGCTGTAAATGTCCACCTTCCACGTACCCGGCAGCTTGCCTTTCGGCAAAGGCAACAGCAACACGTTTGGCGCCTTTTCCTGCTCGATGGGGTAGAAACGCTCGTGCAGGTACAACCGCGCCCGGCCGTCGGTGCAGGCCGCTGGCGTGCAGGCGGCGATCTGGCGCACGATGGGCACGCTCGCATCGTCCGGGCATTTTTTCAATGTGACAAGCATGGGCGTCTTGCTGCGGATCTGCTTGGCCAGCCGGGCTTTCATCGCTTCGTATGGCCCATCGTCCAGCCCGACCGAGCGCGCATCCATGCGCACTTGGCGGCCGCCGCAAGCCGTGTTCGCGGCCACGGTCAGCACGTCGGCGCCTTCGCTATCCTGCTCGCCGGCGATGGCTGTCACCACCTGGCGTTGAACGATCTCCGCCTGCGACAACGCGGGCCACAATAAGGACGCGCCCAGCACGGCGCATAAGGTCTTGATTTTCATGGCATTCCTCTAATTTTCCGCCGTGACGGCCACGCCGCCCGGCACAAAGCTGACCCGGCCATCGCGGTAGCGCACGAGCACCACCACCTTCGATTCCAGCAATTGACCGTGCTGCACGGCCGGCAAATAAGTCCAGCGCTTGACGCTATCGAGCAGCACCTTGTTGAGCATCGGCTCCATCGGCAACTCGGCCGCCGCATAGGTCAGGGTGCCGTCGGCCGCGATGGTCAGGGTCAGGCGGTTTTCACCCGTTGCGTGCTTTTCGTCCAGCACGCCATACGCAACCGTCGTCATCGTGTCGCGCTGCACGCCGCCGACTTGGTCGCGCAAGGGCGGCATGGCCTTGAGTTTGGCCGCCAACAGCGCGCCCTCGGCCAGCACCTTGTCCCAGCGTTTCTGGTAATCCCACCCCTGAGCCAGGCGCAACACCTTGGCGTTCAGGTCCATGCGCTGCATCGTGCGAGCGACGCCGTTGTCGGCCGGTTCGCCCGGTTCCGCCGGCAAGGCGTTCTGCACGGCATAACGGTAAGCCGTCAGCTGCGCCAGCGCCACCAGATTCACGGCATCGCGCTCATCGCCGCCGCGCAGCAGGGCCGTGGCCGCGATGCCCAGCCAGGCTACGCCATCGGTGGGGCGTGCCCACACGGCTTGCTCGAAATACTGGCGCGCCGCCTGCGGTTCGTCCAGGCTCAGGTACATGCGGCCCATGGCCGCCGCCGCCAGATAGTCGCGCGGGTCGGCTTGCAAGTTGTCGAGATACGTATCCGACAATTCGGGGGCGTAGCCCGGCATCGACCCCAGGCCTTCCATCAAGGTGGTGCGCAGCCGGACGCGCATCGGGTCGCCAGCGTAGGTGGACGGCTTTCCTTCGCCGGCCCGGTACAACAGCTGCAAGCCGCGCGTAACGGCGTCATCGTCGCCCTTGCTGATCGCTTGCGACAGGCTGCGCACGGCCTTGCGCGCATCGGACGGCTGGAAGCCGGTCGCCTTGCGCGAACGCCAGCGAAATACTTCCAGGCCAGCCGCCTGGTCCGCTTGCGCCTGCAGGCTGGCCTTGGCCTTGGCTTCATCGGGCGACGAGGTCCAGGCCGTAAAGCCGATCAGGAACAGCACAATCAGCAGCACCACCACGGCCCAGCCCTTGCCCGTGATGCCGCCGCCAGTGTTGCCTGCCACTGGAATGGCGGCGGGCGCCTGCCCCGGCGCCGTGCGCCGCGTACTGCGCTGCGGCGGCAACGATTGCTGTTGCAACTGCATCTGCTGCGCCTGCACCGAGGCTTGCGCAGCCGCGACAATGACCTTGTCGCGCGCACAGGCCGCGCAGCCGAGGCCCGCGAAATGCTGGTGCTCGGGATTCGCGGTACACACGACGAGCTTGCCGTCGCTGCGCTGCGCATAGCCGCGCAGCAACTGCGCCCAGTCGGCCGCCGAGGGCCGCTGCGGTTTGGGGGACTGGGAAAAAGCGCGGTCGAACATGGCGCGCAGCTCGGGTGGCATCAAGGCATGGCCGCTGGTCGCGTTCGGCGCCAGCTGCTTGTGGCGTTTGACGCCGTACGCATAGCAGGCGTCGCGGATGCGGCCGGGAATGTCGGTCGCCACTTGCGCATTGCCGGGCCGCCCGCTGTACGGGTGAATGCCAAAGTTGAGCAACTGGAAGATGACGACGGCCAGCGCAAAGCGGTCTTGCGCCATTTCCGTGCCCGCCGGCATGCCCTTGCGCTGGAATTCCGGCGCCAGGTAGTCGGCCGTGAATTGCTCCGCAGGAAAACGCTCCGCATGGCCCTGGATGCTGAAACCATCGCAATCGAGCATGGCGATGTACAGCGAATCGCGGTAGAAGCGCAAGTTCACGGGTTTCAGATCGACCACGTAATGCTGCTGCTGGTGCAGCGCATCGATGACGGCGGCCAGGTTGGCGGCCAGGGTCAACTTGGGCCCGAGACCCGTGGGCAAGCCGGCCGCGCGCGCTTGCCGCTCCTGCATGATCTGTTCCAGCTCGGCCGTTTGCGCCATGTCCAGCAAGGGCATGACGAAACCTGCAAAGCCGCCCTGGCCGTCGAACACGGCCGCTTGCGGCCAGGCGATCTGCACGTAGCGCTTGCCGTTTTCCAACTGGTCCGGCAGCTCGGGCGACAATTCCAGCATCGCTTCGAGCTTGCGCCGGTTGGCGGCCCGGTCCAGGTGCGGGTGGTACAGCTTGGCCACCTGCGCCGGCGCGCCCGGCAGCAGATACACGCTGCCCGCGCCGCCGCTCTTGATGAGTTTGCCCAAGACAAGGCTACGGACTTTGTCGAGCCAGATTTTTCCGCCCGGACTCAGACCCGGTGTCACGCCCTGCTTCCGGCTCATGCGCGCAAAGCCAGCAGCAGGGTCTTGTCGTCACCCGTGATCTGGTGCGTGCGCGGATCGGCCAGGGTGGACGCCAGCGCTTCATTGCCCAGTTCGATGCTCTCGACCGTGCGCAGATAGCCTTGCACGGCATCCATGAACGGCGCGTACAAGGCCGCATTGTTCTTGCTCATGGCAAAGGGCATGCAACCGTCCGACATCAGCACGACGCCGCGCACGGACTGGGGTATCGGCAGCAGGCGCAGCTGTTCGCGCCAGCGCTCGCCGCTGATAAAGTATGTTTCGTTCGCGTATTCGCCGTTGGCGGGCAGCGAGATCAGTTCGCCGCCATCGCCCAGTTGCGCCACGCCCAGACCGTCGCCCAGGTGGAAGAAGAAGCCGGTATCTTGCCCCATGACCGCGCCGACAACTGTGGCAGCGTAATCGTCGAGAGTGGCGTTGGCGGCGCGGGCGATATCGCCCAGCGCGGCGCGGATCTGCGCCAGGGTGCCTGCCAACGCGCCGTCATGTAAATCCTGCACGGTGGCGCCCTGCTCCAGCCGTCCGGCCAGCGCCTGCACGGTTTGCGCGGAAACAAACTGTGCGCCCTGCTCGCTGAGCCTGGCCGAACCGGCGCCATCGCAGACGATGGCCACCAGGACGTCGCCCACGACGGCGTGCGCATGCGCATCCTGGCAAGGGATATCCTTGTCCAAATGCGCCTTGCCCGTGACGGAGGCGCCGAATGTGCGCCAGGAGTCCTGTGTTGCTTGCACTGCTGCCATCGATCAGGTGCTCACGACAGACCAGCCGTCCGTCGAGGCCAGTTGGGCCTGCGCACCGGGACGCGACTGCGACACCACCTGCATGCTGGCGCTCAGCCACAGGAACAGTTCGCGGAACTGCAAGCCTTTCAGCTGCTTCACGCCCCGTTCGCCACGGCTGGAAAACTGCCCCAGGGAATCGATGTTCGCGTTGTCGCCCACGGCGATGGGGAAGATCGCCACTTTATTGGCCTGCTCGGCCGCGCGCGCCTGCTCGGCGCCGTGCTGCCAGCGATCCGTCGGCTCGCCGTCCGACATCAAAAACAGCCACGGCCGCGTGTACGCCACGCCCGCCTGGCGGAAGCGCTGCTTTTCCTGCTCGATCTCGGCCAGCGCCAATTCGACGGCCGCGCCGGTCGGCGTGGTACCGTTCGCTTCAAGCCGGGGCGCCGTGAAATCCATAGCATCGCACCAGTTGCTGGCCACCACGGCTTCATCGTGGGCGCCATATTGAATCACGAGGATGCGCACGCGCTTGGCGGCGATCACGTCGGACTTGAGTTCCTGCTCCAGCAAGGCCAGACCTTCGTTGAGCAGGGCGACGGGCTCGCCATCCATGCTGCCGGAGCAGTCCAGCACGAGCACCAATGGCGTGCGTTGTTCGGTGTTGTCGACGAGGGCAACGTCGGGGATCATTATTGAACTCATGGGCAATTGGCAAATGTGAAATCGGTCATAGTGCGAATCTTACATCATGGACGTGTTTTGCCCGTGCAAGTTTCCTACAGAACACTATCCCACCATATTATTGCAAACCATTGCAGCACTGATGTCTTTGTACTATCTTGATAGTTGCCCAGGCCAGATGGCAGCGGCCAGCCCCTCCTCACAAAGGCGGGGCGGATCGCTGCGCAACACCGCCCTTACCCAGTTCCGCACCTGCACGCCTGCGGCACGCTGATCTAATCAGGCTATGGGGACAAGCATGGGCACAGCTACAATAAGCGCGGATGTGGGCAAACTGATTGCCGCCTTGTACGAGACGGCTTGTGGCACGGACGACTGGCCGCAGCTCGACAGCGCCGCCCTGAACAGCCGGCAATGGCAGGAACTCTTGCCGCATCTGCAACGCGCCGTGTGCTTGCAACAGCGCCTGCGCGAGGCGCAACTGGCCAGCCGCTGCGCGCTGGCGGCGCTCGACGCCATGGGTGCCGCCGTGCTGGTACTCGACGCGGGCCTCGGGCTGCGCTTCGCCACGCCCGCCGGCCACGCTCTGCATGCGGCGCAGCTGGCACACGGCGTACCGCCGGCCCTCGTGCGTGCCGTGCACCTCGTCATCGCCAGCGCCGGCAGCGCGCCGCAATGCCAGTCGCTGCGCCTGGCGCGCAAGCAGCAAACGCCGCTGGCCCTGACCGTCACCCTGCTCGCCGCCTGCCAACCGCCATGCGCACTGCTGATTGCGCGCGATCCCACACAGGCGAGCACCTCCGTCCCCGCCTTGCGCCAGCTGTTCGACTTGACGCAAGCCGAAGCGCTGGTGGGCAAGGAGCTGGCGCAAGGGGCCACCATCGAAGAAATCGCCGCACGCAGCGGCATCAGCGTCAACACCGTCAAGACGCATCTGCACCACACCTATCTGAAAACGGACACGCGGCGCCAGGGCGAGCTGATCGCGCTGATTCACGGCGCGACGGCGCACCTGGCCGTGCTCGACGCATGAGGCTGTCTCATCCGATCGGATGATGTACAGGACAACTTGCCTGCCTACACTGGCAAGACCGGTCGCCCGCACCTTGTCAGTGTCACCACAGCGCGTGCTGGCCAGCCGGTCGATTTCTCTGGTATCGACAACCATATCGCCGCGCCGGCAGCGGACGGCACCAAAGTTCAAGGATGGGTAAAAAAATGAAAACATGGATACTGGCCGGCACCCTGGGCGTCTGCGCCCTGCTGGCAAATGCGCAATCGCTCCCCGACAGCCAGACCGTCGTCATTCCAGGCGGACGCCTGCAGACGATCGAAATGCCGGCACAAAAACATTTCATGACTGCAGAAAGGTTTGCCCCGTTCCGCGGCGGCTATGAGCTGGCGAACGGCCAGGTGCTCTACCTGCGCAATGCAAGCAGCATCGGCGCCATCATGTATGCGCGTATCGATGGCCAGGAAGAACACCGTATCGTCGCCACCGACAACAACAGCTTCGTGGCGCTGGACCGGCAGCTGGCCATGCGCATCGACTTGCGCGACGATGGCAGCGTGGGCGGCGAAGTGCTGATGCTGGTGCCGGCCGAAAAACTGGCCAGCGGCGACATCGTGCCGGCCCACGTGCAAAGCATGGGCCTGGCATCGCGCTAAGGCAGCAAGTCCCCTTCAGCATGGGTGGCAGGCATGAGCAGACAATATTCTGTCCAACAGCAGAACGCGCAGACCCTGGCCGCCATCAAACAGACGGCGGCCTGGTGGCGCGCCCGCCCCCTGCCCGACGCCCTGTGCCAGTACGCGGCCAGCCATGGCGTGGCGCTGAGCGCGGCCCTTATGCTCGACCTGCGGCTGGCCTACCCCGGCATGCCCGCCGTGTACGGCAAGCTGCTGAGTGCCGACGGCCACTTCATCCACTTCGAAATGGATCTCGACGATGCCTTGTGCCCGCTGCCCGGCAGCGTGGCCTGGGACGACATCAGCGCCAGATATGACTTGGCCGCACACAAACGCGGCACTGGCGTGGGATACGGCGAGCTATGCAAGAAGGCGCTGCAAGAAATGAATCACGCTGCGCGCTAGTGCATAAACCACCGCCATGCGATGGCCTACCCGCAAAATATCAAGGCCGTCTCCACCGAATGAACGATGCGCAGCGCCAAACCTGTGCCTAGACTGGTTCCTGCCCCATGCCCGCCCGCATCACGCGCCAGAGGCCATCAACCAACGAGGACAACAACATGAAAACCATCATCCTGGGCACACTGCTGTGCCTCGCCGCCGCCAGCACGGCAGCCATCGCGCAAACCCTACCTCCCGAGCACACTGTCACCGTGCCGGGCAACATGCTGCGCATCGATGTGCCCGAACACCCGCGCTACATGATGCGCCGGGATTTCAAGAAATTCGTCGGCGTCTATGATCTGTCGAATGGCGACACCCTGGAACTGCGCCTCGCCGGCGCTGAAAAGTATGCGCGTATCGGCAAGCAGGAAGAGCACCGCATCGTCGCCACCGATCGCAACGCCTTTGTCGCGCTGGACCGCCAGCTGAAAGTACGCATTAACCACAACGATGACGGCAGCGTGGATGGCGAACTGGTGATGGTGGTGCCGTCGCAGAAGGTATCGAGCGGCGGCATCGTGCCTTCCCATGTGCAAAACATCGGCCTGGCGTCGCGTTGAGGCGGCGCACAGGCACGGCAGGCACAGGCGCTGCCATCGCGTGCTATCATCGCCGCCAAATTCCTTAAACGAATGGCAACGGCCCATGGAGCGCAATGCAGACACCTCGCAGTAATCCAATATTCACCGTGCTGCGCGGCGGCCTGCGCCTGCTGGCCTGGCCCTTGCTGGCCCTGGTCAGCGCCGCGTGCACCAGCACCACGCGCCATCCGGCCAGCGAGCCCACGCAAGTCATCCTGCGCTTTACCTATGACGACGGCAAGCCGATGCGGCATGACGATTACCTGGCCAATGCGCGCCAGCAAACGTATATCAAGCACTGCAGCAAGATAGGCAGCACCACTGTCTGCGACATCGGCTCGGATCCCCTCTTCATGGGTGGCGACGCCCCGCTGGACGCCAACGGCGAAGTGCGCGTCACCCTGCACTCGACCGGCCCCATTGGCAACAATCCGAACCAACACTGCATCAAGGGCCAAAGCTACATCTTTGATTCCGGCGACTGGAGACGCGGTCCGTTTCACCATGGGCAAGTGATCGAGATCCGCTACAGGATCAGCGAAGTGCAAACGGCGTGCCCCTGGTCGTCGGGCACGCCGCCTTGGTGGGACAAGAGTTAGGTCTGGCCAGCCGTGGCCGGCTGGCTTAAAAATTACTGCAGCTCGAACTCGCCTGGGTTCAAGCCCAGTTCGCGCGCGATCTTGCTGGCCACGCGCTGCTCATTGGCGTCGAAATTGCCGTCCGACGAAGCGACGGCGATAATCATGCGCACCAGCAGGCGCGACGCCTCCACATTCGACTTCATCTTGCCCAGCGCCTGATACGCCTTGGCTTCGCCGATATCCTTGTCGAACTCCAGCTGACCGACATAGTCCTGGAAAGCCTTGATCACGTCCGTGGTGGTAAACACTGACAGAGCGTCATTGCTCTCAATAAACTTCACCATCTTCTGCTTCTCTTCCGCACTGACGCTGCCGTCCGCCATGGCGATCAGGGCCGATCCCGCCATCGCGGCATTCAGGAAATCCTTGTTCTTGTACTTCAGTGCCTCGGTTTTCAGCTCGCTGGCTTTGGTCTTCAGTTTGGACAGAAAGGAATCGAAACTCATGGTGTACCTCCGGGTTGGTTGATTCATGTCGAGCGGCAAGTCGTGCCGTTACCCAGGATAGTTGAGGGTGCAAGCTTGAAATACAAGCAAGGAAACCAGTCAGACGCTCACTGGCGGCATTTATCTCACCCACAGGCAAAGGCCGGGGTCAGTCACTTCGTGATCGTAATGTCCCCCATTGGGGGACATTACCCCTGTAGGGTCTGACCCCAGTTTCTGCCTTGGGGTGAAATTCAGTCAACTCCACACAAACCACCACAAAACCCCAATCACATAAAATTAACTTATTTGCAGTTGAAAAATAAATAATTCCATGGCAGGATGGAATTATATTTTCCATACTGCAAGGCTGTAATGGACAAGCAATTGCTGCTGATTTGCGCGCTGACGTTCATCATCCACATCATCGGCACCCTCGCCTCCCATGCGCATCGCCGGCATCCACACGCGATGCATCGCCGTGTCGCTGGCCCTGTTCAGCATCCTGATGCTGCTATCGCGCACCTCGAACTCATTCCTGGGCCCCTTCCTCGCCAAGCGCGTGGAAACAGGCATAGACCAGCATGGTGCCGCCAGCACGCTATTGGTAGATTTCCGCTGGCTACTGTCCTCCGCCAGCCTGGCAACCATCCTCGGCGCGACACCGAAACTGCTGCTGCACGCCGTCTTCAAGGGCGGCTTGTCCTACCTCAAGACCTCCGCCAGCCTGCCCAAGCCGGCCAACGTCACGGGCCTGCCCGAAAAATCAGGCGTCTCCGTCTCCATGACAGCCATGAACGTCATCGCCACGGCCCTGTGGACGGTGGGCGTCTTCGCGGCGCTGTACGCAGGCGTGCTCGACCCCAGCGTGCGCGTCACCTCCAGCACGCTTTCATCGATCATCAACGGCGGCGCCACCATCATGATGGCCGTCTTCATCGACCCGCACATGTCGGGCATGACGGATGACGTCATCGAAGGCAAGATCGAAGAATCGCAGTTCCGGCGCGCGGTGGTGTGGCTGGTGGGGAGCAGATTGGCGGGAACGCTGATTGCGCAGTTTTTGCTGGTGCCTCGGCGGTGGTGATTGTGGGGGGGGGGCGAAGGGGTTGTAAGTGTAGATTTAAAATTCGAGAAGATAGGACGTCTTCTTTTAAACAACTAAGAGAAAGAAAAATTACATGTCGAATCCTAGTATCACTACCTTGAAAATTAAAAATTTTGGATGCATTGGATCAACAGGAGTTTCTATTGATATAGATAAAATTGTTGTTCTAGTGGGTGCAAACAATGCAGGAAAAAGCACTATATTAAGAGCCTTTGAAGTTGTTACCGACTGCCTAAAACTAGATCAAGACGATTTCCACAACAGAGAAATAATAGCTGATCAACTTCCTGAAATAGAACTTCACTCAATCGCAAATGCAGAAAATAAGCCGGGTGATGAATGGTGCGCACCAACTGTAGATGGAAGCTTCCTAATAAAAGAGAAATGGACTTGGGATGGAGTTGGTGCCGAACCTAAACGCGTTGGATTTAATGCAAATAAAAATGATTGGGCACAACAAGCAGACAAAGAAAAAATGCCGTGGGGTGTAAACAACGTCGCAAAATCACGCAGACCTAAACCGCATCGCGTTAACACTTTTGATGATCCAGAAATTCAAGCTAAAGCTATTACATCACTATTCAAGAGCTTACTTGAAGATCAAATAAAAAATCTAAAACACAAGGAAGATGACGAATTATCAAGATATGAATTTATTCTAGAAAGCTTAAAGAGTTTGCGATTAGATTCAAAAAATATGCAAAAGACCGGAATTAAAGAAATAGAGGCACAGGCAAATTTAATACTTGAGCGAATATTCCCAAGTTACGGATTAAGCATTACTGCTCCTGAAAGCATTGCACCGATTTCAATTGAATTACTTGGCGAAGAATTCTCTGTAGAAATGGGAGTAAAAGATGGAATCTCTCTTCCGCTACAAAAACAAGGAAGTGGTACGCGAAGAACAGCTTTATGGACTATTCTTAAATTACTTGCAGATAAAGGAATGAAAGCCAAACCAGCAGGAAAAACTGCAAAGTCTTTTCACGAGGGACTTGGACCAAACACAGCACATATTCTTCTGTTAGATGAGCCAGAGGTAAGCCTACATCCCCGCGCAACACAAAATGCAAGAGATGTTCTTTATGCATTGCCAGAAAATGACAATTGGCAAATAATGATTACCACTCACTCCCCAAGCTTTATCGACTTAACCAAAGATCATACCACCATAATCCGCGTAGAGAAAAATATTGGCGACGAAATAAAAGCCACGACTCTTTATCGGCCAGAAATAGCGAAATTAGATGTTGACGACAAAGAAAATTTGAAACTATTAAATCTATTTGACTCACATATTTCTGAAGCATTTTTTGGAGGAAAAATTTTAATTGTTGAAGGCGACACTGAATATTCGGCATTCAACCATATAAAAAACGAAGAAGAAAAGAATGGGAACTTCCAGTACAATGACTTAAATATAATAAGAGCAAGAGGCAAGGTAACTGTGGCATCCATGATGAAGGTTTTGAATCATTTTGACTCGGAATATTTTGTTTTACATGATACAGATTCGCCGTTCACAAAATCAAAAAAGAAAGACAAAGAAAAAAGCACCGAAGACATAACAATATACAAAGAAATAATTATAAAAAATCCTGCTTGGACAAACAATGAGAAAATTCTATCTCAAATGAGTGAAAAATCAAGAGTTGTCGCTTCGATTATGAATTTTGAAGAAGCCTATTTCTCCGAGATCATCGAGAGTGACAAACCAGAAAATTGCATTGAACATTTAAAGAACGAGGAAGGTTCATACAACAAAATAAAGCAACTTCTCGATAGTATATTAAATATTAATGATGCATTGCTTCCCGAGGGGGCAATTTCCTGGTCCGACATGACTGAACTAAAGGATCACATTGATATATGGCAAGGAAAAATTAAAATAGAGGCCATATAAAATCTACAAAAAAAGCCGCTGTCTCCCGACAGCGGCTTCCTCATTCCTACCCCAGCAGCAGCGCATTGAACCAAGACGCCGCGTTGAAAGCTAACTAATTACCCCACAAACTTCCGAGCATTCCTGAACATGCGCATCCACGGCGAATCCTCGCCCCACGCTTCAGGGTGGTACGACTGTTGCACGGAGCGGAACACACGTTCCGCGTGCGGCATCAGCACCGTGAAGCGGCCGTCTGGCGTGGTCACGGAGGTGATGCCTTCCGGCGAGCCGTTCGGGTTGTACGGGTAGGCTTCGGTGGCGGCGCCCTTGTTGTCGACGAAGCGCATGGCTTTGGTGACCTGGGTGATGTCGCCCGTTTGCGAGAAGTCGGCGTAGCCTTCGCCGTGGGCGATGGCGATGCCGGCTTGCGTGCCGGCCATGCCGTTGAAGAAGATCGATGGGGAATCCATCACTTCGACCATGGCAAAGCGGCCTTCGAATTTCTCCGACTTGTTGCGCGTGAATTTAGGCCAGGCGTGGGCGCCGGGGATGATGGATTTCAAATTGCTCATCATCTGGCAGCCGTTGCAGATACCGAGGCCGAAGCTGTCCGTGCGGTTGAAGAAGCGCGCGAACTGTTCCGCCAGGCTGGCGTTGAACAGAATCGTTTTCGCCCAGCCTTCGCCGGCGCCCAGCACGTCGCCGTACGAGAAACCGCCCACGGCGATGACGCCCTGGAAGTCGTCCAGTTTGACGCGGCCCGCAATCAGGTCGCTCATGTGCACGTCGACAGCGGTAAAACCTGCCTGGTGCATCACGTAGGCCGTTTCGATATGCGAGTTGACGCCCTGCTCGCGCAGGATGGCGACACGCGGACGCACGCCAGTGGCGATGAATGGCGCGGCGATGTTGTCGTTCTGGTCGAACGTGACGATCGGCGACATGCCCGGGTCTTGCACGTCCAGCAGGCGGTCGTATTCGGCGTCCGCGCAGGCCGGATTGTCGCGCAGGCGGGCGATGCGCCAGCTCGTTTCGCTCCACAGGCGGTGCAGTTCGGCGCGCGGCTGGGTGTAAATCAGCTTGGCGTCGCGCGTGAATTCGATCACGTCGCGGTCGTTCAATTTGCCGATGATATGACTGCAGGCGCCCAGGTTGAACGTGCGCAGCACATCCATGACGAGCGACTTTTCTCCCGCGCGCACCTGGATCACGGCGCCCAGTTCTTCGCTGAACAAGGCGCGCAGGGTCAGTTCGTTGCGGCGTTCCGCTACCTGGCCGGCCCAGTTCTTGGCGTCGCCCCAGTCGCTCGAATGCTCGCCTTCCATGGTCAGCATGTCCAGGTTGACGGACATGCCCGTGTGGCCGGCGAAGGCCATTTCCGTCAGGGTCGCGTACAGGCCGCCGTCCGAACGGTCATGGTAGGCCAGCAGCTTGTCGTCGCTGTTCAATTTCTGGATGGCGGCGAAGAAGCCTTTCAGGTCTTCCGCGCTGTCCACGTCCGGCGTGGCGTTGCCCAGCTGGCCCATGACTTGTGCCAGGGCGGATGCACCGAGGCGGTTCTTGCCGCGGCCCAGGTCGATCAGGATCAGCGACGTGTCGCCCTTGTCCGTTTTCAGTTGCGGCGTAAGCGACTTGCGCACGTCCGTCACTGGCGCGAACGAGGACACGATCAGCGACACCGGCGACGTGACGGATTTCGCCGCGCCTGTGCTTTCGTCTTTCCACGTCGTGCGCATCGACAGCGAATCCTTGCCGACGGGGATGCTGATGCCCAGCGCCGGGCACAGCTCCATACCGACGGCTTTGACCGTGTCGTACAGGGCTGCGTCCTGGCCAGGCTGGCCGCAGGCGGCCATCCAGTTGGCGGACAATTTGATGTCGCTGATATCGCTGATAGCTGCGGCGGCGATGTTGGTGACGGCTTCGCCCACGGCCATGCGGCCCGAGGCGGCGGCGTCGATGACGGCCAGCGGCGTGCGTTCGCCCATGGCCATCGCTTCGCCCAGATAACCTTCAAAGCTCATGGTGGTGACGGCGCAATCGGCCACAGGCACTTGCCATGGTCCCACCATCTGGTCGCGCACGGTCATGCCGCCCACGCTGCGGTCGCCAATGGTGATCAGGAAGGATTTGTCGGCCACGGTCGGCAGCAGCAGCACTTTTTGCGCCACGTCCTTCAAGTCCATGCCCGTCAGGTCAATCGCAGGGAAATCGTTGGCCACGTGGACCACGTCGCGCTGCATCTTTGGCGGCTTGCCCAGCAAGACGTCCATCGGCATGTCGACCGGTTCGTTGCCGAGTTCCGTGTCGATCAGTTTCAGTTGACGCTCTTCGGTGGCCACGCCCACGGCGGCGAACAGACAGCGTTCGCGTTCGCACATGGCTTTAAATAATGGCAGGCTTTCCGGCGCGATGGCGAGAACATAGCGTTCCTGCGACTCATTGCTCCAGATTTCCTTCGGCGCCATGCCCGACTCTTCCAGCGGCACCTTGCGCAGGTCGAAAATCGCGCCGCGCTTGGCGTCGTTGGTGATTTCCGGGAACGCGTTCGACAAGCCGCCCGCACCCACGTCGTGGATAGAGATGATCGGATTGTCTGCACCCATTTGCCAGCAAGCGTTGATGACTTCCTGGGCGCGGCGTTCCATTTCAGGGTTACCGCGCTGGACGGAATCGAAGTCCAGGTCGGCCGTGTTGCTGCCGGTGGTCATCGACGAGGCGGCGCTGCCGCCCATGCCGATGCGCATGCCCGGGCCACCCAACTGCACCAGCAGGCTGCCGACGGGGATGTCGTTCTTGTGCGTGTGCTGCGCCGAGATATTGCCGATGCCGCCGGCGATCATGATCGGCTTGTGGTAGCCGAAGACGGCGTCTTTATCTGTACCGACGTTCTGTTCATACGTGCGGAAGTAGCCGCCCAATACGGGACGGCCGAATTCGTTCGAGAATGCGGCGCCGCCCAGCGGGCCTTCGATCATGATTTGCAGCGGCGAAGCGATGCGCTCCGGTTTGCCGTATTGGTCCGCATCTGTGCGGCCAGCCAGCGGCGCCGTCACGGAAGCTGCCGTTTCCCAGCTGCGCACGGCATCCGGCAGCGACAGGTTCGAGACGGTGAAGCCGGTAAGGCCAGCTTTCGGCTTGGCGCCGCGGCCCGTCGCGCCTTCGTCGCGGATCTCGCCGCCCGCGCCCGTGGAGGCGCCAGGGAATGGAGAAATCGCCGTCGGGTGGTTATGCGTTTCCACCTTCATCAGGGTGTGCGTCAGTTCCGTCGACGCCGCGTATTCGTGCTTGTCACCGCGCGGGTAGAAGCGCGATACGGTCGCACCTTCCATGATCGAGGAATTGTCGCTGTAGGCGACGACGGTGCCCTTCGGCTGCAGTTCATGCGTATTCTTGATCATGCCGAACAGGGACTTCGGCTGCGCCACGCCGTCGATGGTCCAGTCGGCGTTGAAGATCTTGTGGCGGCAATGCTCGCTGTTCGCCTGCGCGAACATCATCAGTTCCACGTCGGTCGGGTTGCGGCCGGCCTTGGTGAAGGCGGCGTCCAGGTAGTCGATTTCGTCTTCCGACATCGCCAGGCCCAGTTCCGTGTTCGCCGTTTCCAGCGCGGCCTTGCCCTGCCCCAGCAAATCGATCGATTCGAGCGGGCGCGCTTCCAGGGTGCGGAACAGGTCCTTGGCGTCGTCGGCGCTGCGCAGCACGGATTCCGTCATGCGGTCGTGCAGCAGGTCGGCCACGGCTTGTACCTGCTCGTCCGTCAATTTGCCGGCGCCGATGGCGCTGCCCAGGATGCCCGATTTCAGGTTGATGCGGAAAGCGATGCCGCGTTCGACGCGCTTGATGTGCGCCATGCCGCAGTTGTGCGCGATGTCGGTGGCTTTCGAAGCCCACGGCGAGATCGTGCCGAAACGGGGGATGACGAAGAATTCTTCGGCAGCGCCTTCCGTATTGTCAGCCTGGGCCGGCTCGCCGTACGTCAGCAAGGCGCCAAGGCGCGTGCTGTCGTCGTTGGTGAGAGGCGCGCTGGCATCGATGAAATGGACATAGCGTGCTTGTACGGCAACAATCGCAGGCGAGACGGCTTGCAGTTGGCTTAACAGACGGTGGCTACGGAAATGGGACAGGGCATTGGAACCCGGCAGTATCAACATGATTGGAAGGTGGTTGATGCAGCGTGGCTGCGGGTTAAAGGTAGGTATGACAATATCTTTCGTACGGCAAATTTCCTTTGCGCGCATTATACCCGTTTTACCCCTGCCTTATGACCGGAACTTGGCCCTTTGCCACCGTTTTGCCCCTCACAGCGGCAGTTTTTGACACTGCAACAACACCCTCAGCCGGTCATCAGGCGATCACATAGCGGTTCTTGCCTTGCCGCTTGGCCAGGTACAGGGCCTCGTCGGCCCGCCGGTAGCTGTGGCCCAGGTCCTTGCTCCGGTCCAGCTCGGCCACGCCCACGCTGATTGACACGAACTGTGCAGCCAGGAAAGCCTGGCTGACGGCTTCGACCAGGGAGCCGGCAAAGGCGCGCGCGTCTTCCCGGTCGCCCGCGTAGACGATGCCGAATTCCTCGCCGCCCAGGCGGCCGCACAGATGGCCCTGGGCCTTGTCCGCGATGACGGCGGCCGTGCGCACGAGCACCGCGTCGCCCGCATCGTGGCCCTGCTGGTCGTTGATGATCTTGAAATTGTCGATGTCGATCATCAGGAAATGCAGCATGCCGCCATGGCTTGCGCCATGCATCTGCTGGGCGCGCTGCGTGAACATGCGGCGGTTGTTCAAACCCGTCAGGCTGTCCTGGAAGGCCAGCCGCGTCAACTCCACCTTGGAGTGATAGTTACGCAAGCGCAATAAACTGAAGCTGACATTCAGTGCCAGCCCGAACAGCACGCTGACGGCGATCATCAAGGGCGCCCAGGATTGGTCGGGCAAGCCCGCGTTGACGGGATACAGGCCATGGCCCACGTTCCACCAAACGCCGGCCACCACGGCCAGGTAGCTGAGACCGCCATTGAAAATGGAGGCGATGGCCAGGGTCATGAAGACGCCCACCGGCAAGACCCAGAAGCTGGCGTGATGCACGGCGTCGGCCATGGTGCGCAAGCCGAAAGTCAGGGCCAGCACGGCGCAGGCGCCGGTAATCGTCAGCACGGGCAAGGTGGTGCAGCGGTAGCGCACGACCAGGCTGATCAGCATGCCCAGCAGCGCCAGCACGGCATGCGTGAGGTTCGGATGGTAGGTAGGCGGCATCAGCAGCCACGTCAAGCTGAAGGCGATGATGCCCAGCACTTGCGTGACCATGCCGACCCGGTGCAATTCCGCAAAATAGGTATGCTGCTGTTCGCTGTTGCCGCCAAATGCGAGGGGAACGGCAACGCGGCGCAGGGAAGAAAGATCAGGAACACGCATACGGGTATCGACACCAGAAAGAAGAAAAGCGCCCGGTACAGCCTTGCGCATGCCTGGCCGCAAGGTTGTGCGGCATCCAACATTAGTTGTAATTAGGATACTATCATGCTAGTCAACTATGTGCTGGAATTTGCGGCGCCGGCACTGGCGCGCAGCACAACGGCGCCATGAAATACAACGCTGCGCGCCACCGGATGCGCCTTGCACCCTGCCCTACGCCCGATTGCACGCATTTTGCTGGCAGTGCCGGCCAGCTTTGCAGTATGCTGATAAAAAACAATACTGCCAGGCCGAGACATATAAGAAGAGTTCCCGCAAATGACCGAACAGATGAACGAGAGCTGAACAATGCCAGAAACTAGCGACTTATCTGTCCTGATCGTCGACCCGAACCCCAGCATGCGGGGCAATCTGCACAATATGCTGAATCAGGCTGCCATCACCAAGGTGGAATATGCCGTCAATGCCGGCACGGCCATCCGCTTGCTGACGAAGAAACCGTTCGACATCATCCTGTGCGAATACGATCTTGGCAGCGGCACGGACGGCCAGGATGGCCAGCAATTGCTGGAAGACTTGCGCCACCATAAGCTGATCGGCCTGTGGACGATCTTCATCATGCTGACCTCGGAAGCCATCCACAGCAAGGTAATCAGCGCGGCCGAACTGACCCCGTCCGACTACATATTAAAACCGTTCACCGTCGACGTGCTGAGCGGACGCATCGCGCGCGCCATCGAGCGGCGCGCCATTTTCCTGCCCACGTATCAGCTGATCGACAAGGGCGACTTGCGCGAAGCCGTGAAAAGCTGCCGCGCAGCCGAACTGCAGCACCCGCGCCTGGCAGCCGATTTCGCCCGCCTGCGCGCCGAGCTGCACATCGCCCTGGACGAATGGAAGGAAGCGGAACAGCTGTACGCCGACATGCTGGCCACGCGCCCCATGGCTTGGGCCCACCTGGGACTGGCGCGCACCCTGTTCGAACAGCAGCGCCACGAAGAAGCGCAGGACGCGCTGCTGGAACTGGTGGAGGTCTATCCCCGCTTCATGGCCGCCTACGACTTGCTGGCGAAGAACCATGAAGCCATGGGCCAGCAGCTGCAGGCAAAGAAAATCCTCGAGGACGCGGTGGCCATCTCGCCGCACATGGTGCGCCGCTTGCGCCACCTGGGCGGCATCGCCTTCGACACGGGCGACATCGGCGCGGCCGAACGGGCCTACAAGCAGGTAGTGACGAAAGCCAAATACTCGGAATTCCGCGATCCCGAAGATCATGTGAATCTGGTCAAAACGCTGGTCAAGAAAGGCGATGCACCGCAAGCGAGCGGCGTGCTGCGCGACATGGAGCGCTCCTTGCGCGGCGGCGCCAACGTGGAAGCGTGCCGCGCCATCTCGGCCGCCATGCTGCATGAATTGTCGGGCAACGACATCGCCGCCGCCACCGAACTGCAGCTTGCCGCCGCCGCGCTGGACACGGCGCGGGGCCTGTCAACGCAGCTGAAGGTGGGCCTCGTGCAAAGCTGCCTGAAAAATAACCTGGAACAGGCGGCGTCCGACGTCATGATGAAACTCGTCAACGAAGCCGACAGCGACGTGACAATGGAAGCGGCCGTTGACGTCTTTGAAAAAGCGGGCCGCCACGACCTGGCGCAAGGCATGGGCCAGCAGATCACGAACCAGGTGCAGGAACTGATGCAGGATGCGGCCAGCAAGTCGGAAAGCGGAGAGCTCAAGGGAGCCGTATTCGTGCTGCGCCAGGCCCTGCGCAAGACGCCAGGCAACCTGCCCGTGCTGTTCGCCTCCGTCGATGCCATCCTGCGCCAGCTCAACATGCTGGGCTGGGAAGCCCCGCTGGCCGAACAGGCGCAACACCAGATGCAGGTGATCCGCAAGATCGATCCCAAGCATCCGAAGCTCGAGTCGCTCAAGCAGCAGTACGAGGCGACGCAGCACAAGTATGGTATTGCGACTTGAGCTGAGGGACGCACTGCAAACCTGCTGCGCAGCCCATTTCCGATGATTCACGTAGGTCGGATTAGCGGGGCCGCCGAGGCGGAGCGTAATCCGACACCATTGTTGGCTCAGTAGCGTCGGATTACGCGGCGTGCCGCCGCTAATCCGACCTACGCCTGAGCTGAGGGACGCCCCTGCAAACCTGCTGCGTAGCCCATTTCCGATGATTCACGTAGGTCGGATTAGCGTAGCGTAATCCGACACCATTGTTGGCTCAGTAGTGTCGGATTACGCGGAGTGTCGCCGCTAATCCGACCTACGCACCATCGGTACCGCCACAAGCTTGATCAGCTTCGCGATATCAACGCTCGTCCCTGAGCGTGTAGACCGGCTTATCGGACTCCCCCTTCTCCGCCATCGCCAGCACGCGCTGCAGTTCCTTGCGCTCGTTGCCCTCCTTGGCCGATGACACCAGGTTGCGCAGGATGGCGACATGCGCCGTCTGCAGCGCCTGTGCCGCCGGCACGGCGATGTCCGGTTTCACGCCGACATGCTCCCAGTTGGTTTTGGTGACGGCATTGGTCGTGCGCGCGGTCGGAATCGCGACAATGATGTCCTGCCCTACGTTGTACCAGCTCACGGGATTGGAGCCGCCGCCGGTGGTTTCTCCAACCACCGTCCCCCGTTTCTGCGCCTGGATGCCATAGGAGAAATCCTCGCCGCCGGAAAACGTGCGGGCCGAGGTCAGCACGTACACGGGCTTGTCGTAACGCTGTGCGACCGTCTTCACGGTCCAGAACTGCCGCGTCGTACCGGTAGGGCGATCGTACATGTCGATCAGGTGACGCTCGTCGCCGAATGGGAAGAAATGACTCATCAGGTAAGCCACGCTGGCCGGGCTGCCGCCGCCGTTGCGGCGCAGGTCGAGGATCAGCGCATCCGTCCCCGCCATGAGCGACATCGCCGCCGTGTACGCCGCAGCGACGAATTCCGGACCGCCGAAGCCGCGCAGCTCGATATAGCCGACGTTGCCGGGCAAGCGTTCGATCTTCTCGATATCATAGCCGCGCCGGGTGGTCTGGTCGCGCCATTCGTCAATCTTGGCGCGGCTGGGCACTTCGGCGGCACCGCTGCGCTCACGAAGACCTTCGTAAAACGCGGCGCCGAAATGCAAGTCACCGCTCAATTCCCGCAAGTCCTTCGCCAGCGCCGCACTGAAGGCCTTCACGCTGGAGGCAGTCGCATAGCCTCCTTCGGCATTTTTTCTGGCAATCGCACTGCCGACCCGTTCGGCCACCGCTGGCTCGATGTAATTCGCGTTCATTTTCACTGCCAGTGTCTGCACGATCGCCGTGCGATCGGCCGCGTTCAACGCGGTGTCCTCCGCCGCAAAGGCGTGCAACGACAACAATGTACCCAATACGACGCCTGCGACAAACTTCTTTCTACCTGACATACATTCCTCCAAGTTGGACTGCGAAACGTTTGATCGTTGTGCGAAAAGTGTGCGTGGCTGCATCATTCAGGTTTCTCGCCAGGTGTTGTCGTCGCTGCGTCAGAGCGGGCATCCAGGCGCAGCCTGCCATCGTGGATGCGCGCGCCGAAGGAACGCGTCTCGAGTACGGCGATCGCCTGTGAGAGGCAGTCGGACAAGGGAAACGCCAGCTCCGCATCGAGGCTGTCGGCTGCGGATTTGGTCGCCTGCCAGCACAACCGCAGGCGCGGCAGCAGCGCTGCGCCAGCGGCGCTGAGGCGCACCACGCGCTGCCTGCCGTCTTCGCCGCCGGCGGCTACCGTCAACAGACCCTTCTTCACCATCAAAGCCACTGTCTGGGTCGCGGCGGGCTGCGTGAGGCCGCCCAGGGCCGCCAGCTCCCCAATGGTCGCGCTCGGCTGCTCGGCCAGCACCCGCATTACCGGCGTGTAGCGCGGCCGGTAATCGAGCCCCGCTTCCACGTAGGCCTGCTCGACCGCGCCGTCGAGCAGTTCGATGAGATGTCTTAATTGCGTGCCCAGTCCTGGTTTCATGAAACCATCGTAGCACTATTTATATAAGAGCTTATATAAATATTTGAAAACTATTGAAGCGGGCCACCATCCAACCAAGGTGGCCTCAGCGAAGCGCCTGCTTGTGCACGTTATAAGTTAGCGACGATTGGTACTTGGCAATGAGTTCGCTGCTACTGCAGCGCCTGCATCAGCGCGGGAATTTATACCGTACCAGCAGCGTAGCTCCCTTGCCGCCAGGTGGCGTCAGCAGTATCTCGTCACCCGGCTGCATTTCTTCATACATCACCGTGCAACAGGTCGGCATCGAGTGGCCGCGCGCCGGATAAACCCCAACCTCGGTGTGCAGGTTCGCAGCGCGTACGTCCACGCTGGACTTGCCGGCCTTTGCTTCGTCTTGCAGCAGCTTGCGCAGTACGGTGACGAAGTCCTCTTTGCTGAGCCTGACAGGTGCCTGGTTTGCTTGCGGGCGAGTGGTTGCGTCGTTTTTCATGGCAGTTTCTTTCAGTAAATAAATTTTCGCCACTATAACATTCGCTCCTGGCGCAACACGACCAGGGGGCACAGCGAGGCCATCACATCCGACCGAGGCAACTGCGGCAGAACGCCTGCGATGGAGCTGCCATCATGATCGGCGCGACATGGCATCTGGCGTCTGGTCAAAGCAGAAGCTACGCTGGCCGCTTACATGCTCCAAGTGATGAGGCGACCAGCCATTTGGGGTAAAGTGCTGCATCCAGCGGATTGACCCGCCGGTTTGAATTGCCAACGGCAGTAGCCAACAGCAGGCATTGCAAACGTTAACGTCTTGTGGGGTTCAAGCACCTAGAGGAAAATCATGGCAGGAAAATTTTTGAGCCGAGGCGCGCTAGTCCACCTTATCAAGAGTCAGGAACGAACTAATGCTATTCAGAAGCGCGATGGATTAATCCAGCACCCGGTGCGAACAACTGTGTGTGGCTGCCCTGACCCTGATTGCGGTGGCTGGCATACCATACTGACCGAGAAAAACGTGCCAACCGAAGACGAATGCAGGTCGATTTTGCAACGAGAAAAGACCAAAAGAAAGGGCTAGTTGCGTATGGCCGAATCTGGCCAAGAGCGGATGTTGAATAAGTTTGCGATGTGCAAGAACACAAGTTGTTTAATTCAGGGGCGTGCAGTCGCCCATTTCTAAATATGGAATCAATGACAGTGATGGCAATAAAGTGGAGGAACCAGGAGGTGCGAAGCCACAATGGCCTCGTGTGCAGCAACGGTGATATCTACGAAGTGCACGAAACCTGGATGGCCAGAGTACATGAAAAACAGGAGCTTGGCGGTTGGCTCAATGTCGCGATTCTGGCGCAAGAAGAGTTGTATGGTGGTCAGTACATAGTCAAGTGCGGAGAGGCTGCGGAACACGGCTCAATCGGCGTAGTCGTTTTGGAATCGCTGCAAAATCATGAACCTGTTTGGACGTTTGTTTCGGATCAATCCAATCCATTTGATCAAATAACAATCAAGGGCGGCTGGGTTGTGGTGCTGTCAACGTCAGGCGCCGTGTTACGGTTTGGTGCGCCAATGAGGGAGGCAAGGCTTCTGCTTACGCGTACTTCGATCCATGGCTCTAACGACGGCGCTTGTAAAGTGGTGAGAGGCTGCGCGTCCGCTATGCTTAGGTGATGCCTTTTAGGCAGCCTCCGGCCAAGAGCAGCCGTTCAATGATCGGTTCAATTATGAAATTTATGCAATACGATGTAGTTAAGATTGCGGCATTCAACGTGCAACAGGCCACATTTTCTGATGCATTCAATCTTCGGCGGCCGGCAATCGCTGACGTCGCAACCATCATTGAAATTTACTCATCACCTCCGGGTTACGAGTTGGAATGCAGTGATGCACACGGTATTACACAATGGCTAGTTGCGTTTCGACCTGAAGATGTAGTGCTCGAGTTGCATCGCTAATTCGACCGAGATCGGCCAGAAGCCGCCGTTCGCCGATGTAAAAACTGAAACATCCTTCTTCCTGGAGCATCGATTTGGACAAGATGATTGTTTTGCGAATTTCCGATAATAGTGGCGTAGACTTGAATGGCGTCAAACTACATTCAACAACTGAGGTCGCGGAAGCTCTTGAGAAAATCTCCGCCGAGAACCCGGACATGGCAGTTTCTGTCGAGGCCACCGATTCCAAATGGTATGAATCTATCGGGAAGGCCATTTACGGTAGCCACCGGGCGGGGTTTTCAGGTGAACGGTTTCGCGTACTTATCGATGGCAAGCCTCTGGAAGCCTGACATGAACCTCGGTTACTCCACCGCCTGCTGCCGGCCTATCGTGTTGAAAAACGCGGGTAGGTTGACGTTTAGCTAGAAATTCTGACAGCCTAGACTGGCCAGAACCGCCGCTATTGAACGATCTCCGACTGTTTGGAGGTCTGAGACCTCCCGAAATTGTTGCCGATCGACTTCTTCAACACAATAGGCCAAAAGCGGACGGTCAGTCGCCGCGGTTTTGCTTGAGCATGTCCTCGATCAGGACGGCAGGATATTGGTCAGACCTGCCGCTTTATCCCCGGTATTGCAGCGTAGACGTGCAGCACATCTCCATCAATATGTATCACCTGCGCCGGTGTTCCTTCGAACACGGGCGCAAGCAGCAAGGGGCGCAGGTCGCCACTTGCCACTGCCGCATCAAGAAATACCAGCAGCTCAGTGACGCTGGCCTGCGCCACACGGCCCTGGAAGATAACGCGCTTGCCGGCATGTGCGACCAGCTTGTGGGCCACGTAATATGCTGGCGCCGTCAACTGCATCCGCAAGTCGGTCATCGAATCGTATGCGACCAGCGGGCCGCCGCGCAGGACCGGCGCCAGCATGCTGAAAAACAGCGCATCGGCATCCGGTCCCGGCGCGACTTCCTGCTTTGCCAGCGCCGCAAAAGTGTACTCGTTCTTCATGCAGCCCTGGCTTGGTATGGGATGTGCCGACGAACGTCGATGTGTGCGGTTTTCATGGGCAAAGCATAGCACGGCGAGCAAGCATTCATTTGAATGCCGGTTGTGGCAGCCTTCAAGCATACGTGAGATCAAATGCTTCAATCCCACGCCAATTTCAACAGACCGCAAACGAACTTTGAAGGTCCGCTTCGGGGGCGAAAGCAGACGAACACGACGGCCAGGGATAAGATGGCGAACAGGACTGATGCTATGACTAATGCAATGCTGCCCGACGGCTTCAGCTGCTCACCTTTCAGCACAGTCGGATTATGGCCCCGCTAATCCGCCCTACGCTCCACCCGCGCCACCACCAGCTCAATCAATTCCGCAATCAACGGCCGGAACGTGGCCGCATTACCGCCCTGCCCCAGCATCACGGTGCGCGTGGTCAGGTGCGAGAAGACGGCGTCGAACAGGATTTGCGGCAGGTTGGAAAATGAGGTATCGGGCGCGATGCGGCCCTGGGTGCGCTGCTGCTCCAGCAGGCGCAGGATGAGCGCATGCCACACTTGCGGGCCGTGCTCGTACCAGGTCTGGCCCACGGCCGGCACGGCGGCGGCGCCCGTGACGACGAGGCGGTAGAAATCCACGTGGCGGGGGCTGGTGACGACGGCCACCAGTTCGTCGAGGATCAGCTGCAAGCCCTGTTCCAGGCCCGCTTGCGAGGTATCGAGCTGGCGCAGCGCGATGATGAAGTCGGCGCACAGGTATTCGACCACGGCCACCAGCAATTCCTGCTTGCTGCCGAAGTAGCGGTAAGCGGTGGCTTTCGAGCCGCCCGCCTCGGCCACGATGGCGTCCATGCTGACGCCGTCGTAGCCGGAGTCAAGAAAGAGTCTGGATGCCGCCACCAGCAGCTTTCGCCGCCGCTCCTCGCTTCGGGTACTCGGGGAAGCGGGAACGGTGCGCAACTGGGGCATGAAGCAAACTCTTACTGTGTCTTGGGAAGCGCGTATGCTATCACGTAATCCCCCCGGTCCGGGCTCTGGCGGGCGCCGCCCGCGACCACCACGACGTACTGGCGGCCCGACTTGGGCGACACATAGGTCATCGGCGTGCCTTGCGAACCGACAGGCATGCGCGCCTTCCACACTTCATGGCCGGTGGCGATATCCATGGCGCGCAAATAATAATCCTGCGTGCCCGCATAAAACACGAGGCCGGACGCCGTGCTCATGCCGCCGCCCAGAGTCGGCATGCCCAGCGGGATGGGCAGCCTCGCCTTGACGCCATTGACCACCGCATCCTGCACCGTGCCGGCCGGACGCTCCCACACTTTTTTCTTCGTCTTGAGGTCGATGGCGGCAAACACGCCCCACGGCGGGGTTTGGCACGGTATGCCCAGCGGCGAATTGAAGGCCTTGTGGTCGATGACGAACGGCGTGCCATCCATCGGATAGGTGCTGCCCACGCCGTGGCCAGCCGTCAGCTTGGCCACGTCCACCGTTTCGCGCGGCACCAGCTTGACCACTTGCGGCATGCGGATATCGTTGACGAACATATAGCCATTGCTTTCATCGACGGCCGCGCCGCCCCAGTTGAAGCCGCCGTAATAGCCGGGGTAGATCAAGGTCTCTTTCGTGCTTGGCGCCGTGAACTCGCCCTGGTAATTGAGCTTGCGGAAGCTGATGCGGCAGGCCAGCTGGTCGAAGAAAGTGGCGCCCCACATGTCGCGCTCCGTGAGCGTATCCGCGCCGAGGGCCGGCATGCCCGTCGAGTATGGCTGCGTTTTCGACACCCAGTCGCCGGCCGCGTGCTCTTGCGGCACGGGTTTTTCCACGACTTCCGCAATCGGTTTTCCCGTGCGGCGGTCCAGCATGAAGATCTGGCCACGCTTGGTCAGCTGCACCAGCGCGGGGATCTTGCCTCCCTTGCCGTCCGGGACGTCGTACAGGGCCGGCTGCGCTGCCACGTCGTAGTCCCAGATATCGTGGTGGACGGTTTGATACGTCCAGCGCTCGCGGCCCGTGGCCATGTCGAGGGCAACGATGGCCGATGCGTATTTTTCCGTCAGCGGCGGACGCTTGCCGCCCCAGAAGTCCGGCTGCTCGTTCCCCGTCGGCAGGTAGACCAGACCCAGTGCATCGTCGAACGCGGGCGCCGACCACATGTTCGGCGTGCTGCGCGTGTACGTCTGCCCTTCCGGCGGCAGCTTGGTAATGGCTGGATTGCCCAGGTCCCAGGCCCACACCAGTTCACCCGTGTCGGCGCTGTAGGCGCGCACGACGCCAGACGGTTCATCGGTCGAGCGGCCATCGAACACCCAGCCGCCGAGGATGATCAGGTTGCGCGCCACTGTGGGCGCGGATGTGTAGGCGTAGTACGGCACGTTCATCTTGACCTTGCCCAGGCCGACCGTCAGGTCGACCGAACCCTTGTCGCCGAAGCCTTCGCACTGCTTGCCCGTCTGCGCGTCGATCTGGATCAGGCGCGCATCCATGGTCACTTGCACGATACGCTGGGCACAGGCGCCCGCCACCGGCGCGCTAGCCGCCTGCATGCCCTCAAAACGGAACGGATTCGTCACTTTCGCAGGCTCGTAATAGCCGACGCCGCGGCAACGGTTCCACGTCTTGGTATTGGCCGGCTTCGGGTCGAAGGTCCAGCGCTCCTTGCCCGTATCGGCATCGAGCGCGATGACCTTGCTCGTCGGCGTGCACGTATAGATGGTGTCGCCGATCTGCAGCGGCGTGTTTTGCGATTCGGACGCGCCTTCGGCCAGCTCGCCCGAGCGGTAGGTCCACGCCACTTGCAGCTTGTCGACATTCTGTTTGTCGATCTGCGTGTACGGCGCGAAGCGCGTGCCCTTCGGGCCATAGCCGTAATGCGCCCAGTTGGCGCTGCCGCCGTTCACCGCCGCCAGCGCATCCTGCTGCGGCTGCAAGGTGGCGTCAAGCACGCCGTGCGGCTTGAACATGGCGGCGAAACCGGCCACCAGCACGACGGCGAGCAGCGCCGCGAAACCGCGCGACTGGCCGGTGTGCTTGCGCCCCGCCAGCCACGGATGCAGCAAGGCGGCCACCAGGCCGATGACGAGGAACGGCGCCAGGCGCGGTACCATGGGCCAGAAGGCGAAGCCGATTTCCCACACGGCCCATACCAGGGTGGCGATGACCAGCGCGGCGACGATGCCGCTCGCCAGCGGTTTGCGGCGCAGATACAGCACGCCAGCGAGGAGCAGGCCGAGACCGGCCAGCAGGTAGTACCAGGAACCGCCGAGGGTAATAAGTTCGATGCCGCCGGCGGCCAGGGCCAGGCCGGAAAATCCGAGAAAGATGCCGAAAACCGTCAAGGCAAGCCGCTTGCCCCTGAAGACCGCCGGGATCGCCGGCGCTCCTTTATTTACTGAAGTGTCCATTTTTTATCCATGACGCCTCCCCTGCCCAGGCAAATACGCCGGGGATGGCTGGTTTTTTCAAATCTACGTAGTGAAACTGTACTGTACGGTTTCATTTTATGCCGATTTTTGATGCAAGGAAAGAAAAATTGACGCGGGAGCTTGATTTTTGGCGGGGATGGGGAGTTGACGGGGGTGTCGGATTACGCGCTTGCGCGCCTCGGCGGCCCCGCTAATCCGACCTACCGGAACGCTGAACGTGCGTAGGTTGGATTAGCGCAAAGCGCGTAATCCAACAAACACAAGTCAACCGGATAGCAGCCGGTTTTGCTTTTAAAGCATACCGGTTGGAACGCCCGAAAAATGCCCAGGGCTAGGGGCCGCGTCGAAGACAGTACGAATAGTACGGCGAGACGCGGTAACAACGCCCTGGGCTTTTTCTCGAGCGTTACAAAGATGCCATGTCGATCACGAAGCGGTAGCGTACGTCGCTCTTGACGACACGCTCAAACGCCTCATTGATATCCTGGATGCGGATGATCTCGATGTCCGACACAATATTGTGCTTGCCGCAGAAATCCAGCATTTCCTGGGTTTCCTTGATCGAGCCGATCATGGAGCCGGACAGGCTGCGGCGCGCGCCCACCAGGCCGAAGGCGCTCACGGGCGGCACGGCGCCGTCGGGGATGCCGACGATGACCATGTTGCCGTCGACTTTCAGCAGGTTGATGTACTGGTTCCAGTCGATCGCCGCGCCGACGGTGCAGATAATCAGGTCGAACGTGCCGGCCAGTTTAGTGAACGTTTCCGCGTCGTTGGTGGCGTAGTAATGGTCAGCGCCCAGGCGCAGGCCGTCTTCTCGCTTCGACAGGGTCTGGCTCAGCACCGTCACTTCGGCGCCCATGGCGTGGGCGATTTTCACGCCCATGTGGCCCAGGCCGCCCATGCCCAGGATGGCGACCTGCTTGCCAGGGCCGGCTTTCCAGTGGTTCAGTGGCGAATACAGGGTGATGCCGGCGCACAGCAGCGGCGCCGCGGCGTCCAGCGGCAGGTTGTCGGGAATCGACAGCACATAGCCTTCCTTGACGACGATGCTGTCCGAGTAGCCGCCCTGCGTGGCCGTCTTGCCGTCCGCTTCCAGACCGTTGTAGGTCTGGATCAGGCCTGGCATGTACTGTTCCAGGTCCACGTTGCGCGTCTTGCAGGTGGTGCAGGAATCGACGAAGCAGCCCACGCCCACGTGGTCGCCCACCTTGAACTTGCTGACGTTGGCGCCGACGGCCGTGACGACGCCGGCGATTTCATGGCCGGGCACCATCGGGAAAGCGGCGCCGCCCCATTCGTCGCGCGCCTGGTGGATATCGGAATGGCACACGCCACAGTATTTGATCGAGATGGCCACGTCGTCTTCGCGCGGGGCGCGGCGCTCGAACGTGAACGGTTGCAGTGCGGAAGTCGGGCCCAGTGCGGCGTAGCCTTTGGCGATGGTGGTCATGAAAACTCCTGTATCTAGATGTGTGTGGCGAGGGGTGACGCGTGCCATGCATGCGATTGCACAAGTGTGCCCGAGATGCCCGGCCGCCGTTACCGCGATCCTGCAAGACCTTTGCACGATCCTCCAAATCTGCGTAAGATCAGCCCCTGCCCTTCTTCGCCTCACGCATACTGAACGCCATGTCCACGCCACTTACTCCGCAAGATGAAATCGCCGCCCTGATCAGCCGCCACGCGCCGCGCACGGGCGACTACACGACGGCCATCGGCAACCTCAGTTTCCACCGCCAGTCCTCGGTCACGGAATCGCTGTTCCATGCGGCGCGCCCCAGCGTGGCCATCATCGCGCAGGGTGCGAAAGACGTCACCCTGGGCACGGAAACCTTCCATTACAGCCGCATGCAGTATCTGCTGACCTCCGTCGACCTGCCGGTGCAGGTGCGCGTGGTGGAAGCGAGCGTGGACAAGCCGCACCTGTGCGTGGTGCTGGGCATCGACATCGCCGACGTGGCTGCGCTGCTCGACAGCGAAAGCGGCAGCGACAACGTGGCGCAGCAGAAAATCCTGCCCGCCACGCGCGGCATTTCCGTCAGCGACGTGTCGGCTGAGCTGCTCGACGCCATGCTGCGCCTCGTGCGCCTGCTCGACAAACCGGGGGAAATCGCCACATTGGCGCCATTGATCCGCCGCGAGCTGACCTATCGCCTGTTGAACGGCCCTGTCGGCGCGCGCCTGCGCCACATGGCGCTGGCCAGCAGCCAGTCGCACCAGGTGGGGCAAGCCATCGACTGGATCAAGCACAATTATTGCGAACCGCTGCGCATCGAGCACTTGGCCGGCATGGCGAACATGAGCATGTCGTCGCTGCACCACCACTTCAAGGCGATTACGGCCATGACGCCGATGCAGTACCAGAAACTGCTGCGGCTGCAGGAAGCGCGGCGCCTCATGCTGGTCGAGCAGATCGACGCGGGCACGGCCGGCTACCGGGTCGGCTACGCCAGCGAATCGCAGTTCAGCCGCGAATACAGCCGCCAGTTCGGCCGCGCGCCCATGCGCGACGTGGGCCAGGTGCGCGCGCAGCTCAGCGGAGCCACGGCCTACTCCGTCTTGCCGTAAGCGCCGCCACCCGGCGTTTCGATCACGAACACGTCGCCCGCCTGCATGTCCGTCTTGCCGATATGGGGCAAGTGCTCCACCGTGCCGTCAACCCGCTCGACGTAATTGCGCCCCAGCGCGCCCGGCGCGCCGCCGTCCATGCCGAAAGGCGGATGGATGCGGTTGTTCGACAAGATCGCCGCCGTCATCGGCTCCAAAAAGCGCACCCGGCGCACGCCGCCATTGCCGCCGTGCCAGCGCCCCGCCCCGCCGGAGCCTGCACGGATGCTGTAGCTGTCCAGCCGCACGGGAAAGCGCCACTCGAGGATTTCCGGGTCCGTCAGGCGCGAATTGGTCATGTTCGTCTGCACCACGTCCGTGCCGTCAAAACCGGGACCGGCGCCCGAGCCGCCCGATATCGTCTCGTAGTACTGATATTTGGCGCTGCCGAACGTGAAATTGTTCATCGTCCCCTGTGAGGCGGCCATCGCCCCCAGCGCGCCATACAGGGCATTCGTGATGCAGGTCGAGGTTTCCACGTTGCCCGAGACGACGGACGCAGGATACTGCGGGTTGAGCATGGAGCCGGGCGGGATGATCACCGTGAGCGGCTTCAGACATCCGGCATTCAAGGGAATCTCGTCGTCGACCAGGGTGCGGAACACGTACAGCACGGCCGCCATGCAGACGGCGGATGGCGCATTGAAGTTGTTCGGCAACTGGCTGGACGTGCCCGTGAAATCGATGACGGCGCTGCGGGCAGTTGCGTCGACCCTGATCGCCACCTTGATCTGCGCGCCGTTGTCCAGGTCCAGCGCATAGCGGCCATCCTTCAGGGTCGTGATGACCCTGCGCACGGCTTCCTCGGCATTGTCCTGCACGTGGCCCATGTAGGCTTTTACTACGGCGAGGCCGAAATGCGCGACCATCTTGTGCAGTTCGTCGGCCCCCTTCTGGTTGGCCGCCACCTGGGCGCGCAGGTCGGCCAGGTTTTGCCGGGGATTGCGGGCCGGCCAGCTGGCGCCCGCCAGCAGGGCCAGTGTTTCCGCCTCTGCTAACCGCCCCGTGTCGCCGTCGACCAGTTTGAAATTGTCGATCAACACGCCCTCTTCCTCGATGCGCGTGGAGTCGGGCGGCATGGAGCCTGGTGTCGTGCCGCCGATATCGGCATGGTGGCCGCGCGAGCCGACATAGAACAGGATGGCGCCGCCCGCTTCGTCGAACACGGGTGAAATGACCGTCACGTCGGGCAGATGCGTGCCGCCGTGGTACGGGTCGTTGAGCATGTAGACGTCGCCCGGCCGCATGGTGCCCGCATTGCGCGTCATGACCGTGCGGATGCTCTCGCCCATGGAACCCAGGTGCACGGGCATGTGCGGCGCGTTGGCGATCAAATGGCCTTGCGCGTCGAAGATGGCGCAGCTGAAATCGAGCCGCTCCTTGATGTTGACGGAATGGGCCGTATTTTGCAAACGCAGCCCCATCTGCTCGGCGATCGACATGAACAGATTATTGAAAATTTCCAGCATCACGGGGTCGGCATTGGTCCCGATGGCACGGCGTTCAGGCAAGGCGACGACCCTGCGCAAGACCAGATGGCCATGCGCCGTCACTTCGGCGCGCCAGCCCGGCTCGATGACCGTGGTGGCGTTGGCGTCGCTGACGATGGCCGGGCCATCGATGATGTCGCCTGGACGCAAGCTGTCCGCCGCATACAGGCCGCTTGGCCTCCACGCGCCGGCGCAATACATGTCCACCGTCTGCAAGGGCGCCAACCCACGCGCGCGCGCCGCATGGGTAGGCGTGGCCACTTGCGGCGCATCGGACGCGCCGATGGCTTCCACGGAAATCGCTTCGACGATCAGCGCGCGCGCCGGCATCAGAAAGGAAAAGCGTTTTTTGTAGGCCGCTTCGAACTGCGCCTGCATGCTCGCCACCGTATCGAACAGCACGACAAGGGCCGAATCCGTGCCTTCGTAGCGCAGGTGCACGCGCGACACCAGCGCGATGCGCTTCCCTTCCACGCCCTGGCGCAGCAAGTCGCCACGCGCCAGTTCGCCCAGTTGCGCGAAATCGCCGGCCAGGTCCGCGCCCAATGCCGCCTCGATGGCGCGCTCGCGCATGGCGCTCTGGTCGGCCAGGCCCATGCCGTAGGCCGACATCACGCCCGCCAGGCGGTGGATGAACACCGTGCGCATGCCCAGCGCATCGGCCACCAGGCAGGCATGCTGGCCGCCCGCGCCGCCAAAGCTGGTCAGGGTGTATTCGGTGACGTCGTGGCCGCGCTGCACGGAAATCTGCTTGATGGCGTTGGCCATGTTGCCGACCGCGATGGCGACATAGCCTTCGGCCACATCTTCCGGCGTCGAATTCACCGTGCGCGCCAGCGCTTCGAACTGGGCCCGCACGGTGGCCACGTCCAGCGCTTCATTGGCATCGGGGCCGAAGACGCGGGGGAAGAACGCGGGCTGCAGCTTGCCCAGCATGACGTTGCAGTCGGTGACGGCCAGCGGGCCGCCGCGCCGGTAGCTGGCGGGGCCGGGATTGGCGCCCGCGCTGTCCGGCCCCACCTTGTAGCGGGCGCCGTCGAAATGCAGGATGGAGCCGCCGCCCGCGGCCACCGTGTGGATGCTCATCATGGGCGCGCGCATGCGCACGCCGGCGATCTGCGTCTCGAACACGCGTTCGAATTCGCCCGCGTAATGCGACACGTCGGTGGAGGTGCCGCCCATGTCGAAGCCGATGACCTTATCGAAACCGGCCAGCGCGCTGGCGCGCACCATGCCGACGATGCCGCCGGCGGGACCGGACAGAATGCTGTCCTTGCCCTGGAAGGCGCGCGCATCCGTCAAGCCGCCATTCGACTGCATGAATTGCAGGTGCACGCCGGGCAGCTCCATCGCCAGTTGGTCGACGTAGCGGCGCAAAATCGGCGACAGATAGGCGTCGACCACCGTGGTGTCGCCGCGCGCCACCAGTTTCATCATGGGACTGACTTCGTGCGACACGGACACCTGCGTAAAACCGGCTTCGCGCGCCAGCTGCGCCACCCGCGCCTCGTGCGCGTGATGGCGGTAGCCGTGCATCAGCACGACCGCAATGGCGCGCACTCCGCGCGCATATGCGTGTGCCAGTGCCACCCGCGCGGCCGTCTCGTCGAGCGGGGTCACGACGTCGCCGTGGGCGCCCACTCTTTCATCGATCTCGATCACGTCGCCATACAGCAGTTCGGGCACGATGATCTGGCGCGCGAACAGCTGCGGGCGGTTCTGGTAGGCGATGCGCAGGGCGTCGCGGAAACCGCGCGTGATGGCCAGCACGGTCGGCTCGCCCTTGCGTTCGAGCAGCGCATTGGTGGCCACCGTCGTGCCCATCTTGATGGCGCCCACCAGTTCGACGGGCAGCGGCGCACCAGGCGCCAGGTCCATCAGCTGGCGCATGCCGGCCAGCGCCGCGTCGCGGTACTGGCCAGGATTCTCCGACAGCAGTTTATGCGTGGCCAGGCTGCCGTCAGGACGGCGCGCCACGATGTCCGTAAAGGTGCCGCCCCGGTCGATCCAGAATTGCCAGTCCATCGCCTTGCTCCCGTGCTTGTGTGAGATCCTATGTGAGATGGCTATTGTAGCCGCACAATTACGGCGCACCGCAGGCGTGCGCGCCTTGCCTTTCGCTCGCTTCGGCCTTATGTTGAAGATATGCTGACTAACGGAACACGCTCCATGAACCTGATCGACTCTGCCGCCCCCTTGTATTCCATCGCCGAACTGCGCGCCATCGAACAGGCGGCCATGCGCGACCTGCCGCAAGGGCTGCTGATGCAGCGCGCGGGCCAGGCCGCCGCCAGTGCCGCCCTGAAGCTGCTGCATGCCCAGGACGATGGCGAAGACGCGGGCCACCGCCGCGTGCTGGTGCTGGCTGGCCCCGGCGACAACGGCGGCGACGCGCTGGAAGCGGCCGCGCACCTGGCCGGCAGCGGCACGGAGGTGCTCGTCTGGCTGGCGCCCGAAGCGCAAGCCACGTCGCCCGAGCGCGAACAGGCGCTGAGCCGCGCGCGCAACAGCGCCGCGCGCTTCATGGATGCGGCAACGTCGATGGCGTCGGCCGCGGTGGGCGCGGCGCCGTGGCATCTCGTCATCGATGGCCTGTTCGGCATCGGCGCGTCGCGCCCCCTGGACGGCGAATGCCGCGACATGGCGCAACTGGTCAACAACCTCGATTGCCCCGTGCTGGCCCTCGACGCGCCCAGCGGCCTGCACGCGGACACGGGCGCCATCGACGGCGTCGCCATCCGCGCCACGCATACGCTCACCTTCATCGGCGACAAGCCTGGCCTGCACACGGCGAATGGCCGCGACCATGCGGGGGATGTGGAAGTGGCGGAACTGGCCATCGATCCCTCCCTGCTGCCGCCCGCCAGAGCCCAGCTGGGCGGCCTGCACCTGTTCGCCCGCCATTTGCTGCCGCGGCGCCAGAACACGCACAAGGGCAGCTACGGCAGCGTGGCCATCATCGGTGGCGCGCAAGGCATGGCCGGCGCGCCCATCCTGGCGGCCCGCACGGCCCTGCATGCGGGCGCGGGACGAGTGTATATCGCGTTTCCCGACGCACCGCCCGCCTTCGACAGCGGCCAGCCGGAGCTGATGTGCCGGCACGCGAGGGACGTGGATTTCTCGGGCCTGCACTTCGCCGCGCTGGTGGCCGGTCCCGGCCTCGGCGACAAGGCCGGTACGGTGGAACTGCTGCAGCGTGCCATTGACAGCGACAGCCCCCTGCTGCTGGACGCGGACGCGCTGAACCTGATGGCGGCCGAGCCGGAGCTGCAATCGGCGCTGGCCGTGCGCACGGGCGCGGGGGCGACGATATTGACACCGCATCCGCTGGAAGCGGCGCGTTTGCTCGACCTGACGGTGGCCGAGGTGCAGGCCGACCGCCTGGGCGCGGCGCGCCAGCTGGCCACGCAGCTGGGCGTCATCGTGGTATTGAAAGGTTCGGGCACGGTGATCGCCGCGCCCGATGGCCAGATTGTCGTCAACAACACGGGCGGCCCCGCGCTGGCGACGGCCGGCACGGGCGACGTATTGTCCGGCCTGTGCGGCAGCCTGCTGGCGCAAGGCTGGCCGGAATGGGAGGCGGCGATAGGCGCCGTCTGGCTGCATGGCGCGGCGGCCGATGCGCTGGTGGCCGCAGGCAGCGGCCCGATCGGGCTGACGGCCGGGGAATTGATACCGGCGATACGCCGGTTGATCAATGCCTTGTCGGCATAGGCATTTGGCGCGCTTGTGTTGGATTACGCTGCGCTAATCCAAGCTACACCCCGAAGGTCGCGTAGGTCGGGTAGGTCGGATTAGCGGAACGCGTAATCCGACAACCGCCACTAACAATCACACCAGCCGACCAGCCGCAATCGTAATCGTCCGCCCGCAACGGGCCGCGATCGAACTGTCGTGCGTGACGAGCACCAGGGTCGACCCGCGTTCGCGGTTCAGCTCGAACATCAGCTGGATCACGGCTTCGCCGGTGGCCGCATCGAGGCTGCCCGTCGGTTCATCGGCGAACAGCAGCGGCGGCTCCGTGACGAACGCGCGGGCCAGGGCCACGCGCTGCTGCTCGCCGCCGGACAGGTATTTCGGATAATGCTTCAGGCGGCTGCCCAGGTTGACCCTGCCCAGCATGGCTTGCGCCTTTTCCTTCGCGTCCGGGTCGCCGCGCAACTCCAGCGGCAGCATGACGTTTTCCAGCGCCGTCAAATGGGCCAGCAGCTGGAAAGACTGGAACACGAAACCGAGCTTTTCCTTGCGAAAGCCGGCGCGGCCGTCTTCATCGAGGGCGAAGATATCGGTGCCGTCGAGGATGACTTTGCCTTCGCTGGGCGTGTCCAGTCCCGCCAGCAAACCCAGCAAGGTGGACTTGCCGGAACCGGAGGCGCCGACGATGGCCAGCGTCTCCGCCGTTTGCACGGTAAAATCGACTTGATGCAGGATGGTCAGCTCACCATCGGCATCGGGTACGCGCTTGGCCAGTTGGACCACTTCGATGGCCGGCTGGGCATTTTGGCTGTTGGGTACGGCGGGCCGCTGGGCCGCCGCGTCTGATGGAAGAAAACTGGTGGAAGTCGCTTTAGGGAATTCGGGCATGCTGATCTATCTTAAAAAATTTCGTGAACAAATAAGTGTCGAGGGCAGCAGCCGCATGCGGCGGCGCACCCTGTCCTTGCTTCCTGCGGCAGCCCTGCTGCTGGTATCGAGCATGACGAACGCCTATTCTGCACCAAAAACGCTGCTGGTGCTCGGCGACAGTCTGTCGGCCGAGTATGGGCTGGCGCGCGGCACGGGCTGGGTGGCGCTGCTGGAACAGCGGCTGCAAGCGCAAAAGAACGACACGCGCATCGTCAACGCCAGCATCAGCGGCGAGACCACGAGCGGCGGCCGCGCGCGCCTGCCTGCCCTGCTGGCCAAGCACCAGCCCGATGTCGTGCTGATCGAACTGGGCGCCAACGACGGCTTGCGCGGCTTGCCCGTGGCGGCCGCCGAAGCAAATCTGCGCGCCATGGGCGAGGCAGCCAAAAAATCGGGCGCGCAAGTGGTGCTGGTGGGCATGCGCATGCCGCCCAACTATGGCCGCGCCTATGGCGAACAGTTTTACGGCGTGTACGGCAAGCTGGCCAAGGAATGGAAGGCGCCACTGGTGCCGTTCATGTTCGAAGGCATCGCCGACCAGCCGCAGCTGTTCCAGGCCGACCGCATGCACCCGAATGCGAATGCGCATCCGACGATTTTGAGGAATATCTGGCCGCGGCTGGCGCCGTTGCTGGGGGCCAAATAAGCAAAAGGCTGGTGTTACCTCTAGCCCAAGGCAGAATCCGGGGTCAGAGCCGGCGGGTCTGACCCCAGCTTTATGCTGACGATCCCGCTCGCGTCCATGGCACGCTCACTCCACAGACAAAATCCACAGACAAAAAAATAGCCGCTCAAGAGCGGCTATTTTTATGGGCTAAAACTGATTACGGTGCTTCCGGCGCTGCCGCAACCGGTGCGGTCACCGGCTTGACGATCTTCACCTTGGCCTTGGCTTTCAGGTACTCGACGTAGTCGAACATTTCCTGTTGTGCCAAGATGCCGCTGATCTGGTCTTTCTCTTGCTGGCGGCGCGCTGCGTCCACTTCTGCTGGCTGCTGCACCTTGGCGATGCGGTAGATGCCGTAGCCCAGGGCTGGCAGGTCCACGCCCACATAGGCTGGCAGCTTGCTCGTGTCCGCTTTCATGACTTGCGCGATGGCGGCACGGTTGATGCCGTCGAGCTTGCTGCGCGATACCCATTGCGCCGCGCCGAAACCGGTCGCATCACCGGAGGCTTTCAAGGCGGCCAGCTTGGTCTCGCCCGCTTTCTTGGCCAGCTTTTCCGCTTCTTCCATCGTCACGCGTTGACGGATCATCGCTTCGACTTCGGCCAGCGGACGCTTCGAGGCAGGCTTGAATTCCACCACGCGGCCGGCGATCAGCACGTTAGGCGCGACGGTGACGGCTTCCGTGTTGCGCTTGTCTTTCAGCGAGTCGTTCGAGAAGATGGCTGTCAGGAACTTGGCGTTGTTGAACGGCGCCTTGCCCAGTGCTGGCGACGGCGTGCGCGACAGGTTGGCGACGGTTTCCACTTTCAGCTTCAGCTTGTCGGCCACCGGCTTCAGGCTGTCCGATTGCTCGTAGACCGTGTTGGTGAACGTTTCGGCCATTTCCGAGTATTTCTTGGCGGCAAATTGCTTGCGCAGGTCGGCCGTGATTTCGCCGCGCACTTCGTCCAGCGCACGGACGTGCTGTGGCTTGAGCGAGGTGACGGTCAGGATATGGAAGCCGAAATCGGAAGCGACGACATCGCTGATTTCGCCTTGCTTGAGTTTCGCGACAGCGCTCAGCAGCGGTGCTGGCAAACCATCCTTGCCAATCACGCCCAGGTCGCCGCCTTGCTCTGCGGACGCCGGATCTTCCGACTTGGCTTTCGCCACGGCGGCAAAGCTGGCTGGCGCCTTGCGGACTTCCGCCAGGATGGCTTCGGCCTTGGCCTTGGCGGCTGCCTTGTCGGCGGCCGACGCGTCTTTCTTGACGGCTACGAGGATGTGGCTGGCCTGGCGCGCTTCTTCCGTCGTGTAGGCTTTCTGGTTCTTCGCGTAGTAGCCGGTCACGTCGGCGTCGGTGACGTCGACCTGCTCGCCGGCGGCGCTGTCGTCCAGCACGACGTACTCGACCTTCGCTTGTTCCGGGATTTCGAAGAACTTGCTGTTCTTGTCATAGAAAGCCTTGATCATGGCGTCCGTCACTTTGACTTCCGACACGTACTGAGCGATCGGCAGCAGCAGTTCCTGCACTTCACGCTCTTCCGAGGTGATATCGGACAGGCGCTTGGACACGGTGTTCGGCGCGAAGGCGGTGCCTTGCACGGCGCCGGCCAGTTGCTGCAGGGCCAGGTCGCTGCGGCGGCGCGCATCGTACATCTGCGGCGTCATGCCTTGGGCGGCCAGCATGGCCTTGTAGCGTTCCAAGTCGAATTTACCGTCCGGCAAGGTCAAGCCTGGGATGTCCAGCACTTCCTTTTGCAGCACGGCATCGCTGATGACCAGGTGGCTGCGGCCCACTTCGGCGGCCACGGCGCGCTCGGCGATCAGGTTGTCGAGGATGCTCTGGCGCGCTTCCGGCGTGTCGAACATTTTCTGGTCGAACTGCTCGCCCATCATCTGGCGGTAGCGGTCGATCTGCTGGCGTTGCGCTTCTTCATATTGCTGCTGCGTAACGACCTGGTCGCCGACCTTGGCGATGGTGTTCGCGCCATCGCCGAAGCTTTGGTAGCCGCTGATACCGACCAGTGCAAAAGACGGGACGATGACCAGCATCAGGAGAAACTGCATCAAGCGTCGATGGGTACGAATAAATTCAAACATGGTCAGCCAATTCGGGATGAGTGGATCACTATAAAAAAAGGCGAACATGCGTTCGCCTTGATTTCTTCGGCGGAATGGACGGGACAGATGTCCACTTCCCCTTTAGATTCAACAACTTGGCGCTGGAACTAAAGCAGGATTCTGACGCCCAAGCCATTATCTCCTGATTCTACAATGCCCATAGCGCTATAGCAAGAGTAAATCAGGGCGCGCGCCCTGCCCTGGCGCCGCATGGCGCGCAAGGCGCCGGGCTCGATCATTTAACACGGCGCAGCTTAAAGCGGATTTAAACGCGGGCGTTTTTATTCAAAACGGCAGGACGGGATTTTAAAAGCAGGTGCGCCGAGATAATCTGGCGCCGGAAAAGAAAAACCCGCGCTACTTATTCAGCAGCGCGGGCTTCTATATTCTGGCGGAGCGGACGGGACTCGAACCCGCGACCCCCGACGTGACAGGCCGGTATTCTAACCAACTGAACTACCACTCCTTAAGAGCGTATTTTTTTGGCGGAGCGGACGGGACTCGAACCCGCGACCTCCGACGTGACAGGCCGGCATTCTAACCAACTGAACTACCACTCCGAAAAATACACAGTACTACTTGCATTTGTATTCAGGGTTGCGATTCGCAGAACTTCAACCCTGAAATCGCGGCACCCGGAGGCGCCGCCAAATGTTTCCGGTGATTGTCACCTCACCGAAGTCCGTTAGTTTACAGCATCCTTCAAAGCTTTACCAGCTTTAAATTTTGGAACTTTTGCAGCTTCGATCGTGATCGCTTCTTTGGTACGCGGATTGCGGCCGGTACGCTCAGCGCGTTCGCTGACCGAGAAAGTGCCAAAACCAACCAGCGTCACGCTGTCGTTGTTTTTCAAAGTTTCCGTCACGCCGCCGATAACAGCGTCGAGTGCGCGCGCAGCGGCGGCTTTGGAAATGTCAGCTTTTTCAGCAATGTGGTCGATCAATTCAGTCTTGTTCACTAGCATCCCCAATTACAAAGGTATAAAACGTTTACCGTATCGTTGCGGCACTTTTGGCACCACAGCTGTCCGGCGAAAAAAATGTGCAGGCGTATTAAACAAGCCACACTGTATATGTGTCAAGCGCTTTGGGGGCGCAATTCACGTTTCAATATAAAACAAGCGCTCTAAAAGCGCTTGTTTGGGGAAAACAGGGGTAAAACGTTAGTGTTTTACTACCTCGCCGGCCGCGTCAGGCTTGGCCGCGGCGGCCGTGACAGCCTCCACCGCAGCGACATCCGCCAACGCTTCAGGCATGCGTTCGAGGGCGATTTCCAGCACTTTGTCGATCCAGCGCACCGGTACGATCTCGAGCTTGTTCTTGACGTTGTCCGGAATGTCGGCCAGGTCTTTCACGTTCTGCTCGGGAATCAGGACCGTCTTGATGCCGCCGCGATGAGCCGCCAGCAGTTTTTCTTTCAGGCCGCCAATCGGCAATACTTCGCCGCGCAAGGTGATCTCGCCCGTCATCGCCACGTCGGCGCGCACGGGGATGCCCGTGAAGACCGACACCATCGCCACCGTCATGGCCGCGCCAGCCGAAGGACCATCCTTCGGTGTCGCGCCTTCCGGCACGTGGATGTGGATGTCGCTCTTCTCGAACACGTCCGCCTTGATGCCCAGGCGCTGTGCCCGGCTGCGCACCACCGTGCGGGCCGCCTCGATCGACTCCTTCATGACGTCGCCCAGGGTACCCGTGCGGATGATGCCGCCCTTGCCCGGCATTGACACGGCTTCGATGGTCAGCAGATCGCCGCCCACTTCCGTCCATGCCAGACCGACCACCTGGCCCACCTGGTTTTCTTTCTCTGCGACACCGAAATCATAGCGGCGCACACCGAGGAATTTGTCCAGGTTCTTCGAGTTGACGATGACTTTCTTGTCGGATTTCTTCAGCAGCAGCATCTTGACCACCTTGCGGCAGATCTTCGACACTTCACGCTCGAGCGAACGCACACCGGCTTCCCGCGTGTAGTAGCGGATGATGTCGCGCAGGGCCGACTCGGCCACCGAGATTTCCTCTTCCTTCAAGCCATTGTTCTTGATTTGCTTCGGCAGCAGATAACGCTGCGCGATGCTGGTCTTTTCGTCTTCCGTGTAACCGGACAGACGGATCACTTCCATGCGGTCAAGCAAGGCTGGCGGAATGTTGTACGAGTTCGACGTGGCCACGAACATCACGTCGGACAAGTCGAAATCGACTTCGATGTAATGGTCGGAGAACGTGTGGTTCTGTTCCGGATCGAGCACTTCCAGCAGGGCCGACGATGGATCGCCACGGAAATCGGCACCCATCTTGTCGACTTCATCGAGCAGGAACAAAGGATTGCGCACGCCGACTTTCGACAGCGATTGCAGGATCTTGCCCGGCATCGAGCCGATGTAGGTGCGGCGGTGGCCGCGGATCTCGGCTTCGTCGCGCACGCCGCCCAGGGCCATGCGCACGAACTTGCGGTTCGTCGCGCGGGCGATGGACTGGCCCAGCGAGGTTTTACCGACGCCAGGAGGACCGACGAAGCACAGGATCGGGGCTTTGAGCTTGTCGACGCGCTGTTGCACCGCGAGGTATTCCAGGATGCGTTCCTTGACCTTGTCGAGGCCGTAGTGGTCGCCTTCGAGCACTTTTTCCGCATTCGACAGATCGTTGTTGACCTTGGATTTCTTTTTCCAGGGCAAATTGACGAGGGTGTCGATGTAGTTGCGCACGACGGTGGCTTCGGCCGACATCGGCGACATCAGCTTGAGTTTTTTCAGCTCGTTGGTGGCCTTGTCGAGCGCTTCCTTCGGCATTTTTGCCGAAGCGACTTTTTTCTCCAACTCGTCGAGGTCGGCGCCATCTTCGCCCTCGCCCAGTTCTTTCTGGATCGCCTTGACTTGCTCGTTCAGGTAGTACTCGCGCTGCGACTTTTCCATCTGGCGCTTCACGCGGCCGCGGATGCGCTTTTCCACCTGCAGGATGTCGAGCTCGCCTTCGAGCTGGCCCAGCAGGTGCTCGAGGCGCTTGGCCACGCTGAAAATTTCCAGGATGACTTGTTTTTGCTCAAGTTTCAGTGGCAGGTGCGCGGCCACCGTGTCGGCCAGGCGGCCGGCATCGTCGATGCCCGACAACGATGCCAGGATTTCCGGCGGGATCTTTTTGTTCAGTTTGACGTACTGGTCGAACTGCTGCACGATCGCGCGGCGCATGGCTTCGACTTCCGACTCGTCGCCCGGCTCGGACTCGAGCGGCGTCAGGTCGGCGATGAAGTGCGTCGGCGCATCGCTGATATGGTTGATACGGGCACGCTGCGCGCCTTCGACCAGCACCTTGACGGTACCATCGGGCAGCTTCAGCATTTGCAGAATATTGGCGACGCAGCCAATTTCATAGATATCCGAAGGAGACGGCTCGTCCTTCGCGGCTGCTTTTTGAGCGGCAAGCATGATGCTCTTGCCCTGCTCCATCGCAGCTTCCAGCGCCTTGATCGACTTTGGACGGCCAACGAACAGCGGTATCACCATATGCGGGAAAACGACGACATCCCGCAACGGCAATAACGGCAGTTGAGTTTGCTCAGTTAATTTGGAAGTTGTCATGGCGTACCTTATAGAAAGCGTGTTTACGATGTTGGCGCTCGCTGCCAAAACACAAGACCGGCGAGAATAAATAATTCTGTGAAACAAACATTTTTCTGTCTATTTCGCAAAACACACCCGCATGACGGTAATAAATGCAGTTTTCACAGTAAAAAAGCCACGCGCAGCTAAGCGCCGCGAGTGGCTTTCCGATTGAAGCCTGCACTCATTGATTTAAATTGTACTGCCATGCATTAAGGAATCAAAACCCTTTTTATGCATTTGTCTCAGCAGTAATCAATTTTCTCCGGAGGCCTTGGCAGTCTCTTGATAAATCAACAAAGGTTTGGCGCCACTGGTGATGGTATTTTCGTCGATGACGACCTTCACCACATTTTGTTCGCTCGGCAGTTCGTACATGACGTCCAGCAAAGCATGTTCCAGGATGGAGCGCAGGCCACGGGCACCGGTCTTGCGCGCCAGTGCTTTCTTGGCGATCGCATGCAGGGCGGCCGGACGAATCTCCAGTTCCGCGCCTTCCATGTCGAGCAGCTTCGAATACTGCTTGATCAGCGCATTCTTCGGCTCGACGAGGATCTGGATCAGCGCCTCTTCCGTCAATTCCGCCAGGGTGGCGATGACGGGCAGACGGCCGACCAGTTCCGGGATCAGGCCGAACTTGACCAGGTCTTCCGGTTCCGCTTGCAGCATCAGTTCGCTGGCCGAGCTTTGCGACTTGCTGCGCACCGTGGCCGAGAAGCCGATACCGCTCTTTTCGGAGCGGTTGGCGATCACTTTCGACAGGCCGTCAAAGGCGCCGCCGCAGATGAACATGATGTTGGTCGTGTCGATCTGCACGAAATCCTGGTTCGGGTGCTTGCGGCCGCCTTGTGGCGGCACGGAAGCCATCGTGCCTTCGATCAATTTCAACAGCGCCTGCTGCACGCCCTCGCCCGACACGTCGCGCGTGATGGACGGATTGTCGGACTTGCGCGAAATCTTGTCGATCTCATCGATGTAGACGATGCCGCGCTGGGCTTTCTCGACGTCGTAGTTGCAGCTTTGCAGCAGCTTCTGGATGATGTTTTCCACGTCCTCGCCCACATAACCGGCTTCGGTCAGGGTGGTGGCATCGGCGATCACGAACGGCACGTTGAGCATGCGCGCCAGGGTCTGTGCCAGCAGGGTCTTGCCCGAGCCGGTAGGACCGACCAGCAAGATGTTGCTCTTGGCCAGTTCGATGTCGTCTTTCTTGCCCAGGTGCTTGAGGCGCTTGTAATGGTTGTACACCGCCACCGACAGGATGCGCTTGGCAGTCTGCTGGCCGATCACGTACTGATCGAGCAAGGCGGCAATTTCTTGCGGCGTCGGCAGGTCGGATTTGGTACCGGTCACCGTCTCGATGCTCGACGTTTCATCACGGATGATGTCGTTGCACAAGTCGATACACTCGTCACAAATGAATACGGACGGGCCGGCGATGAGTTTCTTCACCTCGTGCTGGCTTTTGCCGCAGAACGAGCAATACAGTAATTTTTCGCCGCTAGAGGATTTTTTGTCTGACATAAGGCATTTTGGTTGGAACTGCATTAACAATATTGCAAAATCGCAAGCCGGATGATGGTTGCCGCCCGCAAAGGCGGCTATCCATGGCGCAAGTCAACAACGTGCACAAGCTCCATGCTACCCGAAATAAAAGCGAAACGCCCGAACGTTTGATCGCCCGGGCGTTTACTTACGTACTTAGCAATACCGGTAGGGGCTCATCAAGCGCGGCTGGTCAACACTTTGTCGATCAAACCATACTCAACGGCCTCGTCGGCGGACATGAAACGGTCGCGGTCGGTGTCCTTGGCGATCTGTTCGATCGACTGGCCCGTGCGCTCGGCCATGATGCCGTTCAAGCGGGTGCGCAGGTAAAGGATTTCCTTTGCCTGGATCTCGATATCGGACGCCATGCCTTGCGAACCACCGGACGGCTGGTGAATCATGATGCGCGAGTTGGGCAGCGAGAAACGCTTGCCCTTGGCGCCAGCGGCCAGCAGGAAAGCGCCCATCGAAGCAGCCATGCCCGTGCACAGGGTCGAGACGTCCGGCTTGATGAACTGCATGGTGTCGTAGATGGCCATGCCGGCCGAGACCGAACCACCTGGCGAGTTGATGTAGAGCGAGATTTCCTTTTCCGGATTTTCGCTTTCCAGGAACAGCAGCTGGGCGACAACCAGGTTGGCCATCTGGTCATTGACCGGGCCGACCATGAAAATCAAGCGTTCCTTCAGCAGGCGCGAGTAAATATCATACGAGCGCTCGCCGCGACCGCTTTGTTCCACCACCATCGGCACCAGGCCGAGCATCTCTGTGTCCAGCGCCGGATTACGGTTCATACCTGTCATTTCATTTCCTTGTGAAGCAGTTAGGGGATACCGCCCTCGCCTTTCGGCAAGAGCCGGCATCCCAATACCAACTGGTTTACGCTTGTGCGTTGCTTCCCATCAGTTCGTCGAAAGCAACTGCTTTCGTCGTGACTTTCGACAGGCCCAACACGTAAGTGACGACGTTTTCTTCCAATACAAGGGCTTCGATCTCACCCAGACGACGACGGTCGCTGTAGTAGTACTTCAGCACTTCGCGTGGATCTTCGTAGCTTTGGGCGAAATCTTCGATTTGCGCCTTGACTTGCTCAGGCGTTGCCTGCAGGTTGTTGTCGCCCACCAGTTGCGACAGGATCAGGCCCAGGCGTACGCGACGCTCGGCTTTGTCTGCGAACAGTTCTGCTGGGAAAGGCACGTCCTTGACGTTCATGCCACGCTGCGCCATGTCTTGACGGGTCATTTCGGCCAGGCGCTCGGAATCCTGAGCGATCAGCGTTTTTGGCACTTCCAGCTCAGCAACTTTGATCAGCGCGTCCATGACGGCTTCCTTGTTGCGTGCTTTCACGCGGCCAGCGACTTCGCGTTGCAGGTTGACTTTGATGTCTTCGCGCATTTTGGCCAGGTCGCCATCGGCAACGCCCAGGGACTTGGCGAATTCGGCATCGACTTCCGGCAGGTGCGCCCATTCCAGCTTTTGCAGGGTGATGGTGAACGATGCGGTTTTGCCGGCAACGTCCTTGCCATGGTAGTCCTCTGGGAACGACAATGGGAACGTCTTGGCTTCGCCAACTTTCAGGCCCAGGGTCGCTGCTTCGAATTCTGGCAGCATGCGGCCTTCGCCCAGCACGAAAGCGTAGCCTTCAGCTTTGCCGCCTGGGAATTCAACACCGTCGATCGAGCCGACGAAGTCGACGGTCACGCGGTCGCCGTTGGCAGCGACAGCTTCGCCGCCGTCGCCGTGTTCGCCAGCTTCGCCCTTGGTGTGGAAGTGCACGCGCTGCTTGCGCAGGATGTCGATGGTCTTGTCGATTTCGGCTTCCGACACGTCGGCTTGCACGGTTTCGATTTCAACGGCCGTCAGGTCGCCGATGGCGACTTCCGGATACACTTCGAACGTTGCGTCGAAAGCCAGCTGGCCTTCGGCTGCTTCTTCTTTCGGCACGATGTTCGGGAAACCGGCCACGCGCAGATTGTTTTCGTTGGCGGCGTCGTTGAACGCGCGGCCGACTTTGTCATTCAGCACTTCCGATTCAATTTGGTAGCCGTATTGTGCTGCGACCATTTTCAACGGCACTTTGCCCGGACGGAAGCCCGGTGCCTTAGCCGTACGGGCTTGCACTTTCAGGCGCTTCTCAACTTCCGTGCGGACGTCCGTCAGCGGGAAGGAGATCGTGATACGACGTTCGAGTTTGCCCAAGGTTTCGACTGCAGTTGCCATGTAAAAAATCGTCCAAAAAATAAACACTGTTGGTGCGAGAAAAGAAGACCCGACCCCTTGCGCCATCACTGGCGGCAAGACATGGGTCCAGCTTCACTCGCTCGCATATTCATCTGTAAAAGTACTGAAAACAGGACGATGGACCTGGTCTACCCGGCTGAGGGAAAACCCGCACCAGGCACCAAACAATCCGCCGCTTCCAGTACTGCGACAGGGCTCCGAGCGTCCAGCCATGCGTCTAAGTATATGCAGGGCCGGCCATCATTCGGTAAAGCGTGGCATTATAACAAAGGACTTCGGGAAAGTGGCTGGCTTTGCAGCCCGGCCACAGAGGATACCAGCGGCGGCGAACGAGTCGCCACAGCCTGGGGGTGCCCTGTCTTTACTCTTGCCCCGGCATTCTTTATTTCGCCAGAGACAGGCTTTCCAGCCTGCTTCGTTCATTAGTATATGCGAACTGGCGCCCCGTCCGAAACAAAGAAATGCGCTCACAGCGAAGATTTCGGGCAAAAAACCTTTGATTTACCTCAATTTGGCCATTTTTCAGGCAAACCTAAGTCGCGCGCGCCCTCTCCAAGTGAATTTAATGGAGAAAACATCATGAGCGATAGCACATCCGGCAGTTCCAGCAACGCCAAAGCCAAGCTGCAAATGGTCCTCAGCCGCCTGCTCGACGGCGTATCCGATGACGACCTGCAAAAAATCCAGACGGAAGTCGATGAAATGGAATTGCGCATGCGCGGCGATGGCCACCACGACCACGACCACCCCACCGTCGCCTGACCCGGCAGTGGCTGCGCTTACCGTGCGCGCCGCGCCACCGGATGCGGACGTGCTGGCCGCCGTGGAAACGGCGCTGGCGACCCACCGCGCGTTTGGCGACAGCGACTATATCCGCGACCAGCTGGCCATCACCTACCGGCGGCGCCTGCACAAACTGGGCGGCACCCTGCCCGAGGCCGCGCGGCTGGCCAGCCTGCTTGAGGGGGCGCCACCGGCGCGCCAGCGCCAGCTGCTGGGCGACACGGTGCTGCGCTGCGCCGTCCAGCACGCCATGCGCCAGTTGCACCTCGGCGACGAGTACGGCTTGCCCCTGCCGCAATGCGCGGCATTGTTTCAGGCGGCCAGCGCACACCTGGATGCGGGCCTGCCCGGCGGCCCGCTGACGACGCACCTGCCCGACATGGCGCGTCTTTACGGCGAGCACCCGCCGCAGGACAACGACACTTACCTATGGCATGCCTGGCAGGAAGATACGCCGTACGCACGCGCCTTTCTTGCAGTGATGGACGATAACTACGGCGCGCCACTGACCACGCCCACGCCGCAGGAACGGACCCTGCTGCGCCGCGGGCTAGGCTTGCTGGAAACCTTGCTGCCCCGCCTCACGACCAGCGCGCTTTCTCATGTGCAATTGATCGCCCTGTTTCCCAAGCTGGGCACGTGGCGCGGCAAGGCGTCCAGCTCGCAATTTCGCGTCAACGGCAGCGTGTTCCTGAACCAGGAACTGATCGGCAATCCCTGGTGGCTGGCCGAGCACTTGCTGCACGAGTCGCTGCACCAGAAACTGTACGACTTCCGCCACGGCCACAGCCTGCTGGCGCCCGACTATGCGCGCGAGGATGGCGCCAAGGTCTGCTCGCTGTGGAATGCGCCCGATGATGAGGGCAATCACTATTGGGATGCCCACCGCACCCTGGCCGCCTTTCATGTGTATGTCCACCTGGCCTTGCTGTGCCTGCTGGCCGAGCAACAGGAGGCGGCACTGTCGCCCCAGTACGGCCCCATCGGCCAGCACATGAGCGGCAGCCGGCGCGCCATCGACCGCGCCCGCTACCTGGGCGAACAATTGCAAAGCACCACCTGGCCGGAACTGGGACTGGCCGGGCGGCAGATGACGCACTGGCTGCTCGATGTGCTCGACGCCCTTGACACGCAACGGCGGCCAGGCGGCGCCACCGTGCATTTGCTGCTCGACCTGTACGAGCGCCAGAGCCGCAAGCTCGACACTTATCTGGCGCGGCAGCCGCCACCGCGCAGCGACACGCTGGCCGCGCAGGCGCAGCAAGAGCTGGCGATGACGCGCGAGGCGCTGCACCTGCTGGACAAGGAACTGCCGCCCTCAACGCAGACGCACGAGCACGACTGGCCGCAGACACGGCAACGCGTCTTGCAGGCGCTGTTGCCGCTGACTGAAGATGATCATTTAATGGAAAGGAACGGCTACCCGCAGGCGCAGGCACTGATTGCGCAGATGGTGCAACAGTCGAGCCGGCAACTGGGCGCGCTGGGCGCACTCGCTTAATTGACTACTTTGGAGAAAATCTTGATGGCGCTGCACATCCGGGCTGGAACAACCCGGATTGGTGCGGATGGGGAGACTCGAACTCCCAAGCCGAAGCACTGGCTTCTAAGACCAGCGTGTCTACCAATTCCACCACATCCGCATTTGGTACTACTGTGTGCTACTTGTTGCAGCTTGCTCCTGATTTTAACAACTCGGGAGCGATCTGGCTACCGCAGACTAAACGAGCAAGCCCTCGGTAAAGCAAAGGCGGCATTCTACTGGATTTCCCAGAGGAATGCCGCCTTTTTTATGCCAGCACCCTGGCGCTGGCGCCTAGCCTTCTTTTGCGCTCACCGGCTCTGGCCTCTTGACCCGGAACCAGGCCGCATACAGGGCCGGCAGGAACAGTAAAGTCAAGGCCGTCGCCAGGATCAGGCCGCCCATGATGGCCACGGCCATCGGCCCCCAGAACACGGAGCGCGACAGCGGGATCATGGCCAGCGCCGCGGCGGCGGCCGTCAGCACGATGGGGCGGCAGCGGCGCACGGCCGAATCAATGATGGCGTCCCACGGGGCGGAGCCATCCTGGATGTCTTGCTCGATCTGGTCGACGAGGATCACGGAGTTGCGGATGATCATGCCGAACAGCGCGATGATACCCAGGTTGGCCACGAAACCAAGTGGCCGGCCCAGCGCCAGCAAGGCAAACGCGGCGCCCGCCACACCCAGCGGTCCCGTCAGGAAAACGAGCAGGGAACGCGAGAAACTGTGCAGCTGCAACATCAGCAAGGTGAAGATGATGAAGATGGCCAGCGGCAGGTTCGCCGAGATCGACGCTTCCGCCTCGCCGCTGTCGGCCGCCACGCCTTTCACCACGATGCGGTAGCCGGACGGCAACTTGGCGCGCAAGGCGTCCAGCTGCGGCGCCAGCTGTGTCGACACGGTCGCGCCCTGGATGCCATCGATCACGTCCGACTGCACGGTGATGGCCCATGCGCGCTTGTCGCGCCAGACGACACCCGGCTCCCACACGAAATGCGCACGGGCCAGCTGCGAAATGGGCACGGACTTGCCCGTCGCCGTCGGGATATTCGTGTCATTCAACACGGAAATCGTCGCCCGCTCTTCCAGAGGCTGGCGCACCTGGATGTCGATCAGCTTGTTGTCCTCGCGGAACTGGCCGATGACGGTGCCCGACAGGATCGTATTGGCCGCCTGCATCACCGTTTTCGAGGTGACGCCCAGCGCGCGCATCTTGTCCTGGTCCAGGTCCAGGCGCAGCACTTTCACCGACTCATTCCAGTTGTCATTCACGCCCAGGGTGTTCGGATTGGCGCGCATGATGTCCTTGACCTGGTCGGCGATGGCCCGCACACCCGCCACTTCCGGCCCCATGACGCGGAATTGCACGGGATACGGCACCGGCGGCCCATTCGGCAACAGCTTGACCCGGCCCCGCACTTCCGGGAAATCCTTCTTGAAGACGTCGACGATTTGCTGGCGCAAGCGTTCGCGGTCCGCCAGGCTCTTCGGCAAGACCACCACTTGCGACACATTGGTCTGCGGGAATATCTGGTCCAGCGGCAAATAGAAGCGGGGGCTGCCCGTGCCGACATAGCTGGTCACGCTTTCCACGCCATCGAGCTTGCCCACAAACGCTTCGAACTTCTTCACCTGCTTTTCATTCGCGGCAAACGTCGTGCCCTCGGGCGACCACAGTTCCACCATCAGTTCGGGACGGCTGGAATCGGGGAAGAATTGCTTTTCGATAAAGTTGAAACCGTAAATACCGAGCGCAAAGATGGCCAGGGTGGCGGCAATCGTCGTCTTGCGCCATTCCACGCACCAGGTGACGGCACGGCGGAAGCGGCGGAAGTTTGGCGTGTCGAACAATTCATGGTCGTTATGCGCGTGCGGTTTGACTTTCAGCAAGATGTAGCCGATGTACGGCGTAAACACCACGGCCACCACCCACGAAATGATCAGGGCCAGCGCATTGACGGAGAACAAGGAAAACGTGTATTCGCCGGCGGCCGACTTGGCCAGGCCGATGGGCAAGAAGCCCGCCACCGTGATCAGCGTGCCCGTCAGCATGGGCATGGCCGTCGACGTGTAGGCGAACGTGGCCGCGTCGAAACGCGACATGCCCTCTTCCATCTTGCGCACCATCATCTCGACGGCAATGATGGCGTCATCGACCAGCAAGCCTAGCGCGATGATCAGGGCGCCCAGTGAAATCTTGTGCAAATCGATGTCGAGCAGGCGCATGAACAGGAAGGTGACGGCCAGCACCAGCGGGATGGTCAGCGCCACCACCAGGCCCGGCCGCACGTCGATGCGCAGCGGCTTCGTGTGCAAGCCCAGCGCGACGAAGCTGACGGCCAGCACGATCAGAATGGCTTCGATCAGGGTATGCACGAACTCGCCAACGGAAGCGGACACGGCTTCCGGCTGGTTCGACACGCGCTGCAATTCTATGCCGACCGGCAATTCACTCTTCATGCGCGTGACGGTGGCCTGCAAGGCCTTGCCCATGTCGATGATGTTGCCGCCCTTTTCCATCGACACGCCCAGGCCGATCACTTCCTTGCCATTGAAACGCATCTTGTCCTTCGGCGGATCGACAAATTCGCGTTTCACCGTGGCAAAGTCGCCGAGGCGGAAGGTGGTACCGTTGGCGCGCAGTTCCAGGTTTTCCAGGTCCTTGACGGTCACCATGGCGCCCGTCACGCGCACTTGCAGATTATCGGTCGGCGTCACCAGCACGCCCGTGGCGTTGATGCTGTTTTGCGCGGACAGTTGCTGCACGATGGCGTCGAAAGGAATGCCCAGCTGGGCAAATTTCTTGTGCGAGAAGATGATATTGATCTTTTCATCCTGCACGCCGAACAGTTCCACCTTCGATACCTGCCCCACGGCCAGCAGCTCCTGGCGCACCTTGTCCGCGTAATCCTTCATTTCCGCGTAGGTAAAACCGTCGCCGGACAGGGCGAAGATGGAGCCGTACGTGTCGCCGAACTCGTCATTGAAGAACGGGCCCACGACGCCGGACGGCAACGTGCCCTGGATGTCGCCGATCTTCTTGCGCACCTGGTACCAGGCGGCCGCCGTTTCCTTGGGCGGCGCCGATTCGCGCAACTCCAGCAAAATCAGGGTTTCGCCCGGCTTCGAATAACTGGTGATTTCGTCGATGTACGGCGTTTCCTGCAGTTTCTTTTCCAGCTTGTCCGTCACCTGCTCGGCCATCTGCAAGGCCGTGGCGCCGGGCCAGTACGCTTGCAAGACCATGGCGCGGAAGGTGAACGGGGGATCCTCATCCTGGCCCAGGCTGGCATAGCTGAGCATGCCGCCGATCAGCAGCACGGCCATCAGGTAGCGCGTCAGCGGGATGTGTTCGAGCGCCCAGCGCGACAGATTGAAGCCGCCCTTCATTTGGCCGCACCCACGGTGACGGCGGCAGCGGCGGCAGCCGGCTTGCTGGCCACGTCGGCGCCGAGGATGGTCACTTTCTGGCCCGGCTTGAGCAGGTTGACGCCGGCCGTGACCACCGTCTGACCCGCTTTCACGCCCGACGCCAGCAGCAACTCATTGCCGGCCACGCCGCCCACCGTCACCGGCACGAGCTTCACGGCGCCGTTTTCCACCACCCACACGGAACTTTGCGATTTTTCATTGAACAGGGCCGTCAACGGCACCTTGATCTGCGGCGTGGCCGTCTGCGAGGCGAACTGCACCACGGCCGTCATGCCCAGGCGCACTTGCGGCGCGTCCGGGATGCTGACCTTGGCAATATAGGTGCGCGTGGCGGCATCGGCCACGGGCGACACTTCGCGGATCTTGCCCGGCAGCGCCTGCTTCGGATCGGCCCACAGGCGCACGACCACATCCTTGACGCCACGCAAAGTCTCGACCTTGTCTTCCGGAATGCCGATCACGACTTCCTTCTCGCCGCTCCTGGCCACTTGCACGACAGGCGCGCCGGGCGCCACCACCTGCCCCACTTCAGCCTCGATGCGCGTGACGACGCCATCGACGTCGGCCAGCAGGCTGGCATAGCCGGACTGGTTGGCCTGACCACGGTACAGTGCCTGGGCCGCTTCCACGTTCGCCTGGGCCGCCTTGTAGGTGGCATCCTTGCCATCGAGCACGGCCTGGCTGACGAAATTTTTCTCGCGCAAATCCTGGTAGCGTTTCAATTCCGCGCGCGCCAGGTCGCGGCTCGTTTCCGCGCTGACCAGCGAAGCCTTGGCCTGCGCCTGCGAAAGCTGCAAGTCGACGGGATCGAGCTGCATCAGCACTTGCCCCTTCTTGACGGTAGCGCCCACGTCGACCTTGCGCGCGACGATCTTGCCGCCCACGCGGAAACCCAGCTGCGACACGACGCGGGGCACGACCTCGCCCGACAGCTCGGCACTGACGTCAACATTACTGCTAGACAACACGATCGCGCGCACGGGGCGCACGTCTTCCACTTTGACGGCAGGCTTGGAACAGGCCGCCAGAGTCAGCGCGAGGGCCGCGGCGGCAGTCAGCCGCAGGGCAGGAAGTGCGGATGCGCCGGTCTCGCGGCGCAGGGTTTTCAGGGCAAACAAGGTATTTTCCTTTACTATGCGGGCTGCAATATTTTTATGCGGAGAAACTTTTTGCCTGCCCTTTGGGCCAAGACAAACTTTTTCGCACGCGATATCCTTAAATTTGTGACAATATCAGTTTGGTCGTGACGGGGAGTATTCTTCGCCTACTGACTTTCTGGTTATTAATTATAATCGTGCGTAAAAGTTTTTAGTGACTTTTGCGTCATTAATCTTGAGACGTACAACGTCCGGCCACACTCGAGCATTTGGGGTGCCGGACAAACGCAAGACTAGAGAAGTGTGTTCATGCCTGTAGACCATTACGAAAATTTTCCTGTTGCATCATTTTTACTGCCGCGCCGCCTGGTGCCCGCCGTCGAAGCCATCTATGCCTTCGCCCGCAGCGCCGACGACCTGGCCGATGAAGGCGACGCCACGCCGGCCGAACGCCTCGTGGCCCTGCACGCCTATGAAGAGGCGCTGGGCCGCATCGACCGCCACGAAGGCCACGCCGGCGAGAACGCCGCCATGTTCGAACGCCTGGCCGCCGTCATTGCCAAACACCAGTTGCCGCTGAAGCCGTTTTACGATCTGTTGTCCGCCTTCAAGCAGGATGTGGAAACGACGCGCTACGCGAGCTACGACGACCTGCTCGATTACTGCGCCCGCTCCGCCAACCCCGTGGGGCTGCTGATGCTGCACCTGTACGGTGCGGCCGATGAACAGAATGTACGCGATTCCGATGCCATATGTTCAGCTTTGCAACTAATTAATTTCTTGCAAGACGTCGCCATCGACCAGCAAAAAGAGCGCATCTACCTGCCGATGGAAGACTTGAGCCGCTTTGCCGTCTCCGCCGCCGCCTTCGAGCGGCCCGAGGCGCACGGCAAGTGGAGCGCCCTGATGCGCTTCGAAGTGACCCGCGCGCGCGCGCTGATGCTGTCCGGCGCGCCGCTGGCCCTGCGTTTGCGCGGGCGCATCGGCTGGGAACTGCGCCTGGTGGTGCAAGGGGGCTTGCGCATTCTCGAGTGCATCGAAGCCGTCAATTACGACGTGTTCCGGCGCCGCCCCAAGCTGGAGAAACGCGACTGGCTGATCATTTTCTGGCGCGCCCTGCGCATGTCGCGCAAAAGCTTGCATCAAGAGACACAAGTAAAAACGGCTTTTCCCCCGTCGCCCACTCTGTAAGACGATAGAATAGCGGCTTCGATCTGCAACCCTTGCTCTTTTGACTATGTCTCCCGACGAATACTGCCAACAAAAAGCCGCCCAGAGCGGCTCCAGCTTCTACTACAGCTTCCTGTTCCTGCCGGCCGAGCGCCGCAAGGCCATCACGGCCCTGTACGCGTTCTGCCGCGAAGTCGATGACACGGTTGACGAATGCACGGACGAAGCCGTGGCACGCACCAAGCTGGTCTGGTGGCGCAAGGAAGTCAAGGCCATGTACGAGGGCAACCCCACGCATCCCGTGATGCGCGCGCTGCAGCCGCACCTGGACATCTATAAACTGGAAGAAAAGCATTTACAGGCCATCATCGACGGCATGGAAATGGACTTGAACCAGACCCGCTACCTCGATTACCAGGCCATGAGCCGCTATTGCTGGCATGTGGCCAGCGTGGTCGGTATCTTGTCGGCCAGCATCTTCGGCGCGACCCGCCCGGAAACACTGCTGTACGCGGAAAAGCTCGGCCATGCTTTCCAGCTGACCAACATCATCCGCGACGTGGGCGAAGATGCGCGCAAGGGGCGCATCTATTTGCCGATCAGCGAATTGCAGCAGTTCAATGTCACGGCCGCCGACCTGCTGAATGCGCGCCACAGCGAAAACTTTGAAAACCTCATGCGTTTCCAGGTGGCGCGCGCGCAAAAGGCCTACGACGAGGCATTCGCGCTCTTGCCTGCCGAGGACCGCCGCGCCCAGCGCCCGGGCCTGATCATGGCCGCCATCTACCGTACCCTGCTCAATGAAGTCGAGCGCGACGGCTACCATGTGCTGAAACAGCGCATTTCGCTCACGCCGATCCGCAAACTGTGGCTGGCCTGGAAAACCTGGGTTCGTGGCTGATCAGGCCGTGAAGCAACGCTACGCCGTCATCGGCGCCGGCTGGGCCGGCTGCGCGGCAGCCATGGAACTGGCGCGCGCCGGTCATTCGGTGACCGTGTTCGAGGCGGCGCGCACCCTGGGCGGACGCGCGCGCCGCGTCGAGCGAGAAAATACGCTACTCGACAACGGCCAGCACATCCTGCTAGGCGCGTACACGGAAACCTTGCGCCTGATCAAGCTGGCGGGGCAAGACCCTGGCGAACTGATCCTCACCTTGCCCCTGCAGATGCGCTATCCGGCGGACTCGGGCGGCATGGATTTCATCGCGCCGCGCCTGCCCGCGCCGCTGCACCTGGCGTGGGCCCTGCTGCGCGCGAAGGGATTATTGCGTGCCGACAAGCTGGCCCTGATGCGTTTTTCCACGGCCATGCGCTGGATGGGCTGGCAGCTATATAACGATTGCACGGTCAGCGAGTTGCTGCAGCGCTTCGACCAGACGGAGCGCCTGAACCGGCTGATGTGGCATCCCTTATGCCTGGCCGCACTCAACACGCCGCCCGAGCGCGCCTCGGCCCGCGTCTTCATCAACGTGCTGCGCGACAGCCTGGGCGCATCGCGCCGCCGCGCATCCGACATGCTGATCCCGAAAGCGGATTTGAGTACCCTGTTGCCCGACGCGGCCGCCCGCTATGTCGAACGGCATGGCGGCGCAGTGCGCACGGGCGCCAAGGTCGACGCCTTGCAGGCGCTGCCCGATGGCCGCTGGCAGCTCGATGAGACCGGCACTTACGACGGTGTCATCATCGCCACCTCGTCCGTGCAGGCCATCAGCCTGCTGCAGGGCTTGCAGGACGCCCGCCTCGACGAGGCTATTGGCCGCATGCAAGCTTTCACGCCGGAAGCCATCAGCACCTGCTACCTGCAATACGACGCCTCGGTGCGCCTGGACTTGCCGTTCTACGCCCTCGTCGATACGCCGGGGCAACAGCACTGGGGCCAGTTCGTCTTCGACCGGGGCCAGCTCGACAGCGAGCAGGCGGGCTTGCTGGCCGTCGTCGTCAGCGCGTCAAGCGCTGCCGCCGAGCAAGGCCATGGCCCGCTGGCGCAAGCGATCGCGACGCAGCTGGCGCAGGTGCTGCAGCGCCCGGAACTGGCGCAACCTGCCTGGACCCAGCTGATCACGGAAAAGCGCGCCACGTTTGCCTGCAAGCCGGAGCTTGCCCGCCCCGGCAACGCCAGCGGCGTGCCGGGCTTGCTGCTGGCTGGCGACTACACGGCCAATGATGACCGGACGCAAGATTATCCGGCCACCATCGAGGCGGCCGTACGCAGCGGCGTGGCGGCGGCCAAAGCCGTCACCACGGGCAAGGCGGCAAAACAGCCTTGACGGTGCATCCTGCCCTGGTGTCGCTCGCCCCCGCGAAATTGCAGTCTGTCGCACCGCGCTGGTGCGCTCGCGTGCGCTTGGGTACAGTCTGATCATCGACAACGGCCATGCCACGGGGAATACCATGCACACCACCTTGCACTTGAAAAACAGCTTGAAAGCCGTGGCGCTGCTCGCTTGTGTGGCACTGGCCACCTTGACCGTCGTCAGCGGACAGCAGGCATCCCATGCGCCATTGCTGCTGAGCCAGGCAAGCATGCTGCTGCCGGCAATGGGCTGAAGCGGCAAAGCGGACTGACAGGAAGAATATGATGAACAAGCAAGATTATCTCGACGCCCTGCGGCGCGCGCTGGAAGGCCTGCCACCGGACCTGGCGGCCAAGACCCTCGATTATTACGAACAGACCTTCATCGAAGGCGCCGCGGCCGGCCGCAGCGAGCAGGAAGTCGCCGACGACCTGGGCGACCCGAAAAAGATCGCCCTCACCTTGCGCAGCAGCACCCACCGCCAGGCTTTCGAACAGAAGAAGACCCCCGTCAACCTGCTGCGCCTGCTCGTCTCGCTCGTGGGCCTGGCCATCTTCAACCTGTTCATGGTCGTGCCTGCCGCCGTGTACGCAGCCCTGCTGGCCGCCCTGTATGCCGCCGGCCTGAGCTTTTACCTGGCCGGCATCGCCATCACGGCCAGTGGCTTGTCCGGCGCTAACGAACTGGTGCTCGACGGCCCGCTGCGCCACGTCTTCATCCATGACGATGACGGCGGCGAAGGCGGCGAACGGCGCGAAACGCGCATCACCATCGGCGACACGGGCATCGAAGTCGATCACCTGCCCGGCCCCGTCAAAGCGGAGTCCGAGCCCCAGGCACCGGGCGCGTCATCGCGCGTGATGGAGCGGGCCGAAGCGCTGGCCGGCGGCGGCATCCGCATCTCCACGGACATGGACCGCGATGCGCGCACCACGCAAACCGTCTTCGGCGTGGGCATGCTGCTCGGCGGCATCGCCATCTTCCTGCTCAGTCTGGTGGTCACGCGCTATACCTTGATCGGTATCAAGCGCTATGTCGCCATGAATGTCTCCCTGCTCAAAGGTCACTAGAAAGGCTGCCATGAAACGCTTGCTCAAAGTTGGCCTGTCCATGCTCTTGCTGGCACTGGTCCTGATCGCCATGTCGTATGCGGCGCTGCGCGCCAAGGGTATCAGCAATCCCAGCAGCGCCGCCGGCCGCGCCGTGCGCAGCGAAACGCGCCCGGTTGCCGCCAATATCAACAGCATCGACCTGGCCGGCCCCATAGACCTGGTGCTGCGCCGCGGCGCCACGCCATCGCTGAAAGTGAGCGGCGAGCAGCGTTTGCTGTCGAACGTCGACACGACGGCCGATGGCACGACCCTGCATATCGGCCCGAAAGGCATGCTGTTCCACCATCGCCAGCCGCTGCAGGTGGAACTGGTGCTGCCAACCCTCGTGCGCGTGGAAGTGCACGGCAATGGCGACAGCAAGATCACGGGATTTTCCGGCGACAGTTTTATCCTGGAATTGACGGGATCGGGCGACGTCAGCTTCACGGGACGCTACAAGCAGGTGCAAGCGACCGTCAACGGCAGCGGCGACCTCGACATCAATGCCGGCAACAGCGACAGCGTGGTGCTGGAAATGGTGGGTTCCGGGCGCATCGCCGCCAGCGGCAACACGAAATTCCTCCGTGCCGACCTGAGCGGATCAGGCGATATCGATGCAGAGCACCTGGCCGCCGACAAGGCCAGCGTCAGCCTGCAAGGCTCGGGCACGAGCACCGTCTTCGTGCGCGACGCCGCCAACCTGACCCTGCGCGGCAGCGGCGACATTAACGTCCACGGCAACCCGCGCCAGCGCGAGACGCAAAAGAGCGGCTCAGGCGATATCACTTGGCATTAACCTTCTCTTCCAGCCACGCCACCGCCTGCTCGCCGGCCGCCTTGCCTTGCGCCAGGCAGGCCGTCAGCAGGTAGCCGCCCGTCGGCGCTTCCCAGTCCAGCATTTCCCCCGCCACGAAGACGCCCGGCATGGCGCGCAGCATGCTGCCGTCGATGCCGTCGAACACCACGCCGCCGGCGCTGCTGATGGCTTCATCGATGGGACGCGGGCGTACGAGTGTCACGGGCAGCAGCTTGATGGCGGCAGCCAGCTTCGCTTCGTCGGCAAAGTCGGCCGCGCTCAGGCATTCGCGCAGCAAGCCCGATTTCACGCCCTTGATGCCCAGGCGGCTATTCAGGTGGCTGGACATGGAACGGGCGCCACGGGGGCGCGTCACTTCCTCGAACACGCGTTCATGGCTGTGGTCGGGCGCCAGGTCGAGCCAGATGGTGGCGCTGCCGTCGCGTGCGATCTGCTCGCGCAGCGCGGCCGACAGCGCATAAATCAGGCTGCCTTCCACGCCCCCCGCCGTGATGACGAACTGCCCCTGGCGCTTGATCCGCAAGCCGTCGATGTCATGCGCCGTGATGGCCACGGTCGTCAGCGGTTCGCCCGCATGGCGGCTGCTGAAATGCGCGCTCCAGTCCACGTCGAAGCCGCAATTGGCCGGTACCAAAGGCGTCACGGCCACACCCTGCCCTTGCAGCAGCGGCACCCAGGCGCCATCGGAACCGAGCCGCGCCCAGCTGCCGCCACCGAGCGCCAGGATCACGGCGTCGAAGGCGCGCAAACGTTCGCCGTCCGGGGTGGCAAACGCCAGCTGGCCATCCTCATCTTGCCAGCCCGTCCAGCGGTGGCGCATGTGAAATTGCACGCCCGCTTCGCGCAGGCGGTGCAGCCAGGCGCGCAGCAGGGGCGCCGCCTTCATGTCCGTCGGGAAGACGCGGTTCGAGGAGCCGACAAAGGTTTCCACGCCCAGGCTGTGCACCCAGTCGCGCACCTTTTGCGGGCCGAACTGGTCCAGCGCAGGCTTCACCCGGTGCGCCTGCCTGCCGTAGCGCGAGACGAAGGGCTGGTAGCCTTCTGCATGCGTGATGTTCATGCCGCCGCGCCCCGCCAGCAGGAATTTGCGGCCGACGGACGGCATGGCGTCGAACAGTTCCACCCTGGCTCCCAGGCCGGACGCAGCCTGGGCGGCCATCAGGCCGGCGGGGCCGCCGCCGATGACGGCGATGTGAAACGGAGGGGAACTGGAGTTGGTCATGGCAAGCTGGAAGACGGTGAAAACCCCGGCATTTTAGTCGAGATAAGGCCGGTGGATGGCGAGAATGCCGAAAAATGATGCATACTGCGCGGACATGCCGCAACGATCGGCTTTGACTTCACGAGACAACGAGACGACAAGAGGAGAAACACATGGGCGCAGGATTCTGGATTTCCCGCTATTTGCTGGCCAGTTCGATCTTATTCATCATCCTGACGGTGGTCGAGTACAGCAAGGGCACGCCCAGCCAGGCCGATATCCTCAGCGCGCTGGCCTGGTCGCTGGTGGCCTCGGCCATCTTCATCGGCTCGAAATACTGGCGCTACCGGAAAGCCGTCGCCTGCGCCACGTGCAGCGGGGACAAACCAAAAACCAAGTCGCGATAAAAAATGGCCGCATCAGCGGCCATTTTCTTGAGTCAGTATTCTTAACCGCCCGTCACGGGCGGGAAAAACGCCACCTCGTCGCCATCACCGATCAAGGTGTCGGCATCGCACATCACCTGGTTGTGGGCCATGCGCAGCGCGCGGCCTTGCGCCAGCGCGTATTCCCAGTTGCCGCCGCGGGCGATCAGCAGCGCTCTCACCGCACCCACCGCCAGCGGCTCGGCTACTTCCAGCACTTCATGGCCGGTGCCCACCAGCTCACGCACGCTGGCAAAAAACCGCAGATTGATCTTCATCGATACTTCCTCAGTACAGCAATTCGTTAAACGGGATAAAACGCAGCATGTCGCCGCGCGCAATCGACAGCCCCGGCGGACAATCGATCAAGCCGTCGCCCCACACGGTGGACGTCAGCACGCCCGAACTCTGGTTGGCGAACAGTTCCAGCTCGCCCTCGTCATTGACCTTGGCGCGCAAGAACTCGTTGCGCTTGTCCGCCTTCAGGCGCTCGAACGCGGCCGGCAGCTTGTAGCTGCGCGGCGCCAGGTTACCCGCCACGCCTTGCAGGCGCAGGATGAACGGGCGCACGAACAGCAAAAACGTGACAAAGCTCGACACGGGATTGCCGGGCAAGCCGACAAAGAACGCCTCCCGCACTTCGCCAAACGCCAGCGGTTTGCCTGGTTTGACGGCGATCTGCCACATGTTCAGCCGCCCTTCCGCTTCCACGGCCGGCTTGATATGGTCTTCCTCGCCCACGGACACGCCGCCCGAGGTGATGATCAGATCATTGCCCTGGGCCGCCTGGCGCAGCACGGCTTTTGTCGCTTCCAGGCTGTCGGGCACGATGCCCAGGTCCGTGATCTCGCAACCGAGGTTTTCCAGCAAGCCGCGCAAGGTAAAGCGGTTCGAGTTGTAGACGGCGCCCGGTGCCAGGGGTTCGCCGGGCATGGCCAGTTCGTCGCCCGTGAAAAATACGGCCACGCGCAGCTTGCGCAGCACAGGCAGCTGCGCCAGGCCCACCGAGGCGGCCAAGCCCATTTCCTGGCTGCGCAAGCGACGGCCCGCACCGAGGATCTCGCCGCCGGCGCGGATATCCTCGCCCTGGCGGCGCACCCATTCTCCCGCTGCCGGTACGTGATTGACCGTCACCACGCCGTCCGCCACCGTGCACTGCTCCTGCATGACGACGCAGTCGGCGCCGTCCGGAATCAGGGCGCCCGTGAAGATGCGCGCCGCCGTCCCCGGTTGCAAGGGCTGGCCCACGTGGCCGGCCGCGATGCGCTGCGACACGGGCAAGCTGGCCGCGCCGCTGGCGCAGTCACTGGCGCGCACGGCGTAGCCATCCATCTGCGTGTTGTCGCGCTCGGGCACGTTCAGGGTCGACGTTTGCGCGGCCGCCAGCACGCGGCCGTTGGCGCGCATGGTGTCTACCAGCTCCACGTCGGCCACCGGGCGCGCCGCGCCCAGCATGAAGGCTTGCGCCTCGGCCACCGACAGCATCGGTTTGCGTACAGTGCTGGCGTCTGTCATCACAAGCCCGTATTGGCGGCGATATACGCCTTCATTTTCTCGACATCGGCATCCATCACGACGAACTTTTGCGGCAAGTCTTCGATGTTCTCGAAGCCGGCTGGCCGTTCCGCGTCCACGCCCAGCGCTTCGAGGATGGTTTCGTTGAACTTGGCCGCCAGCGCCGTTTCCAGCACGATCATCGGCACGTTCGGTTCCAGGTGCTCGCGCGCCACCTTGATGCCGTCGGCCGTGTGCGTGTCGATGGTGATGCCGTAGTCGTCGGCCACGTCGCGGATGGTGTCGAGGCGGTCCTGGTGCGTGGACTTGCCCGACTTGAAGCCATATTTGGCCACGAGCTTGAATTCGTCGCCATCGCTGCCAGGCTTGCCGGACAAGTCGAAGCCGCCATGCGTTTCCACTTTCGTAAACAGGGCGCGCACGCGGTCGCTGTCGCGGCCCACGAGGTCGTAGACGAAGCGCTCGAAGTTCGACGCTTTCGAGATATCCATCGACGGGCTGCTCGTGTGGTACGTTTCGGCCGACTTGCGCACGCGGTAGACGCCCGTGCGGAAGAATTCGTCGAGCACGTCGTTTTCATTCGTCGCCGCCACCAGTTTCGAGATCGGCAGGCCCATCATGCGGGCGATATGGCCGGCGCAGATATTGCCAAAGTTGCCCGACGGCACCGTGAACGACACTTTTTGCTCGTTGCTGGTGGTGGCCGCCAGGTAGCCGCGGAAGTAGTAGACGACTTGCGCCACGACTCGCGCCCAGTTGATGGAGTTGACGGTGCCGATCTTCTGCTTGGCCTTGAACGGCAAGTCGTTCGACACGGCTTTCACCATATCCTGGCAATCGTCGAACACGCCTTCGACGGCGATGTTGACAATGTTCGGGTCTTGCAGGCTGAACATCTGCGCCGTCTGGAAGGCGCTCATTTTCTTGTGCGGCGACAGCATGAAGACGCGGATGCCCTTCTTGCCGCGCATCGCATATTCGGCCGCGCTGCCCGTGTCGCCCGACGTGGCGCCGAAGATATTGAGTTCGGCGTCGTGCTTGGCCAAGGTGTATTCGAACAGGTTGCCCAGCAGCTGCATGGCCATGTCCTTAAAGGCCAGGGTCGGGCCGTTCGACAGCGCCTGCAGCATCAAGGTGGTCTGGCCGCCATTGACGGCGTTTTCTTCGAGCACGCGCAGCGGCGTGATGTCGGCCGCGTTTTCGCCGGCGCGGGCGTTCTTGTAGACTGCCTTGGTATAGGTTTTCGCCGTCAGTGCCTTCAGGTCCGCAGCCGGGATATCGGTGGCGAACTTCTTCAGGATTTCGAATGCCAGGTCGGCATACGACAATGTGCGCCAGGCATTGAGCTCGGCACCAGTGACTTGCGGGTAGTGTTCTGGGAGGTACAGTCCGCCATCGGGGGCCAGGCCGCCCAGGAGGATGTCGGAGAATTGCTGCTGATTCGATGGCGCTTTATCAGCGCGGGTAGACACGTAGTGCATAAATTTGAAGAGTCCAGTTGAGCTGAGTGCGGTTGATCATGAATGGCAGCGGATATTATAGTGCCAGCCGCCGTCCAAGGCGAATCGCGTGGCGCCCGCCTGATCAAGATGTGACAATTGGAGCGCCTGCCTATTATCAAACAAGCCATAATTGCATGAGATCAAGCCAGGCGAACATGGCTGGCGTACGCACTGGCGCGCGCCGGCGATTTACGTCACACTGTGCTGAGTATCCCTTGCCACGATCATTATTGGAGTCGAGAACCGGCCATGTCGCTGAGTAAAAAACCATATCTGCAAAGCGCCGCGCTGCGCTCCGACGCCGTCGTCGACCTCGATCACTATCCATTCACCATCCCCGCCATCCGCGACTTCGTGCACATGGATTTCCACCGCGACGTGACGTTTTTCGTGGGCGAAAATGGCAGCGGCAAGTCGACCATGCTCGAAGCGCTGGCCGTGGGGCTGGGCTTCGGCAAGGATGGCGGCACGCGCAACGTGCGCATCGCCCTGCCGTCGGACGAGGAATCGGGCTTGCACGCGCATCTGCGCCTGAGCAAGAGCTACAAAAAGCCCGAAGACAGCTATTTCCTGCGCGCCGAGAGCTTTTTCAACGTCGCCACCTACATGGACGAGATGCCGCAGGAGTACCTGGTGAGCTACGGCGGCAAGTCGCTGCACGCGCAGTCGCACGGCGAAGCGTTCATGGCGACCCTGATCAACAAGCTGCGGGGCAAGGGCTTGTATCTGCTGGACGAACCCGAGGCGGCCCTGTCGCCGAGCCGCCAGATGGCGGCGCTATCCGTGATCCACCAGCTGGTGCAGGACGACTCGCAGCTGATCATCGCCACCCATTCGCCGATTCTACTCGCCTACCCGAACGCGAAGATTTTGATGTTTACGGGCGGCGGCATCCACGAAGTGGCGTATGAAGACACGGAACACTATGCCGTGACGCGCGATTTCTTGAATAACTACCCGAGGAGGCTGGAGCAGTTGTTTGAGGAGGAGTGAGTTTATCGGGAGACTACTGTGGTGGTGTCGGCTTACGCGCTTTGCGCTAAGCCGACCTACGCCGACCTACGCCCACCAACGCCGACCTGCGACTTGCCATTCACCGTAGGCCGGATTAGCGCTTGCGCGCGTAATCCGACAACACCACCGGCGCATCAACAAGCCGCGTGATTGACTGTGATAACGTGCACGGCCAGCCCGCCCAGCGACGTTTCCTTGTACTTGTCCTGCATGTCCGCGCCCGTCTGGCGCATGGTTTCGATGACTTCGTCGAGGCTGACGAAATGCGTGCCGTCGCCCTTCAGCGCCAGCGAGGCGGCCGTGATGGCTTTCACGGCGCCCATGCCGTTGCGCTCGATGCAGGGGATCTGCACCAGGCCGCCGATGGGGTCGCACGTCATGCCCAAGTGGTGTTCGATGCCGATTTCGGCCGCGTTTTCGATCTGCTCGTTGGTGCCGCCCAGGGCTGCCACCAGGCCGGCCGCCGCCATGGCGCACGCCACGCCCACTTCGCCCTGGCACCCCACTTCGGCGCCCGAGATCGAGGCATTGCGCTTGCACAGCATGCCGATGGCCGCGGCCGTCAGCATGAAGCGGCGCACGCCGCCCACCGGATCGCTGGGGCGGCAATCCTGCGCGTAGTAGCGCAGCACGGCCGGGATGATGCCGGCCGCGCCGTTGGTCGGCGCCGTCACAACCCTGCCGCCGGCCGCGTTTTCCTCGTTGACGGCCATCGCATACAGGCTGACCAGGTGCACGGCGTCGTGCGGCAAGTCGTTGGCGCGGTTGTCGGACGCTTTCGCCTCCTGCGCCAAGCGCCACAATTTCGCGGCACGGCGCTTCACGTTCAAGCCGCCCGGCAGGTTGCCCGTCGTTTCCAGGCCGTGCGCGATACAGTCGCGCATGACGTGCCAGATGCGGTCCAGGCCCGCGTTCAATTCCTCGTCGCTGCGCTTGACGCACTCGTTCGCGCGCAGCATTTCCGGGATCGACAAGCCGCTTTCGACGCCGTGGGCCAGCAACTGCTCCATCGTGTCGAAGGGGAAGACGACCCGCGCGCTGGCGGCCGATTCCACGGCCGCTTCGGCCTGCGCCGCAGTTTGAACTTCCTCGGCCTCGCGGATAAAACCGCCGCCGATCGAGTAATACACCTTGTCGACACGGCTGCCGTCCGCCAGTTTCAGGGTGAAGCGCATGCCGTTCGGGTGTTCGGGCAGCGATTCGCTCTTGTGCCAGACGAGGCCCGTGGCGGCCGTGAATGGCACCACGTGCGTACCCAGCAAGGCGATCTCGCCGGCCGCCTCGATGGCGGCCAGCTTGCTGTCGACTTCATCGGGCGCCACGTCTTGCGGCGTTTCGCCCATCAAGCCAAGAATGACAGCCTTGTCCGTCGCATGGCCCACGCCCGTCAGCGCCAGCGAGCCATACAGGGCCGCCTCGGCGCCCACTACCTGGTCCAGCGGACCGTATTCGACCAGAAAACGCCGCGCCGCCACCATCGGTCCCACCGTGTGGGAACTCGACGGCCCGATGCCGATTTTAAACAGGTCAAATACGCTCATGTCCATGTAGTGTCTCTTTATTTAGTATGTTTTATGAATGCCGGGGCTGGACTCAGGCCGCCTTGGCGGCATGGCCCACGTCGACATTGGCCAGCATGTCCGTGACCATCTGCTCGACGCCGATCTGCGCCTTCCAGCCCCAATCGGCGCTGGCCTTGCTGTCGTCCAGGCTTTGCGGCCAGCTGTCGGCGATGGCCTGACGGCTGTCCGGCTTGTAGCTGATCTTGAAGTCCGGCACCATGCGCACGATGGCCTTGGCCAGCTGCTCGGGGTTGAACGACACGCCGGCCACGTTGTACGACGAGCGGATCTTGATCTGTGCCGCTGGCGCGTCCATCAGTTCGATGGTGGCGCGGATCGCGTCGGGCATGTAAATCATCGGCAGAGTGGTATTCGCATCGAGGAAGCAGTCATAGCGCTCGCCGCGCAAGGCCGCGTGGAAGATGGCGATGGCGTAATCGGTGGTGCCGCCGCCTGGAGGCGATTTGTAGCTGATGATGCCCGGGTAGCGGATGCTGCGCACGTCCACGCCATACTTGTTGAAGTAGTATTCGCACAGGCGCTCGCCGGCCAGCTTGCTGATGCCGTACATCGAGGTCGGGTCCATCACGGTCATTTGCGGCGTGTTCACTTGCGGCGTGTTCGGGCCGAAGGCGGCGATCGACGATGGCCAGAAGATCCGCAGCGGCTTGCCTGCCTCGCCACGCTCGCGCGCCAGTTCCAGGATATTGAGCAAGCCATCCATGTTCAGGCTCCACGCCTTCAACGGCGCCGCTTCGCCCGTGGCCGACAGCATGGCCGCCAGCTGGTACACCTGGGTGATGTTCTCGTCGGCGATGATGGCCGCCAGGCCGTCCTTGTCCAGCACATTGAGCTGGGCGTAGCGCTTGGCCTGATACAGATTGTTCGTGCCGATGTCGCTGGCGATGACGTTGTCCGCGCCGTGCTGCTGCGCCAGCGCGCCCACCAGTTCACTACCGATTTGGCCGTTTGCGCCAATGACTAAGATGCGTTCCATGCTATTTTCCTGAAATCTTGTTAATTGGTAGTGGTAGTGGTCAGCAAACCGAGTTCCTTGCCAGCCTGTTCAAAAGCGGCCAGCACTTGCACCAGCTGTTCGCGCGTATGCGCGGCGGACAGCTGCACACGGACACGGGCCTGACCCATCGGCACGACCGGGTAGAAGAAGCCAGTCACCAGCACGCCCAGTTCATACAGGCGCGCGGCGAATTTCTGCGCCACAGGCGCGTCGAACAGCATCACGGGAACCACCGGATGGGTGCCCGGCTTGATGGTGAAGCCGATGCGCTCGATCTCGCTGCGGAAGAAAGCCGTGTTGTCATGCAGGCGGTCGCGCAGTTCCGTCGACTTGGCCAGGCGGGCCAAAACCGACAGCGAAGCGCCGGCAATCGATGGCGCCAGCGTGTTCGAGAACAAATAGGGACGCGATTTCTGGCGCAGGGTGTCGATGACTTCCTTGCGCGCCGACGTAAAGCCGCCCATGGCGCCGCCCAGGGCCTTGCCCAGGGTGCCCGTGATGATGTCGATGCGGCCCATCACATTGTGGTGTTCATGCGTGCCGCGGCCCGTCGCGCCCATGAAGCCGGAAGCGTGGCATTCGTCGATCATCACCAGCGCGCCATATTGGTCGGCCAGGTCGCAGATCTTGTCCAGTTGCGCAATCGTGCCGTCCATCGAGAACACGCCGTCCGTGACGATGACTTTATGGCGCTTGCCGGCGGCAATCGCCGCTTTCAGCTGCACTTCCAGGTCGGCCATGTCGTTGTGGGCGTAGCGGTAGCGGCCAGCCTTGCACAGGCGGATGCCGTCGATGATGGAAGCGTGGTTCAGCGCGTCCGAGATGATGGCGTCGTTTTCATCGAACAGGGGCTCGAACACGCCGCCGTTGGCGTCGAATGCCGCCGCGTACAAGATCGTGTCTTCCGTGCCGAGGAAGCTGGAGATCGCCTGTTCCAGTTCCTTGTGCACCGTTTGCGTGCCGCAGATGAAGCGCACGGACGACAGGCCGTAGCCGTATTTCTGCGTGGCGGCGATCGATGCTTCCTGCGTCTGCAGGTCGCCGGACAGGCCCAGGTAGTTGTTCGCACACATATTGATCAGGGTACGGCCATCGTCGCACACCACTTCGGCGCCCTGGCGCGAGGCGATCACGCGCTCGGGCTTGTACAAGCCCTGCTGGCGCAGTTGATCGAGGTTCTGTTGCAGACCGCTGAAAAAGGTGTTCTTCGCTTGCTCGCTCATGATGATCCTTGTGTATCCCTGTTGTATGTGTGGCATCCGGGTAACCTCAGCCGCCATAGGGGAAAAGCGGCCGCTTGACCGGTGCGCGCACAATGCTGTACCGTGAAGCGCTGTTTGAAGTCTACACGTTTCCGTGTTTTTCTTCAAAATCCACTATTTCGAACTGAAATTCAATATAGTGGATATTACCCAAGCCTTTTGAACTTTGCAAGCCACCTGCCGATGAAAACCAGCGTTTCGACCAATTCTCCGCCCGAAGTGGGCGCCACCCTGCAACGGCTGCGCCTGGCGCGCGGCCTGACACTCGAGGATTTGTCGCGCATCGCCGGCGTTTCGAAGTCCATGCTGTCGCAAATCGAGCGCGAAAAAGCCAATCCCACCATCGCCATCACGTGGCGCTTGGCCAACGCCCTGGGCGTGCAGATCGGCGAATTGCTGTCCAGCGCGGAAAAAGCCGTGGAAACCATCCGCATCACGGACGCGCACGAAACCCCCACCCTGCCCGGCGACCACGCGGGCTACGTGCTGCGCATCCTGGGGCCGATGGAACTGGCCGGCAAATACGAATGGTATGAAGTGACCCTGGCGCCGGGCGGCGAACTGGCGTCGCAGCCGCACGACCCGGGCACCACCGAACATTTGACGGTCATTCACGGCAACCTGGAGCTGGAAGTGGGCGCGGCGAAGAAAAAGGTCAAGAATGGCGGCACGGCACGCTACCCGGCGGACCAGCCGCATACCATCCGCAACTTGGGCAAGACGGAAGGCAAGGCCTTATTGGTGGTCATCCATAGATAGTTGCATTTCAGCGGTGTGCAATAGGCTCTTTCGCCCATGCTAAGATTTTGGATTAGACAAGATTTTCACTGTCTTTCATGGAGCCTTAGCAATGACGATTTCCGAAAGCACCACCCTCTTCCACAAGAAAAAAGTCGTCCAGTACGATCCCGATATTGCGCTGCAGTCCGGGCAGGATATCGTCTACCGCCTCTCGCTCGAGTATGACGACAAGCGCAAGATGCCGGACCTGATCGCCGGCTTCTTGGAAAAAACCGACAAGAATGCGCTTGAGGCGCTGATCATCGGCATGTGGGGCGACCCGTACGAAGCGGGCGCCGACGAGGTGATCGCGGCGCTGATCAGCCACGCGCCGCAGCTGCCGAACTTGCGCGCGCTGTTCATCGGCGACATGACGTACGAGGAATGCGAAATCTCGTGGATCGTGCAAGGCAGCTACAAGCCGCTGCTGGACGCTTTCCCGCAGCTGGAAGAGCTGCGCATCCGCGGCGGCAATGAGTTGACCGTCGAACCGTTCGCGCACCAGAACCTGCGCAAGTTCACCATCGAGTCCGGTGGCCTCGATCAGAAGATCGCGCAGGCGCTGGCCCAGTCGAGCATGCCCAAGCTGGAATACCTGGAACTGTGGCTCGGTAGCGACGACTATGGTTTTTCCGGCGACGTGGCGCTGTACCAGAAAGTCCTGGCGCAACTGGCCACGCCGACCCTGCGCTACCTGGGCCTGCGCGACGCGCAGATCGCCGACGAGCTGGCCGTCTGGCTGGCCAAAGAGCCTTTGCTGGCCACCGTCGAGACCCTGGACCTGTCGCTGGGCACCCTGGGCGACGTGGGCGCCGAAGCACTGCTGCAAGGCACGCAATTGGGCAATCTGAAGCGCATGGACCTGTCGCATCACTATATCTCCGAAGCGAACCAGGAAAAACTCAACGCCCTGCCCTTCCCCGTCAGGCTCGATGATCCGCAGGAAGACGACGAGGACGACGACGAAGTCTATCGCTATGTCGCCGTCGGCGAATAAAACCTGATGCTTTTGCTGGCGACACAGGGCAGCAAGCGCGTGCGCCTGCTGCAGGCGGCGCGCGCGCAGTTGCGCCTGCCGCCCGCGCAAGTGCTGGAATGGCGCGACTGGCTACGTCAGCCTGCCTTGCTCGAGGATTCATTGCGCCAGACCGGCCCGCTCAAGATCGAACCGCCCGGCGACGATCCCGCCGCCCATCTGCTGTTGCTGCAGGCGGGCTGCCGGCTGCTGGACCGTCCGCTGCTCTCGGCGCCCGCGCATGGCGAGCTGCTGGCCATGGATGCGTGGTTTGCCGGTTTTTCCAATGCCATGGCGTCCCTGGCGGCGCAGCTGGCAGACCTGCCGCAAATACGCGTCTTCAATGCGCCAGCCGAAATCTGTCTCATGACGGACAAGCTGGCGTGCCAGCGCCACCTGGCCGCGCATGGCGTGCCCATACCTGCCTTGCTGGGACCAGTGCAGAGCTACGAGCATCTGCAGTCGCTGCTGTACGAACACCAGCTTGACCGCGTCTATCTGAAACCATGCTACGGCTCGTCCGCATCGGGCGTCGTCGCCTACCGCAGGAACAAGGCCGGACGCCAGCAAGCCACCACCTCGGCCGCCTTGCACCGCACCGAGGGCGCAACGCGCCTGATCAACAGCAAACGCATGGCGCGCTACGAGTCCGAACACGACATCGCCGCCCTCGTCGACGCGCTGGCAGCCCAGGAACTGTATGCGGAAGCATGGCTGAACAAGCCGCGCTGCGGCGACAGCCATTACGACCTGCGAGTCGTGACCGTAGCCGGCCAGCCCGCGCACCGGGTGGCGCGCATCGGCGACCAGATGATGACCAATCTCCACCTCGACAACCGGCGCGGCGACGCGGCTGGCCTCTTGAACGCGGCCGACATGACGGCGCTGGAAGCGGCCAGCGCCCAGGCCGCGCGCGCCTTCCCCCACAGCCACGTGACGGGCTACGACCTCGTCGTGCGCCACGGCCAGGCCCATGTGCTCGAAGCGAACGCCTTCGGCGACCTGCTGCCAGGACTGCTATGGCAAGACGCGGACACTTACGCAGCGCAACTGACCCATGTTTAAAGACACAGCCCCCATCCCCGACATGCACCGCATCGTCGGCAGCCACGACATCGTCTTCCTCACGCTCGACACCCTGCGCTACGACGTGGCGCAAGCCCTGTATGAGGCGGGTGAGCTGCCCGTGCTGGGACGTTTTCTGCCGCCGGGCGGCTGGGACAAGCGCCACTCGCCCGCCACGTTTACCTACGCGGCGCACCAGGCCTTCTTTGCGGGTTTCTTGCCCACGCCAGCCGCGCCGGGCCGCCATCCGCGCCTGTTCGCCTCCGCTTTTGCTGGCAGCGAAACCACCTCGCCGCACACGTTTGCGTTCGAGGAAGCGGACCTTCCCGCTGCGCTGGCCGCGCGCGGCTACCGTACCATCTGCATCGGCGGCGTGGGTTTCTTCAATAAACAAACGGCGCTGGGCACGGTGCTGCCGTCGCTGTTCCAGGAAAGCCACTGGAGCGCCGGCATGGGCGTGGCCAGCCGCCATTCGACGCAAAAGCAGGTGGCGCTGGCAACACGGCTGCTGGCGCAGAACGACCAGCGCACTTTCTTGTTCATCAACGTGGCCGCCCTGCACACGCCGAACCGCGCCTACCTGCCCGGCTGCCGTAGCGATAACCTTGACAGCCATGCGGCGGCCCTGCGCTATGTCGACAGCGCACTCGCGCCCCTGTTTTCCGCCTGCGCCGCGCGCGCGCCCACGTTCGCCATCGTCTGCTCGGACCACGGCAGCGCCTATGGCGAAGACGGCTACCGTGGCCACAGGGTCGCCCATGACAGCGTGTGGCAGGTGCCGTACGCGCACTTCTTCCTCACGCCAGATACCATTTCCCAGGAGTCCCCACCGTGAACCCATCCGAACAACCGGGTACCCTGGCGCAGCGCATGCGCCATACGCCCTACCAGGCGTATTCATACTCGTATCCGCACAAGGCGGCCTACCGCGCCTTGCCGCAGGCCGCGCCGCTGGCGCCCCTGTGGGCGCGGCAGGACCGCTCCGCCCTCTTCGCCTACATCCACATCCCGTTTTGCGAGATGCGCTGCGGCTTTTGCAACCTGTTCGCCATGGCCCGCCCCAGCGCCGACATGGTCGAGCGCTACGTGCAGCAGGTGCTGGTGCAGATGCGCGCGATGGACGGCGCCCTCGGTGAACGCCGCTTTGCCCGCTTCGCGCTCGGTGGCGGCACGCCCACCTATCTGTCGCCGGCGCAGCTGGACACCCTGCTGTGCGGCGCGCGCGACATCCTCGGCATCGACCTGCAAGCCACGCCGGCCGGCATCGAAGCGTCGCCCGAAACCATCACGGCCGAGCGGCTTGCCGTCTGCCGCGCGCATGGCATCGACCGGGTCAGCCTGGGCATCCAGAGCTTTGCCGCCGGCGAGATGCGCGCGCTGGCCCGTCCCCAGCAAAACGCCACCGTCCATCACGCCATCGGCCTGATACGCGCGGCCAGCTTTCCCACCCTGAACCTGGACCTGATCTACGGCATCGCCGGGCAAACCGTCGCCAGCCTGCTCGCGTCCATCGACAGCGCGCTGGCGTTCAAACCGGAAGAAATCTATCTGTATCCGCTCTACGTGCGGGAACAAACGGGTCTTGGCAAAGTGGCGCGACGCCAGGGTGCCGCGTCGCTCAATCCCATCATGCTGGCCCGCGATGGCGACAGCCGTCTGGCCCTGTACGCGGCCGCGCGCGATCATTTGCGCGCCCAGGGCTACGAGCAGGTCTCGATGCGCATGTTCCGCGCACCGCATGCGCCCGAGCAGAACGGGCCGTCGTACTGCTGCCAGAACGATGGCATGGTGGGCCTGGGCGCGGGCGCCCGCTCCTACACGGCGAACCTCCATTATTCGAGCGAGTACGCGGTGGCGCGCACGCAGACCATCGGCATCATCGAACAGTATCTGGCGCTGGACGAAACGCGCTTCGCGCAGGCCGAACACGGCTATGTGCTCGATGATGCAGAACAGCGCCGCCGCTACGTGATCCAGTCGCTGCTGACGGAACCGGGCCTGGACCGCGACGCCTACACGGCCCGCTTCGGCAGCCGCTGCGAGCTTGATCTGCCGCAGCTGGCCGAGCTGCACGCCTTGGAACTGGTGGAAGAACACGGCCCGCTGTTGCGCCTGAATGACCGCGGCTACAGCTACGCCGACACCATCGGCCCGTGGCTGGCTTCCGATACGGTGCGCGCGCTGATGGCTGAAGGCGGCCAGGCGTGCTGACAACGGAGCTGACAACGGAGCCGGGTACCTTGTCCCTGCTATACCGGGGCACCTTGGCGAGCTGCAATTACGCCTGCGGCTACTGCCCGTTCGCCAAGAAGCGCGACAGCCGCGCCACCCTAGCCCGCGACGCGCGTGAAGTGGCGCGTTTTACCAGTTGGGTGGCGGCGCAAAAACGGCACATCAGCGTCCTGTTCACGCCCTGGGGCGAAGCGCTGGTGCGGCGCCACTACCGCGCGGCCATGCAAACCCTGGCAGCTTTGCCCCATGTGCGGCAAGTAGCGCTGCAGACGAATCTGTCCGGTCCCCTGAACTGGCTGCAAGCGGTGGAGGGGTTGGAAAAGATCGGCCTGTGGTGCACCTACCACCCGGACCAGACGACGCTGGCCCGTTTTCTCGAACGCTGCGCGCGCCTGGACACCATGGGCGTGCGCTATTCCGTCGGCGTCGTCGCCATGAACGAACACCTGGACGCCATCCGCACCCTGCGCGCGGCCCTGCCCGCGCACGTCTATTTGTGGCTCAACGCCTATGACCGCCGTGGCCCCGGCTACTACAGCGGGGAAGACCTGGCCTGGCTCGACACCGCCGATCCGTGGTTTTCGCAAAGCCGCCGTCCGTCACCCTCGCGCGGCAAACCGTGCCTGGCGGGCGAAGCGTCGCTGTCCGTCGATGGCGATGGCGAACTGACGCGCTGCCATTTCGTGCCGGAGCGCTTGGGGAATCTGTACGTTGATGACTTGGCAGACATGCTGCAGGAACGCCGCTGCCCGCGCTTCAAGTGCGATTGCTATATCGGCTATGCGCAGCGCAAGGATTTGCCGTTTCAAACGGTGTTTGGGGAGGGGGTGCTGGCGAGGATCGTGACTGTAGGTCGGATTAGCCAGCGTAGGTCGGATTAGCGGCGGCACGCCGCGTAATCCGACACATTGTTGGCATGACGGGTGTTGTCGGATTACGCGCGGCGATGCCGCGCTAATCCGACCTACCGTATTTTACTGCGCAGCCACCTTGGCTGGCTCCGCCACTACCGGCGTCATCTTCAACGAACGGCTGAGGAAGCCCCAACGATCCGCCACTTCTTCGATCTGCTTGGTCGTCGGCTTGCCGGCGCCATGGCCGGCCTTGCTGTCGATACGGATCAGCACGGGCGCCGCGCCGCCTTGCGCTGCCTGGGCGGCGGCGGCGAACTTGAAGCTGTGCGCTGGCACGACGCGGTCATCGTGGTCGGCCGTCGTGATCATGGTGGCTGGATAGCAGCCGCCCGCCTTCAGATTGTGCAGCGGCGAGTATTTCACGAGCGCCTTGAACTGTTCGGCGTCGTCCGACGAACCGTAGTCAGGTACCCAGCCCCAGCCCACGGTGAACTTGTGGAAGCGCAACATGTCGAGCACGCCCACTTGCGGGATGGCTGCAGCGAACAGGTCCGGACGCTGCGTCATGGCCGCGCCTACCAGCAGGCCGCCATTGCTGCCGCCGCCGATCGCCAGTTTCGATGGCGAGGTGACCTTGTTGTCCACCAGCCATTGCGCCGCGCCGATAAAGTCGTCGAACACGTTTTGCTTGTTCAGCTTGGTACCAGCCTGGTGCCAGGCTTCGCCGTACTCGCCGCCGCCGCGCAGGTTGGCCATCACGTAGACGCCGCCCATTTCCACCCAGGCCAGATTCGCCACGGAGAAGCTAGGCGTGAGCGAGATATTGAAGCCGCCATAGCCGTACAGATAAGTCGGGTTGGAACCGTCGAGCTTCATGCCTTTTTTCGAGACGATGAACATCGGCACCTTGGTGCCGTCGCGGCTGGTAAAGAATTGCTGGCGTGTTTCAAAGGCGTTCGGGTCGAAATCGACCTTCGGCTGGCGGTACACCGTGCTCTTGCCCGACTTCATGTCGTAGCGGTAAATGGTCGCTGGCGTCGTGAAGCTGGTAAACGAGTAGAACGTTTCCGTGTCGCCACGCTTGCCCGCAAAACCACCGGCCGAACCGATGCCCGGCAAGGCCACTTCGCGCACCAGCTTGCCGTTCAGGTCGACAATCTTGATTTGCGTTTGCGCATCTTTCAAGTAGTCGAGCACCAGCTGGTTGTTGATGAGGTTGACGGCGACGAGGGTTTCCGCGCTTTGCGGCACGATTTCCTTCCAGTCGGCAGGCGCAGGCTTGCGCGTATCGATGGCGATCACGCGCGATTTCGGCGCCTTGTTGTCCGTTTTGAAGAAGAACACGGGACCGTCATTGTCGATGAACGAGTACGAAGCGTCGAACTCTTCCAGCAAACCGACTACCTTGGCATTCTTCTGGCGCAAGTCTTTATAAAAAACGCGGTTCTTGCGTTCCGTGCCTTGCGTGGCCGTGATGATCAAATAATTGCCGTCGTCGCTGACGGTGCTGCCGCCGAATGCCCATTCCTTCTGGTCGGGACGGTCGAAGACGAGCACGTCATCGCTTTGCGGCGTGCCGATCTTGTGGAAATACAATTTCTGGAAGTAATTGATATCGGCCAGCTTGGTGGCTTCGTTCGGCGCGTCATAGCGGCTGTAGAAGAAACCTTTGTTGTCCTTGGTCCACGAGGCGCCGGAGAACTTGGCCCACTTGATGTGGTCTGTCAAATCCTTGCCCGATTCGATGTCGCGCACTTTCCACTCGTTCCAGTCGGAACCGGAAGCGGACGTGGCATAGGCCAGGTACTTGCCGTTCGGGCTGATCGAAGTGCCTGCCAGCGCCACCGTGCCATCCGTCGACAGGGTGTTCGGGTCGAGCAGCAGACGCGGTTCGTCCGTCAGTTTTTTCACCGTGTACAGCACGGCCTGGTTCTGCAAGCCGTCGTTGCGGCTGTAGAAATAGCGGCCACCCTGCTTCGTTGGCGTAGAGAAACGCTCATAGTTCCACAGCTTGGTCAGGCGCTGCTTGATCGCGGCGCGCTCGGGGATGGTGCCCAGGTAAGACTGCGTCAGCTTGTTTTGCGCCGTGACCCACTCGCCCGTTTCCGCGCTGTTGGCATCTTCCAGCCAACGGTACGGATCGGCGATGGTGGTGCCGAAATAGCTGTCTTGCTGGTCGACTTTTTTGCTGACCGGATACGTCACGGCAGCGCCATCGCCGGCCGGGCACGATGGCATCGCGGCGCTTTGCGCCAGGGCATTGCCACCGAAAGCGGCCATCAAGCTGAATATGAGGGATGCACTACGTAATTGCATGGGTTGTTGTCTCATTGTTGGATGTCGAGGAAAGCAGGCCGCTCACACACACGCCGCGCCTGCCCATGTTGACTTTCGCCAAGAGAAATCATAGCGCGGATTGCCACTTTTAAAGCACAGTTATCTGAGGGATTTGCCGTCTTTTGTTTGGATAATTTACGGGAAACGCCATGATAAATCTCGCTTTCGGCGGAATCGGCAAACTGACGTTCATGCAAGAAACGTTATCAAAAGCAAAGTCATTTCATCAAGTTGTCATAAATCTTCTTTACTATCGGCAACATGTTCATGGCCCGTCCAGAGGCCGTGCCGCCACAGCCTCCTATGCACACTCTCGCCCTCCCTACCGCCACCGCCGCGCCGGCCCCCGCGACGCCATCGAATGTGGCTTACCTGAAGCCGCCATCGGCAAGCATGACCATCGAAGGGACGGACGCCTTGCACGACATCCTGGCGGGCCGCAAGCTCAGCGCGCTGTTCCAGCCCATCATCCACATGCACAGCGGCGACATCATCGGCTACGAAGGCTTGATACGGGGGCCGTCCGACAGCCCCCTGCACGCGCCGATGAATCTGTTCAAGGTGGCGCGCGCGCATGACCTGACCCTGGATGTGGAACACCTGTGCCGCCAAGTGGTGCTCGAGCGCTTCGCAGAACTGCAACTGCCGGGCAAGCTGTTCCTCAACGTCAGCCCGGAATGCCTGCTGCTGCGCAATGCCCGCCATGGCGAAACCCTCGAATACATCGAGCACATCGGCATCAACCCGGACCGTGTCATCATCGAGCTGACGGAAAACCAGCCCACCTACGATTACGAGCTGATGCGCGAAGCCGTGCTGCATTACCGTAACATGGGTTTCCAGATCGCCATCGACGACCTGGGCGAAGGCTTTTCCAGCCTGCGCCTGTGGTCGGAACTGCGCCCGGAATATGTGAAGATCGACATGCATTTCATCCAGGGCATCAATAATGACCCCGTGAAACTGCAGTTCGTGCGCTCGATCCAGGAAATCGCGGAGAAATCGGGCACCCTGGTGATCGCCGAAGGCATCGAGGCGCAGACGGAATTGCTGGTCTTGCGCGACCTCGGCGTGGCGTTTGGACAAGGCTATCACCTGGGGCGGCCCAACGCGGTGCCGGCGCGCGCCCTGCCGGCCGAAGTGGTGCAGGCGCTGGGACGCAATGGCGTGGCCGTGTATCCGCAGCGCAGCAGCCTGGAAAAGAATGGCGCCAGCATCCGCAAGCTGCTGCACAAGGTGGCGGCCGTGTCGCCACAGCTCAACAATAACGAGGTGTACGATATCTTCCTGAAGGAACCGAAGCTGATGATCATTCCCGTCGTCGACGACGGCGTGCCGCTGGGCCTGATCAGCCGCTTCGAAATGATCGACCACTTCGCCCGCCCCTACCAGCGCGAACTCTATGGCAAGAAATCATGCAGCCTGTTCATGGATGCCACGCCCCTGATTGCCGACCACGAGACGAGCTTGCAGGAACTCAGCTACACGATGGTGCAGTCCGATGCCCACCACCTGTTCAACGGTTTCATCATCACCGAGCACGGCCGTTACCTGGGCATGGGCACGGGCCACGACCTGATGCGCGAAATCACGCAGATGCAGATCAACGCGGCCCGTTACGCCAACCCGCTGACGCAACTGCCCGGCAACGTGCCCATCAACGAGCATATCGACCGTTTATTGCACAGCGGCAGCCGCTTCTGGGTCTGCTATTGCGACCTCGACCACTTCAAGCCCTTCAACGATGTGTACGGCTACCGCAAGGGCGACGACGTGATCCAGCTGACGGGAGAAATCCTCAGCAGCCATTGCGACCCGAACCGCGACTTCATCGGCCACATCGGCGGTGACGATTTCATGATTCTGTTCCAGAGCGAAGACTGGGAAACGCGCTGCCAAGCCATGCTCGACGACTTCGCGGCCGCCATCCTCGCCTACTACAGCACAGGCGATTGCGAACGGGGTGGCTACATCAGCGAAGACCGGCAAGGCAAGAAAGTGTTTTATTCGTTGATCAGCCTGTCGCTGGGCGTCATCAAGGTCGAGGCGCACCAGTACTACACACACCATCAGATCGCCACGCAGGCGGCCGAAGCGAAGAAGCAGGCAAAGAAAATCCACGGCAACAGCCTGTTCCTAGACCGGCGGCAAGGCGCGGCTGTGGCGCGCATGGATGCCTAGCCTGGAGCAATAATACGCAAGATCAAATACGCACGAGATCGACAAACGCATTGCCGCTGCGCGTATCGGACACGAATGCCAGGCTGATGTGCGCGCCATCGCGGCGCGCCTGCACGCGGTAGCTGCCTGCGGGCAGATCCACGAACAGTCCTCCATACGCCGTGTCCGGTTCCAGGCCGCCGCCCGTGACGTCTTCCCCCGCGCCGATGAAGACGCGGCCCGAAACGACGGCAAGATGCACGATCACCTGCGGTTCGGCAAGTTCCTCGTGCAAGGTGACTTCATACGCGCCATCGCCGCCCACGTTGAAAAACGCGACTTGCCCCGCATTCACGGCCGCCAGTTCGGCGCTGGGGATGCTCCACCAGTCGCAGTCATCTTCCAGCTTGTGGCGCAAGAGCGCAGGGTCGAACACGCACAGGGTAGCCGTCCCGGTCACAATTTTGACGCACGTGCTTGGCGTCATGTGGCCAGCGGCGCCGGTCCCAGCAGGGGCTGGCTCTCCACATACTGCGCGCTCGCTTGCACCTGCCACGGGAAGTGGCCATCGCGCGACGGCCAGACGATCTGGTACAAGGTGAAATCATCGCCCTGGTAATACCAGCGCGCATAGCCGACATAGTCGCGGTATTGCTCGACGGGCACGCGCACGAAGGCGCACTGATGGCCTTCCAGCAAGACGTCCGTGGTAGTCGTGAAATCCGTGATGGCGCCGCTGCGCGCGGCGTCCAGCGCCAGGTCGAGTATCCGGTGGGCCATGGAATGGGGCAAGCCCATGATCAGGAATTCAGGCTGGCCGAAGCTGTGGCAAGCGCCTATGGTGAAGGCATAGCCGGGACCTTCTTCATCGGCACCGATATGCACGCCATGCCAGCCATGCGTGGCGATGTCGTCGATGACTTTTTGCTCTGATGCATCCTCGCCTGCCTGCCTTACCATGCTTCACCTTTCACCGTGCCGAAAAACCGTGCCGCCATGGCGACATGCCTGCCGGCAATTATCGCATGCGGCACGCGTCCATGCGCGCACGGCGGCGGCGCTTCAGTCAGGCGGCTGCAGCGGAGGAAAACGCACCTGGTGCCGTTGCCGCATGCGCTGCTGCGCCTCTTGCATCTGTGCCGGTTCCAGCCTGGTGGCAGCCGCTTCCCTGGCCCTGGCCGCCCCGCTATCACCGCCCTCGGCCGCCAGCGCCAGCCACATGTAGCCGCAGACGGGGTCCTTTTCCACGCCGCGCCCGCTGTTGTACATGCCGCCCAGGTTGTACTGGGCCAGCGCATGGCCCTGGCCAGCTGCGCGCGCATACCATAGCACGGCCAGGCCATCGTCTTGCGGCACGCCATGGCCGTTCGCATACATGACGCCCAGGTTGTTTTGCGCGCTGGCATCGCCTTGATCGGCCGCCGTGCGGTACCAGCGCACGGCGCACACCTCGTCGCGCTCCACGCCCTGGCCATTCGCATACATCACGCCCAGGTTGAACTGCGCATTCGACGCGCCCTGGTCCGCCGCCCTCGCATACCAGTCCAGCGCCTGGCGCAAGTCGCGGGCGACGCCGCGCCCGCCCGCAAACATGCCGCCCAGATTGTATTGCGCCATGCAATGGCCTTGCAGGGCGGCGCGCCGGTACCAGGCGACAGCGCGCACCTCGTCCTTGTCCACGCCCTGGCCGCGCGCCAGCATCAGGCCCAGGTTGAACTGGGCGTCGGCGTCGTCCTGCTCGGCCGCCCGCTGCAGCCAGGCATAGGCGCGCAGCTGGTCGGGCGCCACGCCCAGGCCTTCCGCATATGCCACGCCAAGTTGCCGCTGCGCCACGGCCAGGCCCTGGGCCGCGGCCTGGCGGAACCAGGCCAGCGCCTGCGCATCGCTCTGCACCACGCCCTGCCCCCGTTTGTAGACGAGTCCCAGGTTCAGCTGTGCCTGCGCATCGCCTTGCAAGGCTGCCTTGCGGAACCACGCCAGGGCCAGCGCATCGTTCTTTTTCGCGCCCAGACCTTGGGCATACGCTTCGCCCAGCAGAGATTGCGCGCTGGCCACGCCCTGCTCGGAAGCGCGGTAAAACCACGCCAGGGCCAGCTCGTCGCTCTGCAGCACACCGCGTCCCTTGCGGTACATCTGCCCCAGGTTTTGCTGGGCCGAGGCATCGCCCTGGGCGGCGGCGCGGCGAAACCACAGCACGGCGTCGGCATCGCTCTGCGCCACGCCGCGGCCGTGGTAATACATGGCGCCCAGGTGGTTCTGCGCGAACGCCAGCCCTTGCAGCGCTGCCAGGCGTAGCCAGACAAAGGCACGCGCGTCATCCTGCGCCACGCCTTCGCCCTTCTTGTACATTAATCCCAGGTTGAACTGGGCGTAGGCATTGCCCTGCTCGGCAGCCGTGCGGAACCAGATATACGCCTGGTGGCTATCTCTGGCAGTATGGTCCTTGTCCATGTGCGCCCCCATCCACATCGCGCTTGCCGGCAGCACGCGCAAAACGGCGGCCCAGGGCGGCGAAATCGTGTGTTGCTTAAATTTTAAATTCGCTGCAGGGGAAGGACTTGAGCAGGCTCAATAGAAATAATAAAATTATATCGTTTTGATGAGCCCGCTTAGAGGGGAAACGGCGTTCAGCGGCGCGATGGATGCTTTTGCAGGAATTGCGGCACCTTGGCGGCGGCCAGCTTGTTCAGCGACACGAGCAAGTCGGCGTCGACATCGGCGATGCCATAGCTGCTGCGCAAATGGCGGCCGATATGGATCAGTACTTGCGCCGCCACTTCCGCATCGGACTCGGCCCTGTGGGCGGCGCTCTTGAAGGCGATGCCCAACTGGCTCGACAGCAAGCCCAGCTTGTAGCTGGCCATGCCGGGAAACACGCGGCGCGACAGTTTCAAGGAACACACGAGCGACTGGTGCGCCGGTGTCAGGTTCAGCCTGGCGCTTTCCGCGCGCAGGAATTTTTCATCGAAGCTGGCATTGTGCGCCGACAAGGCATCGCTGCCGATGAAATCCAGCAATTGCGGCACCACTTCGGCCACGGGCGGTGCTTTGTCCACCATCGCCTGCGTGATACCCGTCAAGCCCGTGATGAACGAGGGAATGCGCGCATTGCAGTTGATCAGGGTCACGTAACGGTCCGTGATCCGCCCGCCCTCGATGCGCAGCGCCGCCACTTCCGTGATGCGGTCGCCCATGTCGGGCGACAGTCCGGTCGTCTCGAAGTCGATCATGACGATCGGTTTGTCAAACACATTCATGAAGTCAGGCTCTTTCTGCGATGCTGCGGTGGACCAGCTTAGCCGAACTTGCGCACGGCGTCCAGCGCGAGACCTGCACCAATGCTGCCGAACAAATCGCCTTCGACCTTGCGCGCGGCCGGCACCAGCGCCGCGATCTTTTCGCGCAACAGGCGCACGCCGCTGGAGCCGCCCGTGAAGAACACGGTGTCGACGGCTTCCGGCGCCACACCCGCGTCGCGCAGCAGACGCAGCACGGTGTCTTCCACGGAACCGCACAGGTGGCCGATGGCTTCGTCGAACTGCGTACGTTTGAGCAACAGGCTTTGCGCGGGCGACAAACGGTCCAGCTCGAGCTGCACTTCGGCCGCGTCGGACAGGGCGATCTTGCCCTCTTCCACTTTCATGGCCAGCCAGTGGCCGGCGCGCTCGTCGATCAGCTTTTGCAGACGACCCATCTTGTCTTGCTCGCGCGCATCGCGGCACACGTCGGCCAGTTGTACCCAGATCTTCTTCGTGTACGCCAGATTGATCGTGTGCCACGTCGCCAGATTGAAATAATAGCTGGACGGAACTTCGCTATTATTGTTCAGACGGCTGCCATAGCCGAGCAAGGGCATGACGGACGACAGGCTCAGGTATTTATCGAAATCCGTGCCACCGATGTGCACGCCGCCCGTGGCGAGGATGTCGTCACGGCGCTCGGCTTTTTTCGCCCGGTCCGGCGACAAACGCACCAGCGAAAAGTCGGACGTACCGCCGCCGATGTCGGCGATCAGCACCAGCTCTTCCTTGGCTATCTGCGACTCGTAGTCGAACGCTGCGGCAATCGGCTCGAACTGGAAGGCGACATCCTTGAAGCCGACGGAGCGCGCCACTTCGGCCAGGGTGTCCTGCGCCAGCTGGTCCGCTTGCGCATTGTCGTCGATAAAGAAGACGGGGCGGCCGAACACGGCGGACGAGAATTCGCGGCCGGCGGACTGCTCGGCGCGACGTTTCACTTCGCCAATGAATTGCGCGAGCAACATGCGAAATGGCAGCGCGCGGCCGCCGACTTCCGTCTGGCCATCGATGAGACTGGTACCCAGCAAGCTTTTCAGCGAGCGCATCAAGCGTCCTTCGTAACCAGCCAGATAGCCGGCCAGCGCCGCGCGGCCAAAACTGACTTCCTCGTCTTCCGCATTGAAGAAGACGACGGACGGTAAGGTCGTCTTGCCATCTTCCAGGCCGAGCATGGTGCTCTGCCCTGGACGTGCCCAGCCTACCGTGGAATTTGACGTGCCGAAATCGACGCCGCAAGCATTGGCCATGTCGACCCTTCCCTGAATAAAGGGGCGTTATGTTATCAGAAGGCAGGCTTTTGCACCAGCAAAACCCGTCCGACGGGCTCAACAGCATAAGCTTGCTTTGCATCAAGTACCAGCCGCACGCAACAGATACTCTTGGGAAAATAACGCCGAGCAACTCGGCCAGCCCCCGGAGACCCATCGTGCCCCATGCTCCCCTGCGCCACCTGCCCGCTGCTGTACTGGCCACCTTTCTCGTTTCCCTGGCCGGCTGCGGCGGCGGTTCGGCCGACACCCAGGCCGGCGCCGGTTGCGGGCTGCACAGCACGGCAGGCTGCGGCGGCAGTCCGCCGCCGGTGGTCAATCCGCCCGTGACGCCACCGGTGACGCCACCCGTGACGCCTCCCCTGATTCCGCCCGAGCCGGCCAGCCTGGCCAGCGCCGTCAACCTCGTGTTTTCCAGTACGGAACTGGCCTCGGCGGGCATGGCCGGCGGCGAAGTGGCCGTCACGGCCCTCGTCAAGGATGGCGCCAACCTCGCCTTGCCCAACGCGAAGATTTCCTTTGCCGCCGATTCCGGCATCCTCGGCAGCGTCGACGCCGTGACGGACAAGAATGGCCAGGCGCGCGCCCTGCTGGGAACGGGAGGCGCCAACAGCAACCGCAGCATTACCGTGACAGCCAATGTGGGCTCCCGTAGCGGCAAGGGCATGGTGGCGGTCACGGGCAGTACTGTAGAGCTGCTGGGGCCAGCCGCCCTGATGCTGGGCCAGGGCGCCGACCTCACCGTCACCGTGCGCGACTCGGCGCGCAAACCCGTGGCCGGCGCCGCCATCGCCTACAGTACGGGCGCCGGCAACAGCGTACGTGTCAAGGATGGCGGCGCAGCGCTCAGCAATGCGCAAGGCCAGCTGGTGCTGCGCCTGACGGCAAGCAGCCTGGGCAAGGACGCCGTGTCCGTCAATGCGCTGGGCGCCGCCGCCACGCAAGCGTATGCCGTGGCGGGCAGCGACCTGCGCCTGAGCCCGGCCGTGGGCCAGGATGCCAGCGGCGCGGACGTGCTGGCGGAAGTGGCCGCCCTGGCATGCCAGCCCATCGACGCGCGCTATGACAAGGCGGGCGTAGCGCAGTCCGGCAGCGCCAGCCTGTCGACCTCGCGCGGCAACCTGTTTGCGGACAGCGCCTGCAGCCAGGCCTTGCCCGCCAGCTTGATGTTCAGCAATGGCAACTTGCCGCGCAGCTATGTGCAGTCGGCCAACACGGGCGTGGCCACCATCACGGCAGCCGTGGCCGGTGGGCCCTCGGCGCAGACACGGCTGGAATTCGTCGCCCCGCTAAGCGCTGCCAGCAAGCTGGCCGTGCAAGCGGATCCGGCCGTGCTGCGCGCCAACACGATCACTTCGGCCGACAACGCCAACACCAGCACCATCGGCGCCGTGGTGCGCGATGGCGCGGCCAACAACCTGGTCAAGAACGCGCCCGTGCTGTTTACCATCTTGAGCGACCCCAGCGGCGGCTACCTGCGGCAAGCGGGCCGCGTACTGACGGGCAGCGACGGCCTGGCGCGCGCCGAGTACGTGGCGGGACCGGCCGACAGCGGCCGCGATGGCGTGCTGATCCAGGCCCGCATCGAGGGCGCTGCGCAAGCGGCGGCCACGGCTCTCGTGCGCCTGACGGTGGCGCGGCAAGCGCTGTCGGTCAAGCTGGGCACGGGCAGCCTGCTGCGTGAGTATTCGGCCAGCGTGCTGCAGAAGGACTTTGCCGTGTTCGTATCCGACAGCGCCGGCAACGCCGTGCCCGGCGTCGCCATCACGGCCGCCGCCTGGCCCAGCCGCTATGCCAAGGGATACTATGTGTGGCAAGCGGACAAGCCCGAGTTCCCCGACACGGGCGTCTGGCGCCTGGCCCTGCCCCATTACAGCTGTGCCAACGAGGACGTCTTGCGCAATGGTATTTTTGACGCCGCCTACGATGGCAACGGCAATGGCGTGCTCGATCCGGGCATTCCCCTGACCGTCAGCGCAAGCGGCCTGACCGACGCGCTGGGCATGGCCACCGTCACCATCAGCTATCCGCGCAACTTTGCTTCCTGGGTGCATGTCGCCTTGACCGTGCGGGGCACGGTCAGCGGCACGGAAGCGAGCGCCACGGCGGACTTGCCCTTACCCACCCTGGCCAGCGATTTCAGCGCCCGCCGCGTGGAGCCGCCGGGACGCCTCAGCCCCTATGGTAGCGGCCCCTGCGACAGTCCCGATTGAGGAGCAGGCATACCACTTGCCATTAAATCAAATTATTTGCAACATGGACAAGAAAACAGTCTTGCCACATGGAAATATTTTCGCTATGCTCATTTTTCCCGCCCAAGCCGCCACAAGCGGCCGGGCCTGCAGGAATACTTTGAGACAGGTTGCTTGCCAGACCACTATGCGAAAAAAGAATACTGTAGCCCGGACACCCATCACCACCACCCGCCCCGTATCCGGCGCCGGACGGCGCGTGACCTCGTATGACGTGGCCCTGCTGGCCGGCGTGTCGCAATCGGCCGTGTCGCGCTGCTTCAAGCCGGGCGCCAGCGTTTCGCCAGCCACCCACGCCAAGGTCATGCAGGCGGCCATCAGCCTCGACTACATCCCCAACGCGGCCGCGCGCAGCCTGATCACGCGGCGCTCGAACCTGGTGGCCGTCATCATTTCCAACCTGGCCAATCTGTACTATCCGCAAGTATTGTCCGACCTGAGCCAGCAAATTGCCCGCCAAGGCAAGCGTCTCCTGTTGTTTACCCTCGAGCGCGAAGCGGACATCGGCAAGGTCTTGTGCGACGTGTGGCAATACCAAGTCGATGGCGCCATCGTGGCCGCCTGCCTGTCGGACGAGCAGATGGCCGAGTTCGGCCGGCGCGACGTGCCGCTGGTGCTGTTCAACCGCAGCCCGCGCGAGCACGCCGTGCATGCCGTGCTGTGCGACCAGGCCGAAGCGGCGCGCCTGCTCGTCTCGCGCCTGGCCGAAGCGGGCCACCGCCAGTTCGCCATCATTGACGGCCCCGGCGACTCGGCCGTCGCGCAGGAACGCAAGGCTGGCATGCTGGACCGTTTGCTGACCCTGGGCCTGCCCGCGCCCATCGTCGTCAGCGGCAACTACGATTACGCCAGCGGCGGACGCGGCTTGCGCAAAGTCATCGATCGCCTGGGTCGCGTGCCGGACGCCGTCATCTGCGGCAACGACATCATGGCCATCGGCTGCCTGGACACGGCGCGCCACCAGATGGGCATCGAGGTGCCGCTGCAAATGTCGGTGGCCGGTTTCGATGCGCTGGAAGCATCAGGCTGGCTCAGCTACGACATCACCACCCTGCGCCAGCCCGTGCAAAAGATGGCCACCGACGCCGTCGCCATGCTGGGCGAACTGATGGAGCGGCGCGGCGGCATCGCCGAGCGCCGCCGCTATTGCTCGTATCTGGTCGAGGGAAGTACGGCGAGGCTGACTGGAGCACAGCCATATTTCGGCATGATGGCCGCCGCCTGAAAAACGCCCGTGGCGTTGTTGCCTGCCCCTCGCCGTACTATTCGTACTGTCTTCGGGGCCGCGCCTAGCCACAGGCGTTTTTCAGACGCTCGCACTTCTCTGCCAAAAACCTTACACATAAAAAAACCTCGCATTGCTGCGAGGTTTTTCATTTCAAGGCCAGGGAATCAACCGAAGATCTTGCCCTTGAGCATATTCAAACCCTGGCTGACGAGGTCATTGCCTTCCGGTACCTGACCATCAGGGGTCAGTTTGTCGATCAGCTGGGGCAGCAAGGCTGCCAGGCCGCCCGAAGCCGCGTCCGGTGCGACGCCCGCTTTTTCCGCGATCTGGGTGATCGTGTCGCTACCGAGCGCATCCTTAATTTGTTCGCCGGAGACAGGCGCATTGGCACCCGTGCCGATCCAGCTGGCCACTTGGTCGCCCAGGCCGCTTTCCTGGAATTTCTGCAGCAGGCCGGGCAAGCCGCCATGCTGGTTGACCAGGTCCATCACACTGGCCATCAATCCCGATGGGGCTTCCCCGTCAGCACTTTTGTTGCCCAAAGCGCTCATCGCCTGTCCTGCAAGTTGATCTAGCAAACTCATCGTATTCTCCTGAACGCTATCGATTGGTACCGCGTGACTGCGGCGTCGGTATGGCGCAGACCATTCTGCGTCATGGAAATCATTATACTATGAATAATAAAAATGCTATAATTACAATCTTGAGGCGAACGCACAGATCGCCTCACTGTCGAGGCATCCACCTCCATCATATTTAGTTCGGCCCAACTTGCAAGCGTAAATTGACAGTTTGCAAAAACGTGTAGAATTAATTTTCCACTTACTGAGGAGTATCAACACATGAACATCAATAAAGCGGTAGACAAGGCTTACGAAAAAAAGACCTTCAAGGAAATCGCTGATGCGCCCGTCGATGCGCTGCAAGGCGTGAGCGAAAAGGATGCGGAACTGCTCAAGCAAGCGTTCAATATCAAGACCGTGCGCGATCTGGCAAACCTGAAATACTCGAAGTGGGCGCGCGCCATCGTCACCCTGGCCGATACGGAAGAATAAACCGGGCCATGCCGCAGGCATTCCCGTCAGCACAGCCCGCCCCAGTCGGCGGGTTTTTTCATTCCGGCCCACTATCGGCTGGCAAGCCGATAGCCGCGCGGAGGCGCCGTTGACTACGCCGCTGACCCTGCCCGGCATCTGCTGGCCCCTGCAAGCGAGCACGGGCCACCTCGCCGTCACCACGCAGCACATCACGGGCCACTTTCGCGCCGGCGCGGGCGAAGATGCCATCATCGCGTGCGCTCTGCTGGCAGCCGGGAAGTTCCGCAATGGTGCGGCGCGCCACTGGTGCCGCACGCATCAGTGCTACTGGGGCACGCAGGCCGACATGGCCGACTGGCAGTCAACGCGGCAGATGCGTTGCCGCCAGCACGCCAGCCCCATGGGCTACGTGCTGTATCCGGCGCTGTTCGACCCCAGCCAGTTTCACGCCACGACCTTGCGCCCGGGCCCCGATGGCTTGCTGCAACTGCGCGCCAAGGCCGATGATGGCGGCGCCCTGCTGGCGCGCGACACGGCCGCGCTGGCGATCGATTGCCGCGCCCTGCCCGGCCTGTTCCCGCCCGACGTCGTGCAGCTGAACATCACGCCGCCCGCCGCGCAAGCGTTCACCGCCGCCTTGCAGGCCGGCACGCCGCTGGACTGCAGCGACTGCGCCCGCTGCGGCCATCCGCACCTGGACCTGGGCAGCTTCGCGCTGGCGCCACACCGGCGCCACAGCTGCGGCCATTGCGGCCACGACGCCTCGCACAGCGCCACGGCCATCGTCTCGACGCCCCTGTGGCGGCTGCGCCAGCGCTACGCGCAATGGTTCTGACGCAATGCGTCTGATGGTGCGTCCGCCCACAGTCAGGCAATGCACTGCCGAGTAGACTCGCTCCATCACCACCATGAGGACGGCACCATGCCACAAACGCAACACCAGGATGAAAATGGCCAACCGGGCGACGAAGGCGATTTGTCCGACCTGCTCAGCGAATTGCGCATCCTCTTGCCGGGCGCGCAGATGCTGACGGCCTTCCTCATCATCCTGCCCTTCAACGGCGGCTTCGCGAAGATCGTGCAGGCGGAAAAAGTCGTCTTCCTGCTGACGTTCTTCCTGTCCATGACCAGCCTGGTGCTGCTCAGCGCGCCAGCCATCCAGCACCGCGTGATGCGCCCGCTGCAAGACCGCGAACGTTTCAAGCGCGTGGCCGACCGCATCATGATGTGCGGCGCCTTTTCCCTGGCGCTGGCGTTTATTCTGGGCACGAACCTGGTGATGTCGGAAGTGTTCGGCCACATCGCCGGCATCATCGCCGGCGTGCTGATGGGGTCACTCATCATTTGCATGTGGTGGTGGCTGCCCCTGCACCTGAAAAGCAGCAAGAAGATCTAAGCGAAGCTGGCAGCGCCCAGTCCGCGCCCGGCAACTATCGTAGGCATAGTCGCTTTCATATTCTACGTGTCAATATTTTCCATGGGATCAGAAATTCCTTGCGCCGTCCGTCTCCGAGTGACATCAGAGCGATTCCTCCGTCCTGGCCATCAGCACGGCTGCCGTCATGCAAATACAGCTTGCGCACCTCGACGCCAAGATTAGTATGAATGCAATATTTTGTCTTCGTACAACTAGTATCGAACCCGCATTGAAAGGATGACAACTTGGATCCCGACCTCGACCTCCTCAAGAAACAGATTGAATTGATGGCCTTGCACGCGCAATCGAGCATGGACCCCGCGCAAGCAAGGGCATTCGAGGCAGCGACACGGAAAATGCAGGCGGAGTATGAAGGGGCAAAACGCATCCTGGCCGACAAGAACGCCAGCGCGGAAGCCAAGAAATATGCAAAGGACGTCACGGACGCCATCAACAAGAACTTGCCCAACATGGTCAAGGGCGTGCTGTCCGCGGCGAGCGCCTTCAAGTCGGGCGACTATATCAATGGCAGTGCCGCCATCATGGATATCTGCGCCGCCGGCATGCAGCTGATCGGCAGCCTGTCAGCCGGCGCCGGTCCCTACGGCGCGATATTCGGCGCCCTGTTCAGCATTGTCGGTCAACTGCTCACCTATTTCGGGCCAAAGCAACCTTCTCTCAAGGATCAGATCATTGAGGCAATGAAAGGGTTGAACGCGGATGAGAAACTGCGTGAGGTCAAGGCCAATGGCAGTGCGGTTGATCAATATATGGCGACCATAGGCCGCATCAAACTGGATCTGTCCGAAATTCTGCCGACGCCCTTGAACACGGTGGAGAATCGGGTGAAAGTGCACAAATGTCTCGATAGTTGCATTATTTCAATAAATAATGCGTTTACCATTATTTCCGTTTTATACGACAAATGGATGACCGCCGAATGGCTGAAGGACGAAAAAACCCAGGACCTGGAGAAATGGCCGGAAATCCTCGGCGTTTTCTGCCGCACCTACGCCGATGCGCTGCTCGCCCATGTACTGCTGGAATCCCTCGTCGACCATGAAATGGTGGGGCGGCAGCTGGAGCAGGCCTCGATTCGAAATCCGGACTACAAGAACACGCCGCACGAGTATGACGCGATCTACGACCGTTTGATACGGCTCGAAGCGGACATGGAGGCGCTGCCCAAGCTGTGGAACGACGGCAACACCCAGATGCTGGAATGCCTGAAGGCGATCGAACCGGTCGCCCGCGACCGGGGCCTGTTCGCTCACCTCGGCACCAACATGAGCAAGAACCTCTACGCCGCGACGGGAGGCAACGTCACGCGGACCGGCGAATGGAAGCCTTTCCAGATCGGCTACGGCAATCGTGGCCGCCGCTTCGCCTTGACGATGCCAAAGACGGAGGCAGGCTCGCTGAAGCCGCGCTATCACCTTTTCTTCTGCCAGCACTGGAGCGCGTCCGATAACGGCGACATGGAACACGGCTGGATGGATCCGACCACGATTGAAGTGTCGGACATGAAAGAAGTATCCGGTGATAAATTCCATGACGTCTGGGCGCTGCCGTCCCCCGACGACAGCCGCGCATCGTTCGTCTACACGGCGCGCAATGAAGGCAGGCAAGGCTCCATCAAGCTGCATCAATTGAATGACAGCGGAGAGTTGAAAGCCGGAAATTGGCAGCCGGCGACCAAGGCCGGCGTCGTCAACGTCCGCGCCATCACCCATCCACCCGCGACATTGCCCGATGACCCCGACGGGGCCGCCATGCTGCCGGCCCTCCTGCAAGGGACGGACCATTACAACTCCATCATGTACGGCGCCCTTGCCGCTTCCGGCGAGCTTTACGTCGACCAGTCAAATACCCGCTGCTACGTGCCAGCGCCGTGGGGCAGCTATACCGGTATCGATGTCGATCCCTACTATGTCTGGGTTTTTGGGCCGATGGGCCTGGCGTGCGCCACGCACGCCTCGGTCATCAGTTGTATACGCGGCATCATCAAATCGCCCAGATGGATCAGCCATATCCCCGAAGCGCTGATCGGCGACACGCATACCCATCCGGGCAAAACGTGGCGGGACAGGTACACCCAGGCGAGGATTCCCTACCCGCCGCTGATCGGCATACAATCGCTGTCGCCGTGCAAGGATGGCACCCTGTTCGCCAGCATCACGACACGCACCGTTACAGCTGTACAACATGGCGGAGAAGTCGCCTACATCGCGACCGATACGCCAGCCCTGTATACGGCCCTCTACAGCATCAATATCAAGGATGGCAGCCTCAACGTGGGACCGTGGAGCAAGCTGCCCGGCGGCCCGCAGGCGCAACAAGTCCAGAAGATGGCCATCCCCTGCTGGTCGCTATTTGCAAGTTTGAAAGCACAGCTGGCCAAGACGCCTGTCATGGCCCCGCCTCCGCTGCGAACTGCCCGGCAGACCACGCTGTAAGCCTGTCCTGCCGCCATGGCTCGCCGTGGCGGCAGGAATCACAGAGACGGCAAGCAACGCACGGCGGAAGGAAACGCAGCATGGGCAAGCCGCTACCCCGCCTTTTGCAAAATGGTGATCTTGCCATCTGCCTCGAGGAACGCGCATTTCATGTCCGCCAACGGACAATCGGCCTCGCGCAGCGCCTGCTCGACATCGCCGCCGGCCACCCGGCATTTCTTGACGACATCATCGAAAATCTGGCCGTCGCGGCCCAGCAGCACGGGCGTGCCATCGACCAGATCGGCGAACTTGCGGCTGCGCGAACTCAGCCATGCGATCAGCATGTTGAGGCAGATCAAAGTCAACGCCAGTACCAGGCCGGCAGGAACGGATTCGTCGCCGCCGGACAGGGAATTCGATACCGCCTCGCTCAGCAGCATGACGACCAGCAAGTCGAACGGCGTGAATTGCCCCACAGTCCGCTTGCCCGTCATGCGCACCATCAGCAGCAAGGCAAGGTAGATGATGACGGCGCGCGCCACCAGTTCCCACACCGGCACACTCAGATCGAACATGGCAATCCTCCCCACAGATGATTGCCTTATTTATACGTCTTTTTGCTCCGGCATGGCCACACCGCTGGCCTGCTCCAGCAACGTTTCGCGGAAAATCCCCACCAGCGGACGCAGGTTGACCTTATGCCAGGCCAGCCACAATGGCGTGCGGTAGCTGAACCACGGCAGTGCGCGCACGATCACGCCGGCCGGCGCATGCTGGCGCAGGCTGTGCTGGATCATGGCCATGCCCAGCCCGGCCGCCACCAGGCCCAGCGCCGTCAGCGGTTCCGTTGCTTCCAGGCGGATATCGGGCGTAAAACCGGCGCGCGCGCAGGCGGCGATGAAGTTATCGTGTTTCAGCACGCTTTCCTTGTGCAGCACGGCAATCCATTCCTGGCCCGCCAGGTCCTCGGGCGTCAGCTCCGCCTTGTGCGCCAGCGGATGCGTCTCCGGCAAGGCCAGCAGCATAGGGTCGCTCAGCACTTGCGCGCAATCGAGGTCGGGGTCGTTCGGCAGCGGCGGTTCGCACAGCAGCGCAATATCGAGGCTGCGCTGGCGCAAGCCCTCGATCTGCTCGGCAGAATGCAGCTTGTACAGGGCGATATGCACCTGTGGGCGCGTGGCGCGCAGGGCGCGCAAGCCATTGGGCAAGACGCCCGCATGCATGGCGTTCTCGATATAGCCGATGCACAGGCCGCCCTCGTCGCCGCGTCCCAGGCGTTTCGCCAGCGCTTCCAGGCGATTCCCGTGCGTGATAAAAGCGCGCGCTTCGGCCAGGAAGGTATGGCCGTCGCGCGTCAGGCGGATGCGCTGCGCGCTGCGCTCGAACAGGGTCAGGCCCAGCCTGTCTTCAAGCTGGGCGATTTGCCGGCTCAGCGGCGATTGGGAAATATGCAGGCGCTCGGCGGCGCGCCCCACGTGTTCTTCCTCGGCGACGGCGATGAAGTATTGCAATTGGCGGATGTCCAGCATATCAGACCTTTAAGGACTCAAGTTGAGCTAATTATGTCTTGGACAGGCTTAACTTGTCCAGCTATTCTGTCTTCACTGATCCACACATTGAAGGAAACATCATGAATATCAAACACTTACTGACAGGCAAACTGGGTTTCGGCACGGCGCCGCTGGGCAATATGTTCCGCAACATTCCTGAAGAGGAAGCCATGGCGACCGTCGACGCGGCCTGGGAATCGGGCATCCGCTATTTCGATACGGCCCCGTTCTACGGCGCTGGCCTGGCCGAGCTGCGCCTGGGCGCCGCCCTGAAACAGCGCCGCCGCGACGAATACGTACTGAGCACCAAGGTCGGCCGCCTCATCCTCGGCGAACTGGAAGACCCGGCAAGCCGCGAACTGGGCGAAAAAGGCGGCTTGTTCGAATTTGGCCGCAAGAACAAAATCGTCGACGATTACTCGGCCGACGCCACCCTGCGCTCGATCGAAGACAGTTTGAAACGCCTGGATACGGGCCACCTCGACATCGTCTGGGTACACGACATCGCCCAGGATTTTCACGGCGACAACTGGCTGGCGCAATTTGAAACGGCGCGCACAGGCGCCTTCCGCGTGCTGACCCGCTTGCGCGAAGAAGGCGTCATCAAGGCCTGGGGCGTGGGCGTGAACAAGGTGGAGCCGCTGGAACTGACCCTGGACCTGGCCGAAGCCCAGCCCGACGCCTTCCTGCTGGCCGGCCGCTACACCCTGCTCGACCATGAGCGGGCGCTGCAGCGATTGATGCCTGCCGCCGCGAAACAGAACGTCGACATCGTCGTCGGTGGCCCCTACAGTTCGGGCATCCTGGCCGGTGGCGCGCATTTCGAATACCAGAAAGCCTCACCCCAGATCATTGCAAAAGTGGAACGCATCAAAGCCATTGCCGCGCGCCACGGCGTCAGCGTGAAGGCGGCCGCCCTGCAATTCTCGCTGGCCAACCCGGCCGTGGCCGCCGTGATCCCCGGCGCCAGCCGTCCGCAACGCCTGGCCGAAGACCAGCAAGCATTGAACAGCGTCATCCCCGCCGCGTTCTGGCAAGACATGCGCGCCGAGCAACTGGTGTCGCCATTCGCGCCGCTGCCCGGCAGCACTCTCTAATATATACATAAGGAATTCACCATGGCCCATACCACCACCTCGATCGACATCGCCGCCACGCCGGCGCAAGTGTGGCAACTGATCGGCGGCTTCAACTCGCTGCCCGACTGGCTGCCCTACATTCCCAGCAGCACATTAAGCGACGGGGGCCGCATCCGCCACCTGGCCAACCCTGCCGGCGACGTCATCGTCGAGCAGCTGGAAGCGTACGACAATGCGGCGCGCAGCTACAGCTATTCCATCCTGCAGGCGCCGTTTCCCGCCACCGATTATTTGTCCACCCTGCAAGTGAGCGCGATTCCCGGCAGTGATGGCGCGCGGGTCAGCTGGTCGGGCCGTTTCACGCCGGTGGGCGTGAGCGAGCAGGAAGTGTCGGACCTGTTCCACGGCATCTACGTGGCGGGCCTGGAAGCGCTGCAGCAATCATTGACGAAGTAACAATCCGCGAAGACCATTTCCGCCACAGCCAGCTTTTCTTCGCCTGCCCTGTGGCGGAATCGCGCAGATTCCGTGTTATCGTTAACAAAAATAGCAAGCGCTATTGTGTGCAGTGCAGCATATTTCAGCCATCGCCCAGCAGAGCTTGCCCGAATCTTTTACAATGTTGTCTTTGGGCAGTTCCTATCGCCCGAAAATACCGGCCAGCCGACGACTCTGGTGGCGCATTGCAACTTCCGGCCGGGCCACAGCGCGTCTCTCCACCCTGTCATTCTTTACCCAACTAACAAGAACATGCACGCCTCCGTAGACCCATTGATTCCGCGCGTCACCGCGCCTTTTGGCGCTGGTTATGCCGACCTGGCCCTGGCCATCGGCGGCCTCGCCATCGGTACGGGCGAATTTGCCTCCATGAGCATCCTGCCCGTGGTGGCTGACGACCTGGGCACGACCTTGCCGCAGATGAGCCACATGATCAGCGCCTATGCGCTGGGCGTGGTCGTCGGCGCGCCCCTGATCACGATCTTCCTGGCCCGCATGCCGCGCCGGCTGATGCTGATCTGCCTGATGCTGATGTTCGCTGGCGGTAACTTGCTCAGCGCCATCGCCCCCAATTATGGCTTGCTGGTCGTGGCGCGTTTTGTCGCCGGCATCCCGCATGGCGCGTATTTCGGCGTGGCTGCCTTGGTGGCGGCCGCCCTGGCCGAACCGGACAAGCGGGGCCAGGCCGTCGCCCGTGTCCTGATGGGCTTGACCGTAGCCAATATCTTCGGCGTGCCGCTGGCCACGTATATCGGCCAGACCCTGGGCTGGCGCTCGGCCTTCTTGCTCGTCGCCGCGCTGGGTTTGCTGACCATGCTGATGGTGCGCATCTTCGTGCCGATGGTCGCCGCCGGCGACTCGAGCCCGCGCCGCGAACTGGGCGTATTCCGCCGCCTGCAAGTGTGGCTGACCCTGCTGATGGTGGCGATCGGCTTCGGCGGCATGTTCGCCGTCTACACGTTCATCACGCCGACCTTGCTGGAAATCACGAAAGTGTCGCCCCTCGTCATCTCCATCTTGCTGGCCATCATCGGCGTCGGCATGACCGTGGGTAATCTGATCGGCGGCTGGCTGGCCGACCGCTCGCGCCTGTGGACCATCTTCGGCGTGCTGCTGTGGAACGTGGCCGCTCTGGCCGCGTTTACCTATACCAGCAGCAATGTGTGGCTGACGGCCATCAACCTGTTCGCCATCGGCGCCGGCATCGCCGTCGCTCCCGCCGTGCAGACGCGTTTGATGGACGTGGCCGGCGACGCGCAAACCGTGGCCGCCGCCCTCAACCATTCCGCCTTCAACATCGCCAACGCCCTGGGCGCCTGGGCCGGCGGCATCGCCATCGCCATGGGCATGGGCCTGCGTTCGACAGGCTGGGTCGGCGCCATGCTGGCCTGCGGCGGCATCGTCGTGCTCGGTATTTCCGTGCTGGTGGAAAACCGCAGCCGCAATGTGGGCGGCGCGCAGCCGGCTTGATCCGTGCAGTGAGCGGCGGCCGGTTCAGGCGGCCGCTCACTGCGCGCTCGTCTAGTCCTCGATGGCAAACGCCACCGCCGCCTCGCAATGAATGGCCGTGGTATTAAATAACGGCAAGTCGATATCTGCGGGCTTGACCAGCAATGGAATCTCCGTGCAACCCAGAATCACGCCCTGCACGCCTTGCAGCCGCAGTTTCTCTATGATGCCGAGAAAAATTTTCCGACTGCCATCGGTAACAATATTCTGTACCAGTTCCGTGTAGATAATGTCGTGGACGACTTCCTGTTCGGCCGCATCGGGTGTCACTGTGGCGATGCCAAAGCGCTCCAGCGCGTCGTGATAAAAGCGGCCCGCCATGGTCTGCTTGACACCCAGCAAGCCGACCTTGCGCAAGCCCGACTGCTGCACCCGCTTCGCCGTTTCCTCGACGATGCTGATGAAAGGCAAGCCGATCCGCGGTACGACGGCCGGCGCGAAGCGGTGCACGCCATTCGCGCATAGCAGGAAGAAATCCGCGCCCATGCCTTGCAGGCGCCGCCCTTCCTTGACGAGGAATTGCTCGATGGCGTGGGAATCGGCTTGCGCCGCGTGCGCGACGAAATCGGCCTGGTCGATGCGGACCAGCATGATGCGCGCGCTATGCGCGGGACCGAGGCGCGCCACCAGCATTTCATTGAGCAAGCGGTAGTATTCCAGGGTGGACGCCCAGCCGATGCCGCCGATCAAGCCTATCGTTTTATGCTGCACGTCTATCCTGGCAAAAAAGAGTTTCGTACATTGTATGTCACGCGTATCCAGACGACGGCAGAGAAGCACGCAGCGCTGCCGCCATCCAGATGGCGCGGCACCTTGCCGTCTATCTTCCGCATCTACCTGATGTCATGGCCATTGGAGGTCTGCCGCCGGTAGTCGCGCTCAAACGCCGCCAGGCTCTCCGCTTGCGCCCACAGGCTGGCGATATAGCGAAATTCATCCTCGAACGGCTGCTCGAAATCGGCCACGTCCGTCGCATACTCGCAATTGCGGCTCAGCATGACCAGCCAGTCGGGATAAGCTAGCGCCGGGTACAAGCGGGTAAAGATGGCATCGAGCGAAGCCACGCTTTCCCGCCCTGCCAGATAGGCGGCGCGCAACTCGACAATGAATTTGCCAGCGAGGAATTGCTGATCGAGCCGTTGCGTGCCCCGGTAGCGCTCGATGATCACCTCGGCCAGCGGCAGTACCTCGTCAACACCCCGGGCGCTGGCCAGCAGCACGACCTCGAGGTCGTCACCTTCCTGGTCCAGGCGCAAACGTTCCACAGCCCAATCCACGCAGCGGTCCGCCGGGGCGAAACCCATGCGCAGCTGGAAAACGGCGATTTCCAATTCTGTCAGTTGTTCCATGTCTTTCATTTTGCTGATGCCCTCCTCACTCCGCCTGCAGCATCTTCTGCAACACCGCATCAAGCTCATAAAAATCCACGGGCTTGGTCAGGTGCAGATCGAAGCCCGCATCGGATGCCATCTGGCGGTCCTTGTCCTGGCCCCAGCCCGTGACGGCCACGAGGATGGCGTCCTTGCCGCAGGGTTCACTACGCAACAGCCGCGCCACGTCGTAGCCGTTCATGTCCGGCAAGCCGATGTCGAGCAGGATCACGCGTGGCATGAAAACTTGCGCCGCAACCATGCCGGCCGGGCCATCGTAGGCCGTGCGCACTTCATAGCCGAGGATGTCGAGCGACAGCGCCAGGCTTTCGGCCGCGTCGGCGCTGTCGTCGATGACCAGCACCTTGCCCTCGCGCGTGCCGGCCAGCAAGCGGCGGTTGGGCTCGGGCGGCGCCTGCAGCGGCACGGCGGGCAGCGGCAGGCGCAATATGAAGGTGCTGCCCAGCCCCACGCCATCGCTGTGCGCGCTGATACTACCGCCATGCAATTCGGCCAGGCCGCGCACCAGCGACAGGCCGATGCCCAGGCCGCCCTGTGCCCGCGACAGGGCCGGTTCCAGCTGCGAAAACATGTCGAACACCGTGTCTAGGTGCTCGGGCGCAATGCCGATGCCCGAATCGCGCACGGTAATGTGCACGTCGTTGTCCGTGCACGACACTTCCAGCCCGATGACGCCGTTGGCGGGCGTGTACTTGACGGCGTTGGTCAGCAGGTTGGCAATCATCTGCCCCAGTCGCGTGGCGTCGGCGTCGAGCCAGATGGATTGCGGCCATTGCTCCACGTGCACCGCGTGGCCCGATTGCGCGGCCAGCTCCGCCACGCTGTGCAGGGCCGCTTCGACCACGGGGGCCAGCTCCACGCTGGCGCGGCGCAATTCCAGACGCCCCTGCGTGATGCGCGACACTTCCATCAAATCGTCGACCAGGTGCGTCATGTGGCCCACTTGCCGGCCCAGCACGTCTCGCGCCCAGCGCAGCTGCGGATCGTCCAGCTGCGCCAGGCGCAGCACTTCCAGTACATTGCGCATGGGCGCCAGCGGGTTGCGCAACTCGTGCGCCAGGGTGGCCAGGAACTCGTCCTTGCGCCGGTCGGCGGCCGCCAGCTGCTCGTTGAGCTCGCCCGCCTCCTTGCGCGCCAGCTGCAGCTGCTGCTCGTATTTGCGCCGGTCGCTGGCGACAAAGACGGCGATCTCGTCATAACGCACGCCCTCGTGCACGCGGCGCACGGCGTTGAACAGCATCGGTATGGATTGCCCCTGGCGCTGGCGCATGTCGAGCAGGATTTCCGACACGCTGCCCTGCACCTGCATCAGCGGCAGCCAGTGCGTCTGGTGGAACACGCGCCCGCCGATGGTCAGCAAGTCCTGCAGTTTCTTTTTGCCGAGCAATTCCGCAGAGCCGTAGCCGAGCCAGCCGCAAAAGGTGGCGTTCGCCTGCACAATGGTGCCGTCGGCCGTGCACAGCAGCAAGCCGCAAGCCGCGTGCTGGAACAAGGTGTCAGTATCAGGCAAGGAAGGCATCGTGTCGCGCATTACAGGTGCAGGCCGTCGAGAAATTGGCGGATGGCGCGGTAGCTGGCATCGGGCGCGCTCATGTGCGGGCAATGACCGACATTCTCGACCACGTGCAGGCTGCTGCGCGGCAGCATCTCGCGCAAGTACTCGCCCACGGACGGCGGCGCGATGAAGTCGTCGCTGCATTGCACGATCAGGGCCGGCGTGCTGTTGTGCGGCAAGATGGCGCGGTGGTCGGACAAAAACGTGGTTTGCGCGAAATGCCGGGCGATGGCCGGGTCCGTGCGGCAAAAACTGTTCACAAGATCGTCTCCCAGCGCCGGCTGCCCGGGCGCGCCCATGATGGCAGGCGCCATGCCGGCGGACCAGCCCAGGTAATTGGCGTCCATGGCATCCAGCAGGTCGTCGATATCGGCACGGCTGAAGCCGCCCCGGTAACCGGCCGCCGCATCGTCGATATAGCACGGCGACGGCGCCAGCATGATTTGCGCGGCGAACAACTCCGGCTCGGCAATCGTGGCCAGCAAGGCGCTCATGGCGCTGACGGAATGGCCGACGCAAATCACGGGACCGCCGCCAACGGCATGGATGACCTGGCGCAAATCGGCGCCGTGCGCATCGAGCCGCGCATAGCGATCGAAATCATAGGCGCCCTGGTCGGAAGCGCCACTGCCGACCAGATCGAACAGCACGGTGCGGTAGTGCGGACGAAACAGCGGCTCCAGATAGCGCCACATGGTTTGATCGCAGCCAAAACCATGCATGAACACCATGGTGGCTGCCGCGCCAGCCAGCGGTGCACCGCTGCGTTCGTTCACGCGGACATTGTTCCGATCTTCTATACGCATGCCGCTTCAACCTTGAATATTTCCATGTGGAATGTAAATTAACTTCTTGCTAGCATCTTAGCATGCGCCATTTGACTCGAGGCAACACCATTGGCGCTGGACAAACGCCATGCCACGGCGGATAATGAGAACGATTCCCATTATCAAAATAACAGGCCTGTACTAGGCCCATACTTGGCTTTTCCCTGTGCGCCCCGGTGGCGCCCGCTGGCGGCAACAAGCCGGTTTTATGTTGAAGGTTTGTACCGCATGCGCGCTTTCTGGACTGTCATACACCGCTGGGCCGGTCTCACCATTGCCCTCTTCCTCATCGTCGCGGGCCTGACGGGCGCCGTCACGTCGTGGGACCACGAACTGGACGAATGGCTTAACGCCGACATCATGGAAACGCCGGGCCGCGGCCCCCTGCAGCCGCCGTTCGTGCTGGCGCAAAAAGTGGCCGCCGCAGACCCGCGCGTGGAAGTCAATTACATGACCCTGGGCCTGGAAGAAGGTCATGCGGGCGCCTTCATGGTGCGTCCGCTCACCGACCCGGCCACGAACAAGCCGTTCGTGCTCGACTACAACACCGTCTACATCGACCCCGTCACGGCGCAGATCACGGGCACGCGCGATTCGACGGCCATTTCCCTGTCGCGCCGCAGCCTGATGCCGTTCTTGCGCCACTTGCACTACAGCCTGCACGTGCCCGCCTTCTGGGGCACGGACCGCTGGGGCTACTGGCTGATGGGGACGGTGGCCCTCATCTGGCTGCTCGACAGCATGGTGGCGTTTTATCTGACCACGCCGCGCCGTTTGCGCCCACGCGCGCAGGATGAAGCGCCGCGCCACCGCGACGCCGCCAACTGGTGGCAGCGCTGGAAACCGTCATGGGTGGTGCGCTGGGCAGCCGGCGGCTACAAGCTCAATTTCGACTTGCACCGCGCGGGCGGCCTGTGGGTGTGGATCATCATCATCGTCGTCGCGTTCACGTCATTCTCGCTGAACCTGTACCGTGAAGTGTTCTATCCCGTCATGTCGCTTGTCTCGACCACCACGCCGGGCCCGTACGAAACGCAAACGCCGGCGCCATACGGCACGTATATCACGCCCGCGATCGGTTTCGAGCAAGCCGTGGCCATCGCCAAAAAGCAGGCCGTGCAGCGCGGCATCACCTCACCCATCGGCGGCATTTATTACGGCGGCAATTACTCGTTCTACAACGTCTCGTTCTTCGACCCGGCCGATGAATTCGGCACGGCCGGCATGGGCTTGTCAAACCTGTACGTCGACGGCATGGACGGCAGCATCATCGGCCAGCACAAGCCATGGGAAGGCACGGCCGCCGACGTCTTCGTGCAATTGCAATTCCCCCTGCACTCGGGCCGCATCCTCGGCCTGCCGGGACGCATCATGATGTCCTTCATGGGCGTGATGGTGGCCATGCTGTCGGTGACGGGCATCGTCATCTGGGAAAGAAAACGGCGTTCGCGCCGCCTGCAGGCGAAAAAGCCCCAGCAATCCACCTGAAGTAACGGCTCCACGAGGGCGCAGGCGGACGCATTCGGTCTGCGCCGCACATGCGCAACGCGCAACTAATAATAGCGGCCATCCCACCTCCGCACTTTGCTACACGGTAGCCGGCACATGCCGGCTGTCCGTGCTGCGCCTTCCGCTCGACTAATGCAGTTTACTTGCAATAGCATGACGCGCCAGCTATTATTGCAAGTCAATTGCATTTATCACTTCGCGCTGCGCCTGCGTCCAGCGCCAGCATCCCATACGCCTATTAGAGAGTCCTATGCGCCATCATGTATTCGCAGCCGCCATGCTGTCCACTGCCCCGCTCGCTTACGCGGCGGACGACGTCACCCTGCAAACCATCCAAGTCCGCGCGGACAGGCCTTCCGGCATCGACAGCGTCGTCATCGTCGAGAATACGCAAGCGCAGAACAGGACCCTGGGCGGCATGCTCGAGCATGTATCGGGCGTGCAAAGCAGCGCCTTCGGCCCGAATGCCGGCGCACCCGTGATTCGCAGCCTCAGTGGCAGCCGCGTGCAAATTCTCGAGGATGGCCAGTCCATCCTCGGCATGAATGCGCTCAGCGGGGATATCAACATCCCGTTCGACCCGCTGTTTGCGCGCAGCGTGACCGTGAACAAATCGTCCGACAGCGTACGTTACGGCGGCAATGCGATCGGCGGCAGCGTCGACATCGATTCCGGCCTCGTTTCGAGGAAGATGGAGAGCAAGGAGAAAGACCTTGAATTTGTACTGCGCAAGGGCTTCAACGATGCGGACGCGCAAGGCTTGCGCATGAACTTCAACGATGGAAAGCGCTTCTCGACGAATCTGCAGATGTCATTCCAGAAGATCGGGCATTACGATATTCCCGGCAACAGCAAGGCCGGCGTGTGCAACAGCCAGCTGTTCCCAGTGAAAGGCGGCGTGAATACCTTCCTGGCCGACAGTTGCCAGAAAGAAGCGCGGATCCAGCAAGTCTACAACAAGGCTTCGCAACCGTTTATCGACCAGTTCATGACGGAAAATCCGGATTGGGCGGATGGCGATTTTTCCTTCTATACCAATCAGCCGACATCCGTCTGGCAGCGCAAGACCTACGTCAATCCGGCCAACCCCGCTTACGTGCCCGGCACGCCAAAAACGGTGCAGAACAAGATCAACAAGGACGTGACCCCCGATTACCACGGCACCCTGGGTAACAGCCATGCCAGCAATTCCCACTTTGCCGTCGGCAGCACCTATTTTTTCGATCGCGGCTACGTGGCCGTCAGCCTCGACACCAAGAATAGCGACTATGGCGTGCCGGGCTTTTCCATGGAAAACAAGTCTTTCGGCGCGAATTATGACGAGAGGTTGCCCGTCGGCGTCGTGATCAGCCAGGATAAATATGCGCTGGAAGCCACTCTGCGCGACCCCGTCGCGTATATGGAAAGCGCGCAGCTGCGCGTGTCGCGCCTGAACAATACGTCGGGAGAACGCCTGGGAGCGGCGAAGGCCAACGACTACCGCTTCGACACCAACCAGGCCGAGCTGCTGCTGGCGCACCGGCGCGCGGGTCCCTTGAGCGGCTTGCTTGGCCTGAGCCATCAATCCCGCGACATCACCGGCAGCGGGCCGCAGCTTTACCTTCCCGATGCGAGCACGGCCAGCAGCGCACTGTTCGTCAAGGAAAACCTCGACGCCGACTGGGCCACCTTCGATGCCGGTTTTCGCCATGAAAAAGTCGAGCACGACATCCGCCAGAGCGGATTCAAGACGTCGAGGAATGCGAGCAATTCCAAACTCAAGGACAGGTCGTTCAGCCTGAACAGCTATAGCCTCGGGGCCTCGGCCAAGCTTGGCCAGCTGTTCGGTGCGAAGCTGCGCCATGCCTCGTCGGAAAGAGCGCCCGACGTCAATGAATTGTATGCGAGCAACCGCCACTATTCGATCATGACCCAGGAAGAAGGCAACCAGGATTTGAAGGCCGAGCGCGCGCGGAATACCGAGCTTACCGGATTGTTCAGCAATCGCGGCTTCCAGCTGTCCGCCACCGGCTACGTCATGAAGTATGAAAACTTTCTGTATCTTGGCCACTCGGGACTGCAGACGGCCAATCGCCTGCCATTAAAATATTGGAAGCAGACCGATACGACGGTCAAGGGATTCGAGATCGACGCCTCGCAGCTCATTGAGCTTGGCGGCTACGGCAAGCTGAACCTCTCCGCCTTTGCCGACCTGGTCAAGAACAAGGCGGACAATCCGGACAAGCTGCGCGCGCACAACGACGGCGCCTACCTGCCCAACATGCCCACCAACCGCTATGGCGCGAATCTGCTGTGGGAAAACAAGGGGTGGAAGGCCAAGCTTTCCAGCACCTGGTACGACAAGCAGAAGTACCTGGGCAAGAGTGTCAGCGAGGAAGTGCCGCTCGACGGCTACACCATGGTGAACTTCCAGGTGAGCCGCGCACTGCAAGTGCCGAATTCGCCGTTTGCCGGCATCGACGTGTTCATCAGCGGCACCAACCTCCTCGATGACGATGCCAGGCCACACAATTCTCCACTGAAATACATCGCGCCCTTGCCGGGCCGTGGCTTCCAGATTGGACTGAGCGCCAGGCTCTAAGGCGCGGCGCCATCCCGCTCCCGCCTCACCAGCGCCAGCAGGCTGTCGGCCCGGTTGCCGTCGCAGCAGATGGCCACGCCATCCGTGAAGTCTAGCGCCGTCAGCCGCGTCAGGACGCTGCCGGGCGGCATTTCCAGCGCCAGCCTGGCGCCACGTTCCCACGCCAGGCGCGCGGTAGCGGTCCACTGTACGCGCTGCGCCATGTTGGCGGCCAGGCTGTCGCGGATGCGGGCCGGGTCGAACAGCGCGCGCGCCGCGCTGCTGCTCAGGTAGACGAGCGATGGGCGGCGCACGACCACGCCATCGAAGGCGGCAGCCATGTCGCCGGCGGCAGCCTCCATCAACGGACAATGCGACGGCACGCTGACGGCCAGGCGCTTGGCCTTGCTGGCGCCATGCGCGAGGGCCAGCGCCATCACGGCGTGCAAGGCGAGCTCGCTGCCGGCAATGGCGATCTGGCGCGGCGCGTTCAGGTTGGCGACATATACGGGCGTTGCAGCGCCATGCACCTGCGCCAGCAAGGGTTCCAGCTGCGCCAGGTCCAGGCCGATGATGGCCGCCATGCCGTAGCCGGCCGGATACGCGTGCTCCATCAACTCGCCGCGCCGCGCCACCAGGCGCACGGCATCCGCATAATCGAGCGCGCCGGCGACGACGGCCGCCGCATATTCGCCGATGGAAAAGCCGGCCACCATGTCGGGCAGCGCGCCGCGCGCGGCCAGGGAGCGCGCCATCGCCACGCCCGCGATCAGCAAACACAGTTGCACGGCCCGCGTCGACGCCAGCGCGTCAGCCGTGTCCAGTTCCAACGGATCGTGGCCCAGCACTTCAGCCGCTTCGGCCAGGGCCGCCGCCACGGCCGCATCGCCGGGCAACGCATGCAGCATGCCCGGAGTCTGGGCGCCCTGGCCGGGAAAGGTAAACAAGACGCTCATGCCAGCTCCCATGGCGTGGCCGTCAGCACCGGGCCGTGATCCGTTTTCAGCAAGACCCGGCCCCGCCCCGCCGCCCACTCGGCATACGCAAAGCCGCCACGGCCCGTGTCGATCTGCATGTCCAGCCGGCACGCCGTGACAGTGGCCGCGATGGCGCGCAGGGCGTCGGCCCGGGCGAGGTCCGGCGGCGCGCCGATGCGCAGCACGAGATCGAGGTCGCTGTCGGCGCGCAGCACGGGCAAGCCGCTGGCCAACGCGAAACCGACGCCGCCCGTCGGCCCCCAAGGCCAGCCCGTGGCGTCGAGCAGCGGCGCAACTTGCCGCAGCGCGTCGAGCGCGGCGCAGGAAAAATCCGGCACTGGCGCATGCGCCAGCATTTCCGGTGTGACGCGGCGCACGACGGCGGCGGCGTCCACTTCGCACGCATGCCGCTCGCTGCGCAGCATGCCGCGCATACCCACGGGGATGCGCCCGGGGGCCGTGCTGGCGCGCCGCACCACCAAGGGCGCGGCCTGCAGCCAGACAGAGTCGGCCCAAGCTGGCAAGGATGCGCCGTCCGGCAAGCCGTCCAGCCACAACAGATCATGCGCGCGCCAGGCTTCCATCAGGCCACCACCGCCTTGACGGCAAAGAACAGCAACGATGGACCCAGCAAACAGCCCAGGCCCGTATGAAACGTGGCCACCAGCGCGCCATACGGCACCAGCTTGCGGTCGGTGGCGGCAAGGCCCGCCGATACGCCGCTGACGGTGCCGGCCAGGCCGCCGAAGACCATGGCCGAACGCGGCGTTTTCAGTCGCAGGAAACGCGCCGCGGCGGGTGTGCCCACCATCACCAGGATGGCCTTGATGAGACCCGCCGCGATACTGAGCGCCATGACGTCGGAACTGGCGCCGATGGCCGCGCCCGTGACGGGGCCGACGATGTAGGTGACGGCGCCGGCGCCGATAGTGGTCATGCTGACGGCGTCCGAATAGCCAAACGCGTACGCGATGCCCGCACCGACGAGAAACGGCAGCACCACGCCCAGCATCAGCGCCACGACGCCGATCAGGCCCGCCTTGCGCGCTTCCGTCGCCTGCACTTCGAAGGCCGTGGCGACGATAGCAAAGTCGCGCAGCATGGCGCCGCCCATCAGGCCGATGCCGCCGAACAGCGACAGATCGGCCAGTCCCTTGTGGCCGCCGCTATGCACGCCGCCCCAGTAAGCAAGCCCCAGGCCGATGACGATGGCGATGGCCGAACCGTGCACGCGGCCCAGGGTCAGATACTTCGACAGCGCCACGGACAGCAGCATGATCAGGCCGACAAAAGCGAATGCCGTCACCAGGCCATTGTGGATGGCGGCTTTTTCAAATATCTCAAGCATGACGGTGCTCCTTGATCAGCATCGAGTCGGCTTCGACGGCGGCCGGGCTTTCCATTCGATTAATCAGCGAGATCACTGCGCCACAAACGATGACGGAACCGATGGCGGCCAGCACGGCCACCGGTCCGCCGCGCAAGGCCGCCACCACGTCCTGCTGCGCGGCCATCGCCACCACCACGGGAATATACATGGCGCCCCAGTATTCGACGCCCCGCTCCGTCATCTGCGGCAGCCAGCCGCGCCGCTGCATGTAGAGACGGGCGCAGATCAGCAGCAGCATGGCGATGCCCACGCCACCCACGTTGGTCTTGACGCCCATCAGCTGCCCGAGCAGGTCGCCCAGGAAGATGCCGAGCAAGTGGCATAAGGCCAGCAGTGCGGTTCCGTAAATGATCATGATTTGTCTCCGTTATAGGAATGGAATGACTTGAAGTCTTCTCTGTTGTTTCACCTACCACTGCTGCCCCAGCACCTCCCTGACTTTTGCCGACGCCTGGCGATGCGGCGCGCCCAGGCGGCTGGACAGGTCCGGCAGCGGGTCGGCGCGGATGTCGGCCAGGGCCGCCCGCAGGCAGGCCTCGACGGCGGCCGTGTCCTGCGCCGATGGATCGTCGGGCTGCGCCACCTGCAAGGTTTGCCACAGCAAGCCCAGGGTGGCGTAGTTGCCAATGTCGTAGGCCATCGGCGCGATGCTGGCGGCCAGCGCTTCGAGCGCTTCCACGGTGCGCAGGGTGATGCGCGCCGCCGACGCCTTGCCCATCGCATGCACCATCACTTGCGGGTCGTCGAGCGCGATCAGGCGGTTGGCCTGGTAGCCGTGCGCGAGGAAAGCGCCCGACATGGCCTTGCCGACGATCAGGCCGATCACGGGATGGCCGGCCAGGCGCGCCTCGGCGTATGCGCCTGCCGCGCCGGCCAGCGCCTGGTGGATGCCGTACGCTTCTTCGCGCCGGCCATACGCCTGGCTGGCCACGTCGATGACGGCGACGATGGGCCGTTTCACGGCCAACTCGCGGTCTTCAAGCACCACCTGCCGCACGGCGCGCGCCAGTTGCCACGCCTCGACCAGGCCGACTTCACCGGTGCGTGCACGCACAAAACGGTTGTCCGGGTCGGGCAGCACGGCAATGTAGCGCGCAGGCTCGTCCGCCAGCGGCGCGTCGACCACGCGCACGGAAGGCGGATAATCAGGCAGCGGCGCGGCATGCTGCGTCAGGGCCGCGAGCCAGACGGCGCCCCGGCTCGTATCGGTGATGGCGTTCATGCTGCTGCTCCTTTGCTGTAGATGGTGCGCACGGCTTGCGGCGTGGCTTGCGGGCCGGCGTCCACTTGCGCCAGGCGGGCGAGAAAATCGTCAGCCTGGCTGCTGCGGTGCTGTGCTGGCACGCCGCGCGCGAACAATTCGGCTACCGTGGCGCGCATCTGCGCCGTGTCGTCTTCCACATAGGCGTCGGCCAAGCCGCTGTGGAAGCGCTGTTCGCCGCCCGTCAGGCTCCAGATGAACGGTTTGTTGCGCGAGTCGAATTCGTCCACGCCCGCCTCCTGCTCGATCACGGCCGGACCGTTGAGACCCAGGCGCGCCTCGCGCGTGACGACAAGGTAGCTGCACAAGCCCGCCGCGATCGACATGCCGCCGTAGCAGCCGACGGTGCCGGCCGTAATGCCGATCACGGGCTGGTAGCGGCGCAGGTCGACGATGGCCGCATGGATGTCGGCAATGGCAGCGAGGCCCAGGTTGGCTTCCTGCAGGCGCACGCCGCCCGTTTCGAACAGGATCACGGCGCGCGTCGGGATGCCGTTGCGATTGTCGCGCGCCGCCAGTTCCAGCGCGCCGGCGATTTTCGCGCCGCCCACCTCACCCATGCTACCGCCCTGGTAGGCGCCCTCGATGGCCAGCACCACGGCCGGCTGGCCGCCGAACAGGCCCTTGGCCACCACCACGCCATCGTCCGCCTGGGCCGTCACGCCCTGTTTAGGCAGCCACGGCGAAGCGATGCCGCAGAACGGGTCGAGCAGTTCGCGCATGCTGCCCGCATCCAGCAAGGCCTTGGCCCTGCTGCGCGCGCCCCGTTCGATGAAGCTGTCACGCTCGAGTAATTGCTGCAATGTGCTCATGCCGCCCTCCCCGCTTGCAATTCTTCGTACGCTTGTTCGATGCGCATGCGCACCACGCCCGGCGTGGCGCCGCAATCGTTGATGACGATGCGCGCCGCCGGCAGCGGCTCGCCGCCGAATACGCGCTGCAACAGCGCATCCCACACGGTGCCCTTGCCATCGACGGAGGTGTTGACGACGATGCGGGTCACGCCATCGCTGCCCGGCTGCAGCAGCACTTCCAGGTCGCCCGAGCCGACGACGCCGGCCAGCGCGCGCCCTGCCGCCGGCTGCCCGGCCGGGAATGTATAGTCACGCGTTTCCATGCGCTTCTCCTTGCGTCAATCGGTCGAGGAACAAGGTGGCCGCCAGCAGATCGGCCGCGCCGCCCGGCGACACGCCGCGCGCCAGCGCCACGGCTTCCAGGGCCAGCAGCGCTTCGGTACCGGCGGCCGTGGCCGCGCCGCCGGCCGCCAGTACCCGCGCAGCGCCAGCCTGCACTGCCAGCAAGGCAGGCTCGCCGCCGCGCGACAGCACACAGGTGTCATCGAGCTGGCTGACAATGGCCAGCAAAGCGTTCAGGCGCGCCGTCGTTTCGTTGTCGCCGCGCGCCCGCGAAGCGTGCAAGGCAGGCAATCCGGCACCCGTCACCAGGGGAAAGCCGGCGCGGGCCTGGCCCCGTGCGCCATCGACCTGATACTGGCGGCACGCCAGTTCGCCCTTGTTGCCGGTGGCGCCAGGCGCGCCGCGGTCGTGCAAACGGGCCAGCGCGCCGGCCCGCGCCGCCACGGCTGTTGGTGCCAGCGACGCGCCGCGCGCGCCCTGCTGCGCCGCCGCCGTCACCAAGAGGCCCAGCGCCCAGATGGCGCCCCGGTGCGTGTTCACGCCGCCCGTCGCTGCCAGCATCAGCGCCTCGCCGTCGCGGCCGATGGCGCCGATGCGCTGGCGCAGCAGGTCGTCGTCTTCACTGCGCGCGCCGGCGTCGGCCATGGCGGCAAACACGGGCTCCAGCACGCAGGCCGAATGGCACATCAGGGCCCAGTTCAAGTCCGTATGCGCGCCACGGCTGCGCAAATCGACCAGGCCCGGTTTCGGCGTCAAGGTCACTTCATCGAGCAGCGCCTGCAGCACTTGCCGTCCCAACGTGGCGCAGCGTTCCCGCACCGGTGTCATCGTCATCATTGTGCTCATTGCAATCATTACCAGCTCCTGAATTTGGCGGGGGGTTGATACAGGCCGTCCGACCATTCGACCAGGTCGGCGATGCTTTTCGCGGCCAGCAGCGAGCGGTTCGCCGCGCCGCGCTGCACGCCGATATCCTCGGGCAGCGCGATCAGGCCGTCGGCGCGCAATTTGGCCGTCGTCTTCGGGTCGTGGCGCAGGCCAATCGGCGTCACGCCGGCGACCGCCGCCAGCATGGCCTTGCGCTCGTCGAGCGACCGGGCCTTGTACAGGTAAGCGATGCCCTCTTCCGTCAGCACGTGGGTGACGTCGTCGCCATAGATCATCACGGGCGCCAGCGGCATGCCGCTGGCCTGCCCCACGGCCACGGCATCGAGCGATTCGACGATCGTCGGCTGGCCGCCATCCTGGAACGTTTCGACCATCTGCACCACCAGCTTCTTGCCGCGCGCGAGCGGATCGTCCGTCTCGATCAGGTCCAGCCAGGCCGGCGTCGGATGGCGCCGGCCATGCGGGTCGTGCCCCATGTTCGGCGCGCCGCCAAAGCCGGCCAGCCGGCCATTCGTCACGGTGGACGAGTTACCTACGCCATCCATCTGCAAGGTGGCGCCGATGAAGAGGTCGACCGCGTACTGGCCGGCCAGCTGGCACAGGGCGCGGTTCGAGCGCATGGAGCCGTCGCGGCCCGTAAAGAACACGTCGGGCCGCGCGGCCGCATAGCCTTCCATGCCCAGTTCCGCGCCGAAGCAGTGCACGCTCTCGACCCAGCCCGTCTCGATGGCAGGGATCAAGGTCGGATGGGGATTGAGCACCCAGTTGCGGCAGATCTTGCCCTTCAAGCCCAATTGCTCACCATACGTGGGCAAAATCAGCTCGATGGCGGCCGTATTGAAACCGATGCCGTGATTGAGCGACTGCACCTGGTGTTTTTCATACACGCCGCGGATCGCCATCATGGCCATCAGCACGTGCACGGGCTTGATCACGCGCGGGTCGCGGGTAAACAGCGGCTCGATGAAGAACGGTTTATCGGACTGCACGACGAAATCGATCCACGAGCCGGGCACGTCGACCCTGGGTAAATCGCTGACGTCGTCGACGATCTGATTGACTTGGGCGATGACGATGCCGTCGCGGAAGGCGGCCGACTCCACCAGAGTCGGCGTGTCTTCGGTGCTGGGGCCCGTGTACAGATTGCCCTGGCGGTCAGCCATGTAGCCGGCCACCATGACGACGTTCGGCGTGAGGTCGACGAACAGGCGCGCATACAGTTCGATATACGTGTGGATGGCGCCAACTTCCAGCAAGCCATCCTGCAGAAACTGGGCGATGCGCAGGCTTTGCGTGCCGGCAAACGAAAAATCGAGCTTGCGGGCGATGCCCCGCTCGAACAGGTCGAGGTGTTCGGGCAGGCTGACGCTGGGCATGATCAGGTGCAGATGGTGGATCTTGTCGGGATTGACCTGGGTCAGCATGCGGGCGAGGAAATCGGCCTGCTTCTGGTTGTTGCCTTCCAGGACGACGCGGTCGCCCGGCGCGAGCAGCGCTTCGAGCACGGCGACCATGTCGCCCTGTTGTAGCACGGGGCCGCTCGCGTAGTGGCGCACGGCATCGAGGCGGCGGCGCTTCTCGGTGCGCCGCGTGTCCCATTGTTTTTGCCGCTGCGCTGGCGCTGCTGTGGCGGTTGACATCTTGCCTCCGAATTAAGCTATCGAACCCTGACGATAGAGCGAAAACAGAGGCGCGACAATCAACCTGCTACCATGTTCATTACCCTGAAGTTAATGAACTCACGATAATCACGGTGATCATGGCCATCAACGAAGAAATCACGCTGAAAAAGCTCGAGGTTTTTCTCAGCTTTATGGAATTGAACAACCTGGCGCGGGTGGCCGACGCGCTGGGCCAGAGCACGGTCAGCGTGCACCGCGCCCTGCACTCGCTGGAAGACGGCTTGCGCTGTCCCCTGTTCAAGCGCGAGGGCCGCAGCCTGATACCGCTGCATGCGGCCTACACCTTTGCCGAATCGGCGCGGCGCGCGCTGGCCGAGTGCGAGGAAGGCGTGCGCAAGGTGCGCGAAATGTCGGGCATCAACCCCGTGCGCCTGAAGATCGGTTCGCTGTATTCATTGACCCTGCACTGCATCCCGCAACTGGTGATCGCCCTGAAGCTGCGCCGGCCCGGCCTCGACATCGACCTGACCCTGGGCTCGAACCGCGAACTGCTGCAAAGCCTGGCCGATGGACGCCTGGACGCCATCATCGTCGGCGTGCAGGAGGAAGAACAGCATGCCGGGCTGGTGGCCGTGCCCCTGTTCCAGGACGACGTCTACCTGGCCGCACCGCTAGCCTCGCCCTATGCGGGCGCCGCCTCGGTGGACTTGCAGCTGCTGCGCCATGAGAAATTCGTCACCCTGAACGAAGGTTTCGTCACCTCGCAAAGCTTCAACCACGCGTTCGACCTGGCGGGATTCGTGCCCGACACGGCCATGCGCGTGGGCGACATCTTCTCGCTGATCAACCTCGTCAGCGGCGGCATCGGCTACAGCCTGCTGCCGGGCCGCGTGCGCGCCTTCAGCTCGCGCATCGAACTGCTGCCGCTGGACGCGCGCTACGGCTCGCACCAGCAAATCACCCTGCTGATGCTGAGCAGCCGCGAGCGCGACCCGAATTTGCTGGCGCTGGCGGCGGAGTGCAGGTTGTATGGGCGTGGCGAGCGCGCAACTGGCAGCTGAAATGGCGTCGCAGATGCGCCGCGAACATGCCTGTATCAGCTCAAGTTGGAAACTCTCCGCGCATATAGGTTTTCCAGAGATTGTCGATAAAGTCGATCTCGACTTTATCGTGGCATGCCTGTGCAATCAGGCCCATATCGTCCGACACATAGCCAGCAAGGTCGGAATTCTCAGTGATTTGATACACTTTCTTGAATGCGACCTCCCTGATCCCCTTCACCAGGGCGCCTTCAGGTGGACAAGATGAGGTCACTTTTTCGTAGCTGGCACACCATGCGCCATCAAACTCAACAGATTCCCTGGCGCACAATACAGCATCCCAATCAGTATCTTTCTGGAAAATAGTCTCAAGAAAAATGCTGTCATTTATTGTCGCTAAAATGTCGTTTGCGGTCGTCATCTCGGTATTTCGTATTGATCAGTGTGGATGCCATTCGGCATTTCGTATTCCTGCGCACCAAGGCTGGTGATGACCTGGCGCGTAATGACATGGCACAATTAAATAGCGCTATCCCAAGGCGCCGACAACCTGACGGCGCAGTTGATCAGGCCCACCATCGAATACGTCTGCGGGAAATTCCCCCACATCTCCCCCGTCACCGGGTGCGTATCTTCCGACAGCAGGCCCAGGTGGTTGCGCGCCATCAACATCGTTTCGAAGATTTTGCGCGCTTCGTCTTTCCTGCCGATGCGCGCCAGGGCGTCGATGCGCCAGAAGGTGCAGATGTTGAAGGCCGTTTCCGGTTTGCCGAAGTCGTCGGGCGCTTCGTAGCGGCGCATGTAGGGGCCGTCGCACAGCGATGCTTCCAGCGCGTCGACGGTGGCGATGAAACGGGGGTCCATGGGGTCGATGAAGTTGACTTCCGCCATCAGTAGAACGGAGGCGTCGAGGTCGCGCCCGCCCAGGCTTTCCGCGAAGGCCTGGCGCTCCTCGCTCCACGCTTCGCGCAGCAACCTCTCGCGTATCAGCACGGCGCGGCTGTTCCAGTGCTCGGCCCGGTCCGGCAAGCCCAGTTTATGGGCGACCTTGGCCAAGCGGTCGCAGGCGGCCCAGCTCATCAGCATGGACGAGGTGTGGACCCTGGCCCGCGTGCGCAACTCCCACATGCCCGCGTCCGGTTCCGCGTGCAATTTGAAGGCCTGGTCACCCACGGCTTCCAGCGCGGCAAACTCGGCCCTGCCCGCCCGGTGGAACAAGCGGTGGTCGAGGAAAGCCTGTGCAGCACCGAGCACGATATTGCCATAGACGTCGTGCTGAAAGTGTTCCTGCGCCTGGTTGCCGACGCGCACGGGACCATTGCCCCGGTAGCCGGGCAAGTGGTCGAGCATGGACTCGGGCAACTGCTCTTCCAGGCCGATGCCGTACAGGGGCTGGATGTGGCCGCCTTTCGAGCGGGCGACGATATTCGTCAGCCAGCGCAAATACTCTTCCATCGTGCCCACTTCGGACAAACTATTGAGTGCGCGCACGACGAAGAAAGCGTCACGCAGCCAGCAATAGCGGTAATCCCAGTTGCGGCTGCTGCCCGGCGCTTCCGGGATGCTCGTCGTCATGGCGGCGATGATGGCGCCCGTGTCTTCATATAAAGACAGTTTTAATGTGATGGCCGCGCGGATGACCACGTCCTGCCATTCCAGCGGCACGGCCAGGCGGCGCGTGTAGGTGCGCCAATAGTTGATGGTTTCCTTTTCGAAGATGCGCGCCGTCTCGTCGATGCCGCCGGCCAGGGTTTCATCGGGGCCCAGCAGGAAGTTGGCGGTGCCGCCCAGCACGAAATACGTTTCACTCAGCACATAGTTGAGCGAAACATCGGTGTTCAGACGCAAGGTCTGTTCCGGCCCCACATAGCGGATGTGGTGGCTGCCCTGCGTGACCTGCGGCGCCAGCTTGCCCCAGTCGTAGCGGGGCCGCAGGCGCACGCGGATGCGCACGGCGTGATCGAGCGGACGCACGCGGCGGATCAGCATCAGCGGGCGGAACATGCGATCGCGGCTGAGGAATCGGGGCGCGAAGTCCGTGATTTCCACGCCGCGCCCATCCGTGTCGTACAGCCGCGTGCGCAGTACGGCCGTGTTCGGCTCGTAGAATTGCTCGCTGCGGGCAAAGTTTTCAATGTCGATGGCCCACACGCTGCCGTTTTCCGTGGCGTCCAGCAAGCCGTTGAAGACGGGGTCGCCATCGAAACGGGGCAGGCAGGACCAGACGACCTGCCCCGCCTGGTCGATCAGGGCGCTGAAGGCGCAATTGCCCACCACGCCGCAATTGAGGGACGCTTGCGCCGGCGGCGCGGCGGCAGCGGACGCGTGGGCGCCGCTGGGGGTGTCATAGGATGTCGTCATCGGCTACTCCTTGAACGGGGATACGGACGCGGCCAGCAACAAGGTGCGCAAAACGTCCGGGCTGGCCAGGCGCAGGCTGGCGGCGCTGGGGCCGCTGCCCACTTTCACGCCCTGCCCCCCAATTTGTTGAACATAGGCAAAGCCTGCCTCGTCGGTGGTATCGTCGCCCGCGAACACGGGCCGGCGTCCCTTGAACGGCGCCTCGGCCATGAAGGCGGCGATGGCGCCGCCCTTGTCCGTGGTGGCCGGCTTGGCTTCCAGAACCATTTTGCCATGCAACAGCAAAAGACCGGGGCACGCTTGCACGGCCGCCGTCATTTCCTGCAGGCACAGCTGTTCCAGTTCCGGCGCCAGCCGGTAATGCAGGGCCACGGCGCCGCGCTTGTGTTCCACCAGCAAGCCGGGGTACACCGCCGCCAGTGCGCGGGCATGCGCCAGCACGGACGACACGTCGGGCGTGGCCGCCACATGCCGTGTGCCGTCGGCGCCGCGCCGCTCCACGCCATGCACGCCGGCCACGGGCAGGATCAGCGGCGCCAGCATGGCATCGATCTGCGCCACGGGGCGGCCGGAAACGAGGGCCAGCGCGCCGCCATGCCAGCGCGCCAGCAGCATCAGCGCGTCGACCACGCCCGCTTCCAGGCGCACGCCGTCGGGCGTGGGCGCCAGGTCGACCAGGGTGCCGTCGAAGTCGAAGAAGACGGCGCTGCCGGGCGCACTCAGCAGTTGCAGCAAGGCTGCGCTATCGTCAGGGATCTCCGCCATCAGATCCCCTTGCGCCGCTTGATGCGGCTGTGGGCATCGATCTTGGTCATGACCTTGTCGCGCTGGCGCAGACGGGCCGCATCGAGCAGCATGCGCCCGGCCCACCGGTAGACATTGAAATGTTTCACACGGGCCCGCATGCTCTTCATGCGCTCGCGCTGTTCCACGGGCGGCATCACGAGCGCGCGGTACAGGGCTTCGGCGCCCTGCTCGATATGGTAGGGGTTGATGATCAGCGCTTCGTGCAGCTCGCGCGCCGCGCCCGTAAATTGAGACAGCACCAGCACGCCCAGCTCATCTTCGCGCGCGGCGATGAATTCCTTGGCCACCAGATTCATGCCGTCATGCAAGCTTGTCACCATGCACACTTCGGAGGCGCGGAAATAGCGCTGCAAATCGTCCTGGCCATGGTGTTCGGCTTTCAGCAGGATGGGCACATAGTCGCCGCTGCCGAAGCGGCGGTTGATGCGTTCGACCATCTTGCGCACCCGGGCGTCGAAACTCTGGTATTCATCGAGTGACGCGCGGCTCGGGGCGGCGATTTGCACGAAAGTAAAATGACCGACCATGCCAGGCTGCTGTTCCAGCATGCGTTCGACGGCCTGGAATCGCTCGACGATGCCTTTCGTGTAGTCGAGGCGGTCCACGCCGATGCCCAGCAAGTGGTCGGGCGCCACGCCCAGTTCGCTGCGAATCTGTGCGCGGCACGTGGCCACGTCGGGCTGGTCCGGGTTGTCTTCCGGCCAGGCGATGGAAATCGGATAATCCTCGACCTGCGTCATCTCGCCGCCATAGGAAATGGTCGACGCTTCCGGTTCGATACGGGTTTCCAGGTAGCGGTCCACCGTTTCGAGGAAATTCTTGCGGTGGAATGGCGTGTGGAAGCCGAGAATCGTGCTGCCCAGCAAGCCGTCGAGGATTTCTTCGCGCCATGGACAAATGCCGAACGACTCCGAGTTCGGCCAAGGGATGTGCCAGAAAGTGATAATCGTCGCCTTCGGCAAGGCTTCGCGCACCATGCGCGGCAGCAAGGCAAAGTGGTAATCCTGCACCAGTACGACGGGGTTGTCCGCCTTCGCCTCGGCGATCACGGCGTCGGCAAAGCGGCGGTTGACCTTCACATACTGCTCCCAGTCGGACGAGCGGAACACGGGGCGCACATGGGCGATATGGCACAGCGGCCACATGCCCTCATTGGCGAAGCCATAATAATAGCCCTGCTCTTCCTCTTGCGTCAGCCACACGCGGCGCAAGGTATAGCTGGGATTATCGGGTGGCACGGGCACGTGGTCGAGCTTGTCGACCGTCTCGCGGTCGGCGGAACCGGCGCCATGCGCGATCCACGTGCCGGAGCAGGCGCGCATCACGGCTTCCACGGCCGTCACCAGGCCGCTGGCGGGACGCTGCACCGCAACACCGGTTTCCGTTTTGGTGTGGATATACGGTTCGCGGTTCGACACCACGAGCACCTGGTCGCCCGACAGGTCCGCTTCCAGCAAGGCGCGCAGCTTGTCCGGCGTCCAGTCGGACGACCAGCCGTTATCGCCCTGGCGTTCCAGATGGTATTCCTGCAGCAATTCGCGCAAGTCGCCGATCAGCGGCTGCATTTCCGGCGGCGGCGCGGGCGCGGCGGCCGGTGCGGCGGCGGCAACGGCGGGATTATTCTTCGACAGCAATTCGCCGCGCAAAATGTCCTTGACGGCCGCCAGCCAGCCGCGCCAGCTCAGGTGGGCCACGAACACGGTCATCAGGGAAATCAGCACGGCCAGCACGGCCAGGAAGGCAAATATAAAACGTTTGGTATCGGTATTGCGGCGCTCGACAAAGCTCATGTCCTGCACCAGCACCAACCGGCCCAGCTGGGACGCATCCTGCATCACGGGCGTTTCGCTGATATGGACTTGCCCTTGCGGCAATTGCGCCAGGGATTTGTACAGGCCGCCCGTGGAAGGCGTGCTCCAGCAGCCGATGGAAGCGGGGTATTGCGCGGACTGGTACAGCAAATGGCCCGCATTGTCGCAAAAGCCGATGGCGATCAGGCGCTCGTCGCGCGTGGCGCCCTGGAACAGTTCGCTGATGCGCGTGGCGTCCTGCGCGGGCAGGTATTCGGTGAGCGAAGGCCGGAGGGTTCCGGCGAGTAATTCTGCCCGGCTGTCGAGGTCGCGCACATACCAGCGCAGGGTGATGTTGTCGAGCAGGGGTACCACGATATAGGCAAACAGTCCCAGCACCAGGGCCAGTGGCAGGATGAAGCGCAAGGACATTCGGAGTGATCGTACTATCATCGTTTTCCTTTGCAAAAACAAAAAGCATGGCAAGTATGACTATGTTTCCACTGCGGCGACGCCCGTTTGCTTTCCGTATTGAAACGTCAACGTGACATGGCGCAGCGCAGCAATTTCTGCAAGTATCCCCGTTGACGCAAGTCTTATCCGTACGGCAACGCACGCCCCCGTTACGCCATCTGCCCGTAAAATACCCGCTTCCGACATCCATTTCATTTAAGAACAAGGAGTTTTCGCCTATGGATCTCAGCACGTTCCACTCGCTGATGGGAGGCCCGCTGCGCTCGGCGCTGACCGTGCTCGTTTCCGCCCTGCTCGTCACCCTGGTTGCCATCGGCGTGCACCGGGCCGGCATCGGCCTGCTGAAAAGACTGGCCAATGGCCACCCGCTTGCCAGCAACGTCGCGCGCGTGGCCTTCCGCGCCAGCCAGCTGTGCCTGATCGTCTTCGGCTTGCGCATGGTGCTGGCCAGCGCACCCGACGACACGCCGGGCCTGGTCGCCATGTCGCACCTGGCCAGCGTGGCGCTGATCATCGCGCTGACCTGGCTGGCCATGCAATGCATCGAATCGCTCAGCATCACGATTTCCCAGATCAATCCCGTCGACGCGGCCGACAACCTGCGCGCGCGCCGCCGGATCACCCAGGCCCGCGTGCTCACGCGCAGCGCGCACGCCATCGTGGTCCTCCTGGGCCTGTCCTTCGTGCTGTTGACCTTGCCCGGCGCGCGGCAGATCGGCGCCAGCCTGCTGGCGTCGGCCGGCGTGGCGGGCCTGGTGGCCGGTATCGCCGCCCGGCCCGTGCTCGGCAATTTCATCGCAGGCCTGCAAATTGCATTCTCTCAACCCATCCGCATCGACGACGTGCTGATCGTCAACGGAGAATGGGGCACGGTCGAGGAAATCAAGGGCACGTATGTGGTCGTGCGCGTATGGGACGAGCGCCGTTTGATCGTGCCGCTGCAGTGGTTCATTGAAAATCCGTTCGAGAACTGGACGCATACCTCCTCGGAGATCCTGGGAACAGTGTTTCTGTGGCTCGATTTCAGCATCCCGATCGAGCCGCTGCGCGCGGAACTGACGCGCATCTGCGAAGGCGCCAAGCAATGGGATGGCCGGGTCTGCACCGTGCAGGCGACGGATTCGAACGAGCGGGCCGTGCGTGTGCGTTTCCTCATCAGCGCTGTAGATTCAGGCACGGCGTTCGAATTGCGCTGCATGGTACGCGAGCAGATGCTGGCCTTCATCACCACCCACTATCCGCACGGCCTGCCCCGCTTGCGCTCCACGCACGACCCCATCGAGCTGCATGGCATGCAGGCGCAGAACGACAGCGTGTCGCTGCACAAAGCATAAAAAACCGTGCGGCGCGCTGCCCTTGCCCGCGCGCCGCTACAATGGTTTGCATGAGCACCACCGCCTGGTTCATCCTGATCGGTTGCCTGATGCTGGCGCGTGGCCTGGGCGCCGATGGCATCGCGCGCCTGCCATTGACCTCGGCCATGGCTTACCTGGGCGTGGGCCTGCTGCTGGGGCCCATGTTCCTCGGCCTGTTCTCGTTCGATCTGGTGCAGCAAGCGCCACTGCTGGAAACCCTGACGGAAATCGCCGTCCTCATCTCCCTGTTTTCCGCCGGCGTCAAGATGCCCGTGCCTTTCAGCCTGGCGCGCTGGCTGCCGTCGCTGCGCCTGGCGTGGCTGTCGATGGCCATCTCCGTGGCCCTGGTGGCGGCCTTTGCGTGCTTGGTGCTGGGCCTGCCCCTGGGCGCGGGCATACTGCTGGGCGCCATCCTCGCACCCACCGACCCCGTGCTGGCCACCGACGTGCAGCTGCGCCATGCGGGCGACCGCGAGCAATTGCGCTTCATGCTGACCAGCGAAGCTGGCATGAACGATGGCAGCGGCTTTCCCTTCGTCATGCTGGGCCTGGGCTTGCTGGGTCTGCATGAGCTGGGGCCGCACGGCGCCACCTGGCTGTGGCGCGATCTGGTCTGGGCCAGCGCGGGCGCCATCGCCCTGGGCGCGGCCGGCGGCGCGCTGCTGGCCTGGCTGGGCTGGCAGGTGCGCGCCAAGGAGCCGAAACACGCCATGCTGGACGACCTGGCGGCCCTGGGCTTGATCGCCCTCGTGTATGGCGTGTCCACATGGCTGCACGCGTGGGGCTTTTTGGCCGTGTTCTTTGCCGGCGTGGCCTTGCGCCAGACGGAACTGCGGCTGGCCGGCGCGCCGAAAGACCGGCACGGCTTGCTGCAAGCCGAGGAAACCCATGCCGTGTCCGCCGCCAAGCCGCACGACAGCGACGTGACGCTGACCGTCAGCGGCGAATCCCTCGTCTTCAAGGAACATCTGGAACGCCTGTCCGAACTGACCCTGGTGCTGCTGCTGGGCGGCGCCGTCACGGCCGCCGCCTGGAGCTGGCAGGCGTGGAGCGTGGCGCTGTTCCTGCTGCTGGTGGCGCGCCCGGCCAGCGTGATGCTCGGTCTGCTGGCCTCGGGCACCAGCGTGCGCCTGCGCGGGCTGGCCGCCTGGTTCGGCGTGCGCGGCATCGGCTCGCTGTACTACCTCAGCTATGCCATCGCGCATGGCCTGGCGGACGGCTTGGCGCGCGAACTGGCCGACATCACCCTGGTCGTCGTCATCCTCTCCATCGTCGCGCACGGCCTGACGGTCAAACCGCTGCTGGAACGCTACTGGCGCAAATAGGCGCCGGCGGCACCCATTTATCACTGCTTCAAAGCAATGTTTTGTCAATTGCGCCTATGACGGGCGGAAATATTGTTAAGATAATTAAAAATGGCAAAAGAGAGAAGCAATGAAACGAAGAAGCGTGCTGGGACTGGGCGTCTCGATGGCCCTGCTGCAAACGGGCTGCGCCACCGATCCGGCCAGGCTGGCGTGGGAAACGGCATTTGACGGCTTCATGCGCGATGGCCTGGCCCGCACGGAAACGCCGGGCATGAGCGTGGCCGTGGTGCGCGGCGAGCGAACGATTTTCGCGCGCGGCTACGGCTGGGCCGACATCCAGGCCGGTAAGAAGGCCGACGCCAGCACGGTGTTCCATGTCGCCTCCGTCAGCAAGCTCGTCACGGCCACAGCCGCCATGATGCTGCTGGAACAAGGCGCCTTCCAGCTCGACGACAAGGTGGCGGCCTACCTGGACTTCCCGCTCATGCATCCGAAGTTTCCCGACGTGCCTATCACCTTTCGGCACTTGCTCAGCCACACCTCGGGCATTTCCGACGCCGTGTACGAAAAGACGACGACGTTTGCCGTGCAGGGCGACCCGCGATTACCGCTGCGCGACTTCGTCAAGGGCTACCTGTCGCGCGGCGGCGCCTGGTACGACGCGGACGTGTCGTTCGCGGCCCGGCCCGGCACGGAATGGCGCTACAGCAATGTCGGCATCGCCCTGCTCGGCTATCTGGTGGGCCGTTTGAACCCCGATGGCCTCGACGCCTTTACGCACGAGCACCTGTTCGAACCGCTGGGCATGGACAGCACGGCGTGGAATCTGGCCGGCTTGCCGCGGCGCACCGTCGTTGCCCAGCCGTATGCGCACAAGGAACCGGGCCTGCAAGCGCTGCCGCCCGTCGGCTATCCGGACTGGCCTGCCGGCCTGCTGCGCAGCTCGGCGCATGACTTTGCCCGCTTCCTGGCCATCTTCAGCAATGGCGGCCGGGTCGATGGCCACCGCTACCTGCAAGACTCCACCCTGCAATTGTTTTTCGCGCCTCAAGCAGCCCCCATCGTGCCCGCCGACTCGTCCGTGCGGCAAGCCCTCGTGTGGCTGCTGCGCGACGTCGACGGCAGGCCGCTGGCCACGCACAGCGGCGGCGACCCGGGCGCCGCGTCCGTCGTCTGCGTCGACCGCGCCAGCAAGACGGCCGTGCTGGCCTTCGCCAACGTCAGCGCCGACAAGGAGTTTCGTTCATTCCAGAAAGAAGTCGTGCTGCGCCTGCTGGCCCATGGCGGCAGCGGCGCGCAAGCGCGGTAGGCATGCAGCTTGTGTGAGCGGACGCACGGTGGCGCACGGGCAAGAACGTATGCTGTGCTGGTCAGATTTGACGCTCAACAAGGAGACCGGCATGACTAACCGCATCGGCAACAAGGACGTGGCGCAGCAGCGCAGCAAGAGTGAAAAAGCCCGCATCAAGGCGCAGAACATCGCCAACGAGGCGGTCAAGAAGGCCGAGGCCAGGGCCAAGTACCGCAACGCCGTCAAGGGCCAACCGGACCAGCCGGGCCAGCCCGCCCCGGCAAGCTAGGCGCCGAACCAGCCGCGCAGTTTCTCGGCGGCCCGTTCCTTGACCTCGGCCGTGATGTAGGTGGCCACCGTGGCAACAGCCGCCGCTAGCACGGCCAGGTCATCCGCATAGCCGACCACGGGCGTGATATCGGGAATCGCATCGATGGGCGAAATGAAATAGCCGAGCGCGCCGTAGATGGCCGTCTTGGCCCACAGCGGCGTATTCGGCTGCTGCGCCGCGTAATACAGCCACAGGGCTTTTTCGATGACTTCGCGTCCCGCCGTCTTGGCGAACTTGACAACCTTGTCCCAGAAGCTGTCATCCGTGTATTTCTTTTCATACTGCTTGTCGGCCTGGGGGACGTGGTCTTCTTCCAGATTCTTTTTTCTGCCAAACATCTGCTGCTCCTGTCTGCCGCGCACGGCGTTACGAATGCGCACCTTAGCATAACGGCGCGGCAGGTGCGCGGCGTACAAGGTACGCTATATCCATGGAAATATCCGCCACCACCACGGCCCGCGCCGCCGGCCTGCGCTACACGGGCGACCATCAGAGCGGCATCGCCCGATCGGGCAAGCCCGGCAAGTTCCGTTACCGCGACGCGGATGGCAAAGTCCTGCGCGATGCCGCCACCCTGGCGCGTATCAAGGCGCTGGCCATTCCGCCGGCCTGGACGGACGTGTGGATCTGCCCGCACGCGAATGGCCATTTGCAGGCGACGGGGCGCGATGCGCGGGGCCGCAAGCAATACCGCTACCATGCGCGCTGGCGCCAGGTGCGCGATGAAGTGAAATACGAGCGCATGCTCAGCTTTGGCCGCGCCCTGCCCGCCATCCGCGCCGCCGTCGCACGCGGCATGCAGCTGCCGGGCTTGCCCCGGGAAAAAGTCCTGGCCACCATCGTGCATCTGCTGGAATTGACGATGATGCGCATCGGTAACGAAGAATATGCGCGCACGAACAAATCGTTCGGCCTGACCACCCTGCGTACGCGCCACGTGCAGGTCGACGGCAGCGCCGTGGCCTTCCACTTCAAGGGCAAGAGCGGCGTGCGCCACGATATCCGCCTGAGCGACCGGCACCTGGCCAGGGTGCTGCAGCGCATGCGCGAACTGCCGGGACAGGAACTGTTCCAATATGTCGATGAGGATGGTGCGCGCCACGGCGTCGATTCAGGCGACGTAAACGATTACCTGCGCGAGGTGACGGGCGAAGACTACACGGCCAAGGATTTCCGCACTTGGTCCGGCACCCTGCTGGCCGCGCTGGCCCTGCAGGCGTTCGAACAGGTCGATTCCGATGCGCAAGCGAAGAAGAACATCGTGCAGGCGATCGAGTCCGTGGCCAAGAAGCTGGGCAACACGCCGACGATCTGCCGCAAGTGCTATGTGCACCCGGCCGTGCTGGAATCGTATCTCGATGGCAGTTTATTGGAAGGCATGCGCGAGCGGGCGCGGCAGCAGATGCAGGACGATTTGCAGGCGCTGGCGCCGGAGGAAGCGGCCGTGCTGGCCTTGCTGCAGCAGCGGCTGCAGGGTGCCGCTACGGTCAAGCCCGGCGTTCCGGCTGGCAATGTGCCGACAGCGTGAGCGCATCGCTGCTGCAGACAGGCAAGGCGCCATGGCCGGCATCGCGCGCCACGGGTGCCGGCGCGGCATCGTCCGGCTGTGCCTCGCCCGTATTCATCAAGGTGGCCGCCAGTGTCGAGAACGTAAACAAGCAGATCAGCAGGAAGGGCTTGTTCACGTGGATGGACTGGCCTGGCTTTTGCATCGCGTACTCCGTCGGACTGGTTGGCTGTTGCAGCATGAACACGATCATCGCGTGTTTCCGCAAGGCATACAATCAGACAGTTTCGACAAGACGGGTAGGACAGCGCTGACAGGCTCAGCCATAACGTGCCGTGTCGGAAAATTTGACACCTGCTCCGTCCCGTTTCCGCCAAGCCCTTGTTTTTGCAGCACAATTAATATAGGAACGCTTCCTGCTTGACCTCCTGCCTGGGCACGCTTGGCGCCAGTCTACGGGGGGAACGATCATGAGCTTTATCAAACAGGCGCTGCTGGCGCTGCTGCTGTGCGCGATGTCCGCCGCGCACGCCGCCAGCATCGGCTACACGGCAACATCGCTGGGCGGCACGCAGTGGCGCTACGACTATACGGTCAGCAATACCACCCTGGCCGTGCCCATCGAGGAATTCACCCTGTTCTTCAGCGTGGGCCAGTACGCCAACCTGCACAGCGCCTCCACGCTACCAGGCTGGGACCTGCTGCTGGTGCAGCCCGATCCCGCCATTCCCGCCAGCGGCTACCTCGACGCGCTGGCGCTGGCCGGCGGCATCGGCCCCGGCGCCACGGCCACGGGCTTTTCCGTCACCTTCGACTACCTGGGCGCGGGCAGCCCCGGCGCCCAGCCGTTTTCCATCCTCGACCCCGTCTCCTTCATCGAGCTTGAGGCGGGCATCACGCAGCCGGCCGCCGTCGCCCTGCCGTCCACGCCATGGCTGCTGCTGGCCGGCGTACTGGCCATGGCCTGCCTGCGGCACCGGCAGCTGGTAGGCGCCGCGCTGGCACTGACCCTGTGCGCCTGCGGCGGCCCGAACGACCCCACGCAGGCGCCCGCGCCGAAGATCATGCTGGCCGGTGCGACCACCGCCCAGGCCGCCGGGGACCTGGAAGTCACCTTGCTGGAAAAAGTGGCCGAGCAGCGCGTCAACCGCACGGCCTGGGACTACACCTACCGCGTACACATCCGCAACAATGGCAGCGAAGCGGCCGTCAACGTGCAAGCCGTGCTGGCCAGCGCGCCCGCAGGCAGCACCATCATCGATGGCGACGTGCTGGCCGGCAGCATCGGCGCGGGCGCCACCGTCACGCCCGCCGACACCATCACCGTGCGCATCGAGCGCAGCATCGCCTTCCAGAGCTCCGGCCTGACATGGACCTTCAGTACCGGCGACGGCATCGTCCTCGACCCCGTACGGCCCGCGCAAGTGATCGTGCTGCCGCTGGCCGAGCTGGGCTTTCCCGATGGCGCCGACAGCGTCAAGGCCAGCGGGGCCGTGACGGACGTGCTGCTGCAGGACGGCAGCCTGCGCTTTTCCACGCCCGGCGACACGGGCGTGGACCAGCACGCGCAATTTTCCCTCAGCAAGGGCGGCAAGGTCACGACCCTGGACCTGCTGATCCAGACGCAACTGCCCACGGCTGTGGAAACCTATGTGGAGCCGAACGATGACGGCAGCGTGCCGACCACGGCGCCCGTGCTGGCCATCACGGGACTGGGGCCCAACAACCGCCTGCAGCCGGGCGGCCTCGCGTTCCGCCTCGTGGATGCTGCCCCCATGGCCTTGCAGGATGACAGCGACGGCCTGCTGTCCGGCCCGAATGGCGTGGCCATCAGCCTCAAGACCTACTGGACGTTCGATGCGGCCAGCGGCACCTTCAGCATCGGCGCCACGGCCATGCAACAACTGCTGGTATCCCTGCCCAACGGCAGCTACGACCTGAACCTCAATTTCGTCTCGCAGGATGGCGAGTTCACGGCCAGCTATGCCTTGATCGTCATCAAATCCGGCATCGTGCTGCAAGGACAGCTGCGCACGCCGGCGGGCGGCAATGCCACGGGGCTGGCCGGCAAGAAGATGTTATTGGCCGGCTACAACAACCACCAGCGCCAAGTCGCCGTGATCGACGCCACGGGCGCCTTCCACTTCGACGGCGTACTGCCCGATACCTACCAGCTGACTTTGAACGACCTGGTCCACCCGAACGTGGTCAGCGTCAGTGCCGTCGTTTTTGAGAACAGCAGCAACGTCAATGTCGACATCGTCTATCCGTATGCGGCGAGCCTGGCCCTGCGCGGCGGGGCGCAGACCTATGCGGCCAGCAGCGTCACGCAGGATGGCGCCGGCCCGCCTGCGCGCGACCTGCCCGCCAGCCCCCGCGCCGCGGGCGAAGACACGCCGCAGGATGACGAGGGCAGCAAGACCTTCACGGCCATTGCCGCCGCGCAAAACCAGACCATCACCTCGCCCATCGCCTTCACTGTACCCAAGGACACGAAAAACGTGGGCGTGAAAATCACCGTCAGCACGGCCGAGTATCCCACCTACACGACGGCGCAAAGCCAGTACAACGATACCTGGTCGTACGCCGTGACAGGGCTGCCCGGCGTCAACCTGGCCGCCACGGGCGCCGTCAACCAGTCGCACTTCACGCAAGGCAGCATCGTCAGGACGGAGTGCGTCGACGTCAGCAAGCAAACCAAGGATGGGGCGTTGAGCCTGGGCGGCAACGTCAGCGCCACGAATATCGGCGACAGCGCCCTGGCCACCGTGACGACGGTGGAACTGAGTCTCGCGTGCAAGGGTTTGAAGGTGACGCTGGCGAAGTTCAGCTCGCCGAACCAGGCCGCCCACCCCGTGCTGCAGCCGATCAAGCTGACGGGCAATTTGGCGGGGCCGTATGTTTCCGTCTCGCAAGGAACGGCCACGGCCACGCACACCTTGCCGCTGGAATTGCACTACACGCCGGCGGCGGCGACGATTACGGAAGTCAACATCGGCATTTCGTCGGGCGGGGGCAATCCCGCCTTCAGTGCGGAGAATCTATTGTCCCAGACCAATACCAAGACCGCCGGCACCGTAAAATTTCCCAGCCTGGTGCTGCCCGCCTTTGCCGGCGCCAAGCTCGACAAGAAGGCCGTCGTCACGGTGCGTCTGAAGGGTCGCATCGATAATGTCGATGCCAGCTCGGACCCCGCCGAAGGGGGGCAAGTGGAGTTCAAGGGCGACACGGCCTACATCCCCCTGTACCTGGCCGACAACGAGGCGGCGCTGGCGGCGCGGCGCTATGGCACGCGCGACCCTGGCGGCGATTCGTGGGCCACGCGCCTGGCCATCGCCTGGCTGGCAGGCAAGGCTTACCGTTTCGACGACATCAGCGGCCAGCACGTGACGCAGACGGCGACGGGCCGCTCCATCCTCGGCCACAGCGGCCACAGCGACGGCCAGCAGATCGACTTGCGCTACGCGGACGGCGCGGGCGGCTACACGGACGCACTGGGCGGCCAGAACGATGGCGCCGCCATTCAAAATCTGATCAATGCCGCCAAGGCGGAAGTGGTGGCCAACCCCGCGCAAAAGCCGAAACTGGCAGCCCTGGTGGCGTGGATTGCGGCGAACCGCGCCATGCTGGCCAACGAAGCGGCGCAGTCCAGCACGCGCGTGATCTACATCGGCCCCCGCTTCATCAAGCTGGCCCTCGTCGACGGGCGTTTTTCCGCCGCCACTACCGACAATATCCCCGGCGCTGGCGCCTGGAACAAACCGGCCAAAGTGCACATCGAGGCGGGACACCTGAGCCACTGGCACATCAGCATCACGGCCCATCCGTAAGCATGGTCAGGCGGGCAGATCGGACAGTTCCAGCTCCGAAAACCCCGCCCGCCGCCGCGCTTCCAGGTTGAACGGGCCGCGCAGGGTCGGCGCTTCGTAGCGCAGCGCCAGCTCGGCATAGGTGGCGCGCAATTCCAGGCCCCTTTGATCGCACAGGTAGCCATACCAGCGGTTGCCGATTTCCACGTGCCCCACTTCATCGCGCAGGATGATGTCAAGGATGGCGGCGGCGGCCATGTCGCCCGCCTGCGCCAGCTTGGCGCGCAGCGGCGGAATCGCATCGAGCCCCCGCGCTTCCAGGGTACGCGGCACGAGCGCCATGCGCGCCAGCACGTCGCCGCGCGTCTTGTCGACCATTTCCCACAGGCTGTCGTGACCGGGGAAGTCGCCATACGTGTGGCCCAGCACCTGCAGGTGCGCCTGCAGCATGGCAAAGTGCGTGGCCTCCTCCTTCGCCACGCGCAGCCAGTCCGTATAGTAATCAAAGGGCAAATCGGGGAAGCGCCACAGCGCGTCGAGCGCCAGATTCATCGCATTGAATTCGATATGCGCGAGCGCATGCACGAGCATGGCGCGCCCTTCCGGCGTGATCATCGACCGCCGCCCCACCAGACGCGGCGGCACCAGTTCCGGCCGTTCGGGACGGCCCGGCACGGCGCCGGTCGGCGCCAAAGGCAGGTGCGCATCGAGCGTAAGCTGGGCCTCGGCCATGGCCGCCACCATCGCCACCTTCGTTGCCGGGTCCGGTTCGAGCAGGCAGGCGAGCGCAGTTGTGCGCAATTCCTGTGGCGGCGTGGAGGTCAGTGGGGATGATGCGTGCATGGTGCTTCCTTCGTGCGTTTTCTTGAACAAGGCGCGCAGTGTATCAAATCGCCTGCCCCACCAGCCAGTCGAACAAGGCCTGCACTCTTGCCGGCAGCGCGGCGCGCCCGCTGTGCACGAGATAATACGCCTGCGGGCTGGCCAAGGAAAAGCCGCCAAACGGCAGGATCAGCTGGCCGCTGTCCAACCACGGCTGCACCAGCTGGCGCCGGCCCATGGCCACGCCCGCGTGGTGGATGGCCGCCTGCGCGCACAGGTCGGCGCGGTCGAAACGCAGGCTGCGCGCGGGCAAGGTCACCTCGGGCGCCTGCGCGTTCAGCCACAGCCGCCACTCGGCATCGGGCGCGCAGGCGGGCCAGGCCAGGGTGTCGTGCAGTACCGTCGCGCCTTGAAGCTGATACGGCGCATCGAGCAAACCGTGTTCGCGCGCATAGTCCGGACTGCACACGGGCGCCAGCCATTCGCCCATCAGCTTGCGCGAAGCCAGGCCGGGAAAGCTGCCGTCGCCGTAATGCAAGGCCAGGTCGACCTGGCCCGCGCGAAAGTCCACGCTATCATTTCCCACGCGCAAATCGATCGACACGTCCGGATACTGCGCCGTGAAACCTGCCAGGCGCGGCACGAGCCAGCACTGGGCGATGGAGGGGCGCGCATGCACGGTGATGCTGCCCGTGAGCGCATCGCCGCCGGCCAGCGCCGCATGCAAGCCATCCCAGCCGATTTGCAGCGCGGCGAAGATGCGCTCGCCATCCTGCGTCAGCTTTACTTGCCGCGTCAGGCGCTGGAACAAGCGCAGACCCAGGCCCGCTTCCAGCCGCGCAATGCGGTGGCTGACGGCGCTGGGCGTGAGCGCCAGTTCCTGCGCGGCCAAGGCAAAACTGGCATGGCGCGCCGCCACGAGAAACGTGTGCAGGTTGGCAAACTGGCTGGCCGTCAGCGTCGCCATGCGCGGTGCGCCGGCCGGCATCAAGCGGCGCCGGCCGCCAGCAAGGCGCGGCCGCGCGCCACGTAAGCGGCCATTTCGTGCTCCGGCACCATGCTGCCGCCCGTGCCCCACACCAGGTGCGTGGCCGCTTCCATGTGCTGCTGGTATTGCGGCGCGGCCAGCACGGCAGGAATGCCCGCGAAACCGGCCACGGCCGACGGTTCCAGGCGCAAACCTTGCGTTTGTTCCAGCGTCGTAAGCAAGCGGTACAGTTCTTCATCCGTGACGGTGGCGTAGCCGTCAATCAGCCGCTGCATGGCGCGCCCGACGAAGCCGGACGGGCGTCCCACGGCCAGGCCATCGGCGGCCGTCAGGTTGTCGATGCCGATTTCCTGCACGCTGATGCCATCATGCAAGCCCGTGTACACGCCCAGCAGCATGCATGGCGAGTGGGTCGGCTCGACGAAGATGCAGTGGACATCGTCGCCAAAGGCCAGCTTCAAGCCAAAGGCCACCCCGCCGGGGCCGCCACCCACGCCGCACGGCAGATACACGAACAAGGGGTGCTGCGCATCGACCGTGACGTTCTTTGCGGCGAACTGGGTTTTCAGGCGTTGGCCCGCCACCGCATAGCCGAGAAACAGATCGTGCGAATTTTCATCGTCGACGAAGTGGCAGGTGGGATCGCTTTCCGCCTGCTTGCGCCCCGCTTCCACGGCCACGCTGTAGTCGGTCGCGTACTCGACGACGGTGACGCCGTGGCTGCGCAATTTATCTTTTTTCCACTGCCGCGCGTCAGCCGACATGTGCACGGTAGCGCGAAAGCCCAGGCGCGCGCTCATGATGCCGATCGACAGGCCCAAATTGCCCGTCGAGCCGACGGCGATCGCATACTGGCCAAAGAAGGCGCGTACGGCGTCGCTGGCCAGCAGGCTGTAATCATCGCCCTCTTTCAGCAAGCCTGCGTCCAGCGCCAGCGTTTCCGCGTGTTTCAGCACTTCATAGATGCCGCCGCGCGCCTTGATCGAGCCGGAAATGGGCAAATGGCTATCCTGCTTGAGCCACAGCTGACCGCTTGTCATGTCTAATGCCCCCTGCATGGCGGGCAACGGCACGACGGGCGACTCGATGACGCCGCCGCTGGCCTGGGTTTCCGGGAAAGCCTTGACCAGATACGGCGCAAAACGGGCCAGACGCGCACTGGCCTGCGCCACGTCATCCGCCGTCAAGCCCACGTCTTTCAGGCCCTCGGCCGCCGGCGCAATGCCGGGATTGAACCAGCTCAAGGGCTGCAAGGCCATCAGTTCTGTAATCAGGGGAAATTTTTCGCGCAGCGCGACGATGGCGGAAGTGGGCAGCATGGCAAGCTCGTAAAGGAACAAGCCATGATTAGACCGTATCCGGGCGCCACTGGCAAACGATGGTTGATCAGGCAATGGGTGACGGTGGATCATCTGTCATGATGGCCCGGTTGCTTCCCTATTTCAATTTGATGTACAGATGCATGGCGGGATTCTTTTCGTTTTGAACTTCTTTGACTTCAATGAAAGGAAGGCGACGCACCAGCTCACTCAATTTCTGGCAGCCATAGTGGCGCGGGTCGAAGGCCGGATTATTCTTCAAGATCAGACTACCGACGCCACTCAAGGAGGCAAAACCGTCATCACGCGCCGCGGCGATAATGGCCTTGCGCAGCACTTCGCGCGTATCCGCGTCGAGGGAGACAGGCGCCAGTGCATGTAACGGTTTTTGCTGCTTTTCTGCCAAAGGAGGCGACGTCACCGGCCGCAAGATCTCCGTATAGACAAACTTGTCGCAGGCGGCGACGAAGGCTGGCGGCGTCTTTCTTTCGCCAAAACCATATACGGCCAGTCCTGATTCGCGAATCCGTGTCGCAAGGCGCGTGAAATCACTGTCGGACGATACCAGGCAAAAACCGTCCAGTTTTTCCGAGTGCAGCAAGTCCATGGCGTCGATGATCAACGATGAATCCGTCGAATTTTTACCTGTCGTATAGCTGAATTGCTGGATCGGCTGAATGGCCATCAAATGCAGGACTTCCTTCCAGCCCTTCAAATTGGGCGTAGTCCAGTCTCCATAGGCTCTCTTCACCGATGCGGTACCAAAAGTCGATACCTCCGTCAGCAATTCCTTGATGATCGACGCCTGGGCATTGTCCGCATCGATCAGGACGGCCAGTTTGGCATTACTTGTCATAATTTTTGGGCCTCATCAGCTAAACGCCGTTTGATTGCAGTTCCCACTATGCAGCCAAATGTTCCGTCAAGCAATACCAGAACCGGCAGCCCTATCCCTGACGATAGCTAAATTTAATTCCTGAATGCACTATCGATTAAAGAAAAATTACCACAAAGTCACAAAAATAAGTTATCTTAAAGGCAAATAAAAGGAGACATTTTTTCTCTTTTCTACCGAGGCAAAAATGCGCTCCAAGAACGACAAGGTCACTGCTACGAATATGGATATCCTCGACTGCGCAAGGCAGGACGACTTGACGGCCCAAAAGGTCGAAGTCGGCATTATTTTCCAGGAGATGCTCGATACGGCCACGGCCGCCGCCTACCTCGCCAAGAACAAGGTGCCGATCGCCACCGCGCTGCGCGTCCTCACGGGGTCACGGCGGAAAAAGAACGGCGGTGGGAATTGATGGCGCTGTGCCGGATAGCCAGAGGATGGTGTTGAAAAAGATACACGCGCACATTGTCACAAACCCCAGGCGCTCGCCGATGCGGCAATGCCGGCAGGCACCTTCCGTGCGCATCGGCGCAGGAAGGCGCCCGCTGATTACCCGCCTTAGAACTTCAGTTGCAGCCCCAGATCAATCGACCTGCCCTCGGCCGGCAACGCTTGCAAGGCGCCGCCGTTCGCTTTCAAGCCGGACAAATACACGCCACCCAGCGGATCCGCATACGCGCGGTTGAACAGGTTGCTCACGCCCGCGCTCAGGCTGGCCATCTTGCTCAGCGCTACGCTGCTGCGCAGGTTGACGAGCGCGTAGCCGCCCGTTTCCGGTTCGACGCGGCGCGCGTCGACCTTGTCCTTGCGGGCCACGATTTTCGTTTCGATGCTGTTGCTCCAGGCGCCCAGCTTGTGCTCGACGGCCAGCAAGGCGTTGAACGGCATCATGCGGTACAGGTCGCCGCCATCGCTGCGCTTGCCCCGCGTGTATGCGGCGTTGCCCGTGGCCATGAAACTGCCCCAGCGAGCGCTACTGGCCAGCGGCAACTGCCACGCCAGATTAGCGCCGTACAGCTTGGCGTCGTGGTTGGCAAAGCGCAGCAAATTGCCGTTGGCGCCCATTTTCATGTACGGGTGGAAAGATGACAGCACGTCGACGTCGATGTAATTGTCGACCTTGCTGTAATAGGGGTTGAGGCGCACGAACCAGCCCTCCTCGCCGCCGCCATGCCAGTCGGCCGTGAAGGCCGCCGTGTAAGCGGTCTCGGGCTTGAGGTCGATACTGCCCACATAGCCGTTGCCATCGCCAAACCAGTTGGTCATGGTCATCGCCATCGAGCCGCGCCCCCACGAGTAACGCTCGTACAGGTTCGGCGAACGCACCTTGCGCGCCAGCGCGAATTCATAGCTGCTGGCCGCGTCTGGCGTGAAGGTCGCTTGCGCCGAGGCATCGATATTCGTGTCACGCTGGCTGCGGCTGCGCGCATTGAAAGCCCTGGCGGCCATCACGTCCGGCATGTTCATCATGTTGGTGCCGTACGATTGCACGTCGCCCGTGTCCATGCGCACGGATTCGCCGCGCAAGCCCAGCACGCTCGTCCAGCGCGCATCGTGGCGCGTTTCCAGTTCGCCAAACAACACGGTACGGTCGCGCTTGCCGTCGTTGATGTTCAGATAGGTGCGCGGTCCCATCATCATGGAACCAGGCACGGCCGGCCAGTAATCGTCAAGACGGAAGCCATGCCACTCCTGGCCCAGGCGCAACTCGCCTGCAGCGGTCGGCAGGCTGGCCATCAGCGCATAGCCCGTGTTGCGCCCGTGCGTGATCATCGGCATGGTGCCCGTGCGCTCGGGTGTGAAAAAGCCCATTTCATGGTCCGTCTGCTGCCAGTAGGCACGCGCGTCAAGCACGCCCCAGCCGAACTCGCCCTTGTAAGCGAGGTTGGCGAACTGGCCATGGTTGTCCGTCATGTCCATGTACTGGTTGGGAAAACCCTGGTACGGGATGTGCTGCACGCCGGCACGCAGGGTCAGCTGCTGGCCATCGCGCTTGGCCGCCAGCACGATGGACTGGTTGATGCTTTCAAACATGCTGGCCAGCACGGTATTGCCGTGGCCATCTTCATAGCTGTGGCCGCGCGTGTAGGCACCGGTGTAGCCGACGCTCAGGCTGTCGCTGGCGGCAGATGCATTCACGCTGGTCGCCACGCTGTTGTTGACGCTGCGTCCCGACACGGCAAAGCTGCCTTGCGTGAGCAGGCCCGCGCCGGGCTGGGCGAACACGGGCGCGTTCGACTGCACCTCGATGGTGCCGCCTATGCTGTCGCCGCCCGCGCTGACGGGAGTCACACCCGCGATCAGGCGAATGCGCTGCACTTGCTGCGGATCGATATACGATAGCGGCGCATTCATGTGGTTGGCGCAGGCCGACGTCAATTCCATGCCGTCGATGCGAATTTTCAGCCGGTCATCGGCAAAGCCATTGACCACCGGCAAGCCGGACACGCCGCCGCCGGCCGCCACGCTGTAGCCGGGTGTACTGCTGAGCATCAACGCCGTGTCGGCGGCAGGACGGTAGCCGTCGCCTATGGCCGTGACGATGACTTTCATTTCAGGCAGAACCTGTTCAGTGCGCGTTTGCGCCAAGGCGGGCATGGCGATGGCGAGGGAAATCAATATTGGTAAATGTTTCATGATGCTGCTTTCACATTCTGAGTAGACAAGGCGAACGGCTGCGCGCGCACAATCGGCGCGGCAAAAACGCCATTCACACGGGAAATGAAAAAATCAGAAAGCGGCGGGCGGGCCGCGGGACTGGACGGGTGTCCAGGCGAACAAGGGTGTGGCGGATTGGTAGAACAGCAGGGGCAGCAAGCCCGTGATGAGCTCGCCGGAAGCGAGCACGAGAGTCGTTGGGGGAATATCCAGGGCGGCCGCATGCATGCTGCAGCACGGGCAATCGCCTATGCGCATGCTGCTCTTGGTATCGGGCTTATCCGTGGAGAATGTTGCGGCCAGCATATTCATGCCGCCCGCCACCGAGCAGATTTCCAGGCTGGGCACGGCCAGGCCGCTGGCGACCGTCAGCGCGCGCGACACCGTAGGGGCGAGCGTGGCCAGGAAGATGGCGATACACGCGATCCACAGGACGATGCCGGCCTTGCCTTTGCTGATGAACATGGCAACATTGTATCAGCGCAGATCACCCGTGGACAGCGCGCAGGTCAAGCCTTATAGATCCACCTTCATCGACAGCTTGATGGCGCGCGGCGCACCGGATGCCAGGCGCGTGCCGGCGCCGGCCCAGTAGCGCTTGTCGGCCGCATTTTCCACGTTCAACTGCCACACGACGGCCTTGTCCATCACGCGGCTCGCATAGCGGGCGCCCGCGCTGAACAGGCTGACGCCGCCGAGGAAAGCCTGGTTCAAATCGTTGACGGGACGGGCGCTGTAGTAATACGCGCCGCCGTTGACGGACAGGCCCGGCACGGCGTCAAACGCGTAGACGAGGAAGGCGCTGGCCGTGCGTTTCGACGCGTTTTCCGGCGCCTTGCCGTTGTAGTCCGCGTTGATGTGCGCAAACTTGGGGTCAAGGAACTGGGCCGACGTCTGCCACGACAACTGCCGCGTCAGCTTGCCCTGGGTCGACAGTTCCAGGCCACGGTAGCGCTGTTCGCCGTCCGACGTGAACACATTGCTGGCATTCGTGTAGTAGCCGGGGCGCGTGATGTCGAACAGCGCCGCAGACAGCAAGGTGCCGCCAGGTGTCAGCCAGCGCGCGCCCAGTTCCTTTTGTTTACTCACGCCAGGCGCCATCTTGATGCCCTGGTTGACCGTGCCCGTCGGGCCCGTTTCGCCCTCTTCCAGCCCCCGCGCCGTGGAGGCGTAGAACGACAGCTCGGGCGTGGCCTTGTAGATCAAGGAGGCCATCGGCGTCGTCTTGCTGACATCGTAGTGGCTGGCGCCCTGGTCGCTTTGATAGCTGCTGCGGCGCACGCCGATGACGCTTTGCCATTGCGGGCTGAACACCATGCGATCGAGCGCATACAAGCCCGTGTCGCGCGTGTCGAGCCCGGCCGTCGTCGGCGCCGTCGGCTTGGGACCGAACACGACAGTCGTCACGGGCACTGGGTTGTACAGGTTTTGCGAGGCGATCGTGTAATTGCTCTGGTAAATCGGATCTTGCGATTTGTCCGTGCGCGACGCGCCTAGGGTCAGTTCGTGGGCGATGAAACCCGTCTTGAAATTGCCGGCCAGTTCCGCGCGCAGCAAGTCCGACGTCATTACGCTGTGCTGGATATTGCCCGTGATGCGGCCCGCGCCCGTGGCCAGCGCGGCTGCGTTGTTCAGGCGGAAGATCGCCAGGCGGCGGTCGCGCGCCGTTTCCGCGTGGCCCGCCTCCACCGTCAAAGCCCAGCCATCGGCGATGGCGTAGTCGGCGCGCAATTGCGCGTTTTTCGTTTGCGCTTCGAAATTCGACCAGTCGGGGCCGATCAGCTTGCGCGGATCGACGGCGCGCGGCAAGCTGATCACGCCTTTCACGGCCGCGGGCAAGGCCACGCCCGCCTGCTCCGTCACCCTGCGGCGCTCGTACTCGAGGTCGGCTTTCAGCAACAATTTGTTCGTGACTCTCCAGTCCAGCGCCGTGGAAAGGAAGCGGCGGTTGCCATTGCCGACATCATCCAGGTAAGAACCGAGGGTGCCGCCAGCGGCATTGATGCGCACGCCGAATTCCTGCTGCGCGCCAAAACGGCGGGCCACGTCGACATTCGCCACGGCACTGCCACGGTCGTCGACGCTCAAACCCATGCTGGTAACGGGCTGACTGCCGGCCCGCTTGGTGACAAAATTGACGACGCCGGCCGGCGACGTAAAACCGTAGTACAGGGCCGAGGCGCCCTTCAGCACTTCCACCCGCTCCTTGTTTTCCATGGGCACTTGCGAGAAGTTCATGATGGGCAGGGAACCGTTGAGGCGATAATTCGTGCGGTTTTCCACCCCGATGCCGCGTATCACCAGCTGATCCCACGTCTCTCCCCCGTTTTGCTGGCGCGTCACGCCGGCTGTATTGCGCACGGCGTCGTACAGGCCGGACACGGCTTGCTGCTCCAGCAATTCGCGCGTGATCACGTTGACGGTCGACGGCACGTCCATGATGCTGGCGCCACGGAAACTGCCCGCCTCCGTGGTCAGCGGCACCAGCCCTTGCGCGCGGGCGCCCGTCACCTGCACGGCTTGCATGACTTTCTCATCGCCAGCCGTCGGCTCGTCCTGGCCGCCGGCCGCATTGGCCGCCAGCGCGGCGTGGGAAGCGAAGGCCAGCGACAAGGCTGCGGCCACTGGAAGTAAACGGGTGCGGGGAGTGACAACAGGCATGGCGTCAGACTTTCAATTGGAAAATTGGGGCAAGCGGAAACTTACGGTTAGCGCACATGATACCGATAATGAGAATCATTATCAAGAAAAGGTGAGTTTGTGTGAGTTTTACAGAAGAAACTAGCTCCCTTGGGCGCCTGTTATCACTTGAACACGTTTGGATTTTGCAGACGAGGCCGCAAAGAGGCATACTGACAGTCACGGCGCGCAAGACGTGCCGCCTAACAAGATACTAAAAGGTAAGTTCGTGAACACAATCGACAACAAAAGCGTGCAGACGAAAACATTTCGCTGGAAACGCTGGCAGCGCTGGGCCCTGGGCACGGGCTGCGCCCTGGCCGCCTACAGTGCGGCCGGCTTTTGGCTGGTGCCCTACGTCATCAAAAACCAGTTACCCAAATTTGCAGAAAAAGAACTCGCGCGCCAGGCCAGCATCGCCGACGTGCGCTTCAACCCGTTTACCCTGCGCCTGGAAGTGGACAAGATCGCTTTCAAGGAAGCGGCCAGCGCAAACAATGCACCGCTGCTGTCCATCGGCGCCCTGGCCGTGCAGTTGGAATGGAAATCCATCGTGCGCCGCGCCTGGAGCCTGGCGGAAATCCGCATCACGGCGCCGCAAGCGCAGCTGACGATCACGCCGGACGGCAAGTTCAACCTGGCCGAAGTGCTGGCCACCTGGCAACGCAACCATCCGGAAAAGAGCGAAGGCGGCATGCCGCGCCTCGTCATCGCCCACTTTGCGCTGGAGCAAGGCAAAGTCGACTGGCAAGACCAGAAGGCCGGTTATGCGGACAACTTCACGCCGATCAACTTTACGCTCGATAATATCTCCACCCTGCCCGACGCCAACGGCAGCTACAGCCTCAGTGCCGATGCGGCGCGCGGCGGCAAGCTGCACTGGCGCGGCACGGCCTCGCTCAGCCCCATCCGCGGCGAAGGCGAACTGATACTGAACGACGCTTCCCTGCCCGGCCTGGCCGCGTACTTGAAAGCCTATACGCGCGCGACTGTCGCCAGCGGCAAGCTGTCGGCGCGCCTGCCCTACGCTTTTTCCTATGCGGACGGCAAGCTGGAAGCCACCGTCAAAGGCGCCGGCCTGGCCTTGCGCGACCTGGCGCTGGTACAAAGTGGCAAGAGCGACGCCTTTACGTCGCTGAACACCTTGGGCATCGCCGGCGTGAACGTGGACCTGGCGCGCCAGAGCGTTACGGTCGACAAGGTCAACCTGGTCGGCGGCAAGGTCGCCGTGCGCCGCGACAGCAAGGGCGAGATCGATGTGGCAAACCTGATGCTGCCCGGTAATCCCGCACCAGCAGCATCTGCCGCCGCCACGCCCGCCGCACCATCCATACCCGGCAAGTGGAAAGTGGATTTGAAACAGCTGGCGCTGGCCAATGTGGACGTGTCCGCCATCGATGAAACCGTTTCGCCGGCTTTGCAGCTGAGCGCCAAGCAACTGCAGCTGAGCCTGCAACTGGCCTTGCAGCAAGGTCCATCGGGCATGGCCACCGTCATCGACGGCGCACAGTTCGGCCTGGCCGACCTCACCATGCAACGGGGCGCGCAAACGCCGTTCAAGCTGGCCCAACTGGGCTTTACAGAAGGCAAGATCGACCTGGCGGCGCATACCGTGCACTTGGGGGCCGTGACAGCCAGCGGCGCGCAGATCGACCTGGCGCGCAACCGCCAGGGAGAATTTGCGATTGCGCAAAAGCTGCCCGTGTTTGCCTCCAGCAAAGCCGACGCGGGCAAGGATGCACCATCCGCGCCCTGGTCCACCAAGATAGACAAGGTGGAACTGAGCAAGTTCGACGCCCGTTTCGATGACGCGGGCACGGGCATCAAGGTCAATGTGCAGGATGCCCGTTTGTCACTGCAAGACGTCAGCAACGATATGAAACAGGCGCTGCCGTTCGAGCTGGGCGTGGGCCTGCGCGAAGGCGGCCTATTGACGGCCAATGGCAAGTTCGTGCCGGGCACGGGCGCCGTCGATGCGCAGCTGAATTTGAAACAGCTGACCCTGGCGCCCGTGCAACCGTTGCTGGCGCAGCACGTAAAACTGAAGCTGGCGGGTGGCGCAGTGTCCGGCAGCGGCCGCCTGACGACGGGCGGCGGCGCGCCGAAAGCGCCCAAGGTCCGCTATGTGGGCGGCGTCGATATTGCCGGCCTCGTGCTCAATGAAACGGATGGCAAGCGCTTTGCCTCTTGGAAAAGCGTGCGCGCCGACAAGTTGACAGCCAGCGTGGGCCCCGATTTTGTCGACATCCCCGAACTGCGTGTGGTCGAACCGAACGCTCAGCTGATCATCGAAAACGACCGCAGCCTCAACGCCCAGCGTTTGCTGGTCAAGGCGCCCGAGCCTGCCATGGCCACGGCCACTGCACCTGCGCCGGCTCCCGTTGCCTCCGCCACGCCGGCGGCCGACGCCGCCTTCCCCGTGCGCGTGCGCCGCGTGCGCCTGCAAAACGCCAAGCTGGACTTTGCCGACCTCAGCTTGCGACCCCAGTTCGCCGCCAAGATCTATGAACTCAATGGCGTCGTCACGGGCCTGTCGACGAAACGCGATGCGCGCAGCCAGATCGAACTCGATGGCCGCATCGACGAATTCGGCCTGGCCCGCGTGCGTGGCCAATTAAATCCCTTCGCCCCGACCGACAACACGGACTTGAACGTCGTCTTCAAGAATGTCGACATGGTGTCCGCCTCGCCGTACACGATGAAGTTCGCCGGCTACAAAGTGGCAGAAGGCAAGATTTCGCTGGACTTGCAATACAAGGTACGCAACCGCCAGCTCGACGGCACCAACCAGATCGTGCTCGACAAGCTGACCCTGGGCGAGCGCATCGACAGCCCGGACGCCTTGAAGCTGCCGCTGGAACTGGCGCTGGCCATCCTCAAGGATAGCGACGGGCGCATCGACCTGGGTTTGCCCGTGTCGGGCGACATGAACGACCCGCAATTCAGCTATGGCGCCCTGATCTGGAAAGCCGTGGGTAATGTGCTGACGAAAATCGTCACGGCGCCGTTCCGCGCGCTGGGCAACTTGCTCGGCATCAGTGCCGATAAGCTCGAAGCTATCGATTTCGATGCGGGCAGCGCCGTGCTGCTGCCGCCCGAGCGGGAAAAGCTCAAGCAGGTGGCGCAAATCCTCGCCAAGCGCGAACAGCTGAAGCTGGCCGTGCCTGGCCAGTACAGCGATACGGATGCGGCCGCCCTGCGCGCCCAGGCCGTGCGCCGCGCCGTCGTCGCCAAGGCCGGCATCAAGCTGGAAGCGGGCGAAGAACCGGGACCGTTGAACTTGGGCGAACGCAAGATACGGGGCGCCCTGCGCGACCTGTACGGCGAACGCTTCGGGAAGGCCGAGCTGGACAAACAGAAAAAGGCGGCGGAATCGGCCGTCCCAGCCACAGCGGCGGCAGAGACGGCATCAGCAGCCGCATCGGCTCCGGCAAAAATCCCCGTATTCCAACGTCTGGGCAAGCTGATCGAAGGCGAGCCGCAAGTGGCCGACACGGGCGCCTTCTACAAGGGCTTGCGCGAGCAGCTGGAAGCCAAGCAGCCCTTGCCCGCCGACGCCTTGAGCAAGCTGGGCACCCAGCGCAGCGCGGCGATTCTGGCCGCCCTGCAGCAGGATGGAACGCCCGCGGCCAGGGTCAGCGCCGGTGCACCGGAAAAAACGGAGGCCGCGCCGGGCAAGCTGGTGGGACTGAAACTGGGATTGGCGGCGCAATAAGCAATAAGCAATAAGATAAGGAGATTAGCTGACGCATGAAAAACCTCGACAAGGTAACGCCCTTTGCATCGTCCATTACCCAGGGCAACTTGGCTACCATGACAATATTGCTTGCTGAGATAAAAATATCAGCAAAAGACAGTATTTCATGTGGCCAAAAGACGCTGCTATCGAACTATGTGTACGAAAAAAACGGTACGTACAAGCTGGTTTATACGACTGTCGAGATCGATGGCAGTATCGACAACTACGTCGAGGATGACGGCATTTTGCCGACACTGTTCCTCAGCCCCGATCAGGAAAACTATGTCTCCGTCATTCCCTATCATCCCGATAAGGAACTGGAAATCAGCATTCCCATCTTTCACCGTGAAGATGTGGAAATGCCAAAGGGCAGCCGTCCATGTACGGGAGACTTCATTGGTACAACGGACGCATATTCGATATTTCACGATGTGCCTTTTGAGGATAACAAACCGGACAAAATCCTGGCCATCGAGTTTATCAATGGGAAACTGAAGAAGAAACACAATGTCAAGATTCCATTACCCGCAAATAACAGAATTGCCATTTGCAACAAGGTGATTCATTTGCTGGCCCATGACGGCAGCTTGCTCCTGCACCGGGAGATCGATGAAAAAGGCAACGTCACGCGCTCGAGGGAAATCGACGCGCATGATATCGATGTCTTGCAGACATTAAGCGCATCCTTCGACAAAGATTCTTATCTTCTGGCGCAAGCAAAAGATAAAATCATTATCGAAAAAATAGATTCGGATGGGACAAGCGAAATCATTGAATTGGTGGACTTTGCCGATCCACTGTTCAATACATGGCTGCCGGTCAAAATCGCTGACGACACTTTTGTCACGCGTTTCAATAGCGAGTTTGGAAACGGCTGGCTGACCACGAAAAATGATAATTTATTGGAAATATTCTATAGCAAAGGTGAGCAAGGCTACAGGAACTTGCTGACAAACGAGGTGCTGTCCATACAGCGTGACAAATTGATCATTTCCAGCATCAACAAGACGACCGAGCATGGTTATGCGGTCGTGCTCTACCCGATGGCAGGCGATATCGCGGACAATGCGGAACTCATCGTCTTGAATCGCCGCTTGCAGTAAGGTCGAACGCCTCGATGGCAGCGTATCCGCGGCATGGCCAGCCCATGCCGCGGATGCACATCGCTTACTTCGCTTTCCCCGCCTCCTTCACCGCCTCATCCGGCAACGCAAACGCCACCAGGCTATCGCCCATCTTCGTGCCGAGCGAACCATGGCCGCCGGCCATGACGACGACATATTGCTTGCCCGTCTTGTCGGAGACATAGCTCATCGGCGTGGCCTGGCCGCCGGCCGGCAGGCGGGCTTTCCATACGGTCTTGCCATTGCGCACGTCGTAGCCGCGGATGTAGTAGTCGAGCGTGCTGCTGAGGAAGGCCACGCCGCCGCCCGTGGTGCTAATGCCGCCCAGGCTGGGCACGCCCAGCGGCAAGGCGATGGGCACGGGGGCGCTGTCGCGCGTGGTGCCGTTCTTGTGCATCCACACTTTTTTCATGGTGCGCAAGTCGACGGCGGCGATATAGCCCCACGGCGGCGCCTGGCATGGGAAGCCCAGCGGCGAAAGAAAAGGCTTGATTTCGACGGCAAACGGCACGCCCGTCTGCGGCTGCAAGCCCATTTCCGAGCCCGTGCCGCCCTTCGCATTGGCTTGCGCGCGCGGCACCAGGCGTTCCAGAAAGCCCATGTAGTCGGGATTGACCAGCAGCAATTGCCGGCCCGGGTCGACGGCCGCCCCGCCCCACTCGAAGATACCGAGCGGGCCCGGCGAGATGATGGCGCCCTTGATCTTGCCTTCGGCCACCGTTTGCGGCGTGAACGGCCCTTCGTAGCGGTGCTGGCGGAAGATGATGCGGCACGCCAGCTGGTCGAATGGCGTCGTGCCCCACATATCCGTTTCGCTGATGTTTTTCTCGGGCAAGAAAGTGAGGGCCGAAAACGGCTGCGTGGGCGACAGGCGGTCGCCGGGAGCCGGGTTGTTCGTCGGCACGGGTTTCTCCGGCGCCGGCACGACCAGGCTGCCATCGCGCCGGTCGATCACATAGATGTCGCCCCGTTTCGTCGTGGCCACGACGGAGGGAACCTTGCCTTTCGGCGTGTCGATGTCGACCAGGGTGGGCTGGCCGCCGATATCCATGTCCCAGATATCGTGGTGCACGGTCTGGTAGACCCAGCGCACCTTGCCCGTCGCCAAGTCCAGCGCGACGATGGCGCTATTGTATTTCTCGCCATGGGGATTGCGGTTGCCGCCCCACGTGTCCGGCGTTTCATTGCCCATCGGGATGTACACCATGCCCAGCTTTTCATCGACGCTGGACACGCCCCAGGAATTGGGCGAATTGTTCGTGTAGGTCTTGCCATCGGCAATCGGCGCCGTGTCGTCGGGGTTCGAGGCATCCCAGTTCCACATCAGCTTGCCCGTGACGGGATCGTAGCCGCGGATCACGCCGGACGGCTCTTCCGTGGAAAAGTTGTCGGTGACGCTGGCGGCCATCACCACCACGTTTTGCGCCACGGCCGGCGGCGACGTCGGCATCAGGAAGCCCCGTTTCTTCATGCCCATGCCGTGGTACAGGCCGATCACGCCATTTTCGCCAAAGCTTTTGCAGGCTACCCCCGTGTCCGCGTTGACGGCGATCAGGGTGGCATCCATGGTGGGCGCGAGGATGCGGCGCGGGCATTCCATGCCGGCCGCCTCCGGTGCCGGGTCGCCCTTGGCGCGGCCCGCGTTGACGTCCCAGTAGGCCACGCCGCGGCAGATCATGTGCTGGTAGGTCGATGCGTCGCGGTTGATCTTCGGATCGTGGCGCCAGATCTCCTTGCCCGTGTCCGGATCGAGCGCGATGACGATGTTATGCGGCGTGCACAGGTACAGCATGCCGTTTACTTTCAGCGGCGTGACTTCGTTGGCGATCTCGCCCGGATCGTTCGGGCCCTTGAAGTCGCCCGTGTTGTACACCCATGCCTGTTTCAGCTGCGACGCGTTGGCCGGCGTGATCTGCGCGGCCGGCGCATAGCGGTCGCCATAGCCGGAACGGCCATACGCGGCCCAGTCGTTGGGCGCCACGCCGGGCGCGAAATCGCCTTGCGGTGCGGCCGCCATGTTCTCGGCCGGCACTTCGCCATGCAAGGTGTAGTAGTCCTGGAACAGCGAGAACACGCCCACGGCGGCCGTCAGTACCACGGCGGCGGCCAGCGCGCTCTTGCCCGCATCGCGCGGTTTCGCTCCAGCCGTCAATGGCGGATCGAGGCGGCGGTCGACGAAGGGCAGCAGCAGCCAGACGGCGGCGGCGAACCAGATATCTAGGCGCGGCAGCAATTGCCACCAGTCGAACTTCACTTCGATCACGGACCAGATCAGGGTGGCGAACAGCAGCAGCGCGAGAAACAGCTGGGCGCTGCGCCGCCCCTTCCACACGAGCGCGCCCGCGACGAGCATGCCGATACCGGCCACGACGTAATACCACGAACCGCCCAGGCTGACGAGCCAGGCGCCGCCGCCGGCAAGTGCCAGGCCCAGCAAGATGAAGATGACTGCGGTGATGACAAGCAAGGGTCCAGGCCGGGCAGAGGCAGTCATGATGCTCCTTTACAAGAGTCAGTCGGCGGCACGCGCCTGCGCACCGTATTTGATGGCAATCAAGGAATTCATTTTTTCACTAATCGGCAAAGCGTGCCACACGCCAGAAGGCCAGGTACACGCCGTGTGGCTTTTTATACACGGCTTGAGCGTCCAGCTCGCTATAAGCATATGTTTTCAATGAAAATCATTGAATAAATTAATTCGACAACAAATTTCTCGAATAAAACGAATTTTTATCGTAAAATGGAAAAAACACCCAAACCGAACATTTTTCTTGAATTTCACTTCATTGGAGCGGCGCCCATCATGACCATCGCTAAACGGCTGTACGCCTTGATCCTCTCCGTCGTCCTCGGGCTGGCCGCCCTCGCGGGCTTTGGCATCTACCAGATGGACCGCGTGTACACGGCGGCCAGCTATGCCACTGTCAACACGGTACCCAGTCTGCTCACCTTGAACGAGGCTTTCGTGCCGTTCGCGCAGATGCGCACGGCCGTCTGGCAGCACATGGCCAGCAAGGATGCGGCCGGACGCGCCAAGCTGGAAGCGGGCATCAGGGAAGCGCGCGCGGCGGTCGGCAAGGCGCTCGACCAGTATGAAAAAGAAGATATCACCGATGAACAGGACCGCGCGCTGCTGGCCGCCGACCGCACCGTGCTGCTGCGCTACGATGAAGTGCGCGACAAGGTGCTGGCGCTATCGAAGGCCGGTGAACTGGACGCGGCGCGCGACTTGCTGGTGCAAAACCAGCCCATCATCAAGGAACTGGTCGACGCCCTCGCCGCCCACCACCGCTACAACGCAAACCTGGCGGCCAAAGGTGCGGCCGATGGCGCCGCCGCTGCTGCCAGCGCGCGCTGGATTGCCATCGGCCTGGCCTTGGCCGTGACGGCCCTGGTGGCCAGCATGGGCCTGCTGCTGGCGCGGCGCATCGCCGCCTCGCTGGCCGGCGCCATCGGCGTGGCCCGCACCATCGCGGACGGCGACCTCAGCGTGCAGGTCCGCGCCACCTCGAACGACGAGGTGGGCCAGCTGATGCAGGCCATGGCGGACATGAGCGCGAGCCTGGTGCGCATCGTGGCCGAAGTGCGCTCCGGCACGGACAGCATCGGCACGGCCTCGGGCGAAATCGCATCCGGCAACCTGGACCTGTCGGCGCGTACGGAACAGCAAGCGGGCTCGCTGGAAGAAACCGCCTCGGCCATGGAAGAACTGACGGCAACCGTGCGGCAAAACGCGGACAATGCCCGCCAGGCCCAGCAAATGGCCATCGGCGCCTCGGACAAGGCGCAGCGGGGCGGGCAAGTGATGGGCGACGTGATACGCACGATGGAGGCGATCGACAACTCGTCGAACAAGATCGCCGACATCATCGGCGTCATCGACGGCATCGCCTTCCAGACCAATATCCTGGCCCTGAATGCGGCCGTGGAAGCGGCGCGCGCCGGGGAACAGGGACGCGGCTTTGCCGTCGTGGCCACCGAGGTGCGCAACCTGGCGCACCGTTCGGCGGCGGCCGCCAAGGAAATCAAGGTACTCATCAGCGACTCCGTGGAACAGGTGGAACAAGGCGGCAAGCTGGTCCAGCAGGCCGGCGCGGCCATGACGGAAGTGGTCGACACGGTACGCGGCGTTACCGACATCGTCAGCGAAATCTCGGCCGCCAGCGTGGAGCAAAGCACGGGCATCGAGGAAATCAACCGCGCCATCACGCAGATGGATGAAGTCACGCAGCAGAATGCGGCCCTGGTCGAAGAAGCGGCGGCGGCATCGCAATCGCTGCAGGAGCAGGCAGCCAGGCTGGCCAGCGTGGTGGGCGCCTTCAAGCTGGCACAGGGACAGGCCGGTGCGGCGCCGCGCGCGCCTGCCGCCCCGCGGCCCGCACAGCACAAGGCGACGCTCAAGCTGGTCGCCACGCGCCCCGCAGGACAAGCCAGAAAAGCGGCGCCGGCCGCCGCCGATTCGGGCGACTGGGACGTATTTTAGGTCCGCCATCACGCAGGATCACTCGCATAGAACGCACTGGAGCACTGCCATGAACACCTTCCTTGCCATTCACCCCTTTCTTCGCTGCGAAGATCTCTCCCTGATGCGCCCGGCGCTGGCGCTGGCAGGCCTGCTGTTGCTGCTGGCCGCCCTGCTCTGGCGCCGCACCCGCTGGCAGCAGGCCGACCGCACGCAGGCCGCCGGCGCGGCGCCGGCCGATCTGCATGCGCTGCTGCAAATGCGCAAAGCGGTCCCGCCGGCCAAGGCGGCTGACAGCGCACCACCATCGACAGCGCCCAAGGCACCGGACACGCCGCCATTCGACGCGGCCCGCCTGGACGCCATGTTCGGCCACGACCGGCGCCTGCAGGGCGAGATTCTGGCCCTGTTCGTGGCCGAGACACGCGACCGCCTCGCCGGCATCGCCCATGCGCTGCGCTGCGAGCGGGCTGCCCCGGCAAGAGTGCTGGCACAGGAAATTCTCGACGGCAGCCAGTCCATGGGCCTGCTCCCATTGCAGGCCCTGTCGCGCCAGGCCGTGCATGCGGGCTTTTCCAACGATATCGGCGCCCTGCACCGCCTGCATGCGGAACTGCTGATGGCGCTCGATGCGCTGTCGCAAGCCGTCACGGCCCTGCAGACGGCGGGCACGGCGCAGGCCGATGACTGCAACGGCGTAGGAAGCCGGCCATGAGCGCGCACATCGACCTGGCGTTCCTGCCCGGCGGCGCCATCCTGCCTTCGCCCGCCTGGCGGCGCCACTGGCTGGCCACCTTGTGCCAGCAGCAGGTGGCGCTCGATGAATTGGCGGAACAGCTGGGCTGCGATCCGGCCATGACCGGCAAGCTCATCGGCCTGGCGAATGCGGGCGTGCCGCCGGGCGGGCGCAGGCATGCGGCCGTCAGCGCCGCGATGCTGGCGGCCATCGGCCTGCCCGCCCTGCGCCAGGCGTGCGCCACTCCGGCCCCGCCAGCGCCCACGTGCGCGCACTTCGACGCGCAGCGCTACTGGTCGCACTCGCTGGCCATGGCGTGCGCCGCCCGTGTGGCCGGCGACGCGCTGCAGCTTGCGCCGGCCGATGAGCTGTACAGTTGCGGCTTGCTGGCCAACTGCGGCCAGCTGGCCTTGGCCACCGGGCATCCGCAGGAATATGGAGAACTGCTGGGCCAGTACGGCAATGGCGTCACGGCCCGGCTGCTGGGCGAAGAATCGCAGCGCTTCGGCCACCACCAGCTGGCCCTGTCGGCCATCCTCATGCGGGGCTGGGGCATGGCGGACATCCTGTGCGACGCCGTGCTCTGCCATGCCGCGCCGCCCGGCTTCGGACGGGCCGGGCGCATGACGGACCTGGCCTGGCTGCTGAAGCTGGCCAGCAGCTTCGCCGACCTGATACTGCGCAACGGCGCGGGGCCGCGCGAGCCCGCCCTGGCCACGGCGCGGGTACTGGGCCTGGACGCAGGCCACATGGAAACCCTGCTACGCCACAGCAATGCGGAGTGGAGCGAATGGCGCGATATCCTGGAACCGCACACCCATCCCGCCCCCTGCCGTACGCGCACGCGAGTCCGGCCAGCCGCACGCCAGGTTTTCAGTGAATTCATCTAATTCGTTGAAATTGATTTTTTGAGCCCGATTGCGTATCATTCCCATCAACTTCATCGCGACCATAAAGCCCATCATGCACACTGCAGACGTCTGCACCACCCAAAAGGCCGCCGAAATCCTCGGCATCTCGGTCACCTCAGTGCAGCAACTGGTCGAGGCCGGCGTGATCGAAGCGTGGAAGACCAAGGGCGGCCACCGGCGCATTCCCCTCGCGGCCGTCGAAGCCTACAAGGGCAATCCCGGCCAGCCGGGACAGGACCAGCGCGCGGCGCGGGCCAGCCGCCCCGCCCCATCGGGCCGCCCGCCGTCCATCCTGGTGATCGAAGACAATCCGATCGAGCGCGCGCTGTATGAAAAGCAGATCGGTTCATGGGGCTTGCAGGCGGACTTGCGCTTTTGCGAGAACGGCTATCAGGCGCTGATGGAAATCGCCCGCGACCAGCCCGACATCCTGCTGGCCGACATCGTCATGGAAGGCATCGACGGCTACGAAGTGATCCGCACCATCCTGGCCGACCCGCTGCTGGCGGACATGCACATCGCCATGCTGTCGAGCCTGACGCAGGAAGAGCTGCAGGAACGGGGCGGCGTGCCGCCAGGCGTCGTGTTCTTTGCCAAACCCGTCAATTACGACGAGCTGCGCGGCTATCTGCGCGCCTGCTGCGCCGGCCACGCGCGGCGCAACAGCCTGGCCGCCTGACCCGCCGCCGCTTTCCCTTCGCCACGGAGCCGCCATGCCAGCCTATCGCCACATCGATCCTGCCGTGCTGTTCCACGCCACCGGCCACGACCTCGAGATGTTCCGCGCCCTATCGCAGACCTACCTCGACACGTCGCCGGCCATGTTTGCGCGCGTCGAGCAGGCCGTGCGCGGCGGTGCGGCGCAAGCCATCGTGCATAGCTGCCATACCTTGCGCGGCACCGTGGCCCTGCTGGGCGCCAGCGCCCTCGTGGCGCGCCTGGCGGCACTCGAGCAGCTGGTGCGCCATCAGGGCGTGGCGGCACCGGAATGGCTGGCCGAAACGGCGGTGCTGATCGGCGCAGTGGAGCAGGAAGTACGCCGCAGCATGCGCGAATACACGGGCGCGCAGGCATGAACGCGCGCCAGGCCGTCCTGCGCCTGGTGCACCACTATCGGCCGCGCACCACGGCGGCCATCGTGGGCCTGGTACTGGTGGGCCTGCTGGCGCTGCGCATCGTCGTCTCCGGCGTGGTGCTGCACCGCGAAGCCGTCGACGACTGGAAACAGGACCTGTCCAACCTGTCGCTGCTGCTGGCGGAAAACACGGCGCAGAGCATGACGGCGGCCAGCCTGGTGCTCGACAGCGTCAGCAGCGAGATCGAAGCCGCAGCCCCCGTGGACGCGCAGGCGCTGGCCGCCGCCGTCGGCACCCCGGCCATGTACCAGATGCTGCGGCACAAGATCGGCGGCGTGCCGCAAGTGGACGTGGTATCCATCGTAGGCAGCGATGCCGGCGTGCTGGCCTTCAGCCGCGCGTTTCCCGCGCCACCCATCCGCCTCGGCGAGCGCGACTACTTCGAGTATCACCGGCGCCACCCGCACGGCGGCATGCATGTGAGCGCGCCCGTGCAAAACAAGGGCAATGGCGCCTGGACCTTCTATATCAGCCGGCGCATCAGCGGGCCGGACGGCCGTTTCCTAGGCGTGGTGCTGGTCGGCCTGTCGTGCGATTTCTTCAGCAAATTCTTTCAGAGCACCAGCATCGGCGAACACACGGCCTTTTCCCTGTACCGCAGCGACTACACGCTGCTGGCCCGCTGGCCGGCCGTGCCCGCCATGATGGGCAAGCGCAACCTGACGGGCAGCACCTACCGCCTGCTGGAACAGGGCAAGACCGATGGCGTGCTGCAGGTGGACACGCCGCGCGCGGCCGAGCAGGGCCGCCCGGTCAAGCGCCTGGCCGGCGTACGGCTGGTGCGCGACTATCCGCTGGCCGTCAACGTCACCGTGACGGACGAGGTCTACCTGGCGGGCTGGCGGCGCATGCTGCGCACCATGGGCGGTGCGGCCGTCGTCAGCCTGCTCGTGCTGGCCGGGGCCATCGCGCTGATCATGTCCCTGCTGCGGCGCCAGGAACACGAGGCGGCTCTGCCCGTGGCGCTGGCGCCTCAGACGCCGGCCGCCACATCGCCGGAGCCGGAGACAGCAGCGCCATCCGAATCCACACCCGCGCCCGCGCCTGCACCAGCGCCGGAATCCGCCCCGGAAGCGGGCGCGCGCATCCTGCTGGTCGAGGACACGGCGCTGAACCGCCAGCTCGTGTGCCTGCAGCTGGGATCACGCGGCTACAGCATCGACACGGCGGAGAACGGCGCGCTGGGCCTGCAGGCGCTGGCCGAACGGCAGTACGACCTGGTGCTGATGGATTGCATGATGCCCGTCATGGACGGCTACCAGGCGTGCGAGGCCCTGCGCGCCCGCGAAGCGGCCAGCGGCGCGGCGCGCCTGCCCGTCATCGCCCTCACGGCCGGTGTCACCGAGGACGACCGGCAGCGCTGCGTGGCGGCCGGCATGGACGACTACCTGTCCAAGCCGTTTACGGCCGCCCAGTTGCGCGACATGGTCGAGCGCTGGCTGACGCGCCAGGCGGCGACGCGCTAGCCGCCAGGGCCAGCGCTCAATACAACACTTCCCGCATAAAAATCATTTTATTCGATAAATTCAATTATATTCACTATAATTGATAAATCACGCACAGAATGAAAACCCTCGCGGAGGCAGCATGCAACAGCACAGATACGGGAAGGCCATGGCCTGGCAGCGTTGGGAACGCTGGGATGCGCGCATACTGCTGTCACTCTTCATGGCCATGCTGCTGGCGGGGCTGTGGAGCATCACCGTGCTGCAACTGCGGCACGCCTGCGACAGTGCCATCGCCGGCGCCGGGCGCGATGCGCGCAGCATGGCGCGCGTCTTCGACGAGCACGCGATCCGCACGATCGAGGCGGCGGACCAGGCGGCCACGTATTTGCGCAGCCGCTACCAGGCGCTGGGCAACGGCCTCGACATCGTAACGGACCTGCGGCAAGGCCTCAGGCCCGGCCCCCTGTACAACCTGTTTACCATCGTCGACGAACAGGGCGACATGGTGCTGTCAAGCCGCCCCTTCCAGCCGACCAGGCTGGCCGACCGCGAACACATCCGCGTACACATGCAGCGCGATAGCGGCGAACTGTATATCAGCAAGCCGGTGCTGGGCCGCGTGTCGCAAAAATGGTCAATCCAGATGACGCGCCGCATCAACCATGCCGATGGGCGCTTCAAGGGCGTGGTGGTGGTCTCGATGGACCCGTATTACTTTACGCGCCTGTACGACGAAGTCGACCTCGGCGACAACAGCTCCACCGAGCTTGTCGGCAGCGACGGCGTGGTGCGCGCGCGCCGGGTCGGCGCCGCCGACACCATCGGCCAGGATATCGGCGGCAGCAAGGTATTTTCCTTGATGCAAGGTAAAACGCGGGGCAGCTTCACCGAACGCAGCCCCGTCGACGGCATCGTGCGCTTTTACGCCTTTGAAAAACTGGCCGGCTACCCGCTGTACATGCTGGTCGGACTGGACCGCGACACGGTATTGGCCGACTACGTCTCGCGCCGCAACCAGGCCTTGCTGATGGCGGCCATCACGAGCGCGCTGATCGTGCTGTCGTGGGCCGCGCTGGTGCTGCTGATCGGCCGCCTGGTCGACAGCCGCGCCAGGGCCATCGCCGCCAGCGAAGCCAAGTCGCGCTTCCTGTCGAACATGTCGCATGAATTGCGCACGCCCCTCAACGGCATCCTCGGTTTCTCCGAGCTGCTGCAAGAGCAGCTGCGCGAGCCGGAACAGGCCGCCTACGCGCAAACGATACAGGACAGCGGCCGCCAGTTGCTGTCCATGGTCGAGGCGGCGATGGAATTGAGCGCGCTCGAGCACGACCAGGTCCGGCTGGAGTCCGCCGCCGCGCCATTGGACCAGCTGCTGGAACTGGCGCTGGCGCCGCACCGGCCGCGCGCGGCGCACAAGGGCTTGCAGCTGGCCGCGCAAGTGGCACCCGCCACGCCGCCCAGCATCGATTGCGACCGCGTCCGCTTCGTGCGCGTGCTCGACATCCTGCTCGATAACGCCATCCGCTACACGGCCGCCGGGCGGGTCGACGTGCACGTCACGCACAGCGGCGCGGACCTGCAGATCGAGGTGCGCGATACGGGCATCGGCATCGCACAGGCGCAGCAGGGCGTGATCTTCGACAAATTCTCGCAGGCCGACGACTCGCCGAGCCGCGCCCACGATGGCGCCGGCATGGGCCTGGCCATCGCGCGCCAGCTCGTCGCGCTGATGGGTGGCAGCCTCGGTGTCGCATCCGCGCCGGGCGAAGGCGCCGTCTTCCGTCTGCGGCTGCCGCTGGGCGGCAAATTGACCACACTATCACATGCATAGTTGCGCCAGTTGTGCGCAAAAGTTGTTCTCCATCCCTATCGGGTATAGCATCGCCACATGAGCTATCACACAGAGGCGGCGGCGTTGCGCAGACGATGGATCGAGTGGCTGTTCCTGCTTCTCGGGCTGCTGATCGTCGCTGCCGCCCTCGCCTACGCACATCTGGCCGAAGCGACGCGGCATGACGAGGCCGAGCGCGAGCGCCTGAGCGTGCTGACGGCGCTGCTGGCAAAAAACATCGAAGTCGACCTGGCGGCGACCAACCTGGTGCTCGGCGGCGTGATCCGCGACTACCTGGCCGCCGGCCCCGCACCGGACGCCGGGCAAGCGCTGCCGCGGCGCCTGGCCGCGCTGGTCGACGCCATGCCGGGCGTGCGCACCATGCTCGTCATCGATGCGCAAGGCAAGGCGGTCGCCACCAACATCGCGGAACTGGCGGACCAGGATTTTTCGCGCCGCGGCTACTTCCAGACGGCGCGCGACGCCCCCGATGCACGCATGCTGTACATCTCGGCGCCCTTCCATTCCTTCAAGGGCGACCTGGTCATCACGGCATCGCGCATGGTGCAGGACAAACAGGGCCGCTTTGCCGGCGTGGTGGTGGCCACCTTCGCCCCCGAATACTTCACGGCCAAGTTCCGCACCGCCATGTACGCCCCCGACGTGTGGGCCGTGGTGCTGCATGGCGACGGCCAGCAGTTCCTCAACTATCCGGCCAGGACTGCCAATGGCGGCAATATGGACGTCCCCGGCAGCTTCCTGCGGCGCTTTCGCGACAGCGGCTACCAGGCGGGCGTCCTGAGCGGCGTCGAGATTGCCGGCGCCGGCGCCCACATCGCCCCCCGCATCATGGCCATGGCGACCATCGCCCCCACGGCCCTGCACATGGACCGCGCCCTGATCATCGGCCTGAGCCGCGAAGAAGCGGCCATCGCCGCCCCGCTGCGGCGCCAGGCGCTCGGCTACGTCCTCTCCTTTGCCGTGCTGGCGCTGGCCGCGGCCAGCCTGCTGTTCTGGAGCCAGCGGCGGCGCCGGCAGCAGGCCGCCTGGCATGCGGAACAGGAAAGCGAGCGCCAGGCCATGCAAGCCGTGTCCGATAGCGAAACGCGCTTTCGCACCCTGATCGAAGATGCGCCCGTGGCCATCGCCATCCTGCGCCACGGCCGCTTCATCTATTCGAATCCCCGCTACCGCAATCTGCACGGCTACACGATGGAAGACAATCTGAACGGCCTGCCCTGGTCCGCCATGATTTCCCCGCCATCGCTGGCGGCGCTGGCCGCCAACGAAGCGCTGATCGAGGCCGATTCGCCCAGTGAACAGGTGTTCGAGGCCGTCGGCCTGGGCAAGCAGGGCCTGCCCGTGCCCATGTTCAAGACCACCACGCGCGTGCTGCTCAAGGATGGACCGGCCACGCTGATCTTTGCCCAGGATATCTGCGCGCAAAAACAGGCCGAGGAGGCCATGCTGCTGGCGCGCGACGCGGCCGAAGCGGCCAACCGCAGCAAGGCGGAATTCCTCGCCAACATGAGCCATGAAATCCGTTCGCCGCTCAACGCCATCCTCGGCATGGCCTGGCTGCTGGAACGCGACGGCCTCGATGGCGAAGCGCTGCAGATGGCGCGCAAGATCCGCGCCGCCGGCCAGTCGCTGCTGGGCATCATCAACGACGTGCTCGACGTGTCGAAAATCGAGGCGGGCCACATGACCATCGAACAGGCGCCGTTCCGCCTGGCCGACGTGATCGACAAGATCGCCGCCAGCATGGGCGTTGCCGCGCATGACAAGCCGATCGAGGTGCGCATCGGGCCGCTGCCCGACGGCGTCGACCAGGTGATGGGCGACGCGCTGCGGCTGGAACAGGTGCTGGTCAACCTGACCAGCAATGCCATCAAGTTCACCACGCAGGGCACGGTCGAGCTGACAAGCGCACTGGAAAGCCGCGACGGCGACGCCGCGGTGCTGTGTTTCAGCGTGCGCGACACGGGCATCGGCATCGCGCCCGAAGTGCAGGAGGCGATCTTTTCCGCCTTCGCCCAGGCCGACACGTCCACCACGCGCCGCTTCGGCGGCACGGGCCTGGGCCTGACCATCTGCCGCCAGCTGGTGCGCCTGATGGGTGGCTCCATGCGCCTGACCAGCGTCACGGGCCAGGGCAGCACCTTCAGCTTCACGGTGCCGCTGCAGCTGATGGCCGCCAGCGTCCCGTCCTCGCCCGACATGCAGGGCTTGCGCGTCTTGCTGGCCGATGGCAAGGCCGACGCGCGCGGCGCCGTGGCCGCCGTGGCGCAGGGCCTGGGCTGGAGCGTGCATGCCGTCTCCGGCGGCCAGGCGGCGCTCGAGCATGCACTGGCCTGTGCCGAAGACGCGCGGCCCGGCGTCATCGTGCTGGCCGCGCGCATGCCCGACATGGACGGCGAAACCACGGCGCGCGCCCTGCGCGAGCACCTGCCGCCGCAGGACTGCCCCATCGTCATCCTGGCGGCCAGCGGCACGCCGGCGACAGCGCCCGCGCGCCGCCGTACGGACCCGGCCAACCCGGCCGATGCCATCCTCAATGAACCGGTGACGGCGTCCAGCCTGTACAACGCGACGATGGAAGCGCGCCAGCGGCGTGCCGAAGCGGCCGGCCTGGACGTGGGCCTGGACGTTGTTCATGGGGCGCTGGGCGAGCGCGTGCTGGCCGGCGTGCGCGTGCTGGTGGTCGACGACAGCGACATCAACCGGGACGTGGTCAACCATATCCTGTGCGACCAGGGCGCCCTGCCCTCGTTCGCCTGCGACGGCCAGCAGGCGCTGGACTGGCTGCTGGCCCACCCGGCCGACGTCGACATCGTGCTGATGGATGTGCAGATGCCCGTCATGGATGGCTTGCAGGCGACGCGCGCGCTGCGCCAACTACCGCAGTTCCAGGACCTGCCCGTGGTGGCGCTGACGGCCGGGGCGTTCCAGACGCAGCGCGCGGCGGCGCTGGAAGCGGGGGTGAACCATTTCATCAGCAAACCGTTCGACGTGCCGCAGACCATCGCCCTGATTGCGCGCGCGCACCGGCGCCATGCGCAAGGGCTGCCGGCCCTGCCGCCCGTCGTGGCCGAAGCGGCAGTGCCCATGCGGACAGGCGGCGCGGCGCCCGTGATCGACCTGGCGCAAGGCATGGAGCAGTGGCTCGATGAAGCCCCCTACCGCCAGCACCTGTCCCACTTCGGCAGCACCTACCGCAACACGGTGGGCGCCATGCGCGCGCTGCTGGCGGCCGATGCCCGCGCCGACGCCGCCGCGCTCGCGCACAAGCTGGCCGGCGTGGCCGGCAGCCTGGCCCTGCCCGCCACCGTGCACGCGGCCCAGCAAGCCGAACAGCTGCTGCACGCGGGCGACGATGCGTCGGCCGCCCTCGATGCACTGGAACAGGCACTGGCGCAGGCCATCGAGGCCGCCGCCGCATACACGGCACGGACGCCGCCCGGCCAGGCGACCGTGCCAATGACAAACTTGCCAGCCTAGCCTTCGCGGCCATCCACCCTGGCGCGCCACAGATACGGCGCATACACGCATGCATACAGGCCAAAGGCCAGCGACCAGCAGGCGCCGGCGGCCAGCAGCAGCGGCATGGACAGCGCGGCGGGACCGACGGCGGCCAGCAGGCGCGCCAGCGCGCCCAGCTGGATCAGCCAGTACATCGCCGCTTCCGCCTTCCCGCCCTTGAGCGGGCGACCCGTGTGACCCAGGGTGGTGCGCGTCATCATGCCGATGATCAGGCCCGCCATCGAGCCCACCGTCAGCGCGTGCAAGGCGGCGCTGGCGGGCAGCAGGCCCAGGCTGGCGGCCGCCAGCAGCGCAAAGCCGATGCCGATCCACGCATACGACAGGTGCAAAATCCACAGCAGCGGCACGCGCACCGTACGCTGCGGCTGCCAGGCCAGCAGGTTGGCAAGCGACACGCCGGCGGCGCAGAAGGCCAGCGGCGCCGTCAGCCAGGCTGGCGCGCCGGCCAGCCACGCGATCGCGGCGGCCGCCATGCAGGCCACGGCCGCCAGCGCGCGTTTCGGACTGGCCACGGGCGTGCTGCCCGGTGCGCCATTGCGCGTAAACATGGGGATCACGCGCGCGCCGATCACCGATTCGATCAGCACGATGATGAAAATGGCCGCCTGCACGGGCACAAACAGCGACAGCGGAAGCCAGCCCAGCACGGCCGCGTGGAACAGGCCATTGGCCAGCGCCAGCAGGGCCAGCAAGCCGACGAGGAACAGGTTGCGCGTATTGCCCGAGCGGCGCAGCACCAGGTACAAAGGCCAGGCGGCCAGCGGCAGGAACAGCCAGTCGACCAGCGCCGCCAGGAATCCGGGGCCGCACAGCATGGCCACGCGTCCCGCCAGCCACAACGCCACCAGCGCCATCAGCTGGGCGCCGTGCGGCGTCGGCAAGCCCGTCCAGTTGCGTCCTGCCGTGTACAAAAAGCCCACGACGACGGCCAGCGCGAAACCGAACACCATTTCATGCATGTGCCAGCCCAGTCCCACCTGCAGGCCGCCCGTCAGCCAGCCCGCATAACTGGCCAGCCACAGGGGAATGCCGATGGCCGCAAACACGGCCGCCAGCAGGTAGAACGGGCGGAAACCCAGTTGCCAGACGGCGTGGCCGGCATGCCAGGGCGCGGCGCTGGCGGCGGCGGGAGGAGAAGATGGTTCGCTGATCGGGGTGATGGCCATAATGGGCTCTCTTTTAAAGATATATTCAATATACTACTTTAAAAGTACGATGGCGGCCATCGGCAAAAAGGACTAGAAGAATGAATGGCAGCGGCCATGGGGCCGGCCCGGCGGGCCTGACCCCAACTACGCGGCTACTTGCCTTGCCGGTGCTCGACCGCGTACACGGCCGCCTGCACGCGGCTGGTGAGGTTGAGTTTTTTCAGCACGTTCTGCACGTGGATCTTGACCGTGCTTTCGGCCAGGTCGAGGGTGCGCGCGATGCCCTTGTTGCTCTCGCCGCGCGACAGGCAATCGATGATTTCTTTTTCACGGGGCGTGAGCTTGTCGAGTTCCGACACGGGTTCCTCGCGCCGCGTGCCCGCCTGCAGCTGCGCCACCAGCTTGCCCGTCATCGCTTCGGCGATGACGACTTCGCCGGCAGCCGCGCGGCGGATGGCGCGCACCAGGTAATCGGCGTCGATGTTCTTGATCAGATAGCCGCAGGCGCCCGCGCGCAGGGCCGTGGCCAGGTCTTCCGCGTCTTCGGACACGGTCAGCATGACGATGGCCGTATCGGGGCAATCGTGCTGCATCAGCTGCAGCGCTTCCACGCCGGACATGCCGGCCATGTTCAGGTCCAGCAGCACCACGTCGGGCTGCAGCTGGATGGCGCGCTTGATGCCTTCCACGCCATCGGCCGCCTCGCCCACGACGGCAAAATCCGTATGCCGCTGCAGCAGCGAGCGTATGCCGCTGCGGAACAGCGCGTGGTCGTCGACCAGCATGACGGTGATCGGTTTATCGGGTGTCTCCATTTTTTATACTTTCAGGTAGTTACTCAGGCGGCGCGGCGCTGCTCGCGCGACAGATGCAGTTCGACCGTGGTGCCGCCGCCCTGGCAGGCATGCACGTCGAATGTGGCGTCGATGCGCTGCGCGCGCTCGCGCATAATATGGATGCCGACATGGCTGTCGCCCTTTTCCAGCACGGCGGCAGCGTCGAAGCCGACGCCATTATCGCTGATCGTCAGGGTAAAGTCCTGGTGATCGGCGAGGCGCACCTCGACGTGGCTGGCCTGGGCGTGCTTGCGGATATTCGACAGCGCTTCCTGCACGATGAATAATAACTGCAATTGCTGCTCGCGGGGGAACGGCGCGCCGTCCACGTCGGCCAGCAGTTCGGCGTCGATGCCCGTCTGGCGGCGGAATTTGTCCACGGCCGCGCGCAGGGAGCCGATCAGATCGTCCTCCATCAGGCGGCTGCGGAAATTGGCCAGCAGTTCGCGCACGTCCTCGTAGCTTTCCTTCACGCCCGCATGCAGGGCCGGCACGATGCCCGCCACCTCGTCGAAACGCGCGTTGCGCACTGAGTCGTCGAGCATCTGCACCTGCAGGTTGAGGAAATTGAGGCTTTGCGCGATGCTGTCGTGCAGGCCTTGCGCCACCAGGTTGCGCTCTTCGGAAATGGCCATTTCGCGTTCGCGCGCGGCCAGGCGCAGGTTTTCCAGCGCGATGCCCAGCAGCTGGCCCAGGGTTTCCAGCAAGGCCAGCTCGCGCGCGGAAAACACGCGCGCATGGCGGAAATGCAGGTTGAAGAAGCCCAGGTGCTGTTCGTGCGCATGGATATGGAAGACGGAGACGGTGGCAAAGCCCTCGCGGTGGCAGCGCAGCTCGTGCGCCTTGTCGATGCGGCGCATGTCGTGCACCTTCGCCACCTTCATCTCGACGGCCGTGCCGCACAGGCAGTCGCCCACCTTCAGGCAATGCTCGGACGCCACCAGTTCCTCGGACAGGCCCGTATGCACGACCATGTGCAGGTTGCCCCGCTCGGCGTCGAGCACGCGCACGGTGGAACCGTCCGCCTCGAAATAATCGACGATGCGCTGCATGAAGCCGCCGCAGATGTCTTCCAGAGGCTGCGGGCGCTGCAGGAAAGCGGCGCTTTCGTACAGCAGCGCCAGTTCGCGGTTGCGGTATTCGAGGGTGGCCGTCTTGCTGCGCACGCCCTCTTCCAGGTTGCCGTACAGCGCCTGCAGGCGGTCGGCCATCTGGTTGAAGCCACTGGCCAGCTGGCCGAATTCGTCATTGCTTTCCACTGCCAGGCGCACGCTGAAATCGCGTTCCTTCATGCGCTGCATGCCCAGGCGCAGCCGCGTAACCGGTTCGATGATCAGCATGAACATCAGGTAAATCATGCTGACCGTGCCGATGACGGCCATGCCGACGAGGATCAGCTGCGAGGCGCGCAGCCAGAAGGTGCGCTGTTCGCTATCGTGCTCTATCAGGCGCACCAGTTGATCGACCTGGCCCACGAAGGTATCGGCGTCGTGCTCGAACTGGCGCGCACGCGCCGTGGAGTCGGCGGCCAGCGCGGCCGGGCGCAAGGCGCCGCGCCAGGCCGTGCCGATGCGCTCGAATTCGGACTTGATGGCCGTGCTGGGGGGCAGGAACAGGGGGCGCTGCGGGTCCCCGTGGCCGATCTTGGCCAGGGTTTCGTCGATCAGCAGCACTTGCTGGCGCGCCTGTTCGCGCGCATCGCTGGCAAGCAGCAGGGTCAGGCGGTAGGTCTGCATGCGCAGCCGGCCCGTCTCGTTGATGGCGGCCGAACTGCCTTCGAGCTGCCAGGACAGGAACAGGGTGCAGCCGATCGCACTCAAGGCCAGCACCAGCATGAGCAGCAGCGCGCCGACGATCTTGGTCGACAGCTTCTGCCAGGAGGAAAACATCGCCTTGAATTTCATACCGCCCTTGAATGTAAATGCAAACTGCCTCAGCCGCCCGTCTGCGCCATGAACCGGATAATTTTATCGGGCTGCGTATTGAAATCATGCTGCTGCGGCTTCAGTTCGATGGCGGCGCGGATCGCCGCTTCGATCTCCGCATCCGTGGCCCCGCCGCGCAGCATGGGGCCGAGGGCAAATTTCTCTTCCTGGCCCAGGCACAGGTACAGGGTACCATCGACGGACAGGCGCACGCGGTTGCAGGTGGCGCAAAAATGCTGCGACATGGGCGTAATGAAGCCGATGCTCGAGCGTCCATCGGCTGTCGCCATGTAGCGCGCCGGCCCGCCGCCCAACTCTGTTGCCTGCGGCACCAGGCCAAAACGGGCCGCCAGGCGCTCGCGCACAGGACCGAGCGGCATATAACTGGCATTGCGGCCCGTGCTGCCCATCGGCATGGCTTCAATCAGGCGCAGGATGAACTGCTGCTCGATGCAAAACGCCGCCATGGCCTCGATCTGGCCGTCATTGATGCCGCGCATGGCCACCATATTGATCTTGATCGGGTCGAAACCGGCCGCCTTGCCCGCCATCAGCCCATCGAGAATCGGCTGCAGGCTGTCGCGCCCCGTGATCTGCTGCATGCAGGCGCGGTCGAGCGAATCGAGGCTGACGTTGATGCGGTCCACGCCCGCCGCGCGCAAAGCCACGGCGTGCTTGCCCAACTGGGTGGCGTTGGTCGACAGCGACAAGTCCTGCAAACCAGGCAATGCCGTCAGCCGCTGCGCCAGTTCCGGCAGGTTGCGCCGCAACAGCGGTTCGCCGCCCGTCAGGCGCACGCGGCGCGTGCCGAGGCGAACGAAGATGCCCAGCAGGCGTTCGATCTCGTCGAACGTCAGCCAGTCCTTCGGCTCCTCGAAGCCGCGAAAGCCCTTGGGCATGCAGTAACTGCAGCGCAAGTCGCAGCGGTCGGTGACGGACAGCCGCACATAATCGATCGAACGGCCAAAACGGTCCTGCAACTTGACGCTACCCATGACGCTACTCCTGTTTCTTACTTGATTGTAAAGGCTGGGGCACGATCTGGCTGTGCCCCAGAAGGCCTAGCGGCCTACGCCTTTCGGCCTACGCATTTCTACCTACTGAACCAGCGGGCTGGCCGTGCCTTCGAGCTCGATGCCGGCGATCTCGGCGCGCCCCAGCAGCAAGTGCAGATACTGGTGCACGGCGCGCTGCCACGCGGCCCGCGACAGGCGGTCGGCGATCTGCGCCTGCACGGCCTCGTAGGCGATGGGCTGGCCCTCGACCCTGCGCAGCACTTGCACGATGTGGTAGCCGAAGCGCGTTTCCAGCAAATGGCCGGCCAGCGCGCCCGCTTCCAGGCGGAACAGCAGCGCGTCGAACTCCGGCACGCTCTGGCCCGGCGACAGCTGGCCCAGGTTGCCGCCCAGGGCGCCCGACGGGCAGTTCGAATACTGCGCCGCCAGTTCGCCGAAGCGCTCGGGCGCCAGTTTCAAGGCGTCGAGCACGGCTTGCGCCGTCGTGCGCAGCAGCTCCAGGGGCGCCTCGGGTGTCACCTGGAACAGGATGTGGCGCGCCTCGACCAGCGCCCCGCTGCTAAACAGCTGCGGGCGCTGCGCATAAAAGGTGCGGCAAGCCGCATCGTCGGCGGGCGGCACGCGCACTTCCTGCGCAAACAGCGCTTCGATGCGGTCGTCAATACTGTCGCCCTGCACGCCGAGGCGTTCGGCTTCGTCCAGCAGCAGCCGGCGCAGCACCAGTTCATGCACGGCCTGCTTCAAAGGGTTGCCGGCACCGTCGTGATGCGGTAGTTCCTGCGCGATGTCGGCATCGTCGATATCGATGCCATTGACCGAGATTCCCATGATGTGACTCCTTTCTTAACGGCGGCGAACCAGCTGGTAAGCGCGGCCCAGGTACCCGATGGCGCCGAAGCCGCTCCACACGTGCACCAGACGGGTGAACGGGAAGATGACGAACAGCGACATGCCCATGAACAGGTGCAGCTTGAACACCAGCGGCGCATCGACGATGAAGCTGGCGGCGTCGCCGCGGAAGGTCACGATGTGCTGCGCCCAGTTCATCAGCAAGACCATCATGTGGCCATCCATGTGCGAAGCCGAGACGAAGATCGAGGACAGGCCCAGCAGCAAGGTCAGCAAGATCCACACCATCACCAGCTTGTCGCCGGCCGTGGTCACGGCGCGCAGCCGGTCGTTACTGAAGCGGCGCACCAGCAGGATCAGGATGCCGGCCAGGCACAGGGCGCCCATCACGCCGCCGGCCGCCATGGCCACGCCCTGCTTCAGGCTGTGCGACACGCCCAGGGTATCCCACACCCAGACGGGGGTGAGCAAGCCGGCCGCATGGCCGAACAGCAGGCCGATGATGCCGATGTGGAACAGGATATTGCCCAGGCGCAGGCTGCCGCGGTGCAGCAGCTGGCTGGAATCGGACTTCCACGTGTATTGCTCGCGGTCGAAACGGATCAGGCTACCGAGGAAAAAGATGGCCAGCGCGATGTATGGATAAATGCCATACACAAATTGATGCAAGTAATTACTCATGATGTACTCTCCTCATGCGGACGCGCTTCAAGCGGCGCGCCGCGGCTGCGGGTGAAAATGCACGGGATGGACGCCGCCCGGAACCTGGGCCGGACCTTGGCGCAGCAGCGGTTCGACGCCGTCCGCACCGGGACCGAAGGTTTCCAGCGCTTCATCCATGTCGCGCACCGGCGGTTCGGCCAGCATTTCCGCCGCCACGGGGCTCAGGCGTTCGAGCACGGTGAAGACGGGCGCATACGGGCTGCCGTTGGCCGTCAGCTTGCGGCCGATGTGCGCCAGCACGTGGACGGCGTCGCCCAGCAGCGGCGCCGAGACTTCCTCGTCGAGCTGCGCGAGGAACTCCAGGAACAGCGGCACGAAGTCGGGCAAGTCGTCGCCCACCATTTGCAGGCCGTGGCGCTTGTATTCCTCCATCAGGTCGACCATGGCCTGGCCCCGGTCGCGCGATTCGCCGTGGATATGCTCGAACAGATGCAGCGAGTGCGACGGGTTGCGGTCGAACGTGGCCACGTACTGCTGCTGCAGGTCGATCAGGCTGCTGCTTTCCAGGTGTGCCAGCAAGGGCCGCAGCAGCGCGTGCTGCTCCGGCACGGCCGCCAGCGCGGCGTCCAGCTGCGGCAGGTGGGTGATCAGCTCGGGCTCCGGATACAGCAGCAGGCGCGAAAGGACTTGGTAGTGATGCATAGCGTGTTCCATATCAGCTCCTTAAGCGCCTGGCGCCGTTTTGCGCGACTTCGGCATCTGCATGAAGATGGCCGAACCGTGTTTTTTCTTGCCGAACAAGGTCGGTTCGCTGGTGCCGTCCGAGCAGCCGTTGCCGAAGCTGAAGCCGCACGAACCCTTCTCGTTGAAGCTGTCCTCGGCCATTTCCTTGTGGCTGCTGGGGATGACGAAGCGGTCTTCGTAATTGGCGATGGCCATGATGTGGTACATGTCCTCCACCTGCGCCTTGCTCAAGCCCACCTGTTTCAGGACCGTGAGGTTTTCCACCTTTTCCACCGTCTTGCTGCGCATGTAGGCACGCATGGCCAGCATGCGGTCCAGCGCCGTGACGATGGGCGGCTGGTCGCCGGCCGTCAGCAGATTGGCCAGGTACTGCACGGGAATGCGCAGGCTTTGGGTGTCCGGCAGCATGCCGTTCACGCCCAGCTTGCCCGATTCGGCGGCCGCCTGGATCGGCGACAGCGGCGGCACGTACCACACCATCGGCAAAGTGCGGTATTCGGGATGCAGCGGGAACGCCACTTTCCACTCGACGGCCATCTTGTAGACGGGCGACTTGACGGCCGCTTCCAGCCAAAGGTCGGGGATGCCCTGACGGCGCGCCTCGGCGATGATGGCCGGGTCGTGCGGATCGAGGAACAGGTCGAGCTGCGCCTGGTACAGGTCCTGCTCCTGCGGCACGGAGGCGGCGGCTTCGATCTTGTCGGCGTCGTACAGCAGCACGCCCAGGTAGCGGATGCGGCCCACGCACGTTTCCGAGCACACGGTAGGCTGGCCAGCTTCGATGCGGGGGAAGCAGAACGTGCACTTCTCCGCCTTGCCCGACGACCAATTGTAGTAAATCTTCTTGTACGGGCAACCGGAGATGCACATGCGCCAGCCGCGGCACTTGTCCTGGTCGATCAGCACGATGCCGTCGTCTTCGCGCTTGTACACGGAGCCGGACGGGCAAGACGCCACGCACGTCGGGTTGAGGCAATGCTCGCACAGGCGCGGCAAGTACATCATGAAGGTGTTTTCGAACGTGCCGTACATCTCCTTCTGCATGTTGTCGAACAGTTTATCCTTGCTGCGCTGGGCAAACTCGCCGCCCAGGTCATCTTCCCAGTTCGGACCCCACTCGATTTTTTCCATCTTTTTCCCCGTCAGCACGGAGATCGGACGGGCCGTCGGCGGCGTCTGCGACAGCGGCGCGCTTTGCAGGTGCTCGTAGTCGTAGGTGAACGGCTCGTAGTACTCGTCGATGGCGGGCAGGTTCGGGTTGGCGAAGATATTCGCCAGGATCTTCAAACGGCTGCCCTGGCGCGGCTCGATCTTGCCCGCATCCGTGCGGCGCCAGCCGCCGTTCCACTTGTCCTGGTTTTCCCACTGCTTCGGATAGCCGATGCCGGGCTTGGTTTCCACGTTGTTGAACCATGCGTACTCGACGCCGTCGCGGCTGGTCCATACGTTCTTGCAGGTGACGGAACAGGTGTGGCAGCCGATGCACTTGTCCAGGTTCAGCACCATGCCGATTTGCGCTCTGATTTTCATACTATGCTCCTTGTTCCTGCAACGGGCCTTCGAGCCAGTCGACCTTGTTCATCTTGCGCACCAATACGAATTCATCGCGGTTGGAGCCCACCGTGCCGTAGTAATTGAAGCCGTACGCCAGCTGGGCGTAGCCGCCGATCATGTGCGTCGGCTTGGGCACGGCACGCGTCACCGAGTTATGGATGCCGCCCCGCTTGCCCGTCATCTCCGCGCCAGGCACGTTGATGATCTTTTCCTGGGCGTGGTACATCATCGTCATGCCGGCCGGGATGCGCTGGCTGACGATGGCGCGCGCCGTCAGGCTGCCATTGACGTTGAAGACTTCGATCCAGTCGTTGTCGACGATACCGGCAGCTTGCGCGTCCGTCTCCGACAGCCACACGTGCGGTCCGCCGCGCGACAATGTCAGCATGCGCAGGTTGTCCGAATACGTGGAGTGGATGCCCCACTTCTGGTGCGGCGTCAAAAAGTTCAGCGCCAGTTCCTTGTTGCCGTTCGGCTTGGTGCCCAGCAGCGCTTCCGTCGTCTTCGTGTTGATGGCCGGCTTGTAGACGCACAGTCCCTCGCCGAAATCGCGCATCCACAGGTGATCCTGGTAGAACTGCTGGCGGCCAGTCAGGGTGCGCCAAGGGATCAGTTCATGCACGTTGGTATAGCCGGCCGTGTAGCTGACTTCTTCGCTTTCCAGGCCAGACCAGGTGGGCGAGGAAATGATCTTGCGCGGTTGCGCCTGCACGTCGCGGAAGCGGATGCTGTCATGCTCGCGCGGCAGCGCCAGGTGCGTATGATCGCGTCCCGTGATGGAGGACAGCGCGGCCCAGGCTTTCACGGCCACGTGGCCATTCGTTTCCGGCGCCAGCGACAAAATCATCTCGGCCGCATCGATGGCCGTATCGAGGCGCGGCTGGCCCTGCGACACGCCTTCCTCCAGCACCGTGCGGTTGATGCCGCGCAGGACGTCGACTTCATGCCCGGTTTTCCAGGAAATGCCCTTGCCGCCGTTGCCGATGGTTTCCAGCAGCGGGCCGATCGAGGTGAACTTCTTGTACACGTCGCGGTAATTGCGCTCGACCACCGTCATGTTCGGCATGGTCTTGCCGGGAATGGCTTCGCATTCGCCGGCGCGCCAATCCTTGGGATCGAAAGGCTGGCCCAGTTCGCCCGGCGTGTCGTGCATCAGCGGCGTGAGGATGATGTCTTGCTGGGTGCCCAGCAGCTCGCCGCCGATTTCCGAGAATTTCTCGGCGATGCCCTTGTAGATTTCCCAATCCGACTTCGATTGCCACAGCGGCTGCACGGCTTCCGACAGCGGGTGGATGAACGGATGCATGTCCGACGTATTCAGGTCGTCTTTTTCATACCAGGTGGCCGTCGGCAGCACCACGTCGCCATACAGACACGTCGTCGACATGCGGAAGTCCAGCACCACGAGCAGATCGAGCTTGCCTTCGGCGGCCGGGCGCACTTTCACCTGTTTCGGCGTGAGGCAGTCGTCTTCGTCGCTGAGCAAGCCGTTTTGCGTGCCGAGCAGGTATTTCAGGAAGTACTCGTGACCCTTGCCCGAGCTGCCGAGGATATTCGAGCGCCACACAAACATATTGCGCGGGAAGTTGGCCGGATTGTCCGGGTCATCGCACGAGAACTGCAGCTGGCCCGCCTTGATCTGGTCGAGCGCATACGCGGCCGGCTTCTGGCCTGCGGCGGCAGCGGCCTTGGCCACTTCCAGCGGATTCGTTTGCAGCTGCGGCGCCGATGGCAGCCAGCCCATGCGCTCGGCCTTGGCGTTGTAGTCGAGCAGGGTCAGGTCGCCCGTGCCGCCGGCCGCCGATGGCGAGGCGATATCGCCCGTTTCCAGCTTTTCGTGGCGCCACTGGCTCGTGTGGGCATAGAAGAACGAGGTGCCGTTCATCTGGCGCATCGGACGTACCCAGTCCTGGGCGAAGGCCAATGGCGTCCAGCCCGTTTGCGGACGCAGTTTTTCCTGGCCCACGTAATGGGCCCAGCCGCCGCCCGACTGGCCGATACAGCCGCACATCATCAGCATGTTGATGATGCCGCGGTAGGTCATGTCCATGTGGTACCAGTGATTCAAGCCGGCGCCCACGATGACCATGCTCTTGCCGCGCGTCTGGTCCGCGTTTTCCGCGAACTGGCGCGCCACGGTGATGACGTCGGCGCGCTTGACGCCCGTGTGCTTTTCCTGCCACGCGGGAGTGTACGGCACGTCGTCGTCATAGCTTTCCGCCACGTTTTCGCCACCGAGGCCGCGGTCGATGCCGTAGTTGGCCAGGGTCAGGTCGAACACGGTGGTCACCAGGCCCGTCGTGCCGTCGGCCAGGCGGATGGTTTTCACCGGCACCTTGCGCAGCAACATGTCGGACGCGTCCTTGCCGCCGAAGTAGGCAAAACCCACTTCCGTGACGGCGTCGCTGTCGTTGATCATGGAGAGCATCGGCACGATGGGCGCGCCGCTGCCGCCTGCCTTCTGTTCCAGGTTCCACTTGCCCGACTCGCCCCAGCGGAAGCCGATGGAGCCGGCCGGCGCGGTGATCGCACCCGTGGTCTCGTCGATGACGAGGGTTTTCCATTCGGGGTTATTCGTTTCGTCGAGGTTGTTGTCCAGGTGCGAAGCGCGCAGGAAGTAGTCGGGCACCAGGGTACCGTTATGCTCCTTGAGCAGTACCAGCATGGGGAAGTCCGTGTACTGGCGTGCATAGTCGCGGAAGTAGGCGCTCTGCCCTTCCGAGTGGAATTCCTTGAGGATGACGTGGCCCATGGCCAGCGCCAGCGCGGCGTCCGTGCCCTGCTTCGGCGCCAGCCAGATGTCGCCGAACTTCACCATTTCGCCGTAGTCGGACGAGATGGCGACGGTTTTCGTGCCCTTGTAGCGCACTTCCGTGTAGAAGTGGGCGTCCGGCGTGCGCGTCATCGGCACGTTCGAGCCCCACACCATCAGATAGGTCGAGTTGTACCAGTCGGCCGATTCCGGCACGTCCGTCTGCTCGCCCCACACTTGCGGGCTGGCCGGCGGCAAGTCGCAGTACCAGTCGTAGAAACTCAGGGCCACGCCGCCGATCAGGGACAGATAGCGCGTGCCGGAAGCATAGCTGACCATGGACATGGCGGGAATCGGCGAGAAGCCGACGATGCGGTCCGGGCCGTATTTCTTGATCGTCAGCGCATTCGCGGCGGCGATGATTTCATTCGATTCCTCCCACGTGGCGCGCACGAAGCCGCCCAGGCCGCGGATGGATTTGTACTGTTGCGAGCGCACGGGGTCCTGGCTGATCCAGTCCCAGGCCGTGACGGGATCCATGGTCTTGCGCGCTTCGCGCCACATTTCCATCAGGCGGCCGCGCACCATCGGGTATTTCACGCGCTGCGCCGAATACACATACCAGGAATAGCTGGCGCCGCGCGGGCAGCCGCGCGGTTCGTGGTTGGGCAGGTCGGGCCGCGTGCGCGGGTAATCGGTTTGCTGGGTTTCCCAGGTGATCAGGCCGTTCTTGACGTACACCTTCCAGCTGCACGAGCCGGTACAGTTCACGCCATGCGTGGAGCGCACGATCTTGTCGTGCTGCCAGCGCTGGCGGTATGCGTTTTCCCAGGTACGGTCTTCATCGACCACGGTGCCGTGGCCGTTTGAAAACGGCTCGGCGGGCTTGCTAAAAAATTTCAGGCGGTCCAGAAAGTGACTCATGCTACCTCCACATTGCGCCGCCGACAGCGGCGCCAGGTCTTAAAAAACGCTGCAAGCACGATGGCTCAAGCGTCGATACAAACAGTCTATCGATGCGCCGAGCCCGGCGGTATTGGCAAGAAGTCGGTTTCCGGCACCAGGAATGCATAGGCGCGTAGTCACCCGGATAGTCACTATTGCCTATGGGCGGCGCGGCGGAGCTGCGGTATACCTGTCATCATCGTTCAACACAGAGAAAGAGCATCATGCCGATTACCGATTACGCCAGCCTGCTGAGCAGCGCCCGCAACCAGGAGCAGCCGCAACGCCTGCTGTTCACCTTTACCCAGGCGCAGGCCCAGCCTGGCGGCCAGGGCAAGTCCCTCACGCCCGTGATGTGCGCCGACAAGCTGCCCGAGGAACTGGACAGCTTCGAGACGTTGAAGGAGGAGTCGAAACAGATGCAGACGCACTGGGATGTGGTCTTCGTGGCGGGACTGGCGGGTCGCGAAGGCCAGCCGCCCGCCGCGCAGGAATGCGAGGCGCCACTGCGCGCCATGGTGACGGCCATCGAGCAAGGCCGCATCGACAGCCTGCTGGCGTTTGACCGCAGCGGCGACTTGTTACGTTTTAGTTGACGGAACTTGTCGGATTACGGCCTGCGGCCTAATCCGACCTACGTGATTGATGTAGAGCAAGGTAGGTCGGATTAGCGTAGCGTAATCCGACACCTTGTTGGCCGCACGTTTCGGATTATCTGCCTGCATCCGGCCAAGGGCGCTCGTGCAAATGACGCGCCCTTTCTATTGGACAGACGAGGGGCAAAAACTGCTGCTGGCGCGCCGAATACGCCATCAGCGCCCCGCTGTCGATGTCGAAATACCATCCATGCAATTTCAACACACCCTGCTCCACCCTGCGCTTGAGCCAGGGGTAGGTGAGCAGGTTGTCCAGCGACTGCAATATGCTGGCCAGCTCGCACGCGTGGTGCTGTTCCGCCGACGAACGGTGCGCCAGTTCGCGCCGCACTCTTTGCGCCACCGGTTCGGCGATGCGCATCCACTGGCCAACGAAGTCCGTTTCCTGCCCTTCCGCGCGCGGCTGCGGTTCCAGCAGCGCGCGGATGCCGCCGCAGCGCGCATGACCGAGCACGATGACCCTGGCCACTTCGAGCTTGCAGACGGCGAACTCGATGGCCGAACTGACGCCGGGCGGCGCGTCCGGCGTACACGGTGGCACGAGGTTGGCGATATTGCGAACGACGAACATGTCGCCGGGGTCGCTGCCCGTCAGCAGCATGGGGTCGACCCTCGAATCGCAGCAGCCGATCAGCAGAGTCGAGGGCCGCTGCCCGTCGCGCAGGCTGTCGTACAAGGTTTGCGGCTCGCTGAAGTACTGCTGCTGAAACAGGCTGAAGCCGTTGACGAATTTTTCCAGTTCTTCCATGACTACCTCTTACTGTGTTCAACGCCGGGCAAGCAAGACTCGTCCGGCGTTCTGACGCTGACTAGCAAGGCATCGGCGCATTCTTGCGCGCATAGCACCACCAGGTGATCGCGATGCAGCTGACATAAAAGCCGATGAAGCACCACAGGGCCGCGTCGGGGCTGCCCGTCAGCGCGATCGAGGTGCCATAGCTTTTCGGGATGAAGAAGGCGCCGTAGGCGGCCACGGCCGAGGTGAAGCCCAGGACGGCCGCGCCTTCCTTGTTGGCGTCGACGATGGCTTGCTCCTGCGCCGCCTTGCCCTTGCCGGCCGCCGCGCGCTGGTGTTCCGTCAGGAAGATCACGGGGATCATGCGGAAGGTCGACGCGTTGCCGATGCCCGTGCCGGCGAACAGCAGCATGAACATCCAGAAGAAGCCATTGAAACTGCCACCCACGCCCGCTTGCGGCATGAAGTACAGCACGCCCAGCACGGCGGCTATCATCAGCAGGAAGGACCACAGGGTGACTCTGGCGCCGCCCAGCTTGTCGGAAATCACGCCGCCGGCCACGCGCGCCAGCGCACCGACGAGGGGGCCGAGGAAGGCGTAATCGAGCGGGTTCACGTCGGGGAACTGGATCTTGATCAGCAGCGGAAACGCGGCCGAATAACCGATGAAGGAGCCGAAGGTGCCCGTGTACAGCCAGCACATGAGCCAGTTGTGCTTGCGCTTGAAGATCACGGCCTGTTCGGAAAACGATGCTTTCGCCGATGCCAGGTCATTCATGCCGAACCAGGCCAGCAAGGTCGACAGCGCGATGAACGGCACCCAGATGAAGCCCGCGTTTTGCAGCCACATGTCCTTGCTCACGCCATTCTTGACCCAGGTGAGCGAATCGCCGCCCCAGGCGCCAAAGACGGCAAACGTGATCACCAGCGGCACGACGAACTGCACCACCGACACGCCCAGGTTGCCCAGGCCAGCATTCATGCCCAGCGCGAAGCCCTTGCTCGCCTTAGGATAGAAAAAGCTGATGTTGGCCATCGAGGAGGCGAAATTGCCGCCGCCGAAGCCGCACAGCAGGGCCAGGATCAGCATGGTCGGATAACCGGTGTTCACATCCTGCACGGCCAGGCCGATGCCGATGGCGGGAATCAGCAAGGAACCCGTGGAAATGGCCGTCCAGCGGCGCCCGCCGAAGATCGGCACCATGAACGAATAGAAGATGCGCAAGGTGGCGCCGGACAAACCCGGCAAGGCCGTCAGCCAGAACAGCTGGTTGTTACTGTAGGTGAAGCCGATGTTGGGCAGGTTGACCACCACCACGCTCCACACCATCCACACGGCGAATGCCAGCAGCAGCGCGGGGATCGAGATCCACAGATTGCGCGCGGCCGTGGCCTTGCCCGTGTTTTGCCAGAAGCTCGGGGTTTCCGGCTCCCACGTATTGATCATGTAGCGGCTCATGCTTTAGCTCCTGCGAGTTGGTTGGTAGGTGCCGCGCGCAGCGGCTTGAACGAGAAATACATCCAGACGAGGGAGACGCAGACGGTGCCGTACAGGAGCATGAAGGAGCTCGAACGCACGCCCGTGAAGTCCACCAGGGCGCCGAACATCACGGGCAGGATGAAGCCACCCAAGCCGCCGGCCAGGCCGACCACGCCCGAGACGGCGCCGATATTGTCGGAAAAATCATCGCCGATGAACTTGAAGACGGACGCCTTGCCCACGGCCATGGCGATACCGACGATGAACAGCAGCACGGTGAACCACAGCGGCGACAGGCCGATATGGAAGGCCAGCGGACCGGTGACGGTTTCCACGACCATCTGTGTTTGCGGATACGACAGCAGGAAGAAGCACACCCAGCACACCCACATCACGGCCCAGGTGACTTTCGCCGCGCCGTATTTGTCGGAGATCCAGCCGCCCACGGCGCGCAGCACGCCGCCCGGCAGCGAGAAGCAGGCGGCCAGCAGCGCCGCGTGTTTCAGGTCGAAGCCGTATTCGGCCACGTAGTACTTCGTCATCCACAGCGCCAGCGCCACGTAGCCGCCGAACACCACCGAGTAGTACTGGCAGTAGCGCCACACGCGCGGGTCCTTCAGCACCTTCATCTGTGCGCTGAAGCTTTCGCCCGATGGCGCCAGGTGCGATTTGTCCGTGTATGAGAACAGCCAGAAGATGATGGCCGTGGCCAGCATGGCTACCGCATACACCTTGGGGAGCATCTGCCAGCCGAAGGCGGCGACGATGCCGGGCGCGACGAACTTGGTCAGCGCGGAACCGGAGTTGCCGGCGCCGAAGATACCCATCGCCAGGCCGCGGCGCTCCTTTTCATACCAGCGTGCCACGTAGGGCGTGCCGACGGAAAACGAGCCGCCCGCCAGACCCACGAACATGCCCAGCACGAGGAAGTGCCAATAGGCGGTGGCGTAGGAGATCAGGTAGATCGGCACCACGCTGGCCAGCATCAGCCAGAAGAAGACGCGGCGTCCGCCGTATTTGTCCGTCCAGATGCCCAGGGGCACGCGCACGAGGGAGCCCGTCAGCACGGGCATGGCGGCCAGCAGGCCGAATTGTGTTTCAGTCAATCCCAGGCTGGTCTTGATGGGGATGCCCAGCACGGCAAACATCATCCAGACTGCAAAGCAGATGGTAAATGCGAAGGTGCTGCTGATCAGCACGGACGCCTGCTTGCGCCGCATGCCGGGTTCGACTGCCTTGTTACTACTGTTGTTCTTAGTGCCATCTAGGGTAGCCACGATGTTTCTCCATGAATGCACTGGCCGTCTGGCCAGCCGTCCCGACCAGCTTACGTGGCAGAGGGGAAAGGCACTATCGGCCACAGGGTGATTCTGGAAAGGCAATCTGGATAGCCGTATCGGCAAAAGTGACTAGATGGCGGGGTATGGACCTAGCCTGGATGGCGGGTGTTTTACAAACGGACGCATTTTTGGCACACTCGGCGCCTGGAGAAAAAGAACGCCATGCAGAACAGAGACGAAACAGACGGGATCATCACGCGCGCGGCGCTGCCGGCCGATGTGGACGCCATGCTGGCCTGCGATGCCTATGCGCAGGCGCACGCCAGCCGGGGCGATGCCGTGCGCGCCGCCGTCGGCCAGGGGCACTGCCAGGTGGCCATCCAGGCGGGCCAGGTGGCAGGCTATGTCCTCACGCGCGACGATTTCTTCGATTACGGTTTTGTCTCGCTGGTGGTGGTCGCTCCCGGCCACCAGCGGCGCGGCGTGGGCGTGGGCCTGCTGGCCGCCGCCGAAGCCGCGTGTCAAACTGAGAAGCTATTCACCTCGACGAACCAGTCCAACTTGGCCGCGCAACGGCTGTTCGCCAGCGCGGGTTTCGTGCGCAGCGGACAGATCGACCATCTCGACGAGGGAGACCCGGAGCTCGTGTACATGAAATGGTGCCGCTGATTGCGCTTCCCTCCGACGGCGTATGGCGCGGCGCGCCAAAGGGGGCTATGCTGGCGCTACTTTGAATAACGACCGCAGGGACATATGGACTATCTGAGCCTCAAGCATTTCCACATGGCTTGCGCCGCCGCGAGCGGCTTGCTTTTCCTCTTGCGCGGCGCATGGATGCTGCGTGCCTCGCCCGCCTTGCAGCAGCGCTGGGTAAAAATCCTGCCGCACCTGGTCGACACGGCTTTGCTGGCCAGCGCCATCACCCTGGCCGTGTGGAGCGGCCAGTCGCCGGGCAGCCAGCCCTGGCTGGCCGCCAAGCTGTGCGCGCTGGTGGCCTACATCGTGCTGGGCACCATCGCCCTGAAACGGGGCAAGACGCCAGCCGTGCGCGGCGCAGCCTTCGCGGGCGCCGTGCTGGTATTTGCCTACATCGTCGGCGTGGCCGTCACCAAGCAGGCCTGGCCGCTCTGAGCGATTGCGGCGCGCGCCAGTTCTGCCGGGCGCGCGCAAGTGGAAGGCAATGATAGTATTTGCAACTTCATCGACAAGCGGGCCACCGTGGCCCCGCATCCACTCCTGAAAGGCAAACATGCTGCTATCCGAATTGCTGACCAAGCTGACCTGCGGCGACCTGGAAGGCGAGGAACTCGACGACGCCGTCGCCGCCATCACCGAAGCCCCCTCCGCGCCGCGCGAGGAATGGGTCGACAGCGATGCGCAAGCCTACGCGCTGGAACTCCTCTCGCAGCTGGGCGGCTATATGGCGTCGAGCGACAAGATCGATGAATTGCACGAACAGATACAGGACATGTTCGACGAATTCCCCGACTTCCCGTACGCACTGCTCAAGGAAAGTGGCGGCAGCGTGCTGCCCTATTTCGAGTGGCTCGATACGGAACTGGCGCAGCGCGCCGTGGAAGAAGGCGGCTATGACCTGATCCAGATCGACGGCAACGGCTCCGATGAAATGGATGCGCTGATCGTCTACCGGCGCGACACGGACGACATCATCCAGGCCGCGGCATTGATGGGCGTGACGATAGGCCGGCCGCTCACCTACTACCGCGGCATCGACGCGATGGTGGGCAAGCAACCGGGCTAAGGATCAACGCCTATTGCATCGGCAAGGCGCTCACATCGACGGCCGGCGCCTGGCCCGTCGCGGGCCGCGTAAAGTTCTGGCTGGTTTTCACGTAGTCAGTGAAGAAGCCGCCGTTATGCAGGTAGAACTTGCCGTTTTCCAGCCCGCCCGCATAATCCATGCGCTGTGCATTCGTGGCCGTGGCGTCGCCGGTGAACCTTCCCGCCGTCACTTCGGTCCATGTCCCGGAAACGTTCCTGGCCCACTGGTTGCCGAACTGGACGCGGCGCTCCGTGTAGCCCAGGGTATCGATAAAGTTCTCGAGGAAGGAATGCACGCCCGTCAGGTAAGTGGAGATCGCGGGCCGCTTCCAGGTGGCGATGTAGCGCCACTTGCCCGTCTCGGGCGCGAAGAACCAGGCCGAATAATCGCTGCCGCCATTGCCGTCGGGCCGCGCACGCGTGATGAAGCGGTAAGTCGTGCCAGCCGCCCAGTTATACGACAGATAGGTCTGGCCGCCCGTGCCCTCGCCGCCAAACGCATTGTCGACCACGCCGGCGCCCTTGCTGACCAGGGTGGTCTTGGCGCCATTGTCGGCATCCCACACGGAGAACAATATCCAGCGCTCGCTCGGCGACTTCACCTGGATGCCCATGTAGCCCTGGCCAAAGCCGTTGGCCATGAAGTAGGAACCGATGGCGTCCTGGCCCTGGGGAATCGTCATCTCGTTATAGAAATACTCGGTATTGGCCGGCACCGTATAACCCATGTGCACGGACGGGCCGCGCCGCGACCAGTAGTAGTTGGCGGGGTCATTCGCATAGGTGAGCGCCGTGTTCGACGTCACCTTCAGCGCCGCCACGTCGCCGAACGTGCCCTTCACGCGCTTCAGGCCCTGCATGTCGACCTTTACATAGCCGGCCGCCGGCACATTGACCGTGCCGACGGCATAGGTCTTGCGCTCCTTGCCGGCCAGCTTGACATCGAACGGCGTGCCATTGATCTTCACGCGGATGGTGCTGTTGCCGCCATCGGCCAGGCTGGCGTCGAGCGCCACCTGCACGGAGCCCGCCTCGGCCACGCGGAAATACGTGCTGGCGACGGCATCGGGATTGCTCCAGCCGGCCAGGCCGCGTTCGTTGATGACGGCGCCTGCGTCCCCGCTGGTGATGAAGGCGTTACCGGCCAGTTCCACGGTCGCCGTCGTGGCGGGCGCCGCCACGCTGGCCGCCAGCAAGGCCGTGTTGCCGTTGCCCGTGGCGGTGGCGCCGCCGCAGGCCGCCAGCAGCAAGGGCATGGCGGGAAGGATGGCATAGAGTAATGAACTTCTGTGTTTCATCAACGTCTCCTGGTGGTGAAGCTTTGCGGCGGGCGAACACGAGCCTGCGCACCTGCGCCGCGGTTGAAAAACTGGGTGGATAGAAAAAACCCGCTACGGCAACTGGTGCGGTAGCGGGCGAATGGGGCTTAGTACTTGCCGTCGAGCGCAAAGATCGGCTTGCGCGATTTCCACTGTCCGCCCGTGAAGTCCGGGAAGTCCAGGGTCTGGAAGTTGGCGGCGATCGATTGCTCGGACAGCGGCGTGATGGCGCTCCACGTCACGGCATCATAGATATCGATCGGCATCGGCGCGTTGGCCTTGAGCGCTTCGACAAAGGCGTGGATGACGAAGAAGTCCATGCCGCCGTGGCCCGCGCCTTCCGCTTGCGCCGCGTATTTGCGCCACACCGGATGCTCATACTTGTCCTGGTAAGCCTTGAAGTCGTCCCACTGGTGCGGCTTGCTGACGCCTTCGATATGAATCGAATTGTTCAAGTCCATCCACAGGCCGTCCGTGCCTTGCACGCGGAAGCCCAGCGAATACGGGCGCGGCAGGCTCGTATCGTGCTGCAGGATGATGGTTTCGCCGTTCTCGCACGCCAGCGTGGTGGTGACGATGTCGCCCAGCTTGAATTTCACCTTGGCGTTAGCATGCTGCGCGCCGCCCGGCTGCTTGACGATGTAGTCGTGCAAGCCGCGCGCCTTGGTGGCGAAGGCGTTGATGCGCGTAAAACGGTTGCCGCGGTTGATGTTGGTGTACATGGCACACGGGCCGATGCCGTGGCTCGGATACAGCTCGCCATTGCGCTCGACCGAATGCTGCGTGCGCCAATGGGCTTCCGACCAGCCCTTCTCGCCGAATTCCACGCCGCCGCCATACGGCTTGGCCGGATTGCCGCTGTTGAATTTCACGGCGCGCAAATCGTGCTGGTAGCCGCCCTGCAGGTGCAGCAGTTCGCCGAACAGGCCCGCGCGCACCATCTGCAGCGCGGCCATCACATCGCGGCGGTAGCACACGTTTTCCAGCAACATGTACGGCGTGCCCGTTTTCAGCTGGGTGTTCAGGACATCCCAGTGGTCTTGCAGGGTGATGCCGGCCACCACTTCGCAGCCGACGGCGATCTTCGCCTGCATGGCGGCGATCGCCATCGGCGCATGGAATTCCCACGGCGTGGCGATGATCACGCCATCGAGGCCGCCCGCGTCGAGCATGCGCTTGTAGGCTTTCTGGTCGCGGTCTTCGCCATACGTGCGCGGACGGGGCTTGCCGGCCTTGGCCACCTGGCCCAGCGCATGTTTCAGCATGATCGGTTCGATATCGCACAGGGCCACCACTTCCACGTCGTCGCGGCGCACCAGTTCGGCCAGCAGCACCTGGCCGCGCATGCCCGTGCCGATCAGGCCCAGGCGGACCTTGTCGCGGCCGGCGGCGGGTGCGGCGTTGGCCTCGCCAGGCAGCAAGGCGCTGCCGGCCATGGCGCCACCGGCCAGCGCGGCGCTGGCGGACAGGAAATTGCGTCGATTGATTTGTGTCGTCATTGGTCTCTTCTCGCTTCCATTGGTAATGATCGTCGCCGGCCCGCCGCACGGCAGGCCGGCTGCAGTTTAATAGGTGTATTCCGCCGTGAAGCGCACGGAACGCGGCGCCGTGCGGCCGGCCACCTGCAGATAGCTGCGGGCGATGGCGCCATGGTCTTCGCGTGTCTCGTTGTAGCGGGTCACGGTCTGGCTGTTGAACACATTGAACACGTCCACTTTCAGGCTCAGGCCCTTGACGGCGCTGGGAGTATAGGCCAGATTCATGTCCAGCTGGGCTTGCCAAGGCAGGCGGCCCTGGCTGCCGCGCGGCGCCGCTTTGCCATCGCAATAGAAGTAGGAATCGCCGTAGTCGTTCTCGAACTTCAGGTTGTCGGGCAGCGCGCCGATGCAGTTGCGTGGCGCGCCCGACGTCAGCGACAGGTTGGCGCCGACCGTCACGTCCGGGATGAGCTGCATGAAGCCGTAGGCTTTGAAGGCGTGGCGGTGGTCGCCCGGCAGATAGCCATACGCGTTGTACATCAGTTCCTTGTGGTCGTCGCTGACCGTCAGGCCCACGTCGCCGCCGCCGATACTGTCCGTCTGGCCTTCCATATTGCCCTTCAGGCCGGACAAGGTGTAGGTCAGCTTGCCGTACCAGCCATTCGTGTACGGGTGCTCGATGAACATGTTCAAGGCGCGGTAGGTGCGTGCCGGTTTCGGATTGCCCCACTCCGCCGCCGAAATATCCACGCGGCGCAAGCCCTTGCCATCGTCGAAGTCCACCATCAGGCTGTTGTCGCGGCCCGGGTTGATGATGGCGCACTGGAAGCCACCCCAGTTGCTCGTGTCGACGCTGTTGCGCGTAGCCCAGGCTTGCAGCGGACGCGCATCGCAGGTGTCGTCGTTGGTGTCGTTCAGCTTGCGGTACAGGACGCTGGCGCCCACCACCAGCTTCTTGCTCAGGGCACGTTCGAAGCCGAGCGAGAATTCATCCTGCGACAGCGGCTTCAGGCCGACGGCCGTCACCTCGCGCGCATCGCGGCTCTGGCCATACGCATTGTTTGCCGAATACGGCTTGCTGATCGCGTGCAGGCCCGTCGGCGCGCCCGTGACGGGATCGATGCCCGTGTACGTGTACATCTCGCTGGTGGCCAGGAAGGGGCTGGCCATGTTGCTCGACAAATTCGATGGCACGGGCAGGTGGTAGCGGCCGCCGTTGACGAAGAATTTCAGGGTGCCGTCGCCCAGGTAATCCCAGGTGGCACCCACGCGCGGGGCGATCATGTTGCGCTGCGAAATGAAGGCCACGCCATCGGTGCTGTAGTTGGTGAACTGTTCGCGGCGCAGGCCCAGGTCCAGCAGCACCCGTTCCGTGACCTGATAATGGTCCTGGATGTATTGCGCCGATTGCACGCTGGTCGGGCGCGCCAGGTTGGCGTTCAAGTCCTTGCTGACGTAATAGCCCTGCGCGCCGTAGCCGCCGCCCTGGGCCGGCGTTTCAAAGGCGCCGTTGATGGCCCGGTTCGGATCGGTCGCGCGCTGATAGCTCCAGCGGTAGCCGCCGGCCAGGCTCAGGCCCACTTTCGATTCCACGTCGATGCGGTCGATGCCGCCGCGCAGCGAGTGCTTGCCCAGCTTGTATTCGAGATCGAGGCGCTTGGCTTTCTGGCGGTCTTCCGACGACGGGTCGACCAGGGTGCCCGTCACCGTTTGCGGATTGGCGTACGTCAGGCCAGGCACCTGGGTCGAGGTATTCGACGACGTTTGCGCCAGCAGCGGGTTGTAGCCGTTCGGCGTGCGGGTGTGGGAGGTGCGCGATTCGCCCATCATGGCCGTCACGGTGAGGTTGTCCGTCAGGTAGCCCGTGTACTTGAAGATGTCGATGTTGGCGCCCGGCGCGGCCGATGAACCGCAGCAGTTGACCGTCGTCTCGCCCTTGCCTGCCTGGACGCCATTGCTTGCATGCGTGGCGTAGCTGTAGCCATACGCCTGGCTGTCCGTCTTCGTGCGGTCATACAGCTTGGTGTATTCGAAGTGATGGTCGTCCGTCAGATTGTAGTCGAGCTTGGCCATCATGCGGTCCACCTTGCTCTGGCTCGTGCTCCAGCCGCGCGCCAGAGCCGTGCCCGAGTCGGCGGCGGCGGCAACGGACTGGCTGTCTGTGCGCGTCTGTTCCAGCGCCACGAAGGCGAACAGCTTGTTCTTGATCAGCGGGCCGCTGCCGTACAGGCCCACCACTTTGCTGGTGCTGCCATTGTCGCGGTTCCAGTACAGCAGGTTGCCGTCCGTCTTGGGATTGGCGCCCGTGTTCGGGTAATAGGTGTTTTCCGGCTCGCCCTTCAGCGAACGGGGGATGATGGAGACCTTGCCGCCGAATTCGACCTTGTTGCCGCCGCTTTTGGTGGTGATGTTGATCACACCGCCCGTGGAGCGGCCAAATTCCGAACCGTAGCCGCCCGACAGCACCTGCAGGTTCGAGATCGCGCCAAACGGCAGCTCCGACGCGCCCACCTGGGTCAGGATATTCGTGATGGGGAAGCCGTTGACGTAGAACGCGTTTTCCGACTGTCCTGAGCCGCCGATCGATGGCGCATTGCCGTACACGCTGTTGGTGCCGCGCGAGACGCCCGGCGTCAGCTGCACGATGGACGCCACATCATTGCCGACCGGCAGCGCCTTCAATTCCTTGGCCGTGAAGATCACGCCATTGTTCGTGTTCGACACGTCGATCGGATTGCGCGACGCCTTCACCACGACGGTCTGCTCCTGACCCACGGTGCCTGCCGCGCTGGCCGGGCCGAAGTTGGCCTCCGCGCCCGCGCCGATCAAGGCTTCGACTTCCTGCGATGCTTCCACCGAACCGGCACGCAGCACGCGCACCGCATAGCGGCCTGGCGGCATGGAGTTGGCCACGTAGCGGCCCGACGTATCGGGCGTCAAGGTGCGCTGCACGCCCGTCGCCAGGTTTTCCAGCACCACGGTGGCGCCGGCCGGCGCACTCACTTCGCCGAAAATGGTGCTGGTGGCGTTCGACTGTGCCCAGGCCTGGCCTGGCACGCCGGCCGCCAGGGCGATCACGATCGCGGCGGCGCGGCTGATGTCGCGCAATTTGAGTCCGGTGGTATGCATGGTGTGTCTCCGTCTATATCGAGGGTTATGCGCGCCCTCCCCGCTCCAGGGCGAAGCCGGGGGGATGCAATTTTTATGGTGGTCGTCGGAAGGTAGCTCCAGGCAGTTGCACCTTCCGGGAAATCAGTCCGTATCGGCTGATTTTCGTTTTCTTGGGATTACTTTAAAAAGAAAAATAAGTATCGTCAACAAAAAGAAAGTTATAACGGCAATTTATCGAGAAATTCGGTAAATAAAGGCATTTTATCTTTCGATTCAATCTGCGATGCCTCTTTTAACTTTCGTTATCGTGGTATGACAGATACACGCGACTGCAGTGAGGTAAGCATAAATCGTGAACCGGCGCAAAAAAACGGGGTGAAAAACGCGAAAGCAGCCATAACTCTCTGCTTTCGCTTGCGTTTATCTTTCGTATTGTACATTTCGGAATATTGTCTTTTCTTTTCCATGGCAATACCCCGGCCCGCATAGACAGGCCGGGGCAGCGTCACGCTTTAAAAGAACTTGTAGCTGGCCGACAGGGCGAACTGGCGGCCGAACAGGTCCTGGCTATGGTTGTAGCCTTCCCAGCCGTTCGGGTCGTAGTACGGCTTCTTGTTGAACGCGTTTTTCACGTTCAGGCCCACGTCCAGGTTCTTCACCGGCTTCCAGCTGAAGGCCAGGTTGACCGTCGTGTATGACGGCGCGCCCTTGCACTGGCCGGCCGGCAGCGCCACCGAGGCGGCGGTGCAGTTTTCCGGCGTGTTGTCTTTGTCCCAGGGACCGTAGGCCCAGCGCGTCTTGCCCGAATAGTTGATGAAGACGCTGCTGACGAAGTTGCGGTAGCTCCAGTCGGCGTTGACCGTGGCACGGTAGCGCGGCGAATCGTAGTAGCCGACGGTATTGCCCTTGATATCGCTGCCGTCTTCGCTGTCGTGGGTGTCGCGCTTGCGGATGGTGGCCGCGATGCCCGTGCTCAGTTTGCCCCAGTCACCGAGCCCAAAGCGCGTGCGCGCATCGATGTCCACGCCATCCATCAGGGTGCGGCCCCGGTTCGAATACGAGTTGATCAAGCCGCCCAGGTTGCCCACCGAGTAGCCGGGCACGCCGCCCGCGCACACGCCCGCGTTGGCGGGATTGGCGCACATGGCCGCCACCGCCGCCACGTTGCCCCGGTCCGTATCCGTCAGGTCGTTGCGGATGGCGCTGGGCGTGCCGGCCAGGGTCGGGCCGTACTTGTCCACCAGTTCCGTAAACAGCTCGTTGAAGTCCTGGCGCACGATTTCGTCGCGGCGGTTGATGAACCAGTAATCGATGGAAATGCTCACGTCCTTGGCCGGCTGCAGCACCAGGCCTACGGTGGAAATCTTCGCCTTTTCCGGACGCAGGTTCTGGTTCGGCGGCGTCAGGCCGCCCACCGTCGTCGAGCAGTTCGAATTGAGCAAACTCTTGCCCAGGTCAGCATCCGTCGCCACCTTGGACTTCATCAGCGCGCGCGCCATCGCGTTCGTTTCATCGCAGCGCACCGTGTCGCGGATGCCGCCCACCTGCGCAAAGACGCCGCCCGTACCCGATTCGGCCAGGTTGGGCGCGCGGAAGCCTTCCGAATACGTCCCGCGCAGCATCAGGTCGGGCCGCGCGCGCCAGATCACGCCCAGCTTGGGCGCCAGGTTGGCCGAGAAATGCGGATATTTGTCCAGCCGAGCGGCCGCGTTGACTTCCAGGGTGTCGCTGAGCGGCACCACCACTTCGCCAAACACGGCCGCGATGGTGCGCCGCCCGTCGAACCAGGAACCGCCCTGCTGCGTGATCAGGCCATTGGCCGCATCCGCATTGCCGGGCGTGAGGAAACTCTCGCGCATCACGTTGGTGCCCACGGCGGCGCGCACTTCGCGCTCGCCCAGCTTGAACAGGGTGCCTTCCACCTTCGCGTCCCACGTCATCAGCTTGGTCCACGATTCGATGGCGAAGGTCGGATAGGCGCTGCGCACCAGCGCCGCATTCGCCTCGCTGATTTCGCCGAACTTGTAGGCGGGATTGTCGGAGATATACGTGCGGCCGCTGACGGGGTCTTTCGTGAACGGCCCGAATGCCTGCTCGAAGCCCTTGATGTTGATGTTCGCCGTCTGGAACAGGGTCGAATGGCTGCCCGCCACGCTGAGCGCCGTTTCAAAATCCCAGCCGCCGCCGATGCTGCCGCGCAGGCCGACGAGCGCGCGGTAGTTTTCGTCGACGTTCTTCTGGCCGAAGTGGCCTTGCGCATCCTGCAGCAAATAGTTCAAGCCGGCCGCGCCGCCCATCTTGGCCACCATGTCGGCATCGAGCTTGCCTTTCAGGTAGGCGTTGTTGGGGCTCAGGAAAGGCGTGGCAAACGTGTTCAGGGTATTGCCCGTGTTGCGCGCGAACCAGTTGTTCGTGCTGCCGCTATTGAAGCTGGACGGGCCATTCTCGCCGCGCATCTTGATGTGGGTGAAAGCGCCTTCCGCGAACGCTTCCATGTCGCCACCGAGTTTCAGCCGGCCGCTCACGTAGGCCGTGGCGCGCTCCGAGGTGGGGCCCGTGTCGAGCTGGTTGGGCAGCGCATTCCACACACAGCGCGTGCCCGACGCTTCGGTGATGCTGTTGTTGCAGCCATTGACGGCGCGCTGGGTGCGCGCATTGTTCTTCGCCTTGTCGAAGACAAAGAAGGTCCCGGGATTCATCACGCCCGGTTCGCTGCCCACGCCCACGCGCATGTTCAAGATGAAATTGGGATTGTTCACATAAAAATACGAGGGGCGCTTGCGCCAGGTATCGGCCAGCGCGATGCGGTCGCGCTGGTAGACGTTCACGGAACCGTAGATGTTGTAGCCATCGCTGGCCAGGTCGCCCAGGCCATACAGCACGCTGGCCTGGCGCTCGCCATACGATTTCACGCTCGGTGAAAACTCGCCATTGGCGCGCGCTTCCAGGCCCTGGTACGACTTCTTGGTGATCACGTTGATCACGCCGGCCACGGCGTCGGAGCCATACACGGCCGAGGCGCCATCCGTCAAAATTTCCATGCGCTCGATGGCGGCGGCGGGAATGGCGTCGATATTGACGAACATGGTCTGAAAGCCGGCCGGCGCGCCATAGAACGACAGGCGGCGGCCATTCAAAAGCACCAGGGTGCCCTGCGCGCCCATGCCGCGCAAGTTCGCTTGCGAACCGCCATCGGAACCCGTAAACATCGAGCGGAAATCCTGCTGCGCCGGACGGGCCGCGGGCAGGTTGTCGAGCACTTGCAGCAAGGTGAGCGCGCCCATGTTCTCGATCTGCTTGGCGTTGATCACCTGCACGGGCGACGCCGTTTCCGCGTTGATGCGCTTCAGGCTGGACCCCGTCACTTCGACACGCTGCAGTTTCTCCTCCTCCGCCGCCAGCGCCGTCGACGCCAGCCCCACCGCCACCATCGCGGCCATCAGTTTTTTCAAGTGCATTCTCAACTCCCTTTTTATAAGTGATTTGTTTTCGTCAGGTTGCAAGAGCCCCTCCCCGGTCCGCAGAGGGGCTCTTTTTAGTGAAATGATTGAAGTAGTTAGCGCGGCTTGACTGTCGCGCCTTCCGTGCCGGTGAGTACGGCATTGGCCCAGTTGCCGCAGACCTGGGCCGGGTGGGCGCCGCGCGCGCCCAGGGTGCGCAAACTGAGCTGGCTCAGGCCGCGCACGTCGATTTCGGGTTTGACCACCCCGGGAGCCGTGACCAGGCCGCTGTCATACAGCAGCCGCTCACCGCTCCATACCTGGAATTGCAAGCCGCCCGCGCTGCGGCAGCTATCGTCCACGCCCAGGTCGGCGCGCAGCAGATTCCAGTTGCCCGCCAGCTGCAAGTCGATGCGGCTGGCGGGTCCCACGCCGAGGCCCTTGCGGAACCACAGCCCGTTCATGCGCATCTCGGCCGCCTTGCCGGCCGGCCGGTCTTTCGCGATAGTCTTCGGCAGCGCCAGGTCCGACAGGTAGCGCTGCACTTCCTCGCCTTCGGCCACTCTGTGCTCGAGCACGCGGAATGCGGACAAGGTGACAGGCGCCACGTCGGTCGCCAGCGCCGCGTCGAACGCGCGCGCCACCGGACCCGCTTGCGCCGCCGTTACCATCGGGTCCAGGGACGCCGCGCCATCGCCTTCCGGATTTTGCGTGCTCATGACGCGAAAGCGCAGCAAGCGCCCGGCCGTGGCGGGGAAGTTGATCGTCTGCGGGCCTTCCTGCAGCTTCAAGGTGCCCCGCTGCAGCGGCGCGCCCCACTCGCCGTTGTTGTCGCCGATGTAGATTTCATAGTCGCGCACCTGGCCATGCTTCCAGTGCTGGTCGTTGCGCGGCGCCAGTTCGACGCCGTCCACCAGGCGCCGTTCCGTGAAGCCGATCACCCATTCATGCGGTCCGCTTTTCACGGACGGGCTGCGCACGGTGCGGAACCACGTCTCCGGCTTGCCATCGAAGGCGTTTTCCAGCGGATAGCCGCTTTCTTCCGCAGGACGCGCCACCACCTGCATGGCGTCGGCCGGCAAGGCGCGGCCCGGCACGGGAGCGGCCGGGAAGTCGGCGTCGACTCTGGCCACGGCCAGCGTGCCGGCGACCTGCAGCATCAAAGGCTGGCGGATATCCTGCGCCGCCACTTTCACGTGCAGGGTGCCTTTCCTGTCCGCCGCATCAAAATACCAGCCCTCTGCCGCCTTGTCATAGGCGGCACGGCCGGCGGCTGCCGCGATCAGGCGTTCGCCGGCGCGCACGGCGACCGGTGCCTGGCCCGCCAGCATGCGCAGCGCATAAGCGCGGCGCGCTTCCTGGCCTTGGTACCGGCCATCGACGGCGCCGATGTCGACCTGCACGTCGGCGCCCGTCTGGCGCATGCGGATGACTTGCTGGCTGAAGGCGCCGCCCTGGTACTGGCGCGTATTGCCATCGTCTTCATACAGGGTGTAGTCGGAATCGCCGTGCGGGTAGATATCGAGCGTGAGCTGGTCCTTCGGCTTCTGGCCGTCGTACAGCATTTCCGGATACATGGGCAGGATGGCGCCGGCGCGCACGAACACGGGCAGTTTATCGAGCGTCACCTGCAGGTCGAGGTCGCGCCCTTTCGCGCCGGCCGTGGCCTGGCGGCCATCCCAGTAGTCGTACCACGTGCCTTGCGGCAGGTGGATGCCCTTGCGCCAGCCGCCGCTGACGGCCTGGCTGCGGTAGACGGGCGCCACCAGCACGTCGCGGCCCAGGAAGAACTGGTATTTATAGGCTTCCGTGTAGGCGGCCGGGTCTTGCGGGTAATCCCACATCAGGCCGCGCACCAGCGGCGCGCCCGATTGCTCCGCTTCGCGCACGAGCGTATACATATACGGCGTGAGGCGCATCTTGAGTTTCAGGTAGCGGCGGTTGATGTCGCGGTACGGTTCATCGAACCACCACGGATGCTTGCGCTCGGCCGCGGCCCAGCCGGACATGCCCATCAGGACGGGCGTAAAGCTTTTCCACTGCAGGTCGCGCAGATAGGTTTCCGGGCTGCCGCCAAAGATGGCGTCCACGTCGCCGGACGCATAGGCCTGGCCGGACAGGCCCGAGCCGATCAGGGTCGGGATATGCCAGCGGATGTAGTCCCAACTGGCGCTCTGGTCGCCCGTCCACGCCACAGCGTAGCGCTGGATGCCGGCCCAACCCATCACCGTCCACAGGAAGGGGCGGCTGTCGGAGTTGTTCAGGATGCCGTCGTAGGCCGACTTGTTCGCGTCCATGGCGAACTGGTAGCCCTTGCCCGTCCACGCCACGTCCAGTTTTTGCACGCGGCTGCCCGCCTGGCCCACTTCCCAGGCGATCTTGTCGACGCCGTTTTCCGTCCACAGGCCCGTGCGAAAGCCATAGCCAGCCAGGCCCTTCACCGTTTCCGGCAAATTCGTGTAGCCGCAGCCGTAGCCGTCGTTGGGCAGTATCCAGCCGCCCGGCATGTCGTGTTCGCGGTACTGGCGCGCCACCGTTTCCACCACGTCCGGCGTCTTGCCGGTGGGGCCGTCCGTCCAGTTCTTCGGCACGGAACCGGGCTTTTTCACGTTGTCGCCATCGTTGTAGCAATCGGCGTCGCCGTATTCCAGCGCCCAGCGGGGCAGCATGCGCGCGCGGCCCGTCAGGTCCGTGTAGCGAGCGACGACGTCGCGCAAGTCCTTGCCGACGAAGAAATACGCATCGAAGCGGCCTTCCGCGTGCTGCAGCGAGATCTGCTCCTTGTCGCGCAGATCGTAGTTCCCGTCGGACCAGGTATTGCGCAGCATGCCCCAGCCGCGTGAACTCATGAGGAATGGCGCGGGATTCGGCCGGTCGCCCTCTTCCCAGCCGCCCGAATACGATACGGGCACCTGCTTGCCCTTGAATTCGAAGCGGCCATTCTGCTGGCCGCCGCCAAAGTAACGCTCGCCCGGCAGGCTCGATAGCACCTGCACGCCCTGCTTGTCGTCGAGCGACAGCGGCTGCACCTCGCGCCACAAGGGCACCGCATCACCGTTGCGGAAAAGGGTAAAGCGCAGCGGTTTGCGGTCGATGCGCAGGCTCAGGGCATCCGTGTTGATCAGGATATGGTCGGGCTGCTCCTTGATCTGGTACACCACCTGTGCGGCAGGCTGGCCCACGACAATGGGCGCTGCCTTGTCGCCGGGCCCCGTCAAGCCTGCCTTGCCGCCGGCTTCGATGCGCAGCACGTCCACCTGCGGCAGGCTGATACGCAGTTGCACGCCCGTGTCGCTGCGCAGGTCCCAGCCCAGCGCCTCGCCCTTGGCAACGTCGGCCGCGTGCACGGCGCTCAAGCTGGCCAGGTTACCGATAGGCGCGGCATGCAGGCCCGGTGCGGCAAGGGTGGCAAGGGCGGCCAGGACGCAGGCAGCAATGGCGCGGCGGGGAAGCGGGAGAGGTTTCATCTGCTGGCTTTCAGAAAATCGAAGTGATGGAAATACTTTAAGAAGAAAAATAAATATCGTCAATAAAAAGAAAGTTAAAGCGGCAATTTATTAATAAAATGCCCAGAATTGGCGCATTTTTCTTACGTTTCACCAAAATGTCACAAAACATACTTTCGTTATCGTGGCATTTCAGCGACAGGCCGCGCCGCCACGGGCTTTTGCGCTGCACCGCAGCATGCTTCATGGCCATTAAAACGACATTATTTCGCAAGCCGCCAAACTATTTACTTTCGTTTTACTTTCGTATTTGACTTTTCGAAATTTAGTATTTATGCTTTCTCCAACAAACACTTTACTGACCTCTCATGACTACCCTTCTTCAGCGTGACATTCAAACCTGGCGCGACATCGGCGGCCTGCACACGGCCGAGGAAATCGCCCACCAGCCAGCTATCTGGCGCGCGCTGGCCGGCATCTTGCGCAAGGAGCAAGCGACACTGGCCGCCTTCCTCGGCGACGCGCTGTCGAACCCCCAACAACGCGTCATCCTCACGGGCGCCGGCAGCTCGGCCTATGTGGGCGAAATCGTCGTCGATACCCTGAATGCGGCCTGGCCCGCGCAGATCCGCGCCATCGCCACCACGACGTTGCTGACCCACCATGAGCTGTACCTGGAAGCGGATGCGCCCACCCTACTCGTCTCGTTTGCCCGCAGCGGCGACAGCCCGGAAAGCCTGGCGGCCGTGGAATTGCTGCGCCAGGTCGTGCCCGGCGCGCGCTTTCTGAACATCACCTGCAATGCGGACGGCAAGCTGGCGCGCCAGGGCGCAAACGACAGCAATACCTATAATCTGCTGATGCCGGAAGGCAGCTGCGACTGCGGCTTCGCCATGACCAGCAGTTTCAGCAGCATGCTGCTGGCGGCCCTGTCGGTACTGGGCAAGGACACGGATCTGACCCGCCTGGACACCCTGGCGCAGCTGGGCGAACACGCCTTGCACGACTGGTCGGCGCCCGTGGCGGACCTGGGTTCGACACCGGTGCGGCGCGTCGTCTACCTGGGCAGCGGCCCGCTGGAAGCGCTGGCCAAGGAAGCCGCATTGAAGATCCTGGAATTGACGGGTGGCCGCGTGATGGCGATGGCAAATACGCCGCTGGGCTTCCGCCACGGCCCGAAATCGGCCGTCACCACGGAGTCGCTGGTGATCCTGCTGCGCAGCAGCAAGCCATTGGCGCGCCAGTACGAAGACGACCTATTGAAAGAGCTGCAGCGCGACAGCGTGGCGCAGGCCTGCCTGACGGTGGGCATTGGCGGCGACCTGTCTGCCGATGCGCCGGCCTGGCCCGACGCCTGGCTGGCCCCATTGTGGCTGCTGATGGCGCAGCAATATGCGCTGCACCAGTCCGCGCTGCTGCAACTGCGCCCCGACAATCCATTCGCCGGCGGCATCGTCAACCGTGTCGTGCAAGGCGTCACCATCTATGGCCATGACCAATTCTAATCACACAGCCGGCTACCACGGCATCGACATCGGCGGCAGCAAGATAGAGCTGGTCGCCTTTGCCGACCGCGATGGCGCGCTGGAAGAAGTGTTCCGCGAACGGGTCGCCACACCCGGCGACGATTTCAACGCTTTCGTGCAAGCGATCACCGACCTGGTGGCACGCGGCGACGCGGCACTGGGCACGACGGCGCCCGTCGGCATCGGCTTGCCCGGCGTGATCGACAGCGCCAGCGGACGCCAGCTCAGTTCCAACGTGCCGGCCCTGAACGGCCGCCTCGTGGCGCAAACCCTGCAGCAGGCCTTAAAACGCCCTGTCGCCATCGGCAACGATTGCCAGTGCTTCGCCCTGTCGGAAGCGCAGGGCGGCGCGGCCGACAATGCCGCCAGCATGTTCGGCGCCATCCTCGGCACGGGCGCCGGCGGCGGCTATTGCGTGGGCGGCCAGCTGCTGCGCGGCTTTAACGGCGTGGCCGGCGAATGGGGCCACTGGAGCCTGCCCGCCACCCTGCTGGCGCAGCATGGCCTGGCCGGTTACGACTGCCCGTGCGGCAAGGCGGGCTGCCTCGAGCGCTATGTCTCCGGCCCCGCCATGCGCAAACTCCACGTGCATTTCGGCGGCGATGGCGCCGAGCCTCTGGCCATCGTCGCCCGCGCCAACATGGGCGACGCCGTGGCCCAGCGCACGGTGGCCGTGCACCTCGATGTGCTGGGCCACGCGCTGGCCGGCCTCGTGCTGGCCTACGACCCGCACGTCATCGTGCTCGGCGGCGGCCTGTCCAAGCTGCCTCACCTGTATGACAAGCTGCCGGCCGCCGTGAAACGCCATCTGTTCCCCGGCGTGCACGTGCCGCCGATTTTGCCGCCCCGCTTTGGCGACGCCGGCGGCGCGCGCGGCGCGGCCCTTTTGATACGACAACATACAAAGGCGTAAACATGATGAAGCAAGCGGAAAACCCGACTTTTACCCTGTCCCCGATCCAGCAAGTGATCAAGGCGCACCGCCGCGGCGAGCGCGTGGGACTGTACGCCGTCTGCTGCAGCCACCCGAGCGTGCTGCGCGCCGCCATGCGCGTGGCCAGCGAGTACGACACGGTGCTGGTGGTCGAGGCGACGTCGAACCAGGTCGACCAGTTCGGCGGCTACACGGGCATGACACCGGCCGTTTTCCGCGACACCATGCTGGCACTTGCCCGTGAACAGGGTTTCCCCGCCAGCCGCCTCGTGCTGGGCGGCGACCATCTGGGCCCGAACGCCTGGCAGCACCTCGATGCGGCCACCGCGATGAACCACGCCGAAACCCTGATCGCCGCGTATGCGTCGGCCGGCTTCCATAAGATCCACCTCGATTGCAGCATGCGCTGTGCCGACGACCCCTTGCAGCTCGACGACGAAACCGTGGCCGCCCGTTCGGCGCGCCTGTGCATCGTCGCCGAGGAAGCGGCGGCCGCCGCCGGCTTCGCGCCGCCCGTCTACGTGATCGGCACGGAAGTACCGGTTCCCGGCGGCGAAGCGTCGCTGGCGCAGGCCGGCGCCGTCACCAGCCCGCAGGCCGCGCGCCGTACGCTTGATGTACACCGCCGCGCCTTCCTCGACAAGGAATTGCATGGCGCCTGGCGCCGTGTCATCGCCATGGTGGTGCAGCCGGGTGTCGATTTCGACCAGAGCAGCATCCAGCATTACGATGCCGATGCCGCCACAGAACTGTCGGCCTTTGTCGCCGAGCAGCCGGGCCTCGTGTTCGAAGCCCATTCCACCGACTACCAGCGCGAAACGGCGCTGCACGCCATGGTGCGCGACCATTTCGCCATCCTGAAAGTGGGCCCGGCCGCCACCTTCGCGCTGCGCGAAGCGCTGTTCGCCCTGTGCCAGATCGAGGAGGAACTGCTGCCGGCGCACGCCACCTCGCAGCTGATGCAGGTGCTCGACGACGTGATGGTGGCCAAGCCGAAGAACTGGATCAAGCATTACCTGGGCACGCCGGACGAGCAGCGCCTGATGCGCCGCTACGGCTTGAGCGACCGTTGCCGCTATTACTGGGGCGAGCCGGAAGTGGCGGCCGCCGTCGGCAAACTGCTGGCCAACCTGGATACGGTGGCCATTCCGCTGCCGCTCCTGAGCCAGCATTTGCCGGAACAGTATCTGGCCGTGGTCCAGGGCAGCTTGCCGGCGCAGGCGCAGGCCCTGATCGAGCACAAGATCGGCAGCTTGCTGGCGCAATATGCGCGCGCCTGCAACCGCAATGCGGCAGTCCCCGTCATTGCCGAAGCGGCAATCTGTTAAGCTCGGTATTTTCACTTTTTACCGAGCCCGCCACCATGCGAAATACCAGCCAACGCCGTGAATCCATCCTCCAAATGCTTGCCCAGCAGGGCTCGGTGCAAGTGACCGACTTGGTGGAAAAGCTCGGCGTGTCCGCTGTCACCATCCGCAGCGACTTGAATGCGCTGGAAGCGCAAGGCATGGCCACGCGCAGCCACGGCGGCGCGACCCTCACGCGCACGCCCCCGCTTGAACACACGATACGCCAGAAAGACGCCATCAACCACGAGCAGAAGGAGCGCATCGGCGCCTATGCGGCGCGGCTGGTGGAACCGGGCGACAACATCATCATCGACTCGGGCACCACCACCATCTCGCTGGCGCGCCATCTGCGCGATGCGACCGGCGTGACGGTGGCCACGAATGGCCTGAACATCGCGTGGGAACTGGCCGACGCGCCCGGCGTGGACCTGATCCTCACGGGCGGCCTGCTGCGCAAGCAGTCGCTGTCGATCCAGGGCAGCCAGGCGGAAACCTGTCTGCAGGCCTACAGCTTCGACAAGCTGTTTCTGGGCGTGGACGGCTTCGATCTGCAGTTTGGCGTCACCACCCACCACGAAGCGGAAGCAAGCCTGAACCACAAGATGGTGGAACGGGCCAAGAAAATCATCGTCCTCACGGACGCCTCGAAGTTCGGCCGCGTCAGCCTGCACCGCATCGTGCAGCTGGACCGGGTCGATACCGTCATCACCGATGCCAGCATCAGCCAGGAGTACCGCGAAGGGCTGCAAAAGCTGGGCATCGAACTTTTTATAGCGGAATAACACATGCTGAGCGGCAGAATCCTTACCCCATCTGGCTGGATCACGGGCACCATCACCTTTGACCAGCGCATCGTCCAGATACAAGAAGACCCTGCCGCCGACAGCGCGCTGACCATCCTGCCCGGCTTCATCGACCTGCACGTGCACGGCGCGGCCGGCGTCGACATCATGGAAGGCGGGAACGCTGGCGCCACCGTGGCGCAAGTGCACGCGCGCCACGGCACCACGGCCCTCCTGGGCACGACCCTGACAGCCAAGGAACCGTCGATCCTGCGCGCCCTGCAAGGCCTGGCCGGCGTCATCGCCGAGCGCCCGGCCAACGGCGCGCGCATGCTGGGCGTGCACCTGGAAGGCCCGTTTTTGAATTTGCATCGCCTGGGCGCGCAGCCGCCCGACGTCGTGCAGGCCAGCCTGGCGCTGGTGCAGCGCTTCCACGCCATCGCCCCCATCAAGGTCTTGACCATGGCGCCGGAAATCCCCGGCCACCTGGAACTGATCCCGCAGCTGGCGGCGATGGGTATCCGCGTGCAGATCGGCCACAGCGCCGGCACGTATGACGAAGGCGTGGCGGCGCTGAACGCCGGCGTGTCCGGCTTTACCCACCTGTACAACGGCATGACGGGCATGACGCATTACGACCCGGGCATGGTGGGCGCGGCGCTCGCGCATGCCGAATACGCGGAAATCATCCCCGACCTGCAGCACGTGGCCAAGGGCGCCCTGCGCGCGGCCTTGCGCGCCATCCCCCGCCTGTACGGCGTGACGGACGCCACCTCGGCCACCGGCATGCCGGATGGCGAGTACGGCCTGGGCACGCAGCGCGTCTACAAATGCCTGGGCTGCGTGCGCCTGGCCACCGGTTCCCTGGCCGGCAGCGTGCTGACCATGGACCAGGCCCTGCGCAATTTCGTCGACCTGGGCCTGGACCTGGCCGACGCCTCGAACCGCTTGTCGCTGTACCCGGCCGACTACCTGGGCGAGTCCGAACGGGGCCGATTGGCGCCGGGCGCCTGGGCCGATATCGTCGTCCTCGATTCCACACTACAGCCAGTGTCCGTCTTCGTCGAAGGCACGGCCATCGATCTTTCCACCCGCTAGACCATCCACAACCTCAACCCCGTCCCGGAGTTACCATGCACGACACGTCACACAAGGCCCCCGTGTGGGCCATGCGCTACCTGCTATTTATTGCCGGCATGGGGGGATTGCTGTACGGCATAGACATCGGCATCATCGCCGGCGCCCTGCCCTACCTGGAATCGACGGCCTCCGTGGCCTGGAAACTGACGGCCCAGCAACTGAGCTTTATCGTCGCCGCCGTGCTGCTGGGCTCCGTCCTGTCGTCGCTGTTCGCCGGCGCCCTGGCCGACCTGCTGGGCCGGCGCTGGGTGATGTTCCTGGCCGGTGCCCTGTTCAGCGCCAGCATCCCGCTGATCGCGCTGGCCGACGGCTACACGCCGCTGCTGCTTGGCCGTCTGCTGCAAGGCATCAGCGGCGGCTTGATCGGCGTCGTCGTGCCCCTTTACCTGGCTGAATGCCTGCCCGCGCAGCAGCGTGGACGGGGCGCCGCCCTGTTCCAGCTGCTGCTGACCATCGGCCTGGTGGCGGCCGCCCTGATCGGCCTGATGCAGGCGCAGACGGTGGAAGCGGCCACGCAGGCCGCGCAAGCGTTGCCGGAAGCGGGCCGCGCCGCCGCCATCTTCACGGCCAAGGACCAGGCCTGGCGCAGCATCTTCTGGGTCTGCTTGACACCGGGCCTCGTGTTTACCGTCGGCGCCCTGCTGCTGGCCGAGTCGCCGCGCTGGCTGGCGCAACGGGGCTGCATCGAGCAGGCGCGCCAGTCGCTGCTGCGCACGCGTTTGCCCGCCGCCGCCGACATCGAACTGCGCGAGATGCAAGATACGCCCGAGAATACGGCCAAGGCCAGCGGCAAGGCGAAAGACCCGCTGCTGAGCCGCCGCTACGTGCTGCCCTTCCTGCTGGCCTGTTTGATCCTCGCCTGCACGCAGGCGACGGGCATCAATTCCATCCTCGCCTATGTCGTCAATATCCTGAACCAGGCGGGCCTGTCGGGCGCCTCGGCCAACATGGCGGACGTCTTACTGAAAGTACTCAATGCCGTGATGACGGTGGTGGCCGTACTGCTGGTCGACCGCAAGGGCCGCAAGTTCCTGCTGATGCTGGGCACGGGCGGCATCGTCGTCTCGCTGCTGGCGGCCGGCTTGCTGTTCCGCGGCGCCGAAGCCCACCTGGTCGACGTGCGCCCCGCCATCGCGGCGCAGGTGCAGGCCGATGGCCTGGCCTTGCAGCTCGATGCGGCCACCTTGACGGCCCTGGGTGCGGCGGCCGACGGCACGCCGCAGCAGCTGACCATCGCCTACGCCTACGGCCCGTTCACGAACGTAAAAAGCTTGCGCAGCGACGACGCCGTGCTGCGCCAGGTGACGATCGCCCGCGACGAGGCCGTGCAGCCCGACAGCGTGATTGGCGTGTTCTTCCGCAAGCTGCACCTGAACCCGTTCGCCGACCCGGCCGCCGGCCGCGAAGCGCCGCTGCGCATCGAGAAGGCCAGCCTGGGCCCCGTGCCCTCGTCCACGCACGGCTGGCTGGTGGCGATCGCCATCTGCGTGTTCGTGTCCAGCTTTGCCGTGGGACCGGGCGTGTGCGTGTGGCTGGCCCTATCCGAACTGATGCCGACGCGCATCCGCTCGAACGGCATGAGCATCGCGCTGCTCGTCAACCAGTTCGTCTCGACGGTGATCGCCGCCATCTTCCTGCCGACCGTGGGCTTGCACGGTTATTCGACCCTGTTCTTCTTCGGCGCCGGCTGCACGGTGCTGTACTTCCTGGCGGCCGCCTTCCTGCTGCCGGAAACCAAGGGCAAGACCCTGGAAGAGATCGAAGCGCACTTTGCCAAGTAAGCCAGAGTAACCAACTGTAGCAGTCTCCTTTCCAGCCCCGGGCCACCATCCGGGGCTGTTTTTTTGCCTGCCGGACAAGTTTGCGGGGCTGGCGCGCACGGCACCGTACGGTTTTCCTTCTGGAATCAAGGGCGCGTGGGCTAGAATCTGGCTGCGTCGTGCTACTCACGAGGCGGCAATGGCGCCATGACAAAAACCACCAGGAGACACAGTGAGCTTATTTAGAACCAAGAATTTGGATGACATGATCGCCCACAGCAAGAAACCGGGAGGTCTGGCGAAAGTGCTGGGGCCCTTCGACCTTGTCCTCATGGGCATAGGCGCCATCGTCGGCACGGGCATTTTCGTGCTGACCGGCACGGGTGCCCTGACGGCCGGGCCCGCCCTGTCGCTGTCGTTCGTCGTGGCGGCCGTCGCCTGCTGCTTCGCCGCCCTGTGCTATGCGGAATTCGCTTCCACCGTGCCCGTGGCCGGCTCCATCTATACCTACAGCTATGCCACTTTAGGCGAGCTGGCCGCCTGGATGATAGGCTGGGACTTGCTGCTCGAGTACGGCCTGGCCGCGGCCGCCGTCTCCGTCGGCTGGTCCGGCTACTTCCAGTCGCTGCTGTCGGGCTTTGGCATCGCCCTGCCCGTCGCCCTGACGGCCGCACCCGGCGCCCTGCCTGGCGTGACTACCTTCATCAACCTGCCCGCCCTCGTCATCATGCTGCTGCTGACGGCCATGCTGGGCTGGGGCGTGCGCGAATCGGCGCGCCTGAACAACATCATGGTGGCCATCAAGGTGGGCGTGGTGCTGCTGTTCATCATCTTCGGCGCGCGCCACGTGCAGCCGGCCAACTGGCAGCCCTACATGCCGTTCGGCTACCACGGCATGCTGAGCGCCGCCGCCCTCGTCTTCTTCGCCTTCATCGGCTTTGACGCCGTCACTTCGGCCGCCGAGGAAGTCAAGAAACCGTCGCGCGACCTGCCGATCGGCATCATAGGATCCTTGGCCGTGTGCGCCGTGCTGTACGTCGTGGTGTCGGCCATCATGACGGGCATCGTGCCATATCAAAAATTCCTCGGCGTCGACCATCCCGTCTCGCTGGCCCTGCAATATGCGGGCGAAAACTGGATCGCCGGCTTCGTCGACCTGGGCGCCATCCTCGGCATGACCACCGTGATCCTCGTGATGGCTTTCGGCCAGACGCGCATCATCTTCGCCATGTCGCGCGACGGCTTGCTGCCCAAGCGCCTGTCGACCGTGCACCCGCGCTTCCACACGCCGTTCTTCGCCACCTGGCTGGTCGGCATCGTCTTCGGCCTGATCGCCGCCGTGATCCCGCTCAACATCCTCGCTGAGCTGATCAACATCGGCACCTTGGCCGCCTTCACGATGGTCTCCGTCGCCGTCGTGGTGCTGCGCAAGAAGCGCCCGGACCTGCCGCGCGCCTTCCGCTGCCCTGGCGTGCCGTACGTGCCGGCGCTGGCCGTGATCCTGTGCGTGGGCCTGATGACCTTCCTCAGCTGGGTCACCTGGGTGGCCTTTACCATCTGGCTCGTGATCGGCCTGGTCATCTACTTCGGCTACGCGCGCCGCCGTTCACTGCTGCATCCCCAACAGTAATCCCTCCACTGCGACATCGCAGTAAGATGGCGGTCTCGCAACCCAGCAGACCGCCATCGATGCAACGCTCCCCCGACCTCATCAAACAGCTGGACCACAGCACGGACCAGCTCAAGCGCGCGCGCCTGCGCAGCATGCAGTGGCTGGCCGTTGGCTTGCTGCTGCTCGCCGCGCTGGTGTTTGCCGTGGCCCGCTCGCAGCGCGGCGGCCACCCGGCCTGGGGCTATGTGGAAGCGTTTGCCGAAGCGTCCATGGTGGGCGCGATCGCCGACTGGTTCGCCGTCGTCGCCCTGTTCCGCCACCCGCTCGGCATCCCCCTGTGGCATACGGCCATCATCCCGAACAGCAAGGCCGACATCGGGCGCAGCCTGGGCGCCTTCGTGGAAAACCATTTCATTACCGAGCAAGGCATCGCCGAGCGCATCGCGCAAGCCGACCCCGCCGCGCGCCTGGGCGCCTGGCTGGCCGACGAGGCCCACGCGCGGCAACTGGGTGTCGCCAGCGCCGGCGTGGCGAAGCAGCTGCTGGCGATGGCCGACCACGACAAGCTGGGGCAGCTGCTGCGCGAACAGGCCAGCGGCTACCTCGGTCAATTGAACCTGTCGGACGTGGCGGCCGACTGCATCGATGCACTGATCGCCGACGGCAAGCCGCAAGAATTGCTGGACTTCCTGCTCGACCGCGGCGCCGCCTACCTCGACGACGAGGCGCACCACGCGGCCATCGGCGACTTCGTGCTGGGCGCCTTCCAGATCGAGAACGCGCTGATCAAAAAAGCCGTGAAAGCGTACGAGCCGCGCATGATCGCCTCGCTGCAAAAATTCGCCATCGCCGTACGCCTCGATCCCGATCACCTACTGCGCCAGCGCATCGCCGGCTGGATCGCCGACAGCGCGCTGCACCTGAAGGCCGACCCGCAGTGGCAGGACACGGTGCGCCGCTACCAGCTGCAGCTGGTCGCCAGCGATACGGTGCAAGCCATGCTGGGCGACGTGTGGAAGCACATCAGCACGCGCGTGCTGGCCGACCTGCACGCGGACCAGCCCGTGCTGGCGCAAGCGATCGCCAGCGTGGCGCGCAACACGGGCCGGGTGCTGGGCACGGACGACCATGCGCGGGCATGGCTGAACGGCGCCATCGTCGCCGGCAGCGGCTCGCTGGTGCGCCGTTACCGGGGCGAAGTGGGCGCCTTCATCGCCGCCCGCCTCGACTTGTGGAGCAAGGAAGAAATGAGCGAGCGCGTCGAACTGGCCATCGGGCGCGACCTGCAATTCATCCGCATCAACGGCACCATCGTGGGCGGCCTGGCCGGCTTGCTCATTTACGCCGCCAGCCAGGCGTTCTAACCATACTTACCAGCGCGGCACGGCGCTGGCCGGCGCCGCATGCGACGGAAAATGCGGCAGCACTTCCTGCGCCAGTTCCTGCAGCACCTCGGCGGCCGGACGCTGGCCATGCTGGATGCCCAGTGCCGCATGGTTGACGCCCGCTTCCTGCCATTCCCCCAGCAGATCGATCAAGCCCTTGCGCCCCGTGCGCAGCACATAGCCGCTGCGCACGGGCGTGCGCGGATAGTCGGGGTCGTCCACCAGGTCCAGCCACTCATTGCACATGTGCGGACGAAAGCCGCCATCCGGGATGCACTGGCGCCAGGCGCGGATCTTTTCCGCCAGCCGGCGCGGCCCGTCCGGCGTACCGGTCGCTTCCGGATACGTCAGCCAGCCATCGGCATGCCGCCCTATCCACTCAAGCGGCTGCCCCGAGGAACTGGTGACGATCAGGGGAATGGCGCCCGCCACGGGCTTCGGCAGCAGTTCGAGGCCCTCAATCCTGCCCAGCGGGCTGCTGACATGCGCGGGGCCAGGGCGCAGCAACTGGCGGAACAGGTGCACGGCCTGCGCATAGCGTTCGCCGCGCGTATCGTACGGCACGCCATACGCGGGAAATTCGCTGGCGCGGTCACCCGAGGCCGTGCCCAGCACCAGGCGCCCGCCCGACAGCTGGTCGATGCTGGCGGCCGCCTTGGCCAGGTCGATGGGATGGCGCAGGGTAAAAATGGCGCTGCCCGTGGCCAGGGCCAGCGAGTCCGTGCGCGCCGCCAGGTAGGCGAGATAGGTCCACGGGTCGAACAGCTGGCCTGCGTCGCCGAAGCGCGGGTCAAACAGGGGAATATCGCGCACCCAGGCGGCGGCGAAGCCTTGCCTGTCCATGGCGGCGACCAGGTCGGCCTGGCCGGCCAGCGCCCGCATGTCGCCCTGGTAAAAACGCAGCGGCAGGTAAATGCCGAGGGTAAGCGCGCCGGGCGCGAACATGCGGCGGTAGCCGCGGTGCTGCGTGAAGGCCTGCGACGAGGCGCCTTCCGTGATGTCATTGCTCATGCTGTTCCTCGATAAAAATCAGGCGCCCGTGGCGGGCGCGGGGATAGTGACGCCCAGCTGCACGGCCGGACGCGCCGCCACGCGGGCGTACCAGCTGCTGACATGGGGCCAGGCGGATAAATCGAAGCCGACGATGCGGGCGATGTGCAGCCAGCCGAAGCTGGCGATGTCGGCAATGGAATAGCCGTCGCCGGCAAGGTAGGCGTTGGCCGCCAGGCGGCCATTCATGGCGATTAGCGCGGCGTCGCACAAGCGGCGAAAGTGCGCCGTGGCGGGCACGTTCGCGCCCGCGTCGGCGATCTCGAAATGCACGCGCTGGCCCAGCATCGGCCCCATGCTGGCCGCATGAAATTGCAGCCAGGTGATGGCGGCCCAGCGCTGCGCGGGCGCTGCGGGCAGCAGCCGCCCCGTCTTCTCGGCCAGGTACAGCAGGATGGCGGCCGACTCGAACACGGTGACGCCCGTCTCGTGGTCGACCAGCACGGGAATGCGCCCGTACGGATTGAGGGCCAGGAAAGCGGGCAGCCGGTGTTCGCCCTGCTCGATGCGCACATGGCGCAATTGATACGGCAAGCCCAGTTCGGCCAGTGCAATCGTGGCCTTGAAGCCGTTGGGCGAGCTGTCGGTGTAGAGTTCAAGCGAACCCGCAGGGGATGTGATGCTGTGCATGGAGTATCCTGTCGATATAGTTTTACTGAAGTAAAATAAGCGTTGCAAACACCGCCATCCTCGCTCTTATTTTCAGCGAATGGAAACGATGATTTTTGCTGTCTTACTATAGAAAAACTATATCGATGAAGCATCCTTTACCGCTCCAGGCACTGCGCGCCTTTGTCGAAGTGGGCCAGCGCGGCAGCATCAAGGCCGCCGCCGAAGCGCTGCACGTGACGTCGGGCGCCGTCAGCCAGCAAATCCGCCTGCTGGAAGAACGGGTCGGCATGCCCCTGTTTACGCGCGAACGCCAGGGTTTGCGCCTGACCGAAGCGGGCGCCATGGTCCACCCCACCCTGCTGGGTGCCTTTGCGCAGATCGCCGGCGCCAGCCAGGCGCTGGAAGACATGGGTGGCCGCCAGACGCTCACCGTCAGCACGGTCGCCACCTTTGCCGCCGCGTGGCTGGTACCGCGCCTGGGCCGCTTCAACCAGCGCCACCCGCAAATCGAAGTGCGCGTGGAAGCCACGTCGGCGCTGGTCGACTTGCGCCGCGACAGGGTCGACGTGGCCTTGCGCCACGGCCTGGGAGATTATCCGGGTTTGCAGGCGACGCGGTTAATGGCGCCCGTGCTGGTGCCCGTCGCCAGCCCCGCCCTGATGGCAGGCCAGCCGCCCATCACCACGCCCGGCGATTGTCTGCGCTACCCGCTGCTGCACGATACGGACCGCGCCGACTGGCCGTTGTGGCTGGCCGCGCATGGCGCCCCGGACGGCAGTGCCGATGCGGCGCGGGCGCTGCGCGGCTCGGCCTTCGAAGATGATTTTCTGTTGATACGCGCGGCCGAGGCGGGACAGGGACTGGCCCTGGTGCCGCAGCTGTACGCGCAGGAGGAAATCGCCGCGGGACGCCTGGTGCAAGTGCTGGACTTGCCCTGGCCCGCGCGCTTTGCCTACTACCTGGTGACGCGGCCCGACGCGGCCACGCGCCCTGCTGTCCAGGCATTCATGGCATGGATACGCGAGGAGGCGCAGGCCGCGCGCTAGAGTCCGTGCTCGCCTGCCGCGCACGACACCACGCCGCACATAGCGCTGAACGGCACCGGCACGCCGGCCCGCCCCGTGGCGATGCAGGCCGCGGCCGGCACCACGGCCAGCAACAGGGCCAGGTAAGCGATCGCCTTCAGGCGCTGCATGGATGCATGGCGCACCTGCGCCCTGTGTGGATAGCCCTTGCCCGCCTCTGCACTGCCCCTTGCCGACATCTTCGTATGCATGTCCGTCTCCCCTATCCACAGTGAATGGTGTTGCTTCACTGCATTTTGCTACATAAATTTACCGAATACAATAAATAATTTCACGAAAAAATCATTTTTCCTTTCCGTGAGCAAACGAAACGAAGAAGAAAACTTTGCTCACCATAGGAAGAAATGGCCCAGCGTCAGCTGTTTACGCCATACGCCCCCGAACTTAGCTGTGTCGAAAATCCAAATGAAATCATGAAAATCACAATATTCGTTGAAATCATTTTTATTTGATGTATGATGAGTATAAAGGAGCGCCCAGGGCGGTTCGGCAGACCTCTTTGCCTCGACCGCCCGGTATCTCCACCTTCTTTGTAGGGGACAAGCAGATGAACAGAATCCTGGCCTTGCGCCTGCTCGACGCCGCCGATGACGCCGCCGTCATCATCGATGCGGGCTCGCGCATCCGCTATGCGAACGACGCCATGTATGCGCTGAGCGGCTATGCCGCAGGCAGCTTGCCGGGCCAGCCGATCGAGGCGCTGCTGCCCGACGCCGTGCGCGAGCAGCATGGCGCGCAGATCGGCGCGTATCTGGCCGGCTACAAGAAGTCCCGGGTGCTGGGGCACAAGCGCCATTTCGCCATTCGCCACCGCGATGGCACGATGCTGCCCATCGTGCTCAAGGCCATGGACCTGGGCACCCTGGACGATGAAAACTTCATGGGCGCCTTTTTCATCGACCAGCGCCGCGAACTGGCCATCGAACAGCAGAACGCGGCCCGCTGGCAGCAGTTGCAGCGCATCGCCCTCAGCGATCCCCTGACCCAGCTGCCCAACCGCCGCGCCTTCGAGATCCACGCCGTGCGCACGGCGGCGCGCTCGAAGCGCTCGGGCCACCCGATGACCATCGGCATCGCCGACATCGACTTCTTCAAGCATGTCAATGACCAGCATGGCCATGCGGCCGGCGACGCCGTGCTGCAAGCCATCGCGGCCATCATCCTGGCCCAGGCACGGGCCGCCGATGTCGTCGCCCGCGTGGGCGGCGAGGAATTCGGCTTGCTGTTCCCCCATACGGACCTGGCCAGGGCGCGCCAGGTGGCCGAGCGCATCCGCCTTGCCGTGGCCGCGGCGCAGGTCGATGTCGAGCACGCGCCCATCGCCGCGACGATCAGCATCGGCCTGGCGCCGCTGCCGGCCGACGGCGACTGGAAAGCGGGCTTCACGCAGGCCGATGCCGCCCTGTACCAGGCCAAGAAAAATGGCCGCAACCGCGTCGAGCAGGCTTGAACCCCGCCCGGCGACCCTCGCAGTCCCATGCAGTACGCAGCACCTGACAGGAGCAAGCACATGGAAACGACCACGACACATGCCGCCGCAGCGGGCCAACGGGCGCAAGCGGGCGCACGGGAATTGCTGGTCTTCGGACTGGGCAAGGAGGAATACGCGATCGACATCGGCCTGGTGCAGGAAATCCGCGGCTACGGCGCCGTCACCCGCATCGCCAACGCGCCCGCCTTCCTCAAGGGCTTCATCCACCTGCGCGGCAGCATCGTGCCGCTGGCCGACCTGCGCATCGCGCTGGGCCAGGCCGAGCCCGCATACGATGCCTCGACGGTGGTGATCATCCTCGTCTTCGCGCATGGCGCCACCGGCATCGTGGTCGACCGCGTGGCCGATGTGGTGCCGCTGGCACCGGGGCAGATCAAGCCGCCGCCGCAGCTGCACGGTTCGGCCATGGCCGGCCACGTGACGGCCATCGGCGCCCTCGACGAGCGCATGCTGATCGTGCTCGACATGGACAGCCTGCTGGCGGGCCTGGGCATGCACGCCACGGGCGAGCTGGCGGCCTGAACCAGCCGCCGCCGTCCGTCCGCCACCTGACCGCCATCCGCCGGAGACACCATGAGCATCCTGATCGTCGATGACAACGACACCAACCTGAGCCTGCTATCGACCCTGGCGTGCAAGGCCAGCAGCATCGAGACGGTCTGCATGAGCGATCCCGTCGATGCGCTGTACTGGTGCGAATCGCACGTGCCGGACCTGGTCTTGCTCGACTACCGGATGCCCAGCCTGTCGGGCAACGAGTTCCTCAGCATTTTCCGCAAGATGGGCGGCATGGCCGACATCCCCATCATCATGGTAACCACGGAAAACGACCGCGCCGTGCGCAAGCAAGCCTTTTCGCTGGGCGTCACCGAGTTTCTCACCAAGCCCGTCGACACCATCGAATTCAGCCTGCGCGTGCGCAACCTGCTGGCCCTGCGCACGGCGCAAACCATGCTGGCCGACCGCGCCAAGCTGCTCGAACATGAAGTGGCCCAGGCCATCGCCAACGTCACGGCCAGGGAGATGGAACTGGTCACGCGCCTGGCGCGGGCGGCCGAATTCCGCGACCCGGAAACGGGCGCCCACATCATGCGCATGGCGCGCTACTCGGCGCTGATCGCCAGGAACCTGGGCATGGATGCGCAATGGCAGGACCTGCTGCTCAAGGCGGCGCCCATGCACGACGTGGGCAAGCTGGCCACGCCCGACCATATCCTGCTCAAGCCGGGGCGGCTCGATCCCGATGAAATGGCCATCATGCGCCTGCATGCGAAGATCGGCGGCCATATCCTCGCTGGCAGCGATTCGCCGCTGATCCGCCTGGCCGAGGAAATCGCCTGCGGCCACCACGAAAAATATGACGGCAGCGGCTATCCGGACGGCCTGGCGGGCGAGCAGATACCGCTGTCGGCGCGCATCGTCGCCGTGGCCGACGTCTTCGACGCGCTCAGCTCGGAGCGCCCGTACAAGCCGGCCTGGCCTCTGGCGCAGGCGCGCCAGTACCTCGAGGAAAACCGTGACAGCCATTTCTGCCCGCTGTGCCTCGACGCCTTCCTGGACGCCTGGGACGAGGTGCTCGCCATCCGCGACAGCCTGCCCGACCCCGTCCAGCAACACGCCCACCCATTGTAAGCGAGGAGCCTGCCATGCGCGTGCAACAACTGATCCTGAACAGCCATGCTGACTTCGATGCGGCCCTGGCGCCGCTGGCCGCCATGGCCCCCGACCTGGTGCTGGTCTTCGGCGCCTGCCCCTACTTTGCCACGCCAGGCTTGAGCGCGGCGCTGCGCCGGCAGCTGCCCGGCGCCGTCATCGCCGGCTGCTCCACGGCGGGCGAGATCGCCGGCAAGCGCGTCCACGACGACAGCTGCGTCATCACGGCCATCCGCTTCGCCCACACCACGGTGGCGATTGCCGATGCCATCATCTGCGACATGGCCGATTCGCACGACGCGGGCGAGCGCCTGGCGCAGGCCCTGCCGCACGATGGCCTGACGGCCGTCTTCATGCTGGGCACGGGCGTGGCCATCAACGGCAGCGCCCTGATCGCCGGCCTGCAGGCGAACCTGCCGCCTGGCGTGACGGTGTCGGGCGGACTGGCGGCGGACGGCGGCGCCTTCCTCCAGACGTGGACCCTGGGCCCGCGCGGCGCGGCCGACAATACCATCGTCGCCGTCGGCCTGTACGGCGAACGCATCCGCCTCGGCTACGGCAGCCATGCGGGCTGGGAAGCGTTCGGCCCCGCGCGCAAGGTGACGCGCTGCGTCGACAACGTGCTGTATGGCCTCGATGGCGCGCGGGCGCTCGACATCTACAAGCTGTACCTGGGCGACCATGCGCGCGACCTGCCCGCTTCAGGCCTGCTGTTCCCGTTTGAAATGCTCACGGCGGCGCATGAAAAAAGCAATGTGTTTCGCACCATCCTCGCCGTCGATGAAGAGCAAGGTTCGCTGACCCTGGCCGGCGACATCCTCGCCGACGGTTACCTGAGACTGATGCATTCCAGTACCAACCGGCTGATCGACGGGGCCGAGACGGCCGCGCGCGGCGTCGAGCCCCACGCCGATGCGCAGGGCGACCAGCTGGCCCTGCTGGTCAGCTGCGTTGGGCGCAAGCTGGTGATGGGCGACCGGGCCGAGGAAGAGGTCGAAGCCGTGGCCGACCTGCTGGGCGGCGCGGCCTGCATCGCCGGTTTTTACTCGAACGGCGAAATCGGCATCGCCCAGCCGCATGGCGCATGCCAGCTGCACAACCAGACGATGACCGTGACTGTATTGAGCGAAGCATGAACCGCACCCTGGCACGCCAGTTGAACCGCGTCTGCGATATCGACTCGGACGCCGCCTGCGCCGCCCTGCTGGAACAGGCGCAGACACTGTGCGGACAGGCGGACACGCCGCCCGAACTGGCCGGTTTCCTGGCCGGCTTGCCAGCCCTGCTGCAGCGCATCGACGGCGCCTACGAACAGTCCGAACGCGACCTGGACCTGCGCTCGCGCAGCCTGGAACTGAGTTCGAATGAACTGAGCATGACGAATGACCTGCTGCGCACGGAACTGGCCAGCCGCAACCGCGTGATCCAGTCACTGCGCGTGGCGGCCGTGCGCCTGCTCGACAACAACGATTCCGGCCTGCGCCTGCCGCAGGAGGACGATATCGAAGGCCTGTCGGTGCTGCTGGCCGAGCTGGTGTCGCAGCAGGAACTGCGCCGCATCGAATTGCAGAACCAGCGCTTCGCGATGGACCAGCATGCCATCGTCAGCATCACGGACACGGCCGGCGTTATCATCTACGTCAACGACAAGTTCTGCGCCATCAGCGGCTTCGCGCGCGAAGAGCTGGTCGGCAAGACGCACCGCCTGATCAATTCGCGCGCGCATCCGGACGCCTTCTTTGCGCAGATGTGGCAAACCATTACGGCCGGCCACGTGTGGCACGGCGAAATCTGCAACCATGCCAAGGATGGCGGGCAATACTGGGTCGACGCCACCATCGTGCCCTTCCTCGACGCGGCCGGAAAACCCTATCAGTACATCGCCATCCGCACGGAAATCAGCGACAGCAAGCGCATGGCCGAGACCATCGCGAAAAGCGAGCGCGAATACCGCAACGTCGTCAACAGCCTCAATGAAGTGGTCTTCCGCACGGATCTGCACGGCGCCTGGACCTTCCTGAACCCCGCCTGGCACACCATCACGGGCTTTGGCGCCGCCGACAGCCTGGGCAAGAGCGTGCTGCAATTCGTCGATCCGCGCGACCGCGACCGCGCCGCGGCCGGCCTGTCCCAGCTGCTGGGCGGCCAGGTCGACAGCATGCGCCATGAAGCGCGCTACGTGACCCGCGATGGCGACGTGCGCTGGATCGACGTGTGCGCGCGCGCCGAACGCGATGGCCTGGGGCGGCTGGCCGGCATCACGGGCAGCCTGACGGACATCACTGAGCGGCGCCAGGCGGCGCGCGAGCTGCGCCACAACCTCAACTTCGTCGACGCGCTGATCGAAACCATCCCTATCCCCTTGTACCTGAAGGATGTACAGGGCCGCTACCTGCGCGCCAACCGCGCCTTCTGCGCCTTCTTCCACCTCGACCAGGCGCGCATCCCGGGCCTGACGGTGGCCGACATCCTGCCGCAGCAGCAGGCGCAGCAAGCGCTGCAGCACGACCTGGCACTGCTGCAGGACCGGGGCAACCAGTCGTATGAAGACCGGCTGACCGTCGGCAAGCGGCAGGTCGATGTCCTGTGCAGCAAGGCGGCCCTGCTGAAGTCCGACGGCAGCCTGCACGGTCTGGTGGGCACCATCGTCGACATTTCCAGCCAAAAAGCGGCCGAGCGCGCGCTGCTGCTGGCAAAGGAAGTGGCCGAATCGGCCAGCCGCTCGAAGAGCGAATTCCTGGCCAACATGAGCCACGAGATCCGCACGCCGATGAACGGCATCCTCGGCATGACGGACCTGGTGCTCGATTCCGATCTCGATGCCCACCAGCGCAAATACCTGGAAATCGTCAAGGCCTCGGCCGACGCCCTGCTGTGCATCATCAACGACATCCTCGATTTCTCGAAGATCGAGGCGGGCATGCTGACCCTGGAAAGCATCCCCTTCGACCTGCGCCAGCTGCTGCAGGAAACCATGCGCGCGCACGCCATGCGGGCGCAGGCCAGCGGCCTGGAACTGGTGCTCGACGTCGACCCCGCGCTGCCGCACACCCTGCTCGGCGACCCGGGCCGGCTGCGCCAGGTGCTGACCAACCTGGCGGGCAACGCCATCAAGTTCACGCCGCAGGGCGAGGTGGTCGTCAGCGCCCGGCTGCGCGCCAGCGGCGATGGCGTGGCCAGCCTGCGCCTGAGCGTGCGCGACACGGGCATCGGCATCGCCGCCGACATGCAGGAGGCCGTCTTCGACGCCTTCCAGCAGGAAGACGGGTCGACCACGCGGCGCTTCGGCGGCACGGGGCTGGGCCTGTCGATCACGCGCCGCCTGGTGACGATGATGGATGGCGGCATCGGCCTGACGAGCGAACTGGGCAAGGGCAGCTGCTTCACCGTGGACCTGGCCCTGCCCATCGGCGAGCAGCAGCCCCTGGCGCCGCCGCCCGGCGCCTCGCTGGCCGCACGCAACATCCTGCTGGTGGACGACAATCCCAGCAGCCTGACCATCCTGCGCCGGATCTTCGAGCACAGCGGCGCCACGGTCACCGCCTGCGAGTCGGGCGAGGCGGCGCTGGCGCACTGCCGCGGCGCCTTGCCGGCGGACTGCATCATCATGGACTTCGCCATGCCCGGCATGAACGGCTTCGACACGGCATCGGCGCTGGCCGCCCTGCCCCACTGGAGCCAGGCGCCCATCGTCATGCTGTCGTCCTGCGGCAGCCTCGGCGACGCGGCGCGCTGCCGCGAACTGGGCATTGGCGGCTACCTGCTCAAGCCTGCCAGCCCCGAGGAATTGCTGACCGTCGCCATGAGCGTGCTGGGCACCCGCCGCGGCATGCCCAGCGCCGCGCCCGTGGCGACGCGCCAGGCCGTACGCGAAAGCATGCCCGGCCTGGACATCCTGCTCGTCGAGGACAACGCCATGAACCGCGAACTGGCCACCGTGCTGCTGTCGAATGCGGGCCACCGCGTCACGCACGCGGCAAACGGCCGCATCGCCCTCGATTGCCAGGCCGCCGGCCATTTCGACATGATCCTGATGGACTTGCAAATGCCGGAGATGGGCGGTTTCGAAGCCACCGCGCAGATCCGCGCGCGCGAAGCGCAAGGCATGCCGCGGAGCGTCATCATCGCCATGACGGCCAGCGCCCTCGAAGGCGACCGGGAACGCTGCATCGCCGGGGGCATGGACGACTACCTGTCCAAGCCGTTCCGCACGGCCGCCTTCCACAGCCTGATCGAGCAGCATGTGCTGCAGATAAACAAACAGACGCCGCGCTTCGGCTACGGCGCCGCGCTGGCCCAGGCCGACGCCGACGTGATCGGCATCATCGGCGCATCGTTCCTGACCGGCTTGCCGGCGCAGCTGGAGGCACTGCGCACGGCACTGCGCGCGGGCGACCGGGCCACCGTCAGCCGGCAGGCGCACACGCTGGCCGGCTTGCTGGCCAATTTCCGCGCCGCACCGGCCGTCGCCATCGCCGCCGCCATCGAGCGCGAAGCGGCAACGGCGCCGCAGGGTGCGCTGCTGGCGCGGCTCGATGCGCTGGAAGAGCAGCTGCGGCTGTTTGTGCAGGAAACGGACACGGCCATCCAGGCGGCAAGCCACATGCTGCACGCATCCGGCCAAACTTGATGTAGATCATAATTTTTTAAACAAGCTCTTGCTATCCTGTAAAAAAATGACAGGAGCCCTGGATGAGCAAGACGCAGCCGAGCGAAGCGGCGCACGACGTTGAACATGAGCGCCTGGGCAGCGCCTGGCAAGGCGTGCCGGCGCCGGACTATCCGGAAAGCGCGCCGGAAGGCGCCACCCTGGACTTGCTGCTGAACGCCTGGCTGGGCAAGTTCACGGGCGGCATTTCGCCGGCCGCGCTGGGCAACGCCTATGCCGACTGGCTCAGCCACCTGGCGCTGGCGCCGTCGAAGCAGCAAACCCTGCTGCAGGAAGCGTGGAAGAAGATCGGCCGCTGGCAGCAATATGCCTTGCAATCGGCCATGGCCGGCGGCGCCTTCGAGCCGCCATGCATCGCGCCGCTGCCGCAGGACCGGCGCTTCGACGATCCGGCCTGGCGGCGCTGGCCGTACAACCTCGTCTACCAGGGTTTCCTACTGCAGCAGCAATGGTGGCACCGCGCCACCACGGGCGTGCGCGGCGTCACGCCGCACCACGAGGATGTCGTCACGTTTACCGTGCGCCAGTGGCTCGACATGCTGGCGCCGTCGAACTTCATGCTGACCAATCCCGTGGTCCAGCAAGCGGCCCTCGAGAGCGGCGGCGCCAGCCTGGCGCGCGGCGCGCAGCACCTGGCCGAAGACTGGCAGCGCGCCGCCATGGGACCGTATGCGTCCGACACGCGCCGCTACAAGGTGGGCGGGAACGTGGCCGTCACGCCGGGCAAGGTGGTCTACCGCAACGACTTGATCGAATTGATACAGTACGCGCCCACGACCGCCACGGTGCATGCGACGCCCCTGCTGTTCGTGCCCGCGTGGATCATGAAGTTCTATATTCTCGACCTGTCGCCGCACAATTCGCTGGTGCGCTATCTGGTGGGCCAGGGCCACACGGTGTTCATGATTTCCTGGAAAAACCCCACGGAAGAAGACCGCGAGCTGTCGCTGGAAGACTACCGCCAGCTGGGCGTGATGGACGCGCTCGACGCCGTTGCCCGCATCACGGGCGCGCCGCACGTGCACGCGGCCGGCTACTGCCTGGGCGGCACCCTGCTGGCGATCGCCGCCGCCACGATGGCGCGCGACGGCGATGCGCGCCTGGCCAGCCTCACCATGCTGGCCTCGCAGGTGGATTTCAAGGAGCCGGGCGAACTGTCGCTGTTCATCGACGAGAGCCAGGTCAGCTTCCTGGAAGCGGCCATGTGGAAACAGGGCTACCTCGATACGAAGCAGATGGCGGGCGCTTTCCAGCTGCTGCGCTCGAACGACCTGGTCTGGTCGCGCCAGCTGCGCCATTATCTGCTGGGACAAGACGAGCAGGACAGCGACCTGATGGCCTGGAATGCGGACGCCACGCGCATGCCCTGCCGCATGCACTCGGAATACCTGCGCCGTCTGTTCCTGCACAACGACCTGGCCGAAGGCCGCTACCGCACGGCGGGCCGCCACATCGCCCTGCCCGACATCGATGCGCCCATCTTTGCCGTCGGCACCCTGACGGACCACGTGGCGCCGTGGCGCTCCGTGTACAAGCTGCAGCTGCTGACCGACACGGACGTCACTTTTTTACTCACCTCGGGCGGCCACAATGCTGGCGTCGTCTCGCCGCCGGGCCAGCCACGGCGCAGCTACCAGCTGGCCACGCACGGCCACGACGCACCCTACATCGACGCGGACAGCTGGCAACGCGACGTGCCGCACCATGACGGTTCGTGGTGGCCCGCCTGGCAGGCGTGGCTGGCGCAGCGCTCCGACGCGCAAGTGGCGCCGCCGGCCATGGGGCCCGGCCTGGGCGACGCGCCGGGCCGCTACGTGCTGCAAACCTGATACTGACAACCGAGCGACAACCGAGGAAAACGCCATGCCCTACACCACCCTGCTGGTCCACGTCGATAATTCCCGCCACTGCGCCCAGCGCATCCGCCTGGCCGTGCGCCTGGCCGTTGCCGACGGCGCGCACCTGATCGGCTCGGCCATGAGCGGCATCTCGCGCTACGCGTATGGCGGCGGCGTCAACGCGCTGCAGTTTGCGCCGGCGCAGATGCAGGCGCTGCGCACCCAGGCCAGCGAGGCCTTGCACGACTTCGAGCGCATCGCCCGCGAAGAAGGCCTGGGAACCTATGAAACGCGCTTCGTCGACGACGACGCGCAAGGCGCGCTGCTGCTGCAGGCCCGCTATTGCGACTTGCTGATCCTGGGCCAGACGGATGCGCAGGATACGCCGTCGCGCGTCATCGCCGGCACGCCCGAATACCTGATGCTCCACTGCGGCCGGCCCGTGCTGATGGTGCCGCACACGCCGTCCGCCGCGCCAGCGGGCAACGCGCAGCATCCGCTGCTGGCCTGGAACGGCAGCGCCGAAGCGCTGCGCGCCATCACCGATGCGCTGCCGCTGCTGCAAGGGGCGCGGCAAGTCACGCTGGCCGTCGTCAATTCGCACGCCCAGCCGGCCGCGCATGGCGAGCAGCCAGGCGCCGACCTGGCCCTGTACCTGGCGCGCCACGGCGTCAACGTCGAGGTGCTGCAGCACGACACGCCGCCGGGCCAGGACGTGGGCACGGCCCTGCTGGCCATGGCGGCCCAGCGGCACTGCGACCTGCTCGTGATGGGCTGCTACGGCCACATGCGCCTGCGCGAAGCGCTGCTGGGCGGCGTCACGCGCACGGTGCTGCAGGAGATGACGTTACCGGTGCTGGTGTCGCACTAGCGCGGCCGTTCGGTCATGTCGGCATGCCGTGCGGCGTCATCGTTTTTGTAAAATCACGCCGCTCATGTATTGATTCAGATCGCGAAAATCCTTCACGCTCCAGGCGTGCGGCGCAATCTTGACGCCATTCTCTTTCAAGGTTTTCGGAATCAGGTCGCCATTCGGACGAAGGATGACCGACGAGACGATCACGCCCGGATAATCATTGAGCCGTTTCTTGAAAGCGGCGGTGGTCAGATCGGGGGTACGGGGGTTGCTTTTATTTGCCAGCGGCCCCGTTCCTCTGATTTCGGCTCCGTGGCACACGGCACATCGCTGCATGTAGAGATTTTTTCCATTGACGTTCTCCGCGAAGGAGGACGATGTGTGAAGCAAAGATAAAAGGCCCAGCGTAGCGGTGAATACTAATTTCATTGTCATGTAGTTTGTTATTGATATCAACGGAGCTGGCTCAGGGCAAACCCCGTCAATGCCGCTGCAACGCTCCAGATAATATTTTAACCGGGATTGCTCATTCACCAAGTGACGCCTGCAGCCAGGGAACGGCCTACAATAGCCAGGCTGGACACTGCGCGGCCGCCTGCTGACAGGCCGCGCGGCTCATGCCGCCTCCCCTGTCAGCGCCACCGCCACAAGGAGTATTCGCATGAGCAAGCAAGCCACCATCGTCCTCGTCCACGGTTTCTGGGGCGGCGCCGCCCACTGGAGCCGCGTCATTGCCGAATTGCGGCGCCAGGGCCACACGGCCATCCGCGCCGTCGAACTGCCGTTGACGTCCCTGGCCGACGACGCCGAACGCACGCGCAAGATGGTGGCGCAGGTCGATGGCCCGGTATTGCTGGTGGGACACTCCTACGGCGGCGCCGTCATCAGCGTGGCCGGCAATGCGCCGAATGTGGCGGGCCTCGTCTACATCGCCGCCTTCGCGCCCGACGCGGGCGAAAGCCCGGGCGGCATCACGCAGGAACACCCGCCCATCGGCGCGGCCAGCCTGGAGGGTGACAGCGACGGCTACCTGTGGGTCAAGCCCGAGCACTACCATGACAGCTTTTGCCAGGACCTCGACGTGGAAGAAGGCGCCGTGCTGGGCGTGGTGCAGAAAGCGCCGCTGGCCAGCACCTTCGGCGACACCGTCAGCGACCCGGCCTGGAAGCACAAACCCAGCTGGTACCAGGTTTCCACTGCCGACCGCATGATTTCCCCCGTCAATCAGGAGCGCATGGCGGCGCGGCTGAATGCGCGGAAAGTCATCAGCCTGAATGCCAGCCACGCGTCGCTGGCTTCGCGCCCAGTGGAAGTGGCGGCGCTGATACTCGAGGCGGCAAGCGCGGTGGCCGGCGAATAAGGCTGCTGGCTACAGCCACCCTTCGCGCTTCAGGCGCCGGTGCAGCCAGACGCAGCCGGCGATGATGACGACGATCACGGCCGGATAACTGCCGCGCCACTTCAGTTCCGGCATGAATTCGAAGTTCATGCCGTACAGGCTGAAGACCATGGTGGGCACGGCCAGGATGGCGGCCCAGGCGGCCAGGCGCTTGACGACCTCGTTCTGGCGGATCGAGATTTGCCCCAGCGCCACCTGCATGGCCGAGTTGACCAGCTCGCGCATCTGCCCCGCCGTGTGCGTGACCCGTTTGACGTGGTCGAGAATGTCGCGGTAATAGATGCGGTTTTCCTTGGGCACGATGTCGCCATGAAAACGGATCAGCTGGGTGCAGATGTCGTGCAGGGGATTGACGGCCGCGTCGAGCTTGAGCAGCTCCGTCTTGAGCTGGTAGAAATCCTGCAGCTTGTCTTCGCTCAAACTGGGCTTGAACAGCTGCAGTTCGTAGTGCTGGAAGCGGGCCTGCAAATGGTCGATGCAAGGCTGGTACTGGTCGACGATGAAATCGATGATGGAATACAGCACGTAGCCGGGGCCGCTGGCCAGTTTCTCGGGCACGCTTTCCTTGCGCTCGCGCAGCTTCGCATAGCCGGCCGAAGGACCATGGCGCACCGTGATGATGAAGCGGGGGCCGAGGAAGACGTGGGTTTCGCCATAGACGATGGCCTCGCCGTCCAGGGTGGCCGTGTGCATCACCATGAACAGGGTGTCGCCGTACTCTTCCAGCTTGGGCCGCTCGTGCGCGCCCTGCGCATCCTCGACGGCCAGTTCGTGCAGACCGAACGCCGATTGCAGCGCCTGCATGGCCGTGGCGTCGGGGCTGGCCATGCCGATCCAGACAAAACAATCGGGATCGCCGAGAAAGTCGCCCACCTTGTCGATGTCGAAGTGGGCGATCTTCTTGCCGTCGCGATACGCTTCGCAATTGACGACGGCGGCGTGGGTACTCAGGTCCATGTGATTTTCGGGCTACGATGTCGGGCCGTCAGTATAGCGGAATGACACTGTCACTCTGTTAAGTTGGCCACCGTCGCCCGCAACGAAGCTTAGAACAGGCCGAACAGCGATTTTTTCGGCGCCGCGCAGGCGGCGGTGACGGGCGCCTCGATTTCCTGCCTGGCCGCCGGATCCGTCACATCGAGCAGCACCTGCTTGCACTTGTTTTCACCCAGGAAACGGAATTCCACCTGATATGTCTTGCCCGCTTCCGGCGTCAGCTGCAAGGTCAGCGGGCCGCAGGAACCGGCGCGCAAGCCGTGTTCGGCCGGCCAGTCGGCGTAAGCCTGCACCCAGACCGGTACGCCCGCCGTCAGCGTCTTCTGCACTTCCGGCAACACGCCCGTCATGCGCCGCGAACGCTCGACCATCTTCGAGATAAACGGCAACAATTTCTCGCGCAAGGTCGTGGCGTCGTACACCTTGCCCGCCGGCGTGAAGTCCTTGCACTCCTCCTTGCTGCCACTGGTGCCGTAGTCCACCACCATCTGCTCGCCCGAGGATACCAGGCTCAGTTTCGCAACCGCGGGCACGGCGGCCGCTTCCGCAGCAACAGGCTGCGCCACCGGCGTTTCCACCGCCGGCTTCGCCACGACTTCGTCACCCGCCTGGGCCGCCCAGGCACTCACGCTGGCCGCAGCCAGCAAGACACTCAATACACCACGCACACTATCTTTACGCACAAGAAATCCAGATTCAAAGTAGGTTTCATCGAAACATTAGTTAATTCAACATAACCAATATTGCCATAAAAGATAATATATTAAATATTTCCATATAGCAACTTTATAATGTGCGGTTTGCCTGCGCGTCGCGTCTCATCACGTCTCAATAGCGGTAGTTCAGGCTCAGCATCGCATTGCGCGGGTCGCCGTAACTGACCCTGCGGCCCGTGCTGATCCCGTAGTAGCTGCGATCGGCCAGGTTGTTGAGGTTGAGCGACAGGGCCAGGCGATCGGAGACCTGGTAGCGCGCCATGGCGTCGAACACGGCGTACGAGCCTTGGTGCACGGTGGTGATGCCGCCGCGCACGGCCCGGGTTTGCTGCCAGGTATGCGATTGCCAGCGGGCGCCGCCGCCCAGCGTCAGGCGCGGCATCGGCTGCCAGGTGCTGTACAGGCTGAGCTGGTCTTCGGGCGCCAGGGTATTGACCTTGCCAGCCGTGTCGCGCGCGATCTTGTGCGTGTAGCCGGCCTGCAATTGCCAGCCCGACATCAGCTGGCCCGACACTTCCAGCTCCACGCCGCGCGAGCGCACGCCGTCGATGGCGCGGTAGGCGTCCATGCCCGTCACCTTGTTCACGGCGTCGACAGACTCGGCAAAATTATCCTGGCGCACCTCGAACGCGGCCGCGCTGGCGTTCAGGCGGCCGTTGAGGAATACGCCCTTCACGCCCGCCTCGATATTCTTGCCCAGCACGGGGTCCAGTGTCTTGTTGTCGACGTCACGGCTGTTTTGCGGACTGAAGATGTCGCTGTAGCTGGCAAACGCCGTCAGGTTTGGCGCGAAGTCCCAGGTCAGGCCCACATACGGCGTGAAGATCGACGCTTCATCGATCTCGGCCGTTGGGTTGACGTAGGACGACAGGCGCCCGCCCATGATCACGTGCACGCCCTGCGGCAGCGAAAAGCGGCCCGTCGCATACACGGCCTTCTGGCGGATGACTTCGCGCGCCGTATCCAGTTCCCACTTCGGCTCAGCGACTATGCCCCGGTAAGTATAGATATTATCGACCTTGATGAAGGAATACGGCCTGAAAACGTCGTCCGACTGCTTGCGGTAGGCGTTCGCGCCCACCACCAGTTCATGCGTGCGGCCCAGCAAGGTAAACGGCCCCTTGGCGTACACGTCCAGGCCATTGCTGGTGGCGTCGCTGTTGTACTGGCGCGCCGTGACGGACGTGCCGCTGCCGTCCGCCTTCGGGAAACCGTCAAGGTAGGCGACGGGCGCGTACAGGGCGTTGGCCTGGTGGATCAGGCGCAGATTGGCCAGCCAGCCATTGTCGAACGTGTGCTCGAGCGAGGCGAAGACGGATTTGGCTTGCGTCTGCTGTGTGCTCCAGGTGGGCGCGCCGTTGAACGAGCGGGGCATGGTGAAACGGTTGCCGTCCGCGTCGAACAGGGGCGCGCCGCCCCAGTCGCTGTTGCGCGGCACCGTATGCTGGTAGTCGGCGCCCACGGTCAGCAAGGTGCGCGGCGACAGGTCCGCCTCCACCGTGCCATAGGCCAGTTCGGAGCGGCGCTGGTAGCGGTCGACGAACGAGTGCTTGTCCTGGTACGAGGCCACGGCGCGCGCACGCACGCTGCCGCTGTCGTTCAGGGGGCCGCCCACATCCGCCATGCCGCGGTAATTGCTCCACGATCCAGCCGACAGGTCGGCCAGCGCGCGCAGTTCGCGCGTGGGCTTCTTGCGGATCAGGTTGACCGTGGCGCCCGGCGTGCCGGCTCCGCTCATCAGCGCATTCGCGCCTTTCAGCACCTCGACCCGATCGTACAGGTCCATATTGGCCAAGGACTCGCCCAGGTTCAGCGAAGCGTCGCGCGTCCACGGCAAGCCGTCGTAGCTGAAATTGTCCAGCGAAAAACCGCGCGCATAGTAAATCGTGCGTTCATTGTCGATGTGCTGCACGTACACGCCCGGCGTGTGGTTCAGCACTTCGCTCAGCTGCACCAGGCCGAAATCGTCCATCTGCTGGCGCGTGACGACACTGACCGCGTGCGGCGTCTCGCGCGGCGACAGCACCAGGCGGTTCGCCGTGCTGACGGCGCCCGTCGTGTACGAACCCGTGTCTTCCGTCACCTGGCCCAGGTAATTGGTGGTGATGACCACTTCCGGCATCGTTGCCTCGGGATGGGCGGCGGCCTGTGGCGCCGCCGCTTGCACGGTATAGACGCCGCTATCGGTCTTGAGCAGGGCCAGCTGCGTGCCCTGCAAGGCGTGGCGCAAGGCCTGCTCCGCCGTGAAATCGCCGTGCACGGCCGCGCCGCTGGCGCCGCGCGCCAGGTCCGCATCGATGGAAATGCGCACGCCGCCACGGCTGGCAATCGCGATCAGGCTGGCGTTCAAGGGCTGGGCCGGCACGTCATAGCGCACGGTGGCTGGCGCCATTTGCGCCGCTGGCGTTTGCGCCAGGACGGTGGGCGCGGCGCAGGAAAGTAACATTACAGCCAGGGGAATCTGGCGCATCAACAATGGGGGCATGCTGGGACTCTATCTTGTGGTGAAGGAAAAGTGGGGCTACACCAGGTATGAGTCGCGGCGCGCCAAAAGTGACAGTGCCGGCGCAAAAAAAAATGTCAGCCTGCCTTCAGGTCGATGCCCGTCCACCAGCCGCCGGGTCCCTGGCGCAAGGTGACGGGCAGGGTTTCGGCCAGCGCCAGCAAGGTCGCTCCGCTGTCGTCGAGCGAGTAATTGCCCGATACGCGCAGCGCCGCCGCCTGCGCCGTGATGTCGATGTAGCCGTGGCGGTACGGACGCAAGGCGGCCACCACTTCGCCCAGCGGCTGGTCGACGGCCACCAGCATGCCCTGCTCCCACGCCGTCGCCTGCCCTGGCGCCAGGCCGGGCAGCAGGGTCAGCCGGTCCGCGTCGAAGCGCGCCGCCTGGCCCTGGCGCAGCACGCGCGCCAGTCCCTTGCCGGCCGGACGCACGTCGAAATCGCCCCGCACGGCCAGCGCCACGGTGGCCTGCGCTTCGCGCCGCAGCATCAGTTCGCCGCCCGGCGCCGTCACCGTGCCGTGCGCGCTGCGCAGCAGGAATGGCGCATTTGCCGCATGCGCCACCCTGGCCAGCAGCTGGCCCTGGCGCAAGGTGAGGTGGCGATGCCCGTGCGTGAGGTCCGTATCGGCCGAGGAACGGGCATCCAAAGTCAGCACGCTGCCGTCGGCCAGCGGGTAGCGGCCCCGCTTGGCCGTGGCCGTATGCAGGTCCGCGCTCCAGTCCGGCAAGAACGGGCTGCCGCGCAGCAGCCAGGCGCCGCCGAACGCCGCGCCCGCCAGGCACAGGGCGCCCTGCAGCCACTGGCGCCTCTGCTCATCGTGCCGGGCGGCGCGTGCCAGGGTTTGCCCGACGGTCCCCGCCCCGCCCGCCGCCTGCAGCGGGCCGACGCTGTGCTCGACGGCCTGCCCCAGGGTGTGCCACGCGGCCGCATGGCGCGCATCGGCGGCCAGCCAGCGGGCGAAGGCCTGATGCTGGGCCGCGTCCGCCTCGCCCGAACTCAGTTCGACCAGCCAGCCGATGGCGGCGTCCTGTACCGCAGGGGAGATGCTCATGCCGGCTCCGCGGCGGCCAGGCAGCAGCGCAAGCCTTGCGCCATGTACTGGCGCACCATGCTGGCCGACACACCCAGTTCCAGGGCGATCTGCGCATACGTGAGTCCATCGAGCTGGCTCATGAGAAAGGCGCTGCGCGCCTTGACGGACAAGGTATCGAGCGCGCGCGACAGCCGCTCCAGCGCTTCGAGCAGCACGGCGCGTTCCTCGGGCAATGGCTGGACGGCGTCCGGCAGCAGCGCCAGGGTGTCGAGATAGGCCTGCTCGATATCGCGCCGCCGCCACTGCTGCAGCAAGATGCTTTTCGCTACCGTCGTGAGATAGGCGCGCGGCTCGCGGATGGCGGCCAGCCGCCCCGCATGCAGCACGCGCACAAAGGTTTCCGAAGTGACATCTTCCGCCTCCGCCCGGTTACGCAGGCGCAACAGCAAACGCTGCAGCAGCCAGCCCTGGTGGCCCGTAAACAGGCTGGCGGCCAGGGTGGCGTCATTCGAGGGAAAAGGCAAGGCAGACAAGAGCGGATCCGGCGGCTTTAATGATAATGATTCTCATTATATTGCAGAGACTGGAGCCTGTCCCGCAATTTTGCCATTGTTGTCAGGCGCCGACAACGCAGCAGCAGTCTTGAAGGACGAGGGATGCCGCAGCAGGCTAGGCCGTCGAGATGACCGCATTCAAGGCGCGCCGCAATTCCTTCAGCCGCGGCGGCTTGCCCAGCACGCAGTTGACGTGTTCGGGATAGTCGCTGTCGGCCGCCAGGCGCTGGCCCCAGCCCGTGAGCATGATGATGGGCGTGGCCGGCGAACACTGGCGCACGGCGCTGGCCACCTTGCGCCCGTCCACGTGGGGCATGCCCAGGTCCGTGATGACTACCTCGAAATCTTCGTGCCGGTCGCGCGCGGCCAGGAAGCTGTCGATGCCGGCCTGGCCCCCATCGGCGGACACCACGTCGTGGCCATCGATTTCCAGGATGTCGCGCAGGGACTTGAGCACCATCGGGTCGTCGTCGACGACGAGGATGCGCAGGCGCGGCGGCACGGCGTGGGCCGCGTCGGGCGCCTGCGCCCCCTCGTCGCTCGCGCAGGCGGGAAATGCCAGGCGCACCGCCGTGCCCTGCCCCGGCGCCGTGACGATATCGATACTGGCGCCATGGCGCTCCATCATGCCGTACACCATGGCCAGGCCCAGGCCCGTACCCCGCTCGCCCTTGGTGGTGAAAAACGGTTCCAGGCAGCGGCGGCGCGTGTTCTCGTCCATGCCGACGCCCGTGTCGCCCACTTCGATCAGCACCTGGCGCGTCCGCTGGCCGGGCGCGCCCACGCCGGCCGTGCGCACGGTCAGCGTGCCGCCATCGGGCATGGCGTCGACGGCGTTGAAGACGAGGTTGGTCAGCGCTTCGCGCAATTCGCCCACGCTGCCGGGCAGCATGGGCAGCGCGTCGGCCAGCTCCGTGCGCAGGGCGATGACGATGCCGCGCTGCTGCGGCATGTCGCTCCAGCGCGCACGCGTCAGGTCCAGCACCTGCTGCACCACCAGGTTGGCGTCGATCGGCGAGAGCGCCAGTTGCGGTTCGCGCTGGCGGTAGAATTCGCGCATGCGCGCCACGGTGGCGGCCACGTCGTCGATGGCCCGTTCGATCACTTCCAGGCAATGCCGGCCCTGCGGACTGAGATTGGTTTCCGTCTCCAGCAGCGATTCCGTGTACAGGGCCACGGGGGAAATGGCGTTATTGATGTCGTGCGCGATGCCGCTGGCCATCTGCCCCAGCGCGCGCAAACGTTCCTGCTGCATCACAGACTGCTGCGTCTGGCGTAAATCGTCATACGCGCGCTGCAGTGCGCCGTAGAGCTGCGCCTGGTTGGCGGCCAGCGCCACATGTTCGCTCAGCTGGCTGAGGAATTCGCACTCGCCGCTGGTAAAGCTGTTTGCGGCGCGGCGCGCCACGATCAGGATGCCGAAGACCGTGTTTTCGGCCAGCAGCGGCGCCATGACGAGGGCACGCAGTCCCCCTTGCGCCAGGCGCTGCGGAAACGGAAACGCCACCCCTGCGATGTCGGCTTCATACACGAGCTTGCCGCGCACGCAGCTCGACAGTCCATTCTCGTCGATGGGAATGTGCGCGTGTTCGCTCATCATGAACGACTGCGCCAGCGCCTCGCTGCGCACGCCCACGCACGTCACCTGCAGCGCGTGCTGCGACGGTTCGTACAGGCAGATGCAGCTGAAATCGATGGGCAGCTGCTCTTCCAGGCTGCGCACCACCACCTGAAAGATGCTGCGCAAGTCCTGCCGCTCGCCGATCGAACGCGTGATCTGCTGCAGCAGGTTCAAGCGTTCGAGCTGTTCATGCACCTTGCGTTCGGCCAGCTGGCGTTCGGCGATCTGCGTTTCCAGGGCGGCATTCGTGTGCGCCAGCTCGTCGCGCGAGACGGTGGTACGGCGCAGCTTTTCCGTCATGCCGTCGAAGGCGCGCGCCAGGTCGCCGATTTCATTTTTGGTGTGCACGCCGAGCGAAAAGTCCAGCTTGCCGGCGCCGACGATCAGGGTACCCTGGCGCAGTTTTTCCAGCGGTCCCGTGACGCTGGTCATGGTGAAGTAAATCAGGCCGGCCACCAGCGCGATGATCATGCCGCCAAACAGCACCACGGCCACGTTGGCCCGCTGCTGCGCCTCCAGCACCCCTTGCCGGCTCAATTCGGACAGCCGCATCGCCTCCGAAATCATGCCCTGCACCTTGCCCATGATCTGGCCGGACAGGCGCGACTCCAGCTCGTCCAGCACTTCGCGCCGCTGCGGGTCCTGCCCCAACTCGCGGTGATTCGCGACAAACAGGTGGAACAGGCCGCCCACGCCGGCCAGGTCGCCCTGCAATTTCAGCAGCAGCGCGCGCTCCTCGTCCGTGCTGAAGGCGGGCGCGGCCAGCAGGCCCGACGACAGCGATTCGCTGCGCAGCTGCCACTGGGCCCGCGTGCGCTCGCCATGGTGCAGCGCATATTCGATCGACAGGTAGCGCAGCGACGTGACGGCTTGCAGGATATCGGCCGCCGCCTTGTTCTTCGCCAGTTCGCGCTGCATCGCCATGGTGGTGGAAAACAGCATGGCGACGATGATGGCCACGAGCACCACGCAAAACAGTTCGGCCAGCTTGAAACGCGTTACGATTTTCACGGTGGCCTTCTCAATGAATGACCGTCACGGCCGATGGCGCCACGGCTTCCAGGCCGTCCAGGTAGACGGCGTCGAGGAAGTTCGGCATGGTGCCGCGCTCGGCCAGCCGGTTCCTGATGGCCCAGCGCGCCTCGTCTTCCAGCGCCAGCAGCAAGCCCTGGTCGAGCACGACGCCGAAGCGGTAACCGTGCCAGGCCGCCTGCAGGCGCGCCGTCTCGCTGGCCGATGCCTTGGCAAACAGGGCGCGCGCGGCGTCGGGCTGGTCCTGGCAAAAACGGGCGCCGGCAATCAGCGCGCGCAGCACCTTGCGCACCGTGGCCGGGTGGCTGCGCACATAGCCGTCCGTGCCGGCCACGTTGAACAGGCCCGCATAGACATCCTCGCCATAGAAGATGGCCGCCTTGCCCGCGATGGCATGCGCCATGCCCGTCAGAAACGGTTCCCAGCCGGCCGCCGCATCGATCTCGCCCCGCGCCAGCGCTCCGGCCAGCTGCTCGGGCGCGTAGTTGCGCAAGGTGACTTCGGCGGGCAGCAGCTTCTGGCGGTTCAAAAAGGCGTCCAGCGTAAACTGGCCGGAGGTGCCCAGCGTCACGCCGATGCGCTTGCCCTTCAGGCTGGCGGGCGTGGACACGCCGCGGTCCAGGCGCCCCACGATACCGTGGTCGCGCTCGGCCTCGAAGATGCTGGCAATGATGACGACGGACTGGTTCCGCAGGCTGGCCAGCACGACGGGAATATCGGAAACCGTGCCCAGGTCGGCCTTGCCCTGCAACACGGCTTCCATCGATGCCTTGCCCGACGAATACGGCTGCAGCCGCGCGTCGATGCCTTCGCGCGCGAAATGCCCCTGCCCGTGCGCGGCCAGGACGGGGCAGCTGCCCACGTATTCCGCATTCACGGCCAGGCGCAGCACTTCCACGGGGCCGGGCGGCGCGGCGGGACGGGCATTGAGCTGCCAGATGGCCACGGCAACCAGCGCCAGCAACAGCGCGATGGCCGCCAGCCTGGCCGCCCACCGCCCCGGTGCAAGGCCGCTCATGCGCTGCACTGCGCCGTGGCCGGCTCCAGCGCGCTGTTGATGGCCTCGGAAAACGCCGTTACGTCGATCGGCTTGGTGAGATAGCGGTAAAAGCCCGCCGCCAGCCCCTGGCGGATATCGCCGGGCCCGGCCACGGCCGTCAGGGCGATGACGGGGATATGCGCGGTGCGGGCATCGGCACGCAGCAGCTGCATGACTTGCGTGCCGCTGATGTCGGGCAGGTCGCTATCCATCAGTATCAGCTGCGGCACGTGGCGGCGCGCCATGTCCAGGCCCGTCTGGCCGTCGCCGGCCGACAGCAGGTCGAGATCGGGACGGAAATGGATCAAACCCGCCACCAGGGTCACATTCAGGGGATTGTCTTCCACATACAGCAGCGTCTTGCGGTCAGGCAGCCGTACCGCTTCGGCGGGCCGGGCGATGACGGACAGGCGCGCACTTTCCTGCGGCGACTGGCGCGCCGGGCAACTGGCGATATCGAGCCAGAAGGTGCTGCCGCGCCCGGGCGTGCTGGCCACGCCCAGCCTGGCCTGCATGGCTTCGGCCAGGCGCTTGCTGACCACCAGCCCCAGGCCCGTGCCCTCTTCGTCGCGCGCATCGCGTCCCAGGCGGTTGAAGGGCTGGAACAGCGCCTCCAGCTGCGCCGCGCTCATGCCGCCGCCCGTGTCGCGCACGGACAGGCGCAGCTGGCGCGCGTCGACGGGCTGGCAATCGACGTGGATCTCGCCCTGTTCGCGGTTGTACTTGACGGCGTTCGACAACAGGTTGATCAGCACCTGCTTGAGGCGCGTGCGGTCGGCCAGCACATGCACGCCGCCCGCTTCGACGAACGTCAGGGTGATGCCGCGCTTGTGCGCCAGCGGTTCCATCATCTGCCAGCATTCGTGGTAGATGTCGGCCAGGCTCACGGGTTCCATCGACAGCGACATATTGCCCGACTCGATCTTGGCGATGTCGAGAATGTCGTTGATCAGGGTCAGCAAATGCCGGCCGGCGCCGAAGATGTGCGAGGCAAAGGTTTTCTTTTCCTGCGCCGTCGAGGGGATGGAATCGGACAACAGCATCTGCGAAAAGCCCATGATGGCGTTGAGCGGCGTGCGCAGCTCGTGGCTCATGCTGGACAGGAAATTGGTCTTTTCCTGGTTTGCCCGCTCGGCCACTTCGCGGGCCAGCTGCAAATCCTTGTTCATGGCGTCGAGTTCGGCCGTGTGCTGGCGCAGCAGCAGTTCCAGGCGCGCATTGGCGATGCGCAGCTGGCGCGTTTCCAGCGCCCGCGCCAGTATCAGCAGGATGCCCGACACCTTGAACGGCTTGACGACGTAATCGAGCGCCCCCGCCTTCATGGCCTGCACGGCCGAGGCGATCGTGCCTTCGCCCGTCATGACGATGCAGGCCAGGTCGGGATCGATCTTGCGCGCCGCTTCCACCACGGCGATGCCGTTCATGCCCGGCATCATCAGGTCGACCAGCAGCAGATCGAACGATTCGACGGCCAGCAGGGACAGCGCCGCCTCGCCCGAAGCGAGCCCCGTCGTGTCGTAGGCCTGGCCGCGCAAGGTGTCGCACAGCGCGCGCACATGCGCCAGTTCGTCATCGACGATCAGTAACCGCGGCGGCATTGATGAGCTGTTCATGCATTCTCCTGGCGGCATGGCATTGCGGACCGGAAATTTTCCCGCACCATGCGTTCCGAGCATAGCACTTGGAAATTACCAAAAATACACGCATTGTCACGCGCGCCAGGCGCCAGGCAGATGTCAGCTCATGACGGGAAGTCCCCGCAGCAGCTTGTCGAGGGTCAGCGGATAGTCGCGCACGCGCACCCCCGTTGCGTTGTAGACGGCATTGGCGATGGCGGCCGCCACGCCGCAGATGCCCAGCTCGCCCACACCCTTGGCTTTCATGGGCGAGGACGTGGGGTCCGTTTCATCGAGGAAGATGACGTCCTGGTGCGGGATGTCGGCGTGCACGGGCACTTCGTAGCTGGCCAGGTCGTGGTTGACGAAGAAGCCGCGGCGCTGGTCGACCACCAGTTCTTCCATCAGGGCCGCGCCCACGCCCATGGTCATGGCACCGATCACCTGGCTGCGCGCCGCTTTCGGGTTCAAAATGCGCCCGGCCGCGCAGACGGCCAGCATGCGGCGCACGCGCACTTCGCCCGTGTCGCCGTCCACGCCCACTTCGACGAAATGGGCGCCGAACGTCGATTGCTGGAACTTTTTATCGAGGTCGCCGTATTCCATGTGGTCTTCCGCGACGACGTCGCCATGGTAGGCGGCGGCAGCGAGCGGCACGCTGCGCTCGCCCTGGCTGACCTGCCCATCGGAAAAGCGCGCCTCTTTCTCATCGAAGCCCAGCTTGACGGCGATGGCCTGGCGCAGGCGCACGCAGGCCGCGTACACGCCAGCCGTCGAGCTGTTGCCGCCCCACTGTCCGCCCGAACCGGCCGAGACGGGAAAATCCGAATCGCCCAGGCGCACGACCACCTTGTTCAAGGTCACGCCCAGCATTTCCGCCGCCGTCTGCGCAATGATGGTGTAACTGCCCGTACCGATGTCCGTCATGTCCGTTTCCACCGTCACGATGCCGTTGCCGTCCAGGCGCACTCGGGCGGCGGACTGCATGACGAGGTTGTTGCGGAAGGCGGCCGCCACGCCCATGCCCACGAGCCAGCGGCCGTCGCGCCGCGTGCCCGGCTGCGCCGATCTTTCCTTCCAGCCGAATTCCACGGCGCCCGTGCGCAGGCAGTCGATCAGGCGGCGCTGGGAGAATGGACGGCTCGGCTTTTCCGGATCCACTTTCGTATCGTTCAGGATACGGAAGACGATAGGGTCCATTTTCAGCTTGTCCGCCATCTCGTCCATGGCGATTTCCAGCGCCATCATGCCCGGCGCCTCGCCCGGCGCGCGCATGGCGTTGCCTTCCGGCAAGTCGAGCACGGCAAGGCGCATGGCCGTCATGCGGTTCGGTCCCGCATACAGCAGCCGCGTCTGCATCACGGCCGTTTCCGGCTGCCCCCCTTTCAAGTCGCCGGACCACGATTCATGGCCGATGGCCGTGATCTTGCCGTCGCGCGTGGCGCCGATGCGCAGGCGCTGGATGGTGGCGGGCCGGTGCGTCGTGTTGTTGATCATCAAGGGCCGCGCCAGAGCGACCTTGACGGGACGCTGGGCCGCGCGCGCCCCCAGGGCCGCCAGCAAGGCTTCCGCGCGCACGAACAGCTTGCCGCCGAAGCCGCCACCGATATACGGCGAAACGATGCGCACCTTGTCTTTCGGTATCCCCAAAGTGCGGGCCAGGTCGCCGCGGCCCCAGTCCACCATCTGGTTCGCCGTCCATACCGTCACCTTGTCGCCTTCCCAGGCGGCAATCGAGGCGTGCGGCTCCATCATCGCGTGCGACTGGTCGGGCGTCGTGTAGGTCGCATCCAGGCGCACGGGGGCATGGGCATAGGCGCCGGCGAAGTTGCCCGTCTTGCTGTCGGGCTTGCCATCCTTCGGCTTGGTGGCGCCGCCCTTGGCCTTGGCCAGGTCGAACACGCCCTGTTGCTCGATGTACTTGACGTCGAGCAGCTGCGCGGCCGAGCGGGCTTGCTCGAAGGTTTCCGCCACCACCAGCGCGATGGCCTGGTGGTAATGTTCAATGTCCGGCCCGCCCAGCAGCTTTGCCGTGTTCATCTTGCCTTTACCCAGCTTGCCAGCCGACTCGGCCGTGACCACGGCCAGCACGCCCGGCGCGCGCCGCGCGGAGCTCGTGTCGATCGAGGCAATGCGCCCCTTGGCGATGGCCGCGCCGACGACATGACCATAGGCCGCATGCGGCGCGGCGTTGTTCTGTTCATATGCATACGGCGCCGTGCCCGTGGTTTTCAGGGGGCCGTCGATGCGGTCCGTGGGGCGGCCCACGATTTTCAGCTGGTCGATGGGATTGGTGGTTGCAGGTGTCGAAAATTTCATGGCCCTAGCCTTTCTTCGCTTGTGCTTGCGCCAGCACCGAGGCAATCGTGCGCTGCGCCAGGGTCACCTTGAAGCCGTTGTCGTCAGTGGGATGGGCGCCGGCCAGCAGGCGTTCGCTCACGGCGGCGGCACCATCGGGTATCGCCTGCTCAGCGGCGGACACGCGCCACGGCTGCGGCGCGACGCCGCCCAGGGCCAGCCTGCCCGTGCCGTTGGGCAAGATGATGGCCGCCACGGACACGAGCGCGAACGCGTACGAGGCGCGGTCGCGCACCTTGCGGTAGACGTGCGTGCCGCCAACGGGCGGGGGCAAGGTGACGCTGGTGATCAGTTCGCCGGGCTGCAGCACGGTTTCCACATGCGGCGTGTTGCCCGGCAAGCGGTAAAAGTCGGCGATGGGGATGCTGCGCGTGCTGCCGTCGGCCCGCACCGTGTCGATGCCGGCATCGAGCACGCGCATGGCCACGGCCATGTCGCTCGGGTGCGTGGCGATGCAGGCATCGCTGCCGCCCAGAATCGCCAGCGGCCGGCTGAAGCCGACTATGGCCGAGCAGCCGCTGCCCGGCACGCGCTTGTTGCAGGCCTGGTTCGTGTCATAGAAATACGGACAGCGCGTGCGCTGCAAGAGGTTGCCCGCCGTCGTCGCCTTGTTGCGCAATTGCGCCGAAGCGCCGGCCAGCAAGGCGCGCGACAGCACGCCATAATCGCGCCGCACGGTGGCGTGCGCGGCCAGCGCCGTGTTGCGCACAAGGGCGCCGATGCGCAGGCCGCCATCCTTTGTTGCTTCCACCTTATCCAGCGCGAGGCCATTGACGTCGATCAAGTGTGCCGGCGTTTCGATTTCCAGCTTCATCAGGTCGAGCAGATTCGTGCCGCCCGCGATGAATCTGGCGCCCGGCGTGTTCACGGCGGCCGCCGCCGCTTCGGCCGGTGAAGTGGCCTTCTGGTAGCTGAATACCCTCATGCCGGCCTCCCCGCCACCTCGGTGATGGCCTCGATGATGTTGGAGTAGGCGCCGCAGCGGCAGATGTTGCCGCTCATGCGCTCGCGCAATTCCTCGGGCGTCGCCTGCGGGACCGCGCTCAAGTCCGCGCTGACGTGGCTGGGGATGCCCTGGCGGATCTCGCCCAGCGCGGCGACGGCCGAGCATATCTGCCCCGGGGTGCAATAGCCGCACTGGTAGCCGTCGTGCGCGATGAAGGCGGCCTGCATCGGATGCAATTTCTCCGGCGTACCCAGCCCCTCGATGGTGGTGACCTTGGCGCCGTCATGCATCACGGCAAGAGTCAAGCAGGCATTGATGCGCTGGCCGTCGAGCATGACGGTGCAGGCGCCGCACTGGCCGTGGTCGCAGCCCTTCTTGGTGCCCGTCAGCTGCAGGTGTTCGCGCAAGGCATCGAGCAAGGTGGTGCGCGTGTCGAGTTCCAGGCTGTGGCGCCGGCCGTTGACGTCGAGGCTGACTTTCATCAGGACTGGTGGCGCCTGGCCGGTCGTGCTGACGGCCTGCGCCGCTCCCGCGACGCCGGGCACGGCCGCCGCCGTGGCCGACAGCGCGCCGGCGATCAGCAAGCCGCGCCTGCCGGCATTGATGTGATGGGACTCTGTCATCTCGCGCTTCCTCCTGGCTGTGGACTGGCTGGGTGGGCGCATGCAGGCCCGAAGCACCAGTCTGACGGGCCGATTCCTACGCGTCTGTACGCAAACGAACGTTCAGCCTGAGGCCGCGCCGGGTCGTGCCGACGCCGCCCTGCGCCGCGTAGCCCGTGTGGCGGGCGCAATGGTCGAGCGCCTGGCGCAAAGCCGTATCGACGTTACGCAAGGACATGCCGTGCCGCTCGGCCACCTCCTGGCGGGTCAGCTCGTCCACGCGCAGCGCTTCGAGCACTTGCCGGTGGCGCCGCGGCAGCAAATCGACAGCCAGCGCCAGCCGGCGCACGTCCGCCTGCAGCTCGGCCAGGCGTTCCGGCCCGGCCGCCGTATCGGCAAGGAAATCGACGAGGCCGGCGCCGCCCCCATCACCGTCGTCCGCATACAGCCAGGCGCGGTTGCGGCGCAGGCTGTCCATGGCAGCATTGCACGCGACGCGAAACACATAGGCGACGGGGCTATGCGCCAGCGCAGCTCCGTCCGCGTCCCCGGCCGCCAGCCTGCCCAGGCGCAGCCAGGCGTCGTGCAGGCTGTCGCTGGCCAGTTCGGCGCAACCCAGGTGGCGCGCCAGGCGCCGGTGCAGGGCCGCGTAATTGCCCTCCAGCACCGCCTGCAGGCGGGCGCCCTGCCCTGGCGCCACGTCGTTGGCCGCCTGCTGCCGGGGGCGGATGGCCGGGCGGTACCAAGCCATGCCCGTCATGCGCAAGGGCAAGGCAGCCGTCATACTCGCCAGGCCGGCCATCATGGCGACAACCTGCTGCGCTCTTGCGCCGTCAGCTGGCGCGTGGCCGATTCCGGCAGCGGGCCCAGGCCCAGCACGCGCACGGCGCTGCGCGGATTGTAGTCGGCCGCCTCGGTGCGCGCGCCATCCTGCGGCGCCGCTTGCGCGCTGTCGGGCGGCGCGTCGTTGCCAAACCCCAGCACGCGCACCGTGAACACCGATGGCTGCGCCGAACGGGTGGCGGCGCGCTCGCGCTGCACCACGTCCTGGGCGGCGGCCGTGGCCTGCGTGGCGGCCGCGCTGGCGTTCGTCATGGCCGCCACGTTGACGGACGCCACGGCCGGCATGCCCTTGGCTTCGCCCTTGACCTGGATGTTCGCCGCGTTCATCACGGTCAGCGCGGCCAGGTTGACGTTGCCCGACACGCGTATGCCCGCCTCGCCCGCGTCGATGGTGCCCAGCGGGGCCAGCAAGTCCACGTCGCCGGCCGGCACTTCGGCGATCGGCGCCAGGGTGGCGATGCCGGCGCCCGTGCTGGGCACGTCGGACGACAGGGTCACGTTGCCCCAGCTGTCATACACGCGCTTGGGCGGCGTGTAGACGATGGTCGACTTCGAGCCGCGGCCCGCGTTGATGTCGCCCGTCGACGACCAGCCGAGGATATCGCCGCCGAACGTCGTCATGATGCGGCTCTGGCCCAGCAGGATGCTGCCGTGCGAGAACAGGCCGATATTGCCGCCGCCCTTGGTGATCACACCCGATGTCGACGGCGGCGCCTCGCCTTCGATGCCCAGCACCTGCTTGCCGCCCGGCGTCAGCATCTGGATATCGCCGCCGAAGTTCGTATGCACGTAGCCGCTGCGGGGGAAGTAATCCCAGCGCTGCTCGCCGTCGTTGCGCTTGGCGTACAGGCCGCGGTACATGATGATGTCGCCCGCATAGGAAATCGCCTTGCCATTCGCGTCCGTGGCTGGCGCCAGGCCCGCGATGGCGTTGCGGCTGCGCAGGAAGCTGCCGTAGCGCGCATTGTCCGCATCGTTGAACTCGCGCCCGCCCGCCTTCAGTTCCGCGAAATACACGTTACGGGCAAACACGCGCTGCTGCGGCTCGGGCAAGGCCAGGAAGTAGGCCAGCGCTTCGGCGGCCGTGCCCTTGAAGCCGTAGCGCTCACCGAGCCAGGTCGCCAGTTCGCCGTCGTACGCTTTCACCACCTTGCCGGCCTGGTCGGCCAGCGGCACGCCCGTCTTCGCCACGTTAGCCGGGTCAAGATAGGGCTTGACGAAGCGCAGGTAGTCGAGGCCAGCCGCGCCCACACCGGCCTGCATGGCGATGCCGGCGCCCGGGCGCTTGTCTCCCGCGACGACGGGGCCGAGGCTGACGACGCTGCCCTTGTCCTGCATCAATATATTGCGCCCGGCGCTGATGTCGAGCGTGCCGGGGCCGGCCACGTTGAAGGAACTGCCGAGGATATCGCGTCCGGCCGACACCACCGACACGTCGAACACGTTGTTATGCACGAACAGATTGCTGTAATTGCTGAACATCATGTCGCTACCGCCCCTGCCGTCGATGGCTTCCAGCAGCGCCGTGCCGCTGCCGACGATATCGCGGCCCGCCCTCATCCAGACCGGTTGCGCCCCCTCGTACCAGGTGATGCCCGCGTGCTTGGCGTCGTAGAACGCGACCATGCGGCCGCTATTGACGCCGATCAGATCGCCCTTCACGGCATAGATACGCGCCACTTGCGTGCCGCTGTTGGCCGGACCGGCGGCGGAATCGGGCCCGAAGGCGAACAGCGGAAAGTTCCACTGTGACGATGGCACGCCCGAGCCCGAAACATTGCCGCCCGCCGACGTCAGGCTGCCAGGCCTGAGATTCCACGCTTCGAAGGCAGGCTTGAACGGCGTGGCCATGCTGTCGGCGGCCGCGCCGGACTGGCTGACGGCATAGCCGCCCGCATAGATGGAATCGCCGGCCAGCCACTCCAGCTGGGCGTAGCCCGACGGCGCCAGCAGCAAAGGATCGGCATACGCGGTCGCACCACCCCAGTCCGAGATGGTCTTGCCATAATACAAGCTGCCATTCGCGGCTGCGGCCCGCACGATGGACGGGTAGACGACGGCCAGGTCAGTGGCCGTGCCGACCGGCGCCGTCAACGGCGTCATGTTGCCGCCGGCGGAGAACAGGTCGAGCGCCGTGCGCGGCGTCCACAGGCTGAACCAGCTGTAGCCGGCGCCCGGCTCGCCCGACGCGCTGATGAACGACGCGGCGTTGAACATCGGCACGCGGCCGGGGTCGGCCACGTCCTGCAGCACCTGGTCGCCCAGGGTCGCCACGCTGACGGTGGCGTCGCCGGGCACCAGGGTCATGCCGCCCTGCGGCGTAGCGCGCGTGGCGTGGAAGGCGTCGAAGGCGCGCGTTTCCAGCGGCACGTGGTCGGTCGAGCGCGTGCCGTACTGCAGCGCGACCTTGCCCAGCTGGGCAGCGGCCACGTCCACGTGGCCGCGCAAGTCGACCAGCGCGCCATTCAAGTGGCCGCCACCGGACTGGCTGGCGGGATTGAGGGCGCCGCCCACGCGCAGGTCCAGGTCGCCGCCGCCCGTCAGTTGCAGGCTGCCATCGGCCAGCACGCGGCCCGTGCTGCCCACGGCCAGCAGCAAGCCCTGCGAGCGCGGATTGATGTTGATGTCATACACGGTGGCAACCTTGGGCGCCAGCACGCCCGCATCGCCCGCCACGTCGGCGCGCACGTTGCCGCCGCCCAGGGTGCCGAAGCCCGTAAAGCCCAGCACGGTATCGGCCAGGGTATCGCGGCCCACGTAACTGCCGAAATTGATCCACCACGCCGTCGGCTGGGCCGGACCGCCCGTAGCCACGCCACCGCTGCCCTGGCGCCACAGCCAGTTGCCCACCGCTACCGAATCGCCCATGCCATCCGTGTTGACGGGGCGCCCGTTGGTGGCGGCGGACGCGCCGACCAGCGAGCCGCTCAGGTCGCCCGCCACCCGCAGCAGCAGATTGCCGCCCTGGTCCGGATACCATGCCCGGTAAATGCTGTCGGCGCCGCCATCGACCAGGCGTTCATGCGCACCATCGGGGTTGGCCAGCACCTTGCCGTCCAGATTGCGCGCGCGCGCCAGGTTGTACGGGTCGCCTGCCGTGGTCGCCATGGACGACATGCCGGCCGTGTACACGCCGTACAGGCTGTCCACGCGCAAGTCGCCGCCGCTGACGAGGTCCAGGTCGCCCGTGCCCGTGCGCAGCACGCTGTGGCGCAGGCTGGACGCCTTGTTGTCGAAGGTAGGGTTGGAGGTGCCGCACCAGGTGGGGTTTTCCTCGCACATGGTGGGCCAGCCCAGGCCGGCCAGGTCGACCACGTCGCCCGCCTTCACGCTGGGGTCGGCGAATTCTTCGGCGCCGGCCTTGGTCCACACATAGGCCAGCTTCAGCACGCACATGCTGGCGTCGCCAGCGCAAAACTCCGCCACGGTCTGGCCGAACTGGCTGATGAATTCCTCGGTGATCGGTTCGCCCGCCACGATGCCGACGATGCCCTCGCGCTCGCCCAGCTCCTGCGCCGCCTGCGTCCAGTGCTGCACGCCCTTCGGCGGGATCATGACGCCATACATGCCGTAATGGCTGTCGGCCAGGCGCAGGGTGCCGTGCGACGGATGCGCCTGCACGCTGCGCGTGTCGGCCGCGTCCAGGTCGGCGCCGGCCGCCAGGCGCATGCCCCACGATTGCGAACCTTCGGCCAGCATCGGTGCGATGGCCCACAGCGCGCCCTGGCGCCCCGCCACTTCCGGACGCAGTTCGATGGCATCCACGCCGGGCAGCAGCTTGACGTCGGTGCCGTTCGGGATCAGCGCGCCGACGGGCAGCGCCACCTTGCCACTGAGCGTGACCACGTTGAGCTCGCCCAGCAAGCCGGGCAAGGCAACGCCTTTCGGCCAGGTCATGGCGCGCACCTTGACCATTTGCGCGACCACGCTGCCCGCGTCGAGCCGCATGCCGGTAGTAAAGGTCTGTTCCGTGGCCAGCAAGGTACCCGCCGCGTGGACGATATTGCCGGCGCTGTCGCGCACGGCAGCGGCCAGTACCGTACCGGCCGGCACGGTGAGCTTCTGGTTCAGGACCACATCCACGGGCAGGCGCGTGTTGGCGCGGAAACTCAGGGCCTTGACGGGCACGTCGTAATTGAGCGTGACGCCGCCCGGGAAGATGGTGCCGTCAGCCAGGGTCACGCCCTTGCCCGGCACGATGACGTCGCTGCCGTTGATGTCTCGCCCCGGTAGCAACAACCAGCCCTTGTCGTCCTGCGTGGACGGCGGCGGCGCGAAGCCGTCATTGATGCTGCCATAGATATTCAAATCGCCGCCAGCGCGCAGCAGCAGGCTACCCACCTCGCCCGAGCCGCGCGCATGCGTCACTTGAAAACGCGGATTGAGGCTGGCGTAGCGCATGCCGGACAAATCCAGGTCGCCCTGCACCACGAGGTCGCCGTCTGGCGTCTTGCTGACGATATCGACGCCGGGACGCAGGTGCAGCGCATCGGCATACGCGGCCGTGTTCAAGCCCGCCAATTTGCCGTTGCGCAAGTTCGTATTGGCCAGCGCCGCATCGATAAAAGCCGTGCTGTCCGCATGCTTGCTGTCGAGGTATGCCTGGTTGACCACCTGATATGGGCGGCCGCTGGCCGACAGGTCCCTGGCATAAGCCGCATCGTCATAGCGCTGCATGGCATTGATGGCGATCGATTTCGCGCCGCGGATGGTGAGACCGCCGCCAGCCGTAATGGCGATATCGCCAAAGGTGGCCGCGTCTGCGTCCGTGCGGGAACCGCCGCTGCCCAGGCGCGGCGCGCTCAGTTCCACCGTGCCGCGCGCGGCGCCGTCGTATGCGCCCTTGCCCTTCCCAAGCACGGCCGCCGTGCCGTGGCGCACGTCGATCTGCGCGCCGCCGGCCAGGTCCAGCAAGCCTTCGCCCCCGTTCAGTTCCACCATGGCCCGGTTCGGGCTGTCGATGATCTTGCCATAGCTGTCGACGCGCAGAACGGTGCCATGCGCGTCAAGCACGGCGTTGTTGGCCAGGGTGACGCCCTGCTTGCCGGCCAGGCGGATGCTGCCCACGCGCTCGCCGCTGGCGTCGATCACGCCGGCGACGGTGAGGCGGCCATTGTCGACGGCCACCTGCACGTCGCCCGCCTTGAGCTCATTGCCGATGGTCAAGTCGCCCTGTTTCAGCTGGAAGCTGCGCGCGCCCGTCACGCCGCCCTCGTTCAGGCGCGTGTTGAGCGCGGCGAACTGGCCGTCCAGGGTGCCGCCTACGCCCAGGGTGTGCGCGCGCACGTCCACGCTGCCCTTCTTGTATGGCACCACAGTGCCGCCCGCGTCGTAGCTGCCGCTGGCGCCGCCCAATATCTTGCCTTGCAGCTCCACCATGCCGGCCGCGCCATCGAGGGCCACGGCTTTCAGGCTGCCGGCGCGGTTGTTCCCGGCCGACAGGTCGATCACGCTGCCGGCAGCTGCGCGGATATCGCCGGCGCGGCTGTCCAGGGTCACGTCACCGCCCCAGCTGTATTTGTCCACGTCGAAGAAAGTGCTCTTGCGGCCCGCCATGTCGATGCGCGCGCCGTCGGCCACGCTGATGTCGTGCTGCGCGTTGACCGTGAGCTTGCCGCTCGGCAACACCACGGCTGTCGCCACCGTCACGCTGTCGCCGTTCAAGGCCAGCTGGGCGCCCAGCGCGGCGTTAGTTTTGGCGAAAGGGGCTGGCGCGCCGGCTGGCGCCGTCACGGCCAGCGCGCCGCCCGCCGTGTAGCTATGCGATGAACCGGCCTCGCCCGTCAGCAGCGGCGTGCTGATGTTCAGGTTGCCGCCGCTGTACTGGAAACCCTTGCCCGCCTCATACGCGCCCTGCGCCTGGTGGACGGACAGGCTGCCCTTGTGGTTGGCCGTGACCTGGCCCGACGCTTTCAGGTTAACGGTGCCAAAACCCAGCGCCAGGCGGTCGAAGGTGGCGACGCCGGCCGGCTGCGTGAACGGGCCGAAACCGAAATCGATGCGTTCCGCTTCCAGATTCAGGATGCCGCTGCCCGTGCCGGCGCCATGCGCGATCACATTGCCGGGCGCCGACAGGGCGCCGCCCCAGATCAGGTTAGCCGTGCGGATGGTTGCCACGGTATCGGCACCGCCCTGGCCATACATGGCCGGCGTGGTCAGCACCAGGCGCTCCAGGTTCGATTTTCCGCTCGTCTTGTCGTAGGTGTCGAGCACCACGTCGCCATAGAAATTGACGCTGTCGGCCGCGTTCAGCATCAGCGCCTGCAGCGCTGGCGCGCCCGTGCTGGTGTCGCCGCGCAGCAATCGGTCCAGCAGGCCCTGGTTCAGGGTCAGTCCGGTGGGACGCGTGCCGCCGGACTTGGCCGCCGCCAGCGCCTCGTTCGAACCGATATTGATGGCTCCCACGGCCAGGCTCAGGTTGCGCGTGCCGTAACGGGCCGTGTCGTCGAGCTGGAAGCTGCCGCTGGTCGCCAGCAGCAAGGTGCCTTCCGAATACAGGCTGGCCGTGCCGGCGCAAGCGGCGGCGCACATGCCGATGCGGATGCCGCCGCGCGTCGTGCCGCTGACGGGCGCCACATTGAGCAAGCCGTTCGACGCGGCCAGCACGTGCACGTCCGGACGGCTCTTGTAGATAAAGCCATCATTGGCGTCGTACGCGGCCTTGCCGCGGCCCAGGGTGTTGATGCCGGCGCCGGGCGCGATATCGATCACGCCATTGCCCAATTGCGCGTTGCTCGGGTCCTGGGCGACGAGGAACACTTCGGGCGCCGACAGGACGGCGCCGGCGCGCAGGTAGATGGCGCGCGCCGACTGGACGCCGAAGTTCACGTAATTGCCGCCCTGGCCATATTCCACCGTGGGCGCATTGCCCACCACGATGCGGGCCGCGCCGATATTGTTCAGGCTTGAAGCGCGTATGCTGACCTGTTTTGCGCCGCCGCTGGCTGGCGCGCCGTCGGCGAGAATTTCAATTTCGCCAGTCGAGCTATCGTTCGACATCAGCACCACGGTGCCGCCATAGCCGCCCTCGGCCGCCGCGAACTTGCCGGCGCCCTGGAACTGGAACGTCTCGAGGCCGCCGCCGGGCGCCATGGTCAGCTTGAGCGTTTTCGCATCGGACGGCAGCATCGCGCGGGGAATGCCGCGCGTTTGCGCATCGGCCAGGGCAAACGCGGCATAGCCCATTTCGTTGTACTGGGAATACGTGCGCAAGACCTTGGCCGGCGTAAGTATCAGCTGACTGGCCAGCGGTGCGCGGATGTCCGTGCCGGCGATCGACAGGGTGCCGGGCGCGGCCCAGGAACCGTTGCGCAGCGGCTGCGCCAGCGAGCCGGCGCCGCCCTGGCCCGCCAGACCGTTCAGCTCCACGCGGAAGGCGCCCGGCAGCAAGGCGTACGTCGACGGCATCAGTGTATAGGTGCCGGCCGCCAGGCCCGGCACGCCGCTGCCTATCGTCACTTGCCGGCCAATGACCGCATCGGCGGCGCCCGAAGGCGCTTGCGGCGCCTGCACACCGGGCACGATGGCGTACACGGGATTCGTCGCCAGGCCCGGCAAGACAAAACCGCCGTTCGCCCCCACCTGCACCAGCGGGTGAGTGCGCGCATCGGTGGAACCGCCGCGGCCCGCGATGAAGCCGGCGCCCGTCAGTTCGCCGCCGCCGGACAGGTCGAGCAGCGCGCCCGGCTGCACGTGCACGGCCACGCCGGCCATTTCCATGCCGACGCGCAGGCCGCCCTGGGCATTGAAGCCGCCCACGCCCATGAAGGCGGCCAGCTTGCCGTCAACGTTCCAGCTCTGGCCATCGACCGTGCCGCCATACGGCATGACCAGGCCGGCGCCGCTGACGGAGCTGATGCTGTTGGCCAGCAGATTGACGCTCAGGCTCTTGTCATTGTCATAGCGGGCCGCGCCGATCGCTAAGCGGCCCAGCGGTGCGCGCACCACGCCGCCCTGCTCGATATGCGCAGCCTCCAGTTCCAGCGAGCCGAAGGCGGAATACGGCATGGCCGGCACGCCATCGGTCGTGCGAGCGATGCGCAGGCTGCGCGCCGGGTCGTAGCCGAACTTTCCATCGGTGCGGCCATAACCGACGCGTACGGCGGCGCCGGCGCCCGTGTCCGGGTACAGCTGGGCCGCGCTGAGGGTCATGTCGCCCGGCGAGGACAGCACCGTCGTCGCCTCCGCGCCGCCCCAGCCCAGCGGGGACAGCAGGAAGCGCAAGTCGCCGCGGCTGGTCAGGCGCACGTCGTCGGCAACGATATTGACCAGGCCGCGCACGTCGATCAGGTCGCCCGTCATGCTGACCTGGCCGGCGACCGGCGACTCGCCCGCCGTGCCTGGCGTGACATAGAAATCGCGTCCGACCGGCTTGACGCTGGCCAGGCGCACGTACGGCGCCGCGATGCCGACCTTCGCGCCGGGCTTGCTGCCTGGTGTCAGCACGGGCGCGCCGTACAGCTGGAAGCTTTGCTGCAGATGCAGCGACACGTCGCCATCGAAGGAGGCGGCCCCCAGCAGGGCCAGGCTGCCGAAGCCGCCCGCTTCCACCTGCTCCACGGAAAAACGGCCGTGGCCGTACTGCAGCGTTGCCGCCGCGTCCCGTGCGCGCACGTTTTCGGCCAGGTCGCTGGCGCCCTGGCGCTGCGTCACGGCCAGTTGCCGCCCCTGCAGCACCTTGTCCGTGGCCAGCACTTTCAGGTATTCGGGCGAACCCGTGGCCACGGACAGGCTGCCGCCTGCCGCGCCCGCGCCACCGGCCCTGGCCAGCAGCTGGCCATCGAGATACAAGCCGTTGTTCGACGCCAGCGCGATGCTGCCGCCCGCGCTGGCGACGTCGACGGCCGCGCCGTTCACGTCGAGCACGGCATGCGCGCCCGAAGCGTCGAGCACGGCGCCATCGCGCACGACAACAAACAGGCTGGCCGCCGACGTGCTGCCCTGCGCATTGTCGATCTCGCCGCCGACGACGATGCTGCCGCCATCGACCACCTTGCCGTAGCGCCGGCTCTGCGCATCCACAGCCGTGACGGCGCGCGAGGCGACGTCGAGCACGGCATTCTCGCCTATCCACAGGGAACGGCCATGGCCGGCCGCTTCCACGGCTTCGGACACACTCACGCCGACGCCCACGCCGCCGAGGCTGATCTTGCCGCCCCAGGCGTTCAAGCGGCCGTCCACCGTCAGCTGGCCCACGCTGGACAGCTTGATCGACTGGCCCGCATCAACGCTCACCACGGCACCCTTGCCCACAAGCAGTTCGGCGCTGGCCATGCCGGCCGCATCGGACTCGATATCGCCCACCTGCAAGGCCAGGCTGGCGCCCTTGCGCTGCGTCAAGGTGCCCTTGAGCGCGTTTTCCGTGACCTGCTCCGGCGTCCATACGGCCAGTTTCTCGTTGTCCACCACGCGCAGCACGGGCATGCGCACGTCGACCTGCGTGCCCTCCGCCACCGCCACGCCCTGCTTGCCGACCAGGCTGTAGCTGGAAAACCCCTTGTCGAAGAAGTCGCCGCCCAGTTGCAGGGCGCCTTTCTGTTCCGTCTCGGCCTGGCCAATCGCGATCTTGTTCGCCTGCAATTCCAGCTTGCCGCCGCCCGCCACGCCATGGCCGCGCACTTGCGCGCCCTCGCCCAGCACCAGGTCGGCCTTCGGCCCATAGCTGGCCAGGCTCACGTTGCCGCCCTTGCCGCCCTGCTGTTTCGCCTGCGACAGAATGGCCGCGCCCGAGCTCACGTCGATCAGGCTGCCATTGCCGATGCGCACGTCGCCGCTCGCCCGCAACGAGACATTGCCGCCATTCATGTAGGGCAAGCCCGCGGCGGCCAGCGGGTCGCGCAGTACATTGCTGAGCAAGCCGCTCGTGTCCAGGCTCACGCCATCGGCCAGCACCAGCTTGCCCGCAGACCCGCCCGGAATGACGACGGTGTCGACCATGCCCAGCGCGCCGATCTGGTTCAGCACATTGCCGGCCATGATGCTGCCGCCATGGCTGCGCAGGCTGGCGTTGATGGCCACGTCATTGCCGAACAAGGTGATATTGCCGCCATCGGCCACCTGCAGCGCGCTGTCGACGGTGACCGCGCCCTTGGCCGCGATGCGGATGGCGCCCAGCTGCTGGCTGTTCAGCAAGCCGGTGTCGAGCAGCAGCTTGCCCTGGCGTTCAGCGTCCAGCATGCCTGTCACGTCGAGGCCGGCGGCGATGCCGTCCTGCACACGCGTCAGGCGCACCTCGTCCATGACGGCCGACAGCGCATGCTGCAGCACGCCCGTGCGCTTGTCGAACATGGCTTGATACTGGCCGACGATCAATTGCCCCCGCTGCGCGGCCGCGAACTGCGACTGCTGGTAGCCGTCGAGCAGCGCTTGCGGCGCCTGCACTTGGCGCTCGCCCTGGAAGACGTCGCCCGCGATGCCCCCTTCCAGCACGGCCGACCCCGTGGCGACCACCAGCTTGCCCGCGTCGCGCCCCGCCGTGTAGCCGTTTTCCAGCCGCAGTTGCGCGGCGATCAGGGGATTGGCGTAGAAGGCGCTGGCATCCTTGCCCCAACGCGCGTGTTCTTCCTCGTAACCCTTGTAGACGCCCAGATACTGCAAGTCGCCGGGCGCGCTGCCCGCCTCGTGCAGCTTGCCGTCCGCGCCTTTGAGCCAGGTCTGGCGCACGGCGCCCGTCTGCACGTCCAAAGTGCCGCCGGATAGATTGATGCTGGAGCCAAGCTGCGTGATGACATCCTTGCCGCCGAAACTCACCGTGCCGCCCTGCGCCATCCATTCGCTGACGGAATGGCCTTGCGTGCCCAAATAACCGGCCACTTCCAGCAAGCCGCCGGCCGTGTACCAGCGGTCGCTGTCGTAGCCGTTCGTGCCTTTCGGTACGAACACGAGCTTGCGGCGGTCCACCCAGATGCTGCTGTTGATCAGGGCCTTGCCGTCGCGGTTGACGGGCGCGTCGCGCTGCTCGTTGCCCTGCACGTTGATCTCGACATTGTTCGCCGCCATCGCCACTTTCACGCCCACGGCGCCGGAAACGTCGAGCTGGGCCCCATCGCGCACGAGGCTGCGGCTGCCGGCGTTGACGGCGAGCTGCCCGCCCGTGGCCAGGGTCAGCGAGTCGCCGAGGAATTCCACCGTGCCGGCGCTGCCGATCTCGATGCGCGACTGGTCGCGGCGGTCGTTGACGGCGAGGATATTTTCCGTGGACGTCACGGCCGGCCCGCGCATGGCGTCGCGCTGGCTGTCGAGCGCCATCGTCTTGCCGTCGTCCTCGACGACGATGGCCGTGGTGGCGCCGCGTCCCAGGGTCACGGCAGCATCGCCGCCCAGGGCGTTGAGGTGGATGGTGCCTCGCGTGGCCGCCGTGGTGGACGCGAGCAGCACGCCATCCTGCCGCACGTCGCGCCCGGCCAGGGTGATGTCGCCTTCGCGCGCCTGGATCAGACCCGTGTTGACGACCTTACCCGCAGTGCTGGCGGCCGCGAATTGCGGCGTGACTTCGCTGCCGCGCGTGGTCGACAGCGGGTTGCCATCCGTGCCCACGCCCTTCTTGATGGTAAAACTGTCGCCGGCGGCCAGCAGGGCCTGGCCTTTCGGCGTATTGATCTCGCCCGCATTGTGGACCTCTTTGCCCAGCAGCATCACGTAACCGCCGCCTTCCGTGCTGCCCTTGGGCGCATTGCTGGCCAGGCGCGCGCCCGCCTGCACCTGCACCTTGCCGTCCGCATCGGTAAACGTCGCGGCGCCGGCCGTGCCGGGACTGTAGATGCCATTCTTCTGGAATTGCGTATCGCTGATGCGGGCCGCGGCCGCCACCAGGCTGCGCGTGTCGACCTGGCTCGTGCCGGTAAACACGATGCCGTTGCGGTTAGCAATCAGCACCGTGCCGTCGGCCTTGATCTGGCCCTGGATCTGGCTGGGCCGCGCTTGCGGATCGTTGACCCGGTTCAGCACGGCCCAGTCCTTCTGCTGCTGGAAGGTCAGAGTCGTGTCCTTGCCCACATTAAACGTTTCCCAGTTCAGGATGGCCTTGTCCGCCGTCTGCTGCACCACCACGGCCGTCTTGCCCGCCGCCACCGTCTGCACGGGCGCCTGGGCGTTGAGCCAGCCGGCCGTCAGGCTGTTGGTGTCGACCTGCAAGCCGCCCTGCGCCAGGCCGTTCGGCATGCTGAGACCGCCACCAGCTGCCTGGCGCGCCTGCGCCTGGGCCGCTTGCTGCGCGGCGATGGCGCGCGCGGCCAGGTTCAGGTTGTTGAGCGAACGCTGCAACTGCTGGTTCGCCTGCTGTTGCTGGCCCTCTGGGCGGCTGCCCAGCGGCAGCGGCTGGCCATTCGGCAGGCGGCCGGAGCTGGCCGCCGTATTTTGCGCCGCACCCTTGGCCGCGAACCAGCCGCCGCTGAACGCCTGCTGCGCGCGGGCCGGCGTGCTGAAGGCGCCCGCCATCAGCATGGTGGTCAATGCGTAAGCGAGCGGCGTGAGCCGCAAGCGGCTGCCCAGCGTGGACGTGAGGACTGGGCGCTGGGCAGTGTGAAGCTTGGTCATGGCAATGGTTTCCTGGCTAGAGAGAAGGGAACGGAGCCTGGCGTTAGCGCAAGCGTCCATGCCTCCATGACGTAGCTGGGCGGCGGAAGGGATAATACTTTTGTAAAATATTTTTTGCGGCGCACCCTGGCACGCGCCGCACTTCAGCTGAGCAGCACGATGCCGCCTGGCAGGCTGGTCATTTGCGCCCCAGTCAAGTCGCGTATCATCGCCAGCGCGCCATCCATCTGGGTGATGGAAAAGCGCATGCGCACGAGGCGCCGGCCCAGTTCCGCATTGCGCAGTACGACCCTGCCCGGACGGTAGCGGTTGATTTCATCGACCACGCGGGACAGCGGCTGGCCGGCAAACGACAGCGCGCCCGTGCGCCATGCGCTGGCCTCCCCGGCCGGCGCGGCCGTGGCCGCCTGCACGCCTTGCTCGTCGTAGACCAGTTGCTGCCCCGCGTCGAGGGTCTGGCGGCGCTGCTGCCAGACTACGTCCACGGCACCCGCCAGGCAGGTGACGCACACGGCGTCGTCCGTGTGGCGCACATTGAAGCGGGCCGACTGCGCCAATAAACGCCCCGCGCCCGCCACCACCGATACGGGCTGGCGCGCGCCGCTGGCAAGAATTTCCGCTTCGCCGCCCAGCAGTTCGATCGCTTCCGGCGCCCGCACGTCGATGCGCGTCTGCGTATTCATCTGCACCGTCATCTGCTGCGACAGCGCCAGTTGCCGCTGCTCGCCCGTGCCCGTGCGGTAATCGGCGCGCAATTCCTGCAGCGACGGCCAGGCGCCCAAGGGCGGACGCAAGGCCAGCACGGCCACGCCGGCCGCCAGCGCGCCACCGAGAAACGCCCGCCGGCCGGGGCGCGCCGGGAACGCCAGCACGGCCGCCCCCTGCGGTGCGGCGGCGCGGGTCAAGGCGAGGTCGAGCGCCTGCCACACTTGCTTGAGCTCGCGCCAGGCGCGCGCATGGTCGGGGCTAAGCGCGCACCAGGCGCGCAAGGCGTCGGCGTCGGCTTGCGTAAAATCGTCGGCACGCAGCCGCGCCCACCAGGCAGCGGCTTCCCGGCCAATGGCCGTGTCGGCATGATCTAAAGGGGCGCGTGGATCGCGGTCGGGAGCAGTCATGGGATTCATCAATATTTACGCCGGCCCGACACATCGCTGCGCTGGGCCGCATCGGCGTCGGCCATGCACGTTTTACAGTGTTGCAGGGCGGCCTGCAATTCTTTCTTCACCATTGCCACGGAAATGCCGAAGCGTTCGGCGATTTCCGCATTGAGCATGCCGTCGATGCGTGCCGCCGTCAGGATGGCGCGGCGGCGCGGCGACAGGCCAGCCAGGGCCGCGTCGAGCGCCTGCACGTCGAGCCGCGCCGAGACGATGCGGGCCGGGTCGCTGATGTCGTCGCCCGGTTCGTCGGCCATGTGCATCAGTTCTTCGCGTTCGCGCTCGGTGACGATGATGCGGTCGCGGCGGTAGGCATCGGTGGCGATATTGGCCGCCATGCGCAGCAAATAGGCGTCGGGATTGTGGACGGGCGCGGCGGCCGGCCCCGGCGCCACCATCGCTTCGAGGCGCAGCCAGGTTTCCTGCAGCGCATCGGCCGCATGGTGCTTGCAGCCGACGACGCGCTCAAGGCGCCAGCGCAGCACGGCGTAGCGCGAACTGAGGTGGCGTTTGAGCTTGGTGCGCAGGTCGGGCATGCTCATGGCGCGGCCATGGTCTTGGGGGCGCAATCGACTTCGCTGCCCGGCCCTTGCGGCAGCAGCAGGATGGAAACGGGCTGCGGCATCGACGGCAGCGGCGCGGCGCCCACGCGCATGCCCAGCACGACGCGTGCAATGGCCGTGTCGCGCGCGCGCAAACCCGTGCTGTCGAGCAGGTGCACGCGGTCCACCACGCCGGCACGGTTCAGATACAGTTGCAGCGCCAGGCGATAACCGCCGGGACGCGTCTGCGCCGCGCGGCACAGCAGTCCCAGCAGCGCGTGCTGCAAGCGGCTGACATAGGCCGCATGGTCGCCGCCGCCCTGCGTGGCGCCCGGGATGTCGGCGGCGGCCACGACGGCGGCCTGCGGCAAGTCCGCTGCCGTTGCTGAAGCGCCGGCCGGGGCATACACAATGACAGCTTGCGCGTCGGACAGGCGCGATAGCAGGCCCGTGCCTTCCAGCAAAGCTTGCAGGGCCGCACCCGCCGCATACGGGCCGCGCACGGCGGCCGACTGGCGCTGCGCGTAGCGCTGGTCCATCAGCACGGCGACGCCCGTGCGGCGGCTGTACATATCGAGCGCGTCGCCCAGGTTTTGCGCGGCGATATCGAACTGCAACACGGCGCCATCGGCCGGCTGCGCCCGCACGGGCCCCACCGTGGCCAAGAAACCCAGCAGTACCAGGTATCCCGCCAGCGCAAGCACATGGACGGATGCCGGGCTGCCTGTCATATCGCTATCGAGTCGCTATCGTGTGAGGGGAAAACTGCGTGGCAACAAGGGATTGCCAAGTAATAATTCTTGCATCAACTGCAATATCCTACACACAAAAAATGACGGCTTCGTGACATGCTTGCCATCAATAAATTTCGCCATGCGGGACGTCGGGCGCGGTGCTTATTTCGGCTACACTGGCTGCTACTCTCCCTTTCAGACGCCTGATGATCGAAAAGAATCTGCCCGAGCTGGTCATGCTGAAACGCCTCATCGACGAAGGCGGCAGCCACCTGGAAGTGGCCGCGCCCTGCAGCATCGCCATGGATGGGCGCGAATTTCCCGTGTACTCGATCGCCATGGGCAATCCCAGCCCCGACGTACCCGTGCTGGGCTTTTTCGGCGGCATCCACGGCCTCGAACGCATCGGCACGCAAGTGCTGCTGTCGTTCCTCGAAAGCCTGATCGCGCGCCTGCGCTGGGACGCTACCTTGCACCAGCAGCTGGAAAGCATGCGCCTCGTGTTCATGCCGCTGGTCAATCCGGGCGGCATGTGGCAAGCGACGCGCAGCAATCCGCGCGGCGTCGACCTGATGCGCAACGCGCCCTTGAGCGCGCGCGAAAAAGTGCCGTTCATGCTCGGTGGACAGCGCTACAGTGCCCGCCTGCCCTGGTACCGGGGCGCGGCGGATGGCCCGATGGAGGTGGAAAGCCAGGCCGTGTGCAACCTCGTCGAGCGCGAACTGCTGTCGCGCCAGTTCAGCATCGCCCTCGATTGCCATTCCGGTTTCGGCTTGCGCGACCGCATCTGGTTTCCTCATGCGCATACCAAGGTGCCCATCGAGCATCTAGCCGAGATCGGCGCGCTGGAAGAGCTGTTCAGCCAGAGCTATCCCAATCACAACTATGTGTTCGAGCCGCAAAGCCGGCAATACCGCACCCATGGCGACCTGTGGGACTATCTGTACCTGAACGGCACCAGCTACAGCGGGCGCGTGTTCCTGCCGCTGACCCTGGAAATGGGCTCGTGGCGCTGGGTCAAGAAAAACCCGCGCCAGCTGTTCAACCGGGTCAGCATCTTCAACCCCACGGCCGCGCACCGCTTGCAGCGCGTGCTGCGCCGGCACCTGGTGTGGTTCGATTTCCTCATGCGCGCCGCCAGCAGCCACGGCCGCTGGATGCCGGAAGGCTTGCTGCGCAAGGCCCAGCGCCGGCGCGCCCTGGCGCAATGGTACGAATCATGAGCGGATCGCCCACCTGGGTCCTGCTGCGCGGCCTGATGCGCGAACAGCGCCACTGGGGCAGCTTTCCCGCCACCCTGGCCCGCGCCCTGCCCGGCGCCACCATCGTCACGCCCGATTTGCCCGGCAACGGCACGCGCCACGCGCAGGACAGCGCCACCCGCGTGGCCGACATGGTGGAAGACTGCCGCCAGGAGCTGCTGGCGCGCGGCATCCCCGCGCCCTACCACTTACTGGCCCTGTCGCTGGGCGGCATGGTGGCCGTCGAATGGGGTCACCGCTACCCGCAGGAAATCGCCCGCTGCGTACTGATCAACACCAGCATGCGGCCCTATAGCCCGTTTTACCGGCGCCTGCGCTGGCAGAACTATGGCGCCCTGCTGCGCCAGCTGCTGCTGGGCGACGGGCGCAGCCAGGAAAGTCTGATCCTGCGCCTGACCAGCCGCAGGCATGCCCATGGCAACCCCGCGCTGCTGGCCGACTGGTGTACATATCAGCAGGAATACCCGGTCAGCCGCCGCAACGCGCTGCGCCAGCTGCTGTCGGCCGCCCGCTACCGCGCCCCGGCAATCCGCCCGCCCATGCCCGTGCTGGTGATGGCCGGCGCGCTAGACCGACTGGTCGACCACCGCTGCTCGCAGCGCCTGGCCCGCGCCTGGCAGGCCGATTGCCTGATCCACGGCGACGCGGGCCACGACCTGCCGCTCGACGAGGGGCAGTGGGTGGCGCAATCGGTGGCGAGGTGGCTGGGCGTGGCAGCGACAGACGATCACAAGATAAACACAGCACAATCATCATGCCAATAGCAAACCCCACAGACCAACTGACAGCGCTGGTGGAAGCCGGCGTCCGCGAACAGATTTTTCCAGGCGCGACCTGGGCCGTGGGCACCGTCGACCACCACGCAATGGGCGCGGCCGGGCGGCTCACGCCCGATCCCGCCAGCGCCGCGATGCAGGTCGACACCCTGTTCGACATCGCTTCGTTGACCAAGATCATCAGCGTGTGGTCGCTCATCGGCAGACTGGTAAGCCAGAAACGCCTGGGGCTGGACAGCCGGCTGGCCGACGTCTTGCCCGGCACTCAAGGCTATGCGCTGGCACCCATCACGATTTTCCAGCTGCTCACGCACACGGCCGGCTTGCCGCTGCGCGCCCGCCTGCGCGCCAGCTATGGCGACGTGTACGACGATATCGTGCGCGGCGTGCTGCGCGAGCAGCTGGAAGGCATACCAGGCCAGGCCGTGGAATACACGGACCGCGCGGCCCTGATCCTCGGCCTGGTCATCGAGCGGCTGCTGGGCATGCCGCTGGACGTGGCCCTTGCCGAGCACGTGCTGCAGCCGCTGGGCATGGCCGCCACGGGATATGGTCCTGTGGCGCCACGGCACGGCCAGCTGGTCGCGCCGACCGAATACTGCGACGAAGCAGGCGCCCATCTTGCCGGCACGGTGCATGACTTTTCGAGCCGGCTGCTGGGTGGCGTGTGCGGCATTGCCGGCCTGTTTTCCAACGTGCCCGACCTGCAGCGCTTCCTGCGGGCGATGCTGACTCCGCATGGCGATGTGTTTGACGCCGATTGGGTGAGGGAATCGCTGAGGGTACAGACGGGCGAGCTGCAGCCCTCGCGCGGCCTGTTCTGGCATCCGGCGGCAGGCACCAGGCCGCAAGACGACGTCTGGTGCCACCTGGGCTTCACGGGCACGGCCATGTGGCTCAGCCCCCGGCGCGGTCGCTATGCGGTGCTGCTGACGAACAAGCTGTATTACACGCGCGATTTCACCAGGATCAACGACATCCGGCGCGACTTCATGCGCGGCGCATTCGCTCTCTGATTTTCATAGCCGCAGGCTGACGAGAATCGCAAGCAACAGCGCGCCAGCGGCCGCCAACAAGGCGCTGTTGAAGCTGTGCGACTGCGCATACAGGCTGCCAGCCAGCACGGGGCCGATGATCTGGCCGATGCCATACACCACCGTCATGATGGCCATCATGTTCGAGCCAAACTTAGCTGCCTTGACGGCGGCCCGCTGCGCGGCCGGCATGGCGATGGTCACCGTGCCGACAAACGTGCCGCCGACGAGGATGGCGCTGAGCAGATAGCCAGCGGCCGTGGGCGCCAGCACGGGAAGCGCCACGCCCAGCGCCTGCAGCAGCAAATTAAGCCTCAGCGCATGGCGCGTCCCAAGTCTCTCGTGCAGCCGGTGCCACAGGAAGCACGACGGCGCCGCGCCAAGACCGAATACGGCCAATACGTGAGCGGAGTTCAGCCCGGGCAAGGCAGCGCCGACCAGCACAGGCAAATACGTGGCCGTGACGATATAACCAAATCCTGCCAGTCCGTAGATCAGCACCAACGGCAACGGCGCCACAGGCGCCAGGGCCGATGCGGCGGCTTGCGCCGGTGCAGCCAGGGTTGCCTGGCCACTGGCGGCAATGGCGGGCGCTGCCGCCAGCCCCGCCAGCGCGGTGACGCCTGCCAGCAGCAGCCACATGCCGGCGCTGTGCCAGCCCAGCTGCGAGGCCAGCACCAGCAATTCGGCCGAGACGGCGATGCCCACACCCACGCCCGCATACAGCAGCGGCGCGCCGCGACCATGTCCGCGCTGGACCAGCAGCCATAATGACGCGGCCACCATGGCCAGGGCGCTGAAGACGCCCGCCACGCCGCGCACCGTCACGATGAGCCAGACGGGCATAGTCAAGGCCAGCATGCCCAGGCACAGCGCCGTACCGGCCACCGACCACAGGCACAGCCGGTGCGCGCTGTGGGCCCGCGCGCGCATGGCCAGGATGGCGCCCAGCAAGTAACCGGCATAGTTGGCCGAGGCGGCCAGGCTGCCGTCGCGCAAGCTCAAGACGCCTTCCCTGACCATGTGCGGATAGATGGCCGTGAAGGCAAAGCGGCCAAAGCCCATGCCGATGGCGAGGATGACGGCCGCCGCGATGGCGGCGCGCAGCCTGGCCGGCGCGCTCACAGCGCCGCCTCGCCTACTTGCGCCAGCAAATGCTGGAAGGCGGGCACGTCGAATCCCCCGCGCCACACCAGCACGGTGTCAATCTCCCCTGCGGGCAGGGTTGTCAAGGTAGCTGGCGCGTCCGACAGCGCCAGCACGCTGGCCGGCAGCAAGGTCACGCAGGCGCCGGCCGCCACGCAAGCGATCATGGTGTGATACGAACTCATTTCCTGCACCTGCCACTGCGTGCTGCCGGCCACGCCCAGCACCTCTTCCGCGATGCCGCGGTAGGTGCAGCCCTGCGGGAAGGCCGCAAGCGAGCGCGTGCGCACGTCCATGGCGCTGCGCGCCTGCCCTTCGCTGGCCGGCAGCAGCAAGCACAGTTCCTCGCGCCACACGGCCGTCGATGCGAGGCCCAGCTCTTTCAGGGCGGCGGTGCCACCGAACGAGGGTGGCAAGGCGACGAAGGCGCAGTCGAGCAGGCCCGTGCGCACTTGCTCGATCAAGGGGCGCGACGGCCCCGTGCTCAGCGCCAGGCGCGTCGCCGGATGGCGGGCGTGATACGCGGCCAGCAGCGCCGGCAAGCGGCTGGCCGCCGTGCTTTCCATGCTGCCGACGCGCAAGGTGCCGCCCTCGCGCCCGCCTGTGACGACGTGCCGCGCTTCCTCCGCCAGCGCCAGCAAACGCTGCGCATACTCGAGAAAGCGCTCACCCGCCGCCGTCAGGGCCATGCGTTTATTCGTGCGCACGAACAGTTCCGTGCCGATATCGGCTTCCAGCTGCTGGATGCGCGTGGTGACGCTGGACGGCGCGCGCCCCAGTCTGGCTGCTGCCTGGGTGACGCTCAGTTCACTGGCCACGGCGCAAAAAATCGTCAGGGATTCCATGTCCATCGTATTCTCTATTTGAAAATGATTATGCTATTATATTCTTCAAATACGAATATTGCACAATGTCCTCAACTTTGTGAAGGAAACATCATGAGCTCGTTCCAGCCCTTCCTCGACCGCCTCGGCTTGCAGTTGCCCATCATCCAGGCGCCGATGGCCGGTATCTCCACGCCGCGCATGGCCGCCGCCGTCTCGGACGCGGGCGGCCTCGGTTCGCTGGCCATCGGCTCCGGCACCGTGGCGCAGGCGCGCCAGATGATCATCGACACGCGCGCGCTGACGGACCGTCCCTTCAATGTGAATGTGTTTTGCCATGCGCCGGCGGTCAGGGATGCGCGGCGCGAAGCGGCCTGGCTGGCCCACCTGGCGCCCCTGTTTGCGGAGCTGGGCGCGGCCGCGCCCGTGGCGCTCGACGAAATCTACGAAACGTTCATCGGCAATGACGCGGCATTCGAGCTGTTGCTGGAACTACGTCCCGCCGTCGTGAGCTTCCATTTCGGCTTGCCAACGCATCAGCAGATCGCCGCCCTGCGCCAGGCCGGCATCTACACGCTGGCCACGGCCACGAATGTGCGCGAAGCGGCGCTGATCGAACAGGCGGGGGTCGACGCCATCGTGGCGCAAGGCGTGGAAGCGGGCGGCCATCGCGGGGTTTTCGACCCGCAAGCGCCGGACGAGCGCCACAGCACCAGCGTCCTGCTGCGCCTGCTGGCAGGCAGCACCGCCCTGCCCCTGATCGCCGCCGGCGGCATCATGGATGGACAAGGCATCCGCGCCGCGCTGGACCTGGGCGCCGCAGCCGCCCAGCTGGGCACGGCGTTCGTACTATGTCCGGAATCGTCGGCCAATGCCGGCTACCGCGCCAACCTGAAAAGCGAACGTGCCGCAAGCACGCGCCTGACCAGCGTGCTATCGGGCCGCCTGGCGCGCGGCATGGTGAACCGCCTAATTGAATACGGCGAAGCGCCAGGCAGCCCGCCGCCAGCCGACTACCCGGTCGCCTACGATGCCGCCAAACAATTAAACGCGCTGGCCAGCCAGCACGGCAACAGCGAATTCGCAGCCCAGTGGGCTGGCCAGGGGGCGCCATTGGCGCGGGAAATGGGGGCGGAGGAACTGGTGTTGACCTTGGCCAGGGAAATGGCGCGCTGATTTCAGGATGCCGCTGACATGCGTGCGGCCAGGACAATGAAGGCCTTCGCCGCATACCACCTTGGTCCGACGTGCGACTGTATTGCAGTGTCCGCTTT